>NZ_CP108070.1:9000000-10466056 GCF_036178845.1 Streptomyces sp. NBC_00271 | reverse complement strand
GGGATGAGAACGCGGCACTGAACCTCGCCGCACTCGTGAAGCGGCACGTCGCCGGGAGTGGCCCGGAGACAGAAAACGGACGTGGAGCCGACCGTAAGACCCCGTCCTGCGGGGCCGGTGGCATTGAAGCGTCTACCCCGCATTGATACCTCCTGGTATCGAGTGAGACGGGGACCTTCGCCCAGCAACGGGCAAATCACCGAGATTCGCAGAAACTCGGTGAACGGTTCCTGGGATACGGCGATGTCGTAGGCGTGGCGTGGTTTCCTGCTGCCCTCGTCTCGGCGAGTTCTGCCTGCCGAGGCGAGGGCAGAGTGGGAACCAGCCGCACGGGGACCAGGTTTGACTCACCGCTCGGCCGTCTTCGGAGCGAGCCGCGAAATCCGCCCGCTCCTGGCGGCGTGCGGGTTCGTCGTATCCGGCCGTCCGGGCCTGCGGCTGCGCAGCCTGAAAGATCTGTCCGGCGTCGCGGGGGCAGTCGCCTTGCGCAGGCTCGACCGTTCGCCGTCCCGGGGCGGCCTCGGCGGTCTTCTTCAGGCGCCAGTGGCTGCTTCGGCGCATACCTTATGGGATGGTTCGCCCTGGTCGTCGAGGAGGTTGGTCGGCTTGGAGCAGTGCCGGCAAGGCTGGGGCTCGAAGGACCAGTGTGCGGAGGAGCTCCAGTCCAACAGTGGTGCAGGCATGTGCTGGGTGGACGGCGGCGGGACAGTGGCCGGCCGGCAGGTGGGCCGTCGTCGGCTCGCGCCGACGGGGCCGTCCTCCTTCTCGCTGTCGGGGAGGGGCGGGAGGTTGGTGTTGTCGTGACGGTGGTCCTGGAGCCGGTCGCGGTCGGTACTGGTCACCCAGAATCGGTGCGTGCTCGATCCGTCGCGGTGGTCGATGGGCACGATGAGTCCGGCTGCGGTCTGCCGGACAAGGTCGTCGAACAGTACGTCCTTTGGTTTGGGCGTGACATGCACGTTGCCGCACCGGCTCTGGGTGTCCGGGCAGCGGTACAGGGCGCGGCCGTCGCAGCGCCAGAAGTCCAGGGCGCGGAATCCGGAGATGACACGCAGGTCGCCGGTTCTGGCGATGACGTGAGCAGGCAGGTTGTTGCTGCGGGTCCAGTGAGTGTCGCGACGGCGGGCGTAGTCGGCGCGGTCGGTGTGCCAGGCGGGGGTGATGCCGTGCTTGGCCGCCCTGGCGGCGCGGGAGCGGACACTGCGGGGGCCGTGGGTGTCGGCCGTCGACAGCTGGACTTCCCAGCCGATACGCAGGCCGCTCTCGCCCTGGACGAGGGTGTCGGTCTGGATCCAGCCGCGCCGGCCGGTGCGGGTGCGGACCTCGCAGTCGGCGCTGAACCCGCCGATCTCCGCAGCTCGTACGATCCGCTCCTGGTACGCCCGATGCTCCGCCGTCATCGGCGCGGTGTGGCGTTCTTCGTCTTCGGCGCGTTCGTGGACCGCTTCGCGCCGACCGTTTGCGCGCTGGCGCAAGTACATCCAGGCGGTGACGCCAGCCTCCTGACAGATGCCGCCGCACTGCAGGTCCCGCTCGCGGACGGGGATGTCGCGTGCGGCGTAGAGACGGTCGGTGTCGTAAACAATGGACCACAGGTTCGGCAGGTTTGGATGGCCGAGGTCATCGAGCGTCAGGTCGAGGTGGATGCCGAACTTGGTGTGCCAGACGAGATTTGCCAAGACGTGCTGCCCTCCCCCTTGAAAGCACTATGGCTTTCACGATAAGGCGCGGCACTGACAATCCGGCAGACCGCACACCAGCCAAGCAAACACACGCTTTCCAGCAGCAGCCCCCAACCGTGGCGTCTGCAAGGCGGCGGGGTCGTCGGTCAGCTCTTCCTGCCCCTGACGCCTTTTCCGTTCTGCGTGGTAGCGCTGCCTGACCACCGTGAACACCTATGCCGCCGGCCGCGGGTGATCCTGGAGGCACTTCCAGTACTGCAATGCCTGCAACATCGCCTCTTGAGCCGCATCCTCCAGAACGTCGCCGCGCGCCCCGCGCGCGTACAGGTAGCGGCGCAGGCTGGGATCATAGCGGCGGAAGAACGCCTCGAAGCCGCAGGTCGCGGGTGGCTGCTGTTCTCCTGCGGGAGAGAATCCACGGCCGTCACCGGGCATTCCGTCGCTTCAGTGCCGCCGGGCGCAATGCGGTGAGCACATCCATGTGGCTGCGGTCGCCAAGGTTCTGACGCACGGTGGAGCGGCTGCCGGGCGGCACACCAAACTTCACCCAAGCCGCGCCCGACACAACACGCCGGTTGGTCCCAGGTTGCTTGGACATAGCGCTGTCGCCTGGGAAATGGCCTGTGAGTGCCAGGGTGCATGGAAGTCATCCCCGCACCCGTTAACCGACAGCCCACGGATCCAGCCGTCCGCAGGGACAACGCCGGGCTGCTTGTGACAAGTTGTCTGCATGACAAACCGGTTGATCCCCCTACGGGTGGGCGCGGTCGAGGTGCTGGTGGAAACCGTGCCCGTGCCGGGATCGCAGCCCACCTCACGGCTGCAGGAAGCAGGCCGCCAGGTCGTGGAGTCCTTCGATCATGCCCGCGACGCCGTAGTGGAGATCGCGACCTCCGCCGCCCAGGCGATCGACCGGCTGCACCAGCGCGCGGTCCGGCCCGAGCAGGTCGAGGTGGAGTTCGGGCTGAAGTTCTCGGCGCAGGGGAACGTCATCGTGGCCGGCGCCGCCGGTGAGGCGTCGCTGGTGGTCCGGATGACCTACCGGAGCGCCGCCGCCCCGGACGCCTCGGCGTAGCGCCGTCGGGGGGGGCGACGATGGAGGCGGCGACGCGCCATCCCCGGGTGCCGGGCAGTCTGGGACGCGTACTGAGCCCCGACGGCGCACCGGCGGGCACCTGTTTCCAGGTGGCGCCCGGCATTGTCGTCACCGCCTGGCACGTGCTGGCCGGACTCGGTTGCGGGTACCCCGGCGCACAGGTGCGGACCGACGCGCTCGGCGGTGCGGCGGCCGCCGAGTGGGCAAAGGTCACCGCGGTCGACGACGTACGCGATCTGGCGGTGCTGCGCCGGGCCCGGCCGCTGGAGGAGTCCGTCCCCGGGTGGGCACCCACGGACGCGGTGCGGCTGCTGACCGGTGTGGTGGTGAACGGCGTGGCCGGGGTGGACGATCCCGGGCACGACTACCGCTTCCTGCATGCCACCGGCAGCTGGCAGGGCTGGACGGTACGAGACGATGTCCCGCTGGGCCGGCTGTCCTCGTCCGCACTGCTGCCCGGGATGAGCGGCGCCCCCGTACTCCGGCTGACCGACGGAGTGGTGCTCGGCGTGGTGTCGGCCCGCTACAACAGCGCCGACGGCTGGCTGCGCGACTCCGTCTGGGTGGCCAGAACCGAGGACCTCACCCACCTGCTCGAAGGCCCGGCCGAGATCACCGTACGCAGCCGGCTGACCCTCGGCGACGAGCCGGGCACCCTCATCTCGGCCCACGACGCCACCCCCGCGCCCCGCACCACAGTGACCGGAGCAGCGGAAACGGCCCGCGAAGCCGCCCTGGTGCTCACCGCGATCGACGACACCTGCCGTGGCTCCGGCCCGCTCCAGGACCTGCTCGGCCAAATCCTGGAGCGGGCCGCCGCCGGCGCCTGGAGCCGACGGGAGACCGACGAGTTCCGCCGCCGGCTACGGCTGCGCGGCCTGGAACCACGCGTCCTGCTGCCCCGGCTCGCCGACCACGATGAGGCGCTGCACCGCTGGTCCGCACCGCTGCCGGGGCCGGAGCCGGCGGACGAGATGGCGGCGCACGCGGCGCGGGCCCTGCTCGGGAGTGTGCGGCGAATGCTGGCCGATGAGTTGCCCGGCGGCATGTTCACGGAGCTGTCCGACACCTGCCGGAGCTGTCTGCGTGAGGCGCTGCTGGACGGGGACGGCATCCCGCTGTCCGGTTTCCTGCACGCGCTGCTGGACCTGCTGCCGCCGATCCGTTCCGCATCGGTGGAAGCCGTACTCGTCCCGCCCCGCCCACCCGCCACCGGCGACACGGACAGCGCCCCCGCCGTCCCCGGACCGGCCCCCGGCCGCGCCGAACTCGCCGCCGTGGCCGTTCAGATGTGCCGGCTGCCCGCACCCGACCCGTGCGTCGCCGGACGCGAGGAGCTGGTGGCCCGTCTCGCCCGCGCGATCGACCGCCGGATGACGCGGTACGGATCGGCCACCGCGTTCCTCTCCGGCCAGCCCGGCGCCGGCACCTCCACCGTGGCTGTCGAGGCCGCCCGCGCCCTCATCCCCGCGTTCCCGGGCGGCGTGTACTACGTGGACCTGCGCGGCCTGATGCCCGAGGCTCGGCTGAATGCCCGCACGGTGGTACGCATCATCAGTGAGGCGCTGCGCTTGGACCTCGGCTCGGAACTGACGGACGACGCCCGGCAGCTCGCGGCACTCACCGCCGCCCTGCACGAGCGCCGCGTGCTGCTCGTCCTGGACAACGCCGCCGACGCCGCCCATGTCCGGCCGTTCGTCAAGGCACCGGCGGGCTGCGCCCTGATCGTCACCTCGCGCGACCGCGCCCAGGACTACGCCGACCCCGGGCTGGTCCTCGATGTAGGTCCGCTGGCCAGACCTGCTTCTGTCGCGGTGCTCATCCGCTGCTGCCAGGAACGCCCCGACGCCTGCGAACCCGCCGCGCTGGACCGGGTGGCGCAGCTGTGCGGCGATGTGCCGCTGGCGCTGCGGATCGCCGGGGCGCGGCTGGCCCATCCCTCGGGACCGCCCGCGTCGTATCTCGTCCAGCTCCTGGAGGAGGAGTCGGTCCGGCTGGACGCCCTCGCCTACGGGGACCGCGCCGTGCGCCTGGCCATCCGGCTCAGCCACGACGCCCTGGACCCGTCGGCCCAGCGGGTGTTCCGGCTGATCGCGGCGGCGCCGGGCGCGGCGGTCAGCGGGGCGGAGCTCGGGCACTGCCTCAAGGCGCCCGCGATGCGGCAGGAGTTGCTGCTGAACCGGCTGGTGGATCGAAGTCTGGCCCGGCAGGACCTCGTCCGGCTGCCCGCCGGTGCGCTGCTGGCCACCTTCCGCCTGTACGACCTGGTCCTGCTGTATGCCCGCGAGCAGCTGGACCTCACCGAACCGCCCGCGGAGATTCAGGAGTTCCAGCGGGCCGGGGTGGCGTATCTGGTCAACCGGCTGGCGGAGATCACCGACCAGCGGTACGGGGCGCAGCTGATCGGCGAGCTCGACCCGAGCCGATTTCACGCCGCGCTGTCCCTGGCCGAGCAGAACGGCTGGCTGGACATGGCCACAGAACTGATGATCGGGCTGCATGTCCTGTACTCGGCACGCGGTGAACTCGACGCGGTCGTCGACGTCAACGACGATCGCATCGCCCTGCATCTGCGCCGCGGGGATCCCGAGGAAGCCGTCAAGACCTGTCTGCTGAACGCGGACACGCTGCGGTCGGGCCAGGCGCTCAAGGCCGCGGTCGCAGCGGCACGGAAGGCCGTCGGGCTCGCCCGGGAGCACCGGCTGCCGGTCCGGGTCGCCGAGGCCGAGTTCAAGCTGAGCATGCTGTTGTGGGAGGCGGAGGACTGGGCCGGGGCGCTGAGCGCCGGGGAACGCGCCGTCGACACGCTCACCACGACCGGGCGGGCCGCGGCCGCCGTCCCCGTCGCGATCAACAACTTCCGTATCGCCCGCCGGGCCGACAACACCGACGAGGCGTTGCGCTGGGGCCGCAAGTCCGTGGAGCTGGCCGACCGCTGGGGCAGCAGCGAACACCGGGCGATGGCCTGCAACGAGTGCGGGGTCGCCGAGGAGGACGCGGGCAATCTGCAGCAGGCGCTCGGCCTCTACCGGCGCGGGGCTGCGCTGTGGGAGCAGGCCGAGGAACCCTGGAACACGGCCAACTGCCACACCAACGCGGCCCGCACCGCCGCGCTGCTCGACGACCCGGCCACGGCAGTCCATCTCTACCAGGTCGCAGCCGACTGGTGGGAGCGTGGCAACGACCGTCCTCGGGTGCTGGAAACGCTGATCGACCTGAGCGCCGTCTACGCCGCCGAGGACGCCCACCAGCAGGCCGTGAGCGTCCTGGCCCGCGCCGAGCGCCTGGCGCTGGGGGACGCGCCGGACGCACCCGCGATGCTGTGCGCGGAAGTGCTGATCCGCCATGCGGCGGCCCGCCTGTTCGCCGACGACCCGGCTGCGGGCGCCGAGGGTGACGCACCGGACACCGCGGAGGACGAGGAACTCGACCGGATCCGCACGATCCTGGCCCACCGCAAATCAGGCACGCTCACCACGCACCGGGCCCGCGAGGAAACCCGCTCCCTGCTCACCACCCGCACCCGCAACCAGGCCCCGCGCAACGCCCCGTGGATCTACGAGACGCTGGCGGCGGATCCGGCGGTGCGGACGGCGCTGGACGGGTAGCGAAGCCCTCGGCGAACCCGGAACTCACCGCGCAGCTACAGGCCACCGCGCGGCGCCGCACGCTCGCCCAACACACCCTGGCCAGGCCTACCAGCGCTCCGCCCGGCTATGCCGTGGCCGCCAGGATGGCGCAAAGTCCGGGTGCTCACGCCACCGCCGGGCAACCCAGACCAACAAGTTGAAGTCGTGGCCGAGGCTCTGAAGCAGGGCCTGCGCCAGTCCCGGCTCGTCGCCGCGACCATCGGCGACGGCCGGCCGCCAGGCGCTGATCTCCTCGGTGAGCCGCGTGCAACAGTCAAAGCATAGCGGTGGGCAGCAGCACGCCGGCGTCGATCTTCCCGCTGGTGCGCTGCCAAACCAGGTCCGGCTCGACGCCGACGATCTTCGCGCCGAGCACGTTGACGCGACGGTTCTTGGTGTCCTCCCGGGGCACCGCGGCCCGCCGTCCGATCCGCGACCAGGTGTAGCCGGTGAGCATCGTGGGAGCGAAGCCGGACTCGTCCAGGAAGATCAGGTCGCGCTCGCCCGCGTTCGCCTCCATCCGTAAGTCCGCAAGTCCCCCAGCTCGGCCCTCGCGGCCTGCTGGAGGACGGGATCGGCCTTGTGCCGCACGCTGTCGCGGGTGCGCTTCCATAGCGCCCCGGACGTCGACCGGAAGGCGGCGGTCCTCGCTCTGGCCGAGAGACTCACCGGCATACGCGTCACCGAATCCCTCCTCCAGGACGCTACGTACGAGCTGGGACTCGTCCCCGAACAGCCCGCCGAGGAGTGGACCAGCGTGGTCATCGACATCACCGATGCCCACGGGGAGCGCCTGTACAGGGAATGGACCTACGAGGAGATCGCGACGGCGTCGGACCGCGTACGGGCGGAGGCAAACGCGCCGGTCGTGATCACCTACAACGAGCCTCCGGCCATGGATCGTTCGGAGCACGAGACAGGTGAGTAGCGAGCGAGCGCGCGAAGGGTGCCCCGGCGCGGAGCCGAGCTGCTGTTCCAGGTGCTGACCGAGCGTGAGGAGAAGAACAGTATGGCGATCGCCTCCAACGAGTCCTTCTCCAAAGCGCACACGTTCCGGCGAACCTGTGCCAGGCGGTACCGAAAGTCAACGGGTTGGGCCTAACCGGGTACTGCGATCAGTCGTCAGAAAAGGACAGGCAGACCGCAGCTGGCTCGAAGGTCACCTGGTTTTGGGTATAACAATCCGCTTGCCGGGTGGCGACTTCGGCTCCGCAGTCCCTGCAGACCAGGTTCAGGCCATCGCCGCCTGCAGGGCCTTGGCAGCAGCCGATTGATCGCATGAGGTCGGGATGCTGTTCAGTGCCGATCACGTCGGTGGGGTGCACGATGAAGCCTGGGATGTCGTTGCTGAACTCGCTCAGCCGAAAATTAGGGGCATAAGTGCCGAGGGGCACGCGGGCCGGACGTGTCCGGACACCCGGGATCTCCGACATCGGCACCGAAGGCGGCACTTTCACCTTGGTGGCCGGTCCGGTGAGGGGGCGTCGGCAGTGGTCACACAAGAAGCGCGGCATTCTGCTGATTCTGCAGATCGAACACTGCCGTGCCCAGCGAATTTGTCGCGTCAGTCATGCATCAGGCAGACGGCCCGGGTCGATGCGGTCGGCGAGATAGATCATGGTGGCTTCCGGATCCATGCCGAACGCGGCGGCGACGAGCTTGGGATCGAGGGTGTTGACCAGGTCGGCCAGGCGGGTGCAGCGCAAGGTCCGGGGCGGGACGCCGTAGGGGTCCAGGATGTGGCTGATATAGCCCGTCGAGGCCGCTGCCCTGCCGGATTTGGTGATCTTGGTGACGATCACGTGGGGGTTGTCGGTGCGCTGGATTTCGCGGTGGGCCAGGCAGCGTTGCAGCACTGACCAACTGGCCGGGTCCAACGGCGGATGAGGGCGTTTGCCCAGGCGGACGGTGCGGTTGACCGGATCGAGGTCGTCCACGCGCAGGTGTCGGACTTCGCTGCTGGAGGCCGCGTGCAGGAGGGCCAGGACGCCGAGCAGAGCCTCGTGGGGGTGCGCGTCAGTGCCGGTGGTCCAGCGGCGGAAAAGTTGACGCTGCCGGCCGACGGCGACCGTGGTGCCGATGAACCCGGACGGGCCTTTCACCTGCAGGCCCCGGGTCGGGTCGGCGAGGACTACTTTGTGGGAGCGGGCGAAGCGGAAGAACTGCCGCAGCACCGTCAGTCGGCGCTGGCGGCCTTTGGGCCTGGTCGCCAGGAACGCTTCGATGTCGTGGACGTCTGCGAGGGCCCAGTCGTGCTTGCCGCAGTGGTCGGTCAGGAATCGGGCGAAGTCGCGGACGATGGCCAGGGCCGCGTCGATGGTGATGTCGGCGCGTGGCAGGGTTCCGGCCCGCAGGGCGCGTTCACGTGCTCGCAGCAGCGAGTCGGAGAACGCCTGGACCTGGGGTCGAAGCGGGAGCGGGGCGGCTTCGATGCGGCGTCGGCGGCGGCCGGCCGCGAGCCGGTCCGCGTGGTCGGTCGGCAGGGCCAGGGCGCGCTGGGTGAGGTAGTCCTCCAGCGCGCGGGCAAGAGAGCCCATCGAGCGGCCGGGGCGGCGGGCACGATCCAGGAGAGCTTGAGGATGGTTGGGGTGGCCGTCCTCCAGGAGCCGGCCCAAGGAGCTGATCATGGTGCAGGCTCGGCTGGCGCAGTGCCGGGCAGCGAGATGGCCGGCGAAGTCAACCAGCCACGGAGGTGGGTCGGCGAGCCGGTCCCGCAGGTTCGCGGCGGTGATGAGCGGCCGGTCGGGGTGTTTCTGCCAGCAAGGCCGTGCACAGTCCGAGCCCGGCATGGCGTCGGACCTGACCGCACCCGGCGCACTCGCGCGGTGGTTGCTTGGACTGCCGGATGCGTGAGCAGTGGCCGCACCAGCCGGTGCCAGTCTGCAAGAAGCCGGGTCGCTGGCAGCGCGGGCAGGTCCGTTTGGGGGCCACCCGTTCGGCTTCACGCCGGCAGGCATCGCAACTGGTGGTGGTCGCAGACCGCACTGGCCGGCCGCAGATGGTGCAGGCCCCCGAGCAGTTGATGCACTGTCCGGTGTCGGCCTGCACGACGCGTGACCTTCCACAGGTAGGGCAGGACGCGCGGGCAGCTTCATCTTTCATTCGGGCCGTGCAGCGGCAGCAGTGCTGCCGGTCGATGAAGCCGACCGGTGCCCCGCAGCCGATGCAGTCCCGCTGTCTTTTGCCCATGCTCGGTCCGTGCCCGTCGCGTCAGATCGGAGGCACAGCCGAAGTGCTCTAGCCACAACTGGGTTGGTGATGTCATGCGGGGCGGGTGGGCGAGGGCAGCGGGCCGTCGCCGGGCCAGAGGTCCTGCTCGGCCACGATGCAGGCGAGGAACTTCTCGACCTCGGCCAGGACGGCGGCGCGTTCCGTCGGCCCGTATGCGATGAACTGGTCGGCCGCCGCGTCGTAGGTGCGCACGTGACTGTGTGGTCCGGTGCAGATGAGAGTCCGCAGGATCTCGGGCAGGCCGAGGCTGAGGGCGTCGCACTCCCCTTCGCGGACGAGGTGCAGCAGGTCGGTGGTAACGCTCTCCCAGTCGCCGACCGTCGGCCAGTCGGCTCCGCCACGCAGTTCGTGAGTGAGGGTGGCCAGCGGGACGATCTCTCCCGGATGTCGTCCTTGGGTGAGGCGGTCGTGGATCTGGGCCCCGTCGGGCTGCCGTACCCGGGGGTGGAGCAGAGAGGCAGCAGCCACCAGGGTGGTGTTGATCTCCTGGGCGCCGGGGCCGGGGTAGTACGGCTCGTGCGCGAAGAGCAGGTAGACGTCCGCAATGCGGCCGGCGTGATCGGGCTGAGTCTGGAGCATGGGATGGAATCCCTTCAGTGGTGACGTGCCGGGTGTGCGTCGGAATGCTGGCTGTGCCGTCTGTTCGAAGCCGGGCGGGTACGGGCCTAACGGCCGCTCGTGCCAGCCGGGCTGGTCCGCGTCGGCTGGCCCGTCCTCGGCGTGGGTGCGGTTCAGGCTCGGAGTGATCTGGTCGGCGAGCTGGACCATCAGCCGCTCGCGGGCGATGAGGTCGGCGGAGCCCGAGCGGGTGTCCTGGGTCTGGAGCAGGCCGGCTGCGTCCCACAGCAGGTGCTGGCCGATCTCGGCCGCACGGCGCAGCTCGTAGCGGTCGCTGCCGGCGGCAGCCTGGACGAGGAAGGTGTGCAGGGAGGCGAGACGCTGCAAGTAGCGGCAGGCGCCGTCGCCTTCGACACTGCGGACGTGTTCGCGGGCCCGGGCATCCAGCTGGCGCGGCAGGTGCTCGGCGAGTATCGGAGCGAGCAGCATTCCCGGCAGTGCGGCGTCGACGGGAACGCTGTAACTCATCGCGAATAGGCCTGCGAGCAGGCTGATGAGGGCAACGGCAGCGGCGGAGAGCCGCAGGGACCCGGGGATGGTGGGGGCCAGGGCGAGGCGCTGGGCGGGGTGCCTGGTCAGCCAGCGCAGGGCCAGGCGTTGCATGCGGCTCGCGGTGGGGGTGAGAACCCCGATCTGATGGGGTTGATCGGGCGGCGTGCCGTCACCGGGAACCGTCCAGGCGAGCCAGCCCCACCAGGTGCGTTCGTACACGAGGACGGGTTCGCACTCGGCCGTGCAGGTGTGGTCGCGGACGTGGCCGGTCCGCAGGGCGCGTGAGCGTTCCGTCTCCCACCGGTCCGGGTCGAGGGCGAAGGGGCGCTGGTGCTGCGCGGCCGCGGTCGGCGGTGGTGGTGTGCGGAGCGTGTCCGTCACGGGCTTCTTCCTTCCAGTGGGTCGGTCAGGCGGAGGCGCACGTCCTGCAGCGGCCGTCGCCGTCGGGGTGGGCCCGCCGGGGCGTCGGGCCCGGGCAGGTGCGGCACAGCGGCCAGCCGAGGCAGGCCGGGCAGAGGTCTTCGCCGGGGGCGGTTGCGGGCACGCCGCAGCCGGCGCACTCGACGAGGGCCCGGTAGGTCAGGGCCTCGGGCACGCTGCGGGCGGCGGCCCCCATCGATGATCGCTCGGTTGTCGCCGACGCGTACGGCTCGTCCCACGGGGGCGGATCGTGGTGGTCTGCTGCGGTGGCGGGTGGCGGGTAGGCCTGGGCGGCGCGGAGCCGGGCGGCAATGATCGCGCCGACCGAGGTGCGCACCAGGTGCGGCAGGGGCCGGTCGGTGATGACGTGGCGCAGCTGCTCGCTGCTCCAGCCGGACTCCAGCATCACCGTGGCCACGCGGCCCTGGTCGGTCAGCACCTTGCCGGTCAGCAGGAGGTTCGGACGGCTCGCTCCGATCTCGAGCAGCAGCTGGATCCCCGGATGCATCTCGTCCGCCGGGAGCGCAGTCGGCGGGGACGCTGGTGTGTCGGGCTGGTCCGTCCCTTCGGGTGTGCGCGCGATGTCGCTGCGGTCGCACGGAGGGACGGTGCTGGTCTTCTGCTTGTTGGTCTTCTTTCTGTTGGTGTTCTTAGTGGGGCGATTAACCGACGTCGGGTTATCCACCGGTGGAAAACCCGACATCGGTTGCGACCTGCTGTTTTGCAGGCTGGGCAGATCGGTGATGAAGTACGCGGCCGCGCCGAGAGCGCCGTCGGGGCGGCGCTCACGTTCCCGGAGCAGGAAGCTGTGCTTCTCCAGCTCCTTGAGGCCGCTCTTGACGGCCGCCTCGCCGTCGCGGCTGCAGCGCACCAGGTCCGTGACGCTCATCCGCCAGCCGTCCCGGTGCGTGCTGATGAGCCCGAAGATTCCCTTCGCCTTGAAGGAGATCTTGGGGTCGCGGAACAGGGCGTTGGCGATCTGGGTGAACTGGTCCGCCGCCATCACCCCACGACGGATCCCCGCCCCGAAGCCGGGCGGCGCCTCACCCGCCGGCGGGGAGGCGAACGCCGAACCAGCCGCCGCGGCAAGGTCGGCGTCGACGGGAGCGGGACGGTCCGTGATCGAGTACACGACCTCGCCGAGGATCCCGTCGTCGTGCCTCAACTGTTCGCGGATGAGATAGCCGTGCCGCTGCAGTTCGCTCAGGCCGCCGCGCACGGCGTCGCGTCCGTCGGGTCCGGCGCGCACGAGGTCGGCGACCGTCACGTGCCAGCCGACACGGTGGGTGCTGATGCAGCCGAAGGTTCCCTTCGCCTTGAAGGAGATCTTGGGGTCGCGGAACAGGGCGTTGGCGATCTGGGTGTACTGGTCCGCCGCCATCACCCCACGTCGGATTCCCGCCCCGAAGCGGCTCATCGTGCTTCCTCGCGCGCCGTGTACGCGCGGCCGCCGATGCCCTGGAGCGGACGTGCGGGAGCGAGGTGGCCGGGACCGCTGTGTGAGGTGACGTGGGCGAGATCCATTCCGTCAGCTCACCCGGCGCCCCCGACCAGGCTGACGGCCACAGCCCCCGACCACCGGTCACGATCCGGCAACATGCGCACTGGGCTGGCATGGTCGGGCTGATGGTCGGGCCGACCACGGGCCTTTCCCGGTGTCAGCCGAAGGATGCGCAGTCGCGGTTGCGCAGCGGCAGGGGCGCTCATTGCGCAGTCGGCTGCGCAACGATTCCGGGTCCTGCGCATTCGGCATGTGCAGCCGACTGCGCACAGCGGGGAAGGCGCCGTCGACGTTGGTCTGCGCACTCGGCCAAGTCGTGCGCAACCGGGCCTTCCACGGCCTCCTTCCTGGAGCCGGCGCGGGACCGATCCTTCGGCCGCATCTCCCTGTGTTTCCCCTGGGCCCGCTGGGCCAGTTCCCCGTCCCCACCGCCTTCACGGCGGTGCTCGGTTCAGGCGTGCCCGCTCGCCGTCTGGGGCCATGGTCGGGGCTGTGGTCGGGCCGACCATGACCCCGACCACGGGCTTTGTGTCCCCATCGTGACCGTGGTCGGGGTCTCATGGTCGGTGGTCGGGTCGGGGTCGGCGGGTTGTCTCAAGGTCAGCAAGTACACGTACTGACCTGGGAGTTTGACCATGTCCCCTGGCAAGCAGGCCTCGGAGAGCGACGCGGCTCCCCCGATGGCCGCAGGCGCCCGGCTGGAGAAGATGAGACGGCGCGTCCGCCTGTCGCGCCTGGCCCTGTTCACCGCGATCGCGGCCGGCCCCGTCGCCCTGGGCATCGCGGTGATGTCCGGCCCGACCACCGTCGCGGCCGCCCCCTCGGACAAGCCGGCCACCGTGCGCAGCGCGGCCGCTGCGGCCGACCCTGCGGGCTATGCGCAGGTGTTCGTCGACGCGTGGTTGCGCAGCAGCGCCGACGACGCGAACAGTGCGCAGGCGCGGCTTGCGCAGTCCCTCGCGCCGGACGTCGATCTGCCGGACCCGGTCGCCAGTGCGCAGCCGGACCCGGCGGCGGTGACCGCCGTGCGCAGTGCGCAGCGCGAGGACGGCGAGTGGTCGGTGACCGTGGCTGCGCAGTACGCCGACGGACGGCTGCGCTACTTCGTCGTCCCCGTGACCGCCGACGCGAGCGGCGCCTCGTTCACGGTGACCGGCGCCCCCGGGGCGGTGGCCGGCCCGGCGCGCGCCGGGGTGGGCAAGTCGCCGTACGGCGTGAGCGTGCCGTCCGACGGCGATCTGTCCTTGGCAGTCGGCGAGTTCTTCGGCGCGTACCTGACGGGGGCCGGGGAGGTGGACCGCTACCTCGCACCCGGGGTGAAGCTGTCACCCGTCTCCCCCGCCCCGTACACGGCGGTCGCGGTGCAGCGGGTGTCCGCCGTCGAGGAGGCCGCGGCCGCCGGGAAGGTGCCGGCCGACGGCACGGCGGTGCGTGTCCTCGTCCAGGTGGAAGCCCGGGACTCCGGCGGTCGCTGGCCGCTGGGGTACGAGCTCACGCTCAAGGCCCGTTCGGGCCGGTGGGAAGTCGCGGCGCTGGAGTCCGGGACCGCCCAGGACGGGGGTGTCCGGTGAACACGGTGCACAGCCTGATGCTCGCGGGGCAGCTCAACGACCTCGGCAACTCGTGGATCAACATGTTCAAGGAGTGGGCGACCAAGGGCCTGCAGGCCGGTCTGGTCTGCCTCGTGGTCGTCATCATGATCCAGAAGTTCAGCCTCAAGGCCGGGATCGGCGCCCTGCTCCTGATGGTGATCGCGCTGGGCCTGTACAACTCGCGTAACGACCTGGCGAACATGTTCACCGACGAGGTGAAGAACCCGGCCAAGGGCGCACCCGCAATCCCCGGGATCGTGCGCAGTACCGATCCCCTCGTACGTGACCACTCCGCCGGCGCGGGAGGCTGGCTGTGAGCGCCGCCGCCCCGGTGCGGATGGGACGCTTTTACACCTCCGCCCGCCGCCACCCCTGGGTACTGGGCAAGGTCGCCGACTGGAAGATTCCCCTCGGCCCGTACACCCCTGCGCAGATCGCGGTAGCCGTCGGTGGCGGCTTCCTTCTGGTCAAGTCCATCAGCTGGTGGTCGTGGATGGGCCCCGTCCCGATCGCGGCCTGGCTACTGGCGGTCTGGGCGGTACGCCGGGCGAAGATCAACGGCCGCGCTCCGATGCAGGCCGCGTTGGGCTGGGTGCTGCTCGGCTGGCAGCCGCGCGGCGGGCGGATCGGCGGCAGGGCCGCCCGCGACCGCGCGCCCCACGCGCTGCTTGGCGGCTTCACTCTCGAGGAGGCGCTCGCCCCCACCGCAGTGCTCGCCCCCACCGTCGCGGCCGCACCCGCCCGCGCCCCGGAGTGGCCTGCCCGCCGGACACCGCACCGGAGCACGGCAGCACCGCGCCCGTCCGCTCGTCGGCGCCCGGCGCCGGCTGCTCCCGCAGCGCCGGTGCGGCCGGTGTCCGGTGTGCAGCAGCTGCTCGCGCTCGCCCAGCAGGGGGGTGTGCGATGAGGGTGCCGATCCGTCACATCGCAGGGCACCTGGTCTGGTCGACGCACGGCAGCGTGTGGGCGCTCTACCGGCTGCACCCCGGACCGGATGCGCGCGGCCGCCGCGAGGAGACCGTCCAGGGCACCTACGTCCCGGCCGCGGTCCGCGACGAGCAACTCGCGAAGATCACGCACTTGATCCGTTCCCTGACGGGGGCGCCGCGCCTGTTCGGGCTGTGCGCACAGGTCGACCCGGGCGAGATCGCCCTGCGCATGATCGAGGGCATCGAGCCCGGCGACCAGCCCCCCGGCAGTACGCATCCGTGGGTGGAGAACGTCGAGGCCACCCTGGACCTGCTGGGCGAGCAGGAGATGCACCGCCGCACGCTCTGGCTGGCGGTGCCGCTGCAAAACGACGCCGCCGGCGGGCAGGTGACCGCGTCGCTCGGCGCGGTGTGGGCGGACGTCGCGCCGATGCTGGGCATGCGGGCCGCCCCCGTGGTACGACGCGAGGTGAGCGCCTACCGCGAGCGGGCCTCCCGGGTGGAAGCCGCGCTCGCCGGCGGCGTCGCCTTCCGCCCGGCCCGCCCGGCGGAGGTCGTGTGGATGATCCAGCACGCCCTCCACCGCGGGCTGCCGGAGCCCCTGCTGGCCGAGGCCGAGACCAGCGAGCTGTACGGCGGGCAGATCCGGGAGGGCGTGCTGCGCTCCCCCAGCTACGCCGACCTCGGCCAGGTCCGCCTGCAGGAAGGCGGCATCGACCCCGGGCTCGACGACGTCGACGAGCTCAAGAGCGCGGGCCGGATCACGCGGTCGGGTCGCAAGGCCTGGTGGCGGCTGAACACCGGTTCGCCGCTGGGGCGGCGCTGGCTGCAAGTCGAAACGGGCACAGGAGTTGGCTACCAGGCGCAGTTGGCGCTGGCCGAGTGCCCGCCCGCGGTCAGCCAGGATGCCGCGGATCTGTTCGCGCAGCTGGAGATGCTCGACTTTCCCGTCGACTACACCGTCGACCTCGCCTTGGTACCGGCGGAGAAGGCCCGCGATCAGGTGCGGCGCAAGAAGAACGAGCTGATCGACCAGGCTGACCAATACGACGCCCGCCCCACCGGCATGCCCGTCTCCCTGACCGACGCCGCCCGCGACCTGGGAGAGCTGGACGCACGCCTGTCGCGCACCAGCGTGGAGGTCGAGGTCCAGTCGGTGACGGTCCTGACCGTGTGGGGGCCGACCGCCGCAGTCTGCGACGCCCGCACCCGGGCCCTGGCCGCCCTGCTCGGCGGCGCCGACTACCGGGCCGTGCGTCCGGCCGGGCTGCAGGAGGCCTTGTTCACCCTCGGGCTGCCCGGCACCGTACGGCCCGGTGTGGTGCGGGAGTTCACGCAGCACCAGATCAGCGAGGACTGGGCGCTTTCCGGGGCCTTCACCACCGCGGAGGTCGGCGACCCGAACGGGATGTTCCTCGGTATCGACCTGGACAGCGGCACAACCCGCCCGGTGATGATCAACGTGGCGGACGCGCCCAAGGTGGATGCGTCCGCGTCGATGGGGATCGTCGGGGATCTCGGTGCGGGCAAGAGCGTGATGCAGAAGCTGATCGCGGAGGCGGTGTGGGCGCGCGGCGGCTGCGCGATCTGCATCGACCGCACCCCGGTCCGCGAGTGGGCCACCTTCGCCCGCACCGCGGCCAAGGGCCGCGTCCAGATCATCGACGCCGCCCAGGCCGAGGTGTCCATCGACCCGCTGCGCATGTTCGACGGCCCCGAAGGCCGCCACTACGCCCTGTCCTACCTGACCCTGCAGCTCGGCATCGGTCCGATGAGCACCAGCGGCGAGGTCCTCCACCATGCCGTCGAGCAGGCCGCCGCCAGCGACGCCCCTTCCATGCACCGCGTCCTCGAGGTCCTGGAGAGGATGGCCACGAGCGAGGCGGGCAAGCGGCAGGACGCGGCCGCCACCCTCGCCGGCCTCATCCGCGTCGTCGCCACCAATTCCCTGGCCCGTATGGTGTTCGACCCGGCGCTGCCGCCGGTACGGCTGGACGCCTCCAGCACCACCGACATGATCGTGATCACCACGACCGGGCTGAAGCTGCCCCCGAAGGCCGCGTTCGACAAGCCCGAGGTCCTGCACCAGCAGCCGCTGGAAGCGCTCATCGGCCGCGCAGTGCTCTATCTGATCGCCGCACTCGCCCGGCAGACCGCGTTCGAAGACCCCGAGCGGTTCACCCAGGTGGTCACGGACGAACTGTACTGGCTGACCTCGTCCGCCGAGGGCACCGCCCTGGTCCACGAGATCCTCCACGACGGACGCAAACACGGCGCAGGGCTCCTGGCGGGCTCGCACGACGCCGCCGAACTCGGCCCCGACCGCGGCCTGATGGCCTACCGGGCGCTCGCCCGCACCGCCGACCGCGAACGCGCCCGCCGCGGACTGGAGTTCCTCGGTCTCGACCCGAACGACCCCGAGCTGCT
This sequence comes from Streptomyces sp. NBC_00271, assembly GCF_036178845.1. Taxonomy (NCBI): domain Bacteria; kingdom Bacillati; phylum Actinomycetota; class Actinomycetes; order Kitasatosporales; family Streptomycetaceae; genus Streptomyces; species Streptomyces sp. NBC_00271. The sequence goes on along the minus strand of NZ_CP108070.1, from coordinate 10,448,439 downwards.
ACGGCTGGTGACCACCGGCCTGTCCCCTGTCGGACAACGCGGCCGCGAAGGCGAGTTCCTCATCGCGTGCCCACGGCAGAACACCGGCCGCATCAAGGTCGTCATCCCCCGCATCGAGCGGATCTCCTCCTCCATCACCACCACGCCAGGACGCCGCACGAGCGCCGCCCCGCCCTCCGTACCTGTTGCCGGTGAGGCCGTGGATGCGCGCCCCAAGGAGCACATCTCATGACCACCTCTTCCTGGGACCGCTCCCGGCACATCACCGCGACCGCCAGCATCCTCATGGTGATCGCCGTCGCCGTCGGCGTGCTCGTCCTGGCCCTCGGGACGAACATGCCGGAGCCGTGGTGGCCGCACACCGGCCAGGCCTTCGCCACCGACACCCACTCCGGCCACCAGAACCCGTGCGACCGGATCGTGGGGCCCGCCAAGGAGTACTGCGAGCGCGGCACCACGAACTCCGCCCCCACCGGACACCACGGTGCCGCCGGGGCGGTGTGGCGGCTGGGAACGGCCGGCGCGGGGATAGCCGCCCTCGTCATCTGGCGGCGCCGGAGTACCGCTGGGCAAGGGCGGCGCTGACACATGTGGCGCCCAGACCGCGGCACCCTCCACTCGGCCGGCTTCGTCCTGCTGCTCACCAGCGTGTTCGTCATGGTCAACAGCCAGGTCGTGTATGCGGCGAGCAGCAGCAGTGAGACCGGTGACCTGCTCTCACCGCTGAACATCACCTCCTCCGAGGGGGTGCCTATCAACGGCTACGAGCTGAACGCCGAAGGCGGCTCCATCGTCGCCTTCAGGTCCCAGGCGCTCGCGTTCGCCCTGTCCGGCCTATTCACCCTGATCCGGCTGCTGGTCGGCTTGGCCGGGTGGGCCATCGAGCTGGCCTTCCGCTTCCCGCTGCTGAAGATCCTCATCCAGCCGGCGCAGAAGGTCGCCGACTCCTACACCCACGTGGTCGTCGACACGCTCGGGCTGAAGGGGCTACTGCTGGCCTGGGCGTTCGTGTTCGCGTGTTTCATGATTGTGCGCGGCCGTGTCGGCCGCGGTCTGGGCGAGATCTTCCTGACCCTGCTCATCGGGGCGCTCGCCGCGTCCGCGTTCGTCCGCCCCGACTACCTGCTCACCCAGGACGGCCCGCTGAGCCAGGCCCAGCAGGTGGCCGCCGAGGTGGCCCAGCAGAGCGTCAACTCCTACGACTGGGGCGGGAAACTCGCCAGCCGCGGCCCGTGCGACGGCATGGCCGGCAACCAGGAGCTCAAATGCCTTCAACAGGAGTACGAAGGCCCCGTCTCCGCGGCGGAGGTGGCCCGCCCGATCCAGGACTCGATCACCAACGCGCTGATCGTCAAGCCCTACATGCTGCTGGAATACGGGCGCATCCTCGACCCCGCCAAGGCCGCCGACCGGACGGCGTATGCGGTCCACCTGAAGTGGATCACCGGCGGGTACAAGGCGAGCGCGCAGAACAAGGGCAAGGGCGCCAAGAACGATGCCTGCCGGCTGATCAAGGGGGAGGCGAAGAAGTACTGCGAGCGCTCCACCAGCGATGTCCCCAGCGGAAGCGGCACTCTTCCAGCTCTCACCCCCGGGGGCGAACTACTGGACGCCTCCAACGCCATCGTCACCGACGAAGACCGCGAGTTCTCCTCCTTCCTGGCCGACATGAAGCGGGCCGGCCCGGTCGGCAAGGCATGTGCCGCCTACGCAGAGAAGCCCACCTGGTGGCGGGTCAGCGGCGCCGGACTGCTGCTCATCGCCGTGCTGTTCATCTGCGGCATGCTGCTGTCGAGCGCGATCGTCCTGCTCGGCACCCAGGGCATCTGCGTCGCCGCCGCGGCCGCCGGCGGTGTCACCTTCATCGCCGGGATGCTGCCCGGGCCTGCCCGCCAGTCGGTGTGGAAGTGGCTGTCCCTGTGGGGCATCTCGATCCTCGCGCTGGTCGGGATCTGCGCGTTCGTGCCGTTCTTCGGCATCGCCGTCGACGCCACCGTCACCAATGGCCCCGACCTGGTGGTCGAGCGGATCCTGCTGATCGACGTGCTGGCCATCGCCGGTGCGGCCGGGCACCGCAGGCTGCTGACCGGCATCACCTCCTTCGGCCGGCGCATGGCCATGCGGATGCGCTACGCCAAGGTGGGCGGCACCCACATGCCCGGCGACACCTCCGAGCTCGGCGCCGCCCTCGCCATGAACTCCCCCGCAGCGATGGGCGGCTACGGCGGCGGGCTGCGCGCCTTCACCGGAGGTGGTGGCCGGTTCGGGATGCTCGGCACCCGGCAGCGGCTGATGGGCGCCCTCGGCTCTCTGGTCGACGGCGCGGGCATGCCGGTGGACACCGGGGGGCTGCTCGCCGACGCCACGGCCGAAGCCGGACGCGGGCTTGCATCGCTGACTGCCGCTGCGGCCGTCGGCGGACTCGGAACACGGCTCGGCGCAAAGGGGGCGCACTGGCTGCTCATCGGCCGGCGGCCCGACAGAGACAAGCTCCTCAAGTGGCGCAAGCCCACCGCCGACGGCGACCCACACACGGGCGGCGCGTCCGGAGGCGGACCGGGCGGGGGCGGACCGTCCGGGGGCGGACCGGGCGGTTCAGGCAGCGGCGGGTCGCTCAGGCCCGGCGGCCCGCCCGACCGGTACCGCAACGAGGACGGCCAGGTCGTCGACCGCAACTCGGGGCAGGTGCTGCACGACCAGAACACCGACCGCACCCTGCTGTCCACCCGCGCGCACAACCGGCTCGTCCGCTTCCGCGGTTACCGCCTCCTGCACCGCGGCGGCCGCGTCGCCTACGGAGCGACGGTCGGCCTGCCGGCCACCGTCCGCGCGACGCGGACAGGCGGCTCGCGCTACTCCCAGGACGCCCGCCAGCAAGTGCAGGTATGGGGCAACACCGTCCGCCAGGACCTTCACGCCTGGGGAGACGCCGGACGGCTGATCCGCCGCAACAACACCCCTGCCGTCCGTACCCAACCGCCGCCACCCAGGCCACCGTTCCCGCCCGGCCCTTCATCGCCCCCCAGCCCTTCGTCACCCCCAGGGCCGTCCTCACCTCCCAGGCTGCCCCGGTCCGGTGGACCCGCAGGCGGTACGGGCCAGGCCTCCGCGTCGCCCGGCGCGCCGGCTTCCCCGGCCCCGCGGCCCACCGCTCCGGGGAGAATCAGCGACAACACGCGCAGCCAGGCACAGGCCCGGTTCCAGGAGCTGCTGCGGCGTACCGCGCCCGATGCCGAAAGGCTCCGCCAGGAGCAGGAGCAGGCGCGGCGGGCGCGGGCCTATGAGGAGGCGCGGCGCATGGGGGCCGAGGTCGACTGGCTGGCCCCTGCAGAGCCCGAGGACGGTGACGGCTCGTGATCCGCCGCCGTGGCCGGAAGGCCAAGTGGGGCTGCCTGACCGTGATGCTGCTGTTCGCCGTCGTGTGCTGCGCCGCGCCCATTTCCGGAGCGATCAGCGCGGTCGTCGCGCTGCAGAGCGCCGCGAGAGACGATGGTGGGATCGCCGAGGGCGGCACGGCCGCGGACATCCCGCCGCGCATGCTCACCGCCTACAAGAAGGCCGTCCAGCTCGTCGGCCGGTATGTGCCCCGGTGCCGCGGCATGCGCTGGCCCATCCTTGCCGGGATCGCCAAGGTCGAGTCCAACCACGCCATCGGCCGCACCATCGCCGGCAACGGCGACATCCGCCCGCGCATCTACGGCGTACTGCTCAACGGCTCCGGCGCGGGCGGCAACACCAGTGCCTTCCCGGACACCGACAACGGCAGGTGGGACGGCACCGCCAGCGGTGAACGCGCGGTCGGCCCCTTCCAGTTCCTCCCCTCCACCTGGGTGTCGATTGGCAAGGACGCGAACGGTGACAAGACCGCTGACCCGCACAACGCCGACGACGCCGCCCTCGGCGCCGCCGTCTACCTCTGTGGCAACGGCCGCGACCTGGCGAAGCGGTCTCAGCTGGAGGCGGCGATCCTGCAGTACAACCACTCCACCGAGTACCTCTCGAATGTGCTGGGCTGGATCGACCAGTACACGGCGGCCGCCAAGGACCCGGATCTGAAGAACGTGTCCGGGAGGGTCCGCGCCGTCCTCGAGGCGGCGCTCTCCCAGCGGGGTGTCCCGTACTCGTGGGGTGGAGGCAACGCGAGCGGGAAGTCGTACGGGATCTGTTGCTCGCCGAGTGGGAAGAGCGGCGCGGGCATCAAGGGCTTCGACTGCTCGGGGCTGACCGTGTACGCGTACGCCAAGGCCAGCATCAGCCTGCCGCGCACCGCGGCCGCCCAGGCCTCCGTTGGCCGGCGGATTCCTGCCGGCCTCGGCAAGAGCGCCCTCAAGCCCGGTGACCTCGTCTTCTACGCCTACGCCCCAGGCCGGGATTCCACGATCTACCACGTCGGCATCTACGTCGGCAGCGGCCGGATGGTCAACGCCGCCCGCCCGGGCACCCTGGTCCGTCTGGACGCGGTCGATGCGATGTCCGGCTACGCGGGAGGGGCCCGATTGCTGTGACTACTTCCATGCCGCGCTCACCTCGCATTCTGGCCATCGCCACCATCCTGCTGGCCGTGTGCGGGCTGGGTCTGCTGGCCGTCCCCCAAGCCCGGGAGCCGTCGGGCTCGCCGAAGGCGCCGGGCTCCTCAGCACCGGTGCCGCGCTCTCCGGCGGCCTCCCCTGCCAAAGGCTCTGCGGCGAACGACGTGCCCGCGCCGGCCCACGCAGCAAGCAATCCCACCGGGGGCGCTGCCGTGTCCGCGCTGCCGCCGCACGGCGAAGGCGTGGCAGGCGACCTCGCTATTCAGGAGGCACTGGACGCTGCCTGGCCCGCGGATCTCCCGCCGGGTGATGCGCGGCAGCTGCTGGCGATGGGCCGGTCCCTGCTGCGGGCGGACGCCACCGGCGCCGGCCGCGGGAGGTGGCCCACGGTCTTCACCGCCGAAGGCCGGGCGCTGGCACCGGCGTTCGCCCGGTTCCGCATCCAGGCCGCGATCGCCCGCCGCGACAGCGGAGGCGGCCGGGCCGTGGTCCACCTGGTGTGGGCCGGGGCCGACCGCGGCGGCACCTATACCGACGGCCGCATCACCGACTGGCGCTTCACCCACACCACAAGGAAGGGATCACCCACGTGGACTCCGCTGCCCCGTACCTGAACGCCGCTGAGACGGCGTCCGGGCAGGTGCCCGGCCTGCTCACCACGCTTGCCCACGGCGCCGGATGGCTCACCGGCCACTGGTATCTGTTCGTGCTGGCCCTTGCCCTGGTCTGGGGGGTGGGCGAGATCGTCGTACAGCGGCTGGCGCTGAAGGCGTCGGCCCAGCGGATGGCGCTCGAACTCGCCGCGTCCCGGCACTTCGACCCGGGCCTGGAGGAGATCTTCCGCTGCGGGGTGCAGCTGGCCCGCGCCTCCACCAGCATGCCCTGGTGGGCGCCGCGAAGGTCGAAGGCGGTGCAGATCAGGCTGCGCGCCGACGGCTCCAGCCCGCTCCGCTACCGGATCGAAGGGCCGGCCGGTGCGCAGCGTCTGCTGTCCATCACGCCGTTCGGCCCGGATGTCACCGTCAGCCGGGCCCGGCCGATCACCGACGCGCCGCGCGAGCACACCGTGCGGGCGGAGTTCATCCTGCGGGGCCGGCCCACCGCTCCGCTGCGTGAGGTGCCGCTGGATCCGGACCCGCTGCAGCCCCTCGTGGACGCGGTGTCCGATCTGCGGGCTGATCTCGGTGACCTCGCCGAAGTCCGCCTGGACATTCAGCGGGCCCCGAAGTGGGCGCTGCGGGCGCGCCGTCTGCAGCTGATGCAGGCCGCGCGGAGCGCGGAGCGGCGCGAGACCGCGCGTGCTGCCCGCTGGGTGCGGCGCGACGCAGCGGGGTTCGAGGACTCGCTCGGCTGGCATCTGCAGCAGCTCGTCAGCGGCAGACAGGGCGGGGCCGCCGGGCGGCGGCTGGTCATGCCGCCGGTGCCGCGCCGGGTGGACCGGGCCGAGGCGCTGGGCAAGCTCGCCGAGGACGACCACCTGGTGCGGGTGCAGCTGCTGATCATGTGCGCGTCCAGGATGGAAGGCCGCGCTCAGGCCCGGCTCGCGCAACTCCAGGCCGCTCTGGACGTGTTCGGCGGGCGCTCCCGGTGGGCGATGCGCGGGCTGCGAGTGGGTCCGTGGCGGCTGGGCGCCGATCACTGGCCCAGCCGCCGTGCTTTCGAGCGGCGCTGGAGGCATGGGTACTGCCAGCCGCCGCGGGCCAACTGGGTCCGGCTGGAAGAGCTCACCGGTCTGCTCAAGCCGCCGACCGTGCACTGCCGGCTGCCGCTGCTCGCCGGTGACCTGCCGTCATTCACCTTCGGTGACCCCGAGTTGTTGTTGCAGGGCCTCTACCGGGGCCCGGACGGGCGCCGTCGCATGGTGGCCACCTACGCGGCCGAGACCCTCTTCGAGTGCGCCGTAGGCAAGGCGGGCGGCGGCAAAACCGAACGCGCCCTCGCCCAGGCCATCGGCTGGGCCCACACCGGTGGCGGGCTGATGTTCCTCGATCCGCACCGCGACTCCTGGCCGCGCGCCGCGCCGTTCCTCGCCCACGACCACCTCATGGACCGGATCGCGCTGATCGACCTCAACGCCAACGGCCCAGCGCCCAAGGTCAGTTCGTGGAATCCACTGGGCATGCAGCACGGACCGGCCCCGCACGAGGTCGTCGAGGCCCTCACCGATGCCTTCGCCGCCGCCCTGGGATGGGACGACGCGAACGCACCCCGCGCGATCACCATCCTCACGGCCGCACTGTCGGTGCTCGTCGCCGTCAACCAGGCCACCTGCCAGGCAGGCCGCCCCGAGGACCAGGCCACGGTCTTTCACACGCGGGCCCTGCTCACCGACCCCGACTTCCGCGCTGCAGCACTCGCCGCCACCGCCGACCGACTCGACGAAGAGAACCGCTCCTGGTGGAAGACCGTATTCCCGGCCCTGCCCGCCGACGCCTTCGCCGTCGTCCTCAACCCCCTCGCCCGACTGGCTGCCAACCCCGTCACCCGAGCCTTCCTCGGCCAGGGTGCCGGCGTCCACAACGCCCGCGCCGCGATGGACCACCGGATGATCGTGTGGGTGTGCCCGGCCGGGAACGGGCCCACCGACCGGCTGCTGACCGCCCTGCTCGCCCGGGACCTATTACGCGCGGTGCGCTCGCGCCGCGACACCCCCGAGAACGACCGGGTGCCCTTCCGGCTGTACTTCGACGAACTGATCACCCTGACCGGCGCAGCCCCGGAAACCATCGCGTCGATGTTCGAGGACTTCCGCAAGTACAAGGCCACCGTCCACGGCATGACACAGCTCCTCGCCCGCCTCCCGGCCCCAGTGCGCCTGTCGCTGACCCAGAACGCCTCCACGCTGGCCAGCACGGCCGGCTCCACATCAGCCATCGCGCCCATCACCGCCGAGTGGGGCGACAGCCCCACCCCCGCCCAGGTCGCCGTCCTGGACCGCTTCGAGCACTACGTGTCACTGACCGTCCGCGGCCGCCGTATCGGACCGCTGCGCCTCACCGGACCCCATCTCGACGAGGTGTTCGCCGACCAGGCCCGCCCCGGCAAAGTCGCCGCGCTCGAACACGCCGCCCGGGCCAGCGCCAGCGCGCTTCCCCTCGATCAGCTCACCGCCCGCGCGGCCGGCCAACTCGGCCGCGTGACCGCCTTCCTCGCCCAGCACACCCCCGCCAGCGCGCCAGCGCGCCTGAACAAGTCGAACGGATACCAGTGACCACCACCCCGCTCTCCGCCCAGTCCAAGCCGTCCGGGCTCGTGCCCAGCCCCATGGAGCCGCTGCCGCACCAGCTCCTGGCCGCGCTCGCCCAGCACCGCATGGCCACCACCAGCCAGCTCCACACCCTGCTGCGACCCCACGCGACCCGGCAGACCCTCTCCAACCCGCTCAACAAGCTGCGCCGCAAAGGCCTGCTCGACTACACGGTGCTGCCGCAGTCCAACCGGTCCCGCGCCTGGTTCCTGACCCCCGACGGCGCCCGCCTCACCCGGGACTGGCCGGCGCTGCGCGGCCGTCCCCCCTACCCCATCACCTCGGCAACGGCCGCCTCCCTGCGCACCCCACACACCCTCACCGTGGTCCGCTCCCACCTGGCCTTCGTCACCGACGCCCGCCGCCGCGGTGACGAACACGGCCACCTGGACTGGACACCCGAGGTCTCCCACCCCCTCAGCGACGGCGAGAAAGTCATCGCCGACGCAGTCATGCACTACACCCTCGCCGGCAGTGAACAACGCACGAAACTACGGGCATTCATCGAAGTCGACCGCACCACCATGGGCAGCGAACGCCTGGCGTCCAAGCTGATCGAGTACGCGCGGCTGTGGTCGTACGAACCGCAGCTCATCGGCCGCGCACGCTCCCGACGCCAGCAAGCCGGAGCAGGAGCGGCCTGGCTGCGCTGGTATCCGGTCTTCCCACGCGTGCTGTTCATCCTGACCGGCGCGACACCACGCGTACTCGCCAACCGGATCCACGACCTGCAGGCCATGGCCACACAGCATCCACTCGTCGCTGCCCTGGCCCGGGAAGTGCCCCTCGGCGCCGCAGTCCTCGACGACCTCGAAACCCACGGCTCGACCGCACCGCGGTGGGTACCACTAGCCGGCGGGAAGCCACGGCCTTGGACCGAGCTGTGATGTTCCAAAGTGCACGATCAGGGCCGCTTGAGGCGCCACATACATGGCTGACGCACACCAGCACCAAAAGGCCGGGCTGGGAGAACGCCGACAAGGATGATTGGCGATTACAAAGACAGGATGTGACTGAAATTAAGCCAAGTTACCCATGTTGTTGGCTAATTCAGACAGAAACCATCTGGCATATGCGTAACCTTCTCGCTACGCAAACGCACCATGGCAGCTTGATCACGCTGCCCACCGGGGTGGTCCAATGCGGCACGCCTCCGCCAGCAGTGAATCGAACCATACGGGGAGGAAGAGTGGCAGGCTCCGCACGACCGACTGCTCATTCGGCGGTTCGCGTCCGGAATCATCACCGGACCGCGGTTTTGCTTCTGGCCCTGGCCGTGCTCACGGTCACAACCGGTTGTTCCTCGGGCAGCAATGATGCCAGTCCGAAGCAGTCGGCCACCCCGTCGGCAACGCAGTCAGTCGATCCCAATGCCGCGGAGAAAACGGCGGTCCTCGACACCTACCGCAACATGTGGAAGGCACGAAACCGGACGTACGCCACGGCGAAGCTCGACTCGAGGCTCGAGGACTACGCCGGCAACAAGGCGCTGTCCAACATCAAGGCGACGCTTATCTATTACCAGGACCACGGCACGGTATTGAAGGGCGAGCCCGTTAACTCGCCTGAGATCACCGGTATCGACACCGCAGCGAAGCCGATGAAGGCGACCATCGCTGACTGCGTGGACACCAGTCACTACGACGAAGTGAACGTGAAGACAGGCAAGAAGGTCCCGGTCGGGACGGCGCCCGTCCGGGTGGTGTACAACGCGACCGCGATCAACTCGAACGGCAAGTGGATCATCTGGACGACCGAAATCGACCGGGGGCGCACATGCTGAGAGCACGTCGTACAACCTCCTTAGGGAAGCTGGTCCTTGTCCTGCTGGGCGCTTCGGCCGGCGTCGCGGCAGCCGGGGGCCCTGGAGGCGGCGTGGACTGCCCCCCGGACCAGCTGAAATGCGACATCACCGCCCAGGACCCTGGTTCACCCGCAGGCAGCAAACCGTCCGGTTCCGGCACGACGAGCGGCGGGAAGCGTGTCTGCGAGGTCCGCGGTCAGACGGTCCCGTGTTCGAGGCCCGGCATGGGCAACTTCAACTCGGCAGACGGCTGCTATTGGCTACTCATGAACCCGCAGCCCGATCCGGCCAGAGCGCGGCTGGCGACTGGCGTGCCCGCCGACTGGAAGCCGGGCGACAAAGGCGCGTTTTACAACGTCACATGCCCGGGGAACCCGTTGGCGGGCGGCACGGTGTACTCGGCAACCGACCCGACCGCCGCAGCCGTCGACCCGGACCAGCTGGCCCAACAAGCCGTGAAACAGATGACCCTCCTGGGCCCTGAAATCGGCATAACTCCCAAACCGGGTGGCAAAGGCGTTGTCGGCATGCCGGTCTACCTATGGGACACGAAATCAGCGGAGACATACGGCCCACAGAGCAAGAGCGCCTCCGCGGGCGCTGTCACCGTCACCGCGACCGCCCACGTCACGAAGATCGTGTGGACGATGGGCGACGGCAACACCGTCACCTGCGCCACCGCCGGAACCCCGTACAAGGCGGCATACGGAAAACAGCCCTCCCCGGACTGCGGCCACCTCTACGAACAGCCGTCCTCCGCCCAGTACTCGGGCAAGTACCACGTCACCGCGACCTCCACCTGGACGATCGACTGGCAGGGCGGCGGGCAGACCGGCCAGCTCACCGAGATCCGTAGCAGCGCCGTGGACATCACGGTGGCCGAGGTCCAGGTCCTCAACAACTGACTGGCCACGCGTCCCTCGAACCCCTGGAAGGCCCCACCGTCATGGAAACCCCCGCCGCGCCGACAGTGCCACGTCCGCAAGGCACGGCAGCCCGCCCCGAGATCCCGATCACCACGACCCCACCGGTCAAGCGGGAGCGGCGTTGGTCGGTAGCCGCCCTGTGCATTGTGCTTGCGGTAGTCGCAGCGCTGGGCGCGGCGGCGGCCGTCAACTCGGCGAGCGACCGTACGAAGGTGCTGGCCGTCGCCCGTGACGTGCCGGCCGGACAGGCCCTGACAGCGGCGGATGTGACCGTGGCCGAGGTCTCCACTGACTCCGCCCTGTCCCCATTGCAGGCATCCGACAAGGCCTCCGTGCTCGGCAAGCGGACGGCCGTCGACCTGCGCAAGGGCGGACTGCTTCTCGCCTCGCAGCTTGCAGCGGGCACCGGTCTGGGTGACACCAGGCAGCAGGTGGGCGTACTGGTCAAACGCGGCCAGGCCCCGGCCGGAACTCTGGCCGCTGGCGACAAGGTCCTCGCCGTCACCACTCCGGCTCAGGGCGATAGCACCAGCACGAAGGACGACGCGGCAGCCCCGTCCTCGATCAACGCGGTTGTCGTGTCGCTGTCCCGTCCGGACGCCACCGGGTCCGTCGTCGTCAACCTTGCCGTCGCCACCACCGACGGCCCTGTCCTGGCCACCCGCGCCTCCCAGGGGCGCATCGCGCTGGTCCGTGAACCGCGGAGCAACTGACATGCCCGTCACCTGTATCGTCTCCGCGAAGTCCTGTGGCGTGACCACCGCGGCGCTCGCCCTCACCCTGGCCTCCAGCCGTCCGTCCCTGCTCGCCGAGTGCGACCCGGCCGGCGGCACCATCCGGGCCGGGCTGCTGCAAGGCCAGATCAGTGCCGGATACGGCCTCTACCACTTGGCGGCCGCCGACCGCGTCGGACCGGTCGAGCTGGCCAATGCGTTCGCGTCGCACCTGTGGCCGCTGGACGGCCAGGCCGGACACCGCAAGGTGCTGCCCGGGCTGACCGATCCGGCCCAGGCCGGATCCCTGAGCCGGACCTGGCCGGCGCTCGCTGACGTCCTGCATGTCATGGCCGAATCCGCCGGCCACGACGTGTTCGTCGACGCCGGGCGCCTGGCCCTGGAATCCGGGCACCTGCACCCCACTCTCACCCCGGCGCCGCTCCTGCACCGAGCCGACCTTGTGCTGCTTGCCGTCCGTGGCACCGAGCAGGGCCTCACCCTGGCCCGCCACCTGATGCGGCCCCTGCGCGCCGAACTCGACGAGCACGGTTCCGGATCCGACGCGCTCGGCCTGCTCCTCATCGAGGACGGACCCTTCCGCTCGCACCAGGTCGCCGAGGCCCTCGAGGCCCCAGTACTGGCGTCGTTGCCGTGGGACCCGGAGACTGCCGCCTACCTCACCACCGGGGGGAAGCCGTCGCGCGGCTTTGCCCGCAGCCCGCTGCTGCGCTACGCCCGCACCGCCACCGAGCAGTTCGAGGCGCTCGCCTCACGCCGCCACATTCAGCAGCACTACGCCAGCGCCCCGGCCCACCCGCAGCTCTCGGGCCTCCTGGACCGGCTGGCCCAGCGAGGAGGCGGCCGTGGCTGACACGCACCAGCGCGCCGGCGTCAACGGGCAGATCCCAACGCCGATGGGCCGCGACGACATCGCCCATCTGCTCACCGGAAAGCTCGGCGACCGGCGGCCCGCTCCGCCCACGGCTCCTACCGCGGCTGCGCCGCCCGCGGGGCCCGGCGGCACCGTCAGTCCCACGGCCGTTCCCCGGCTGGCCGGACTGCCGACGGAACTCCTGCCGGTCGGCTGGGAGGTCATCGAAGCCCTGCAGGCCGACGTGTCCGCCGAGCTGAGCAAGAAGGACCCCGAGCGCACCATGGCCGAGCCGGACCGGCGCGCCCTGGCCCGCTCGCTCGCCAACACCGCCGTCGCCGACTGGGCCGCCAAATACGCGCAGGGCAACACCCCGCTGACTCAGGACGAGGAAGGCCGCATCGCCACCGCGGTCTACGACGCCATGTTCCGCGGCGGACGCCTGCAGTCTCTCCTCGACGAGGATGGCGTCGAAGACGTCATGGTCGACGGGCTGACTGCGCACGTGGAGTACTACGACCGCCCGCGTCGCACGATCGACAAGGTCGCCGACTCCCACGACGAGCTCATCACGTGGGTCAATCGGATGGCACGCCAGTCCGGCCAGGGTGAGCGTGCCCTGACGCAGGCGACGCCGATGGTCGGCTTCCGGATGCCCGACGGCTCCCGTGTCACCGCGAGCCTGCTCACCAGCCGCCCCTCCGTCGTCATCCGCAAGCACCGCATCCGCCAGCACGGCATCGGCGAGCTCGTGCAGTGGCAGTCGATCAACCCGCTGCTGGAGCGGTTCCTCACCGCGTGCGTCCAGGCGCGGATGAACGTCCTCGTGGTCGGCGACATGGGCGCCGGCAAAACCAGCCTGCTGCGCGCCCTGGGCCGGGAAATCCCGCCCGCTGAACGGCTGGTGACCCTCGAATCCGACCGTGAGCTCTACCTGGACGAGCCCGGCCCGAAGCCCGGCCCCGTGACTTTCGCCTTCGAAGCACGCCAGTCCAACGGTGAACGAAGCACGGGTGACCGGCTCGCCGGGGAGGTCAGCATCGCGGACATGTTCGCGACGGCGCTGCGCTACAACGCCACCCGCGTCATCGTCGGCGAGGTCCGCTCCACCGAGATCGTCCCCATGCTGCAGGCGATGTCCGCCGGCGGATCCGGGTCGATGTGCACCATGCACGTGCGCCGCCCGCACGCCATCGTCTCCCGCCTGGTGCAGCTGTGCACCGAGGCCGGCATGGCCACCGAGGCCGCCCACCACCTCATCGCCTCCGCGATCGACGTCGTCGTCTACCTCACCTACCTCGACGAAACCGGCGTCGGCGGCCGCAAGCACCGCTTCGTCTCCCACATCTACGAGATTCACGACGTCGTCGGCGAGGCCGGACGGCCCACCACCACCGAGCTGTTCGCCCCGGGCGGTGGCGACCCGCGCGCGATCTACCAGAACATGCCGTCCTTCATCGACGAACTGGAGCGCACCGGCCTGATCGCCCGCTCGTGGCTGGCCGAGAACCCGCACGGCTGGTGGGGAGAGCCCCTGCAGACGGTGGGACGACAATGACCGGCCGCCACCTTGCCCCGTACCGGATCACGCCGCCCCGGAGGGACCAGTGACCACGTCTCAGCTCGCCCTGGTCGCGGCCTGCTGCGCCGTGCTGGCAGTCATCGCCGCGGTCGCCACCGCCCGCGAACTCCGCGGCCGTATCCCCGACCCCGTCAAACCGCCCTCCCGCATCGCCGCCCGGATGCGCCGCGCCAAGGACGAACTGCCCGAGAGCTGGCAGCGCCGCTGGCGCCACCTCGTCATCACAGCCGCCGTCGTCACCCTGCTGGTATGGGCGTACACGGGCTGGCCCGTGCATGGCCTGCTCGCCGGCGCCGCCGTCCTGGGCTTGCCGTTCGTGCTGCACCCTGGAGGCGCGGCGCAGGCCCGCATCGAACGCCTTGAAGCGCTCGCCCAGTGGCTCAACCACCTCGCGGGCGTCCATACCGCGGGCATCTCGCTGACCCAGACCGTGCGGGCCTCCGCGAAGAACGCACCCGGCCCGATCGCGGGCAACGTGCAACGCCTGGCCGACCGGCTGCGCACCGGCATGGACGCCCATCTCGCGTTCGCGATGTTCGCGGACGAGCTCGCCGACGGCGTCTCCGACCACGTGGTCCTGCTCTTCCAGAGCCACGCCGTCTACAAGGGCCCCGGCCTGGCCGACGCTCTCGAAGCGCTCGCGGTGACCATCCACCAGCAGGCCGCCGACGCCCGTGACGTCGAAGCCGACCGCGCCTCCGTCCGCAAGTCCTCCCGCCAGGTCTCGCTCGTCATCTGCATCGTGGTCATGGGCTGCATGCTGAACAACGCCTGGTCCGGCTGGTACGCCAGCCCGGTCGGACAGGTCGCGCTGATTGTCTTGGGCGGCCTGTTCGCATGGACCCTGTCGTGGCTGCGCCGCATCGCCCGCACGAAGCCCGACCCACGACTGCTCGACCCGCTGCCCTCCCACCTGGCCGTCCTGGAAGGGGACACCCGATGATCCCCATGAACGCGGTGCTGCCCGCGGCCGCGGCGGGCGTGATGATCGGCCTCGCCGTACGCGCCGCCCTGCCCACCAAGCCGGACCTGGCCAGCGTCCTGGACCGCCTCGACGCCGCCCACTTCACCAACGCCATGCCCGTCGCCGCGCCACCCGGCGCGCGCGGCGTGCCGGAACGCGTCGGCGCCCGGCTGCTCGACGAGTTCGGCGTCCGTATCCGCCTGCCGCTCAGCGACCTCAGACTGCTGCGGATCTCCCCGGCCGAACACCTCGGCAAGCGCGTCCTGTTCGCCCTGTACGGTCTGCTCGCCCCCCAGCTGCTGCAGGCGATGCTCGCCTTCGCCGGCACCCCACTCCCGTTCGCCATCCCGGCCGGCGTCTCTCTCCTCCTCGGGGCGCTGTTCTGGTTCAGCCCCCGGCAGGACGTCAAACGCGACGCGGCCGCCGCCCGCCTCATCGTGCGGCATGCCGCCGCCTCCTACCTCGAGCGCGTCGCCCTGGCCCGCGTCGCCAACAGCGGCGCCGGGCAGGCACTCACCCAGACCGCCGAGGTCGGCGACGGCTGGATCTTCCAGCGGATGCGCCAGGTCTTCGACCACGCCGAGCTCGCCGGCGTCACCCCATGGGACGCCCTCAAGCAGCTCGGCGACGAACTCGACATCCCCGAACTGACACGGCCCGCCGACACCCTGGCCCTGGCCGGAGACGGCGCCGCCGTCTACACCACCCTGCAGTCCCAGGCCCGCCAGCTGCGCATCGCGCTGCTGAGCGACGCCAAAGCACAGGCCAACGAGGCCTCCGCGGCAATGGTCCTCCCGGTCACCCTCGCCGTGATCCTCATGCTCGCCTTCGTCATGATCCCAATCGTCAACACGATCCTCGCCAGCTGAGCTGGCGCCCGAAAGGAAACGGACCCCATGGACATCCAGCTCCTCACCGTATGGATCCGCGCCCGCGCCGAGCAGCTGCGCACCGCCCGTGACAGAGGCGCCACCAGCACCGAACTCGCCGTCCTCGCCGGCGCCCTGCTCGTCGGCGCGGGCCTGCTCGTCACAGCCATCCGCGCCAAACTCCTGGAGAAGATCGGCATCATCGACGGCGGCTGAGGACGGCCGCACACAGATACGACACCGACGACGATCGAGGGGGGAAACGGTGGGACGCCGATCACGGCACCTCGGGGCCATCCGCGCACGCATCCGCTGCGGGGACGACGGCGTGCTGGGCCTCGAACTGGCCACCCTGGCCCTGGTGGTGCTGATGCTGGCCTTCACCACCATCCAGGTCGGCCTGTACTACCACGCCCGCAAGGTCGCCCAGTCCGCCGCACGGCAAGGCGTGGACGCCGGACGGGCGTTCGGCGCCAGCGAAGGCGACGGTGTCATGCAGGCCCAGGACTACCTCGCCCGCTTCGGCGGCTCCGTCAAAGACGCCCAGGTCTCGGCAGACGGCAGCACCGCCCAGCAGATCCGCATCACCGTCACCGGCGACGTCGCCACCCTCGTCCCCGGCCTCACACTGCACGTCACCCAGCACGCCGACGGCCCGATCGAACGCTGGACCAACCCGTGACGCGCCCCCGCCTGCTGCGCCAGGACCGGGGCAGCTACGCGCTGGAGACCGCGGTTCTCGCCCCCGTCCTGATCATCATCCTCGGCCTCATGATCGCCTTCGGCCGGGTCACCGACGCGAAGGGCGCGGTCGACGCCGCCGCCCACGCGGCCGCCCGCGCCGCCTCCCTCGAGCGCGACGCCGGCACCGCGCAGGCAGCAGCCCTGGAAGCGGTCACCCGCAGTCTCGACGGTGACGGCGTCACCTGCCAGACCTCGAGCGTTTCCATCGACACCTCCGGCTACGCCACCGACGTCGGCCAAGCCGCCACCGTCACCGCGACGATCTCGTGCACCGCGAACCTGTACGACATCGGCGTGCCCGGCCTGCCCGGAGCCAAGACGATCACCGCGTCCTGGACCAGCCCGATCGACACCTACAGGGCCCGCTAATGATCTTGACTGCTGTGCTGAGAAACCGTCTCGCCGCACTGCGCGCGCGCCGCGACGACGGCTCGATGTCCCTGTTCTTCGCAGTGACCACCGTGGCACTGCTGATGGTCATGGGCCTCCTCGTCGACGGCGGCGGGGCACTCAACGCCTCCAACCGCGCGGAATCCCTCGCCCAGGAAGCCGCCCGCACCGCCGGACAGCAACTCGACCCCGCCCAGGCGATCGAGGGCACCGCCATCACCATCGACCCGGACGCCGCCCAGGCCGCCGCCCAGAACTATCTCGCCGCCGCCGACGTACAAGGCGACGTCCAGATCAGCGACAACGGACAGACCATGACAGTCACCGTCCACGACACCTACAACACCTACTTCGCGCAGCTGATCGGCAAGGGAACCATCAACGTGACCGGCACCGCGACCGCACATCTGCAGACCCAGGCTGGAGGCTGAGCCCCACCGTGGCCCACCGAACCCCCGCACCTTTGCGCACCGTTGGCATTCTGGTGCGCGCGCTGCTCGGCCTCGCCCTCCTCGTCGCCCTGCTCGCCGGTACCCCGTACGTTCTGCTGCTCGTCGGCACGCAGCCCACCGACCTGTCCGGCGGTGTCGATGTCCTGCTCCGCCCGGACGACGGCACACTCTTCTTCACCGCCATCACCTGCATCGGGTGGGTGGCCTGGGCCGCGTTCACCTTCTCAGTGGTCCTGGAGGTCGTCGCTGTCGCGCGGCGCCGTTCCGCCCCGCGCCTGCGCGGCCTGGGCGGCCTGCAGTCCGTGGCCTCGTTCCTCGTCGGCGGGATCGTGCTGCTCGCCCCGACCGCCGCCTCCGCGGCGACCTCGGCGCCCGCCCACGCGGTGACCGCCACCCAGACGGCCAGCACCAGCACGCCCAGCGCCACGTCCGCCACGTCCGCCGCGTCGCCGTCGGCCGAGGGCACCAACGGCCCGACACACACCGTCAGCTCTTCCACCGAGCTGCCATGGGACCTGGCGGAGAAGTACCTCGGCAGCGGACAGCGGTGGCAGGACATCGCCGCCCTCAACCCCGCCATCCCGGGCCTCGCCGCGGGCGACCAGTACTTACCCAAGGGCGCGGTCATCACGCTGCCCTCCGATACCGTCCCTGCCACACCAGCCGTCAGCCCAGCCAGCGCGCAGGCGGGAGACGCCCGGACACAGCTGAACAGGAGTGCTCCGGATACCGACGGCGAGCGCGGGGCGACCGTTACGGTGCAGCCCGGCGACTATCTGTCGGAGATCGCCCAGAAGGAACTCGGCGACGGCGCCAAGTGGCCGAAGCTGTTCGAAGCCAGCCGGGGCAAACCCCAGCCGCAGGGCCTGCCAGAGATCACCAACCCGGATGTGATCTACCCGGGGCAGCAGGTCACCGTGCCCGGCCCACGGGACGAGAAGGCCGCCGAGGGCGAGAACGGCGACACGTCGAGCACCCCGCCGAGTACCAACGCTCCCAACAGCGGGCACAAGCCCGGCGCCGACCACACGCACACGCAGGTTCCCGCGCCAGGCCAGTCCACCTCGCCCGCACCACGGACGTCCGCGTCCAGCACACCGTCCAGCCGTCCCACACGCCAGCCTGACCAGGAGCAGGGGGCCGGATCCGCGGCTCCCCGCCCCACCGCGAGCACCTCCGCAACGGCGTCCGCCGAGCCGTCCGCATCCAATGCCCCCTCCCCCACGGCTACGGCACCCCAGGAACCCGCCTCATCCCCGGCAAGCGGCACACTGCAGCTGCGTACCGTCCTCGGCGCCGGCGCGCTCCTGGCGGCAGCGATCACCGGGGCGCTCGCGCTGCGCCGGCTGCTGCAGCGCCGTCGCCGCAAGCCGGGCGAGACGATCGCGATCGCGTCCGAGATCTCCCCAGCGGAGGCACAGTTGGCGGCAGCCGCCGAGCCGGGAGGCGCCGCACGCCTGGACGTAGCCCTGCGGACCCTGGCCCACCAGGCAGCCCAGGACGGCGACAGCGAACTGCCTCAGCTGCGGGCCGCGCGGATCGGCGCCCGCACGCTCGAGGTGCTACCCGAAGACATGGCCCACGAGCCGCGGGCGCCCTTCGTGCCCGGGCAGGGCGGCTGGTGGGTCCTGCCCGCCGACGCGCCCCTCCTGGACGAGGAGGCTGCCCACGAGGTACCGGCGCCGTATCCGGCGCTGGTCACGATCGGCAGTACCGAGGCCGGTGACCTCCTGCTGCTCAATCTCACCCAGGTGCCCGCCATGCTGCTGGACGGCAACCCCGTCCACATCACCGAGGTGTGCACCTCCCTCGCCCTGGAGCTCGGCATGAGCCCGTGGGCGAGCGACGTCGAGGTCGTCACCATCGGGTTCGGCGAAGACCTGCCGCAGCTGCTGCCCACCGCGCGGATCGCCCACATGCGGCAGGCCGCGCACGCGCTGCGGGACCTGAGCGAACGGCTCCTGGAAGCACACCAGATGCCCGAAACCCAGCATCAGCCGTACCTGCTCCTGTGCGCGTCCGCTCTGGACGCGGACCTTGCCTGGGAGTTCGCCGACGTCATCGACAAGGCCGGAACAGTTCCCGTCACCTTGGTGGCCCCGGCGAGTACGGCAGCCGCGCACTTCCCCGAAGCGGAGATCCTCAACGCTTCACTCAACGAGCCGCAGCAACTCGACTACGCCGGCACCGAAATCACCATGCAGCGTCTGAAGCATGCCGCCTACCTGCAGATCACCACCGCGCTGAAAGTGTCCGGGCAGCCGGCCCACCCGGCCGAGGGGCCCTGGCAGGAGGTCCCGGACGAACCCGACAGCAGGCAGCAGCCCCAGCGTCTCGCGCCGGAGAGAACGACCGCGCCCACGACGGACGCTCCTACGAGCCCCTCGCGGGCAGCGGACGTGAGCACCGAGATCTTCCCGGCCCTGCTCGCCGCTTCCACCGATCCGGCCGGACTGCGCCTGCTGCCCACCGCCGAGGCGGCAGCCGAGGCCGAAGAAGACCCTGCCCAGGAAGACCCCGGCACCGAAGCGACGACGGGTCCCACCCCAGCAGCCCCGGAGACGGACGGGGGCGAGAACTCCGGCGAGGAAGACGCGGCGCACGAGGTTGAGGAGTGCGAGGCGCACGATCTGCGCGCGCCGGAGATCCGGGTCCTGGGCCCGGTCGACGTGACGGGCGTGGACAGCACCGGCCACGGCCCGCGGATCGCCCAGCTCGCCACGCTGCTGTACTTCCGGCCCGGACGCAGCGCGGAAATCCTGTGCACTGACATGGACCCCGTCAGCCCCTGGTCGGCGAGCACCCTCAATGCCCGGCTGCAGGGCCTGCGCCGCTCCCTGGGCAGCGACCCCGCCGGCAACCCCTACGTTCCCCGCCGCAAGTCCGGCGAGGACCCCTACCGGCTCTCCCCCGGCGTGCGCTGCGACTGGACCCGCTTCCTGCAACTCGTCGAACGCGCCCTGCCGCTGGGCCCGTCCGGCCTGACCGATCTGGAGAAGGCGCTCACTCTGGTCCGGGGCCGGCCGTTCGGCGGCAAGCCCCTGCCCTGGGCCGAGCCCTACCAGCAGGAAATGATCACCCGGATCATCGACGTGACCCACACCGTGGCCACCCACCGCACCCCCGCAGGTCCGCACCACGACCTCACCGCGGCCCGCCAGGCCGTCGCGACCGGCCTCGACGTCGACGACACAGCAGAGCTGCTCTACCGGGACTGGATGAGAATCGAGACCGCCGCCGGGAACCGACAGGGCCTCCACACCGCCATCACCCGCGTCCAGCAGATCAACCGCGCTTTGGACTGCTCACTGGAGATCGAGACCGAGCAACTCATCAACGACCTCCTGAGCACCAACGACAGACAGGCCCCGGCCCAGTGATCATCCTCCAGCAGAACAGCCACTGCGGACCACCGCAAGACCCGGCGCTCGACCCGCCCCACGGCACTGCTCAACGCGCACGTGTGACAGTCGTTGAGATACGAGGTCTTTGATGGGGAAAAGCCAGCAGCACGGGACAGCAGGGAGTACGACGCCAGCAGCAAAGCTTGGCCGGGCACACCGCATCTTGATCGGTGTGGTCGTCGCCGGTGCGCTCGTCATCGCGGGAATAGGCTTCGCGGGTTCCTACGCGGCCGTGCGCGAGCTGGCCCTCAAGAAGGGCTTCGGGAACTTCGCGTACGTCTTCCCGATAGGCATCGACGCGGGTATCTGCGTCCTGCTCGCCCTGGACCTCCTGCTGACCTGGATCCGCATCCCCTTCCCGCTGCTGCGCCAGACGGCGTGGCTGCTGACGGTCGCGACGATCGCCTTCAACGGCGCGGCGGCCTGGCCGGACCCGCTGGGCGTCGGCATGCACGCCGTCATCCCGGTCCTGTTCGTGGTCTCCGCCGAGGCGGCCCGGCACGCGATCGGCCGGATCGCGGACATCACCGCCGACAAGCACATGGAAGGCGTCCGCCTCACCCGCTGGCTGCTCTCACCCATCCCGACCTTCCTCCTCTGGCGCCGCATGAAGCTGTGGGAGCTGCGCTCCTACGAGCAGGTCATCAAGCTGGAGCAGGACCGCCTCGTCTACCAGGCCCGCCTCCACTCCCGCTTCGGCCGCGCCTGGCGCCGCAAAGCCCCGGTGGAGTCCATGATGCCGCTGCGCCTGGCCCGCTACGGCGTACCGCTCGCCGAGACCGCCCCCTCCGGCCTGGCGGCGGCGGGCATAGAGCCCGCTCTCCTGTCCCCGCTTACCGTCGAGCAGGTGAGCACGGAGGCACAGCGTGTCATGCAGGCCCAGCCGGTGGGCGGCGAGCAGCCTCGTGATCAGGCGTCCATCGACGCCGCCGACGGACGCTTCGCCAAGGCCTACCAGTTGTGGCGCACTCAGTTCCAGACTGAGCCCACAGCCGCCCAGTTCGCGTCCTTCCTCCGAGACGAGTTCGGTATCTCTACCGCAGCCGGTGGTCCGCTCTCTGATGACCAATTGCTGCCCCTGCTCAGGGCCTTCCAGCAGCACTACACCTCACCGGCCGAAGCCCATCCTGCTCCGGACGACACGGAACCGGCCGCAGCAGACAAGTCGTGGGACGGGTTCTTCTACAGTGCCTGGCTCACGTACGCGCATCAGTACGGCCAGTACCCCGACGCAGCCGCCCTCGCGGCATACGTGTTCCAGCGGGACGGCATCACCGGGGCGACCGGCCAGCCCCTCACAGGCGAGGACCTGGCGGACTTCGTTGCCGCCTTCCAGGAGCGCGAGTTCGGCGACGGTGACTCGCAGGGCGAAGAGACGGACCATGAAGCTGGCGAACAGGCACCTCCAGCACCCGCCATTGTGGGAGCACAGGCTGCGGAGGGGAGGCAAGGCCTCCGGGTAAACGCTGCTATTGCCGATGAGGAGACCGCACCCGCGGAGGCGAACAAGGAAAGCGACCTCACCACCGTCGATCGCTACTACCTCGCGTGGGTAGAACATCAGAAACAGCGCGGCGCCGAGCCCACAGACAAGCAACTGTCTGTCTACCTCGACGAGAAGGGTGTGCAGGGCCGCGGCGGGAAGCCGATCAGCCCGTCCACGCTGCGCAGATACCTCCTGTCCTTCCGTGCCTACGGCGTCTGGGCCGAGCACCGGATGCGCAATGAGGCGCCCTTGGCCGACGCCGTTGCGCAGGACTGCGCAACGCGCGGGATCACCGCCCAGTACAACAACCCCATCGCTGCTACCGACATTACGAAGCAGGCCCACGACTTTGAACGCCGCTGGAAGGCTCTCGCCCGTCACCGTGACGATGCCCAGAGCTGATGTCCACTCGACGCGCGCCTTGCTCATCAGCTGCCCCATAGGGAAGGCGATCACCGAGAATCCCTGATCGGCTGCTGGGAGTCGTTTCTCTGTGCCCGGATACGCTGCCGCCATGATTCGTGCAGTGGTGTTCGATGTCGGTGAGTGTTTGGTGGACGAGACCCGCGAGTATGGCACCTGGGCCGACTGGCTCGGCGTTCCCCGACATACCTTTCATGCCATGTTCGGCGCGGTCATCGCGCAAGGCCGCGACTACCGAGAGGTCTTCCAGGAGTTCCGACCCGGTTTCGACTTGTCTGAGGAGCGCGAGCTTCGGGTGGCCGCCGGTCAGCCGGAGGCGTTCGATGAGCGGGACCTGTACGAGGATGTCCGGCCAACGTTCAGGCAACTACGGGCGGACGGCCTGTGGCTGGGCATTGCAGGCAACCAGACAATCCGTGCCGGAAAGCTTCTACGCGAGCTGTTCGCGGAGGACGTCGACCTGATCGGCACCTCGGACGACTGGGACGCCAGCAAGCCAGCCCCCGAGTTCTTCCAGCGCGTTGCCGAGGCTGTCCCCTTCCGTAACGACGAGATCCTTTACGTCGGTGACCGCGTGGACAACGACCTGCGGCCGGCGGTCACGGCAGGCATGCACACCGCGCTGGTGCACCGCGGCCCATGGGCAACCATTCAGTGGCGGACCACGGAAGCCGAAAAACTCCCGGCTTTCAGGATCGAGAGTCTCCTTGAGCTGTCCGGGCTGATCATCAACTTCAACGAGTCAGCGCACTGACGGTCGTCGACCAGCCATACAGTCGGTCGTCCAGCTCTCGCACACACCGCTCGTTCTGGTGCGGCGCCAGCACGCGCCGCACCTCCCGCACCCGGTCCATTCCCATCGCATACCAGGTCCGTTCCAGCTGATCGAGTGCCCGTAGCGCGTACCTGCAGGCCTCCTCAGGCTGTCCGGCAGCGGCCTCTACCGCGGCCAAATCGCCGAGTACAATGGTGGTCTGCTTCTCCTCGCTCGGATCAAGTGTGCTGAGTACAGCGAGGAGGGTCTCGCGTGCTTGCGGCAGATGGCCGGCCTTCAGCTGCGTATTGCCCTTAAATGCAGCTAGTCGTACAGGACTGAACCAGTCCAGCCATGGAGGATCAGCGTGCTCGGAGTCCGCGGCTAAGACATCCTCAGCATGACCGATCAAATGCAGCGCGGGACGCGTGTTGCCGCACCGGGTCTCGCACTCCGCCTCGACCGCGTCCAGCCAGGCAAGCAACCCCGCCGATGCAGACCCGCGCCGCGCGTACGTACGCGCAGCCACCATGCGCTCGACGGCCTCGTCGCGACGTCCGCCCCACGCCGGAATGAATGCCGTGTGAGCGAGCGCTGCGGCACCGATGAGCGGGTCATCTGCCTCGCCTGCCGCCTGGAGAGCGCGCAGCAGCGTCTGCGTTGCGTGGTCCGGCTCGCGAAGGTCGAAGAACTCAATCCGGCCGGCGAGTAGGTACGTCTCGGCGAGGGCCGCGGCCACTCCCCGCCTGGTCTGTCCGGCCGTCTCGGACAGCAGGACCAAGCCCAGAGCGGCGTGGGCCATGGCTGAGGGATGCAGTGCGGCGGGGGCAACCGACCAGTACAAGCGCCGATGAGAGCGCGTCACCGCCTCGAAATCGGCCACCACGCTGGCCGGTTGTAGCACGGCGGCGGCTTGTGTCGGAACCGCAGCCAAGCCGACCGCAGCCGCTGCCGTCGCCAGTGCAGACCGGCGCCCTCGCCCCGGCGTCACGCCAGTTGGCGAGAGGAATCCGAGCGCCTCGAGATCCTGGCCGAGTAAGCGCGAGAGTGCCTGTCCCACCTCTGGCTGCGGCCACGGCGGTGCCTCTGACTCCCAACGACGTACCTGACGTACTCCCACCCCGAGCGCGTCGGCGAGCGCCTGCTGGGACGGGTAACCTGCCGCCACCCGGGCGGACTTGAGCTGAATGTTGCCTGCGGGCCGTGCCACTACACACCTCCGTCTTGCCTCAATCAACAGTGTTACAGCAGGCCCTGTTTCTTGCTAGACATCACCTACAAGGCTCATTAAAAGTCCTTTTCTCGACCGAGAAAAGACCTCTGAAAGCCCTCGGAACGGGACATCCGGAGGGCCACTCTTGACACACCGTGATCCACGGCTACGGCGCGTATCGAAGAGTGCCACATGCCCTACCACCCTGTTGTCCCCCAGGAGGCGACCGTGTTACCCCGGTGTTCGATCGACGGCGCGTCTTTGACGGCGATTGAAGCTAGTCGGCTGCTCCGAATCGGGCGGCGGTGACTGCTGATGACGCTCACCGCGACAGCCATTCGCCTCGCACCCCGTCTGCACGAGGACCGGCTTGATGCCATGGCCGTATGGTTCGAGCGGCAGCTACGGAGCCCGTGCCAGCCGATGCCGCCTCAGGATGCCCGTCGTGTTCCGCAGATGCGCCGGCTCGTGGCCGCCCGGCTGCGTCTGTGTGGATTACCTGAACTCGTTGAGCCCATGCGGCTGTTGACGAGCGAGCTGGTCACCAACGCACTGGAGCACGGAGATGGCCCGGTGTCTCTGCTCCTCTCCTGTTCAAGCGAGACCGTCCGGCTGACGGTCGACGACGGCTCGCGAGAGAGTCCCCGGCTGAGAGCGCCTGAGCTGGATGCCGAGAGCGGGCGGGGGCTGTGGATTGTTGAGTCCATCGCTTCCGAGTACGGCGGCTCCTGGGGTGTCAGCCCGACTGCACGAAGACCTGGTGCTCTCTCGCAGTGCCCGCAGCAAAGGAACCTGCCGTCTGATGGCCGCTTTGGAGTTCACGCCGCCGCAGCAGACGTCAGCGGCCGCACCGGCCATGGACATGGGTGACTTCGCGGAGCTGGTCCGCTCGCCCAGGCACTGGCAAACCACGGGCCCCCGCGGTATCGAGCGGACCGCCGCCCTTCTTCCTCCTTCAGTAATTCGAAGCCCCCGCGTGCCCCCGGCGCGGGCCCGGTCTGTCGGGTGTCCACCGCGGTGCGCACCCGACAGACCTCATTCCCCGCCCCCATTCCCGCAGCCGTCAGGTCTCTTCGAGGCCGCCCGGGAGACAGACTGATGACGAATCACCGCACCAAGCGCGAGGTCTCAGCAAATCGCGCAGCAGTTATCGCCCAGAAGGCGACCGTGGTCCGCCGATACACCTGCGAGGGCGCGTCTATGGCGGCGCTCTGCCGTGACTACGGTGTGGGAATCGGATGGCTGCGGCGGCAGTTCGATGTCTGGGACGTACCCCGGCGCACGCTCGGACGGAGTGCCTTCGCAGCAGTGCAGGAGACATCCGCCGATGAGCGGGAGCGGGCGGCGCTTGCTCAGCGTCTGGCGGAGCCCGGCCTGCTCGAGCAGAGCCTCGTCCTCGATCTCAGCTCAGCCCGGGTCTCCGGCGCAGGCGTGAGCCGGCTGGCGGTGCCCGTGGGCGGGGTTCGCGTAGCGGGGGAAGTGACCGTCGGGAACTGGGGCGAGGCACTGATCGTCATTCTGCAGCTGGAAGCACATCCAGAGCGGTATCCCAAGGTCCGCCAGCGTAAGCCGCTCGGCTCGCCGTGGGAGCCGAGAACCGTCTGCTGGGGTGCCTCTACACCCGTCGATGACTGGCCCACGCGAGGCCGCATGTTCGGATACCACGAAGCCGGGATCAACGAATACACCGCCGCTCACGCCCAGTCGTCCGCGCCCCTCGGCCAGCGCTGACCGCACGCCTCAAGGCTCCACGGCCTGGTCGTCCGCGTCAGGGGCATGCCCCTCTACCAACGGCCCCCCTCGCCCTCCACTCGGCTGCAAACACGCCGACCGCTAGCCATGGCCAGCCGCTTCCCAGCGGTGCGTCTCCACGGCGGCCGCTCCCGGACCCGCCTGATCGGCCCTCGGGCCGCAGAAGCCGCTCTGGCTCCCCCAGAACTAGGGCTTCAGCCTCCTGCAGTCCGACGGCTCCTCCATCCCGTTTTGAGGACACCAACCCCCCATGTCTTGCTTACTTACCCCGGTTCCGCAGGCGGCTGGATCCGCATCTGTGCACTCGGAGGTGCACTGATGGCCACCGATGTCATAGACCTGATCGTTCACTCTGCAGGACGGGACCACGAGCTGCGTCTCGCCATGGAAGACCTGCAAATGGACCGCTGGCGCGCAGCGCAGCAGCTGCTTCGAAGCACCGGAACGAACTGGGCTTTACGGACGTCGCGCAGTCAGGCTCTGGCCGTGGGCGCCGCCAAGAGCCACGCCATCGAAGCATGGCGGGAAGAAGAGCCCGGCAGTGTGAGCGCGCTGATGATGTGGGCCCGAGTACTGACGCAGCGGGCGCTCTACGCCTTCCGTGACGGCGTGCGCGGTGAGAAGTTACGCCGCGCGGCCTATGTCGCAGACCAGGCGTGCAGGGCCGCGGCAAGCGCGTGGCCGGAGGATCCGGTACCGGGGGTTTGTTTCCTCGCCTTGGCGCAGACCGACGTCGATCAGTCATGGCCGCACAGCCGGCTGAACTGGTTTGTGCACAGGGACGGATTTCTGCCGCCCGGACCGTGGACAGTGCTGAACTGGGTCCACGTCCGGGATCCGTACAACCGGGAGGCCTACCCCCGGGTCCTTCAGGTCCTGCAGGCCCGCGGGGCGGGTGACCTGGACTTCGCTCTGTGGGTGGCAAGCACAGCACCCGAAGGCGCTGCGGTGACGCTGCTGCCCCTGTACGCATTCGTCGAGACCTACCGGCGCTCCATCGCACAGAGCCAGACCACCAAAGTGATTGCCTTCTGGGCGACTGCCCAGAAGGCCCACTACGCGTGGCGGGGCCTTGAGTGGTGGTTCAACGCACCTGCGCCGGGAGCGACATCAGCCGGCCAGAAGCGGCAGGCGCGCGACCCGCGCAAACACTCACTGACGGATCTGAACCATCTCGCACACGCCCTCAGCGCCACCGGCGTAGGAAACGCCGCAGACGTCTTCACCGCGATCGGCCCTTACGCCACCCCCGCACCGTGGGCCCACGTCACCCAGAACCCTGCGTGGTGGCAGGACGACTTCCGCTCCGCACGCAAGAGAGCCCTCAGAGACCGCAACGGTCGCCGATGAGCAGTCGAGCACCTCCGCCCTCATGCGGGCCATACCTGGCACACCACTCCACCCCCTACAACCAGAGGATTTCTCCGTTGTCTGCGAGTAGAGCCCATGCACGCCTTGACGATGATGCCGCGCTGCGCGCGCATGGCTACCAGCCCGAACTGTCCCGCCGGATGGGAGGATTCGGCAATTTCGCGATCAGCTTCAGCGTGATCTGCATCCTGGCCGGCGGCATGACGCTGTTCGGCTACGGCCTGAACACCGGCGGCCCCGCCGTCATGATCTGGGGCTGGGTCGGCATCGGCGCCATGACCTTAATTCTGGGGATGTGCCTGGCCGAGGTGACGTCCGCCTACCCCACCTCAGGCGGCCTCTACTACATGGCCCACCGTCTCGGCGGCCCCCGCTGGGCGTGGGTGACCGGCTGGCTCAACCTCCTCGGCCTGCTCGGCGCCATCGCAGGCATCGACTACGGCTGTGCCCTGTTCGTCGGAGCGTTCGCCAGTCTCCAGTGGGGTCTGACGCCCACGCCGGAGACGACGATCCTGATCTTCGCGGGCATCCTGGTCCTCCACGGCGCGCTGAACGCCGCCGGGGTCCGGCTGGTCAACGTCCTCAACAACATCTCCGTGTGGTGGCAGCTCTTCGGCGTCGCTCTGATCGTCGGGGCGCTCACCCTGGCCCCGGCCCAGCACCAGTCGGTGTCCTTCGTGTTCGGGCACTACAACAACGGCACCGGCTTCTCCAGCCCCGTCTACGTGGCCGCTCTCGGCTGCCTGCTGGCTGCGTATACGTTCTGCGGTTATGACGCCTCCTCCCACCTGTCGGAGGAGACCACTCAGGCCCAGATAGCGGCGCCCCGCGGCATCGTCCGCTCGATCGCCTGGTCCTGGGCGGCCGGCTTCGTGCTCCTTGCAGGCCTGTTGTTCGCGGTCCAGGACTACGACGGCACCCTCGGTTCGAGTACTGGTGTCCCCCCGGCGCAGATCTTCATCGACGTCCTCGGCACCGGCATGGCCAAGGGACTGCTGATCGTCGTGATCGTCGCACAGTTGTTCTGTGGCAACGCGGAGACCGCCGCTGCGAGCCGGATGTTGTACGCGTTCTCCCGCGACGGAGCCCTGCCGTTCTCGTCGACGTGGCGGCGGGTCAGCCACCGCACCCGCACCCCGATCACCGCGGTGTGGCTGTCCGTCGGCGTCGCCCTGGTCCTGGCGCTGCCGAGCCTGTACTCGCCGACCGCGTACGCCGCCGTCACCGCGATCAACGTCATCGGGATCACCCCCGCCTACGCGATCCCCGTCTACCTCCGCCTCCGCGCCGGCCGGGACTTCCAGCCCGGACCCTGGCACCTCGGAGGCTGGAGCCGCCCCCTTGGGCTCCTCTCCGTGGTGTACGTGATCGTCCTGACGGTCGCGTTCTGCCTGCCGCAGGCCTCCCCGATCACCGCCGAGTCGTTCAACTACGCAGGCTTCGCACTGGCCGTGGTCCTCGTCCTGGCCTGGATCACGTGGATCACCAAGGGCAAGCGCGACTACAAGGTTCCCCCGCTCGGCTCCGCTGCTCAGAACGCTGCTCTTGCCGGGGACGTGCTGTGATGACCGACGAGATCAACGACCGTCTCACCCGTGACAGGCTCGGCGAGCTCGTCCAGGCCCACGAGATCAACACGGTGATGCTCGGCGTCCCGGACCTGATGGGCCGCCTGAAGGGGAAGAGCTTCGACGCTCTCCACTTCCTCACGCAGCTTCCCGCCGGGTCGGAGATGTGCGCCTACATCCTGGCGTCCGACGTCAACATGACCCCGCAGGACGGCTTCGGGCTCACCGGCTGGCACGAAGGGTACGGAGACCTGAGGGTCGTCCCCGATCTGGGTGCCATCCGGCGTCTGAGCTACCTGCCCGGCACCGTTCTCATCTTTGGCGACGCCCACGACCACAACGGCTACCGCATCCCGGTGGCACCTCGGGAGATGCTGCGCCAACAGATCAAGTACCTGGCAGACCTCGGGTGGGAGGTCCGGGTGGGCATCGAGAGTGAGTTCCTGCTCTACCACGGCAGCGCAGAACGTAGCCGCCGAGCGGGATACCGGGGCCTGACGCCCGTGTCGCCCCACAACCTCGACTATGCCCTCGACCATCCCCCCGGCCTCTCCGCGTTCTTCGGAGCCCTCCGGGACGCGCTGCACCAGGCCGACGCACCGGTCGAGGCGATCAAGACGGAAGGGGCACCGGGACAGATCGAGGTCACGTGGCCGTACGGCGATGCGATGCGGGCCTGCGACACGTACGCCGTGCACAAGCACGCTGTGCGGGCCATTGCCGCACCGCAGCGTATGACGCCGACGTTCATGGCCGCCCCCGAGACGGGCATCGGCTCCGGCCTGCACTTCCACGTCTCCCTGTGGCGTGACAGCGAGCCCAAGTTCGAGACGGGGTTTGGCGCGGGTCTTCCCGAGGCCCTCGGGCATTCCATTGCCGGACTCCTCGACGCACTGCCCGAGATGGCACCGCTGTACGCCCCCTATCCCAACTCCTACCGGCGATTCGCTCCCTACTCCTTCGCACCGACGAACTTCACGTGGGGGTACGACAACCGCACCTGTGCCATCAGGGTCGCCGGCCGCCACAAGGACACCCGGCTGGAGGTCCGGCTCCCGGGCGCCGACGCCAACCCCTACCTCGCACTCGCCGCGGTCCTCGCGGGAATCCTCCACGGCATCACGAAGCACCCCATGCTGCCGGACCCCTGTACAGGGGACGCCTATGAGGCCAATCCGCTCCCGGGGCCGGTGCCGCACACTCTCGACGAGGCAGTGGCCGAATTCACGGAGGGCTCTCTTGCCACGCACGCCTTCAGCCCCTCGGTGGTGCAGCACTACGCCCACGCCGCCCGAGCCGAAATCGACGCGCACCACGGCCAGGTCACGGACGTGGACCGCGCGAGGGGGTTCTTCCATGCCTGACCTCCTGCCCGTGCCCACGGCCCCGGGGATAGTGCCGCTGTCTGCGGCTGCGGAGTGGGACGCCTGGTACACCAGGGACGCGAGGATGCGCGTGCCCATCACCGATGCGGAGATGGAACTCTTCCACCAGCACGTGGACGCGGCCCCGGGAATGCTGGCGCTCGATGCGGGATGTGGAACCGGCCACTGGTCACGTCGACTGGCTGCGGCAGGCCTGGGCGTCCTGGGCATGGACGTTTCACCCACGGCCCTGGCCATGGCCCGATGGCAGGGCTCCGGACCCCACCTCATGTACGCCCAGCACGACTTCGTCGCCCGGTCCGTCCCGGCCAGCCTGCAGCCCGGCACGTTCGACCTGATCATGTGCCGCAACACCCTGCCCTATCTGGACCGGGAACGGTTCCTCGTCGACGCCGGCCGCTGGCTGACCCCCAAGGGCCAACTGCACCTCACGGTGCCGCTCGTCGAACCAGGCGCCCCGCCCCCGCCCCGATGGGCAAGGAACCTCACCCCAGAGCAGATCCGCAACCTGGGGGCGGGCTGGAGATCGAGAACGGACTACCCACTGGACGCCAGCCACGTGTGCGTGGTCCTCAGCGGCTACGCAGACGCTCCGACGCTATAGACCCCTGCACGGTGGCCGACTCGTATCAACGGCCCGGCCCCCGCAGAAGGGACGTGCGGGCCGTCCCACCTGAGAAAGGACCTCTCTGTGGATCAGGATTCCAACGTCAAGCTCCGCGGCAGGCTGCTGACGTCCTCCCGCCCCCTGCCGGACTTCGATGTCGAGCGTGCGGTGGGACCGTGGCTCCACCGCACCGACGGCAGCCGCATCTTCGACGGATCGAGCGGACTCCTCTGCGCGAACGTGGGGCAGAGCAGTCCCAAGGTCTTCGCCCGTATCGAGCAGCAGTTCCCCCGTTACTCGTTCGGGGGCGCCGCTGTCGTCCAGCCCCACATCCAGATGGAGCTGATGGACCGCCTGTGCACGGCCGTTGGACGCCCCGACGACTCGGTCGCGCTGGCCACGTGCGGGACGCTCGGCGTAGAGGTCGCGGTGGGCCTGGCGCGGAACATCGTGCGGGTTCGCAACGGGAAGCGACGCGGAGACATCCTGACGTCCGATTTGAGTTACCACGGCAACAGCATGTTGACCCTCGCTCTCGCGGGGAATCACGCCAGGCGCCCGCGGCCGGAGGACTCGCTCGGTCTCGGCCCCGCCTTCCCGGCGCCTTACCCGCCGACGCACGGCCACGCCCATGAAGGGCACGGGTGCGATGCCTCGTGTGCCAACGAGGTGGCGCGGGCGATCGACAGCAGGGGCGCGGAGAACGTCGCCGCGGTCCTGATCGAGCCCATCAACGGGACCACGGGCGGCGCCTTCGTGCCCCCGCGGGGTTACCTGCGGCGGGTGTCGGAGATCTGCCGGGAGCGGAACGTCCTGGTCATTCACGATGAGGTCTTGACCGGGCTGTGGCGCACCGGCACGCCTCTGGCGAGTCATCACTGGGACGGGTGCGAGCCCGACCTGGTCATCCTGTCCAAGGGCTTGGGCGCCGGCTACGTCAGTGTGGGCGCGGTGCTGGTGTCGCCGGAGATCGCGCCTGTGCTGCGGCACAAGGACGTGGACCCGCTGCCCGCAATGGGCACCATGGCCACCCACCCGCTCCAGGCGGCGGCCTGCCTTGGAGTCCTGGACGAGCTGGAGTCCATGGACTTCGGCGCCTTCGCGGTTCGCGGAGAGCGTCTCGGAACGTCTCTGCGGTCCCTGGCCGACTGGGCGTCGGTGCGGGATGTCCGTGGCGTCGGCTACCTGTACGGGGTGGAGGTCACGCCGGGCCTGCTCTGGCCCTTGGTGGAGGAGTGCGAGCGGCGAGGCGTCTTCTTCTACCCGTTCACCGGAACTGGTGACCCGCGCAGCGAAGGCCTGGTCGTCGCGCCCCCGCTGAACTCCAGCGGCGAGGACATCGATTTCCTGACCTCCGTGCTCACCGACGCGGTGGCCGCCCTCAGCTAGCTCACCCCGCCGCTCCTTCTCCAAAAGGGCGGATCGTTTCGAATGAGAGATCGAGGACACGACATGCACTTTCCCGTTACGGTCATCGACCAGCTCGATGAGGCGCAGCTCCGCAAGTGGCACGACTACTACGGGGTGAACGCGGACCGGCCCCGCTTCGAGGAGGAGGGCATCTGGCGGCGCACCCAGCAGGAGGAGACCGCCTCCAACTCCGGCTGGACAGGCGAGAGTGACGCGCGCCGCCGCATCGTCCACTACTGGCACCAGTACGGGCTAGTGGACACCACCGCGGCGCCATCGCTGGCCATGCAGCAGATGTATCTGTACCACTCGGTGGCGGCGCCGCAGGCCGAGATCGACGTGGCGTGGGAGGAGAACCACGCCATGCTGACCGAGGGCGGATGGAAGCAGATCGGGCCGGGCCGGTTCGAGCTGGGTGACCTGCGTGTCCACATGATCCGCGTCGAAGAACACCCTGAGGATCTGCGGGCGGGCCGCCGGCTTCCGGCGGGCTACGAGGTCATCGACACCACGTTCACCTCCGTCAACACGTTCCCGCCGAGGGCGATCCGGCGTCGGCCGTGGGAGGTCCTGACCCACGGTGTCCGGGTCAAGGACACCCCCGGGCAGCCGGTCTACGCCGGCGACCTGGCGCAGCTTGCAGACTTCCTGCCGTTCCAGGTCGAGGTCGGCTGTGGTGTCTCCTACGAGGCCGGGATTCCGCCGCTGCACCGGCTCCACGAGATGTACCACGTCAACGAGATCGAGGACGAGCTGCTCGGCAAGGGCTTCACGTTCGTCCTGGCGCCGGGCCGGGACCCGCTGCTCGCGGAGATATTCCTCGACACGGAGGACAAGGTCGGCGAGCTGTCGGACATGTACCGGGCGTGCTTCAACGCCGAGGTCACCCCGGCCCTGCACGCGCTCAAGCGCATGGAGGAGGCCGGGCACATGGTCGGGCCGTTCATCACGAACAACTTCGACGCGCTCGGCGCGCGCGCCGGGTTCGAGGAGGAGTTCATGCGCCGCTACGACCAGCGGATTCCTCCGGTCACCTTCCACCCCGACGCGAAGGCCCTGGTCGTGGTCGGGCTGCACGCCGACCGGCGGCGGGTGGCCAAGCGGGCCCGTGCGGCCGGTCTCAAGGTGTTCCACGTCGACCCGGAGGGATTCCCGCGCCCGGACGGGTCCTGGTTCGCGTACCCGCTGGAGGCGCCGCAGACCGGTGATGTCGTCGTACGGAAGACGGCCGCCGACGCGATCGGTGACCTGGAGCGGCTGCTGAACCTCGACACCGACAACGGCTGAACTGTGGGGCCGGGCAACGGCAGTAGCCTCTGAGCTTGTCCCCGGCCCCGCACGCGGGCCCCCTCCCAAGAGTGAGAGTCACGGATGCGCATTTCAGTAATCGGCTGTGGCCACCTCGGCATCCCGCACGCGGCGGCGATGGCTGAACTGGGCCACGAGGTCATCGGCGTGGATGTCGATCAGGCCAAGGTCGACCGGCTCAACGCGGGCGAGTGCCCCATCTTCGAGGTCGGGCTTCCCGAGCTGCTCGCCCGCCACACCGAGAGCGGGCGCCTGCGGTTCACCACCGACCTCCGCGAGGCTGCCACCTTCGCCGAGCTGCACTTCATTGGCGTCGGTACCCCCATCGACGCCGACGGCCGCTCCTACGACACCGGACAGGTCTACGGCGCCATCCGTCAACTCGCCCCCCATCTCAACCGCCCGTGCACGATCGTCGGGAAGTCGACCGTCACTGTCGGTACTACCCGCCGTGTCACGGCCCTCGCCCAGAGCCTGGCTCCCGCTGGCGAAGACGTCGACGTCGTGTGGAACCCGGAGTTCCTCCGGGAGGGGCACGCGGTCGAGGACACCCTCCGTCCGGACCGCCTCATCGCCGGGCTCACCACCGCCTCGGCGGAGAAGGCGATCCGCGACGTCTACGCCCCGATCCTGGACGCCGGTGTCCCCCTCTTCGTCACCGACCCGCAGACCGCCGAACTCGCCAAGGGCGCCGCGAACACCTTCCTCGGCTTGAAGATTTCGTACATCAACGCCGTCGCCGACATGTGCGATGCCGCCGACGCCGACATCTCCCAGATCGTGGACATTCTCGGCATCGACCCCCGCATCGGGTCCGGCGGCATGCAGCCCGGCATCGGCTACGGAGGCGGCTGCCTCCCCAAGGACATCCGCGCATTCACCGCCTCCGCCGGGCAACTGGGCGCCGCCGCGGCAGCCACCCTCCTGCGCGCCGCCGAGCGCATCAACGAAGCCCGCACCGGCGTTGCCATGGACCTCATCACCCGTGCCTTGGGCGACCAGCCTGTGCAGGGCGCTCGGGTGACCGTGTGGGGTGCCGCGTTCAAGCCCGGCACCAACGACGTCCGCGAGTCTCCGGCTCTCGCTCTGGCCCACGTCCTCCAGGAGGCCGGAGGTGTTGTCACGGTCCACGACCCGCAGGCCGTCGCCACTGCCATGATCCGTAACCCCGAGCTCGACTACTCCGACGACCTGCCCGCCTCGCTCGACGGTGCCGACGTCGTCGTGCTGGCCACAGAGTGGCCCGAGTACCAGCAGGTCGACCCTCACACCCTCGTGGACCGGCCCGGGACGCCCCTGCTCGTGGACTGCCGCACCACTCTCAACGCCGAGTCCTGGCGCGCGGCCGGCTGGACCGTCCACCAGCTCGGACGTCCCGGAAAGTAGCGGCTCCGGACACCGGTTGGGTGGGCCACCTTCGCCCTATACGACTTCTCACCTGCCACACCTCGGGCAGCCGGTGATCGTCGGATAGCACTCCTCCGGCATGCGCCGAAGCGGATGGGGCACCCGTCAAGGGTGCCCCGTCTCGATCCAGCAGGCGCCGGGGTCGAGCAGCGTGGCATCGACACCGAGAGTGTCCGACAGTTCGGTTCCCGCCGCGGCGGAGGTCGCGTCGAGTCCGTCCCGCTGGAAGCCGGCTTACGATCCAGAGCGCAGTCCCAGAACACTGTGCTCCACCAGACCCGAGGGAAGATCACTCTTTCCCGAAGCCCTGGCAGTCAACTTAACAAGGCCAGCCCGGAGTTCGGCGGCGGGCTCGCCAAGGACGATCGCGCTGATGATCAGCTCCATCATCAGACAGTCGTACTCGTCGCCCATGCTCCGATAGCGCTCCCCATCGGCCTCCACCACGGCAGAGGCGATCCTCCTCCCGCGACCAGCTGCGGGGGCAAAGGACACCTCATAGACGCCGTGACCGGTCCAACTCCGGTGCATGAAAAGGACATCGCCTTCAACGAAGACGTTCCACTTCTCATCCATGTCCCGGGCTCGATATCCGCGCTGGATCCGGTCCCAGTCCTCGTCAGTCCAGACACGATCCGGCAACTGAGACACGGGCCGGGGCGTGCTGATCGGGTGGAGGCGCCGGAACGACTCTCGGGTGAGCGGGGCGTCGGCAGTCATGACGTGATCCTATGGAAGCACCACTCCAACAGGACAGCGGATTACCTCCAAGAGCAGGCAACCTGGGCGGAGGGCGCCCCTCAGCCGCCTTCCCGACGCGTCCGCAGCGTCCTGAACAGCAGCTTTGCAAGAATCCTTGACTACTACCCCAGATAAGGAGAGGAGTTCGACTACACCGTCCACCCCAACGTCGATCCGGCGGTCATCCACAATCTCGCCACCTGCGAGTGGATCGCCAAGGGGCACCCCCTGTGTCTGATCGGGGGCTCGGCACCGGCAAGTCGCACCTGCTGATCGGGCTGGGCACCGCGGCCGCCATGGCCGGTTACCGAGTCCGCTACACCACCGCAGCAGCCTTGGTGAACGAGCTGGTCGAGGCGGCAGACGACAAGCAGCTGGGCAAGATCGTCGCCCGCTACGGACGCGTCGACCGTCTCGAAATCGACGAGCTCGGCTACCTCGAGCTGGACCGCCGCGGCGCGGAAATGCTCTTCCAGGTTCTCAGCGGAGTACGGATGCCTCGCATGAACTCGATCATGGAACGGTGGGTGCCGACCTGCCGGCGCGAGCTGTTGGACCGCACCCTGATCTGGAACCCGCACCACCTGCTCCACGCACTGCGCGAGTTCGAGAGGTTCTACAACGAGCACAGGCCGCACCAGGGACTCGCCAACGCCCGCCCCCTCCACCCGCTGCCCGCCCCGATCGAGGACTCGAACCGGATCGCCCATCTGGATATTCGACGACGAGCGCGGCTTGGTGGCACGCTCCACGAGTACCGACATGCTGCCTGACCAGCATGGATGGGGTATTCGGCAAGGGCCACGTGCAGCCCGGGAACATCCCCGCGGGCGCGGGGAGCAGACCGCGGGCTGCGATGTCTGGGTGGGCAGCCCGGGAACATCCCCGCGGGCGCGGGGAGCAGTCCATGTGGTGCTTCGGCAGCCAGCGCATGTTCGGAACATCCCCGCGGGCGGGGAGCAGAGGAAATCCCGCAGCACTTCACCGTCGTGCCGGGGAACATCCCCGCGGGCGCGGGGAGCAGAGCAGCTTGTTTCGTACGATCTTCAGTCGCGCGGGAACATCCCCGCGGGCGCGGGGAGCAGTCCTCGTTCACCAGTGAGGCGAAGACCTTCGCGGGAACATCCCCGCGGGCGCGGGGAGCAGTTGATGCGGTAGACGGCGCCGACGACGGCGTCGGGAACATCCCCGCGGGCGCGGGGAGCAGGCGACCAGGTCGGCGATGTTGCCGTTGGTCGAGGGAACATCCCCGCGGGCGCGGGGAGCAGGGCAACTCGGGGCAGGGTGGCGGCCGGCAGGAGGGAACATCCCCGCGGGCGCGGGGAGCAGCGCAGCAGACGGCCCTGCTGCTGCACCGTCCGGGGAACATCCCCGCGGGCGCGGGGAGCAGGCGAAGTTCAAGGTGGCATCCACGCCGCGGACGGGAACATCCCCGCGGGCGCGGGGAGCAGCCGCCCTTGCGGAAGTTCATGACGGGGCTCGTGGGAACATCCCCGCGGGCGCGGGGAGCAGTCACGGGCCTGCTCGGCGAGATGCAGCGTGCGGGGAACATCCCCGCGGGCGCGGGGAGCAGGCCAACGCAGAAATGGGCATGTCTGGCAAAAGGGGAACATCCCCGCGGGCGCGGGGAGCAGCCTTCCTGCTCGCCGGGCCCGTCATGGAAGACGGGAACATCCCCGCGGGCGCGGGGAGCAGTCCCACCGGCTCGGCCTGCCGTGCTGGCGCTGGGGAACATCCCCGCGGGCGCGGGGAGCAGTCCGTCACGGTGGAACCCGTGTTCCCCGTGACGGGAACATCCCCGCGGGCGCGGGGAGCAGATGGGTTCGCTGCTCCGGAATCTCATCTTCGTGGGAACATCCCCGCGGGCGCGGGGAGCAGAACGTGTCGGACCGGGTCACGAGGGCGTACACGGGAACATCCCCGCGGGCGCGGGGAGCAGGCCATCGGGCTCGGGGCCGTGGCCGGTCTCGTGGGAACATCCCCGCGGGCGCGGGGAGCAGGCTCAGAACAGGCGCACAAAGGCGCGTTCGCCGGGAACATCCCCGCGGGCGCGGGGAGCAGTCTTT
The DNA here is from genome assembly GCF_036178845.1 of Streptomyces sp. NBC_00271. Classification (NCBI taxonomy): domain Bacteria; kingdom Bacillati; phylum Actinomycetota; class Actinomycetes; order Kitasatosporales; family Streptomycetaceae; genus Streptomyces; species Streptomyces sp. NBC_00271. The sequence goes on along the minus strand of NZ_CP108070.1, from coordinate 10,410,450 downwards.
CTTGTTCGCCAGGTGCGACTCGCGGATGGGAACATCCCCGCGGGCGCGGGGAGCAGTCTCGAGGACGATCCGCCGTACGAGTACCAGCGGGAACATCCCCGCGGGCGCGGGGAGCAGACTGTTTGACCTGGGTGTTTACCTCTGGGGCGACGGATTCCAGAGCACTTTCTCCGAACCCGACAATCGACCCAAACTCACCCAAATGACCTTCAGGCTTTTCCGAAGCGTCGGCGTTTGGCCGCCTTGCTCCATCCGGGAGGAGCCGTGGTGGGTTGGGGCGCCTGCGGGGACGGGGGTTTCATGTCAGGGCGGTGGATAAGGGTGACGCCGTCGTGGTCGAGGGGGTGCCATGCGTGGTCGTGGGTGCGGAAGGTGTAGCCCTGTTCATTGTTGGTGGTGTGGGTGAGCAGGGCGCGTCCTTGACCGGCGTATTGCTGGACCTCGTGCCAGAGCGCGTCGCGGATGCGGGCTGACGGGTTGCCCACGAATACGCCTGCGGAGATTTCCAGGAGCCATCGGGTGAGGAAGCCACGGAGTCCTGCGGGGCAGTTGGTGAGGACGATGACGGTCACCAGGCCACCTGTTCGTAGTCGCCAGTGTCGTCGTGGTTGAAGCCGGAGGGGACTTCTCGGCCACCGTCGCTCTGGAGGGTGACCACGTCCCGGTCGCCGCCGGGGTCGGCCGAGCTGGTTCCTGTCGGCAGCAGAAGGTGCTTGATGTCGTCGACGCAGCGCTCCAGCAGGGACGTTTCGTTGATGCGGTCCCGCAGAGCGCGGCGGGTGCGGGGGCCGACGTCCTCCTCGTCCTGCGCAGCGACGTCGAACGCGAGTGGGATGCCGATCTCGGTCTTGTAGAGGTCGGCGATGTCAAGGACGAAGGACAGTTCGTGTCCGGAGTGGACGAAGCCGAGGGCTGGGCTGCAGCCCAGTGAAGTGACGACGGCGTGGGCGATCCCGTACATGCACTGGGCTGCCGCGGTGATGCCCTGGTTGACAGCGTCTGCGGCAGTGAAATCGCCGGGGGCATACTGGCGGCCGCGCCAGCGGATGCCGGTGCGGGCGGCCTGGGCGCGGTAGCAGTCTTTGACGCGGCGTCCTTCCCTGCCGAGGAGTTCGTGGCGGGTCAGGCCGGCGGGGTCTTCGTCGGGGAAGCGCAGCCGGTACATCGCGCGGGCCACGGCGAGGCGGCTGCGCGCGTTGGCCCACTGCCGGGCTTGGGCTTCCATGAGTGCCGAGGAGCGGGTGAGGGCGCGGCCGGCGGCGTAGTAGCGCACGCCGCGTTCTCCGACCCAGCAGACGGCCGCGCCGGTTTCTCCCAGCACGCTCATCGCCTGATGGGTGATGCGGGTACCGGGGCCGAGGAGGAGGGTGCCGATGGTCGCCGACGGGATGTGGGTGGTGCCTTCTGCGTCCTGGGCGGTGATGGCGTTGGCGTCCCGGTGGACGGTGCACCGTTCCAGGTAGATGAAGGAGATCCGCTCGGCGGTGCGGGTGAGTTGTCGCGGTGTCAGTGCGGCGTGCTGGGAGATCGTGGTCATGGTGTCTGCCGGGCGGGCGGGGTGAGGGGCGCCAGGGTGATCAGGCCGCAGCCGTAGGCTTTGGCCCGGCCGATCCCCTGGGTGAGGGTGCGGCGCAGGGCTGCGGGGTCGGTGACTTCGAGCCGACCGTCGAAGGTGACGGCGACGAGGGTGACGGGTTTGGTCTTCCTGTCGTCGTCTGTGGGCCTTTTGTCGAAGGAGCGGCTGTTGTGGTCGCGGATGGACAGCTCGTAGCGGTCGCCGTGGTGTTCGTGTTTGCCCTGGTACGTCGTGCCGCTGGGCAGGAGACGTTTGTCGTCGGCCTTCTCCAGGATGCGGAAGCCGCTGCGCTCCTGGCGGTCGATCAGCCATGCCATCTGGTGGACGGGGGTGAGGTGGGCGGTGATCTTGCGGGGCTCGTCGGGGGTGCGGCGGATGGTGTGGACCGGGTTGGCGGTCAGCCGGAAGGCCCAGCGGTCGCCTGTGGAGAGCTTGTCGAGGAACGGGGTGTAGGGCCTGGTCTGCCAGCCGGGGGTGTGTGGGTCGGCTGCGGCTGCCGCTGGCCAGCCGGCCTGCTCGACGAGGTGGGTGAGGTCCGGGCGGTCGGGGCTGACGATGTACAGCAGCACCTCGGCGCGGGCCTGGTGGTCCAGGCGCCACAGCACCCGTGGCGCGCCCGGTGTGGGGACGTCCGTGGGCAGCAGGCCGGGGAACGAGGACATAACGGCTGCGTGCAGGGCCTGCGGCGAGGACAGCAGCCGGCGGGCGCCGGGACGGGCGGTGTTCACGCGGAAGCGGGAGAGGAACATCAGCTGCTCTCATCCTCCAGAGCATCGAACGGGTCATGCCGCGGAGTGCCGCCCGTGACGGCGCCGGGCACCGCAACGTTGGTGGTGACGACGGTGCGCAGGGCGTGTCGGCGGTGTGCGGCGGCGAAGCTGAGCGGCTGGTCGCGCACAGTGTCAGCACCGCCGTGCTCGCCGGCTGCCGCCTCCCACAGCACCGTCAGTCCTTCCTCCGGACGGAAGCGGTGCTGCTTGCGGTACCAGGCGGACGCCTGCCACGGCACCTCTCGGAGAACGCGCTCCAGGCAGGCGTCCTCGTACAGGCCCAGCTCGAGCGGTGCGGCGGGCGGGCAGGAGCGGCGGCCGAGGAACGGCAGGTAGACCGGGGATTTCAGCGCTGCGTGCAGATCGGTGAGCAGTGTGTGCTCGCCTTCGAGGGCGGCGACGAAGACGGCGTCGGCGAGGTAGAAGCGTTCCGACAGCGGCATGGATTTGCCGGTGACGGCGTGGTGGGCGGTGTGGAAGTCCCGGATGCGGGTGCCGGGTTGGTCGATCCGGACGCCGAACCGCAACGCTGCCAGGGGCGCGAGTTCCGTGTCGTCGCCGCGTTCGATGCCTGCCGCAGCCGCGAGCAGGCCGATGACGCCGCTCTTGGTGGGGGCGGACTCGGTGGTGCGGCGGGTGAAGCGGGAGGAGGCCCCCCAGGACTGCAGGGGGCCGGCCAGCCGCAGGGTGAGGACGCCGCTCATGCGGGCTTACCCAGGCGTTCGGCGACGGCTTGGCCGACGGCGGTGACGAGGTCGCCCAGGGTGTCGGACTCGGTGCCGAGGTCGGCGAGTTTGAGGGTGTTGGGGCCGACGCGCAGGACCCAGCTGAAGGTGGAGTCCTGGTCGCCGTAGGCGCGTTCGATGTCCGGGACGTAGGCGGCGAGGCGGTCGGATGCCTCCCGGACGTGGCCGCCCTGGTCGCCGCGGACGGGTTCTTCGAAGGCGGCGACGAAGCTGATCGGGCGGGTGGTGCGCAACTTGACCACGACCGCGTCGGGCAGGGTGTGGTGCCCGAAGGTGTTGATCTTTCCCGTCGGCAGTGAGGCGACGAAGCTGTGCACGAACGCCTCGACCGCACGGCGCACCGGCTCGGTCCTCGGCTCGTCCTCGCGCAGGCCCTGGCCGAGGTTGGCGGCGAGCTGGTGGACGCCGAGGGCGGCGTAGCGGTAGAGGGTGGCGGAGTTGAAGTCGACGGTGCCGATCATTCCGGCGCCGGTCTCTTCCTCGGTGTTCTCGTCGTCGACGGCCGTGTAGTAGTCGGACTCGTTGTCCACCCGGTGCACGCTGATGGCGTGGGCGACCTGGACGGCGGCGTCGACGTTGAAGTCGGCGGCGTCGGCGACCATCCGGCCGAAGAGGGCGATGTCGACGGAGTGGCGGCTGTCCGCGATCTCCCTGACCTTCTCCTTGTTCGTCTTCTCCTTGAGGAAGGCCGTGATGTCGGCGGCGCCGTCGACGGCGAGGCGGGCGAGGCCGTCGAGCTGGCGGGCGCTGAGGAAGACCAGGTACTTCGCCTCCGGCGCCGGGGTGTTACCGGACTCCTTGGCGGCGTCGGCCTTCCGCTTGGGCACCTCGGTCTTCAGCCCTGTCGCCTTGACCGTCTCGTCGGCGAGTGCAAGGGCCGTGTCGGTGCTGAGGGAGGGGGCGAGCTCGGTGATGCGCTTGGCGAGCAGTTCCACGACCTTCTTGGTCCGCACCCCGAGTTCGCTCGGATCGAGCAGGTGCTCGTCGTCGAAGTAGGTGCGGGTGGCCCGCTTCCACGCCTGGCTGGAAACGCGGGCGCGCGGCACACCGCCGTACACGGCCGTCTTCGGCGCGCCTGTGTCGTCACGGTTGAGGTTGCTGGGCGGGACGGTCTGCAGGGCGTGCACGTCCAGGAAGATGCGGTTCACGAGGCGTCCTTGTGGCTGTCGTCGAGGCTGGCGGCGGTGTCGTCGGGGCTCCGGCTGGGGGTTTGTGCGGCCGGTTCCTGCCAGGAGTGGAAGGAGCGGCCCCACTCACGGCGGATGGTGTCGGCGCCACCGGGCCGCTGCCAGGTGTAGAGCTGCCCGGCGAGCAGGCCGTAGTCGAGGGGGATGTCCGCGCGGCGCAGCAGGACGATCAAGTCGCGCAGCCGCTGGGACAGGCTGGTCAGGTCGGGGGCGGTGCCGGCGCGCACCAGGCGCTTGCGGACGGGCTCGTCGATGCCGTCCGGCGGCATGAGACGCCGCACAGCCGCGCCCAGTCCGGCCGGCCGTTTGTAGGTGTGGGGGCGGTGCATGTGCGCGCCACGGGACTGCTGGTGCAGCGCCCAGAGCGTGAGGGCCGCGTGCAGGGCGTCCTCCGCACGCACGAGTTCCTCCTCGCTGAGCGGGCGCACGCCTTCGAGGCGCGTGTGCAGAGGTGAGGTGTCGACGAGCGTCCACAGGTCGGGCAGATCGGCGGCGTCCCGGCCCGCGCCGCGGCGCAGGCGAGCCAGCGCTGCGACATCCTGGGGGCTGTCGCGCAGGTAGCCCTCCTGCCACGTCTTGATCTGCTCTGCGGCGAGCTCGGCGACCCTCGAGCGGACGCTCGGCGCGGCTGTTGCCGTGGTCATGCGGGCACCTCCGTGTCAGTCGTGAAAGAGCCGGGCTGAAGCTGGTCGGAGTTGTCCGGGGAGACTGTGGCGGACCGTTGCAGCCCGACCTGCGGTTGCGGGGCCGATCCGGACAGCTCTCCCAGCGCCTTGGCCAGACGGCGGCGGAACCAACGTTCGGCCAGGCTGGCGTTGAGCCACTGTGTGCCGCCTTTGGCGGCGGAGACGGTCCTGCCCTGCCAGGCCGCGTCCCCGGCGTCCTGGATGAGGCGGTCGCCGAGGCGGCTGATCAGGCCGTGTACCTCGTGCTGCCACAGACGTCGCCGCTCGAACGCCTCTCCGGCGTCCGTGAGGGCTGCGAGCCAGGTGCGGTAGGGATTCTCCAGCGAGGTGAACCCGAGTTCACGCGCTGCCGATCGCCGTTGCTCCCCTTCGGAGCCGGCCGCGCGAGCGAGGTCGGTGGCCAGATCCCCGAGCGCCTGCACCGCCTGATCGGCGTCCTGGGCCGCTCCGATCGCCTGCCGGGCACACGTACGGTCCTGGCGGTGAAGCAGCACGACCGGCATGGCGAGTTGGTCGTCGACCACCTCGTCGATCACGGACTGCTGTGTCCCGTACGTGGCGCCGACGATCCGGGCCCGGATGAGGAAGTCCCGCGGCAGTTCCCCCTCGGTGACCAGGCGGGCGATCCACTCCAGGATCCCGGGACGCAGGTACGCGGCTGCTTCCGCGCCCTGGACCGTATCCGTATCCGACCGGTCCGCGACGAGGGAAGCGATGCCCCGCCACGCCGAGCGGGCCGGATCGTGCTCGCGGGGCAGGTAGACCGGCGACTGGCGCAGCTTCTTCTCCTGCGCCAGGCTGCGCCGCCACGCGGTCATCGGCTCGCGGCGGTGCATGTTCCGGGACGCGAGCGGGTCTCCGTAGCCGAGAACGACGCCCGTGACCGCGTCCTCGTCGTGATGGAGGCGCAGTCGGCGCGACTGCCACGTGTACAGATCGCGCAGCCCAGTCGGCGTGCGTTCGGTGCCGCCAGGTGGGCACGGTTCACGCCGCCAGGCCGGCCGGTCGTCCGCCGTGAACTCCAGGGCGTCGGTGTCGGCAGCCACCAGGTTCAGCAGCAGCGTCTCGCGCAGGCTGTCGCCTTCCGCGAAGACGCCGCCAAGGCCGCCGGCCCAGCCCGTGCCGAGCGGGTACACCTTGCCGCCCTTGACCCGGTCGTCGCCCACCATGCCGGACTTGATGCCGGAAGTGTCGTAGGCGTGGGCATGGACGACCCAGCGGGCCGCCTCGGCGAAGGTGAGCCGTTCGACGGTGGGCATCCGGGCGGTGAAGAACGGCTCCCCGTTGGGCACGTCGGCCACGATCCGGTTGAGGGAGGAGACCTCGTCCTTCGCCGTCCGCAGCCCAGCGGTCTGGAAGAACGGGGCGCGAGGACTCAGCAGGTCGAAGCGGTCATGGTGTGCCTCCAGATAGGTCGTGACCGGCGACAAGCACTGCGGGTCGGACCACAGGTCCGCCCACGCTTCCACGTCGCCAGGCCCCTCTAGGGCGTCATGCGCGAGGGCGAGCAGCAGCCGCAGCAGCGCGAACTCCTGCGTCGGCAGATCCCCCACCAGACGCCGCACTGCATTTGCTTGGTCGAACACCTGGTGTAGCGACAGCTCCTCCACTGAGCCATCGCGGTTGAGCACCCCAATCCACGGCTGAGTCGTCAGGTTGAAGGAGGGGACTGCCGGTGCGATTTGAGGCGGCTCCATCATGCATCGTCTCCAGACCTACAAGAATTCATGAACGGGATGCCTCCTGCCGCCGGTCACTCGACTCCGCGGCCCTGGTGTGTGACACAACATCAACTTGCTTGTAGACACCCGGGGTTTGACAGACCGCAACGTGTCCCTCCACAGTATCGGCGTACTTACGGCAACGATTCAAGGGGGAGGAATCAAGCTGTGTCGGGATGGATGCGGTGGGGAGCCGTGATCATCGGAGTCATCGTCACTTTCTGGCTGGCTCTCTTACTGGGCAGGTGGCTGCCCCTCGGAGGAGCAGAGGACGACGGGGTCAGATGGGGAATCGCAACAGCGCTCGCAAGTGCCGTATCTGCGGTTGCCGGTTTGCCGATGGTGCGCTGGGCAGAGGCGAAGCCGGGTTCGTCGAAGGATGCGTGACCCCACAGGCCACACCAACCGTCAAAGGCCGAGTCGGATAAGCTCCCACAGCTGACTGATGCCACACCAGGCGGCCGTGTTGACACGCACGTCTTGCTCCCCATCAGCGTGGGGATGGTCCCGATTCCAGGGGCATAGCACATTGCTCCCCGCGTCAGCGGGGATCTTTTGAACGAAGTACCTGCCTGGCTACTTCCCGCCCGTTCCGTCACGGGTCACCTCCAAGCCGTCGGAAGGGCTGTAGTAGAGCGCATAGCCTGCCAGCAGGGTCTGACAATCCTCATCGAGCGCGAGAATCAGCTGGTCAGCCAGCCACGGGCTGTCCTTGCCCTGCCAGGCGGGCACATACAGCTGCTCCAGTTCCGCGATGGCCTTGTCGAGGGTCTCGGCGTAGGAGAACTGGATGGGCAGCCGCAGCCCGCAACTCGCCGCCGCCCGGGCAGCGAACGAAGTGGGCACCTGGTCCTGCGGCAGCTCCAGCCCCCCGCGCCGGCGGCCCTGCTTGTCTGCTTCCAGCCATGGGAGGGTGGCGAGGGTGCCGTCGGCACGCCGCTGCATGACGACGACTTCCAGGCTCTCCCGGCTGTCGCGGACCTGGGCCCGCCCAGTGCGGGTGTCGTCGGCATCGCCCACCCCGGCCGCCACCCAGCCGAACAACGCCCTGCCGGGACGGCCGACTTCGCCGAGGCGGAACACAGCCGCCCGCTCGGCCTGATCGGCCCGGTGCCGCTCGAACCGCGCCCTTGCTTCCTCCAGCGCGTACGCCCAATGCTCCGGTCCGACCGGAGCGTCGGCGTACGCGCCCTGGACGAGCGGGCTGATGTCAGCGGGCAGCCGCACGGGACGCTGCGGCCCGCCGTCGAGATGGGGCAGCAGCACCGCGGCCGACCGCAGCAGCGCATACGCCCCGTATACCGCGACCGATCCGCGTACCGGGACGGGCACGTCCGCCTCCCAGTCGGCGCCGGTCAGCAGGCACCGTGCCGCACGCAGCCGCGCGGGTCGCTCGCTCTGACCCTCCCCGCGCTGGTGACGGTGCAGCCGGCCCATCCGCTGCAGCAGCAGGTCCACCGGGCACAGGTCGCTGACGAGGAGATCGAAGTCCACGTCCAGGGACTGCTCGGCCACCTGGCTGGCCACCACGATATGCCGCCCTGAAGGCCGCCCCGTCGCCTTGCCGGGCGGACCGAACCGCCTCAGCAGGTCACGGTCCTTGGCCGCCCGGTCGACGTCCACGAAACACGAGTGCGCCACGCTGACGTCCCCGTCGCCGAACCTCTCCCGCAGCACACGGGCTGTCTGCAGCACGCGCTTGACCGTATTGCGAACGACGAGCACACACCCGCCGTCGGCCAGCTCCCTCTCCAGCCGGTCGGCCAGAACATCCAGACCGTCCGCAAGCCTCTCGACCCGGACATCCGTGCACCGGGCCGAAGCAGCCGGATGGCGCACCACGGGCCTGCCGCCCGGCGCGACAGCGGTGAGCAGCGGATACACCCCGTCTGCCGGAGCGCTGTCGACCTGCGTGCCGGCCGCCCCGGAGTACGCCTCGACCAGCTGACGCCGACGCGCGGCAGGCAGGGTCGCAGAGAGTACGACCACGGGAACCCGGTAGGCGCCCAGCCAGGCCAGCACCCGGTCCAGGTAGACGCTCATGTAGGTGTCGTAGGCGTGTGCCTCGTCGATCACAACGACCTTGCCCGCCACCGCCAGATGGCGCAGCGCCAGATGCCGGCTCTTCAGCCCGGCGAACAGCAGCTGGTCGACGGTACCGGCCACGAACGACGCCAGCATCGCCCTCTTACGGCCCCGCAGCCAGGTATGAGCCACCAGCTCGGCGCCCGCGGACCGCGTCGGCTCCCCCAGCCGCCCGGGCGCAGGCGCGGCCGCATCAACGTCGACCGCCGCCACCTGCCCGCCACGGGCCAGTAGGCCGGCGAAGTCCTCGTTGAGAGCCGCCTTCGAATGCGCAAGGTGCACAGAGTGCCGGCGGCTGCCGTCCTCCGGCAGCCGCTTCAGCCACTCCAGCAGCCGCGGGAACATCGCATTGCCCGTCGCCATCGTCGGCAACGCGAAGAACACACCGCCCGCACCCGAACGCGCCGCGAAGACCTCGGCCACAGCGAGCGCCGCCTCCGTCTTCCCCTCCCCCATCGGAGCTTCGATGACCATCAGCCCGGGCGTCTCCATCTCCCGGGCCAACGCCAGCGCCGCCTCCTGAACCGGACGGACCCTCGCCCCCTGCGGAAGCCCGAACCGAGACACGAACAACACCTGCGCCTCCCCGACAGGCTCCGCCGCCCGCCACGGCGCCGGGAGATCCAGCCCCCGCCATGCCGCCGCCAGCCGCTCCTCACTGCCACGAGACGCAGCATCCGGGAAGTACGGGAAGAGGTCGGGATTGCTGGCGATCCAGTCGGAGACGATGACCAGCGCGGTCAGCAACACCTGTACGGGCTGCGGCAGTCTCGCCTCCCGCCACGCCTGAAGCCGGTCCCCCACGCCAAAGCACTCCGCGCACGCATCGAGCAGCTCCGTCTGCACCTGCCGCCACAGCCCGCTGCTACGGCCGGGAGTACGCAGCAACTCCTCATGGTCGTACAGGGCCTTGATCTGTCCGTTCTCCGGCGGCACCCCGTGATGCCCGCCCACCGCCACGGTGAACTGCCCGGTCTGCTTGGCCGCCCACCCGTGACGCTCCTCCAGCCACTCACCCAGCAGCACCTGACCGGCCAGCCCGTGCGGTGCCAGTCGCCGATCCGGCCCCATCGCCTGCCGGGACCGCATCTCCAGACCCTTCTCCCGCATGACATCGGCGAGTTGATCGACCTGGCAGGCGAACGCCGGCGTCGCCTTGCCAATGTCATGCACACCCGCAAGCCACACGACGAGCCTGCGCCCGTCCCCCTCGCCGCCGGGCAACGCCCCAGCGATCAACTGCCGCACACCCAAAGGCAGCCACTCGTCCCACAGCAGGCCGGCGACGGCGGCGCTGTCCTCCATGTGCCGCCACAGGGGCAACCATCCGTCAGCATCACGATCATGCTTCGCCCACACCGACCGCGCCGACACCTGAAGCCGCGGCAACAGCCCGCAACCGACAACACCCCCACTGGTCATGCAAGATGCCTACACGCAAACCAACACCCAGCAGGCCAAATCGAGAAAACAGACTTGATCTGCAGCCGATGGAGCTATCCAGCCCCCGACAGGCGCACTCAAGCCATAAGGTGATCAATTTGCTATCGGCACCCACCCCGGGAAGAGATAAGCACGAAATGCACCCTTTGCCGAGATCGGTGAAAGTACGTGAAACCGTGCAGTCCGAGCCCCAGACCACCAGGTCAGACAGTCTGCTCCCCGCACCCGCGGGGATGTTCCCTACGTCAAGGCGGCCTGCCCTTCCTGCGGCACCTGCTCCCCGCACCCGCGGGGATGTTCCCGAAGCGCGTCTACTCCCGTCAGGTGGCAGCGGCTGCTCCCCGCACCCGCGGGGATGTTCCCGGCCGTGACTCGGTAAGCGAGTACGACCGCGACTGCTCCCCGCACCCGCGGGGATGTTCCCGAACTGGATCGGGACCTGGAGCAGCCAGGTGAACTGCTCCCCGCACCCGCGGGGATGTTCCCTTGTCCAGTGCTGCGGCCACCTGCGGATTGTCCTGCTCCCCGCACCCGCGGGGATGTTCCCACCCAGTTGTTCGCGGCTGAAGTTCCGTCGTCCTGCTCCCCGCACCCGCGGGGATGTTCCCGATGCAGGTGGTTGCCCGTGGGGAGATCACTTCTGCTCCCCGCACCCGCGGGGATGTTCCCAGCCTCGTCGACCTGGCCCAGAAGGGGAAGGCCTGCTCCCCGCACCCGCGGGGATGTTCCCTGCGGCGACCGCACCGACCGCGTCCGGCTCTCCTGCTCCCCGCACCCGCGGGGATGTTCCCAAGCTGCACGAGCCCCTCGACGCCGACGCCTGCTGCTCCCCGCACCCGCGGGGATGTTCCCGCGGCCGCCGCCTGAGCCGCCAAGGTCGCGGCCTGCTCCCCGCACCCGCGGGGATGTTCCCCAGCCGCCCGCGGACGCCTTGAGGGACTCCAGCTGCTCCCCGCACCCGCGGGGATGTTCCCTCCACTGGTCGTACGGCCGCGGGGCCGGGGCCCTGCTCCCCGCACCCGCGGGGATGTTCCCCCGTTCCGCGAACGGCTGGTGATCAGCACGCACTGCTCCCCGCACCCGCGGGGATGTTCCCTTCAGGTAGATCGAGCCCAGCGAACCGTCGGTCTGCTCCCCGCACCCACGGGGATGTTCCGCCGCGGGAGTTGTCGGTGGCGGCCTGCTTCTGCTCCCCGCACCCGCGGGGATGTTCCCCGCCAGATCTCCGCGGTCCTTGAGGACGGCACCTGCTCCCCGCACCCGCGGGGATGTTCCCGAGGGGTAGGCGAAGGGGAGTCGGAGCGGATCCCCGCACCCGCGGGGATGTTCTCAAGGATGACGGCCCTGAACTGATCCAGGCTCCCTGGTGGCCTTTTCCGGTCTGCCATGAGGGGTGGGCCGGAAAGGGTCACTACAGGTGCTGCTGGAGCCACCAAGAGGCCAGGCCTGTGACGCCGGTGCCGGCTTGGCCGGGCCGGCGTGGCCGTCTTGTCGTCAGTGGGACCAACACCCTCAGGGTTCGCAGCCAACCATCACGGGCCGTCGGTGTTTACCCAGCAGCTGACCGAATTGCTGCGGTCGCCCTACGCGAGAGACCGCGAGGCACTCAAACTATCCAATCTGTACGGGTTCTTGGACGAGGCTCTGCGTGACAGCGGGTACCTGCCTCCCCTGCTGTGCAACGCGGAAGGCTTTCGACGACCACTGGCGCGTCCGCTCGCCAGCAGCCACAGCTCTCCGTATGAACTGCTCAAGCGGAGGCCCACGGCCTTGGCACGCCTTCTGTCGCGCTACGCCCTCGCCGTGGCAGGCGAGAGCGATGACGGTGGCGACGACTCCCGACGGTGGTACGACCCGTCGATCGACGCGACCACGATGTACCGGTCGCTGCTGGACAGCCATTGTGGTTTCACCGCGAACAGCACTTCGCTGCTGAGCACTCCCCCCTCACGGGACGAACTGTTCGGCTATGTAGAGGCCGTGGCACAGCGCGGCGAGAACATGACGCTGCTGTACTTCGTCGGGCACGGCGTCGCACGTCAGTCAAACGGGCAGCTAGATCTGTACATGCAGTTGGCGGACGACGAGACCGTTTCGGTGAGCGACCTCGTCGATGGCTTGCGCAGCACGCGCGCCGAGCATGTCGTCGTGTTCATTGACGCCTGTCACTCTGATCGCGCCGGCGAGACGGTACGGCTGCTCTCCCGAGCCGAGCACCCCTTTCACTCGGAGCGTCCTGGCTTCAGCCGACTGGTGGTCGAGTGGTTCAACGTCCCGCAGCAGGAGCCGCCGTCCTACCTGCCGGTACCCCCTGTCCCCTCCCCGTATGAGGTCCTGCGGGACTGGGGTGGCCCGCCTGAATACGGCGTGGATGTCGGCGCCATCGCTCCCTGGCGAAGAAGTGTGTGGGCATTCGCCTTCCAGGGAGCAGTGATCACCTACCACGATAGGTCCGGGCCGCTGAAGCGGTGGCTCGATCTGCTGCGAGGGAGCAATGACCCTGTGCAGGCGCACCGTCGTCTGCGGGGTTCTTTCGTCACGGACGCCTTATTCGATGCTCCTGGCCCGGTGCCGGCCGCGCAGCAGCAGGCGACAAGCGGTGAGACGACCGAGCCATACGTGCCGCCACCCTCAGACGCGGGCCGTCCGGTCTTCCGCAGACACCGACCGCGGCTGCGCGTGCGGCAGGAGACGCTACCGCTACGTGTGGGCAGGCACCTGCAGGTGACCTTCGACTACCTGCCCCTGGACGAGGAATGGACCGTGCGGCCAGGGGTGGATGCTACGGAGACCTCCCCCCTGGAGATCACTTTGCGGATCAACGCTGCCACCGCGTCAGTACGCCCGTCGGTGATTCATACCCGGCTGACGGATGCGGCGGGGACACCGCCCGAGCAGTTTGAGGTGATTCCCGAGGTGCGCGGCCCCGTCAGGCTGCGCATCGCTGTCGTACGCAGCGCGGACGGGGCAGTGATCCAGCAGATCAGCAGTGTGCTGAACGTGACCGGCGAGGACGGTGCGGACGTCTGACGATGGTAGAAGACACCGAACTCGACCTAGAGTTGGTGGCGGACTCCTTCGGAAGTCTCGGCCGACTCCCGCGCTCCCTGCCCGGCGATCTGCAGAAGCGCACCATCTTCTTGAACATCGAGCACTACCCGCACGACGACACGTTCCGGGTGAGCGCCGACGGGCCTGCTCTGCCCTACGACGGAAACGCTCCCCTGGTCGGGCGCATCCCCCGTAGCAGGGCGGAGATTGCCGCAGCGGTACACCGGCTGCAGGCGGCATGGCTGGAGAAGGTGGTCCGCCACTATCACTCCCCTTCCGGGACATACACGTACGACGGCCTGCCCAAAGATGTGGTCGGGGCCGAACCCGCCGAAGCACTGCTCGGCCAGGTGGGCATCGAGCTGGCGCGCGCCGGGGATGCGCTGTATCGCTACCTGTTCGCCGAGGGGGATCACGAGCTCACCCGCTTGTACAAAGCGCTGTCCCATGCTCTGCGGAGCGGCCCACAGACAATCACCGTCACCTCAAGCGACCTATTTGTGCCGTGGGGCCTGCTCTACATACCGCCTTCGCCGAACACACGCCTCATGCACAGAGACGCCAAAGTCGAATGGGCGGGGTTCGTCGGCTACTCCCATCTCGTGGAGCACTGCCTCGGCGCGGTCGACGACTACACTCCCTTCATCGCCCACGGCACAGAGCCCCCGAAGGCGGGACTCCACTTCGATCTCCGCCTGGAGAAAGACGAGGACGAAGCGGACGACCGCCCGCTGCGCCCGGTGCGCGCCGTTGTCGAGACCCATGCCGTGTCGCGGGAGCGGACCACCAAACCGGTAACCGCTGAGGCACTGTGCGAGTCCGACGACAGTGACCACGTCATCGTGTTCGCCGCCCACGGCACAGGGATCCGCACCAACCTGCGAGGGATGGAGCAGGCCCAGGTCACGCTCACCGACGACGACCCGATCTACGCCGCCGATCTGGAGCAGTGGGCGTCGCATCGAGAGCACCGGCTGCCCGACCCTCTGTGCTTCATGATGGTCTGCGAAGGCGGCCGAGCAGGGATGTGCCTCCATGAAGGACTCGCCCGACCCCTCTTCAACCTGGGCGTCGGATGCCTCATCGGCCCTCAGATCGAGGTACCGGAGACGTTCGGCAGCAAGTTCACCTGCCGCTTCTTCGAGGAGTTCTTCAAGGGAGAGTGCGCCGCTCCCGTTGTACGCGACCTGGTCCAGGAGTTCGTCAATGACCACGCGACTCCTCTCGGACTGGTCTTCACCCTGATCCGTGGGATCGACAACTGCCTGATCACCGACGGGCAGCGAACAAAGGACGCGGATGAACCCCCATGTGGACCTGATCGACATTGACGAACAGGGCCGGCTGGTCCACCCCCGGCACGCCAGCGCAGTCCCTCCCGAAGACGTCCCCCGCATCCTGGAGAAGCACCTTCGGCTGCGGGAGGACACCACTGACATCTTTCTCTACGTTCACGGCTGGCGGACAAGCTCGGACGCTGCACATGACGCGGCTCAGCGCCTCTTTGCACTGGTGGACACCACCATGGCGCAGCAACCGCGTTCCTACCCGCGCATCCGCCGCTTCCGCCCCCAGTACGTGAGCGTCCGCTGGCCCTCGCACAGCCTCCCCACTCCGCGGGGCTACCGCACCGTCCGGGACCGCACCGCAATCATGGCCAGCACCGGACAGACCGCGCGGCTGATCGGATCAGTCCTCGGCTACTTCAACGAGCATCGTCAACCGCCCGAACCCGGACCTGACGTCCTCGCCAGCTCGTACGGTCAGTACCTTCACTGCATCGGACACTCCTTCGGCAGCCGCTTCCTTCTCCACGCCATCCTGGAGTCAACGCGCCGTCTGTCCCAGGGCGGACCGAACACTCTCGCTTGGCCTTGGGCCAGCAGCCTTTATCCCTGGACACTGGACAGCCTCACACTCTTCCAGGCTGCCCTGCCCGCAGACTCCTTCCTGCACTCCCCCTATGCGGGAATGCTCAAGCCAAATGTACTCAACGCACCCATCGCCATGACCTTTTCACCCGCCGACCGAGCACTGGGATTCTGGCACCGCCAAGCCGAGGAACGACAAAACGCCATCGGATTCCGCGGGGCGACCGGCCCCACAGCAAGCCTGCAGACACTGCCGCTCCTGGCAACTGACCAGCACTACAAACTCCTGCAAAGCACCAAGCTGCTCAACATCGATGCCAGCAGCCACTTCCGCCATGGCAAACGCAGGCCCGAAGGCGCGCACTCGGACTACTTCCACCCTGAATCGGCGCACCTCTTGTTGTCCCTGGCCCAAGCCGCCCGGTGAAGGCCCATCGCCGGCCACCCGACTCTGCCGGTCGCCAACTCTCGGAACTTGGCGATGGGAACGGCGGCTGGGGCGTGCGCCTCGCGCTGTCCACGGTGAAGGGGATGAGCGAGGCGGAGGCCGCACGGATCGCCGCCCACCAGCCCTACACCGGGCTGCAGGACTTCTGGCAGCGGGCCCGACCCTCGCTGCCGATCGCCGAGCGTCTCATCCAGATCGGTGCTCTCGATGCGGTGAAGGGCCCGCTGAGGCCGCGGGATCTGCTGCTGCAGGCCACCGAACTGCACCGGCACACCCGCAACCGCACCACCGCCGACGGACAGCTCGCACTCGGCGACACCCTCGTCAGCCCTGAACCCAGCGGCCTGCGCGAGATGTCGAGCCGGGAGCGGGTGAGTGCCGAGGCGGGCGGCGTAGCGAGGCGGCAGGGCGACGGTCAGGTGCCGGGTGCGGTCCTGGTCCGTCGACCCGATCGGCGCGGTGTAGCCCATGCGGGCACGGGTGTCGATGACGATGCCGCCCGTGGACGCTGCCTTCGCCTCGGCCTTCGCCCGGAACTGCGGCTGCCACCGCTTCTTCACCTCGCGGTCTAGGTGCGCGGCGAGATCCGGGCGCGGCTTCTTGATCTGATCCTTCACGTACCGCTCGACGGTGCGCTGGGAGATCCGCAGCATCTGGGCGACCGCCTTCGTGCCCTTGAGCTGCTTGACCAGGTAGCGCATCTGCGCACCCGCGCTCTTGGGTGCCGGACGGGTGAACGCCTTCTGCACCGCGGCCTCCAGGCCGTCCCCGAACAGGCTCATCGTGGCCTACTCCTACTCTCCACTGTCGACGTCGGTGACGGTGCCGTCCTTGATGTACCGGGCGAGGTTGAGCTCCGGCGCGTTGAATCGCTCTCGGACCTCCTCACGCCACAGGACGGTCTGGGTGCCCTCGTGCTTGACCAGGCAGGGGTTGATGCCGAGCTTGAAGCCGCCGGGCAGCGGCTTGCCCTCCCGGTAGGGCAGGAAGTCCAGCGGGCTCTCGCCGTTGGCCGCGTAGACGACGCAGTCGGGCCCGAGCCCGATCTACGGCCGGGCTGCGCTGCGGAGCCCAAGTGGGACGGGTTCCGGACGCTGGTCTCCGTCGCGCAGGGTGACCGCACAGGCCGGACGCCGCCCGCCCTCGATGGTGTGCCGGCGGCTGGGCAGCAGCACGGCCTGCCCGCCAGCGGGCTCGTCACCGAACTGCGGGCGCACCTCGGTCAGCCACCACGCCAGCAGCCGGTCCACCCCGTCGATGGTCGGCACCAGGTCGGCGGCGTACGCCAGGGCGCGGTCGACGTCGCCGAGCTCCCGGTGGATCCCGACCCCCCGATGCCCGGAGTACGTCTCTTTTCAGCCATTCCCCTATAACGCCCCTGCACAAAAAGGTACTTCCGTACGGGAGCACGCGCCTGACATCTTGCATCCACCACTCGTTTCGTACGGCCCCGCCGGTGCCCTCAGCACGGCCGGGCCGTCTCCGGAGGACGCTTTGATACCCCACATATCCAGCCGGACTAGACGCACGCTGGTCCTGGCGGCCACGCTCGGCGCCGCCCTCGCGTTCGGCGCCCCGGGCGCCCTCGCGGGCACGCTCCCCATCGACCCCTCCCCCGCGCCAGCCGCCAAGGCCCACGCTCCGGCCGCCGTGCCGGCTTCCCAGAGTGCGACCTGGGTGGCCGGCACGCGTGCCTACCTCGTGATCACCGCCCCCGGTGACAGTTCGGCGGTTCGCTCCGCGATCGCGGCCAACGGCGGCACCGTCTTCTCGAACTTCGACGCCATCGGCGTGATCGTCGCCCACTCGGCGTCCAGCGAATTCGCCGCCACCATGCGCGGCGTCGCCGGCGTGCAGCAGGTCGGCGCCACGCGCACCTCGGACGTCCCGGCCGACGCCTACAACCCGGCGCTCCCGGCCAATCCGGCCCAGGCCTCGACCCCGGCCGGAGAACCGGTCCGGGCCGACATGAGCCAGATCAAGGCCGACCAGGCCTGGGCCGTGAACCCGGGCTCCGGCTCCGTCACAGTCGGCATCCTGGACACCGGTGTGGACGACCAGCACCAGGACCTGGCGCCCAACTTCAACGCGGCCGACTCAGTCTCCTGCGCCTACGGCAAGCCCGACACCCGTGTCGGCGCCTGGCGGGACGTCGACACGCACGGCACCCACGTAGCAGGCACCATCGCCGCGGCCAAGAACGGCAAGGGCGTCGTCGGCGTGGCCCCCGGGGTGAAGATCTCCGCGGTCCGGGTCGCTGAGCCGGGCAACTCCTTCTTCTTCGCCGAGAACACCATCTGCGGCTTCGTCTGGGCCGGTGACCACGGCTTCAAGGTCACCAATAACAGCTACTACACGGACCCGTGGCAGTTCAACTGCCCGGACAACATCGACCAGGCCGCCATCATCGAGGGCGTCAAGCGCGCCCAGGAGTACGCCGAGGGCAAGGGCTCCCTCCAGATCGCCGCCGCGGGCAACGAGAACTACGACCTCGCCCACAAGACGACCGACTCCGCGAGCCCGAACGACTCGACGCCGGTCACCCGCACGATCACCAACGCCTGCCTCGACATCCCGACCGAGCTGCCGGGCGTGGTCACGGTCGCGGCCAACGCCACGGGTGTCACCAAGGCCTCGTTCTCCAACTACGGGCAGGGCGTCATCGACGTCGCGGCGCCGGGCAGCAACGTGTACTCCACCGTCCCCGGCGGCGGCTACGGCAGCAAGAGCGGCACCTCGATGGCCACCCCGCACGTGGTCGGCGTGGCGGCACTCATCGCCAGCGCCAACCCGGGCATCACCCCGGCGCAGATCCGCGCCAAGCTGGCCGCCCAGGCCAACGACATCGCCTGCCCCTCGGACAGCCGCTGCACGGGCACGACGGCCAACAATTCGTTCTTCGGCGAAGGACAAGTCGACGCCCTCAAGGCCGTCGGGACCACCCCGCCGCCCGGTAAGTACTTCGAGAACCTCGCGGACTTCGCCATCAACGACAACGCGACCGTGGAGAGCCCAATCGCCATAACCGGCGTGACCGGCAACGCCCCGGCCACCCTCAAGGTGGGTGTGGACATCAAGCACACCTACATCGGTGACCTGAAGGTCGACCTGGTGGCGCCGGACGGCAGCGTCTACACGCTGCACAACCACGCCGGCGGCAGCGCCGACAACATCGCCCAGACCTACACCGTAAACGCCTCCTCGGAGGTCGCGAACGGCACCTGGAAGCTGCGCGTCAACGACAACGCCGCCTCCGACACAGGCAAGATCGACGCCTGGAACCTGACCTTCTAGCGCAGGGCCCGGCAACGCCCGCGTACAACACGCACTGCGCCGGCGACAGCTCCTTGCCCGCGGCCACGGACAAGGCGGGCTGCGGTCTGTTCGGCCAGGGCTGCGAACTGCTGGGTGGCAGAGGGCATATGGGCCTCGGCAGCGGTGAACGCCGCGGTCGGGGCCCATATGCCGGAGACGTCCAGGAAGGCCGCGAACGGCCTGGGGCCGCCGGCGTCCAGCTCACCGTGCGCCTCCCTGAGGAGCTGTCGGCCCAGTGCATCGATGGTCAGCTGACCGGGGCGGTTCCAGTGCTGAATGTCCGGGTCGAGACACGACTGCACCAGGACCCGCGCGTCACTCTGTCGCCAGGGGCGCAGATGCATGCCTCTGGGGAGTGCAAAGTCGGGCTGCCGGGTCTGCTTCATCCGGCCAGGAGGCACCACGGGGGCTATCGGATTGATCACCAATCCATCATGCCCAAGTGCGCTGTCCGTTCTCGCGAACATTGATACTGACTCGAACTGCGCACCTCCGCGAGCGACGAACATCCGCTGTCGTAACTCCTGAACAAAGCCAGGCCGCGCTCATCGTCGGCGAGGTCCTTGCGGTCGCGGTCCAGGTGCTGCTGCTTTGCTTCCTCGAGGGCGGCCGCCGCTGGCGAACGGTGTGTTCGCCGATCCCCGTGACGTGTTCGCGGGACAGGCGATCTGCGGTGATCCCGAGACGATCCACGGCATCGTCCTGACGGGACGCTCGAAGGCGGACAGCTCAGCACCGACACCTTCGATGAAATCGTTCCATCCGAAAGTCTCCGGAACAGTTCACTACGCGAAGTCGTTCGAGGCCGCTCTCACACAGTAGCGGCCCACCGATCGCGCCCCGGGGGCGCCGGACAACTTCCCAATGCCCCCGGGGCCTTCCGTTCTGAGTATGTTTACGGATACCAAGCCGCCAAGCGGCAGGAGGACCATCGTGGCCATGGGCTATCTCATCCAGGCGGCGAAAGCGGTCGCCGCGTCCGCCGCAGCCACGTTGGGCGGATGGCGTTTGTTCGAATCCCTCTACGTGTGGGCCGATCACGCTGCTGACGCGGAAGTCGACTCCGGACAGTCGGAGTGGTTCGCAGGGTCCACCCAATACCTGATTGCCAACGCGGCCGGCTGGGTGTTCGTGCCGATAGCGGTGTGGGGATTTCTGAGGCTGATGCGGCTACGAGGCAACCACCTTGCCGTCATCGTCTCCGCCTTCGTCTGGGTGATCTTCACCGCTCCCCGTCTCGTCGGTTCCCACCCCTCCCCGGGCACGGTCGTCGTATGGGTGGCTGTACAGACCGCCGTCACGGCCGCAGCATCTGCGGTGCAATCGGCCGGCCTGCCCGCAGACCCCAAGGCAATGCGGTGAGCTGGAGAACGAAGACGAAACGGGCCATGCGGTATGTGACCCGTGGCTCCGCTGCCGCCGGTCTCATCGTTCTCGGCAACGCCTACGGCTACGTCTGCAGGACTCACCCGAGGACGGTGCGCCGACTCGCTGGAAGGCACCAGTCCCAGCAGGCCCGTGAGGCGGCCGAGCAACGGCTTCGGAGCATCGTCCAAGCTTACGATGCTGTCTCCTCTCTCACCCTCCGCCTGCTCACCGTGGAGGACGTCTGCGCAGGCGGCGGCGGATGGGCTTTCACCACCGAATACGAGTACAAGATGTCCTGCACTCTGTACGTCACCTCCTACTACAGCGTCCAAGGCGACGTTGGCGACGTACTCGACGAGATCCTCGCCGCCAGCGACCGACCCGGATCGCCCATATCTTGCAGTCGTACCACCCTCCTGCCCGACGCGCGGGAAGTGGGCCAGTTGCTCAGCGTCGGACAGACCCTGTTGTGGGACACGCCGCGGTGCGCGGTGGAAGAGCCCCGCCCGTGTATGCGGCAGCAGAACGATCCGCCCGTGTACCGATGCCTGCGCGAACCCGCGGATCTGACCATGGCTGCCATCCGGCAGACATACGGCATGGTGCTCCGGCTGGACCTCAACCCTGTCGAATACTTCCGGGTCGGCAAACATGGCGAAACTTTCACAAAATCATAAATAGCCATCGCTGTCGTTCCATGAGGATCGGGTCAATGTCGATGGGTGCGGTTCCATTCGAGGGACGGTTGACCTGGGGTTCTCCTGTATCGGGGAGCTTGAAGTACGACCGGGGGCGGCGGCTCCTCCGCTCGAAGTAGGACCTGACCGGTGCTCAGGTGTAGGACGCCGACTTCACGCGTGCCGATCTCAGCGGCGCCGATCTCCACGACATCGACGTAGGCCTCAAGGACTGCACGGCCGTACACGACTCCGTCTCGCCGGAGCCCACTGGGCGACAGTAACCCGGTGGCCGCCCGCACTGAGTGCCACCATCCATGCCCAGTCCATCAAGACCGCCGACAACGCACATGGGTTGTAGCCGCCGTCACGGCACGCGGAGTGGTCTCGCAGCACGTGACCTCACTCTGAAGAGATGGACCCCACCCGTGTACCCGCCTCGCACGCCTCTGCGCCACATAGCGCAGCGCGTGCCGGATCCACGCTCACGCCTACCTGCGGGCAGCCACGGCTGGAGGTGCCTCACCTCACACCGTCCGGGGCCTCAACACCGGAACAAGCAGGGGAAGTTCACCGTTCATCTACATGTGGCTGCGGAGGGGACAGTGTCCCCGGGCCTCACCTATAGCCCATGGGGACGATCGCTCGGCTGAAGCCCCATGGAGCCTTTCGCCGCGAGGCGACCGCCCTCCGCACGCCACCACCTGCCGCCCCGGCTGGTCTCCCCCGTCCAGCCGGGGCTCACCTGTGCACAACCGCCGAAGGACCGTCAGGGGCTGCCAGAACTCGGCAGGGCATTCCCTCCGGCCGCCGCGCTTTCACCCGAGGCCGAGGCTGCTGAGGGCCGTGGTCCAGTCGGTGACGATGGCCTTCTGCGCGGCCGTGAGGGTGACCTTGCCGGCGCAGACGGCGGTGTGCAGTTTCGTCTCCACCGGGTCCTTCCGGTTGTTGACCCCGCCGCCCGCCTTGTGGCTGGGGTCCGGCGGCTCGATCCACAGATTCCGGGGATCGTTCGGGTCGCCGCCCAGCTGCAGGCTGATGAGGTGGTCGTACTCAGCGTCGCCCATGCGGCCCTTGTAGCCGTAGGAGGCGGCGTTGAGCGCCTTCTCCTTGCCGGTGACGGAGGTGGACGGCCGGATGCCGGAGGTGTAGCCACCCTTGCGGCAGATCGTCGACTTCAGATTCGCCTGGGTCACCGCCGGAGAGATCGCACCCGGCGTGCACGCCGGATCCTCCAGCGGCTCCCCCTTCTCATACCGGAAATGGCAACTGCCCGCCGGGGGCTGCTTCTGCACGGTGTAAGTGGTCTGCGGGCCGGCCCCGACCGCGATCGCCCCCTGCGGGCCGCCGCGCGCGTCCGTACCCGAAGACCCCGTGGCCGCAGTCCCGGCCGGCGACGCGGCAGATCCACCCGTTGCGGCCGGCGAGCAGCCCGCCAGGAACACCGCGGCGAACAGCACGGATGACGCGGCACGGTAGCTGGAGCGCATAACGACCCCTCACGAGCAGGCAATGGCTGGGCACATACTGCCCGGCCGGCGCATCAGCACACCGGCCGGGGCCCGCGCCAAGAAGCGCGACAGAATGCGGGGTGCGCCACCGCGCAGCCCGTTCGGCTCAAGTCCCAAGCGAAACTGCGGCTTTGGGCAAGGCTCGCCCATGCCCTGGTATGGAGAAGGTGCAGGTCACCAGATGTTCACCGCCTGCGTCTACCCGCATAGATTCGGCTGGTGGTGTCATTCCGTCAGCCGCCCGGAACCTCGCCTCCGGGCCAAATTCGGGAGACCGCCACATGCGACCTCTGCGCCGCGTCACCGCCACCACCACCGCCCTCGGCATGGCCGCCGCAGGCCTCATCATCGCGGTGAGCGGCACCGCGCACGCCTCCGCCTGTTCCCAGTCCCACCTGCCGCTGCCCGACTCGTCCTGCACGCCCGGCGCGTACAACCCCGACGTCACCCAGTCGAACATCCACAGCACCATCTGCGTGTCCGGCTGGACCGCCACCGTCCGGCCCTCCACGTCCTACACCAACCCCCTCAAGGCGCAGGGCATCATCGACTACGGGTACTCCGACACCAACATGTCGGACTACGAGGAGGACCACCTCGTGCCGCTGGAGCTCGGCGGTGCGCCCCGCGACCCCGGCAACCTGTGGCCCGAGCCGCACTACGGCACGAAGACCGCCTACACCAAGGACGGCACCGAGACGAAACTGAAGAACGCCGTCTGCAACGGCACCATCACCCTGTCCGCCGCACGCAGCGCCATCAAGAACAACTGGACCACCGCGCTCCAGGTCACCGGCATCGGCTGACCTCCCGTGAGGCCGTAGGCCGCGCCGCGTGATGGGATCCAGAGGGGACCAGCTGCACCCATGCGGCGCAGGGGACCCAGCAGCTCTGTCCCAGGAGCGCGGCGCGAGCGGCCACGGTCTGCAGGAGGCCACGCCCATCACCGTCACCCTCGCCCGCCGACCCCCGCGCGGCCACTCCGGCCGCCGACGCCAGTCCGTCGGTGGCCGGAGGTTCCTCGCCCGAGGCCCGGGCCGGGCTGTGCACGACGCCGTACTCGCGGGCGAAGCGGTTGGCCGCCGCGGCGGAGCCGAGGACCTCGGGCTCGATTGGGTCCGAGGTCTGCGTTGGCCGCAACCATGGCGAAGGGCGTCCGCTGGATAGTGTGTGACTACCAGCCCGGACGCCCTTTTGGCGGCACTGGACGTGTTCATCGACGACCGTGTGGCCCCACGTCGCCGAATCGGCCGACCCCGCTGACAGACAGGTCAGTCCCACTGCTCGTCCGCGAGGGAGCTGACCGGCTGCGGCTTGCCGATGACGGCCAGGGCGATGAAGAAGTTGATCTGGCCGATCGCGATGGTCAGGGTGGCCAGCGCCTTCTCGTCGTAGTGCTTCGCCACCTCGGCGTACAGCTCGTCGGAGACGCGCTCCTTGCCGTGCGGGGCGGGCTGGAGGGTGGCCTCCACCAAGGCGAGAGCGGCGCGCTCGGCGTCGGTGAAGTACGGGGCATCCTGCCAGGAGGAGACGGCGGTGATGCGCTCCTCGGACTCCCCGGCCTTGCGCAGGAAGCCGGTGTTCAGGATCGTCAGGTAGGTGTTGCCGACGATCTGCCCGGCGCGCAGGTGGACGAGGTTCATCGTGGTGCGCGGCACCGAGTGGTTGCCCGTGGCCCTGAAGAGGGCGGCGCTGATGTCGTTCAGCTCGGGCACGAACTCGGCCGGGTTGGGCATCCGGGAGATGGAGGTGTTCGTCATGGCTGCTCTCCTTCGCTACGGCCTGGTTGGCGTCTTCACAGCGCTGACGGATCGGCGCACGCAGATGTGACAGGAATCCGGAAAAGTTCTCTCACGTGCTCCGGACCTGGTGACAACCCTGCCCTTCCCGGGCCACGCCTGGATTGGGTGAGCCCGATGTTTCTCAGTGGTCGTAGGCGGTCAAGGATCGTTTGATCTTGGCGCCGGTGGTCCAGTTGTGCCAGATGCCGGCCGCCAGGGCGAGGCGGCGTTGGCCAGCGCGGGCGAAGACGCCGGCCTGGGTTCTGCCGCCGTGTTGTTTTCGAGGCTGAGCTGGCCCTTGAGGGTGTCGAAGACGGCCTCGATCCACAGACGGACGCGGGCAAGTCGACCGTGCCGGATCGGTTCGTTCTTCCGGTCCGGCCGGACCAAATCCGTGACAACCTCCTGGCTCGCATCATCGAGGGCGAACGCGAAGGCTGGCTCGGTGAGCTGGAAGGACTCGAAGTCAGCCTTGCCAGAGCTCAGGACAAACTCGCCCAGCTGAACGCCGAACAGACCCGCCGCAGTATCGCCGCCCCTGGACCGCCTGGACGACCTGGGACCGTTGCCCGTCGACGTCACCGCGCACCTGGACGCCGGCTACGACTCGGACAAGACCCGCACTGTGCTCTACGAACGCGGCCTGCACGGCCGCATCGCGCACAAAGGCGAGAAGGCGCCCATCCAGGCCAGTCAGCGTTGGCACGTGGAACGTACCCACGCCTGGCAGAACGCCTTCTACCGGCTCGCCCGCTGCTACGTGGCGCGCCACCGTCGTCGACGCATTCTTCGACCTCGCCGACTCAATCATCACCGTGCGCAGTCTCATCCGGCGGGCACGGACGACTCACCGCTGGGACGAACGCCCGAGCCACCGACCATGACCGCACCCGTATCCGCGCCACCTCTACACGTCGCGCACCGCAAGCAGTTCGACCGCTGCCCCAGACGACTCCAGCAGTGGTGCAGCAGCAGAGCGCCGGGGATCCGCCCGGTAGGCAGCGAGATCCTCACTGTTGGGAAAGGTTATGAGGTGGGCCTCGACCTGATCGTCCAGAGCGCGCAGTCGACGCTCAAGGTGCCCGCCATACTCGGCAAGGAGCGGCAGGACAGCGCTTTCATAGGCGTCGAAGGCGCCCAAGCCTCCTTCAGGTAGCCGCGCGAGCATCAAGTAGGTGACGGCCATGGCTCCTCATAGCGGGCTGTAAATAGTGATCTTCTGAGCCTAACTGGAGTACACGCCCTCAACACCGCCCGACGGCCGCCTATCCGCGCGACCTCTTACTCATCCCGAAGTCACCGTCGCCTGGGCGGATTCCGCCTATGGGGGAACCACATCCACTGGTCCCACTCCTTCCTCGGCCTCACCCTCAAGACGGTGCCCCGCCGGAAAGACCAGGACGGATTCGCCGTCCTCGCCAAACGGTGGCGAGTTGAACGGGCCATCGCGTCGATCATGAGAGCACGCAGAAACGTCCGTGCCTACGAGCGGCTCATCTCCCACAGCGAGGTCCACATCATGTGGACCTTCATCACCCTCATGGCGCGCCGTCTCACCCGGCCTCCCCGGCCGCCGCCTGCCGCACCGCGCCCCGTCGAACCGGTGAAAACGGCCGACAAGCCCAAGCCCATACGCATCCGGATGCAGCCACAGACAATCCGGCTGGCCCCCAACGCCTTGCGCTGACCAGCGAGTGAGCGTGGCACATCCCATCCGTCAGTAGTCGGTGAGATCCACGATCACATCGCAGTGCGGATCGTCGGAAGGCAGATGCAAGTGCTCGTTGGCCAGGAACGCCGGGGATACCAGAGCGCCGATCAGACCAGGCCCCGTATTGCTGATCAGCACGTCTACACCATACGTGCGGTCCCGCTCAGGTGAACGGAAGTAGAGGCGCATGCGGTCGTCGCCCGTGATGACCGCGCCGATGAACAGTGGTTTCCACGACACGTGCGTGGTGATAAAGGAGCGGGCGAGATCGAGCAGACGGCCGGTGGCTGCCTGCTCGACGCCTGGTTCAGGAGAGTTCACAGCTTGGCCCATGCCGGACACTTGTTCCCCGGTTGGTTGTGGCAGTACTCCGTGATGACGCCGATCTTCTGACCGCGACCGGCATCATAGCGGCCGTCCGTGGTCTTGCGCGTGTACTGCACGACCACCGTGAACTTCACCTGCCGTGGCGGGGAACGCCTGTCTCGAATACGACCCCGTCGTACTCCAGGTGTCCGTGGTGATCGTCCCGGTCCACACGGCCGTGCAGGGCCGCGTACAGGGTGGAGCATTTCTTGATGTTGTGACGGCCTGTGAAGTGATACCAGCCCAGCTCCGAGTTCCCGTAGCGGGTGACGATGTGCCTGCCCTCCGGGTCGTCCGTCTGGCACTTGACCCGTTGGTCCCACGGGTGCGGCACCACGGGCATCGGAGCGGCACTGGCAGTCCCCGACATCAGCGAAGCGGCGAACGCCATGGCGGCAGTGAGCGTCGCGATCTTCTTCATGGAGAAGATCACGTCATCAGCACACCGATCAACAACAGGCACCTATTGGACAAAAAACCGGGTTACGGAAAGATCGCCTCCCGTCGTCATCTCCCTGACCGTTGCTCAGCCCGTCTGATTGCCGCCTACCCCTTGACTTGAAGTGACCGCACCTCACCATGGCCCACTCGCTACGGAACGTCACAGATCACCGGTTCTGACGCAGCTTCTCACCTTGTTCCTTAACCTCGGGCCCGGTCGAGCGGTCACTCCTTGGAGTGACCGCAGAGTATGAGGGCGGCCTTCCTCGTGATCCTGAACTCTGCGACGAGATCCAGGGGTTCACAAGCAAGGCCGTGGGGATGAGTGTGCTACAACAGGTCAGCGAACGGGACGTTCGCGGAGCTGTCACGCTTTCGGACGGCCTTCTACGGGTGTCTGTCCGCGCGAGCGGATGCGTTCTTCGAACTGACCGACGCGCTGTTGTGCGCGGACGGCCCGACACGGACGCCGGTGGAGTTGTCGCTGCTCGCCGAGCACCAGCGTGGATACAGCCCGCTGTACGGTGCGTTGAACCATGGCCGCCTGGACGTGGACCGGCTGCGGGATCTCCTGGTGTCGATGCCACTACCGCGTTTCGACGGGCGGGTCGTGCTCACCGTGGACGTCTCCCCGTGGCTACGCGCTGTCCGCACTCGCCCACCGCGCGCGGCCCGTGTCCGCCGGGCGCTGGCCTCCTACTCAGCGCGCAGCGCGATCCGGGCGCGATCGACCTTGGTCCCGGGCGGGTAGGGCGGCATGCACGACTGATCGCCGCTGTCGCCGACCACTACACGGACGCGCTGGAGAAGGTCATCGAGGCGAAGCGGTAGAGCAAGGAGCCGCCCTAGTCATCCGAGACACCAGAACCCCAGGCGCAGGTGGTAGATCTGATGGCCGCCCTGGAGGCGTCCGTGGCCAAGGCGCAGGCCTCGCGAGGCGAGGGCGGCGACACCGAGGTGCACGAGATGCCGAAGAAGAAGACCGCGGCCAGGAAGACCGCCAAGACGCCCGCAAAAAAGACCACGAAGAAGGCGGCAGCGAAGCCCGGGCGCAGCGCCTGACCAGCCGGTCCTCCCCCTACGGCCTTCCCGCGTTCACCGTGGCCGCTCCGGCCACCGACGGCAGTCTGTCGGCAGCCGGAGGTCCCTCGCCGGAGGCCCGAGCCGGGCTGTACACGACGCCGTACTCGCGGCCGAAGCGGTTCGCTTCGGCCGCGGAGCCCGTCATCCGGTGCAGCCACAACCCGTACGCCACGGACTCCATCTGCTCCTGCGTCAGATACAGCCGCCACCGCTTGATCCCGTGATCGCACGAGGCCGTGCGGACCTGCTCCGCCAGCCCGTCGGCCAGCGGCACCCGGAGCTGATCAGCGAGGCCGACGAACACACGCAGCGCCGCCATCTGCGATGGGATCAGCTCCACCACCTGCCGGTCCACTTCCTCCCCGTCGGGCGGGGACTCGGCCCGGGGGCGGGAGCGGCCGTAGGCGAGGGTGTCGTGGCCGTACGGCGTCAGGCGGGCCGCCCTCCGCACGGGCCGCCCCTCCAGCGCCGACAGCTCCGCGCGGTCTTCCCGGCAGGCAAGCTCCACCAGGCCCTGGTTCTCCAGGGCGTTCACTTGCTGCTGGTGCGGTGAGAGGAGCTCCGTGTCCAGCGTCCAGCCGTGCCCGGCCGCCTGCCCGCGCTCGCACAGCGCCTCCAGCACCGACAGCGCCCTCTCCCAGTTCCTCATCCCGCTCCCCCAGCGTGTGCCCATCTGCGCGTGCGCCGACCGTAGACGCCAACACTGGTCCGGACGAGCCAAGGCGGGGAAGTCAAGCCCACCGGGTGACACCGGCCGCCACAGACGCGCCGGGCCTGTGCGGTACCGCGCCGGATCCGTCAGTACCGCAGGCGTCTGCTGCTGTGCTCAGGGGGTGACGTCCAGTACGCGGCACCGGTGCGGGGCCGTGGTGGCGATGACCGTGCCGTCGGGACGGTCCGGGGTGGACACCTTACGCCACCACCGGGTTTGGTGATTTCAGCAGTTGAATTCCACGAGCGTACTGTAAGTCCGACCGCCCTTGACCTCGAGATGGCCCCAGACCCGGAACCCGTACTGAAAAAGGCAGTCGGGGGTCATGCGTACGCCCTTCCATATCTTGCGCGTGGTTTGGCCTTTCTTGACGGTGCGCCAACCGGTTTACTTCCGGACCCCCCGACCACTTGTCCCTTGCGCGTCACCTTCCAGGATCAACCTTGCTCGGATCCTTGCGCCGGACTTCTTCTTGTATTCCACGCTGACATGACTCATGTAGGTGCTGTGTGTGTTGAGCCCGGTGACGCAAAGCTTCCCGGCACCCAAGTCTTCGCAGTGGCTGCGGATTTCGAATGCGGCCTGTGCGTTGGCGACTACCGGCGTGTGGCCTTCCCCGGCTTCGGCGGGGGTAGCGAAAATTCCTGATGTGGCTATGGTGGCGGTGGCGGCGCAGAGGGCCAGACGCTTGATCAACTTGATCTCCCGGATCGAATCTGTATTACCGTCACCATCAGATTGCCGGGCGACCAACCGCGTGTCGTTGGCGGACAGTCCACGCCTGATTGGTGTTGCGTCTACTCCGGGAAGCGCTGAGCTCCCTGGCGGTAGCTCGGTGATCGAGTGAATGATTGTGAGGATGCTCCGCCCCTTGGCGAGCGGCGTAGGCGGCCACGCCGTTGGCGCCGAGATCGGTGGCCGGGGAGAGTTTGGGCAGTACCGAGACGAACTTGACGCCAAGTGCGTCCCGTTCGGATTCGGCGGCGGCGTAGGCGCAGATGAACTTGATCGTGGCCTTGGCTTCGGCGTAGCCACAACTGAGGGGCGAACCGCCCAGCGCGGCCCCGCTGGAGAATGGAGTCGGCGGCCTGGGCGACGAAGGCCCCTGGATGGTCGCGGCTCCATGTCGGCTGCATCACCGCCCGAGGTCGGTTACGTTGATAAAGCACCTGGTCACAGGGGGGTAACAAGCCGTAACCCACCCGGGACACTCCATGACCGGCCTGACCGTCATCCTGCTGCTCGTGGTTCTGGCCACCGCCGTGGCGACCGGTGCCCGACGCTGGAGCTTGCCCGCCCCCTCGCTCCTCGTAGTTGCCGGTCTGGTCGTGGGGCTGATGCCCTGGGTTCCAGAGGTGAGCCTGCCGCCTCACGTGATCAACGTGCTGGTGCTGCCACCGCTGCTCTACGCCGCGGCCGGAGAAATCTCCGTCCGCGACCTGCGCACCGTGTGGCGGCCGGTGACCGGCCTGGTCTTCGGCCTGGTCCTCGCCTCGGCCATCGCCGTCGGGTACGTGGCCCACGCGATCACCCCGCTCACGGCCGCGACCGCGTTCGTCCTCGGCTCTGTCCTGGCCAGCACCGACCCCGTGGCCGTGACCGCGCTTGGCCGGCGCCTGTCTCTCCCACCGCGCGTGTTGGCCATGGTGCAGGCGGAAAGCCTGTTCAACGATGCCACCTCACTGGTCCTGTACAAGGTCGCCGTGGCCACCGCGGTGTCCGGCAGCGCCATCAGTGTGCCCGGGACCGTTGAGCAGTTCCTGATCCATGCAGGCGGAGGAGGCCTCATCGGCGCGGCGGTCGCCGCAGTAGTGGCCCTGATCCGCAGACGGACCGAGGACCTGCCAGACCGTGGGAGATCGACGACGAGTTGTGGGCGCGGATCGAGCCGCTGCTGCCGGTCGTCCCGCGTAATCCGCGGCGTCCAGGCCGCAAGCGTCCGGATAGTCGCAGGGTGCTGTGCGGGATCCTGTTCGTGCTGTACACCGGGATCCGCTGGGAGTTTCTGCCCCAGGAGCTGGGCTTCGGCTCGGGGATGACCTGCTGGCGACGGCTGCGGGACTGGAACGAGGCCAGCGTCTGGCAGCGCCTGCACGAGCGCGCGATCACACCCCCGCACTGGCAGGTACCACCATGGCATTGCGTCGCGGCCGCCCCACGGGACCGCATGATGCGTGGGCCCTGTAGTGGTTTTGATGCGCTGGGCCGGCGGGGAAGGGGGCGGGCGGCGTCCCGGATAGCCGCGCCTACACCTCCCAGCCGTCCCCGTCCATTACAGGTAGGCCATAAGCGGCGTCTCGGGCATCCGGAGCCTCAACCCCGAAGGTTTTGCGGGACCTGCTCCTGGACGACGTCCTCACCCTCCGGCCCCGGCGCGCGGGTGCGGAGGGCACCGGACACGGGGCGGGCAGCACGACCGGGGCCAGCGTCACGCACGGTTCACCGATAGCAGTCTGGGCGGCTGCGGCCGACTCGCTTCCCCATCACAAGGGACTTCGCTCGTGAGAAAAGGACACGGGCAACAGCTGCTCGGCGAGCTTGCGGGTGGATTTGGTGGTCCAGCGCAGCGGCGACATGGAATCTCCGCGGACGTCGGGCTCGACCAGCGTGAGGAGTGCCTCCCGGACGGCCGAATTCCGGTCGGCGATGCGTTTGCGGCCGGCGCCGGGCCGACGGACCCGTCCCAACGGGGCTTCTCCGGAGGCGAGTTCCCGCATTCCGGCAGACACTGTGGCGTCACGGACACCGGCGGCACGGGCGACCGCTCTGATCCCGCCATGACCGAGGGCCTGGGCCTCCGCCCCTATAAACAAGCGGCGCTGCCGCTCGTCGAGGTGCGGCAAAATCGCCCCGAACTTGGCTGCCAGCACAGCCCGTTAGCCTTCCAACCCGCTCATACCAGACCAACGAGCCACCGAGCGGAAAGCTACGAGTTAAAGACTGCACGCCCTAAAGCGGACAGCACATGCAGGTGTCTTCGCTGCCCGCCATGGAGTGAGAGGACGAGAAGACGTGGATGTGTATGAAGCCGTGGACAGTCGCAGGGCCGTGCGGGCGTTCAGCGATAAGCCGATACCCAAAGAGGTACTTGAACGAGTACTGGCAGCAGCGACGCGGGCTCCGTCGAGTGGGAATCTCCAGCCTTGGCATGTGTATGTCGTGACCGGTGAGCCCTTGGCCGAGCTGAAGAGACGCGCGACGGCCAGGGCGCTGGCGGGAGACCCGGGTGATGAGCGGGAGTATCCGATGTACCCGGCCGAACTGACCTCACCGTATCTGGACCGTTTCTCCGCCGCGGCTGCGCAGCGGTACAAAGCGCTGGGAATCAAGCGCGACGACCCCGACAGGCCCACCAAGATCGCCGCCGTGAACTCGGACGCGTTCGGGGCGCCGGTCGTACTGTTCTGCTACCTCGACCGGACGATGGGGCCCGGACAGTGGGGGGACGCGGGGATGTACTTGCAGACGGTCATGCTGTTGCTGAGGGCGGAAGGGTTGCACAGCTGCCCCCAGGTGATGTGGACGATGTTCCGCGAGACTGTCAGCGAGGTGGTTGGAGCCGATGACGGGCTCGTGCTGTTCTGCGGTGTCGCGGTGGGGTTCGAGAAGGAAGGCGTGCCACGGCTGCGGACCGGGCGGGCGGACATGGCAGAAACGGTGAGCTTCATCGGAGCATGACCCGCTGACCGGTGATCCTCACGACAGACGGGTCGTCAGTCAGTGGCCGCCGGTGAAGATTTCGCGGACCTCGCGGACCGCGTAGTAGACCAGCACGTAGCCGGCCGCCGGGTCGGCCCACCACCAGCCGACGGCGGTGTTCAGGGCCAGGCCGAGCAGGACCGCGGCGGCCAGCAGGCCGTCGATCAGTGTGACGCGGCCCTCGGTCTTGAGCACCGGGTTGTCCAGGGCGGCGCCGGTGCGGGCCTTGCCCGCGGCGAGGGCGAACATCACGACGGCGGTGACCGCGGTCCACCCGATGCCCAGCGGCGAATGGCGCGGGTGAAAACCGGCGGCCAGCACCCAGGTGGACTGCACCAGCAAGTAGACCGCGAGCGCCGCGAATCCGACGCCGATCAGCCGCAGCGCGCGTTTCTGACGCGCTTCACCGGTGCCCGACAGCTCCCAGATCACTACCGTCGAGGCGCCGATCTCGATCAGGGAGTCCAGTCCGAACCCGGCCAGCGCCACCGAACGGGCGGAGACCGCCGCGACGGCAAGCACCACGATGCCGATGACGTTCCAGGCCAGCGTGGTGTATTCGAGGACGAAGCCCTGGCGGAGCAGGGAAGCGCGGGAGATCTCTTGCGGAGCGGTCACGTCCTGATTCTCTCCGGTCGGCACTCGCCACCGGCACCCCCGTCGCCCGAGAACGGCGGTCAGAGTCCCACCCAGAGTGGCGTGCCGAAGTACGGGGCCGTCGCGGGTTGAGCCGTGCCCCGGCTGAACGAGACGCGACTGGCGGTCGAGACCCGTGACAGCCCGCAGTCGCGGCAGACAAGACGCCTGGGCGTGAACAGTGTCGCTCTCGCGTCTCCGGCACCCGCGGGTGCCGGCACGACGTGCGCGACCTTTGCGCAGTTGGGGCAGCGCACGAGGATCGAGCCGATGAAGTCGTACGTCGTGCTCCGCGGATCCCGGAACCGATGCGCGGCGGACAGGGTGGTCATGCCGTGAGTATGCGGCTGGGCGGCGGAGCATCGCATCCCTGTATCGCCCCGGACTCCCCACTCCAACTCCCTGTCATCGTCCGTGGCGGGGAGCGGGCCGTCACCCATGGCCAGAGCGTTGGAGCAGCCAGCGGTAGTGCTCGGGATCGGCCAGGATGATGTCCTTGGCCCGCTTCTGGGCGATCTGCAGGTCGTCCGGGTAGACGGACGGATCGAGAGACACCCACAGCGAGAGGTCCTGGCGGACTCCCGGGTCCTCGCAGGACAGGAAGGCGGCCAGGACCGCATCGCGGTAGCAGTCACGGAGATCCGACAGGGCCTCCACCGCTTCCTTGCTCTCCGAGGTGGGGATACGTTCCTCCCACGACACGTACTTGATGGGAGGGCGGGCGAAGTACCAGGCCATGGTCGCGCCGACCTTCTCTGCCCCCGAGCCGGTACGCACGTACCGAATGATCTCCTCCTGTACCCAGCGGTATCCGAGGACGTTCACCAGCGGCCGAACGAGCTGGTTGATGCCGCTCCGGCACTGATCGTGCATGGCGGCGTGCACAAGGAGGTCCGCATGCCGGCGGGTGAGGTCTGGATCCGCCTCGGCCGCTCGGCCGATCTCCCAGCGCTTCACCTCGCAACGATGATGCTGATGCGCCTCCACCATCCGCTCCGGCATGACCCAGTCCGGACTGAACTGCGCCAACAGCTCATCAAGGAGCGGCTCGAACACCGCCTCCCGACCTGGCCTGTCCGGGATCATCTCCAGTGCCATTCCCACCCCTCCATCACCTGGTTGCCTCTGATGCTCGGCACCGCGTCATCATCCGGGAGAGATCTCGGCGGTGGAGGCCAGACGTAGGCCGGCCAGGGTGAGGAAATGGGTGAGTTCGATGTGGCCGCCGTCGGACCCGTCGTCCCACTTCGTCCACAGCCTGGAATCCTCACCGTCCCATGTGTCGGTGTCCTCGCTCGGATGCTGCTCGACGGTCCCCTCCCCGTGCCGGTACCGCAGATACAGGTACTGGCCGCCGGTCGTCCACGCGTCCCACTGCGACGGGAAGCCGCCGCTGGTCTGCACCACCCGGGCGAGGGTCACGTCTTCGTGCAAGTGGCTCTCGACAGGGCCCAGGTGCTGGTCGTGGGCGAGGACGAGCTCGTCGTCGAGGGCGAGGAGGCGGATGCTCCCGCCGGGGAACTGGAGCGTGAGTCCGGCCCCGAAGTCGACGCGTGCGTCCCGATAGCTGATCTCTCGGACCGAGCGGACCGGCTCGCCGATGAACCGGGTCACCGACAGGCCAGGTGGATCCTCGACGACCACGATGCTGCCGTACTGCTCCATCGGGTACGGCTCGTGCGGCTGGTCGATCGTCAGCGACAGGCCGGTACCGGGTGTGTGGAAGTGGACCGGGCCGAGCCCTTCGAGATGGAGCCACAGATGCAGCAGCGACGGCTCGCCATCGGCATAGTGGTGCCAAGCCGTGGTCACCCGCAGCAGCCGCTTACCGATCAGGTCGGCGGCGAACAGCTCCTCATCGTCGGTCACCCGCTGATGTTCGCATGGCTCTCCCTACCGTGGCGCCGGGTTTCGCTGGCCCCCAAGCCTGGACGCTCATCTCTGTGCGGCCGGCTCGCGACGGCTGGCGCGCTCAGGTGGATCGGCCCTGGGGGCCTTGTCCGGCGCGGGAGTTGAGCGTTCGGTCCGGTGTGGCCGGCACGCCCCTCGCGGCGATGTCACACCGGGGTCCTCATCAACCCTCTTGGATGCGGACGCTCGGCAAAGACGCGGCAGACGCGCGCGGGAGGCCCTTAAGACGCGCGGGAGGCCCTTATGACAGGAGGCTCTTATGAACGACGTGACCGATCCGGTGTCCGGAGAGCGGGAGAAGGTCCGTTTCAGCAGTGGCGGCAGCGAGTGCGCCGCCTGGCACTATCCGGGGAGCGACGGCTCCTGTGTGATCATGGCGGGCGGGTTCGCCGTGACGAAGGAACCAGGCACCGACCTGTTCGCTCGGCGCTTCCACGACGCCGGGTTCGGCGTGCTGGCCTTCGACTATCGCGGATTCGGTGAGAGCGGCGGTCGCCCGCGCCAAGTCGCCTCGGCCGGCGGACAGTTGGCGGACTGGCGAGCCGCCGTCGAGTTCGCCGCGACCCTACCGGGAGTCGATCGGAGCAGGCTGGCGGTCTGGGGGTTTTCCGCATCCGCCGGTCACCTCCTCCGGCTCGCGGCGCGCACCCCGCACCTCGCCGCGGTGATCGCCCAGACGCCGAACGTCGGGGGTCCGGCCGCCGCTCGGCTCGCGGCGTGCCACCAGAAACCACTCGCCCTGCTGCGCCTGCTCGGCAGGGGCGTCCTCGACGCGGCCGGCGGCCTCCTCGGCCGTCCGCCCCTGCTGGTGCCACTCGGCGGCGAGCCCGGCACCGTCGCCGTCCTCACCACGCCGGACACGGCCGACGCCCCACGCGCGCTCAATCCCGGCGACCGGTATGCGGACTGGCGGCAGGAGGTCGCGGCCCGCTCGGCGCTCGGCCTCGGGTTCCACCGTCCCGGCCGTGACGCCTCCCGCGTACGGTGTCCGCTGCTCGTCGTCGTATGCGAGCAGGACCAGTCCGCCTCGCCCACGGCGGCCGTGCGCGCGACGCGGCGGGCGCCCCGCGCGGAGCTGGTGTGGTTGCCCGGCGGGCACTACGCGCCGTTCCTGGACGCGCACGAACGGGCGGTCGACGCCGAGTTGTCGTTTCTGCGCCGGCATGTGCTCGATTCCCCGGTGACCTCCGTCGCCTCCGTGGAGCGCGGATGACGACGGGGGAGATCGAGCTGTCGGCGGGGACGGTCGCGTACCGGGACACGGGTGGCGACGGTCCGGTGCTGGTGCTGCTGCATGGGCTGATGATGGACGCCTCGCTGTGGGACCGGACGATCACCGAGCTCGCCGCCGACCACCGGTGCGTGGCGCCGACCCTGCCGCTCGGGGCGCATCGGCACGGCATGCGGGCCGACGCCGACCTGTCGCTGCCCGGGGTGGCCCGGCTGGTCGCGGAGTTCCTCGACCGCCTCGATCTGCGGGACGTCGTCCTGGTCGGCAATGACACCGGCGGTGCGCTCGTCCAGCTCATGATGGTCGACGGTGCGGCACGGGTGGCGGGGGTGGTGCTCGTGTCGTGCGACGCCTTCGACAACTTCCCGCCCGGGCTGACGGGCCGGACGCTCGTCCTCAGCGGCAGGCTCCCACCTCGGCTGTTCGGGATGTTCATGCAGCAGATGCGGCTGCGGCCGCTGCGCCGCATGCCGGTCGCCTTCGGGTGGCTGACGCTCCGGGGGGACGCCGCCACCGCTCGGTGGATCAGGCCGGTCCTCGAACGGCCGGAGATCCGCCGCGACGCCGTGCGCACACTGCGCGCGGCGGCGGCGGACACCGGTCTGCTGCTCGCCGCGGCCGAACGACTGCCGCGCTTCGACCGCCCCGCCCTTGTCGTCTGGGCGCGCGGCGACCGCGTGATGCCGCCCGAGCACGGCCGACGCCTCGCCGCGCTGCTCCCGCGGGGGCTGCTGGTCGAGATCGACGACAGCTACACGCTCGTCCCGCTGGACCGGCCGACGGAACTCGCCCGGGCGATAAGGGAGTTCACCCGGTCGTCCGCGGCCACCTGACGGTCCTGGCGGCGCGCTCGGCACCCGTTCGACAGCCGTAGAGCCGTAGAGCCGTACGGGGTCACAGCGTCGTACGGGATTCGAGGTCGGCGCGGGTGTCGTTGCCGTAGACGCCCGTCTCGTCGCCCCTGATCCCGTACCAGAGCTGGAAGCGCGCGACCGCGGCCGTGAGCGTGGCGTCGTAGGTGCCGTTCGTGGAGCCGTGGTCGTAGACGTTCGGGATCCGGAGCAGCCGTTGCTGCAGGTCCTTGACCGCGGGGCCGCTGTCCCCCTCGCGGAGGGTGCCCGCACCGTCCGGGTCGGCGCTCGCGGACGGTACCTGGGCGGCGGCCGTCGTGGGCGCGCCGGTCGGGGCCCGCCCGGCCTGTGCGCCGGCCTCCTGCTCACCGCCGGGCAGCAGGAGCGCGAGGGCGAAGCCGACGAGGGCCGCCCCCGTGACCCCGATGACGACCGCCGCGCGGCGGTGCCCCGCACCCCACCCGGCCGTCCGCTCGCCCGCGGGCCCGCGCTCGCGGTGGACGCCGGGAGCGGAGGAGGGCCCGCGAGCCCCCACCGGTCGCCCGCCCCGGGTGTAGTCCTCGCCCACCAGGACGGGTGGCAGTTCCTCGGTCGCGTCCTCGGCCACCGGCGGCGTCACGGCGACCGTCGCGACCGGTACGGCGATGACCTCGTAGTTCTCGTCCGAGTCGGGACCGTGCTGCTCCTCCCGCACCTCCTTCAGAAGTTGCGCGAGTGCCTCCGTCCGGCGGCGCCGCTGAACATAGGTGGGTTCGATCGCCCGTCGCCCCCCGGGCTGCCCTGGTTCGGGCGGTGTCGGCACACTGCTCTCCTTCCATGCGCGCGGTTTCACGCCATCCCCGTGGAGTGATACGCGGCCGGCGGCCCCGGGGTTCAACGGCGCCCCAGGCACCCGAGCCCACGTGGTCGTACAACGTGAAGAATGGGCAAATAGCGGGTAGGACCACCTTCGGGGAGCGGAGAGGGTCGCCGTGGCTGCGAGCGAGGAACGAGACGTGTCGGCCGCCCGCCGGCGTTTCGACATGGCGGACGCCGCGCCGCTGCTGCTCGACGCCCGGATGACGGTGACCAGCTGGACCGCGGACGCCGAGCGCCTGCTGGGGTACGCGCCCTCCGAGGTCCTGGGCCGCCGCGCCGCCGACCTGCTGCTTCCGGAGGACGCGGCGCGGATCCCCGACCTTTCGGCGCGGTGCCGCGACGGCGGCGGCTGGGCGGGACTGCTGTCCGCGCTGCACCGGGACGGGCACGCGGTCCGGGTGATGGTCCGGGCCGTCCCGATACGCGAGCGCGGCGGGCCGACGCGCTGGGTGGTGCTGCTCGCCGATCTGGCCGGTGGCCCCGGCTGGAGCATGAGCCGGTCGGTGCTGGAGCGGATGAACGCCCGCTCGCCGGTGGGCATCGCCATCGTGGACACGGACCTGCGCTATGTGTGGTCGAACGCCGCGCTGGAGCAGTTCGGCGGGGGCCCGCCACACCGGCGGCTGGGGCGCAGGCTCGGCGACATCCAGCCGGGCCTGGACGCCGAGACGCTCGAGGCGCAGATGCGCCGGGTGCTGGAGAGCGGCCGGCCGGTCGTCGGGTACGAGCACGTGGGCCGCATACAGTCCGCGCCGCATCGCGAGTCCGCGCACTCCCTGTCGTTCATCCGGCTGGAGGACGACCACGGCCACCCGATCGGGGTCTACTACACCGTCGTCGACGTCACCGATCGCTACCGTGCGCGACGGCGGCTGGCGCTGCTCGACCGGGCCGGCGAGCACATCGGTCGCAGTCTGGACGTCCTGCACACCGCGCAGGAGCTGGCCGATGTCGCCGTACCGGGGCTGGCCGACTTCGTCACCGTGGACCTGCTGGAGTCCGTGCTCAGGGGAGCCGAGCCGGTGCCCGGCCGGCTGAGCGACTCGGACGTGGTGTCACTGCGGCGTGCCGGACAGCAGTCGGTCCGCGCCGGTATCCCGGAAACCGCCGTCGAGGTGGGCGAGGCCGCGACCTACCAGGCGACCTCTCCCCCGGTGCGCGCTCTGGCCGAGGGCCGGTCCTGGCGTGAGGCGCGGCTCGATCCACAGGCCAGGAAGTGGAGCACGAGCGCCCGCGAGGGCCCGGCCGCCTCCTTCCTCGACCTCGGGCTGCACAGCGCGATGATCGTGCCCGTCCGGGCCCGTGGCGTCACCCTGGGAATCACCACGTTCTTCCGGCGCGACCGCGAGGACCCCTTCGACGAGGACGATCTGAGCCTGGCGGAGGAGTTCGTCGGCAGGGCGGCGCTGTGCCTGGACAACGCCCGTCGTTACACCCGTGAGCGCGACGCGGCGCTCGTTCTCCAGCGCAATCTGCTCCCGCACCGCTTCCCCGAGCAGAACGCGGTGGAGGTCTCGGCCTGCTACCGGCCCGCGGACGAGCTGACGGGCCTCGCCGGGGACTGGTTCGACGTCATTCCGCTGTCCGGGGCCCGGGTGGCGCTGGTCGTGGGCGAGGTGACCGGTCACGGCATCGACGGCGCCGCCGCCATGGGGCGGCTGCGGGCCGCCGTACAGACCCTCGCCGATCTGGACCTGTCGCCCGAAGAGGTGCTCGCGCACCTGGACGACCTGGTCAGCCGGGCCGCCCGGGAGGAGGGCAGCGGCGCGGACACCCTCACCAGCGGGATGCAGGCCGTGGGAGCCAGCTGTCTGTACGTCGTGTACGACCCGGTGAGCGGGCGGTGTGCGATGGCGGGCGCGGGACATCCCGCACCCGCGGTCATCGCCCCCGACGGCACCGTCACGTTCGCGGACCTTCCCCGCGGTCCCGCGCTGGGTGTCGCCGGACTGCCCTTCGAATCCGTCGAGCTCACCCTGGAGGAAGGCAGTGTGCTCGCCCTGCACACCGACGGGCTGATCGCCACGCCCCGCACGGGACGGGATCCGGACGCGGGCCGGGAGCGACTGCGGGGCGCGTTGGCCTCGCACCGTCAGCCGTTGGACGGCATGTGCCGCACGATCGTGGACGATCTCGTGCCGTCGCGGCCGTACGACGACGTGGCGCTGCTGATGGCGCGCACCCGCCGGCTCGACGCCGAGCAGGTCGCGACCTGGGACCTGTCCACGGATCCGGCCATGGTCGCCGAGGCCAGGAAGGTGGCGACGCAGCAGCTGAGCGCGTGGGGCCTCGACGAGCTGGCCTTCACCACCGAGCTGGTCGTGAGTGAGCTCGTCACCAACGCGATCCGGTACGCCTCGGGGCCGATCCGGCTGCGTCTGATCACCGAGCGGGCGCTGATCTGCGAGGTCTCCGACGGCGCCGCGACCGCCCCTCATCTGCGGCACCCGAAGACCACCGACGAGGGAGGCCGCGGGCTGTTCCTGATCTCCCAGTACACCCGGCGCTGGGGCACCCGCTACACCCCCGAGGGGAAGGTCATCTGGGCCGAGCAGTCGCTGACCACCCAGCCCACGACGTGACGGACGGACGCGTGGCCGCGGGGTTCAGCAGTCGCGGAACTCGGGTGACTGGTTGAGGATCTGCGAACGCTGCGAGGTGAACCGGGAGTGGGTCGCGCCGCCCCGGTCCTCGGGGCGGAAGACGGCGACGCGGTGGCAGTTCATGAAGGCGAGGGTGACGCCGAAGTGCCGCTCCAGGCTGCCGCGGATCGCGTCGCTGGCGAGCGCCCGCAGTAGCTGGCCGCGTTCCTTCTCGGAGGGCGGCGGAGTGTGGTTGTCGGCGAACTCGGCCGTCCCGTCGCGGAGTTGATGAGCCAGGTCGGCGATGAGGTCGTACGCGTACGGCAGGGACGTACGGACGGTGTCCACGAAGTCCGCTTCGCGGACCGGACCGCGTTCGGCTTCGGCGAGCAGCTTCGGGGAGACGTCGAGTGACATGAGAGTGGCAGTCCTGTCGTTAGGTGGTTCGGTGGTGCGCCGGTGGTACTCCGGCCGTGCGCGGGGGGTCAGTCGGTGGACGGCTCGAGGGCGGTGGGGCCGTGCCGGAAGTCGGGGTCGATCTGTGCGGAGAGGTCGGTCCCGGTGGCCCGGTCGGCCCAGGCCGCGGCGTTGCGGAGGTGGAAGGCGACGGCGTGTTCCTGGAAGGCCGTCCAGTCCTTCGTACGGGCGTCCAGGGCCGTCCGCATGTGGCGCAGCGCGTGGATGTTGTGCGGTTCGAGGTCGCCGTGGGGTCGGCCCTGCTCCTGGGCGCGCACCCAGGAGGAGTGCCGTACGTACGTCAGGAGGTCGTCGCCGACGTGTTCCTTGAGGAAGAGCAGGTCGTCCTCGGCGGTGACCTTGTTGCCGATCACCGCGATCGGGATGCCGAACTCCTCGGCGTGGTCGCGGTACTGGCGGTAGACGGAGACGCCCTTGCGGGTGGGTTCGGCGACCAGGAAGGTCATGTCGAAGCGGGTGAACAGTCCGGAGGCGAAGGCGTCGGCACCGGCGGTCATATCGACGACGACGTACTCGCCGTGCCCGTCGACGAGATGGTTGAGGTACAGCTCCACCGCTCCGAGTTTGGAGTGGTAGCAGGCCACGCCGAGATCGCTCTCGTCGAACTCACCGGTGACCATCAGCGGTACGCCGCCGACCCGTTGGAGGTGCGAAGTGTGCACCGGGTCGTCGCCGAGGAGGCGCAACAGGCGTGAGCCGCGGCCCGGCGGCGTGGTCTTGATCATGGCCTCGGGCGAGGTGATGCGCGGGTTGCTGCCGCGCAGGTGGGCCTTGATCTCGCCGAGGCGCGCGCTGAGGGGCGGGGCGGCGAAGGTCTCGTCGTCGCCGAGGCCTAGGGCGTGGGCCAGGTGCTGGTTGATGTCGCCGTCGATGGCGACGACGGGCGCACCGGAGTGCGCCAGCTCGCGGGAGAAGAGGGCCGACAGCGTGGTCTTGCCGCTGCCGCCCTTTCCGACGAAGGCCGCGCGCATGTCAGCCCTCCGGGCGGAGCAGGCCGCGCTCGTACGCCTTGGCCAGCCGCTGGGGTACGAGGTGGGAGGCGCCGTCGACGGTGATCGGGACGAGCCGCGCCGTGGCGGCCTTCCACTGGGCGCGGCGGTGGCGGGTGTTGCTGCGGGACATCTTGCGTTTTGGCACGGCCATGTCGGTCTCCAAGGTAGGTGGACACGACTGACGCTATCTGAAAATGGATCTCATTTCCAAGCTGGCGCGCGGGGCGCGAGCGGGATGCGCATGGGGCATGCGCACGGGGCATGCGCGAGACACGGAGGGCGCGCGGACAGCCTTGCGGCCAAGCGAAGTTGACAGATTGTTGACCAATTCCAAGGCGAGTGGTGACCAACGCCGCCACTATGGTCGGCCGCATGTCCTCACACCCCCCACGGACTCCGGCCCTCCCTGTCCTCCCGTATCGGAAACCGACCCGTGACCGGGACTACTGGGTCTTCGACGACGTGCTGCCCGACGCGGACGCCGTCCGGGCGCGCTGTCTCGCCAAGGACGACTGGGCCAAGGGCTACCCGTACACCTCGGAGAGCTGGCCGGGCCTGCGGACGATGCCGGGGCTCGAACCGGGTGAACTGGCCCGCGTGGAACGGCTGGTGAAGAAGGCAACGGGCGCGAAGGAGCTGTGGGTGCAGAGCACGCCCTCCGGGGGCACGCTCAACCACAACTGCGTCCAGGTCGTCGGCAAGGACGAGGGCCAACCGCGCCCGCACACCGACTCCCGCGCACTGTGCCGGTACGCCGCCGTGCTCTATCTCAACCCGGTCGTACCCAAGAGCTGCGGAACGAGCTTCTACCGGCAGAGCCTGCCCGGCGGCCGGCTCGGCGGGAACGTGGTGGCGGCTCCGCACAACAACCTGGTCGACGCGCTGGGTACGCGGTTCGTGGCGCCGGACTCCTTCGTCGAGGACCTCGAGGTCCCGCACCGCTACAACCGGCTGCTCCTGTACCACGCCAATCTGATGCACAGCGCCACCGGCTACTGGGGCAGCACGTTGGAGGACAAGCGGATGACCGCGGTCTTCTTCTGGATGGCGTGAGCCCATGTGCTGATGCCGAGCGGCCCCGGACCTTGGAGTCCGGGGCCGCTCGGCTGTGCGGGGCGGTGGTGCTCAGTTGCCCGTGAGTTCGCGTTCGATGGAGGCCGGCTCGTCTGCGGGGTCCCGCGGGAGATCGCTCGCGGCTAGGGCCCGGTGGGGCTGCGCGCCGGGAGCTTCGGCCTCGGGTCGATGTGGGCGGTGGTGTCCGGGGCCGAGCGGCGGCAGGTGACGGCGTTCGTCCGGATCGCCCACGGGGTCGCGGTGCATCTGATGCGGCGCAGGACCGAGGACTACCGCACCCACCGGGTCGACCCCTCCAACGCGCCATCGCCCGCTCCCGGCTGGAACACGGGCTCGCGCTGATGCAGCGGTCCCGGGATCTGACCGTGCACGCCGGGCAGTCGCCCAGCCTCTGGTACCTCGTCCTGACGGTCGGCCGTCCCCAGGAGAACTCCGCGGCGACGGTACGGGACTGGCTGCGGGACCTGCTCGACGGCGGGACCGGATCGTATGCCCAGCTACGCGGGCGTCGGTTCGGCGGCCGACAACCGCGACGGACTGCCCAGGTCACGCAAGGAGGCCGAGCGGGCGCCGGCCGTGGCCCGCCGCGCAGCGGTTGCACATCCATCCGAACACCCTGCGCTACCGACCGACGAAGATCGAACAGACCGTCGGTATCAATCTCGCCGATCCCGACATCAGGCTCGTCCTCGCCCTCCAGCGCAAGGCACTCGACCCCGCCTGCCCCACTCGTCCCGTGCGACCTCGCCCTCGACCTCGGAGAACGCTGCCCGCTCGGGGAGAAACGCCCCTGACTTCCACCCGCCATTTCCGGACATGCGTGGGCTACGGCTCAGTTACGGCTCGCTCAAGTCCTGGTGGCCGGAGGGTGAGCTCGTCATGATGGGCGCATGACGTTGGCCTCGCGTGCCATGACGCAACTGGCGGGCTGGCCGGACCTCGCGGAGGCCCGGCCGAGCTGCGGCACAGGGCGGGCGCTGAGTTCGGCGCAGGGCGAGATCGTGCACTTCCATTCGGATCACGATGTCGACCTGCACCTCACAGCGCGTGCCATTCACCGTTTCCAGGATCATCTCAGGGGCGCCACCGCGGTCCGGATGGTGCCCGAATCGCGGTGGGTGACGATACGCCTCGAAGTGAACGCCGACATCAGCCTGCTCCTCACTCTGGTGAGCCTCGCTCTTCAGTCCCACCAGGCATGGCCGGTTCCGGGCGACTCTCTGTCGGCGGGCTGCAACGACCTGCGCAGCATGGTGCTTCCACGCGACAGCGTCGGCTGAGACGTCACCGACGTAGGGCGGAAGCGGGCGGTGGGGCCGAGACGTGCGCTGCCCATCTGGGAGAGCTCGGCAGCGGTGAAGCCCAGGGGATCGAGCAGACGCAGGTTGCCGACGTCGAACGCCTGGTCCACGTCGTCGGCGGCCTGTCACTGTGCCAGGTTCGCCAGATGGATACGGGGACGCACGGTGGAGTACTGGGAGTAGGAGACGAACACCCGGATCCGTGATCCAAGGGCGTCCCAGGCCTGCTGGTAGACGGTGCGGCGGCGGGCCGCGGCACGGAGCCGGTCGACCCGTTCAACC
The DNA here is from genome assembly GCF_036178845.1 of Streptomyces sp. NBC_00271. Classification (NCBI taxonomy): domain Bacteria; kingdom Bacillati; phylum Actinomycetota; class Actinomycetes; order Kitasatosporales; family Streptomycetaceae; genus Streptomyces; species Streptomyces sp. NBC_00271. The sequence goes on along the minus strand of NZ_CP108070.1, from coordinate 10,366,007 downwards.
GGCTTGGGCGCCGGGGGACTTCGGACTGCGCGTGTCGCCGTCGCAGCGGGCGATGCGGAAGTTGTTCGCCGTGTGGCGCGATGCGTTGCCGCCGGGGCGCAACTGACCAAGACGCACCTTCCGCGCGTGTCCGGGGCGCGAGTTCGTGGATTCCCACGTCACAGAGCGTCTGCGCCTCCGCTTCGGGGGCACACGGCGGTGCATCGGGTGCGAAAGCCACCCAGCCGAAGACCGCCGCGAGGCGCCGACCCGTGGGAGTCCCGATGCCGACCGCCGTGCCGGAGAGAGCCACAGGAGCGACTGGGGAAGGACCCGAAGCGGTCCGGCCGGGCCGCTCGTCCGTCCTGCCCTGCGGTACCGGCAAGGCCGCCGCCCGCATCGGCGTACTGACCGTCTGCCAGGCCGCCCTGATGGTGGGCTTCGGACTGCTGATCACGGGTCCCGCCCGGGACGTGTGGCCGCTGACGGTCGAGGACAACGTCAACGAGGGATTCGAGCGGATCCGTACGGGCCCGCTCACCACCCTGTCGCACCTCGGCTCGGAGGCGGGCAACACCCTCACGGTGATCGCCATCACCGTGCTGAGTTGCGTGGCCCTGCTGCTCGTACCCCGGCTGCCGATGTGGCGCCAGGCAGTCTTCCTCGCCGTCGCCGTCTCGCTCCAGTCACTGGTGTTCCTGGCCGTCACCGAGTCGGTGGACCGCACCCGCCCGGACGTGCACCGCCTCGACGCCTCTCCGCCCACGTCCAGTTACACCTCCGGCCACACCGGCGCGGCCACCGCGCTGTACGCCGGACTCGCGCTGCTCGCGCTGTCCCGGGTCCGCAGGCCGTGGCGGTGGCCGCTGGCCGGGCTGCTGTTCCTCGTGCCGCTGGCCGTCGGCGCAGCCCGCCTCTACCGGGGCATGCACCACCCCACGGACGTGATCGGCGGAATGGCCAACGGCGCCCTGTCCCTGCTGATCGTCGGCCGTGCCCTGTTCACCGACAGGTCCGTGGCCGCCGTCCCCTCGCCACGGACCGGGCACACCGACGCGACCGGCGAGGTCGAGAAGCGCGAGCCCGGCAGGACCGCCGTGATCTTCAACCCCATGGTGACCGGCGAAGCGGACCGCGAGAAACTGCGGCGGATCCTCGAACAACACGGCCACCGCGCACCGGCGTTCATCGAGACCACCGCCGACGACCCCGGCACCGGCCAGACGGCCGGCGCGGTCCGTGCCGGAGCGACCCTGATCGTGGTCTGCGGTGGCGACGGAACCGTCAGGGCGGCCGCGGACGCCCTGGCCGGCAGCGGGGTACCGCTCGTCGTGGTGCCCTGCGGCACCGGCAACCTGCTGGCCCGCAACCTCGGCCTGCCGCTCACCCCCGCCACCGCGCTCGACGCCGCGCTGTCCGGTACCCCGCACCGCCTCGACCTCGGCCGCATCGAGGGCGACGGCCTCGCTCCCACCCACTTCGCCGCGATGTCCGGAGCCGGGCTCGACGCCGCGATGCTGGAACACACCGACGACCGCGCCAAGTCCGCCGTCGGCTGGCCCGCCTACCTACTCGCCATCATCGGCTCACTGGGCACGCCCCGGATGCGGCTGACGCTCCGGCTCGACGACGCGCCCGTCCTGCACCGCACGGCCCGCATGGTGCTCGTGGCCAACGTCGGCACCGTACAAGGCGGTCTCACGCTCCTCCCGGCGGCCCGGCCCGACGACGGACTGCTCGATCTGCTGATCCTCGACCCGCGCGGCCCCGGTGGCTGGATGCGTGCCCTGGGCGTCCTGATGCGCGGCCGCAGGCGGAACGCGCGGCCCACGACCATGGACACGCTCGTCCCCCAAGGCACCGGCACGAAGGGCGTACCGGTGGAGTTCCTCACCTTCCGGCGAGCCGAACTCACCTTCGCCGCACCGCAGTCGCGTGAACTCGACGGAGACCCGGTGTCCCACGGCCGACGTCTCACCGCCGAGGTCAGGCCCGGCGCGCTGACCGTCCTGCTGCCCACCCGGGAGAAGTGAATGAGCACCGCCACCAAGGTCCCCGAGACCCGCGACATGACCGGCGACGAACTCTCGGCCGACGAGGCACTGGCGTCGCTGCGCCGCTACGGCCGCTGGCCCCTGCTGCGCGACTCCTTCGTCCGGTTCCGCTACGCCGACGGCTTCAGCCACTCCCGCGCGCTCGCCCTCCAGACGGTACTGGCGGTGATCCCACTGGCCATCGCCTTCGTCGGGCTCTCCACCGCGCTGCACACGGAGAACATCGGCAGACTCGCCGAACTGACCATCCACCGGATCGCGCAGGGACCCAGCGCCGACGTCGTCGACGACGCACTGGACCGCAGCCGCCACAGCGCGGGCGACGGTGACCAGATCGCCCTCTGGTTCGGCCTGGTCTTCTCCCTGGTCAACGTCACCACCGCGATGTGCCAGATCGAACGCGGCGCCAACCGGATCTACGGGAACGAACGGGACCGCCCCTTCCACCAGAAGTACCTGCGCGGACTCGTGATGTCCCTCAGCGCCGGGATCCCGCTCGGCCTCGGGTTCATCGTGATGGTGGCCGGCGGCGACCTGGCCGCCGCCGCGGTGACGGTGTATCACCTCGACGGCGACGCCAGGACCGTCTGCGAGATCCTGCGCCGGCCCTTGGGCCTGCTGCTCGCCCTCCTCTCGGCCAGCGCGATCTTCCGCCGTTCTCCCCGGCGCCGACAGCCCGGCTACACCTGGCTGGCCTTCGGCGCCGCCGTGTATCTCGTGCTGTGGACGGCCCTGACCTGGCTGCTGAGCCTGTACCTGGGCATCAGCGGGTCCTTCGACACGGTCTACGGCCCGCTCAGCGCCTTCATGTCGCTGCTGCTGTGGGCCTACCTGACCTCCATCGCCCTGTTTCTGGGGCTGTCCTTCGCCGCGCAGTTGGAGGCCGCGCGGGCGCTGCGGCCCGGTCCGATCACAGCCGACCCGGGAGTCTGAAGGGTGGTCCGCGCCACGGCCCAGCGCCTTCGTGACCGTCGCCGCCGGGCGGCCGACCGGAGATTCGGCATCCACCTGCTCGGTTCTGCCGCCGTCGCCGCCGTCGCCGCCGTGCCCTTCGGACTGCTGCTCGTCCTGGTCGAGGGGCACTGGCAGCCGCTGCGCCGTCTCGACGTGGGCGCGGCACGGCGGTTGAACGAGACCGCCCTCGAACACCCGGCGTGGACGCACACCCTGCGCTTCCTGTCCGACCGGGTGTGGGACCCGTTCACGCTGCGGACGGTCGTCGCGCTGCTGACCGTGTGGCTGCTGTACCGCCGGGCCTGGCGACTCGCCGCCTGGTCCGCCGTGACGGCCGTGGCCGGCGGACTCGTCGGGCTGCTGGTCAAAACGGTGGTCGAGCGGGCCAGACCGTCCCTGGAGGACCCGGTCGCGCACGCACCGGGATACTCCTTCCCCTCGGGGCACGCGATGACCGCGACCACCTCGTTCGCGATCCTGCTGCTGGTCCTGCTGCCCATGGTGCCGCGCGCTCTGCGGGTGCCGTGCTGGTGCGCCGCGGTCGTGTCCGTGCTCGGCGTCGGTTTCACCCGGATCGCGCTCGGCGTGCACTGGTTCAGCGATGTCGTGGGCGGCTGGCTGCTGGGCCTCGCCGTCGTCACCCTCACCACCTGGGCCTTCGAGGCCTGGCGCACCGACGCAGGCCGCGGTCATGCCGGATTGACGGAGGGACTGGAGCCCGAACTCACCGGTGCGAGGCCCCGGACACAGGGTGGTGCGCAACACCCGTAGAGAGTGGGCGAGTTCTGAGCACTGCGGGTGCGTGAGCGGCGTACCGAGGAAGAGGAAGGTGTCGAGGGTGTCGTCGCGCATCGAGGCCGCTCGTCGAGCAACTGGCGCTCCTCGGCGGTGAGTTCGCCCAGACTGGAGCTGCGGTCGGTCGGATCGCTGCGGTGTACGCACAGGCCCTGGACCTCTCCCTCCAGATCCCCGTCATCCACCCGTCGAGGGCAATGCGGGGCGGCCTGCGGCCGACGTCCAGGTGAACCCGCAACCCGGACAAATCCGCCTCCTGCCACAGCCGCGTAACAGCGGCCGCGCAGGGCACAACTCCCGTCCCACCCCGCCGGTCGAACCTGCTGCGTCGCACACCTGCGCCGCGGCGGAACCGGTGCCGCCCGGAGCAACTTCTCCAGTCCCGACCGAAGTTGGAGCTCCCCTGTGTCCAGGAAGTCCCTGCCGACGCGGCTTGCCGCCACCGCCGCGCTCCTGCTCGCCGCAGGCGCGCTGTCCGCGCCCGCCGCCTCAGCCAAGCCCTCGGACGCCTCCCCCGGCGACGCCTATGTGCTGACCGTGACCACCAACCCGGCCAGCACCGACTACGACAACCGCCACGTCGACGTCACCGGCACCGTCACCAAGGCCGACGGCACCCCGGCGCCCCACATCCCCGTCACCATCAAGGAGGTCGTTCAATTCACCACCTGGAACCCGTGGGGCGACCCGATCGACCCCAACTACTACGAGCCGCGCGACCTGGGCAAGCCGGTCACCGACGCAAGCGGGAAGTTCACCGTCCCCGACGTCGACATCGACCACGTGACCGGCAGCAGCCTGCTCAACGTCCAGCACGGGGTACAGATCACCGCTCTCTACGACGAGGACGGCGACCTCAACACCCCGCAGGACGGCTACTTCGCGGACACCACCGTGGCCGCCAACACCAAGTCCAGCTCCCTCAGTTACCAGGTCAACAAGAAGAAGGTGAAGGCGGGCGACATCCTCACCGTCCAGGGCAAGGTCACCCTCCCCAAGGGGGTCGAGCCCGGGGGTACCGAGGTCTTCCTCCAGACCTACTGGGAGAGCGAGTACCACGTGAAGACGACCACCGAGGACGACGGCTTCTTCGTGCTGTCCGTGCGCGTCTCGCGCGACGACGACACGTTCGAGCTGCGCACGGCTCCGACGGACCTCTACGTGGCGGGCGCGGACCAGCCGCTCCCGATCACCAACACGTCGCTCCCCCGCACGTAGCCCTCCAGCAGGAGGCGAAGTCCTTGGGTTCAGTCGATTGATCCCGTGAACGTATCCCGAGGGATGCGTTCGCGGGAGTGCCGTCGACCTCGCGCTCGCTCCCGAACACCGTCGCGGTCATGGAGCTCCGCCCAGCAGGTCGGCCAGCTCGGCGTCGTAGAACCGTGCGGGGTCGAACCCCATCCCGGTGAAGTGGCCGGCGAGTTCCAGGGACAGGACGCCGTGCAGGCGGGTCCAGAAGGTCAGGGCCCGGTGGAGCGTGGCGGGCGGGGCGGGGTGCCCACCCGCCCAGTCCCGGTGGTCGGCGAGGTGGGCGTCAAACGGGGTCGCCGGGCCGTCCGCGGACAGCTCGGCGCACGCGTCGAGCAGCCCCGCCATGATCTCGGAGGCGATCGCGGTGATGTCTTCGGGCGCGTGGTATCCGGGGACGGGGGTGCCGTAGACGAGGAAGTACCGCTGGGGGTCGGCCAGGGCCCAGCCGCGCAGCGCGTGCGCGAGGCCGGTCGGGTCGGCACCCGCGGTGCGGGCCGCTCGGAAGGTGTCGGCGAGGCTGCGGTACGCATCCCTGACCAACTCGGTGATGAGCTCGTCACGGCTGGCGAAGTACCGGTACAGCGCGGGCCCGCTCATGCCCATGCGCTTGGCGATCGCATTGAGGGAGAGCGCGGACGCCCCCGCCGTGGCGATCTGCTCCCACGCACGCTCCTTGATCTCCGCACGCACCTGGGCGCGGTAGCGCTCGCGTGGCGTCGTCACCTCTGCCTCGTCCATGACCTGCCCTCCCTCGCCGTCTAGTTAGAGGTTATCACGATGGTTATTGACACTCCCTCCGAGGGTGAGTTACAACTTCTAACGAACCCGAGAGCCTGACCACCCAATACCGCGCCGCAGTGGGTGACGGGATCCGGGACCCGGTGGCCGACTGGTCCAGGCGGGCGGGTCAGCCGCCCTGACCGGCGCTTCCGACCGGGCCGACCTTCACCGGGGAGCCGGAGCCGTCCGTGACGGGCAGCGTGGCGGCGCCCGGCCAGTTGAGGGTGACCGACTTCGTCTCGTCAGGCGGGGTCACCACCAGCCCGGTGACGCGGACGCCGGAGCCGCCCGACTTGTTGAACGGGTAGTTGACGGGGAAGTACGTCGACTTTCCGTTCTTGAGGACGGCCGAGGTGGCCTGCTGGCCGGTGCGCTTCGCGGACAGCGACCCCGCGTTGGTCTTCAGGTCGACGCCCGCGTACCCGGAGATCGTGCAGTCCCGGCCGCTGTGGTTCGTCAGCTCGACCACGACGGTGCCGTCGGGGTCGCCGTCGATGGTGTTGTCCTTCGCCGTGATCTCCAACTCGTCGGTACGGCACTTGCCGACCTTGGCGTTCGCGTGGGAGCCGGTCCCGGCAGCCGTACCCGTCCCGCCGGAATTCGTTGCGCCGGAGTTCGTTGCGGAGCTCGTCCCGGCGGAGTTCTTCGCGCCGCCCTGGTCCGAACTGCCCGAGTCCGAACCGCCGCCCGAGGACGACGCGGTGGCCCCGGACGACGGGGCGCTCTGTCCCGTGTCGGCGTCGTCGTTCTGGCAGGCCGTGAGCGAGAGACCGGCGGCGACGGCCAGGGCGGCGAAGGTGAGCTTGTGAACGCGCATCGTTTCTACCTCGGTATCGGTTGGCAGTGTCGGCCGCTCGGTACGGGTCGGTACGAGCGAGCGTTTCCGACCAACAGGAGCGGCCCTGCCCGGTCGGCCGTTCCGTCCAGTCACCGCATAGGACATTCCTGTTACACGCACAGCCAGGCACAACGCGCGCCATCACTGGGCAGACCGCGCCGGGACGCGCCGCCGGCCAGCCGGGACGGCGGTTCCCGCCACCGTCGCGCACCTGTTCGCGGCCGCCGCCCGTTGGGACAGACCCGTGACCCGGCGGACCACAACCGATCGCCTGCCCTCCTCATCCCGCTCCGCCCGGTCCGCGAGGCCAGGTTTCCAGCACATCGAAGGCACGCATCCTCCGCGAAGACATCTTCGCGACGTGTCGTGGACGATCCACGCGGACCCCGAAAGCAACGAGTTCCGCGTGCCGGTCTACTCGACCTTGACCCAGTTGAGCGTGCGCTCCACCGCCTGCTTCCAGCCCGCGTAGCCCTCCGCTCGTCGGCCGTCGGACCACTGGGACTCCCAGCGTTTCGACTCCTGCCAGTGGGTGCGCAGTTCGTCGGTGTCCTGCCAGAAGCCGGTGGCCAGCCCTGCGGCGTAGGCGGCGCCGAGCGCGGTGGTCTCGGCGACGACCGGGCGGCTGACCGGTACACCGAGGACGTCGGCCTGGATCTGCATGCACAGGTCGTTGGCGGTGACACCGCCGTCGACCTTGAGTACGTCGAGGTGGACTCCGGAGTCCTGCTCCATGGCCTCGACGACGTCGCGGCTCTGATAGCAGATGGCTTCCAGGGTCGCCCGGGCCAGGTGCCCGTTGTCGTTGTACCGGGCGAGGCCGACGATCGCACCCCGGGCGTCGGAGCGCCAGTACGGGGCGAACAGGCCCGAGAACGCCGGGACGAAGTACATGCCGCCGTTGTCCTCGACGGTGCGGGCCAGGGTCTCACTCTCGGCCGCGCTACTGATGATCTTCATCTGGTCGCGCAGCCATTGCACCGCGGACCCGGTGACCGCGATGGAGCCCTCCAGGGCGTAGACCGCCGGGCTGTCGCCGAACTGGTACGCCACGGTGGTGAGAAGGCCGTGCTGTGAGCGGACCAGTTCCGTGCCGGTGTTGAGCACCAGGAAGTTGCCGGTGCCGTAGGTGTTCTTGGCCTCGCCGGGCGCGTAGCAGACCTGTCCGACGGTGGCCGCCTGTTGGTCGCCGAGCACCCCGCTGATGGGGATGGCGGCGCGCAGTGGCCGGGATGCGCGCGTCACACCGAACGCCTCCCGATGGGACGAGGGGTTGATGGTGGGCAGCATCTCCCGCGGGATGTGGAAGAAGCCCAGCAGTTCTTCGTCCCAGGCGAGGGTTTCCAGGTCCATCAGCATGGTGCGGCTGGCGTTGGTCACGTCGGTCGCGTGGATGCCGCCGTCGGGGCCGCCGGTCAGGTTCCACAGGACCCAGCAGTCCGTGTTGCCGAAGAGCGCGTGTCCCTGCTCGGCTGCCTCGCGGACGCCGTCGACGTTCTCCAGGATCCACTGGATCTTGCCGCCGGAGAAGTAGGTCGCCGGCGGCAGGCCCGCCTTGTGGCGGATGACGTCTCCCTGGCCCGAGCGTTCCAGGGCCGCGGCGATGGAGTCGGTGCGGGTGTCCTGCCAGACGATGGCGTTGTAGTAGGGGCGGCCGTTGCGCGGGTCCCAGACGACCGTGGTCTCCCGCTGGTTGGTGATGCCGATCGCGGCCAAGTCGGTCGGGGACAGGTTCCCGTGCCGCAGGGCGTTCTGCATCACGGAGTTGGTGCGCTCCCAGATCTCCACCGGGTCGTGCTCGACCCACCCGGAGCGAGGAAGGATCTGGGCGTGCTCCAGCTGGTGCTTCGCCACCTCGTTGCCCGCATGATCGAAGATCATGAATCGGGTACTGGTGGTCCCCTGGTCCACCGCGCCGACGAAATCCGCCATGGGTGCCACCTTTTAGTAGGCGTCAGTCCTTGGGGGCGGGGATGCGGCCCGGGGGCTCGGGCTCCCCTGTCGGCAGGAACCGGCCGACGAAGAACTTGTACAGGGCCGCGCCGATCAGACCACCGGCCAGGGGACCGAGGATCGGCACCCAGAAGTAGAAGTTCCCGTACTGATCTCGCCATGCTCCGCCGTATCCCGTCAGGAAACTGGCCAGACGAGGACCGAAGTCACGTGCCGGATTGATCGCGTAGCCCGCGTTGGTGCCCCAGGCCATGCCGATGCCCACGACGACCAGGCCGATGATGAAGGGGCCCAGGTTGGCGCCGGGGGGTGTGTTGAGCAGGTCCGTGATGGCCAGGATCAGCAGCAGCAGGATGGCGGTCCCCATGACCTGGTCGCGAAACGCGCCCCACTCGTAGACCGGCAGGTTCGTGTTGCCGTTGGCGGGGAGCGTGGAGAACACGATCTGTGTCTTGAAGGTGTGACCGGGGTCGGCCTTCGCCAGCGCCTCGGTGTAGTTCCACCGTACGAGGAGGGCCGCTACGAAGGCGCCGGCCGTCTGTGCCAGTGCGTAGGGCGCCACCTTGCTCCACGGGAAGCCCTTGAACGTGGCCAGGGCGACGGTCACCGCGGGGTTGAGATGGGCACCGCTCAGCCGTGCCGCGACGTAGACACCCAAAGTGACACCGAGGCCCCACGCCCAGGAGATGCTGTCGTGGTTTCCGAGGCCACCCGGTGGAGTCGTGAGCGCTCCGCCGGCGACCACCTGGGCCACCACGCCGCAACCGAAGAGGATGAGAATCATGGTGCCCGCGAACTCGGCCGACAGCTCACCTACCAACCCCGACCTGCTAAACCGCTCACTCATGGAAGCCCGCTTCCCGCCGGCTCAGAACCGGCCGTCGACTGCCCGAGTCCGCACGGCATCAGCATAGGGCGATCAAGAAATAACCGCACAAACAGTGAGTCATGCCCTCAGACCTGGTCATACGCTGGGACACCCCTTCGGGGCCGGCCGTCCCGGCGCGCTCTCGTTCCCGAACATCACACACGGGCTGTACGGCAAGGACGCTCACAGCCATGCAATGAGTCATCACTCTACGTAATGATGATAACAGGACAAATCGATGTCGCCAGCGGAATGCCCTCCCGCGGACCGCGACACTCTGCGACCGCGTAGGAGGTTTCACGCTTGTCACGCCAGTTGTTGACGGTCGACCAGGAGCGGCCGGACGGCTATCGGACGATCGGTGAGGCCCTGGCGAGGGCTCGCAGCGGCGCCGTCATCAGCGTGCTTCCCCGGACGTACGCGGAGAACCTGACCGCCGGGTCACGGTACGCGGCTGCACCATCCGCGACGCCCGCGGCAACGGCGAGGCACAGGGTTCCGTCGAGGAGTGCGACATCTCCTCCACCGACGGCCCGGCCATCGCCCTGGAGGACCGCTGCACCAGCCAGGTGCTGCGCACGGTCGTGCACGACACCAGCGCAGGCATCCACCTGACCAGCCAGGCCCGTACGGTGCTGGAGGACGTACGGGTCATTGGCACCGCCGGCCCCGGCATCGTCCTGGGCAGCGGTACCGACCCGCTGCTGCGCCGGTGCCGTACGGCCCGTACCGGTGGGAGCGACGACGGCAAGAACCGGGTCGCCCGGGCCGGCGCGACGCCGGGCACCGTCCTGGGGGCGCGCTCCCGGCGCCTTCGACTCGGCGGCGCCGTCCCCGGAGGGCTCCGCCAAGCAGTCCCCGACCGGAAAGACACCGGACCACATGACGGCCGGGCAGGCGGGCGGCTCGGGCGGGGGTGTTCGACGACGACAGCCGCGACGTCGCCTCGATCGAGAAGGTCTTCAACGCGGACTACACGGGCACCGCGATCACCCCGACCGACGGCGACCATCTGCTCTGGTCCCCCACCGACTCCCGCAGCCGCCTGCTGTCCCTGATCAACGGCACCACCACGACGCTCGACGTCGAGGAACTGGAACTCAGCGACAGCGCGATGGTCAACGCCATCGTGGCGAGGGCGCAGGCGGGCGTCGCCGTACGGCTGGTCCTGGAGAGCCCCTCCAGCTACTCCAGCGAGGTGTCCGCGATCAAGGCGGCCGGTGGCACCGTCGTCGGATACTCCGACCCCAACGGCTTCTACATCCACGCCAAGGCGATGGTCGCCGACTACGGCCTGTCCACCCAGAAGGTGGAAGCGGGTTCCATGAACATCAGCAGCAACTCGCTGAGCAACAACCGGGAACTGGGCATCATCCTCACGGGCACCGGCGTCGCCCAACCCGTTGCCACCACCATCGAGACCACCTTCAAGAGCGACTACTCGGGCGGCACCACCGCCTAGAACCCGCCGGGAGAGCGCTGGTCGCAGCTCGCCGCGGCCACGTACCCTCGACCGATGGACAAGATCGCCGTACGGCTGGAGGCGGACGCCACACCGTCAGCCCCCGCTCTCATACTGCGTCCCTGGAGCCCGACAGACGCTGCCGACCTGGTTGAGCTGTATCAGGATGACGCCCTGCGCCGATGGACGAGCTCAGCCGTGCACGACGAGGCGAGCGCGGCACGGTGGATTCAGGACCAGCAACGCGGATGGGAGACGGGAGACCGCTTCGGATTTGCCATCACGGAAGCCCAAGCCGCGGGCCTTGAGGGACGGTTGGCGGGTCACGTGGTCCTCAAAGAACGTCACCCCGGGCGCTTCGTCCGCCGAGGTCGGCTACTGGACCGCAGCGCGTGCGCGCGGCCGGGGAGTGGCACCCGGAGCGCTGCGGGCGGTGACGTACTGGGCCTTCACCGCCTTCCCCGATGACGGTCCGAAGCACCTTGAACTCGTGCATCAAGTGGACAACACAGCGTCATGCCGCGTCGGGCAGAAGAGCGGGTACGAACTGATCACGACCCTGCCCGCGGCACCGCCCGCCTACCCCCTCGCCGGTCACCTGCACGCACGGGAGCGCGACCGCTGACCCAGCCGGGTAGTCACCCTCGCACTGCTGATGACGGCTCCGCCATGGGGAGAACAGCCGGTCAAAGACGTGTCGCTACACGGATCAGGTCGGCGACCGCGCGAAGTCGGCTCTGCGGCGGCCAGGCGATCACCGTTGTCACGGGCGGAGCATCCACGACGGGCACGGCGGCGAGATCCCGGCGCAGGTCGGTGCCGGCGGACTCGGGCATGATCACGGTGGTACGGCCGAGCGCGATCAGCTGGAAGAGCTGTGTCAGGTTCCGTACCTCTGCCCCTGGTCCCTCCGGGTAGCTGCCGCCAGGACCGGGCCAGCGTGCCATCGGAAGTTCCGGCAGTGCGGTGACCTCGGCCATCCGGATCTGAGAGCGGCCGGACAATGCGTGCGAGCTGGGCAGGATCGCCACCTGTCCCTCGGTGTAGAGGGTTTCGGTGTCGAGTCCCACCGTCGAATCGAAGGGCAAGTGCAGCAGAGCCACGTCGGCCTGCGCGTCCTGCAGCAGCTTCTGATGCTGATGCGCCTCGCAGAGCAGCAGATCGACGGTGGCCGCACCGGGCTCCATGCGGTAGGCATCGAGCAGTTTGGCCAACAACTCGCCGGCGGTGCCAGACTTGACGGCGAGGACGAGGCGGGGACGCCTTTGCGCAGCCTGCTGGGTACGCCGCTCGGCCGCGGCTACCGCGCTGAGGATCGCACGCCCCTCGGACAGCAGCACGGCCCCGGCCTCGGTGAGCGTGACCTTGCGGCTGGTGCGCTCCAGCAGCGTGACCCCGAGCTGTCGTTCGAGCCGGGCGATCGTGCGGGACAGGGGCGGTTGGGCGATCTCCAGACGCCTGGCGGCCTTCCCGAAGTGCAGTTCCTCGGCAATGGCGACGAAGTACCGCAACTCGCGTATCTCCATCCGTTCACATTGACGTGCTCCCTGGCCTAAAGTCCAGGGATTCCGGCCTGGGTCGTCTGACCCTTCCGGGGGGCTTCCTGCTTCAACGCGCCGTGCCGGGACTTTCGTCCTGGTCTTACCGGCGCTCTGCGAGGCGTTTGGTGTCTCCGCCCGTCCGGCGGCGACGATACGGCGTCCTTCGAAGAGGACGTTGCGGGCTGCGTTGTGGTCGCGGTCGTGCACGGTGCCGCACGCGCCGCACGTCCACTCCCGGACGTGCAGGGGCTTGGGGCCGTCCCGGAATCCGCAGGCCGAGCAGACCTGAGAGGACGGGAAAGCGCGGTCCACCTTGGCGAAGGTGCGGCCGTGCCTGACCGCCTTGTACTCCAGCATGCAGACGAACGCGGACCATCCCGCGTCGTGCACGGACTTGGCGAGCCGGGTGCGGCCGAGGCCGGAGACCGCGAGGTCTTCCACATACACCGCTTGGCTGTCGCGGATGATCTGTGTGGATGCCTTGTGGTGGAAGTCCCGGCGCCGGTCCGCCACCTTGGCGTGCTGGCGTGCGACCTTGATGCGGGCCTTGGCCCGGTTCTTCGATCCCTTGGCCTTGAGGGACAGGTCCTGCTGAAGGCGTTTGAGTTTCTTCTCGGCCCGGCGCAGGAAGCGGGGGCTGTCGATCTTCCGGCCGTCGGACAGGACCGCGAAGGCGGACAGGCCGAGGTCGATACCGGACTCCGTCTCCAGCCCGGGGAGGATATCCGGTTCGGTGTCGACGACGAAGCTGAGGAAGTACCGGCCACAGCTGTCCTGGGTGACGGTCAGGGACGTGGGCGCGGCCGATAGCCGACGTGACCACTTGACCTTGAGGTTGCCGACCTTGGCCACGTACACCGTGCCGTTCTCCTGGAGACAGAAGGCGTTGGTGTTGAGGCGGATCGACTGGCGGGTGTCTTTCTTCGACTTGTACCGGGGCGGCCCCACCTTCCGGCCCTGCCGCTTGCCCCTCAGGCTGTCGAAGAAGTTCTTGTAGGCGGTGTCCAGGTCCCGGAGGGACTGCTGCAGGACGACCGCTGACACGTCGGCGAGCCAGGCGCGTTCCTCGGTGCGCTTGGCCTGGGTGATGCGAAGCCGGGACAACTGGGCCGACTTCACATACGGCAGCCCGGCCGCGTGTGCTTCCTTGCGGTCGCGCAGGCAGTCGTTCCACACCACGCGGGCGCACCCGAACGCCTGGGCCAGCGCGCGGCGCTGGGCGGCATCCGGGCAGGCCCGGTAGTTGTAGCGGAGCTGCATACCACGATCTTAATGCGATTCGTCTCATGGATGAGGAGAACACTTATAGACGTGGCAGGCACGTCATTTCAGCGATGCATGTGCACTTGGTCTTCGTGACGACGTACCGGCGAGGGGTCTTCAATGACGAGATGCTCACACGCTGCGAAGAGATCATGCGCAAGGTGTGCGAGGACTTCGAAGCGGAGCTGAAGGAGTTCAACGGCGAACGCGATCACGTCCACCTCTTGATCAACTACCCGCCCAAGGTCGTCGTCTCCAAGCTGGTCAACAGCCTCAAGGGCGTCTCCGCCCCCGGATACGCCAGGAGTTCACCGGCCACATCAACCGCGCCATCATGCACGGGCACCTGTGGTCGCCCTCATACTTCTCCGCCTCCTGCGGCGGAGCGCCGTTGACGATCGTCCGCCAGTACATCGAGCAGCACAAACGCCCACTCTGAGGTTGCACGTCACAGCAGTGTTGAGATGCATTCATCCCCGGCGTGAACGGCGGGGCCTTCTGCAAGATCCCCGGTAACTCCGGCGCACGGTCGATCGATGTCCCTCAGGTATCGCTGCATGACCGAGTTGGTGTTGGTGCCAGGCCGAGGCGCAGCCATGCTCGCTGTCATGAGTGAGAAGACCATCGCGCTGGTCACCGGCGCGAACAAGGGAATCGGGTACGAGACCGCGGCCGGACTGGGCGCATTGGGCTGGAGCGTCGGCGTCGGCGCTCGGGACGAGCAGCGCGGGAAGGACGCCGTGGCGAAACTGCGCGCGGCGGGTGCCGACGCGTTCGGCGTTCCCCTGGACGTGACCGACGACGAGAGCGTGACTGCTGCGGCGCAACTGATCGAGAAGCGAGCGGGACGCCTCGACGTGCTGGTCAACAACGCGGGCATTGCGGGCAGTTGGCCGGACGAGCCCACAACCGTCGACCTCGAGACCGTGCGGCGGCTGGTGGAGACCAACGTCATCGGCGTCATCCGGGTCACCAACGCGATGCTGCCGTTGCTGCGGCACTCGGCGCACCCGCGGATCGTCAACCAGTCCAGCCATGTCGGCTCTCTGGCCCTGCAGACCACGCCCGGTGTCGACCTCGGAGGGATCAGCGGGGCGTACGCGCCGACGAAGACCTTCCTCAACGCCGTCTCCATCCAGTACGCCAAGGAGTTGAGCGACACCAACATCTTGATCAACAACGCCTGCCCCGGCTACGTGGCCACCGACCTCAATGGGTTCAGCGGCACTCAGACCGCCGAGCAGGGCGCGGTGATCGCCATCCGGTTGGCGGCTCTGCCCGACGACGGCCCTACCGGCCGGCTGTTCGACGACAAGGGGGTCGTACCGTGGTGATCTTCTGATGTGTTGTCCATGGCCTCCGGATCACCAGCGGGGCAGTCGAAGCTCGTACTCGGGGTGGAATCGCCGCATGTAGCCGGTGTCGTCGCGGCCACGCAGCCCCGAGTCGAGGTAGCGGCGGTGGAGTCGCTCCAGGGCGTCGTGGTCCAGTTCGACGCCGAGGCCGGGGCCGGTGGGGACCTTGACCGCGCCGTCTCGCAGCGCCAGGGGGCCGGGGACGATCACGTCGTCCGCGGAGTTCCACGGGTAGTGGGTGTCGCAGGAGTGGTCGAGGTTCGGGAGGGTCGCGGCCACGTGGGTCATCGCGGCGAGGCTGATGCCGAGGTGGGAGTTGGAGTGCGTCGAGAGACCGATGCCGAACGCCTCGTAGACGGCCGCTAGTTCACGGGTGGGGCGCAGCCCGCCCCAGTAGTGGTGGTCGGTGAGGAGGACCTGGATCGCGTTCTGTTCCACGGCCGGGCGCAGGTGTTCCCAGGCGATCAAGCACATGTTGGTGGCCAGCGGCATGGGTGAGCTCTCGGCGACCTCGGCCATACCGGGGATGGTGGGGGTGGGGTTCTCCAAGTACTCGATCACTCCGTCCAGTTCGCGTGCCACCTGCCGCGAGGTCTCCACGGGCCAGGCCGTGTTGGGGTCCAGGCGGAGCGGGCTGCCGGGGAGGGCCTCGGCGAGGGCCTTCATCGCGGCGATCTCCTCGTCCGGCGGGAAGACTCCGCCCTTCAGCTTGAACGAGTCGAATCCGTACCGCTGTCGCATCACCCTGGCCTGCTCGACGATGCCCGCCGGGTCGAGGGCCTCGCCCCAACCGTCGCCGATCGCCGGACGGCCGTCGAGCGCCGGGTGTTCGGCCCATTTGTAGAAGAGGTACGCGGCGAAGGGCACGGAGTCGCGGACCCTGCCGCCCAACAGGTCGCTGACGGGGCGTCCGGTGAGCCTGCCCTGCGCGTCGAGGCAGGCCACCTCCACGGCAGAGGCGATCCAGCCACGCTCGTGGGAGCCGGGCACCGTGGGCAGCAGGGCGGCGTCGATGGCGGCGGCGACGGCCGTGGTGTCGAAGACTTCCATGCCGACGATCACCTTCCCGGCGGCCAGCAGCCGTTCGAGCGATCACTGAAGGCGATCGGTGTGACGATGAGCTGACGGATGCGACTGTCCGTGAGCTCGCTTCATCGATCTGAATCACGCAACGGGCCCCGGTACTCACGTACTCGGTGAGTACCGGGGCCCGTCGAAGTCGTCGCGATCCGATGACTTCAGATGTCAGACGACAGATTTCAGATTTCAGATTTCAGATTTCAAAAAACCTGTCAGCCGTCGGACGACGGACGTCACGAGCTGGTGCGCGTCGAGCGTCGACGCCGGGTGACGACGGTGATCGCTCCACCGGCCACGAGCAGGGCCGCGGCGCCGGCGGCGATCGGCAGGGTGTTGCCACCGCCCGTCTCCGCGAGGTCGCCGGGCGGCGTCGACTGGCCGCCGTTCGGCGAGGGAGCCGGCGGCGTGGTCGAGTGGGAGGCAGACGGGGAGGCCGGCGTCGTCTCCGGGGTCGACGGCTCGTCGGGCGTCGTCGGGGTCGGGCTGCCGGGGGTCTCCGCGGGCGGCGTGGCGGCCGGCGGAGTCGAGGCCGGAGGCGTGGTCTCGGGCGTGCTCGGCGGCTGCGCCGTGCAGTCCTTCTTGCCGCCGTTCCACGCCATGATCAGCTTGTCCTTGATGACCGCGCGGTCCGGCCCCTTGGGCAGGTCGCCGTGCTCGAAGCCGTCGTTGGCGTCGAACTTGCCGTCGAACTTCACGGCGCCGCGGTAGAGGTCGATCTGCGCGTAGCAGCCGGCGTCGGGCACCGCGATGTCGAGGGAGTCGGTCTGGCCCGGCTTGACCTTGACGCTGTCGAAGTCGTGGAAGACCTGCTCACCGGAGGTCTTGAAGGTGGCCCCGTGGGTGCGGTACGCCGCGAGGGAAGCGGTGCAGGTCCCGGCGTCGCCCGCCGCGCGCACCTTGATGTGCACCTTGCCGTCTTCGGTGGGCTTCAGGTTCTGGTCGTCGACGCGGACCCAGTCGTAGAAGTTCGTCCCGTCCAGGGAGAACTCGCAGCGATCCGCCGCGGTCACCGTGCCGGCGCCCTGGCCGGGCTTGTAGGCGCTGTTGCCACTGTCCCAGCCGTCTCCGCCGGGGGTACCCGTGGCCCAGGCGCTGGTGGTGGCCGCGGAGAGGGCGAGGGCCGCCGCGCCCGTCCCCAGCAGGCAGCGAAGGGTGACACGTCTCGCTATGGACATGCAGATCCCATCTTGATGATCCAAGACCCGGTCGTCGGCGGCAGGGCAGCACAAAGCAGCCGGGGGCCGCACCGGGGATGAGTGGTCGAAGAAACACTGGGCCCACTGGTCACATGGGCCACAGTTCGAGCACATAGTCGATCACTGTGCAGGGGCTGTCAACCTCCTTGAAAACACAATGAGTTCACACGCTGCCACATTTCCGACACATGGGGAATCAATGAATCCGCGGCGGCTCGACGACGGCCGGTCGCGATCGACCAGCACCTTCACCGGGGGCACTCAGTTCCCTCGATCATGTGCACTGAGTGCCACACTGTCCGCGCGATGCTAGGTTCCGTCCATGAGCGAGGAACCCCGTGGCGGGGACACCGCCGACACGACGACGGCAAAGCCGCCCATGCGGGACGCGCTGGTCGCGGCGGCCTTCCAGCTGTTCCTGGAGCGCGGGTACGAGCAGACCACGGTCGACGACATCGTCACGCTCGCCGGTGTCGGCCGGCGGTCCTTCTTCCGCTACTTCCCCTCCAAGGAGGGCGTGGTCTTCCCGGACCACGAACGCTGCCTGATCGACATGACGGCGTTCCTGGGCGCCGGCACCGGCGAGGAGGAGCCGGTGCGCAGGGTGTGCGACGCCGCCCGGCTGGTGCTGCGCATGTACGCCGAGAACCCGACCTTCTCCGTGCAGCGCTACCGCCTCACCAAGAAGGTCCCCGGCCTGCGCGCGTACGAGCTGTCGGTCGTCTGGCGCTACGAGCGCGCGCTCGCGGAGTATCTGCGCGGCCGCTTCGCCGGCCGGCCCGACGGCACCCTGCAGGCCGACGTCATCGCCGCGGCGGTGGTCGCCGCGCACAACAACGCCCTGCGCTCCTGGCTGCGTTCGGACGGACAGAGCGATCCCGACACTGCCGTGGACCACGCGCTGGGATACGTACAGACCTCGTTCGGTGGCTCCCCCGGAGCCGGTGACGCGCCGGCCGCGGAGCAGGAGGACGTAGTCGTCGTGATCTCCCGGCGCGGGGCACCGATGTGGCGCGTCGTACGAGAGATCGAGTCCGCGTTCGGCAGGGAGTGAGAAGCCGAATCGCACCCACTTCCTCAGGTAAGGGTACCGAGTGCCTTTACGAGTGGCACTCAGTGCCATACCCTGTGGCTCGTGCGCGGCGTTCCGGGCACCTCAGACTCCGGCCCAGTGCAGGGAGATGACATCGTGTACCCCTCAGGAATCGCCCTTCATCCGGGCGTCGGACCCGCGACGGACATACTCGGCAGCGACTCCGCGCCGAACGGGACGTCGAGCTCGGACGCTCTCCTCTTCCAGCGGTGCCGCTGGTGCGGAACGGCGATGTACCACCGCCTCCTCTGCCCGGTCTGCGCGGGCAGCGACCTGCGGACGGAGACGAGCGCGGGAGCCGGCGTCGTGCGCCACTCCACCATCGTCCACCGCAACACCCCGGCGGCTCGGAACGTCTCCCTCATCGAGATGGCGGAGGGGTTCACCGTGCGCGGCCGGGTGATGGGCGCGCCCGCCGACGTCCACAGCGGTGACCGGGTCCAACTCTCCACCGCTCAGGACCCGGTGCGCAGTCAGCCGGTGTTCCAGCTCATCGACGGTCCCTATCGCGGCTGGAGTTGACATGGGGTGACTGGACGAACCGGCGCGCGCCGCCGGTTCGTCCAGTCACCGCGAGAGAACCCTCAGCCGTACGTGATGTCGGACGTCGCGTACTTGCAGTAGGTGCCGTCGGGGCCGGTCCCGTTCGCGGTCGGCTCAGCCCCCGTGTTGTTGCCGATGTACTTCTGGCAGGGGATGATCTTCTTACTGGAGTCCCCGACGATCTTGATGGCCTTGAGGGTCGCGCTGTCGCCGTAGTTGGTGTTGATGCCGACGAGCTTGCTTCCCTTGTAGGTGGCCTCGATCCCGTTGAGGTTGATCGCGCGCTTGTACTGCGTCTTGCAGTTGCCGCACGAGCGGACGAACGTGCCGAAGGTCTGCACCGCGAAGTTCGAGACGTTCAGCGTTCCGGCGCCGTTGAACTGGAACACCTTGTCACTGGCTTCCTTCGCGCCGCCGCCCGAGACGGTGTAGACGTTGGACGACGAGGAGCCCAGGAACGTCGCCGCGTCCTCGCCGACGTCCTCCCACCAGACGTTCTGCAGCGTGCAGCTGCCCAGGCAGTGGATGCCGTCCGCGGCGGGGGCGCCGATGATGACGTTCTTCAGAACGGTGCCGGCGGCCAGTTCCAGGATCGGTCCCTGATCCTCGTCCTGACTGCCGGAGCCCAGGTCACCGGTGCCGTAGAGCCGCTTCATCCCGTAGTCCTTGGTACCGGAGACCGAGAGGGTGGCGGAGACGGCCTGACTGCCGTTCGCGGTGGGCCAGGTGGCGGCACTCGCCGGAGACAGGCCGCCGACTGCCATGATCATGACAGCCGACAGGCCGACTGCGGCCAGGGAGCCGGTGAGAGCGCGCCGTCGGGCGCGCGGGCGTGCGGATGAGGTCATGTCCCGATTCCTCCTTCTGAACGAACGTGGGGGCGGTCAGAGCTTCCCGGCGCCCGCGCCGGACGTCACCGAGACGACGACACTCGAGACGGGCGGGTGAAGGTGTTCCAGGACACGGTGACGCAATCGGAGCCGTGATTGATGTCGAGCAGACCGTCGTAGCACCACCTTGGCGGTGTCGCCGGTGACGGCCGCCTCGAATGCGTCGAGTGTCGAGACCGTAACGGCGGCGGCCGTGGCCAGGGCCAGTCTGCGAGTGCGTGTCGGTGGGGGGCGAGTACGCATGCGGGTGCGTCCCTTCGGGAGTGCCGTAGGTCATGTATGCGAACGATGTGCACCATTACGAACAGCGTGAGGCACTCATGACACCTGCACGAGAATCGTCAGCTCCAGGGAGTGCGCACATTCCCAGGTGATGCGGCTCGGAGATCTGATGTCTCGCCCATGAGATGCCAGGCGCAGGTCAGGCTGCTGAACGGGAAACGTAAGGGGTAAGCGCTTTCTAGTCAACGCTTCGCGCAGAACACATCCGGTCGACTTCCGCACCCCGCCCGGTCGGTGGACACAAGGACGCCAGGCCCGATCCGCGGAGGGATCGGGCCCGGCGAGGTTGTTCGGCCGCGTCGCGACGGGTGGCGCGTCAGCTGACGCCGAGGTCGGAGAGGGCGGTGGTCCAGTCGTTGATGATGGCGTCCTGGGCGTCGGAGAGCGAGACCGTACCCGCGCAGACGGCCTTCTTGAGCTTGTTCTCGACGGTGTCCTTGTTGGCCGCGGTCTTGGTGCCGTACTGCGGCTCGGGCCAGAGGTTGAGCTCGCTCTTCGGTGCACCCCCGAGCTCCAGGGGCACGAAGTGGTCTTCCTCGTAGTCCGAGGTGCTGGTGTCGGTGTAGCCGTACGCGACGATCTGCTTCTTCTTGAGGGCGGTGGTGTACGAGCTGGAGGGCCGTACGGTCGCGGTCCAGCCGGAGACACAGATCGTGGAGTCGATGGTGGACTGGGAGACGTCCGGGTTGAGGGCGCCGGGCTGGCAGCTGGGGTCCGGCAGGGGAAGGTACGCCTGGCTGCACGTCGCGGCGTGGGCGCTGCCGGTGGCGACGGTCATCCCGGCGGCGGCGAGGGCGAGGGCGGACAGAGAGGTGACGAGGGGGCGGGTTATGCGGGACATCGTGGGGGTCTCCCGATGTGGTGCCCGGCAGGAGTTCCGGGCGGTCGTGCGCATGACAGCATCGGGAGCGTCTATGCGGGTAGACCCTTTGACCGGACCGGGAGACGCTTGATTGAAGATTTGTCCATGACCTGACAGCACCGAATGAAGTCATGGCCTCGGCTTGGTTGTTCAACGCGGTACGGCCGGGCCATGGCCTGGGCGGTCGCCGCCGGCCCGCCTCACACGGTCGGGGCAACCCGCCTCACATTCGAGGGGGCTGTCTCGTCATAGAGGTATGAACTCGAAAATCAGGTACGCCAGTCTCGGCCTCCTGGCCGTGACCGGGCTGTACACAGGCATCTGGGCCTACTGCTCCCCGACGAGCTGGTACGCGAACTTCCCCGGCCTCGGACTGAGCTGGCTGCCCCAGCTGGGCCCCTACAACGAACACCTCACCAAGGACGCCGGAGCCATGTTCCTGGCCCTGGCCGTCCTGACCGTCATCGCCCTGCGCTCCGTACACAACACCCGGCTGGTCCAGACAACAGGTGCCGTGTGGTTGCTCTTCAACGTGCTGCACTTCAGCTACCACGTCCAGCATCTCGACATGTACAACACACGCGACCAGATCCTCAACGTAGTCTTCCTCGCCGCACTCATCCTGCTCGCGGCCCTGCTGCTGCTCCCCGCCCTCCCCGCCCTCCCCGCACGACAGGACCGCACACGATGACCCACAACGGCGACAACGGCGACACCGCCGGCGTGAGCGCGAAGCAGGAGCCTGGTATGCGGGTGGCAGTGGCAGGCGGAACCGGACTGGTGGGACGGCATGTGGTCGAGGAGCTCACGGCGGCCGGGCACCACCCGGTGGTAGTGGCCCGCTCCACGGGTGTGGACCTCGTGACCGGCACCGGACTCGACGCGGCCCTGGCCGGCGTGGACGCGGTCGTCGACGTCACCAACGTGACGACCACGAGCGCCAAGAAAGCCATCGCGTTCTTCGACCGCGTCGCCCACACCCTCCAGGACGCCGGTGAACAGGCTGGGGTTCGCCACCACGTCCTGCTGTCGATCGTCGGGATCGACCGGGTCGGCCTCGGCTACTACCAGGGAAAACTGCGCCAGGAAGACGTGCTCAAGAGCGGGCGGACGCCGTGGACGGTGCTGCGCGCCACCCAGTTCCACGAGTTCGCCCAGCAGACCCTCGACCGCGTCCCGGGACCCCTCGCGGTGGTACCCCGGATGCGGAGCCAGCCCGTCGCCGCCCGTGAGGTCGCCCATCACCTCGTACGACTCGTCTCCGCCCCGGCGCGGGGCATGGCCCCCGAACTCGCCGGACCCCGTGTCGAACAGGTCGTCGACATGACAGGCCGGCTGCTGCGGGCCCGTCACCAGCGCCGGCTGCTGCTGCCCGTGAAAATGCCCGGTGCCACCGGCACGGCCATGACCGGCGACGGCCTGCTCCCGACCGGACCCGGCCCCCGCGGCAGCCAGACCTTCGACGAATGGCTCACCCACCACACCGCTCACCACGCCCATCAGGGAGGATGACGGCCCCGTGTCCACACCCCCGGGACCCGCCGAGGACCCCACCCTCGGCACGCTCATGGCCGAACGCCGCCGTCTGCTCAACCTCGGCTACCGCATGCTCGGATCCCTGCAGGACGCCGAGGACGTGGTCCAGGAGACCTACGCCCGCTGGTACAGCCTGCCCGAGGAGGAACAGCGGGCGATCGGCGCGCCGTTGGCCTGGCTGACGCGGGTCGCCTCCCGGATCTGCCTCGACCACCTCACCTCGGCCCGCGTCCGCCGCGAGCACTACACCGGTGAGTGGCTGCCCGAGCCCGTCCGGCACAGTGCCACATGGACCAGTACGGGCGATGAGGGCGGGGCCGATCCGGCCGACCGGATCACCCTCGACGAGTCGGTCAGCATGGGCATGCTGGTGGTCCTGGACTCGTTCACTCCCGCGGAGCGCGTGGCCTTCGTC
Source organism: Streptomyces sp. NBC_00271 (assembly GCF_036178845.1). NCBI lineage: Bacteria > Bacillati > Actinomycetota > Actinomycetes > Kitasatosporales > Streptomycetaceae > Streptomyces > Streptomyces sp. NBC_00271. The sequence continues at coordinate 10,343,017 of NZ_CP108070.1, read as the reverse complement.
CTCCACGACATCTTCGGCATGCCGTTCACCGAGATTGCCGACACCGTGGGCCGCACCCCCGCCGCCTGCCGCCAGCTCGCCTCCTCCGCCCGTCGACGCATCGCCGACCGACGTACCGGCGGCAGCACCGCACAAGAGCACCGGCAGATCGTCACCGCGTTCCGCCACGCCTGTCAGACCGGCGACCTCGACACCCTCGTCGCGCTCCTCGACCCCGCCGTCGAGTCGCGCAGCGACGGAGGCGGCAGGGTCCGCGCCGCCTTGCGACCGGTCGTCGGCCGGGACAAGGTCGCCCGCCTCTTCCTCGGCCTCATGCGGAACGAACCCGGGGTCGAACTCGTCGAGGAGGACGTCAACGGCACCCCCGGCGTCAGCGTCCGCATCGCCGGTACCACGATCGCCGTCGTCGCCCTGGACATCCACGAGGGTCTGGTCACCGACGTGTGGATGGTCGTCAACCCCGACAAGCTCCATGCCTGGACCGGCTACGAAACCCCCTGAGGAGCGGCCCTCGGACGAGGGGCCGAAGTTCTACGTGAACTTCCCGCCCGTACAGGTGAGTTGTCCCGTCCTCGGGACGACGACCAGGGGTGAGAGCCCGGCGGTGGCCGGGCTCTCACCCCCTCCTCACGTGGTCAGGGAGATGCGAATCCCGACCGTGCCGTCCGTGCCCCGCCGCAGACGGCTGCCGAAGAGGGTGAGACGGCCGAGGATGCCGTACTTGCCGGCGATCAGTCGGCGGTAGCGCGCGGTGGCGGCCGGGTCGAGAATCTCCGCCGTGGCGGGGACCTGCTCACCGGTCGGCTTGCCGCGCGCGTCGCACGGACCCACCAGGACGTCGGCCCGGTTGCGGATCCGCTTCACCTTCCAGGAGTCCGCACTGGTCCAGGCGCCGAGGGCCGCACCGTCCCGGACCACCCACACGGGCGTCGCCACCCCCGTACCGTTTTTGCGGTAGCTCGTGATCAGCAGGAACTTCCCTGAAGCGAGCGCGTCCAGTTTCGTCTCGTCCATGCGGGGAGTCTAAGCAGTCACGGCTGGGAGTCCAGGCCGCCCGTTCAGGACAGCTGGCCGTTGTAGTCCGGCAGCTTGAACGTGCGCTCGGCGTGACCGCCGACGAGGTCGGAGTCGTTGTTGCCGACGTTGGCGATGATCGTGTAGCCCCGCGACTCGATCTCCGCGCGCTTGCTGGTCTTGTAGGCGCTGACCTCTTCGAACAGATCGGGCAGGTCGCGCGTGTAGAGACCGGAGACCGGGTAGCCGACGGTCGTCAGGTTCCACTGCGTCAGGGAGGAGATGATGCCCGGACGTGCGCTGATGAAGAAGATGTCGACGCCGCGGGAGCGCGCGTAGCGGGCGAGGTCGAGCGAGGGCTTGACCGCCGGGGTCGGCAGTTCGTACCACGGGTGGAAATCCGTCTCCAGCGTGGTGTTGTCGATGTCGAAGACGAGGGCCAGCTTCTGCCCGGCGGCGTTCGCGGTGCGCTGCTCGACGTAGGGCTTTGCTTGGTCGATGACCGCCTTGACGTCGCTCTGCCAGGTGGCGTAGTCGACCGCGGCCGTCGTCGCCGTCGCGCTCACCACCGTCTGGGCCGGAGCCGCGGCGGCGGTCCCCGCAGCGGTGACCGTCCCCCCGATGCCCAGTGCCACGACCGCCGAGACCGCGCCGATCCGGCGCCCCACACCGCGTCCTGTCATGCTCGTCCCCTTTTCATGTCGGAGCGGCGAGGTGCCTCGACCATCGCCGCTGGACAGATGATCGTGCCTAAGGATGTACAAGAAGGGAAGACGAAGTTACTGATCGGTAGAAGAACTCGCGGCCGCCGCCCTCCCCTCCGACGCGGGGTGGCACTTGGTGCCATCCCGTGTGAGCCTGGGCTGACGGGTGGCGGGCCACGATGTCTGACACACGGAGAGAGGTAGCTGGGATGGACGCACCGAACATCGTGATCGTCGGCGGCGGGTTCGCCGGCGTCGAGTGCGCACGCGGACTCGAGCACGCCCTTCAGCCGGGTGACGCCCGGATCACCCTGGTCAGCCCCACCGACTACCAGCTCTATCTGCCACTGCTGCCGCACGTCGCCGCCGGAGTCGTCACCCCGCAGTCCGTGGCCCCCTCACTGCGCCGGATCCTGCGCCGCACGACGTTCCTGCCGGGCGGGGTGATCGGCGTGGATCCCGCGTCCAAGAGGTGCGTCGTACGCAAGATCACGGGGGAGCTCGTCGATCTGTCGTACGACTACTTGCTGCTCACGCCCGGCAGCGTGACCCGCACCTTCGACATCCCCGGTCTCCTCGACGAGGCGCGCGGGATGAAGACGCTCGCCCAGGCGGTGTATCTGCGTGACCATGTGATCGCCCAACTCGACCTGGCCGCGGCCACGTCGGACGAGGACGAGCGGGCGGCACGACTGCAGTTCGTCGTGGTCGGCGGCGGATACGCGGGCGCCGAGACCGCGGCCTGTCTGCAGCGACTGACCACCGCCGCGTCGAAGCGCTACCACCCGCGCCTGGATCCCGGGCTCATCAAGTGGCACCTGGTGGACGTCGCCCCCAAGCTGCTCCCGGAGCTCGGTGACAAGCTCGGGGCGAGTGCGCTGCGCCTGCTGAGCGAGCGCGGACTGGAGATCTCCCTCAAGACGACCGTCGCCTCGGTCACGGAAGGCAAGATCACCCTCACGGACGGCCGGGTACTGCCGTCACGGACACTGGTGTGGACGGCCGGTGTCGCGGCGAGTCCGCTGGTCGACTCGCTGGGCGCGGAGACCGTACGCGGCCGGGTCCTCACCGAGCCGGACTTCAAGGTGCCGGGCCTGGACGGGGTGTTCGCGCTGGGCGACGCGGCCGCCGTGCCCGACCTGGCCAGGGCCGACGGTTCCTACTGTCCGCCGACTGCCCAGCACGCCGCCCGGCAGGGCCGGCACGCGGCGAAGAACCTGGCGGCGCTGCTGCAGGGACTGCCCATGACGCCGTACAAGCACAAGGACCTCGGCCTGGTCGTCGACCTCGGCGGCCACGAGGCGGTGTCCAAGCCGCTAGGTATCGGTCTCAAGGGCGTGGCCGCACAGGTCGTGGCCCGTGGATACCACCTGTACGCGCTGCGCACGGGCACGGCACGGTTCCGTACGGCCGCCAACTGGTTCCTCAACGCGGTCGCGGGCGACGACTTCGTGCGCACCGGCTTCCTCGCCGACCGGAAGGGGACCCTGCGGGAATTCGAGCACACCGACAAGTACCTGACGCCGGAGGAGGTCGCCGCCCGCCTGAGCCGTTAGGGCCCGTCCGGCGGATCATGCCGCGGACGCGGGGCCGTTCAGGAGGGCGAGGTAGCGGCGGGCGAAGAGGTAGGCGTCACCCGGCCAGCGGGCCGAGAGATAGCGGCCGTCCTCGACGACGAACGCGTCCGTGTCGTCGGTGGCGGTGCCGCGCCGGGTCAGGGTGCGGGGGCCTCGTACGAACTGCTTTCCCGGGTCGGCGAGGGCCGCCCTGACCTCGTCCTCGACGTACGCGGGGTAGGTGCGGTAGTAGCGGCCGAGGCGCCAGGCGGTGATGAAGTAGGCCGTGCGTTCCATGTATGTGGGCAGGCAGGTCGTGCGCCGGTCGGCCAGGACGCTCCGGCCGGTGGTGAGGTCGCGGGCGCGGGCGAGCACCAGGACGCCGTGGCAGATCGCGCCGACGGGCCGCCCGAGGGCCCAGAAGCGGGCGATCTGCTGGTGAAGCGCCGTCGAGCCGAGGTACTGCCGCATGCCGGGTGCGTGTCCGCCGGGCAGCAACAGGCCGTCGTACTGCTCGATGTCGACCTCGGCCCAGGAGACGGTGGAGGTGAACTCCGGTGACTTCGTGAACTGCTCGTAGAACCGCCGGGGTTCCTCGGCGGCGCCCAGTTGTCCGAAGAGCACCCCCCTCAGCAGCCGTGGGTCCGCCGCCGGCCGGGTGCCCGCGCGCTCGGTGGCGAGCACCACCTCGTGCCCCGCGTCGGTGAGGATCCGCCAGGGAACGGCCACTTCGGTGACGTCGAAGTCGCGGTCGGGTACCGGCATCAGCACGCGCATGGGCCCATCATGGCAGGCCCCGGGGTTGCCACCGGTACGGCTGACAGGAGAGTGACAACTTCCCTTTCCCGTTGGCTTGTTGACGCCTACATTGCCGGTCGACACGTCATCGCAGGAAATGCCCAGGAGCTGATTCCGTGCCCGAGAACCCGGCCGCCTCGCAGCTCCCCGCCGAGGGGGTGCTCAGCCGGATCATCACGACCCGCCCGCACACGGCCCGGATCTGGAACTACTGGCTCGGCGGCGGCGACTACTACGAGGTCGACCGGGCGGCCGGGGAGCGGATCCGCCAACTGCACCCGGGCATCGGCGACTACGCGCGGGCGGACCGGCTGTTCCTGGGACGCGCCGTACGCCATCTGGTCACCGCGTGCGGAATACGCCAGTTCCTCGACATCGGCACCGGCCTGCCGACCGCGGACAACACGCACGAGGTGGCGCAGCGGCTCGCGCCGGACGCCCGGATCGTCTACGTCGACAACGACCCGCTGGTCCTGGCGCACGCCCGCGCCCTGCTCACCAGCACCCCCGAGGGCCGCACCGACCATCTCGACGAGGACCTCCGCAATGTGGACGCCATCCTCGAACGCGCCGCGAGGACCCTGGACTTGAGCGAGCCGGTCGGGCTGATGCTGCTCGGGGTCGTCATCTTCATCGACGACGACGCGGAGGCGTACGACATCGTGCGCCGACTGCTGGAGGGGTTGCCCTCGGGGAGCCATCTGGTCCTCTCGCACACGATCACCAGCCCGGCGATGTCTGACGTGGACGCCGCCGTCTCCTACTGGAACCAGCACGGCACGCCCTGCATCACCCAGCGCACTCCGGAGGCGGTCGCCCGGTTCTTCGACGGTCTCGATCTCCTGGAGCCCGGTGTCGTCTCCTGTTCGCGCTGGCGTCCGCAGCCGACGGACGGGGACGAATCGGCGGAAGTGGCCATGTTCGGCGGGGTGGGCCGCAAACCCTGAACCGGAGAACGGCCGGGGGTGAACACGAGGGCACGGGCGTACGTATGGAAGGAGGGCTCACGACCGCAGCCCCGGCGGCGTCGACGCCGCACCGTACGGCTTCGGGAGCCCATGCATGAGGCACGCACGACGACGGATCGTCCGACGGGGGGCGCGACTCGCTGCCGTCGGCGGGGTCCTCTGCGGAGGGTTGATGGTGACGCACGCCATGGCGAGCGAGCCGTCCGCCGCGTCACGTGCTCCCCAGAGCGCCACCCTGGCCGCCGCGGGCAAGGGCGCGGGTCTGGTGTCGACCCTCGGCACCTCGCGTACGGCGGGCAGTTGGATCGCTGCCGACGGGCACCCTGTCGTCGCGGTGACCGACTCGGCCGCGGCGGCCGAGGTGCAGAAGGCGGGCGCCCGACCCAAGGTCGTGAGCCACAGCATGGAGGACCTCAATTCCGTGACGAAGGCGCTGAAGGCGGCGCCACGCGTCGCGGGCACCGCCTGGGCCATGGACTACGTCCACAACGAGGTGGTGGTGCAGGCCGACCGCACCGTGTCCGCCTCCGACTGGTCCCGGATGAAGAAGCTCGCCGCGAGCATGGGCAGTTCGGTCCGCATGGAGCGGACCGAGGGCACGTTCACCACACGGCTCAACGCCGCCCTGCCGATGTTCTCGACCGGCGGGCGCTGTTCGGCGGGCTACAACGTGACCAACGGTCGCAACGAGTTCATCCTGACGGCCGGGCACTGCGGGCCGGCCGGGTCCGTCTGGTTCGGGGACAACCAGGGCGCCAAGCAGTTGGGGCAGACGGTCACCACGGCGTTCCCCGGCAGCGACTTCTCCCTCATCCAGTACAACAACGGCCAGAACGACACCGGGAACAACGTCGTGTCGATCGGGGGCGGCAAGGGCGTCCAGATCATCGGCGCCGCCGATCCGACGGTCGGCCAGCGGGTCTTCCGCAGCGGCAGCACCAGTGGACTCCACGACGGTGAGGTGAAGGCGCTCAACGCGACGGTCAACTACCCCGAGGGCACCGTGACCGGTCTGGTGGAGACCAACGTGTGCGCCGAACCGGGCGACAGCGGCGGTCCGTTGTTCTCGGAGGGCATCGCGCTCGGCGTGACCTCGGGGGGCAACGGAGACTGCACGGCGGGCGGTACGACGTTCTTCCAGCCGATCACCAAGGCGCTCACGGCGCTCGGGGTGAAACTGACCGGACCGGGTGCGGCCGCCCAGGGCGCGGCGGGCGGAGCAACCGCCCAGTCCTCCCCCGCCCCCGCGTCCTCGCAGGGCGCGGCCGTCGTACCGGGATCCGCCGCGCCCGGCTCGGTCCAGGCGGTCGGGTCGGGCGCCTCCGAGCCGCTCCTCACCCGTCTCACGGACCCGCAGAACATCGGTCCGGGCCTGCTGGTCATCGCCGGCAGCATCATCGCGCTGGTCGCCACGCGGTACATCCGCACGGAACAGGATCGCAACCGCTACCGGCGGCAGTACTCGCAGAGTTGGGGCTGAGGCCGGACGGCGGACGAGGGGACGGGGCGGAGACTCGCAACCAGGAGTCACGCCCCGTTCGTCACGGAGTCGCGGGGCGGCCGAGCGGGCTCACGCCGCCTGTATGGGCGACTGGGGGGCGGCTTCCGCCCACTCCAGGACGAGCCGCTGATACTCCCGCCGCTCCTCCATGCTCAGCGTCCCACCGGCCCGGAACCACAGGGCACGGATCTCCTCGTTGACATCGGCGGCGGACCGCACGGAGTCGGTTTCAGGAGTGGTGGACATGGTGTGAAGCATACGGGCCTTGGCGTGAAGGCGTTGTGAGTAAAGGTGCGCCTTACGACATTACGGACCGTGAACCTGATCACTCGTCCGACGTGGGATCACCTTCCGCACCTGTTCACCGTCTCTCCCCCGCCCCCAGCACCAGCACCTGAATGGCCAGCACCGCGGCCCCGCGCGCCCAGTCGTGGAAGTCGGAGACCTTCGTGTGCAGATCGACCGGATCGGCCTGCGGGTGGCGGTGTGTGAGGATCGTCTCCTCGACGACCGGGCCCGCCACGTCGACGAGTCCGACGCCCTCTCCGGCGAGCAGGATCTTCTGCGGCATGGCGAAGTTGGCGATCTGTGCGACGAGGGTGCCGAGCGCGCGGGCCGCCTCGTCGAGGACGCGGGTCGGCAGCGGGTCACCCGCCGCGGCACGGGCGAGGATCTCCTCGTAGGTCAGGTCCTCGCCGGTGGCGGCCCTGACCTGGTAGCGGATGCTGGGGATGGTCAGCAGGGAGATGGCGCTGCCGCGTTCCCCTTCGGGGGTGAGGGGCCCGTACGGGTTCACGATCCAGCGGCGGCCCACGCCCCGCCCGTCCTCGACGGAGGCGACCCGGCTGCCGCCTAGGACGAGGCCGTAGCCGATCCCGGCGCCGATGGTGAGGACCACGAAGCGGTCGAGTCCACGGCCGGCGCCGAACCAGGTCTCGGCCTCCACGAGGGCGGCGACGTCGTTCTCGACGACCACCGGCAACCCGGTGCGCGATACGACGAGTTCGGCCAGCGGGACGTCCGTCCAGCCGAGGAAGGCCGACTCGGCGACGACCGATCGATTCTCGACACGGCCGCCGACTCCGATGCCGATTCCGGCCGGCGCGGGAGAGGACGGGGTGAGTTCCTCGGTCATCTCAGCCAGCAGGTCGGCGACTTCGGCCGGGGTGTGGGTGGTGAGCGGGCGGTCGTGACGCACCACGATGTCGCTGCGCAGGGTGGTGACGACGCCGTAGACCATGTCCTCGGTGATCTTGAATCCGATGAAGGAGCGGGAGTCGGCGACGATGTCCAGGGGCTGTGAGGGACGCCCCTGCCGTACTTCCGCGCTCTCCCCCTCCCCCGACTCGGCGGCCTCGATCAGCAGGCCGGTCTCGATCAGCGGTTTGGTCAGCCGGGTGAGGCTGCCCGCCGACAGGTTCAGGCGGCGCGCGAGCTCGCTGCGCGACAGCGGCCCGTGCACGAGCACCTCGATCGCCACCGCACGCTCACCCGGACTCAGCGGCAGCCAGCCGGCGGCGGCACGTGTGGTCATGAGGATCGGACTCCCACAAAATTTTCTTTCGCCTCGGAATTAACGACATCACTCTATGGCGCGGCAGTTCGCCGGAAAGGATGCGTACAGGACTCTTGACGCCTTGATTGTTCCGCATCAAAAGTAAATGAGTCCAGGACGAGCCCGACCCGTGAAGTCTCCACCAGTGAAGGATGTTGCTCAGATGACGTTCTCTCTCGGCATCGTCGGCGCCGGCCAGTTCTCCGGCCAGTTCGCGAAGCTGTTCCTCGCCCACCCCGGCGTCGCCGATGTCCACGTCACCGATCTGCTCCCCGAGCGGGCGGAGGAACTGGCGGCCGCCGAAGGGCTGTCGGGCACCTTTCCGTCGTACGAGGCGATGCTGGAGTCGAAGGCGGTGGACGCCGTCGCGATCTTCACCCAGCGCTGGACCCACGGGCCGCTGGTGCTCCAGGGGCTCCGGGCGGGCAAGCATGTCTACTCCGCGGTGCCGATGGCCATCACCCAAGACGAGATCGCCGCGATCATCGACGCGGTACGGGCGACCGGACTGACGTACATGATGGGCGAGACCAGCCAGTACAACCCGGCGACGGTCCACGCCCGCAACCAGATCGCCGAGGGCGCCTTCGGGCGGCTCTTCTACGCCGAGGGCGACTACGTCCACGACATGGATCTCGGGTTCTACGAGGCGTACCAGTACAGCGGCGGCGAGAACTGGAAGGCGACCGCCAGCTATCCCCCGCTCCTCTACCCGACGCACTCGGTGGGCGGGGTGCTCGGCGCCTGGCGGACGCACGCGGTGAGCGTGTCGGCCATCGGAGTTCGCGACGAGCGCGGGGACGGGGTGTTCGACAAGGAGATCAGCCAGTTCGGCAACGACTTCTCCAACGCGACGGCGCTGTTCGAGGTGGCGGGCGGCGGCTCGTTCCGCACGAACGAGTTCCGGCGGGTCGGCTATCCCTCGCACATCCGGGAGTCGCGTTTCCGGTTCTTCGGAACCGACGCCAGCATGGAGCAGCTCGCCACGGTGAGCTTCTGGCAGGACAAGAAGGGGGTGCAGGACATCACGGAACTCCTCGAGCCCAAGCCGACGCTGGCGCCCGACGATCCCTCGCTCCAGCACATCGCGCCGGCGCTGCGGGCCGCGTTCACGTCCGGGTCGGCGCCCGTGCACGACCGGGCGCGGCTGCCCCGGGGGTTCGACCACCTGCACAACGGGCACGAGGGCAGCCACCACTTCCTGGTGGACGACTTCGTGACCGCGGTCAACGCCCGGACGCTGCCGTCGGTGAACGCGTGGGTCGCGGCCCGCTACACCCTGCCGGGCATCGTCGCGCACGAGTCCGCGCGGCAGGGTGGGGTCAGGCTGGAGATCCCGGACTTCGGGGACGCGCCCGAGGCGTGATGACGTTCCCCGGCGGGTCCGGGTGCCGTCAGGTGCCCGGCTTGCGGCCGTAGACGAAGACGTCGTCGCCGTTCTTCAGCAGCGACCAGTACTTCTTGGCCGTGGTCGTGGTCATGTTGACGCAGCCGTGCGAGCCGGGCGGGTTCCACATGCTCAGGCCGACCGAGTGGAAGGCCTGGCCGCCGTCGAAGAACTGGCTGTAGGGCATGGGCACGTTGTAGATGGTCGAGACGTGGTCGATGTCCCGCCAGTAGATCTTCTTCAGACCGGTGCGGGTCTCGTACCCGTTGCGTCCCGTGCGGACCGGCACCGGACCGTAGACGAGCCTGCTGCCGTCCTGGATCCAGCTGAGCTGGAGCGTCAGGTTGACGCAGGCGATGCGGCCCTTGTTGACGGGGCACTTGCCGTCCTTGTTGGGTTTGTTGCCGACGGCCTTCTGCTTGTTCATCAGGTCCATCACGCCCCAGGTGACGGACCCGGCGTAGCCCGCGTTCGGGGTGATGCCGTGCTTGGTCTGGAAGGCCTGGATCGCCTTGCAGTCGGCGGTGGACTGCCGGCCGTCGACCGGTCGGCCGAGGAACTTCTCCACCTGCTTCTGGTACGGGCCGGTCTGTGTCGTGCAGCTCGCGGCCTGCGCGGGCGCCGTGCCCAGCGCGAGCGTCAGCGGCGCGACCAGTCCGGTGATCCCCAGAGCGACGGCTCCGCGTCTGCGTATGTCCCCCATGTCGGGCCCTTCTGTCTGCGTGTTCCCGGGTGTTTCCCTCGTTCTCCGCCTGCTAGACCCGCGTCGGGTCGCAGGCGTTGTACGGCTGTCCGGTCTGCGACGAAACGGTGACATTGAGCGCAGTCCAGTTACCTCGGATTGGACCGGGCTGCGGGTGCGCCGCCCGATCTACGCTGCCGCCATGCACCGCACACTCGCCGACGATCTCTCCCGGCTTCCCGAGCTCCTGCAGTCCGCCCGTGACTTCGCCGCCGGGGAGGTGGACGGACTCGACGGGCGTCCCGTCGCCCACCCCGGCAAGGTGCCCGACCCGGAGCCCCTGCCCGCCGAGGGACTCGGCGCGCAGGGGGCGCTGAGCCGGTTCGCCGAGCGCTGGGCGCCCGGATTCTCCGCTTCCGCGGGGCCCCGCTACCTCGGTTTCGTCACCGGCGGCGCGACGCCCGCCTCGCTCACCGGGGACTGGCTGACCGGCGCGTACGACCAGAACGTGTCCGGCGGCGGCGGATCGTCGGCGAGCGCGCTGGAGCGGGAGACGGTGGGCTGGCTGCGCGAGCTGTTCGGACTGGGCGAGGCGCACAGCGGGGCGTTCGTGACCGGCGCGTCCGTCTCGAACACGGTCGGTCTGGCGATCGCGCGGGAGTGGCTCGGCGAGCGGCTGGGCGTGTCCGTGTCACGGGAGGGCGCCGCCGCGCTCGGACCGGTCGACGTCCTGTCCGGCTCCCCGCACTCCAGCGTCACCAAGGCACTGTCGGTGCTCGGCATCGGCCGGGACCGGCTGCGGACGGTGCCGGTGCTGCCCGGGAACCGTGAGGCCGTCGACGTCGAGCGGCTCGCCGCCGCCCTCGAGGCGCTCGACGGGCGCCCGGCGGTCGTCGTGGCGAACGCCGGAACCGTGAACACCGTCGACTTCGACGATCTGCGGGCCATCGCCGCGCTCAAGGAGCGGTACGACTTCTGGCTGCACGTGGACGCGGCGTTCGGCGGCTTCGCCGCGCTGTCACCGTCGTACGCGCATCTCGTCGACGGGCTCGACGCGGCCGACTCCGTCTGTGTCGACCTGCACAAGTGGCTCAACGTCCCCTACGACGCGGCCGTGCAGTTCACGCGCCGCCGGGACCTCCAGGTCCGGGTCTTCCACAACAAGTCCCCGTACCTGGGCCTGCCGACCGGCGACCCCGACTTCCTGCACCTCACCCCGGAGAACTCGCGCCGGCTGCGGGCGCTCCCGGCGTGGTTCTCGCTGATGGCGTACGGACGCGAGGGGCATCGCGAGATCGTCGAGCGGAACATCGCGCTCGCCCGGCTGCTGGGCGAACGCATCACGGACGTACCGGAGTTGCGGCTCCTGGCGCCCGTCCGGCTCAACGTCGTCTGCTTCACCCTCGCGGACGACCCCACGCGGGAGCGGGTGCACGCCCTGGCGGCGGCGGTCGCGGCCTCGGGCGAGGCCTACGTGACGCCGACCGTGTACGCGGGGACTCAGGGACTGCGGGCCGCCTTCAGCAACTGGCGTACGACAAAGGCCGACACCGAGAGGGTGTTCTCCGCCCTGCGGTCGGCCGCCCTCACGGCCTGACCGCGCTCCGGAAACCCGTGTTGACCGCGGTGAGGCCGCCGTCCACGCACAGCGTGGTCCCGGTGATCCATGCCGCGTCCCGGGAGGCGAGGAAGGCGACGGCGGCCGCGATGTCGTCCGGTTCACCGACCCGTCCGAGCGGATAGATCCCCGACGCCTGGGCGAGATCGCCGTCGCGGCCCTCCCACGCCGGGGTGCGGACCGTGCCCGGCGCGACCAGGTTGACCCGCACACCACGAGGGGCCGCGTGCCCCGCCAGGGTGCGGGTGAGGGACATGAGGCCCGCCTTGGCCGCGCTGTAGGCATGGTTGCCGAAGTCCTGGATGCCGTTCACCGAACCGATGTTGACGATGGCGCCCCGGCCCGAGGCCACCAGGTGCGGGAGGGCCGCGCGGCTGCAGCGGTACGCGCCGGTCAGGGTGAGGTCGAGGTCACGGGCCCACACCTCGTCCGGCTCGTCCTCGAAGAGCGGGGCGTCGGGAGAGCACCCGTACGCGTTGTTGACCAGGACGTCGAGCGAGCCGAAGGAGTCCACGGCGTACGCGACGGCCGCCTCCACCGCCGCCCGGTCCCCCACGTCACACGCCAGCTCCTCGGCCCGCGCCCCCAGTTCGCGGATCGCGGCGGCCGTCTTCTCCGCCTCGGCCGGGTCCACGTCCGTGACGAGCACCCGGGCGCCCTCCTCGGCCAGCCGGCGGGCGGTGGCCGCGCCGATGCCGCGGGCCGCGCCCGTGATCAGAACTCCGTATCCCTCGAATCGCCTCATGACGGATACCGTGCGCCCATGTCCGCGTTCATACAACAACTTCCGGCACTGATCGGCGTGGTCATCGGTGCCCTCGGCTCGTATCTGGCGATCGTGCGAGGCGATCGGGCCCGCTTCCGTCGGGAGCAGACGGCCCGATGGGATGAACGGCGGCTCGCGGTGTACGCCGACTACGCGCGGTCGCTCAAGAAGAGCGTCACTTTGACCTACCGGGTGGCGTCATACCTGGGCAACGACCCGCACCCGCACCCCTTGTCCCCGCAGGAGGCCGAGCCGCTGCTGGCCGAGGCCACCCTCGCGCGGGATCCGTCCGGGGAGACGCTGATCCTCCTGGGCAGTCCGGAGGTGGTGGAGCGGGCCCGGACGTGGGTGGTCAGGGTGATGGAGATGGAGCAGTTCCTGCGCGAGGGGACGCGTGACCCGCAGGCATGGCAGACCCTGTTGGAGCGGCAGCGCGCCGGGCGCGAGGGCTACTACGCGGCCGTGCGGGAGGATCTGGCGCTGCCCCCGGGCCACTCCGCACGCTGGCCGCTGTCGCCGGTGCCTCCGACCTGAGCTCACCGGTACCCCGCCACATCCGCCGGTCTGCCCGCGTCCTGGACCTCGACGAGATAACGCCAGGCGTCGGGCCTGCTGCCGTCGCGGTCGGTGAAGCCGTACTCCTGGGCGAGCTGCCCGCTGGAGAGCGAGCGGCCGTTCCAGCGCGCGACGTCCGGGTCGGCGGCCAGCGCGGCCACCGCACGGCCGACGTAGAAGGGCGTCTCGGAGATGGCGAAGTGCGGGACGCGCTCGAGGGCGTCCCGCCAGTTCTCCTCGCTGACGTCGAAGTTGTCGAGCATCATCTCCGAGCGCAGCCAGCCGGGGGTGAGCGCGAGGGCGGTGGCGCCGCGCGGGCCGAGTTCGTGGCCGAGGGAAAACGCCATGCGCAGGACGGACGCCTTGGCTAGGTCGTAGAAGAAGGAGACCCGGTAGGTGTCCTGGTTGTACTCGGCGGTGCCGTCGGTCATCTCGACGACGAGGCCGCCGGGGGTGCGCAGCAGCAGGGGCAGTGCGTGGTGGCTGGTGATCGCGTGCGTCTCGACGGCCCGGCGCAGCAGCCGAAGGCCCTGGTCGAGGTCGGTCTCCCAGAGCGGGGTGTCCCACTCGAAGTGTTTCTCGCCGCCCCAGACGTCGTTGACGAGGACGTCGAGGCGGCGCTGTTCGTCCGCGATGCGGGCGACCAGGGCCTCGACCTCGGCGGGGACCAGATGGTCGGTGGGCACCGCGATGCCGACGCCTCCGGCCGCGGTGACCAGGTCCGCCGTGTCCTCGATCGTCTCGGGGCGATCGTACTCGGAACGCCGTTCGCGCGTGCTGCGTCCGGTGACGTAGACGATGGCGCCGGCCGCGCCGAGCTCCACCGCGATTCCTCGGCCCGCTCCGCGGGTCGCTCCCGCGACCAGCGCGACCCTGCCGTCCAACGGCCCTGGCATGTCCGACCTCCGTGCTCGTGGCGTTCACGGGCTGCCTTCGCCCGTGTGTCCCCACGAGAGTCCCTCGGAAGCCGGACATCTCCTGTCGTGATTCGTGGTGTGTCGCGACGGGCCCGGCCCGGTCAGTGACCGCGCTTGATCCACTCCTCCAGATGCGGGGCCTCGGCACCGATCGTGGTCGAGTCCCCGTGCCCGGTGCGCACGACCGTGTCGGCCGGGAGGGTGAGCAGGCGCTCCCGGATCGACTCGACGATCGTCGGGAAGTGGGAGAAGGAGCGCCCGGTGGCTCCGGGCCCGCCCTGGAACAGCGTGTCACCGGTGAAGACGGCGCCCAGGCCCGGGTCGTAGAGGCAGACCGCGCCCGGGGCGTGACCGGGCGTGTGCAGGACGGTCAGGTCCGCGCCGGCCGCCTCGATCACCTGCCCGTCCTGCAGCCAGGCGTCGGGGAGCCGGTCGGGGTGGGTCTGCTTCCACAGCTGCAGATCGTCGGGGTGGAGCCAGATCGTGGCGCCGGTGCGCTCGGCGAGGGCGGGCGCGGCGTCGATGTGGTCGTTGTGGGCGTGGGTGCACACGATGGCCAGCAGCCGCCGGTCGCCCACCGCCGCGGCGATGGCGTCGGCGTCGTGCGCGGCGTCGATGACGATCGCCTCGTGGTCGTCGCCGACGATCCACACGTTGTTCTCGACGTCCCAGGTGCCGCCGTCGAGCGAGAACGTGCCCGAGGTGACGAGGTGCTCGATCCGGGCGCCCATCACAGCACCACCACCGAACGCAGCACGTCACCGTGGTGCATCCGCTCGAAGGCGGCCTCGATCCCGTCGAGGGCGATCGTCTCGCTCACGAACGCGTCCAGGTCCAGCCGCCCCTGGAGGTGCAGGTCGATGAGCATCGGGAAGTCGCGGGAGGGCAGGCAGTCGCCGTACCAGGACGACTTGAGGGCGCCGCCGCGTCCGAAGACGTCGAGGAGCGGCAGTTCGAGCTTCATCTCGGGGGTGGGTACGCCGACGAGGACGACCGTGCCGGCGAGGTCGCGGGCGTAGAAGGCCTGCCGGTACGTCTCCGGGCGGCCGACCGCGTCGATGACGACATCGGCGCCGAAGCCGCCGGTGAGTCCCTGGATCGCCTCGACGGGGTCGGTCGAGGTGGAGTTGACGGTGTGGGTCGCGCCGAGCTTCGAGGCGGTGGTGAGCTTCCGGTCGTCGATGTCGACGGCGATGATCTTCGCGGCGCCGGCCAGCCGGGCTCCGGCGATCGCGGCGTTGCCGACGCCACCGCAGCCGATGACGGCGACGGAGTCCCCGCGGCCGACGTTGCCGGTGTTGATGGCGGCGCCGATGCCCGCCATCACCCCGCAGCCGAGCAGACCGGCGACCGCCGGGGAGACCGCGGGGTCGACCTTGGTGCACTGTCCGGCGGCGACCAGGGTCTTGTCCGCGAAGGCGCCGATGCCCAGGGCCGGGGACAGTTCGGTGCCGTCCTTGAGCGTCATCTTCTGCTTGGCGTTGTGCGTGTTGAAGCAGTACCAGGGCCGCCCGCGCAGACAGGCCCGGCACTGTCCGCACACCGCACGCCAGTTGAGGACGACGAAGTCGCCGGGAGCCACGTCCGTGACGCCGTCGCCGACCGACTCCACGATCCCGGCCGCCTCGTGGCCGAGCAGGAAGGGGAAGTCGTCGTTGATGCCGCCCTGCTTGTAGTGCAGGTCGGTGTGGCAGACCCCGCACGCCTGGATCTTCACCACGGCCTCTCCCGGCCCCGGATCCGGCACGACGATGGTCTCGACGCGCACCGGTTCGTTCTTGCCCGGGGCGATCACGCCACGTACTTCCTGCGCCATGGTGGTGAACCCTTCCGTAGATCGACGTTCGTCAACCGACCCTACGGTGTGACCCGCCGGTAACCGACCGGTAGAACGCCAGGTGGCGTGCGGCCGCCTCGGTCCAGGTGTGGCGGGCGGCCAGCTTCCGGCCAAGGGCGGCGCGTACCGGATCGTCCGAGGTGAGGGCGTGGCCGAGCGCGGTGGCGAAGGCCTCCGGCGTGTCCGCGAAGCGGGCGGCGGATCCGAAGACCTCGCGCAGGACGGGCAGATCACGGACGACCAGGGGGACGCCCGCGGCGAGCGCCTCCATCGCGGCGAGTCCGAAGCCCTCCTTGAGGGAGGGGAACGCGAAGGCGTCGGCCGCGGCCACGAGCGGCGGCAGATCGGACTCCGGTACGGCGCCTAGGACGACCGGCTCGACGCCGAGTGCGGCGGCCCGGGCCTCCCACCTCGCCCGGTAGTCGCGGTAGTCGAAGAGCGTCTCGCCGCCCGCGATCACGAGCCGCACATCGGGACGCGCGGCGCGCAGCAGGGCGTAGGCCTCGATGAGGTCGAGGGAGCCCTTGCGCGGTTCGATCCCGCCGACGGTCAAGACGTACGTGCCGAGGCGGGCGCGCCAGGCGGCACGGGCCGCGGGTTCGGTGCTCGCGAACCGTTCGTACGCCACGCCGTTGGGGATGACGGCGGGGTCGAGGCCCCAGCCCGCGCGGAGTTCGTCCGCGACGGACCGCGAGACGCAGAGGTGTGCGTACGGCTCGACGATGGCCCGTTCGTGGCAGGCGGCCAGTTCGGGGGTGGTGAAGTGGTCGAGGTGGTGGACGGTGCGGACGCAGGGGCCCGCCGCGTTGGCGCTGATGCAGTCCTGGGCGTGGACGATGTCGTACGCCGCCGCGCACGGGGCGAAGGCGGCGCGGAGGGTGGCGATGGAGCGGAGGATGCGCGCGCCGACGGTCTCCTCCCGCGGGCCGTCGGGGAACGGGACGATCCGTACGCGCACCTCGTCGTCGACCTCGCGGAAGAAGCCGCGGTCGCCGCCCCGGCCGAGCGACCAGACGGTGACGTCCTCGCCGGCCGCGGCGAGCGCCTCGGCGAGGGCGAGGGTGTGCACGACACCGCCGCGCGGCCTGGTGGAGTAGCTGAGCAGGGCGATCTTCACGAGGGGCTCCCCGGTCTATCGGTACGCGGCGGGGCGGCGTTCGTCGAGGTGGCGCAGCACGCGGCGGGCGCGGTCGATCTCGGCGGCGATGTCGATCTCGGCGACGGCCAGGCCCGCCTTGGCCCAGGTGCGGGCGAGGATGTCGCCGCCGGGGCCGACGACCTTGGACTGGCCGAGGAAGCGCATGCCGCCCATGGCGCCGGTCTGGTTGGAGGAGGCGAGGACGACCTGGTTCTCGGCGGCACGTGCCTGGTCGTAGAGGTCGAAGAGTTTGGCCTGGCGGTCCTGGGCCATGCGCGGGGCGCGGTTGGTGATGCTGGTGGGCCAGGCGGACAGGCACGCGAGGATCTCGGCGCCGTCCAGGGCGAGGGAGCGCGCGGACTCCGGGAACGTCTTGTCGTAGTCGATGAGCATGCCGATTCGGCCGACCGGGGTGTCGAAGGCGTCGAAGCGGTCGCCGGGCGCGTAGGCGGCGACCTCTCCGGCCGGCAGGTGGACCTTGCGGTGGCGGCCGAGGACGCCGTCGCCGCTGACGCAGACGGCGGCGTTGTAGCGCTCGTCGCCGCCGTCCTCGCAGTAGCCGACGCAGACCACCATCTCGGCGGCGAGGCGGGCGACCTGGAGGATCAGCGGGTCGTCCGGCTTGAGGGCCGGGGGCAGCGCCTCGGGGTCGGGGTGGCGCAGGTCGGCGAGGTAGCCGCCGAGCGCGGCGTCGGGCAGGACGAGCAGTCCGGCGCCCGAGCCCCGGGCGTCGTCGATGATCTTGGCGATGCGGGCGAGGTCGAACTCCAGGTCGCGGCCGAAGTGGGCGGCGGCGGCCGCGATCCGGACTGCGCTCATCGGTCGCTGCTCATGTGCTGACTGCTCCTGCGTACGTGTAGGTGTCCGGGCGCCGGTCACGCAGGTGCCCCATGGAGCGGCGGGCGGTCTCCAGGGCCTGGGTGACGTCGAGTTCGGCGATCGCCAGACCCGCTTCGACTCCGGTGTCGGCGAGGATCTCGCCACCCGGGTCGACGACCTTGGCGCTGCCGACGAAGCGTAGCGACCCGAAGGTACCCGCCTGGTTGGCGGAGATCCACACGATCTGGTTCTCCAGGGCGCGGGCCCGGTCGAAGAGATCGAAGCGACGCTTCCAGCGGTCGTCGGCGAGTTCGGTCGCGGCGTTCGTCCGGGAGCCGGGCCAGGCCGAGACACAGACGCCGATCTCGGCGCCGTCCAGCGCCAGCGCCCGCGCGGACTCCGGGAACGCCTTGTCGTAGCAGATCATCATGCCGATCCGGCCGACGGGCGTGTCGAAGGCGTGGAAGCGGTCGCCGGAGGCGTAGCTGGCGTCCTCGCCGAGCGGCTGGTGGACCTTGCGGTGGTTGCCGAGCACTCCGTCGCCGTTCACGCACACCACGCTGTTGTAGCGGGCGTCCCCGTCGGCCTCGCAGTAGCCCGCGACGACGGTCAACTCCCCCGCAAGGGCGGCCAGTCGGCGGATCTCGGGTCCGTCGAGGGCGAGTGCGGGCGGGCCCTCGTCCGAGGCGGAGTCGTCGAGGCTGAGCAGATAGCCGCCGAGGCAGGCCTCCGGCAGGGCGAGGAGGCGTACACCGGCTGTCCGGGCCTCCTTGATCAGCCGCTCCACGACGGCGAAGTCCTCTTCGAGGTCGCGGCCGAACTCGGCGGCGACAGCCGCCATACGAAGGGTGCTCATGCCGTCCCCATTCCCGTCACCGGTCCGGTGACCGCTTCGGTGATCACGCCGTCGGGCCAGCGCAGTCCGACGCCTTCTCCTGTGGTCAGTTCCCCGCACACCGCACCGACGGCGGGGCCCGCGGGCAGCCGGGGAGCGCCCGGCTCGTCGGTGGTGAGCATCCCGAACCCCGGGAAGCAGGTCAGCCAGTCCCCCATGGACGCCCCGCCCGGCCGGGGCACCGCGGCCACCTCGAGGACGGCCCCGCAACCGCTCGCCTCCGCGAGCATGCCGAGCGTCCCGGCGATCCCGGCCATCGACACGTCCTTGGCGGCGGCGGGCCGGGCGACGGCCACCGCCGCGGTCATGGCGCGCAGTTCGTCCGTACGACGATGGGTGGACGAGTCCCATTGGCGCCCCCGGTGGCCGGCGCGCCAGCCGCCGCCGAGGTCGGCGGTGAGCCGGACCGCGTGACCGGGCCGTCCGCCACCGCCCGGTACCGGGTGGCGTGTGCGGCCGAGGGCGGTGACGGACAGGGCGGCGGGGACGCCGAGTTGGGTGTGGCCGCCGAGGACTGGAACGTCGTACGCCCGGGCCGCGCGTCCGAGTCCCGCGAGGATCCGCCGGGCGTGCGCCGCGTCCCTGGCGCCCACCGCGTCCAGGAGCCCGACGGGCGCGGCACCCATCGCCGCGAGGTCGTTGACGTTGACGAGGACGGAGCACCAGCCCGCCCATTCCGGGTCGCGCTCGACCATGGAGGGCACGATCGCGTCGCAGGCGGCGATCACATCGGTGCCCGGGACGGGTGCTCCGTCGTCGCCCAGGTAACCGCGCGGCGCCTGGAGCAGCGGGCCGGGCAGGGGTCCGAGGAGCGGTCCGAGAAGGGGTCCGAGCGGGGCCTTGGTGGCCGCCGCCTGTGCGGCGATCCGGCGGATCGGCCACCGCATGAGGACGTGCGGGGTGTTCGCGACCACGACCTCCCGGGCGGTCTCCCAGCCGAGTCGGCCGAACAGAGGGCGGTTTCGGGGCTGTACGGTCGCGTCGAAGCGCAGGACGCCCTCGGCCTCCGCCCGTGCGCACGCCGCCCGCACCAGGGCCGCGCCGATCCCGGCCGGGCCCCGGGCGCCGGGCGCGACGACCAGCCGCCCACCCGCCCACCAGCCAAGGTCGGGGCCGTCGTCCACCGGGCCCAGCCGCACCCCGCCCACGACGGTGCCGTCCCGGTCCCTGGCGACCAGGACGAGGGTGCGCGGGTCCTCGTCGCGGTCGTCGAGGTCATGGCCGGCGAAGAGCCCCTGCTCGTGGACGAAGGTGTCCCGGCGCAGCCGCCGATAGGCGCGCGACTCCCGTTTCCCCGGGGCGTCCTCGATGAGAAACGCGGGCTGTCGGGCGAGGGTGCTGCGATCGCCGAGCAGCGCCAGGATGTCCTGAGCGCGCTCCGGCCCCGGCACGGTGGTGGATCCGTCGAGATACACGGTTCACCCACCCGCCGTCCTGAGCACACTGCACGCGCCGCAGGCCGCGCAGCCCGCACGTTGGTCGGCGCCGGTCATACCCGCCGCGCGGAGCTTCGCCGCGACGCCCTCGGTGACGCGGCGCAGCAGTTCGGCGTCCGGTGCCCGGGCTCCGTCGCGGGCGGCGAGCGTGCCGTGCATCGGCCGGAAGGGGACGACGAAGGGATAGACACCCCGGTCGATCAACTCCCCCGCTCCGGCGATGAGTTCGCCGGGGTCCTCGCCGAGGCCGACGAGGAGGTAGGTGGAGACACGGTTGGGTCCGAACACGCGGACCGCCTCGTCCCACGCGGCCTCGTACTCCGTCAGCGGGACGGTGGACTTGCCGGGCATCCAGCGCCGTCGTACGGCGTCGTCCAGGGACTCGACGTGGATGCCGATGGCGGTGGCCCCGGCGTCGTACAGCTCCTGGATCCACGCCAGGTCGCCGGGCGGTTCGCACTGCACCTGGACGGGCAGGCCGGGCACGGCGTCGAGGACGGCACGCACGGAGCGTACGAGGTTGCGGGCGCCCCGGTCCGGGCCGGTCGTCGTACCGGTGGTCATCACCATCTGCCTGACCCCGTCCAACCGGACGGCCGCCTCGGCGACTTCGGCGAGTTGTGCCGGGGTCTTGGCGGCGGTGGTCGCGCCGGAGCGCAGGGACTCCTCGATGGTGCAGAAGCGGCAGCGGTCGGACTCGGCGTAGCGGATACAGGTCTGGACGACGGTGGTGGCGAGGACGTCGGCCCCGTGCAGGCGGGCGATGTGCTCGTACGGGGTGCCCTCGGCGGTCGTCAGGTCGTAGAACTTCGGCCGAGGTACGGCGGTCAGGGTCAGGCCGGTGTCGGTGGGTGTCCCGCTCTCGTCGCCGAGCCAGACGCGGCCGTCGCGTACGGAGTAGGGGCTCGCGGGGTTGCGGGGCAGCGCGGCGTTGGCACCGTCGACGGGACCGGTACCCAGGACGAAATGTCCGTCGTCGCTCGGTCCCGCGCCGTCGGGCCGCCGCACGAAAGCCTCGGTCCGCACTCCGTGCAGGGCGAGTTCGGCGCGGGTCGTGATCCGCACGTCCACCGCTGTCGACTTGGTGCCAACGCTCACGGTGTACCCCTCAGAGCTGGTAGGTGGAGTTGATGACGGCGCCCTTGCGCGCGTAGTGGATCAGCGCGTCCTGGACGTCGAGGGGGTGGGTGGGGATGACGCCCTCGATCAGGTCCTCCTCGCGGGCGCCGTGCAGGGACAGGCCGAACCGGCAGCAGAAGACCTTGCCGCCCTCGGCGATGAACGTCTTGAGCTGGTTGTTGATGTTGTGCTCGCCGGGGAAGGCGGAGTTCCCCGTGGTCGGGAAGCCGCGGGTGGCGAGGCAGTTGAGGGAGCCGGGGCCGTAGAAGTAGAGGGCGGTCTCGAAGCCCTTGCGCAGGGCTCGGGTGGCCTGCAGGACGGCGACGAAGGAGACCGAGGACTCGTGGGCGATGCCGTGCACGAGGGTGAAGTAGGTCTCCCCGTCCTCGGCCTGGTAGTCGGGGAAGACCTTGGTGGAGCCGTAGATGCTGGAGCCCTCGGGGAGGGAGGGGTGCGGGATCTCGTCGAGGGACTTCCGTTCGACGTCGCTGAGTTCGGTGACCGTTTCGGACATGGCTGTCTCCTTGTGTGTGAGGGAGCGGGGAGTTGCGTGCGAGGGAGTGGGTGGGGTCAGTCGTAGAGCGCGGCGAAGGTGTCCCTGAAGACCCGCTCGCCGAGTTCGCCACCGCCGGTCGCGGCGGTCATCCGGGCGTACTCGCCCACGTAGTCGCCCCATGGCTGGTCGCTCGCGAAGAGCACGCGGTCGTGGCCGATGCCGCGGCGCTCGATCTCCCGGGCCAGCCAGTACGGGGCGAAGCCGATGGCCCAGGAGAGATCGGTGTAGACGCGTTTGCCGGCCTCGATCCAGTCGAAGAAGCGTGAGCCGACGAGTTTGATGTGGCCGCTCATTCCGCCGCCGAAGTGCACGAGGTGGAGGGCGACCCGGTCGGCGTACCGGTCGACGAGAAGTCCGACCTCGTCGATGTCGGAGGCGGCGCCGGGCGAGGTGTGGACGTGTACGACGAGGTTCAGGCGTGCCGCCTCGTGGAAGATCCGGTCGAGTACGGGGCGGCAGGCGGGGTCGGAGGCGCGGCCGCCCAACAGGAAGCTGAGCTTGAGGGCGCGTACGCCGTCCTCGCGGGCCAGGGCGAGCGCCTGTGCGGTGCGGTGCTCGTCCTCGGGGCGCGGGGAGACCCACAGGCCGGCCCGGATGCGGTCGTCGCTCTGGGCGGCCTCGATGGCCAGTTCGTTGAAGGAGAAGGCGACGGCGGGGTCGGGGACGCCGTAGTTGGGGATGACGAGGGCGCGTTCGGTGCCCTCGGCGTCGAGGTCGGCGACGAGTTGCTTGACGGTGGCGCGGGCGCTGACGTCGGGGTGGACGGGCGGACCGCCGTAGAAGGGGTGGGCGGGCAGGACACCGATGTGACGGTGTGCGTCGTGGACCATGGCAATGCCTTCAGCCGACAGGGAGGGCGGCGGCGAGTTCGGTGGGGGCGCCGGTGAGGGCACCGCAGACATCCGCGAGGCGACGCGAGGCGTCGATGTGGTCCACGAGGAACTCGGCGTCCCTGCCGACCGCCTCGAAGCGGCCCGAGCCCCACGAGTACTGCCAGGGCAGACCCAGGAAGTACAGGCCGGGAGTGCTGGTGGCGCCACGCCGGTGCATGGGGTAGCCGCGGCCGTCGAAGGCGGGTATCCCGATCCACCGATGGTCACGGGTGAAGCCAGTGGACCAGACGACGGAGGTGATGCCGGCCTCGGCGAGGTCGAGTGCGTCAGACTGCCGCGAGGGTTCCCAGACGGGACGGTAGCGGGCCTCGTCCGGGGCCTGGATGCCGTGCGCGGTGATGTACGCGTCGATGGCGTCCTTGATGCCGTCGGCGACGGCGTCGGCCCGGTCGAGGTTGATCTTGAGGTCGTCGGCGAACTCCAGGACGCCTTCGTCGATGCCGGTCAGCCGCCCGTACAACCGCATTCCGTCGCGGGCGAAGGCGCGCAGGTCGATGTCGCGACCGCCGTCC
Source organism: Streptomyces sp. NBC_00271 (assembly GCF_036178845.1). NCBI lineage: Bacteria > Bacillati > Actinomycetota > Actinomycetes > Kitasatosporales > Streptomycetaceae > Streptomyces > Streptomyces sp. NBC_00271. Next base: position 10,319,791 of record NZ_CP108070.1, on the reverse strand, counting down.
CGCCCGGTCACGTAGTGGTTCACTCGCATTCGGACGGCGGAGGCGTCGTCGAAGCTGTCGATGCTCTTGGCGTAGTGGCCCATCTCGTCCAGCCAGGCCACGCAGTCCCGACCGCGGTAGAAGCGGGCCACCCGGGGTGCGCTGCCGACGGCCAGATGGACCTGGCGTCCCGCGAGGTGCAGGTCCTCGGCGATCTGGCAGCCGGACTGTCCGGTGCCCACCACCAGGACCGACCCGTCGGGGAGCCGGTCGGGGTTGCGGTAGCGGGAGGAGTGGATCTGCTCGATCGGGCCGGGCAGCCGCTCGGCCATCCGTGGGACGGCGGGCGTGTGGTGGGGGCCGGTGGCGACGACCACCTGGTCGGCGGTGAACCCGCCCCGGGTGGTGGTGAGTTCGAAGACTCCTCGGGCGGTGCGGTGCAGTCCGGTGACGGAGACACCCTCGACGAGCGGCGGCGCGAAGAGGGCGACATACTCCTCCAGGTAGCGCACGATCTCGTCGCGGACCATGAATCCGTCCGGGTCGGATCCCCGGTAGGGGTGACCGGGCAGTTTGCACTGCCAGTTGGGGGTGACCAGGCAGAACGAGTCCCAGCGGCGCTCGCGCCACTCGTGGCCGACGCGGTGCGCCTCGACGACGACGTGTTCGATACCGCGCTCGCGCAGGCAGTAGCTGACCGACAGTCCCGCCTGGCCCCCACCGACGACGGTCACCGGATAGTGGGCCCCCGCGAGCCGGGGGCTCACCCTGTGCTCCTGAGTTCGGGCATGAAATCCTCCAGCGAGGCATAGAGGAGGCGTAGAGGTGGTGGCACCTCGGCGCTGCTTGTGAGGACCACTTCAGCCAGCATGGGTTGCCGGATCAATTCATCCGGAACAAAGGGGAGTTACCGAACCCTCACTCGTTGCCTGGTAGGCAATCAGCCGTCGGGCAGGGCGAAGACGAGGGCGGTTCACGGGATCAGGACGGGCGGCTCCGGACAGGGACGAGCGCCTCGGCGACGTGCTGGGCGGAGGTACCACGCGGGTAGGGCTCGACGAGCACGACGTCCGCGAGATCCTGCCCCGCGGTGGCACCCCCGGTGGCGCGCGGCACCGGGGCGAGGGTCGCGCCGATGGCGAGCACTACACCGGCCGGCTCCTCACGGACGACCCCGAAGCCGCCGGTCGCCGCGCGCGGCTCGGACGAGTGGCACATGTGGAGGTACACCCGGTCGCCGTGGGCCACGGCGTCCAGGACCGGCGGCCCCACCTCGTCGAGGCCGTGCCCTGGAGATCGGGCGGGGCGGCGACGGACGTACGGCGCGGCGGCCGAACTCGCGCTGATCGGGAGGGTGACGACGCTTCGCCCGACGACCGGCCGTCGGCGACCGCGTGAGCGGCGCCGGGGCCGCCGTGAGCCGGGCCCCCAGCCGGGCCCCCGGTCCCGGGCCCCCGGTCGCGGGCCCGGGAGGAGCCGCCTAGCGTGGAACACGTCCGGGGCGGGGGACGGCACGGCGGACGTGGGGGCCGTCCTGTTCTTCGGAGGTCCCCCCGTGGGTACCGTCTCGTTCCTCCTCGTCGTGGTCGTCCTGACGGCCCTGGCGTTCGACTTCACCAACGGGTTCCACGACACGGCCAACTCGATGGCGACGTCGATCGCCACCGGGGCCCTGAGACCGCGCGTGGCCGTCGCCGTCGCGGGAGCACTGAATCTGGCGGGCGCGTTCCTGTCCACGGAGGTTGCCAAGACCATCTCCGGCGGCATCGTGGACGATGCCAAGGTCTCCCTGGTGATGATCTTCGCCGGGCTGGTCGGCGCTCTCCTGTGGAACCTGCTGACCTGGCTCGCCGGGCTGCCGTCGAGTTCGTCGCACGCGCTGTTCGGCGGGCTGATCGGCGCGGTGTGGGTGGGCGCCGGCGCATCCGCGGTGCAGTTCGGAGCAATCGTCGAGAAGATCCTGATCCCCGCCGTCGTCTCGCCGCTCGTCGCCTGTGTCGTGGCCCTGCTGGCGACCTACTTCGCGTACGTCATCACCCGGCGGACGGCCCCCGACCAGGCGCGGCGGGGATTCCGCCGGGGGCAGGTCGGTTCGGCGTCGCTGGTGGCGCTGGCCCACGGCACCAACGACGCGCAGAAGACCATGGGGGTCATCACCCTGGCCCTCATCTCCACCGGGGCGCTCGCCCACGACTCCGCGCCGCCCTGGTGGGTGGTACTCCTCTCCGGAATGGCGATCGCGCTCGGCACGTACACGGGCGGGTGGCGCATCATCCGCACCATGGGCAAGGGGCTCACCGACATCGAGGCGCCGCAGGGCTTCGCGGCCGAGACCAGCGCGACGGCCGTGATTCTCGCTTCGTCCCACATGGGATTCCCGCTGTCGACCACGCAGGTGTGCACCGGCAGCATCCTGGGCGCGGGCCTGGGCCGCAGGCTGGCCCAGGTGCGGTGGGGCGTGGCCGGGCGCATCGCACTGTCCTGGCTGCTCACGCTGCCGGCGGCGGCGGCCGTCGGCGGCGCGGCGGCCTGGACCGCCGGTCACGGCACCGCGGGCGTGGCCCTGGTGGCCGCCGTCGCGGCCGCGGCGGCAGCCGGGTTCTGGGCCCTGTCGCGCCACCGGCCCGTGACTCCGGACAACGTCAACGAACTGCCCGCCCGGCCGGCCGAATGCGTGGAACAGCCTGCGGCGTGAGAGCCGACCGAACGTCCCATCCTGACCCACCCCGTCCCGTCCGGCAGCGAAAGGAGGCGCGGCGATGGACATCCACTGGGCCGCCCTCGGTGGCGTGGTCGGTGTGAGCCTCGGGATCACGCTGCTCACGGTCGTGTTGTTCTCCCTCGGTGTCGCCGCCCAGCCCCGTGCCGACGGCGCAGGCCACGGCGGAGAACGCTCCCGCGGCGCCTACCGGACGGCCACCGTGGCAGCGGCGCTGTGCTTCGGCGCGTGCCTGGCGGTCGCCGTCTACGGGCTCACCCTGATCATCAGCGGCTGACGTCCGTCGTACCCGAGGCACCATCCGTGCGGACCCGAACCGCACGAGTCACGCGAGTCCTCCGGAACGGTACGCGTCGAGCCGCTCGGAGCGTGTGGGGCGGAGTTCGTCAACGCGTTCCGCCGGCTGCTCGGGGAGACCTGCATGGTGTATTTCCCGAGGCTCACGGCCGACGCGCCTCCGACGAGGTGCGCGACGCGGCGGACGAGGTCCTGCGGCAGGTGGGGGGCGGCACCTTCCGCTACGCCGCCAAAGGCCCGTTCATCCGTGCCGTGGAAGAGGCACGGGAGCCGGCACGCTGGGGTGACGGGGACGCCCGGCGTATTGTGCGCGCCGCGCTGCCCGAGTGACGCCCGATCGGCCCCGAGCACCTCGCGCCGGTCGGCCTGCGCGCCGACCCGCTCCTCGGCCCCTTGATCACCCCGGAGCGGGGCCGGGAACTGCTGGCCACACCCCTCGTGAAGTCAGTGGATCCGGCCGAACCGCCCGGTCGTATCGGTGCCCCCCGACAACGCCGTGCTGAACGCGCCGACGACCTTGTGGGACTCGCGCACTCGTTTCCCCGGCAACCGCACCATGCCGTGGGAGGACGAGGCGCCGGCCACCGTCCCGGTGTCTTCCATCCGTCCGTCACGAAGAACGGCGAGGAGCGGTACGCGTTCCGCACGCGGCCAGGATGGAGGCGGTGGGCAAGGGCGACGGTGAGGGAGTCGCCGGTGCCCCGGATGGTGTCGAGGATGCGGGCGCGGTGGCCGGTGTCGACGACGGCCTTGCGGAGAAGGGGAGTTCGGCCCATGGAGGGGCTATTTCCGGCGTCCGCGCGGGGAGTCCCGGTGACCCGATTCTTGTCCTGCGCGGGCACACTTCCCCGGCACAGGCAACCCACAGGTCCCGATTCGCTTCCTTCGAGGCGCGAGGGGCCCCCGGTATCGGCGGGGCGCCCGCGCTCGAAGTGTGAGGAGGGGATCCTTGAACCGTACCCGGCGAATAGCGGTCACCGCCGTGGCCGTTCTCGCGGCCCTGGCGGGCACACCGGGACTGGCCCAGGCCCAACATCCCGCCAAGGCAGAGCCGTTGACGCAGAAGGCGGACAGCGCGCTGCCACCGGGCTGGCGCGTCACCGGAAAGGGCCTCGCGCGTGAGCTGGTCTGGCGGTCGGACAGGGCCGTACCCGTGGGCGACGCCCGTGTCGAGTTCCGCTCGGCCGGCCGACTGCTCGGCATACCGAAGGCGGCCAAGGACGGCCACACGTTCCGGCTCGCTCTCCGCGGAGCCACCCCGCTCAGGGACCTTCAAGTCCTGGCGGCCGGGCGCCGGTTGGACGCGCCTGCCGACAACACCGGCAAGAAACCGAAGAATTCCCTGAAGGCCGCGCAGCCCCCGGCCCCGCTCCCGGCGAACTCCGTGGACCCGGGCAGGCCGGGCGGGTACCGCACGGTCACCGGCGAGTACCGCCTCGACCCGGTGAAGCTCCCCGGCTTCGCCCAGCCGGTCGAGATGCAGGCCGTCGTCGTCGCACCCACCGGCGCCACCGGCAGGCGACCGCTCGCCCTCTTCCTCCACGGCCGCCACCCCACCTGCTTCAAGCCGGGCGGGTCCGAGGACGACGTGACCCTCGAGTGGCCCTGCTCGGCCGGCACCCGGCCGATCCCGAGCCACAAGGGCTACCTGAAGGACCAGAAGCTGCTGGCCTCCCAGGGCTATGTGACGGTGTCGATCTCGGCGAACGGCATCAACGGCCAGGACGGGGACGTCGAGGACGGCGGTGCGCAGGCGCGCTCCTCACTGGTGCGACAGCACCTCGCCAAGTGGGCCGACTGGGCCGCCCACCCGGGCACCGCCCCGGCGGCCGTGCCCGACGCGGCCGAGGCCGACCTGTCCCGGGTGCTGCTCGTCGGCCACTCGCGCGGCGGCGAGGGAGTCAACCGGGCCGCCATGGACAGCCTCTACCCGCCGCCCGCCGCGCAGGACGGCTACCGGGGCCCGGTGCGCTGGAAGATCCGCGGGACCGTCCTCATCGGACCGACGATCTTCGGCCAGAATCCGGTGGCCGACGTGCCGTCCACGACGATCCTCCCCGGCTGCGACGGTGACGTCTCCGACCTCCAGGGCGAGGTGTACGTCGATGGGACGCGCGGGGTCAGCCGGGGCACCGCCCTGCACAGCGCCGTCTACGTGGTCGGCGCCAACCACAACTTCTTCAACACCGAGTGGACGCCGGGCAAGTCCGAGGCACCCTCCTTCGACGACTTCTGGGACGACCCGGAACAGCGGCCCGACCCGGTGTGCTCCACGAGCGCCCGCACCCGGCTGACCGCCGACCAGCAGCACCAGGCCGGCGCCACCTACATCGCCGCCGCGGCGCGGCTGTTCGTCGCCGGCGACGACCGGGTGCGTCCGCTGCTCGACGGCTCGGGTCGGCGCGCCCCCTCGGCCGACCCGGCCCGCGTGCTGACCCACGCGGTCGGCGCCCGCCGCACGGGCGGCTTCCTGCCCGACGCCCCGGTGAAGGTGACCGGCGGCAGGCTGTGCTCGGCGCTCGACCCCGACCCGGCCGTGGCATGTCTCGACCCCGACGCCGCGGGGAGGTCGCCGCACTTCGCTCGGTGGTGGACGGAGAAGGAGGCCGGCCGCGGCGCGGTCGCGCTGAAGTGGTCGGCGCCGGGCGCGACGACAAAGGTCCGTCCCGCCGCTCCGGTGTCCCTCTCGGGCGCCAAGAGCCTTGCGCTTCGCGTGTTCGTGCCGCCGAACACGACCGGCACCCCACTGGACGTGGCCGTGACCGACTCCTCCGGCCACCGCGCCGAGCTCGGCCAGGTCAAGGTCGACGGGCTGCCCGGCACCGAGCGCACCTCCTCGTACTGGGCGCGCGAGCTGCGCGTCCCGCTGACCGCGGCCATCCGCGCCGGCCTCGACCTGAGGCACGTCAAGTCCCTTGAACTGACCCCGCGTTCGCCGTCCGGACAGGCCTGGCTGATGGATGCCTGGGGCTGGGCCCCCGGTACCCCGGCGGCCAGTGCCGCGTCGCTGCCGCGCGTCGACATCGGTCGACTCACCGTCAAGGAGGGCGACTCGGGCACCCTCACTTACCACATCCCGGTCCAGGTCTCCGGGCACGGCAGCGGCAAGGTCCGCTTCTCCGTCCTCGACCCGGACACCGGACAGGCCGAGGACAAGCTGGTCACGGTACGGCCGGGCAGCGCCCCCATCGACGTGCCCGTGAAGGTGAAGGGCGACACGCGCTTCGGCTACGACGAGCAGTACGACGTCGTCGCGAAGGCCGTGCGCGGCGCCGTCATCGGCTCGTACCGGGGCGGGGTCACCGCGGCGAACGACGACCCCGCGCCCGCGGTCACCCTGACGCCGGTCACGGACCGGGTGACCGAGGGAGGGACGCTGACGTGGCGGATCTCGCTCTCCGAGCCCGCCGAGGTGGACATCCTGCAGCCGATGCGGTTGCTTCCGGTCACCGAGGGCGCCGAGCTGTCCACCAAGGACGTGGACCCGCAATGGCTGACGGACCACGCCGGTGAGCTCCCCGACCCGGAGCGCGCCCTCTCCCTGGCGAACCTGTGGGTGGGGACGGACATCCCGGCCGGGACCACCACCGCCGACTTCACCGTGCCGACGGTGAAGGACCAACTGGCCGAGCCGGCCGAGTCGCTACGCCTCGCGCTGACCGACGACAACGCCGAACCGCTTCCCGACCATCCCGTGCTGACGGGCACGGTGGTGGACGCACCGCAGTAGACCGTCCTGCGTATGGGGGGCATGGACATGGTGGTCCATGCCCCCTACGTGTCGCCAGGGCAAAGGCCGGTCCAGGTCAGGCGGAGCGCATACGAGACTCTCTCCATCATCCACGTGGAGGAGATCGCCCGGGGGCGGGGGTCGCGGTCGGCACGCTCTACCGACACTTCGACAACGCCCGTTCCCAGACGGCCCAGGCACCTCTTCGGCGGCCTGCGCTACGGCGCCGAGGCCGCGGCATGAACAGGCCATGGCTGTTCGGCTACTTGAGCTCGGCGTCGGTGTAGTAGCCGCCCGCGACCAGAACGCTGTCGTAATTGGTCTTGTCGACGCTGATGGGCTGCAGCAGGTAGGCGGGCACGACCTTGGCGCCGTTGTCATAGGTCCTGGTGTCGTTGAGCTGCGGCTTCCTTTTGTTGAGCACGTCGTCGACCATGTTTGCGGCGACATCGGCGAGCAGTCGACTGTCCTTGTAGACGGTCTGCGCCTGCTGACCCGCAAGGATCGACTTGACCGAGGCCAGTTCGGCGTCCTGTCCCGTGATGACCGGGAGGGGCTTGCTGATTGAGCCGTAGTCGTCCGACCTCAGCGCCGCCAGGACGCCGATGGATATGCCGTCGTACGGCGACAGGACCGCGTCCACCGTCTTGGTCTTGTACGACGTGGCGAGGATGCTGTTCATGCGCTTCTGCGCGGTGGCACCGTCCCAGCGCAGGGTGGTGACCTGGTTGAGCGCGGTCTGGCCGGACTGGACGACCAGTTGCTTGCTGTCCAGGAACGGCTGCAAAAGGTGCAACGCGCCACTGAAGAAGTACTTGGTGTTGTTGTCGTCGCTGGAGCCGGCGAACAGCTCGATGTTGAACGGGCCCTTGCCCTGCTCAAGACCGAGCTTGTCGATGATGAAGCGGGCCTGGAGCCGACCGACCTGCTCGTTGTCGAAGGAGGCGTAGTAGGTGACGTTCTTGGTGCCGAGGATGAGCCGGTCGTAGGAGATCACCGGGATGTTCGCGTCGGCGGCCTGCTGGAGCACCTTGTTCAGCGACTTGTTGTCGATGGCCGCGATGATCAGCGCGCTGACGCCCTGCGTGATCAGGTTCTGGATCTGCGAGACCTGGGTCGCCGGTTCGTTCTCGCCGTAGACCAGCTTGGTCTTGTACCCATTGGCCTGCAGGTCCTTGACGACGCTCTTGCCGTCGGTGATCCAGCGCTCGGAAGCCTGGGTCGGCATGGCGATGCCGATCGTGCCGCCCTTGGAGCTGCCCGTGCTGTTCTCGCCGCCGCAGGCGGACATGGTGAGGGCGACGGAGGCAGTTCCGGCGATGGCGGCGAGGGCGGCTCTGCGATTGCGCATGGTGATCGTTCCTTGTTCTTCTCGTCGTTGAGAAAGATGACGGCGTATCAGATATCGGTGAGGAGGAGGCGGTTGAGCGAGCCGAGCGGCCGACGAGCCGGTCGAGCGCGAGTCGGTGCCGTGCCGCGCCCAGAGTGAGGTCCCCGCGTATGGGTGCCGTACGGGTGGATCCCGGGCGCCCTGAACAGCCCGAACGTGAGGTGAAGCGGTGCGCCGCGGCGGATCGGCTCGGCGACCTTGCAGATGCGCACGCGACCGCCGAGGTCGTCGGGGGTCTTTGGTGCGCATCTCCATGGGAGTGAGCCACCAGTATTCCCTGACGAGGTGACCGACGGTCAGGTTCTCCGCAACATTGTGGAGTGGGGATTCAGGAGCCTCGGCGCCTCGCGGATCGCCGATCGACGCGTCGTCGCCCAGGCATCCGGGTCTTGCTGACGGGGGTGACCCCTCTGCCGGTGTGCACCTGAACGCATATCGGGCTGCGCCGCGGGGTTACGTCCACACGTGTTCCAACTCCGGTGATGCACGGGCCAGTTGCCTTTCAACCGTTCGAAATGTCGTCACACGTTCGGAACGTAGGCGTGACCCTAGGAGGGCGGGCGCGGGGTGTCAACGGGGGAGAACCGGTGAGGATTCCGGAAAGGTGTGGGAGATTCGCTCCCTGAACGCTCGGACCTGGCCTACCGCACAGGGCTGCGCCCCTGGTGAGGCGGGCGAGGCCGCCCCTGCCACCGGGTGGCCCGTTCCCCTCCGGGGGCCGCGCCGACGTAGCCTGAATGCTCCGCACCGAACTCCCGCTAGGAGCACCGTGAGCATCGCAGAGCCGCACGCCGGACCGCCCGCCTGGCGGCTGCTCCTCGGGTACGTACGACCGCATCGATGGGCGCTGCTGGCGGGCGCGTTGCTGGCGCTGACGACCGGCGCCACCGGTCTGGTGCTGCCGCTGGTGGCGCGGGGGCTCATCGACGACCTGTCGCACGACCGGCCCATCGGGCGGGCGCTCATCGGTATGGCGGCGCTGGTGGTCACCAACGCCGCGGTGGGGGCGCTGGGTTCGTACGTACTGCGGCGCACCGCCGAGTCGGTGGTGCTCGGCGCGCGGCGCGCCCTGTCCTCGTATCTGCTGCGGCTGCGGATACCGGCCGTGGACCGCAGCGAACCGGGCGACCTGATGGCCCGCATCACCTCCGACACCACGCTGCTGCGCGAGGTCACCACCGATTCGCTGGTGGGCATCGGCACCGGCGGTCTCACCCTGGTGGCGACGGTGGTGATGATGGGCCTGGTCGACGTGGTCCTGCTCGGCGTCACCCTGGGGGTGATCCTGTGCGCGGGCACGGTGCTCGGCGTGATCGTGCCCCGCATCAACCGGGCCAGCAAGCAGGCGCAGGACGCCGTGGGCGTGATGGGCGCCTCGCTGGAGCGGATCCTGGGTGCGCTGCGCACGGTCAAGGCGTCGGGTGCCGAGCACCGGGAGGAGCAGACCATCCACGCGGCGGCCGAGGAGTCCTGGCGGCAGAGCGTACGGGCCGCCAAGTGGTCGGCGGCCGCGGGCAACACGGCCGGTCTCGCGATGCAGATCGCCTTCATCACGGTCCTCGCGGTGGGCGGCGCACGGGTCGCGACCGGCGCGATCGAAGTCGGCACACTGGTCGCCTTCCTCCTCTACGTCTTCTATCTGATGTCGCCGATCCAGCAGGTCGTGGGCGCGATCACCCAGTACCAGACCGGCGCCGCCGCGCTCGCCCGCATCCAGGAGGCGCTGCGGCTGCCCGCCGAACCGGACGCGCTGCCCGCTCCACTGCCGACCCCCGGCGCCGCGCCGGCCGCGCTCGCCTTCGACGACGTCCGCTTCCGGTACGACGACGACCTGCCGTACGTCCACCACGGCGTGACCTTCTCCGTCCCGGCCCGCGGCATGACCGCCTTCGTCGGCCCCTCCGGCGCCGGCAAGACCACCGTGTTCTCACTGATCGAGCGGTTCTACGACCCCGAGGCGGGCGTCATCACGGTCGACGGCCGTCCCCTGGAGCAGTGGGACCTGCCCCAGCTCCGGTCGGCCATCGGATACGTGGAGCAGGACGCCCCGGTCCTGTCCGGCTCCCTGCGCGACAACCTGCTGCTGGGCAACCCGGAGGCCGACGACGCCGATGTCACGCGGGTACTGAAGACGACCCGGCTCGACGGGCTGGTCGCCCGGCTGCCGCGCGGCCTGGACACGCTCGTCGGGCACCGCGGCACCAAGTTGTCCGGCGGCGAACGCCAGCGGGTCGCCATCGCCCGCGCGCTGCTGCGCCACCCCCGCCTGCTGCTCCTGGACGAGGCGACCTCGCAGCTCGACGCGGTGAACGAGGCCGCGCTGCGCGACACGGTCGCCGATGTGGCCCGTACGACCACGGTCCTGGTGGTCGCGCACCGGCTGTCCACCGTGACGATGGCCGACCGTATCGTCGTCATGGACGCGGGCCGCGTACGTGCCGTGGGCACCCACCGGGAACTGGTGGCCGGGGACCCGCTCTACGCGGAGCTGGCCGCGACCCAGTTCCTCGCGACGGCGGGCTGAGGAGAGCCGATCGCCGCGCGTTCTCGGTACGAAGTTTCCTTCACTCTGCCCACGACACCGGCGTCTGCCCCCGGCACGGGGTGCCGGGGGCAGACGCGGGCGGACAGGCCCAGACCCGACCCAAAGGACAGGCCCTAGGCCTGGAGGCCCGGGAGGAGTCCGGTGACGGGTGCGACCAGGTCGGTGACCTGGTGCAACTGGTTGAGGTCGTTCAGGCGGTTGAGTCCGCCCAGCTGCTCGGAAATGCGCGGGAAGTCGGCCTGGTGCTCCGCGGGGATGTCGCTGACGGCGAGCGCGTCGAGCTGGGTGATCGGGTTCAGCTTCCCCGCGTCCGAGGCCTCGGCCGCAGACGCCATCGGCGCGGCAAGCCCCGTGACACCGACGGCGAGACCAACGGCGGCGACCATACGTCGTGTTGAGATCATGCTTGCAGCAACGGTCCCGGACGGCGCCCGGTCACGGCCCTCCCCCGCTCCTCACCCGAGAGGCGCATCGCACCGGCTGGGCTTGCCGTGTGCCATGGGGCGGAGGACGCTCGGTAGAGAGGCCCTTCGCGGTCCCTTCCGTGGCGGACCGCGGCCTTCCAAGGAGGTCGACATGGGCACCATGGCAGGCCCCGCCTTCGACACCGAAGCGCTACGCCGGGGCATAGAAGGACACAGTGCGGCGGATCTCCTGTCGCTCTACGCGGACGACGCGGAAATGACCATCGTCGACCGCAACACCCAGCCAAGTCACCCGATGATCAAACACGGTCGCGGCGAGATCGCCGAGATGCTCAACGACGTCTACAGCCGCGACATGACCCACAAGTTGGAAGAGTGTGTCGTCCAGGGCGACCACGTCGCGTTCACCGAGTCCTGCCAGTACCCGGACGGCGTGCGGGTACTCGCCAGCTCGATGATCTCGCTGCGGGACGGCAAGATCGTCGAACACACACTGCTCCAGGCATGGGACGAGTAGGAAGGAACTGGCCGAAGGTCCAGATCAACTCTCGCCTGACCTGGACCTTCTCGGCGAAGGCCGAGATGGGTCGCTCGCGCTCGCAGCGGCCTCGGCTGCCACGACCAGTTTCCGCAGCAGGTCTGCGAGCGTCCGCTTCTCTGCTGGGGTCAGTACTGCGAGCAGCGCGTTCTCACCCCGGTCCTCCGACACCGCGTGCTGTTCGAAGGCGGCGTATCCGGCGTCGGTGATCCGCACCTCCACGCGACGCCGGTCGGCCGTGTGGTGGCTACGGGCGATCAGCCCGTCCTCTTCCAGCGGACCCAGTCGCGCCGACAGTGCGCCGCGGGTCAGCCCGAGCATGTCGGCGAGCTGCGAGGGGCTCGCCGCGTAGGGCGGGCCAAGTCTGCGCAGCATCAGCAGCACCTTGAACTGCCAGTGCTGCAGCCCGTCCGAGTCGAGCACGTCCCGGCGGGCCTGGGCCGCGTGCCGGGCCAGGATCGCGAGCCGGACGAAGATCTCCTCCTTGACCGGGTCCATCCAGTCGAGTTCCTTCGCCCAGACCGCGACGTGCCGGTCGACCGAGTCCGCCGCAGACACCTGCCCCCGCGCGGCCTCCGCCTTTTCCGCCTTCACATCTCCTGCCTTCACATCTTCCATGCGCCACTCCGTAGATAGTTTTCTTGTGGATAGTTTTTCTGATTACTACTTTTCCTGCCATGACGAACACCGCAAGTACCCTTCGTACGGCCGTACCGCTCGACGAACTCATCGCTGCTGCAAGGGAGTTGAGGATCGGCGGTCGCTGGGAACGCGCTACGCGCCTGCTCGACTCGGCCGAGGCCACCGATCCGCGGTCCCGTGCCCGTCTCGCACTGTCCGCCGCCGAAGTCGCCCTGGAGAGCGACTGGTTCGGCGGGACCTCCCTGGCCGGGCCACGGCTCGCCGCCGCCGAGGAATTCGTCGAGGTCCTCGTCGAGAGCCTCGACGGGAAACTCGCCGATGAGGCGCACTCCGACGTCGGCTGGGATCTGGACTTCCTCCGGCTGCGCCACGGATACCTCGGGCAGGTGCGCGTCGACGGTGCCTTCCGTACCGGGCCCGACGGCAAGGACCCGGACGCGCTCGACGCCCTCCGCACGCACGCCGAGCGGCTGCGCGGTGGGGCCCCGGACGATGTGCGCCGAGGCTGGGCCGAGATGTACCTGGGCCTCGTCGCCGACAATCTCTTCGCCGAGCGGGACCTCGCGCCCGGCCACTACGAAGCCGCGTTGCGCGCCGGTGAAGCGGGGGAGGCAGGTGCAATGGGTGAAGCAGGTGGAGCAGGCGGCTCACACGACTCCGGTGACGATCTGCTCGTCCGTGAAGCGCTGCGGCACCTCGGCGATCACCACCACGATCACGGTGACCACGCACGGGCACGGAAGCGCTGGAGCAGGGCGACCGAGCTCGGCGCCCGGGCCGGGACCGTCCCCGGCACCCTCTCGCAGCAACTGCTCCTGGCGGTGCTGGCACGCGACGCGGGCGACGAGGCCGGGGCCGTCGCGCTGGTCGGCGAGATCGCCCGCTGGGCCGGGGCCATCGGCGCCGTGACCATCGAGACACAGGCCAGGGGGTTCCTGGCCGGGGTCGACCCGACGGCGGCGCCCGCTGCCGCCGAGTCGGGCAGCTGATCGTACGAGCTACCCTGGTCGCGGGCCGTGACTGGCGCTGAGGTGGAGTACCACCGGGGAGCGGCCTGACGAACGGGTCTTTGCCGCGCGCCTGGGCGATTGTGTCAGCGACGCTCAGGAGTAGCTCATGTCCCAGGCCCAGCTCATGGACGGCGCGGGTCTCGCGCGCCGCATCGTCGAGGAGACCGCGAAGCGCGCGGCCGCACTCACCGGGCGCACGGGGATGGCGCCGTGTCTCGCGACGGTGCTGGTCGGCGAGGATCCCGCCTCGGTCACCTACGTCCGGATGAAGCAGAACCGCAGCCGCAAGGCCGGCATCGAGTCCCGGCATGTCGCCCTACCCGCCGACACCACCACGGCCGAGCTGGTCGACACGCTGAAGGCGCTGTCGGACGACCCGACCGTGCACGGCATCCTGCTCCAGCACCCCGTCGGACCGCACATCGACGAGCGGGCGGCGTTCGAGGCCATCGCGCCGGAGAAGGACGTCGACGGGGTGACGCTCAGCTCGTACTCGGCGATGAGCTTCGGGCTGCCGGGCTTCGTGTCCTGCACCCCCGGCGGCATCATGCGGCTCCTCGACGCGTACGACGTCGACCCGGCGGGCCGTCGCGCCGTCGTGGTGGGGCGCAGCGCGATCCTCGGCAAGCCGGTCGGGATGCTGCTGCTCGGCCGCGACGCGACGGTGACGTACTGCCACTCGCGGACGACCGGTCTCTCCTCGCTCGTCCGCGAGGCGGACATCGTGGTGGCCGCCGTGGGCCGGCCCCGGCTGATCCGCGGTGAGGACATCAAGCCGGGAGCCGTCGTGATCGACGCGGGCTACAACCCCGGGAACGTCGGCGACGTCGACTTCGACACCGCCCGCGAGCGGGCCCGGCTGATCACGCCGGTGCCGGGCGGTGTCGGCCCGATGACGATAGCGGTCCTGCTGGAGCAGACCGTGACCGGGGCCGAGCGCCAACTCGCCCTCCGGTAAAGCGTTGCGGGTTCGCTCACAGGGCTCGGGGTCCGCTCAACGCATCCACGCGCTGTACGACATCACGTCCCCGGCCTCGACGCCGTACTCGGGATCGTCCTTGGTGACGGTGTCCTCGATCCCGAGCACGGCGCCGCTCCTCGGGTCGAGGACCAGCATCCGGCGCGCGGAGTGCGCGGTGTCCTCGTACACGTACGCCTGTCCCTGCCTGCCCAGCCGGTCGGTGACCGCTCCGGCCGGGCGCAGGCCCTTCGCGTCGGCGAGGACGCGGACGAGCGCGGCGTCCTCCCGGGCGCCCAGCGTCCAGTTGTTCAGCAACTCTCCGACCGCGTCAAGAAGTTGGGGTGTGTCCATGGTCTCGGTGCGGTCAATCTCCTCGAGGTAGGCGCGCAGCCGCTCGGCGTCGTGCGGCGGCCGGGCCACCGGCGGGGCGTCGCTCCAGCTCGGCGGGTAGGTCTGCCGGCTGAGGACGTGCCCGTCCTCGACCGTGCGGGGGACGGGGTCGGCGTCGGTGAGGACCGGCCTGCCCGGGTGGCGGGGGTCGGTCGCCACGACGAGTTCCGTGTGACTGCCGTCGGCCTTCCAGCGGACCACGCGTTCCGCGGGAAGGGTGATCGGCGGCCGGGCCCCCGGCCCGGAGGTCAGGCCCATGCTCCAGGTCTGTACGTGGGTGCCCTGGACGAGCCGCTGCGAGCCCGCGGACGCGGCCGCTCGGTCGGCGAGCCGGTCCAGGGGTACGGGGGTGGAGCCCGCCTCGACGATCAGCGGGCGGGGTGCGGCCACGGCCGGGGTGGTGGTCGATCCCGACAGCGTGAGCGTCAGGACGACGACACCGACGGCGGCCGCGGTGCCGACGCTCCAGATCCAGCGGCGCAGCGGACGGGATCTCGGGCGGTGCCGTTCGCCGTGCAGCAGTTGGTTGAGGCGGCGCTGCGCGTGCGGGTCGAGGGGGCGGTCGTGGAAGCGGGGGTCGGTGGACGGCACCGGGTTGGCGCGGCGCAGGATGTCGAGTTCGTCAGCCATGGCCGTGCTCCTTCGGGGTGTCGCGGCGGGGCGACGCAGTGCCGCCGGCCACGGTGATGTCCATACGGTCGATCTCGGCTCTGAGCCGGCGGCGGGCGCGGTGCAGGCGCATGGCCGCGGCGCGGGTGCCACAGCCGAGGGCGACGGCGACCTCGTCGACGCCGAGTTCCTCCCAGGCGGTGAGGCGCAGTACCTCCTGGTCGGCCGGGGAGAGCCGGGCCAGCGCCTCGTGCACCCAGTCGCCCGGCGACGCGGAGTCGGGGCTGTCGACGACCTGTCTGCCGTGCGCGCTCTCGTCGTTGCCGATCCGGTCGAGGAGCCTGCGCCGGCGCCCGTAGCCGCGTACGGCGTTGGCCAGGCAGTGGCGTGCCACCCCGTACAGCCAGGGAAGCGGGGACGGCGGGAGGTCGGACCGGCGCCGCCAGGCGACGGTGAAGACCTCCGCCACCACCTCCTCGACATCACTGCTCCGGCCGTCCAGTCGCCTCGCCACATAGCGGCTGACCGCCCAGTAGTGCTCGCGATAGGCAGCGGCGAAGGTCTCGTCGTTGCTCATGATCCGTAGGTGTCCGGCAGGTGCGCGATCGTCACAGGTGCGGGTGTGACGCTCGTCGCTTCGTTCAAGTGTGACGGTGGGGACGGCGGCGGACACAGGCGGGGCATGGAAAGCACCACAGTGACGACGCCGCCCGCAGCCCTTCCCGCGCGTGCGCGGCGTCCTGGACTCGCCGCGGTGAAGTGGCTGACCACCACGGATCACAAGACGATCGGCACGCTGTATCTGGTCACGGCGTTCGGCTTCCTCTGCGTCGGCGGGGTGATGGCGCTGCTGATGCGCGCCGAACTCGCCCGGCCGGGGCTTCAGATCATGTCGAACGAGCAGTTCAACCAGGCGTTCACGATGCACGGCACGATCATGCTGCTGATGTTCGCGACGCCGTTGTTCGCCGGTTTCGCGAACTGGATCATGCCGCTGCAGATCGGCGCGCCCGACGTGGCGTTCCCGCGGCTGAACATGCTGGCGTACTGGTTCTATCTCCTCGGCTCGCTGATCGCCGTGGGCGGGTTCCTGACCCCTCAAGGAGCGGCCGACTTCGGCTGGTTCGCCTACGCGCCGCTGTCGGACGCGGTCCGCTCACCCGGTGTCGGCGCCGACATGTGGATCATGGGTCTGGCGCTCTCCGGCTTCGGCACGATCCTCGGCTCGGTCAACTTCATCACGACCATCATCTGCATGCGCGCTCCCGGCATGACGATGTTCCGCATGCCGATCTTCGTGTGGAACGTGCTGCTCACGGGTGTTCTGGTGCTGCTGGCCTTCCCCGTACTGGCCGCCGCCCTGTTCGCGCTGGAGGCGGACCGCAAGTTCGGTGCCCACGTCTTCGACGCGGCGAACGGCGGTGCCCTCCTCTGGCAGCACCTCTTCTGGTTCTTCGGCCATCCAGAGGTGTACATCATCGCCCTGCCGTTCTTCGGCATCATCTCCGAAGTCATCCCGGTGTTCTCCCGCAAGCCGATGTTCGGCTACATGGGCCTGATCGCCGCGACGATCTCCATCGCCGGTCTGTCCGTGACCGTGTGGGCGCACCACATGTACGTCACCGGTGGCGTACTGCTCCCGTTCTTCTCCTTCATGACGTTCCTCATCGCCGTCCCGACAGGCGTGAAGTTCTTCAACTGGATCGGAACGATGTGGAAGGGGTCGCTGAGTTTCGAGACCCCGATGCTGTGGGCGACCGGCTTTCTGATCACCTTCGTCTTCGGCGGTCTGACCGGTGTGATGCTCGCCTCGCCGCCGATGGACTTTCCGGTCTCGGACTCGTACTTCGTGGTGGCGCACTTCCACTACGTGATCTTCGGTACGGTCGTGTTCGCGATGTTCTCCGGATTCCACTTCTGGTGGCCGAAGTTCACCGGCAAGATGCTCGACGAGCGCCTCGGAAAGATCACCTTCTGGACGCTGTTCGTGGGCTTCCACGGCACGTTCCTGGTGCAGCACTGGCTGGGTGCGAACGGAATGCAGCGCCGTATCCCCGACTATCTGGCGGTGGAGGGCCTGACCACTCTCAACACCATCTCGACGATCTTCTCCTTCCTGCTCGGCAGTTCCCTCCTGCCGTTCTTCTACAACATCTGGAAGACCGCCAAGTACGGCGAGAAGGTCGAGGTCGACGACCCATGGGGCTACGGCCGCTCACTGGAGTGGGCGACCTCCTGTCCCCCGCCGCGCCACAACTTCCTCACCCTGCCGCGCATCCGCAGCGAGTCCCCCGCCTTCGACCTCCACCACCCGGAGATCACGGCCGCGGCCACACGTCCGGAGACGCCCCGGAAGGAACTGCAATGACGACCATGGACGATCGACCGCCGGCCCCGCGCTCACTCATCGACGAACTGGAGGGCCATCTGCTCATCTAGGTCGGCACGCAGAAGCATCCTGGACGATTCGTCCACCAGATTCCGCATCACCGACAAGTAAGACTCGTCGCCGCCCAGTTCGTCCAGAATGCGGTGCGCTTCGCCGCGGAACTCGTCGATGTCGTCCTCGTAGCGGCCAAGAACGGCCGGCGCCAGAAGGGTGTCGATGAGTTCCGCTCGGGCGTCACGGGAATTCCTCGCGTCGGCGTGCAGCCTCAGGATGCGCTCGGTGGAGCGGGACGCGGACGTATCGAGCGCACATGCCAGGAGATACGTCACCGTGCCGTTCAGAAGGTCCTCGTTGCGGCCGGACAGGACGTCTTCCTGGTCGTTGAACATCTGCCACAGGATGCCGAACACATCGCCGAAATCGCGCCAGAGCTCCACTCTCTCCTTCTCGACACCCGCCAATTCGGCGGCCATTGCGGTGACCATGCTGAAGGGGGCGCCCGACTTCCCTCGGTAGGCCGTGACCACCGAGTCACGCGTGGCCGTCGCCGCGCCTCCACGCAGGTCACTCAACTGGCCTTCGGCCGCGACGATCCAGCACTTCACGATCTCGGCCGACAGAGCGCCGCGCACCGATTCCGGGACGGCCTGCGACTGGACGACGAGCAGAGGGAGTGGCGTCCCGCTGACGAGCGCGGCGAGCAGCGCCTCGGCTGCGCCGAGGTCTCCGGCGAGTTGGGCGCTCTGCCCGTCGGCCAGGTCGTCGAGATGGCACGCCGAGATCCACCACAGCTCATGCACGACGGCCAGCGGCACGGCCGGTTCGGGCGCGCCCGTCTCCACGGCATGCACGATCAGCGGCAGCACCGAGAGCGGGTAGGTGAACTCGCGGTTCCGCACGAGTTCCGCGACCGCGGCCCGTACCGCGCCGGCCTGAGGGGAGAGTCTTTCCAGCGTGGCCTCCATCTCCGCGTCGATCTCCACCGAAAACCGACGATGAAGATCCAAGTAGGACATGGAACGCACGAGGAGACCCCTCACCACCGAAATTGAATCGAGTACCGATTCGATCACTCCGGCTGAAGGGCAACCAGAGCGGCTTTCAGCCACGGTGTTTGCGCTGGTCCTTCATCGATTCGGCGATGGTGTGGTCGCGGCCGGGGACCGGGATGTGACGGCGAGGATGTCGCGGACCGCTGCGCGCAGGCTCCCGAAGTGACGGTGCACCCCGTCCACCGCGGCGGGTGCGTTGACCCCCCACACCGTCATCCCGGCACGCAGTCCGGACTGCACGCCGGAGGGTGCGTCCTCGATGACCAGACAGTCCTGCGGCTGGGCACCGAGCCGCTCGGCGGCCAGGAGATAAGGGGCGGGCGAGGGCTTGCCTTCCTCGACGGAGGCGGCGTCCACGATGATCCTCGGGACCGGCAGGCCGGTGCGGGCGAAGCGGCCGCGCACCCGGTGCTCATAGTTCGACGTCACCAGCGCCCAGGCCTCCGGCGACAGAGCGTCCAGCAGCTCGGACGCACCGTCGAAGGCCGCGTACACGCCGGACCGGACGTCCTCGTCCTCGAGTTCATGCAGTGCGGCCAGGCACTCCTGCGGGTCACGGTCCGGAAGGACCTGCGCGAAGGTCTCCATCGGCCTTGTCCGCAAGGCCACTTGGTGGACCTCATCGGGGTCGAGTCCGTATCGCTCCGCCCACACCCCCCAAACCCGGCGCTGGTTGTCCACCGCATCGATCAACGTGCCATCGACGTCGAACAGGACATACTTCTTGGCTCCGGGCCGAGCAGGTTCACCGATCACGCCCTCATCATGCCATCGGACCCCCGAGCAGGCCCCGCCCCGGGCCGACGACCGTGCGGGGGTCCCGCCCCCGCAGTCCGTCCTACCTCCGGAGGACATGGCTGAGCTCATCTCCTGCATTCCGAGTAGCGCGATGTTCGGCGCGCGCACGACGACGCGGCGGGTCCCGGTCGGACAGGATGGGCGGTGCCCAGGGAGCGACCGTGTTCACCTCTCCGCCTCTGGGCCCTCGGGCCGCGCCAGCCCACGGCTTCCCCCGGTCGTGGGCTGCCGGCAGGGGCCTCCTCGCGCGGAGGCGGCCCCACTGCGCCGAACCCGTGGGGACGGGGAGCGGCGCGCGGGTCCCGAACCCGGTGGCGGATCCCCAGGGATCCACCACCGGGTTCGAGGACACCTCGACCGGCGGCCGGGCACGACAAGACACGACACGGCACTCACGGTGAGGTCGCGGCATCGACTTCCCCTACGGGTTCCACCCCACCGGTCGCAGGATCCCCAGCAGCTGACGGACCAGTTCCTCGACCACCTCGTCGAGCGTGGCCGCCACCCATCCTGCGCGCCAGTCGTGCAGGAGGCCGTTGACGCTGCCGATGAAGGCGGTGGCGGCGATCCGGTAGTCGCGGGGCACCGCCTCGCCGCGGTCGGCGGCCGCGGTCGCCTCGGCGCAGATGAAGTCGACCCAGCGTGCCCGGCGGGCGAGCCGCTGCTCCTCCAGGCGCGGACTGACGCCGATGATCTCGACGAAGGTGATGCGGGTGCGGCGCGGGTCCGCCGTCACGTTCGCGGCGTAGGCGCGGAAGATCGCGGTGGCGCGCTCGACGAGCGGCAGGTCCTGGGCGTCGGCGAGGGCGGCCAGAGCAGCCTGCTCGGCCCAGTCGTTGACCTGGAGGTGGAGGGCGGCCAGCACGTCCTCGAGGGTGCGGAACTCCTCGTAGAACTGACGCGTCGACAGTCCCGCCGCCTCGCTCAGCGCCGCGATGGTCGTGGATCTGAACCCCGGGCTGTCACCGAAGAGTTGGAGCGCGGCGGCCAGAAAGCGCGAGCGTCGCTCGGCCTGCCGTTCCGCGGCGGTCCTGCCTCCGTAACGGCCGGTCGGCTGTTTGATCCTGCCCGCCACGCGTTCCCCCCTCGCCGCAGGGACGAACCGTTCGTCCCTCCGATGATTTTGTCGTGCACGAACCCTTGTGGAGAGCGCCGCCCCTTCCTTACTTTCCAGTAAGTCCACTCTGAACTCAGTCGTGTTCAGACTTCTCGGTACCCGCACCCCCCGCCTAGACAAGGGACCCACCATGTCTGCCCTCAGACCCAGACACCTCTGTACGCTCGCCGCCGCCGTCGCCCTCACCTTCACCCTCGGCGGTACGGCGACCGCGGCCTCCGACAGGACCGCCGCGCAGACCGCCGCGGCCGACCTGCGCGAAGTGATGTTCGTGGGCAACAACTGGGACGGCACCGCGAACGTCATCAAGTCCACCGGTGACTTCGCGAAGGTCGGCCGGATCAACGTCGTCCCGGACAAGGACGCGCGGATGGCGGAGATCAACGCCGATCCGATCAAGTGGATCTACTTCCAGGCCATCCGCAACGGTGTCGGCGAGGGCCACGACCAGTTCGTCGACGACATGTACTCCACGCCCGACGGCAGGTCGGTGGTCGTCTCCCGTCCGAGCTTCGCCGATGTCGTCTCGATCGACCTGGCGACCGGGAACATCAACTGGCGTTTCCCCGTGGCCGGTTACCGGTCCGACCACATGGCCGTCTCCCCCGACGGCACCCGCGTCGCGGTCTCCGCGTCGACCGCGAACACCGTGCACGTGCTGGACATCGACACGGGCAAGCAGCTGGGCTCCTTCGCCACCGGCGACAAGCCGCACGAGAACATCTTCACGCGGGACGGCAAGTACATCTGGAACATGGCCATCGGCGATGTGAACACCACACTCGACGACCCTTGGCTGGACTGGACGAAGGGCGACCGGCACATCACCGTCGTCGACGCGACCACCTACAAGCAGGTCAAGGTGATCGACATGCGGCAGCGCCTGGACGCGATCGGTCTCACGAACTACTCCGACGCGGTCCGGCCCGCCGTGTTCAGCCCCGACGAGTCCAAGCTGTACTTCCAGGTGTCGTTCTTCAACGGCTTCCTGGAGTACGACGTGGCCTCCGACCGGATCACCCGGGTGAAGACCCTGCCGATGAACCCCGCGACCAGCACCGACCGCACCACCTGGGTCAACGACTCGCGCCACCACGGTATTTCGATGAACCCGTCCGGCACGAAACTCTGCGTCGCCGGAACGATGGACGACTATGCGACCGTCGTCGACCGGGCCACCCTCCAGGAGGGCCCGCTCGTCACCGCTTCGAAGCCGTACTGGGCGACCGTCAGCGGTGACGGCAAGGACTGCATCGTCTCCGAGAGCGGCGCCGACCAGGTCACCGCCATCGACTTCGCCACAGGGCAGAAGACGGTGTCGGTGCCGGTCGGCGACCACCCCCAGCGTGTTCGCCTCGGCCATGTGGAGGCGAACTGGACCGGCCCTTCGACTAGTTGACCGTCGACGCGGCCCATGAGCTCAGTTCGGAACGGGCCGCGCTCAGCAGATCGGCGGACGGGGCGCTCGCCCCGTTCGTGACCAGCGCGTAGTGCAGGGTCCCCGAGTCCGGTGCGGTGAGCAGCAGTCGGCGACTGCCGGTGCCGCCCGGTTCGGGGGCCACGGCGATCGGGGTGGTCGTGGTGTAGGCGGGCGGGGAGATCGTCGCCCCGAGGTCGGAGACCACCGTCGTGGACGCGGTCGGGAAGGACGCCGGGAGATGGAGTTCGGTGGGAGCGCTGCCGCCGCCCGAGCGCCACAGGAGCAGCCCGTACTGACCCGATCCCACCAGTTGGGAGACGTGCGGGAGGGACGACGGAACCGGGTTCCAGGTCAGGGTGGTGGAGCCGTCCCGGGAGCGGTCCTCGTAGGTGAAGGCGACCGTGCTGCCCGAGGTGGCGCTCGGATAGAGCCGGTCGAGCAGGCGGGCGTCCTGACGCAGGACGGCCGTACCGGAGTCGTCGAGGCGTACGGCCGAGAGGTCCTCGTCGTTCCAGGCGTCGCCGGAGGTGAGGACCTTGCTCGCGTTGCCGTTCATCAGCTCGTGATGGCGGCCGTTGTAGATGTCCCACTGCCACTGGTTGCCGGACAGGACCGGGCCGGAGGACGCCGGTTTGGTCCACCAAGTGGCGCCCGGCAGACGGGAGTCGAGGGCCTGGTACATCGCCTTGTCGACCGTGGGGGCCTTGCCGGAGACCGTTCCCGACAGCGGATGGCCGAACTCGCTGACGATCGCCGTCGTCCCCGCGCTCGATGCGCGGTCGCGGACCGTCCCGAAGTCGGTGGCGTACTGGCCGTCCGCGGCATTGCCCCACATGAGGATGCCCGAGATGGCCTTCTGGTCGTAGAAGTGGGTGTTGAAGACATAGCGCGGGCCGAGGGTGCCCGCGTCGAGTAGGCCGCCCTCCTGCTTCTGGGAGTCGATGTTGGAGTTCCAGAAGAGGTTGGCTTCGACGAAGGCGGGCTTGTCCTGCCAGCCGGCCGCGTCCATCCGGGCCCGGAACTTCACATAGAACGGCCAGAGCAGGTCCCGTTCCCAGGTGCGGCTGGTCTGCCCGGAGTCGTAGGTACCCGCGTACGGCTCGTTGAAGGGGTCGAAGCCGACGAGGCCCGCGAACTGGGCCGTGGTGAGGTGCTGTCTGACGTAGGCCATGGTGGCCTGGGCCGTGGCGAGGAAGGCGTCCTGAACGCCGTACGCGTTGTGCCAGAAGTCGTACTGTGCCTGCTTCACGGCCCCGTTCTGGGTGATGTTCTGACCCCAGAAGATGCAGATCCCGCAGGACTCGCTCGGGTAGTTCCCGGCGTCCACGGCCCACTTGGGGGCTCCGTCGCCGGTGTACCAGCTGCCCGAGTTGAAGAGGTAGCGGGAGTAGAGGTCCTGGTGGAAGTCGGGATACACGCGGATTCCGGCGTCGAGGAAGGCGCGTATCTGGTCGGTGACGGCGGCGAGGTAGGCGGAGTCGACCTGGCCGCGTACGGGTTCGGCGTGGGCCCAGGAGAGCAGGAAGCGCACGGAGTTGCCGCCGCCGAGGGCCCGCAGGGCCGTCGCGGACTTCTTGGCGTCGGCGACCGAGGCGAAGGGCAGACCGCTGTTCTCTTCGAGTTTCGTCTCGCCGGAGACGTTGTAGCCGCGCAGGACGACCTCGCGGCCGAGTCCGTCGAGGAAGCGGCCCTTGTCGACCGTGAGAGTGGCCGCCGCAGGCGCGTCGAACCACAGGGAGTCGGGGAGTCCGTCCGCGGCGGCGGGCTGGGCGCCCACCGCCGAGAGGAAGCCGGTGAGGAGCACGAGGACGCCGAGCAGACGCGCACGTAACTTCGACATGTCCACAACATTCGCGGGTGCGCAAGGGAGCGTCAATACTTCTGACTCCAGAGTAAGTTTCATGTTCTCAGGATCTTCTGGAGATCTTTTGGGGAGACGTGTCGCCGTGTGCGGGCTCAGGCGCCGACCCGCCGCGTCACGTTCAGCAGGTACTCCTTCCGGTCCAACGGGTTGAGGTCGGTGCGCGGGCGGTCGGGGACCGTGCCCCGCAGGACCGGTGCGTAGTGGTCGAAGGCGCATTCCAACTCGCCCTCGCCGCGGGTCAGCCCCGGGAGCTGCCGCTCCAGCCCATGGACCCGGGCGACCGGGATCCGGCCCTCCAGCACGCACGAAGCGCCCCGCAGCTCGGTGGCCCCCGCGACGGCTCCCTGTTTCGCGAGCACCGGCAGCACCGCGCCCAGCGTGTCCGCCGGGGCCTCCAGCGTGAAGCGGTGCATCGGCTCGTACACCTGGGTGCCCGCCGCCCGCAGCGCGTCCATGACCACCAGGGGGGTCAGACCCCGGAAGTCGGCGCCCGTGCTGGACATGCTCTTGTCGAAGCCCTGGTGGGCGTGGCTCTGCCGGGGCCAATAGCCGGAGTGGGTCATGGTGACCGTGCAGTCCGCAACCTGCCAGCCGTGGATTCCCTGCGCGAGCGTCTCCTTCACGGTGTCCTCGACCGCCTTGAAGAACGCGTACGGCATCGCTCCGAGCTCGACCTCCAGCCGGAACTCCACCCCGGAGCCGACCGGGGCCGGATCGACGCGCAGGCCGACGGTCGCGAGAAAGGGGTTGGGGCCCTTCTTGATGAACTCGACCGCCGCACCGCTGCCGAGGGGCCGCTCGATGCACAGGGGTGTCGTCTCGCGGAACAGGACGTCGATGCCGAACTCATCGGCCAGAGTCGCCTGGATGACCTCTTTCTGCACCTCTCCGTAGAGCGAGACGGAGATCTCCTTGCGCGTCTCGTCCTGGCGCAGATCGATCAGTGGGTCCTGCTCGGCCAATTGGGTGAGGGCACCGTGCAGTGCGCCCTTGTCGGCGGGACGGCAGGGTTCGACGACGGTTTCGAGAGTCGGGGGCGAGAAGTGGTGCTCGCCGGCCGACGACTTCCGCGGTACGCCGATGGTGTCGCCGATACGGACGTCCGCGAGGCCCCAGAGCTTGCCGATCCGCCCCGCCGCCACGGACTGCTCGCGCACCGCCGCACCCTGGTCGAAGACACTGATCGCGGTGACCCTGCCCTCCTCACCGTCACCCAGAGGCAGCCGGTCGCGCGTCCGCAGCGTCCCGGAGAACATCCGGGCGTACGCGATCTTCTCCCCGGCGGGCCCGCGTTCGACCTTGAAGACGCTGCCCGAGACCGGGCCGTCGACGTCGGCCTCGGCGCGCGGCAGCAACTCCCTGATCCCCGCGATCAGTTCGTCGACCCCCGCGCCCGTCACGGCCGAGCCGAAGAACACCGGATGCACCAGGGCCTGCCCGGTCTGCCGCACCAGAGCGGCGCGGATCAGGTCGTACGACACCCGGCCCTCGACATACGCGGCGAGCAGCGCGTCGTCGTGCTCGGAGAGCAGGTCGAGCAACGGCGCGCCGAGCCGGGCCTCGTCGAACAGGCCGAAGCGGGCGTCCCGCGTGCCCTGCTCCCGGGCCTCGCCCATGGGGACGATCGCCGGGGTGAGCCGCGCCGCGACGGCGTCGAGCACGCGCTCGCAGCATGCCCCGCCGCGGTCGATCTTGTTGACGAAGACGAGCGTGGGGATGCGCAGCCGCCGAAGCGTCCGCATGAGCACACGGGTCTGGGCCTGCACGCCCTCCACGGCGGAGATCACCAGCACGGCGCCGTCGAGCACGCTCAGCACGCGCTCCACCTCGGCGATGAAGTCCGGGTGTCCCGGGGTGTCGATCAGATTGACGGTCACGTCGTCGACCGCGAAGGAGACCACGGCGGACTTGATCGTGATGCCGCGCTGCCGCTCCAGCGCGAGGGAATCGGTCTGGGTGTTCCCGTCGTCGACGCTGCCGATCTCGTCGATGACTCCGACCGAGTGCAGCAGCCGCTCGGTCAGGCTTGTCTTACCGGCGTCTACGTGCGCCAGGATTCCCAGGTTGAGCATATGCACCGGGTGTCATGTCCTTTGGAGTGGGAGTGATTCCTTCCTGGGTGGACATGAACGGTGTGCGCATCGCTGCTCCCTGATCTTGGTGGACGCCTCCCTCTCAGTGCAGCAGGCGACCTCGCCCGGCAGCAACGGATTAACGCTCAACAAATCCCCGCCGCAGCACTCGCCGCCCTCCCCGCCCGGCCCTAGAGTGACGCACACCACGTAAAATGGTTGATACCCCTCACCTGGCTCTCCGGGAGGGCACATGACCCGCATTTCGGTAAAGGTGGACGGCACCACGTACGAGGACGAGGTCGAACCCCGCCTTCTCCTGGTCCACTATCTGCGCGACCACCTGGGTCTGACCGGCACCCCGATCGGCTGCGACACGTCGAACTGCGGGGCCTGCACGGTCGACCTGGACGGGGAGACCGTCAAGAGCTGCTCGGTCCTCGCCGTCCAGGCGGACGGAAGCGAAGTGACCACCATCCAGGGGCTGGCGCACGACGGTGAGTGGCATGCGCTCCAGAAGGCGTTCCACGAGCGGCACGCGCTCCAGTGCGGCTACTGCACCCCCGGGATGATCATGGCGGCCCGCGATCTGCTGCGCGAGAACCCGGCCCCGGGCCCGCAGGAGGTACGCGAGGCACTGGAGGGCAACCTCTGCCGCTGCACCGGCTACCAGAACATCGTGCGCGCGGTCCTCGCCGCCTCCGGACAGGAGGTGTCGTCGTGACGGACCAGGTCGTCGAACCGGAGGTCGGCCGTTCCCGGCCGCGCAAGGAGGACGCCCGTCTGGTCACCGGGCAGACCAACTGGACCGACAACATCAACGTCAACGGACTGCTCCACCTGGCCATCCTGCGCAGTCCCATGGCACACGCCCGGATCGACCGGATCGACGTCGCACCCGCCCGCGAGCGCCCCGGCGTGGTCGCCGCGTTCACCGGCCAGGACCTCGCCGAGGGCCTGGGCTCGCTCCCCTGCGCCTGGCCGGTCACGGAAGACATCGTGCTGCCCGACCACCCGCCGATCGCGGTCGACGAGGTCCGGTACGCGGGAGACCCGGTGGCCGTCGTCGTGGCCCGCGACCGGTACGCGGCCGCCGACGCCCTGGAGGCCGTCGAGGTCGACTACACACCCCTGCCCCCGGTGCTCGACCTGGAGGCCGCCCTCGCCGAGGACGCCCCGCTGGTCCACTCCGACCAGGGCACCAACCGCTGCTACGTCTGGCCGCTGGCCACCGGCGAGAGCTACGCGACCGTGCGGGAGCGCGCGGACGTCGTCCTGAAGCGCCGCTACCTCCAGCAGCGCCTGATCCCCAACGCGATGGAGCCGCGCGCCGTCGTGGTCACGCCGCTCGCCGCCTCCGGCGAGTACACCGTCTACTCGGCCACGCAGATCCCGCACATCCTGCGGATCATGCTCGCCGTCGTCACCGGCATCCCCGAGCAGAAGCTGCGCGTGATCGCCCCCGACGTCGGCGGCGGCTTCGGCTCCAAGCTCCAGGTCTACGGCGAGGAAGCCCTCGCCCTGACCGTCGCCCGGCGGCTCGGACGGCCCGTGAAGTGGACCGAGTCGCGCTCCGAGGGCTACCTCGCGACCCACCACGGCCGCGGCATGATCCAGGACATCGAGATCGCCGCCACCCGCGAGGGCAGACTGCTCGGCCTCAAGGTCGACCTCCTCGCCGACATGGGCGCCTACCTGATGCTCGTCACCCCGGGCATCCCGATCCTGGGCGCCTTCATGTACCCGGCGATCTACAAGATGGACGCGTACGACTTCACGTGCACCGGCGTCTTCACCACCAGGACGCCGACCGACGCCTACCGCGGCGCGGGACGCCCCGAGGCGACGTACGCCATCGAACGGATCATGGACGAGCTGGCCGTCGAACTCGACCTGGATCCCATCGAGTTGAGGCGACTCAACTGGATCAGGCACGAGGAGTTCCCGTACACGTCCATCGCGGGTCTGACCTACGACAGCGGCAACTACGAGGCCGCCACGGACAAGGCGCTCGCCCTCTTCGGATACGACAAGCTGCGCGCCGAGCAGGCGGACCGCAACCGGCGCGGCGACTCGGTACGCCTGGGCATCGGCGTGTCCACGTACACCGAGATGTGCGGGCTCGCGCCCAGCCGGGTGCTGCGTGACCTGCGGTACGCGGCCGGGGGCTGGGAGGCGGCGAGCATCCGCATGCTGCCCACCGGCAAGGTCGAGGTGGTCACCGGCACCAGCCCGCACGGGCAGGGTCATGTGACCTGCTGGAGCCAGATCGCTGCCGATGTGCTCGGGGTTCCCTTCGAGGACATCGAGGTGGTGCACGGCGACACCAGGGCGGCGCCCCAGGGCATGGACACCTACGGCTCGCGCTCGCTCGTCGTGGGCGGGGCCGCGGTGCACCACGCGGCGCGCAAGGTGGTGGAGAAGGCGCGGAAGGTGGCCGCGCACCTGCTGGAGGCGAGCGAGCACGACCTGGAGTTCACGCACGGCGTGTTCTCCGTGAAGGGCTCGCCCGAGGCGCGCAAGACCATCCAGGAGGTCGCGTTCGAGACGTTCTCCTCGCACGACCTGCCCGACGGCATGGAGCCCACCATCAACGCCGAGCACCTGGTCGACCCGGACAACTTCTCCTACCCGCACGGCACCCACCTGTGCGCGGTCGAGGTCGACACCGAGACCGGACGCACCACCATCCGCTCGTACGTGTGCGTCGACGACGTCGGCAGCGTCATCAACCCGGTGATCGTCGAGGGGCAGGTGCACGGCGGGGTCGCGCAGGGCATCGCCCAGGCGCTGTACGAGGAGGCCGTGTACGACGACGAGGGCAACCTCGTCTCCGGCACGATGGCCGACTACTTCGTGCCCTCGGCGGTCGACCTGCCCGAGTTCGTGACGGACCGGACGGAGACACCGGCGACCTCGAATCCCCTGGGTTCCAAGGGAGTCGGAGAGTCGGGGACCATCGCCTCCACGCCGGCCGTCGTCAACGCGATCGTGGACGCGCTGCGCCCGCTCGGAGTGACCGAGGTGAGGATGCCCTGCACGCCGCAGCGGGTCTGGGAAGCCCTTCGGTCCGCCCGCTCCAGCGAGGAGGCGTCGGCATGATTCCCCCCGCATTCGACTATGTACGGCCCGCGAGCGTCGACGAGGCCGTGCGCACCCTCGCGGACACGGGCGAGGACGCGAAGGTGCTGGCCGGCGGGCAGAGCCTGCTGCCCCTGCTCCGGCTGCGGCTCGCCTTCCCCGAACTGGTCGTCGACGTCGGCCGGATCCAGGAGCTGCGCGGGATCCGCGAGGACGCCGGCACGCTGGTCATCGGCGCGATGACCACGCACCACGACGTCATCCGCGATCCGCTGGTGCGCCGGCACGCCGGGCTCCTGGCGGCGGCCACCGCCACGGTCGCCGATCCCGCCGTACGCCATCGCGGCACCCTCGGTGGTTCGCTCGCACACGCCGATCCGGCCGGTGACCTGCCCGCCGTGGTCCTCGCGCTCGACGCGACCTTGATCGCGGTGGGACCGGACGGGCAGCGCGCGATCCCGGCCCGCGAGTTCTTCGTCGACTATCTGCAGACCGCGCTGCGCCCGGACGAACTGCTGGTGCGGGTGGAGATCCCGTCGACCGAGGGCTGGGGCTTCCACTACGAGAAGTTCCAGCGGGTCGCGCAGGCCTGGGCGGTGGTCGGGGTGGCGGCGCTCGTCCGGCGGGACGACGGACACCTCGCCGAGTCCCGGATCGGACTGACCAACATGGGCTCCACGCCTCTGCGGGCCACGTCCACCGAGGCGGCGCTCACCGGCGCCGACGCCGAACCGGGCGCAGTGGGACGGGCCGCCGAGGCGGCGGCGGAGGGCACGCACCCCTCGTCCGATCCCTCGGGCTCACCCGAGTACCGCGCGCACCTGGCCCGGGTGCTGACGCGACGCGCGGTGCTGGCCGCCCTGGAGTAGCGCCCATGCACGAGGTGAGCGGTCCGGCGGAGGTGCGGGCCCGCCTGGAGAAGACGGGGTATCTCGTCGACGACGGGCTGGCCGTGGCCTGCTTCCTGGCGCTGCGGCTGCACCGGCCGCTGTTCTGCGAGGGTGACGCGGGCGTGGGCAAGACCGCGCTCGCGTCCGCCCTGGCCGAGGCGATGGACGCCCCGCTGATCCGGCTCCAGTGCTACGAGGGCATCGACGCCTCCCAGGCCCTGTACGACTGGGACTTCCCGCGTCAGCTGCTGCACCTGCGGGCGGCCGAGGCGGCGGGCGTGACGGATGCCGACCGGCTCGAAGGGGAGCTGTACGACCGGCGGTTCCTCGTCACGCGTCCGCTGCTGCGGGCGCTGGAGACCCAGCCGTCGGTGCTGCTGGTCGACGAGATCGACCGCGCGGACGACGAGTTCGAGGCGTTCCTGCTGGAGTTGCTGTCCGAGTACACGATCACCATTCCGGAACTGGGCACCCTGCGGGCGCAGCTGCCGCCCGTCGTGGTGCTGACCTCGAACCGGACGCGTGAAGTGCACGACGCGCTGAAGCGGAGGTGTCTCTACCACTGGTTCGACCATCCCGGGTTCGCCCGTGAACTCGCCATCGTACGAAGGCGGTTGCCGCGGGTCACGGAGCGGCTGGCCGAGCAGGTGACCGCACTCGCGCAGGCCCTGCGCGCCGAGGACCTGGTCAAGCCGCCCGGGGTCGCGGAGACCATCGACTGGGCGGAGGCCCTGGACGCGCTGGGGGCGAGCGAGGTGGACGCGGAGCTGGCGGTGGCGACCCTGGGGTCGGTGCTGAAGTACCGGGAGGACGCCGAGCGGGCACGGGGGCTGGATCTGTCGGCGATCCTCGCGGCACGGGAGACGTGAGCAGCGTGAACGGCAAGGACGGCAGCCATGGCGGCGACGGCCGGGACGGCCGAAGCCGCGGGGAGGGCGGAGACGGCGGTGACCAGGTGGGACGACGGCGCGCCGTCGACGCGTCCGCCGTGGTCGTCGGGTTCGCCCGCGCGTTGCGCGCCGCGGGTGTCGACGCCTCGCCCGACCGCGTGCAGGCCTTCCTGGGCGCGCTCGACGTGCTCGATCCCGGTGCGCGCTCGGACGTGTACTGGGCGGGCCGTCTCACCCTGTGCGGGAGCCAGGACGACCTGGAGCGCTACGAGCGGGTCTTCGCGGCGTACTTCGGCGGCCGGCCCGGCGGCGTCCCTGCCCGGTCCGCTCCCCCGCCGCGGACCCGGACGGTCCTGCGCGGCGCCGGTACGGTGCCCCGCCCGGCGGCGCGGGCCGAGGACGCCGTACCCGTGGCCGTGCTGGCCGACTCCACCGACGTACTGCGCCACCGGGACTTCGCCGAGCTGACCGCCGACGAGCGCGACCAACTGCGGCGGCTGCGGGCCGCGTTCACCCTGCGCGGCGAGGCCCGGCGCACCGCGCGGCGGCATCCGGCCCGGCGGGGCGCCGTCGATCCGCGGCGCACGGTACGGGAGTTGCTGCGCGGCGGCGGGGAGCCGGCGCGGCTGCGGCACCGGGCGCGAGCGGACCGGCCGCGCCGGGTGGTGCTGCTCGTGGACGTGAGCGGCTCGATGGGGCCGTACGCGGACGCGCTGCTGCGTTTCGCGCACGCGGCCCTCCACGGCCCCCGCACCGGCGGGGCCGCACGGGGCACCCGCACGGAGGTCTTCACGATCGGTACCCGGCTGACCCGGGTGACCCGTGAATTGGCGCACCGGGATCCCGACACGGCCATGGCCGCGCTCGCGGCGGCGGTTCCGGACTGGCGTGGCGGCACCCGGTTGGGTGAGATGCTGCGCGGCTTCCTGGACCGGTGGGGGCGGCGGGGCATGGCGCGCGGCGCGGTGGTCGTCGTGCTGTCCGACGGGTGGGAGCGTGGCGATCCTGCCCTGCTCGCGGAGCAGATGCGCCGCCTGCACCGGCTCGCGCACCGGGTGATCTGGGCGAATCCGCGTAAGGCCCGACCCGGCTACGCGCCCCTGGCCGGCGGGATGGCCGCGGCGCTGCCGAGCGTGGACGCGTTCGTCGAGGGACACAGTCCGGCCGCGCTGGAGCGGCTGGCGGCGGTGGTGAGAGGAGCGGACTCTTGAGTGGAACACACCCTGTGGTGAGCGGAGCGAGCGATGCGTGAGATCCTCCCGGCGCTGGAGCGGTGGTACGCGGCGGGCTCCCCCTTCGGGCTCGCCACGGTGGTCACGGTCAGCCGCAGCGCGCCCCGGGACCCGGGGGCCGCCATGGCCGTGGGGCCGGGCGACGAGGTCGTGGGCAGTGTGTCCGGCGGCTGTGTCGAGGGGGCGGTCTTCGAGCTGGCCCAGGAGGTGGTGGCGTCCGGCGAGGCCCGCCTGGAGACCTTCGGGTACAGCGACGAGGACGCGTTCGCCGTGGGACTCACCTGCGGCGGCGAGATCACCCTGCTCATCCGCCGGGTGACGCCCGCCGAGGACCCCTCCTTCGCCGCGGTCGCCGACTCGGTGGCCGCAGGCCGGCCCGTGACGGTGGCGACGGTGATCGAGGGACCGGCGCCGCTCGGGGCCACGCTCGCGGTGTGGCAGGACGAGGTGGCGGGTTCGTTGGGCTCCACCGGTCTGGACGTGGCCGTCACCGCCGACGCCCGCGGTGAACTGGCCCAGGGCGCCACGATCCGGCGGCACTACGGGCCGCACGGCGAGCGCCGCGAGGACGCCGTGACCGTCTTCCTCCATTCCTTCGCGCCGCCCCCGCGCATGCTGGTCTTCGGCGCGATCGACTACGCGGCGGCGGTGGCCCGCATCGGGGACTTCCTCGGCTACCGGGTCACGGTGTGCGACGCCCGCCCGGTCTTCGCCACCGCCAAACGGTTCCCGGCGGGTGTGGAGGTCGTCGTGGACTGGCCGCACCGCTATCTGCGGGGTACGACGACCGACGCGCGCACGGTGATCTGCGTCCTGACCCACGACCCGAAGTTCGACGTGCCCCTGCTGGAGGAGGCACTGCGCCGCCCGGCCGCGTACATCGGGGCGATGGGCAGCCGTCGTACCCACGACGACCGCAGGAAGCGGCTCATCGACGCCGGTCTGTCGGAGAGCGAACTGTCCCGGCTGCGCTCGCCGGTCGGGCTCGACCTCGGAGCCCGTACGCCGCAGGAGGTGGCCGTGTCCGTCGCCGCGGAGATCGTCGCGCTGCGGTGGGGCGGCAGCGGGGCGCCGCTGACGGCGACGGGCGGGGCGATCCATCCCGGACCCGTCGACACGCCTGCCGGACCCGTCGCTACGCCTGGAGGAGAGCAGCATGGAACTGCATCATGAGTTCACCGTCCCCGTTCCCGTCGACGACGCCTGGCGGGCGCTCCTCGACGTCGAACGGATCGCCCCGTGCATGCCGGGCGCGACGGTGGACGACTACGACGGCAAGACCGTGACCGGTTCGGTGAAGGTCAAGGTGGGGCCCATCACGGTGACGTACCGGGGCACCGCCGTCTTCGAGGAACAGGACGAGTCCGCGCACCGGATGGTGCTGATCGCGAACGGCAAGGAGACCCGCGGCCAGGGCACGGCACGGGCCACGGTCACGGGCACGCTCGCCGAACGCGACGACGGCACGGCGGTGTCGGTGCGCACCGATCTGACGGTCACGGGGCGTCCGGCACAGTTCGGTCGCGGCGTCATGGCCGAGGTGGGCGACAAGCTGGTCGGGCAATTCGCGGAGTGTCTGGCGCGGCGCCTCGAGGAACCGACCGAACGGACCGAGCCCCCCGAGGCGGTCGAACCATTCCGATCGGCGCAACCAGTCCAACCGGTGCAGTCGGTCCAACCGGTCCAACCGGTCGAGCCGATCGACCTGTTGCGGGCCGCCGGGCCTCCGGTCGCCAAACGCGTGGGGGTCGCGGTGGCCACCGCCGTACTGGCCCTGGTCTTCGTGCGCATACGACGGCACCGGCACGCCTGAGTGCCTCAGCCGGGGTCGACGCGGTGCAGGGTCACCTCGGTCAGCCGTCCCTCGGTGACGGTCGCGGTCATGTACGTGTGGTGCGGCTGGCGGCGGCGGTCGGTCGGGGAGCCCGGGTTGAGCAGGCGCAGGCCCGTCCCGGTGGTGGTGTCCCAGGGAATGTGGCTGTGTCCGAAGACCAGGACGTCGAGGTCGGGGTAGCGCTCGGCGCAGCGCCGTTCGCGGCCCTGGGCGGCACCGGTCTCATGGACGACGCCGAGGCGCAGACCGTCCAGGTCGACGCGGGCGACCTCGGGGAGGCGGGCGCGCAGGGCCGGGCCGTCGTTGTTGCCGTACACCCCGACGAGCCTGCGTGCCCGCTCCTCCAGCAGATCGAGGGTGGCGGTGTCCACCCAGTCGCCCGCGTGGACGACGACGTCGGCGTGCGGGAGTTCGGCCATCAGCTGCGGCGGCAGTGCCTTGGCCCGCTTGGGCAGGTGGGTGTCGGACATCAGGAGCAGACGCACGGCACCCACCCTAGGAGTGCGGTCGTGTCACCGCGAGGAGTGCGGTCGTGTCAGCACGCGCCCTGCCGAGAACATGGACTTCCATGATCGGTTCCGCTTGAACGGCAGCTCGAACAGCTTGGCGAACAGCCACGCTCCCAGCACCGAGGCGGGCAGTGCCAGTGTCAGCGTGAACCAGAACGCGGGCAGACCCGGCGATACGAAATGTGGGGCCATCTTTCGGCAGACGATCATGACGATCGGCAGGTGAACCAGGTAGAGGCTGTAGGAGAAGTCGCCGAGGCCGCGCATGGGACGCGTGGCCAGGAGCCGCATGAGGACGGCGGGCCTTCCGGTGGCAACCGCCGCGATCATCATGGTCATGGCGGGTGCCACGGCGAGATCGATCCAGAAGTAGTGGTCCACCGTCCACGCCGACCCCTTTATGACGACGAGGGCCACAACCGGCAGGGCGGCCAGAGCGGCGAGCCAGTGCCAGGGCAGCCGCCGGATCCTCTCCGGCGCGACGACGATCCCCGCACCCACCAGCCCCGCGACGAACACGGGGGCGAGGTTCGGCGTCAGCCAGTTCACGCCTTCCACCGGGGACGCGTTCGGCGCCAGCAGGCCACGCGCGATCACCAGGAGCGTCACGCTCGCGACCAGGACGACCGCGCCCAGCCGCCGTCGGACGAGAAGGAGGAGCGGAAAGACGAGATAGAGCTCCGCCTCCACGCCGATCGACCAGAAGGCCCCGTTCGGCGTGGGAGCCGTGAAGATGTCCTGGACCACGAAGCCGTACACCAGAATCGATGTGCCGGTCGGCGGTCCGAAATGCGAGGCGGGCACCACGAACCAGGCCACCGCCAGGCTCAACGCGAGTGCCGCCCAGTAGGGAGGCAGGATGCGCCACGCGCGCCGCCGCAGGAACCGGGAGACGCCGCCCAGCTGCCAACCGTTGCGCGCCGGTGAGATGGCCAGGGAGAAACCCGACAGCACCAGGAAGAAGACTACGGCGAGACGCCCGTACATCAGCCAGCCCAGCCAGGCGGGACCCCTGTTCTCGGGAAAGCCCGGCATGGTCAGAAGCCAGCAGTGGAAGAGCAACACGTACAGCGCGGCGAGGCCGCGGAGCCCGTCAAGGCCCAGCACCTGGCCGCGTCCACGCGTTTCGGGCCGCTCCAGTGGTGGAGAGACGGTGAGTGGGGTTCCCATACTCTTTCTCACGTGCCGTTCCGGGCCGGTGTTCACCTACCGTCCGATCATCGGCGTGTACGCCTCGGGGTCGGTGAACTGGAACAGCGGACCGGGCCGGCCGCTCAGGTCAGCGTATCGGCGCGGGGCCCGGCCGGGTCCGCGAGCGTCCGCGCCAGCCGCCGTATCTCCGCCACCTCCAACGCCGGGTTCGCGGCTGCCGGATGAGCCAGTTCCTCGTCGTCGAGGAGTTCCGTCAGCCGGGGCCGGGGGAGGTTCGGGTGGCGGGCTGCCGCGGCCCGTACGGCGGGGTCCGGGTCCCTGGTGAGGCGTTCCACGACGGTCGGCGCGATCTCGGGGTCGCGCATGGCCAGGGCCCTGACCTCGGGGTCCTCGTGGTCGGCGAAGGCGGCCAGTCGGGTGGTCGGGAAGTTCGGCCGGGTGGCGAGGTGGGCGCGGTCGGAACCGGTGTACTCCAGGAAACTGCGCAGCAGCAGCGCCGCGGGGGCGTCGGGATGGTTCTGGGCGAGCGTGACGCGTACACCGAGGTCCTCGTCGTCGGCCAGGCGTGCCACGAGGTCCGGCGGGAGCGAGTGGACCCCGGCCGCCTTCCTGCGCAGCATCGGATGGGCGGAGAGGGCGTCCCGGCGGACGTCCTCGGGGGCGCGTGGCACCCATGCTGCGGGCCAGTGGGAGAAGCCGCGGTCCATGGGCACCTCGTAGTCGATCGCGGCCCGCTCCTCCTCGCTCAGCGCCGGGTGCAGGGACAGCGCGAGCCGCACCTTGGGGTCAGGGTCCACGGCGAGCGTACGGCGTTCGGCGGGTCCGAGGTCCGCGCGGTACGCGATGCCTTCCCGCACCTCCGGGTCCGGATCGGCGGCCAGCAGGACCACCACGTCGGCGGGGAGGCTGGGGTTGCCGGCGATCATCGCCCGCTCGTCGTCACTGGCCGGAGCGGTCAGGACAAGGTCCACGACGGCTCTGGTGAGGGGCCGGTTGCACAGCATGTCGGTGCGTCCGTGACAGGGCTTGGCGGGAAGCTCGCTCTCCAGCCAGGCCGCATCCTCGTTGCGCGTATGCAGCAGCGCCCTGTCCCGGACGCCCTCGTCGGGGTCCGCCAGCAGCGCGGCCCGCGCGTCGGCGGACAGCCACCCCCACGCGCCGACCCCCCAGCGGCGGACCTTCGCGTCCGGGTGTGTGTGCATCGTCCGCAGCAGCTCGATGGAGATCTGCTGGTAGAAGAAACCGGCGAGTTCGTCGTTCCCGTACGTCCTGATCATGTGGACGAGGGCCTCGTCGGGCAGTGGCTCGGGCCGGACCGGGAAAGGCATCCGGGGTCCATCGGCGAGGTGCGCGCGGACGAACCACTCCGGATCGTCGATCAGCCGTACCCGCTGGGCCGGAGCGACGTGGGGATTGCGGGCGAAGAAGCTGCGGGTGTACGTGTCGGGGTGCTCGATCACCGCGTCCACGACGGCGTCGGGCAGGACCCGGTCCCGGCACAGCACCATCCGTACCGCCGCCGGACCCTCGGCGAGCAGCCGTAGCAGGACGTCCTGCGGGGTGGAGGGGTTGAGTGCCAGCCCGGCCAGCCGCCGCGCGGCCAGGTCGGCTTCCTCCCATATCCGCTCAGGCGTCTTCCCCATGCGCAGTGCCCCCCGTGTGTATAGCGGCCCCCGCCCCCAGGAGCACCTGGTGCCCGACCCTATCCCCCTGCGTCCAGCGGGATTTCGCTCCACACCTGCTTGCCGCCGCTGACCGGCACGGTGCCCCAGGTCGTCGACATGGCCTCGACGAGGAGGATGCCACGGCCGCCGGTGGCCTCCCAGCCGATGCTGGTGGGCTTGACGGGCGTACGGGGTGAGGTGTCGGCGACGGAGATCCGCAGGCGGTGGTTGATGAGGGTGATGTCGAGTCTGACCTGCCCGTCGGTGTGTACGAGGGCGTTGGTGACGAGTTCGGAGACGACCAGGAGCGCGCCGTCCATGCTGTCGTCGGGCACGCCCCAGGCGCGCAGAGTGCGTCGGGTGAAGCGGCGGGCGTGCCGGACCGCCTCCGGGACGCGCCACACCGTCCAGCTCTCCCGCAGCGGGCGGGTCGCCAGACCGTCGTAGCGCATCAGGAGGAGGGCCACGTCGTCGCTGCGGTTGGCCCCCGTGAGCAGTCCGTCGGCCACCACTCCGAGGTGGGCGGGGTCGGACGCGGTCAGTTCGCCGGCCAGTCGGTTCAGTCCGTCCTCGATGTCGACCTCGGCGGACTCGACGAGACCGTCCGTGGTCAGGGCGAGGACCGTGCCGCGCTGGAGTCGCAGCGGGATCATCGGGAAGTCGGCCTGGGTGACGACGCCCAGTGGTGGTCCGCCCTCGGACACGGTGACCTCCGTTGTGCCGTCCGGGTGACGCAGCACGGGCGGGTGGTGTCCGGCGCGTACGCACCAGGCGGTGCCCTCCTCCAGGTCCACGTCGACGTAGCAGCAGGTGACGAAGAGGTCGGTCTCCAGGTCCATGAGGAGTCGGTTGGCGTGCTGCACGACGACGTCCGGGGGGTGGCCCTCGATGGCGTACGCGCGCAGAGCCGTGCGCATCTGGCCCATCAGGGTGGCCGCCTGGGCGTTGTGGCCCTGGACGTCGCCGATGACGAGGGCGACGTGGTTGTCGGGCAGCGGGATGACGTCGTACCAGTCGCCGCCGACCTCCAGGCCCGCCGTGGTGGGCAGATAGCGGGCGACGGCTACCGCGCCGGGGATCCGGGGCAGGCGGCGCGGCAGCAGGGAGCGCTGGAGCATGCCGACCAGCTCGTGTTCGGCGTCGAAGGCGCGGGCGCGTGTCAGGGCCTGGCCCGCGAGGCCCGCGGACGCGGTGAGCAGCGCGCGCTCGTCGGCGCCGAACTCGTGCGGGTCGTCCCAGCCGATCAGGCAGGCACCCGCCATCCGGCCGCCTGCGGGCAGCGGCAGGATGGCGAGACCGCCGGGGCCGACGTCGGCGAGCGCCGGTTCCAGGGGTGCTCCGGCGGGCCAGACGGCGGGACGCCCCTCGATGAGGGCCGCCTCCAGCGTGGGCATGGCGCGTACGGGCGCGTCGGGCCACTCCGAGCGCCACTCGGAGCGCCACACCTCGGGCCAGGCTTCGGGCTCGGGAGGGTCCAGGAGGGTGACGACGAGACGGTCGCCCTCCAGCTCGGCGAGGGCGATCCGGTCGGCCCGCAGGGGGCCCCTCAGCGCGGCCACCACGGCCCGGCCGACGTCACGGACGGTGCCCGCGATGGCGAGGGTCGAGGCGAGTCGCTGGACGCGGGCCACGTCGCTGACGCCGGAGCGCAGCTTGGAGGCGTCGGCGACGGTGCCTACGAGGTGCGCCGGGCGCCCCTCTCCGCCGGGCACGAGACGGCCGCGCAGCCGTAGCCACTTCGGCTCTCCGGAGGGCTGGAGGATGCGGAACTCCAGCTCGCGGTCGCCGATGGACATGTGGTCCGCCTCCACCACGGACATCAGCGCGGGCAGGTCCTCGGGGACGGTCATCGACAACAGGCTCTCGACCTTGCCGTCGAACTCGGCCGCGTCGAGGCCGAACAGCTCCAGCAACTCGCCGTCGACCTCGAGGTGTCCGGTGTCCATGGCGAGGTCGAAGGAGCTGGTGGGCCGGGCGGCGGTGGCGCGCGGTGAGCCGGGCACGGGGACCACGGCGGCCTCGGCGATGAGGCCGAGGCACTCCCGGTCCTCCTCGTCGAAGCCGCCCGGGCGCTCGCCGGCCGCCACGAGGCAGCCGCCGTCCGGTAGGGGCAGGACGGCCAGCCAGAAGTCCTGGGACGGCAGCCTGCGGGCGTCGGCGCAGCGGGCGATCTCCGCCGGGCCGAGCCACAGCGGTCGGCCCGAGCGGTACGCGTCCACCGCCGGGGAGCCGCCGGTGAGGACATAGCTGTCGCGCAGGCCGTAGAGCGTCCTGGGGACGCCTGCCGACTCGGACAGGTACAGCTCGTCGCCGCTCTCGGTGGGCGAGTACACCGCGACGACGCTCGCGCCCGCGAAGACGAGTGCCTGTTCGAGCACGCGGCGCTGTCGCTCGCGCGGGTCCAGGTCCGGGGTGGGCGTCTTGAGGGCAAGTTCGGCACGCAGCGCCCTCTTTCCGCGTTCCGCCGCGCCCTCACTGACCACGTCCGCAATTACAGCGCTTCCGGGACGCTCGCGCAGCCCCTGCGACCGTTCCGGGGCTGTCGGGCCTGCGGCGGAGCCCGCATGCGGCACCCTGTGCCGCGCGTGGCGTTCGCCGTGCGGGAAGGGCCGTCACGAGGGAGCCTTGATCCCTGAGTCCCGTCGCGCGGCCCTGCGAGGAGGTGGTCGGCGTGTCCGACTGGCAGGGGTCCGTGCAGGCGCCGGCGGGTCGGCGGACGCCGGTCGGGCTGCCGCTGCTGTCGCTGACGCTGGCCTCGATGATGGAGTCGGTCCACGCCCACTCCGGGGCGGTGTACCTGCTGACGCCGGATGAGGCCGTGCTGGAGATGGCGGTCATGGCGGGCATGCCCAGGTCGTTCGCGGCGCCGTGGGAGCGGGTGGGGCTCAACGCGCCGATCCCGGTCGCCTTGGCGGTGCGCGAGCGGCGGCTGGTCTGGGTCGGTGGCGAGGAGGAGATGGCCCGCCGCTTCCCGCGGATCGCCGTGGTCCTGCCGTATCCCTTCGCGCTGGCCGCCCTCCCGGTGGCGACCGCGGGCACCGTGTACGGCGCCGTCTTCGTGACCTGGCCCGGATCGCATCCGCCGGACCTCTCCGACCGGGAGCGCGACCATCTCACGGCGTCCTGCGCCCGGCTCGCGCTGCGTCTGGAGCGGGCGGCGGTGGAACGGCGTCCGTCCCATCCCGAGCCGGATCTGCTGGCCTCGTCCGCGGCTCCGGCCACCGACGTGCTCGGCACGCTGGAAGCGGCGCGGATGGTGGCGCGGTTGCCGTACGGGCTGTGCGCCCTGGACCTGAACGGCCGGGTCAGTTTCGCCAACGCCGCGACGGCGGACATGCTCGGTGTCCCGGTCAGCGGGCTGCTGGGCACCCAGCTGTGGGCGTCGGTGCCCTGGCTCAACGACCCCGTCTACGAGGACCGTTACCGGGCCGCGCTGATCAGCCAGCATGTGACGTCGTTCGTCGCGCTGCGGCCGCCGGGCGACTGGCTGTCGTTCCGGCTCTATCCGAGTACGACCGGCCTGAGCGTGCGTATCTCCCGGGCCCGGGCGGTGGCCGAGATGGGGCGCGTCGAGTCGCGGCACGGCGAGGACGACACCACCCCGCGCCTGGTGACCATCTCCCAGTTGCTGAGTCTGGCCGGCGCGCTCACCCAGGCGGCGAGCGTCGAGGACGTGGTGCAGCTGGTGGCGGACGAGATCGCGCCGGCCGTCGGCAGCAAGGCCCTGGCCGTCCTCGGCTCGCGATCCGGCCGCCTGCACGTGCTCGGCCACCGTGGGTACGCGGACGCGCACATCGTGGAGCGCTGGCACGGGGTGCCACTGAGCGCGCAGACCCCGGGCACCCAGGCCCTGAAAACCGGGGTGCCGGCGTTCTTCGACTCCCGTCAGCAGCTGGAGCGCCTCTACCCGGGCCGGTGTGCGACGCCCGACGGGATGGCGGCATGGGCGTACCTGCCGCTGATCGCGTCCGGACGGCCGGTGGGCACCTGCGTCCTCGGGTACGCGGAACCGCACACCTTCCCGGCGGACGAGCGTGCCGTGCTGACCAGTCTCTGCGGTCTGATCGCGCAGGCCCTGGAGCGGGCCCTGCTCTACGACGCCAAGCTGCAGCTGGCCCACGGTCTGCAGGCCGCGCTGTTGCCGCACTCGTTGCCCGCGCTGCCCTCGATCGAGGCGGCCGCGCGCTATCTCCCGGCCACTCAGGGGATGGAGATCGGCGGGGACTTCTACGACCTGATGCCCTCGCACGGTCTGGCCGCCGCGGTCATCGGTGACGTGCAGGGGCACAACGTGACGGCGGCGGGCCTGATGGGGCAGATCCGCACGGCCGTACGGGCGTACACGACCGTCGGTCAGCCGCCGGAGGAGGTCATGCGCAGCACCAACCGGCTGCTGATCGACCTGGGGGCCGAGCTGTTCGCGAGCTGTCTCTATCTGCGTCTCGACCCGGCGCGCGAGGTGGCCGTCATGTCACGCGCGGGTCACCCGCCCCCTCTGCTGCTCCGGCCGGACGGGCGGGTCCGGGTGCTCGACCTGGCCGGTGGGCCACTGCTGGGGATCGACGCGGCCGCCACGTATCCGACGACCGAGGTGCCGTTCGTCCCCGGTTCGGTCCTCGCCCTGTACACCGACGGTCTGATCGAGTCGCCCGGCGTGGACATCGAGGACGCCCTGGCCGACCTCGGTCGGAAACTCGCCGAGGGCGATGACCTGTCGCTGAACACGCTGGCCGACCGTCTCGTCGAGCAGACCGGGGCGGTGATGCAGGAGCGACTCGACGACGTGGCGCTGCTGCTGTTGCGGGCACGTCCGCACGACTGAGCGGTACCGGAACCCCGCGGGGTCCGGCCCTCTCGTGAGCGGCGGGGAAAAGCGGTGGGGTCCGGCCCTCCCGCCGGAGGGCCGGACCCTTCCACTGCCGACCGGGCCGTGGTGGCACGGTCGGGTCAGTGGCTCGTGGTCACCGGTGTCACGGGGTGCTGGTCACCAGGCCGGAGCCCGCGTCCATACCGGTGCTGTTCTCGTCGCTGCCGGTCCCGGACTCGTCGCCCGCAGCCGGGTCACTGGCCGCCGGGTCCGTGGCCGCGGGGTCGGTCGCCGCCGGGTCCGTGGCCGCCGGATCGGTGGCCGCGGGGTCGGTCGCGGCCGGGTCGGTGGCTGCCGGGTCGGTGGCCGCCGGGTCGGTCGCCGCGGCACTCGCGTCGCCGGCACCCGCGGCGTCACCCGCGCCGAGCGTCGCGCCGGTCGCCTGGAGGGCGGCGGTCACGGGCTGGAAGAAGGTCTCGCCGCCGACGGTGCAGTCACCGCTGCCGCCGGAGGTCAGGCCGATCGCGCTGCCGTCCTGGGTGAACAGCGAGCCGCCGCTGTCGCCCGCCTCGGCGCAGACGTCG
This sequence comes from Streptomyces sp. NBC_00271, assembly GCF_036178845.1. NCBI lineage: Bacteria > Bacillati > Actinomycetota > Actinomycetes > Kitasatosporales > Streptomycetaceae > Streptomyces > Streptomyces sp. NBC_00271. The sequence goes on along the minus strand of NZ_CP108070.1, from coordinate 10,277,201 downwards.
GTCTGTATGAGACCGGTGACGGTGTCGACGCCGTTGGGGTCGGTCTCACTCTGGAAGTTGACCGTGGCGTCGAGACCGGTGACCGAGCCGTCGTGCAGACCGGTGGTGCTGCCCATGCGGAGGACCTGCTGACCGACCGTGGCGTCCGCCGCCTGGGTGATCTGGACGGTCTTCCCGTTGCCGACGTTCACCTCGCTCGCCGTCTGGGTGGCGGGGTCGTCGTACTTCACGAGGGAGAAGTCGCCGGCACCGGGGAAGGTGGCCTGGTCGACGGTCGCGATCGGCTGCCCGTTCTGCGAGTCCGACCACTGCTTGGCCGCGACACCGCAGTGCCCGGCGGTCAGGAAGGCGGGGGCGCCGTCGCTCGCTGTGACGTTGAAGCCGAGGGAACAGCGGACGCCGCCGGCGTCCGTCTGGGCGAAGATCGCGTCACCGCCCGACACGAACGTCTTGAACGTACCGGCGGACTTCTTGACCGTGGCCACGCCGGAACCGAGCGAGTCGACGGTCGACGTCAGCTTGGCCCACTTCGCACCTGTGACGGTGCTGTCGGCGGTGACCTGGACCTGGTTCGTCTTGGGGTCGATCGACCAGGCGGTGCCGGGGATGGTCGCGTCGGACTTCAGCGTCTTGGCAGCCGTCTTGAGCGTGGACAGGCTGTTGTTGACGCTGCGGGGAACAGCGCCGGCCTTCTCGACGGTGTTGACGACATTGCTGTTGTTGCCAACGATATTGACGATGACCTGCTGCTTCGAGGCGTCCCAGTACGCGCCGCCGAAGGCGTCACCGAGCTGGGAGGCGATGAGCGAGGCCAGGCTCGAGGCGTCCGCGGACTTCAGCGTCTTGGGAGTGGCGTCCTTCGCGTCGGTCTGCGAGGCGTTGGCGTGGGGCAGCAGCAGAGCCGCCGCTCCGAGCGCCGCGACGCTTCCGACAGCGATGGCGGCCTTGCGCTTGGGAATCCTTTTGTGACTCAACTCTTTGACCTCCTGGGGACGGGGTCGAGGCCACCGTCCGGCGGCTGACTAGGGGGCGCCTGGATGCCTGTTGATACGCGTGAGCCGCGCGGGCTGTTCAACTGTGTTTAGAAAGGAGCTGAGTTGGCTCGGCCAAACACATGAAATACCAGGCAATCGGGCCATTACACCGAGTGAGCAGCCGATATGACACGCTCCGCTACCGATCGGTGACGGTCCGTCTTCCGGCAGGAACGGAATCCCTACTTCAGGGAATCTGCACATCGAATACGCAGGCGCGTCACGGTGGACAGCGGATCTGCACACTCGCACGCCCCCCTCCGCGCCATTGCGGTGGGACTGTCCCTTTCGGGCGCGGGGCGACAAGCGCGGGGACGGAACAATGCCGTGCAGCATGTGAAGAACTGACTGCCGAGACGTGCGCACACCTGCACGGTTGGGCCCCGACCGCGCTCAAGTTCCCAGGTGAGAGCCCCGGTTGATTGGATGCGCGTGCCACGAGCGTGCTTTGATCCGTTGCACCGCGGAGGTCGCAGCCAGGCATCCGGGAACGGGCGCCGCACAGCGCCCGGAATCGGGTGCCGCACCCCCGCGGTGGCGGCCGTCATCTGTCCCCAGAGGGGGGCCGCTCTCCCCCTTATGAATATCCATACGAAGGGAAGTTCCCTCATGAACTCCACCCCCCAGGTTGCCACCGCCGAGATCTCGGACGCCGACCTCGACAACGTCTCCGGCGGCCTGTCGCTGAACGCCGTTGGCACCGTGGCCGGCCTGGTCGACGGTGTTGCCCCGGTCTCCGGCCTGGTCAACACGGTCGTCGGCACCGTCGAGGGTGTCACCGGCCTCAACACCGCCCCGGTCACGGGCCTGGTCGCCGGTCTCTGATCGCGTTTCAGTGCCGTTGAGTCCCGGAACCACTCCCCGGTTCCGGGACTTCTCGGATGCCGTAAACCTCTCGAACAGGTGAGGGAAGTCCCGTGCAGTTCCGCCAACAGGCCCTCGCCAAGCTGCAGTCGCCCGAAGAGCTCGACCTTCCGGTGCGCTTCGCCCGCCCCCAGGGCTGGCTCGCCCTGTCCGTGACGGTGGTCGTCATGGCGGCGGCGTCCGTCTGGGCCGTGACGGGCACGGTGGCGTCCACCGTGAGCGCGCCCGCCGTCCTCACCCACGGCGAGGGCAGTTACATCCTGCAGAGCCCCGTCGCGGGGCAGGTCACCGAGGTCGTCGCCCAGGAGGGCGAACGGCTGCCCGCGAACGCGCCGGTGCTCAAGGTCCGTACGGCCCAGGGCGGTACGACCGTCGTCCGCACGGTCGCCGCGGGACGCGTCACCGCGCTCGCCGCCACCATCGGCGCGATCATCTCGACCGGCGCGAACGTCGCCGCCGTGGAGAAGGTCGCCCACGCCGACGACCCGCTCTACGCGACGGTGTACGTCCCCGCCGAGAGCGCGGCCACCATCCCCGCGAACGCCGCGGTCGACCTCACCGTGCAGTCGGTGCCGACCCAGCAGTACGGGGTACTGCGCGGCCATGTGAAGGCGGTCGGCCGGAGCGTGCAGACCCCCCAGCAGATCTCCTCCTTCCTCGGTGACAGCCAACTCGGCGAACAGTTCACCAAGAAGGGCAGGCCGGTGGCCGTCCTGGTCCGCCTCGACCGCTCCACCGCGACGAAGAGCGGCCTGAAGTGGTCCTCGGCCGACGGGCCGCCGTTCGCACTCACCTCCATGACCCTGGCCACGGGTTCGATCCGCCTGGCCGATCAGCGCCCCGTCGATTGGCTCCTGCCGTGACCACCGCACCAGACACCCGGAGCAGACGCCGCACCGCCCCGCCCAAGCGCACGGTCCCCAAGGCGAAGGGGAAGACGGTCCGCACCCCCACCGTCCTCCAGATGGAGGCCGTGGAGTGCGGCGCCGCCTCCCTCGCCATGGTGCTCGGCCACTACGGCCGCCACATCCCCCTCGAAGAGCTGCGCATCGCGTGCGGTGTCTCCCGGGACGGCTCGCGCGCCAGCAACCTGCTCAAGGCGGCGCGCAGTTACGGCCTCACGGCCAAGGGCATGCAGATGGACACGGCCGCGCTCGCCGAGGTGAAGGCGCCCGCGATCCTGTTCTGGGAGTTCAACCACTACGTCGTCTACGACGGCATGGGCCGCCGCTTCGGACGGCGCGGCGTGCACATCAACGACCCCGGCAAGGGCCGCCGTTTCGTGCCCATGGAGGACTTCGACACCAGCTTCACGGGTGTGGTGCTGGTCATGGAGCCGGGGCCCGACTTCCACAAGGGCGGCCGCAAGCCGGGCGTCCTGGGTGCCATGCCGGCCCGGCTGCGCGGCACCTCGGGCACGATGCCCGCGGCCGTGCTGGCGAGCCTGCTGCTGGTCGCGGTCGGCGCGGCGGTCCCCGCGTTGAGCCGGACGTACATCGACACGTATCTGATCGGCGGCCGGACCTCGCTGCTGGGCGTGCTGTTCACGTCGATGGGCGCCTGTGTGGCGCTGACCGTCGTGCTGACCTGGCTCCAGCAGGCGAACCTGCTGCACGGCCGGATCATCTCCTCCACCCTCTCCAGCGCCCGCTTCCTGCGCCATCTGCTGCGGCTGCCCGTCACGTTCTTCTCCCAGCGCAGCCCGGCCGACCTGGTGCAGCGGCTCCAGTCGAACGACGCGGTGGCCGAGACCCTGGCCCGCGACCTCGCGGCGGCCGGCGTGGACGCGATCGTGGTCGTCCTGTACGCGGTGCTCCTCTACACCTACGACCCGCAGCTCACGGCCGTGGGCATCGGCGTCGCGCTGCTCAACGTGATCGCGATGCGCGTGGTGATCCGGCTGCGCGCGACCCGTACGGCGAAGCTGCGCGCCGACAACGCGCGCCTCACCAACACCGCGTACACCGGCCTCCAGTTGATCGAAACGATGAAGGCGACCGGCGGGGAGGACGGCTACTTCCGCAAGTGGGCGGGCCAGCACGCGACCACCCTGGAGGAGCAGCAGCGCCTCGGGGTGCCGAGCGCCTGGCTGGGTGTGGTCGCACCGACGCTCGCGACGCTCAACTCCGCGCTGATCCTGTGGATCGGCGGGCTGCGGGCGGTCGAGGGGCACATCTCCGTCGGCCTGCTCGTCGCCTTCCAGGCCCTGGTCACCCGCTTCACCGCGCCCCTCACCCGGCTCAACGGCGTCGCGGGCCGCATCCAGGACTTCGCCGCCGACGTGGCCCGGCTCAAGGACGTCGAGAACTTCCAGACCGACCCGCTCTACGCCCGCTCCGGCAGCGGCGAGTCCACCCGCAGGCTCCAGGGTCATGTCGAGCTGGAGAACATCACGTTCGGCTACAGCCCGCTCGACAAACCCCTGCTCACCGGCTTCTCCCTGACGGTCGGCCCGGGCCAGCAGGTGGCCCTGGTCGGCGGCTCGGGCAGCGGCAAGTCCACGGTCTCCAGGCTCATATCGGGCCTGTACTCCCCGTGGGAGGGCACGATCCGCATCGACGGACAGCGACTGGAGGACATCCCGCGCGGCGCGCTCGCCGCCTCGGTCTCCTTCGTCGACCAGGACGTGTTCCTCTTCGAGGGGACGGTCCGCGACAACGTGGCCCTGTGGGATCCGTCCATTCCCGACGAGGCCGTGGTCGCGGCGTTGGAGGACGCGGCGCTGTACGACGTGGTCACGCGCCGCCCCGGTGGCATCCACAGCCGGGTCGAGCAGGACGGCCGCAACTTCTCCGGTGGCCAGCGCCAACGCCTGGAGATCGCACGGGCGTTGGTGCGCCGGCCGAGCATCCTGGTGCTCGACGAGGTGACCAGCGCGCTGGACGCCGAGACCGAGCAGACGGTCATCGACAACCTGCGCAAGCGCGGCTGTGCCTGTGTGGTGATCGCGCACCGGCTCAGCACCGTGCGCGACAGCGACGAGATCGTCGTGCTGCAGCACGGCACGATCGTGGAACGCGGGCGGCACGACGCCCTGGTCGCGGCCGGCGGTCCGTACGCCGAGCTGGTCAAGGAGCGATGAGATGACCACGGTTCACGAGGGCGCACGCGAGGGAGACCTCGTCCTCGGCGCGCTCGGCGGCATGGGAACGCCGGTCGACTGCTCCGGCCTCGGCCGCCTCGATCTGGAAGGCCCGCAGGTCCTCTGGCTGGTGGCGGCGGGCGCCATGGACCTGTTCGCGGTCGACGCCGTCCAGCAGGGCCACTGGCACCACCTCGGCCGCCTCGAAGCGGGCTCCCTGCTGCTCGGCCCCGTCGCCGGCCCGCAACACACCCTCGTGGGGCGGCCGTTGCGGGACTGCGTGGTGCGCCGGATCGTGCTGCGCGAGCTGTACCAGCAGGTGGACACCCAGACCTGGTCCTACGACGACTACGGCAACCCCCAGTACGTACCGCCGACGTCGAGCCCGCTGGAGTACGCCCTCGCCCTCGGCGTCGGCCGCAGCCTGTCCATTCTCTTCCAGGCGCCGATGGCCACGGAGAACGCCGCCGCGCTGACCGATGACGACGTCTTCTGGATGCAGGTGCCGCCCGGGAGTGTCCAGTACGGCTCCCTGTACGGCGCCGAGGCGGCGGCCGATCTGCTGATGGACTCCGGTGTCTGGCAGGGCATGGTCGACCAGCAGTATCGACTGCTGTCCACGCTCGACCGCTGGATCGAGCAGTTGGAGGCCAGCCACGAGGACCGTACGGCGGCGGGCATCAAGGCGGGCGAGGCCGTCCGCGCCCAGGCCGACCGCACCCTGCTGGCGTCGATCGGCAAGTCGTCCAAGCGCCCGACGGCGGCCGACGCGGACGCCACGTACGCGGCCTGCAAGCTGGTCGCCCGCGCGTCCGGGATCACTCTCGCCGAGTCCGCGCAGAGCGGCACGGAGAGCGACCGGCTCGATCCGGTGGAACGGATCGCGCTCGCCTCGCGCGTCCGCACCCGTGCCGTACGCCTCGACGGGCGCTGGTGGCGCGACAACATCGGCCCGCTGGTGGGCCACCGTGCCGTGTCGGGCTCGCCGGTCGCGCTGTTGTGGCGGCGCGGCGGATACGTGGCCGTACAGCCGTCTTCGGGGCGGGAGACCCCCATCGAGAAGGCCAACGCGCCGGAGTTCGAGGCGCGGGCCGTGATGTTCTACCGTCCGCTGCCCGAGCGGAAGCTGAGCCCGCTGCGGCTGCTGCGTTTCTGCCTCCAGGGCACCGGCGGCGACCTGCGCAACCTCGCGATCAGCGGTCTCGTCACCGTCGCGATCGGCGCGCTGGTGCCGATCGCCACCGGCCAGGTGCTCGGCGAGTACGTGCCCAAGGCCCAGCACGGCCTGATCGTGCAGGTCTGTCTGGCCATCATGGTCACCAGCATCGTGTCGGCCGCGTTCATGCTGCTCCAGAACCTCACGATGCTGCGGATGGAGGGGCGGATCGAGGCGACGCTCCAACCGGCCGTGTGGGACCGGCTGCTGAGGCTGCCGACGAAGTTCTTCACGTCCCGCTCGACCGGTGAGCTGGCCAGCGCCGCCATGGGTATCAGCGCGATCCGCCGCCTCCTCGCGGGCGTCGGACCGACGCTCGCACAGGCGGGCACGGTCGGCGCGATGAACCTGGGGCTGCTCCTTTGGTACAGCGTGCCCATGGCGCTCGCCGCGATCGGCATGCTCGTCGTCATCGCGGCCGCGTTCCTCGGGCTCGGACTGTGGCAGGTGCGCTGGCAACGCCGCCTGGTCGTGCTCAGCAACAAGCTGAACAACCAGGCGTTCCAGACCCTGCGCGGCCTGCCCAAGCTGCGGGTCGCGGCGGCCGAGAACTACGCGTACGCCGCCTGGGCGGGCGAGTTCGCGCGCAGCCGTGAGCTCCAGCAGAAGGTCGGCCGCATCAAGAACCTCACGACGGTGATGGGCGCGGTGTACCTGCCGCTGTGCTCGCTGCTGATGTTCATGCTGCTCGCGGGTCCGGCGCGCGGCTCGCTGTCGGCCGCCGACTTCCTGACCTTCAGCACGTCGATGACGATGCTGCTGACCTCGGTCACCCAGGTGACGGGCGCGTTCGTGTCGGCGGCGGCCGCGCTGCCGATGTTCGAGGAGATCAAGCCGGTGCTCGACGCCACGCCGGAGGTGCGGGTGGCGAGCACCCGCCCCGGGGTGCTGTCCGGTGCCATCGAAGCCCGGCGGCTGTCCTTCCGGTACGCCGACGACGGCCCGCTGGTCCTGGACGACGTGTCGTTCGACATCAAGCCCGGCGAGTTCGTGGCGATCGTCGGCCCCAGCGGCTGCGGAAAGTCCACGCTGCTGCGGCTGCTGATCGGCTTCGACAAGCCGGTCTCGGGCAGTGTGCTCTACGACGGACAGGATCTGGGGGCGCTCGACCAGTCCGCCGTACGCCGTCAGTGCGGTGTGGTGCTCCAGCACGCCCAGCCGTTCACCGGCTCGATCCTGGACTGCATCTGCGGCACCGAGCCGTACACGCCCGAGGAGGCGATGGCGGCGGCCGAGATGGCCGGCCTGGCCGAGGACATCAGGCGGATGCCGATGGGGCTGCACACCATCGTCTCCGGCAGCGGGGCGATCTCCGGCGGCCAGCGGCAGCGCCTGATGATCGCCCAGGCGCTGATCCGCCGGCCGCGCATCCTCTTCTTCGACGAGGCGACCAGCGCGCTCGACAACGAGACCCAGCGCACGGTCATCGAGAGCACCCGGGCGCTCAACGCCACCCGGATCGTGATCGCGCACCGGCTGTCCACGGTGCTGGACGCGGACCGTGTCATCGTGATGGAGGACGGCCGGGTCGCCCAGCAGGGCCCACCCGCGCATCTGCTCGCGGACACGGGCGGGCGGCTGCACGAGCTGGTGCGACGACAGCTGGCCTGAGTCGGCGCCGTCAGTCCATGCCCGGTACCGGGGCGCCGGACGGGACCCCGGCCTCGACGTAACGGGCGTAGATCTCCTTCCAGGGCGCAGTGGCCCCGGCGTGCGGGCCCTCGAGGCGCTCGCCGCGGGCCTTCGCGTCCAAGGCGGCGAGGCACACCTCCCAGCCGGCGCCGTTGCGGGCGGCGGTGTTCTCGGCCGCGAGGACGTGGGTGAGGGTGAAGTGGGTGCGCTTCTCGTCCAGGGCGTCGAGGTCGAAGCGGAGCTCGTCGCCGCCCCAGTCGAAGGAGAGGTGCCGGGGCGGGTCGACGGCGAGGACCCGGCCTGTGGACTCGGGCATGTTCGGGTCGCCGCTGAACCTGATCGTGCCGCCGGGGCGCAGTTCGATCTCGGCCCGGGACGGGAACCACGCGGCCAGTTCGTCCGGGTCGGTCACGAACCGCCAGACGCGGTCGACGGGGTGGTCGTAGGTGCGGCTGAAGCGGACGGCGGGGCGGCCGTCGTCGAGGGTGAGGTAGGTGCCGGTGAGCGCGGTGGGTTCGGCGGACATGTGGCTCAGTCCTTAGGGGTGGGGTCTTCCGGGGGGTCCGACGGCTCCCCCGCCGTCCTGTCCAGGCGGCGGCCGAGGGCGTCCAGGCCCTCGTTCCACAGCGTCCGGTACGGGGTCAGCCAGGCGTCGAGTGCGGCGATCGGGGCCGGGTCGAGGGTGTAGACACGGCGTTGCGCGTCCTGTCGTACGCGCACCAGGCCCGCGTCCCGGAGCACCCGCAGATGCTTCGACGTGCTCGGCTGACTCAGACCGCACGCCTCCACGATCTCTCCGACCGGCCGCGGGCGCTCAAGGAGCAGCGCGACGATCGCACGACGGTGGGGGTCGGCGAGAGCGGTCCAGAGGGTGGCGTCGGACATGGCCTCAATATGCCTCGGCGGTTATATTCCCGTCAAGGCATACGCGTCCAGCGCCGACCGGGCTCCGGCCGCCACTGTGACGGCCACCTCACTCGCCACCCCCAGCGAAACGTTGCCGTTTCGCTGGGGGTGTTCTAGTGTCGAGGTGTACGAAACAGTTTCGTTTATGTTCCCGTAATCCCTGAGCGACTTCCCTGGAGTGGTTCTCCCATGTCCCAGACCCTGACCGAAGGTGCCCGCAAGGGCACCGTGGACGGTTCGTCCACTCCATCGTCGAAGCGATGGTGGATCCTCTCGATCATCGGCATCGCACAGCTGATGGTGGTCCTCGACGCCACCATCGTGAACATCGCCCTCCCCTCCGCCCAGGCCGACCTCGGCTTCTCCGACGGCAATCGGCAGTGGATCGTCACGGCCTACTCGCTGGCCTTCGCCTCCCTGCTGCTGCTCGGCGGACGCATCGCCGACCTCTTCGGACGCAAGCCCGCCTTCCTCATCGGTATCGCCGGATTCGCCGGAGCCTCGGTGCTCGGCGGCGCCTCCACCAGCTTCGGGATGCTGGTCACCGCGCGCGCCCTGCAGGGTGTCTTCGGCGCGCTGCTCGCGCCCGCCGCGCTCTCACTGCTGAACACGACGTTCACCGACGCCAAGGAACGCGCCAAGGCGTTCAGCGTCTACGGGGCGATCGCCGGTGCCGGTGGCGCGGTGGGCCTCCTGCTCGGCGGTGTGCTGACCGACGCGCTCGACTGGCGCTGGACGCTGTTCGTGAACCTCGTCTTCGCGGTCGTCGCCTTCGCCGGTGGCTGGGTGCTGCTGAGCAATCACCGTGACGCCGCCAACTCCAAGCTGGACCTGCCGGGCACGCTGCTGGTCTCCTCCGGCCTCTTCGCCCTCGTCTACGGCTTCTCCAACGCCGAGACGCACGACTGGAGTTCGCCCCAGACCTGGGGCTTCCTGGCCGCCGGTGGTGTCCTGCTGAGCGCGTTCGCCTGGTGGCAGACGCGCGCCGAGCACCCGCTGCTGCCGATGCGCGTGCTGCTCGACCGCAACCGTGCCGCGTCCTTCGTCACCGTTCTGATCACCGGTGCGGGCATGTTCGGCGTCTTCCTCTTCCTCACCTACTACCTGCAGCTGAACCTGGGCTTCAGCCCCACCAAGACAGGTGTGGCGTTCCTGCCGATGATGGCGGCCCTGATGGTCATGGCCCAGGTCTCCACCACCATCCTGGTGCCGCGGATCGGACCGAAGGTCGTCATCCCCGCGGGCTTCGCGATCGCGGTGGGCGGCATGGCCTGGCTGACCGGCATCGGAGTCGCCTCCGACTTCTCGACCGCCGTGCTGCCGCCGCTGCTGCTGATCGGCGCGGGCCTCGGCATCGTGATGCCGCCCGCCATGTCGCTGGCCACCAGCGGGATCGCGGCGGAGGACGCGGGTGTCGCCTCCGCGACGGTCAACACCATGCAGCAGGTGGGCGGTTCGATCGGTACGGCGCTGCTGAACACGCTGGCCGCGAGCGCCGCCACGAGCTACCTCGCCGGCAAGGACGCGACCAGCAAGCTGGTCCAGGCGCAGGCGACGATCGAGAGCTACACCACCGCCTTCTGGTGGTCGGCGGGCTTCTTCGCCGCGGGCGCGGTGATCGCCTTCCTGCTCTACCGCCGCGGAACCCTGGACGCGGACCCGGACGCCGTGCGGGCCGTCCACATGTAGGTCCCGTGTGATCACCCACAGGCCGAGGGGCCGCCGTCTGCAGGGAGACGGCGGCCCCTCTCACGTCCGCGGCGCCGGGGATGCCGGGCGGGTTCGTTCCGCTGTACGGAGGGCCGGTACACGACGAGCGTGCGTCGCGCCTTCTCCAGCCTCAACCCGGGCGGCGCGGGCGCGACTTCACCGTCGTACGCGAGTGTGTCCGTACCACCGAGCTCCGCCAGCTCGACCCACGGAACCACCTCCGCTCCATAGACCCGGGACCGGCCGAGCGTGCCGGCGAGCGCGGAGACGATCACCCGGGTGCGGGCGAGCCGGTGTGCGCCGTCGATCAGGCGCAGGTCGATCAGCCCGTCGTCCAGGCGGGGCCGGTAGCCGGGAGCGAAGCCCTGGGGTTCGTAGCGGCCGTTGCCCGCGAAGAGCAGCCACAGACGGCGGTGGTGTCCGTTGACGCTCAGTTCCACGGGCGTCGCGGTGCGCAGCACCCGGACGAGGGCGACGGCCGCCGCCGGCCACTTGCCCATGCGCCGCTCCAAGTGCTCCCGCATCCGGACGAGTTCGGGGTACAGCCCGATGCTGAAGGTGTTGAGGAATTGCACCTCTCCATCCGTCCCCGACCGCGCCACGCCGAGGTCCACGGCAACCGCCTCGCCCCGCCGGACCGCGACGGCGGTGTCCTCGACATCCTGTACGCCGACGTCCTGGGCGAAGTGGTTGAGGGTGCCGCCGGGGAACACCGCGAGTGCGAGCCCCCGCCCGACCGCCGCGCGGGCCGCCGCGTTGACACTGCCGTCGCCCCCGCACACACCGAGCACACCGCCCGCCGCCCCGGCCCGCTCGACCGCCCGGTCCACCGCCCGCTGAAGCAGCGCGGCGAAGTCGTCGTCCGGGCCGCGCTCGACCAGCTCGGCCCGCGGCAGCAGTTGGCGCAGCCGCTCGACGGGCGGCAACGGGGTGCCGGGCCCGCCCGTCCCGGCCGGTGTGTTGACGAAGACGACGAGTCCTTCGCCGCCGGGCAGCGTGGGCGCGGGCACCGAGGGCCGTTCGCGCGCCGGGAGCGCGGGGCGCGGCGGCCACCAGCGGCAGGTGAGCGCGGCGGCCGCGACGCCGATCGCCATCCCGGCCAGCACGTCTCCGGGGTAGTGCACCCCGACGTACACCCGCGAGAAGGCGACGGCGGCAGCGAAGGGCGCGACCAGGGCACCGTATCCGGCCGACTCCAGGGCGACTCCGGTGGCGAACGCCGCGGCCGAGGCGGAGTGGCCGGAGGGGAAGGAGGTGGTGTGCGGCTGACGCTTCAGGTGCCGGATCGACGGCACGTGCTCCAGCAGCGGACGGGGCCGCCGGGTGCTCCACTTCACGACGGTGTTGACGGTCAGCGAGGCGATCGCGAGCGAGCCCGCGCCCCGCAGGGCCGCCCGGCGGGGTACCCGGCCCCCGACGAGCGCGAGGCCGGCCGCCGTGCCGAGCCACAGCCGTCCGTGATCGGCGGAACGGCTGAGCCGTCGCAGCGCCGGATCCGCGCCGGGCACCCGTGCCGCGGCCACCCGCGTGAACAGCCGTCGGTCCCACTCGCCGAGAACGCTCATGCCCCACGGCTACGGCACCCGGCCCGCCTCGGCATCCCCAGTCAATACACCATCCCCAATATTCACCCGTTCGAGTGAATGGGGGAGTGTCCGTGGCGACCTGAGGATGTTTCCGGCCAGGCCGGGGTAGCTAGCGAGACCACATGACCCTCGCAGATTCCGGGCTTCCCTCGACCAACCCCTACGCCCACAGTTATCCGCGCGGTCCGTTCACCGTGGTCGAGGTGACGGGAGAGATCGACATCGCGACGGCGGAGGCGCTGGCCGTGCATCTGTCGGCGGCGACGGCCCGGGCCGAGCCGGACGTGCTGGTCGATCTGCGCCGGGTGGCCTTCTTCGACTGCTCGGGTTTGCGCGTACTGTGCCGCGCCGACACGAGGGCGCGGGAGCGCGGCGGGCGGCTCCGCGTCGTCTCCGACGGGCCCCGCGTCCACCGCCTCCTGCGCGCCGCGCGCCTGCTCAGCCGCTTTCCGCCGCTGGCCGACCTCCCGGAACCACCGGTATCGACGCACCCGCAGGGCCGCCGGGCAGTTCCTCCTCCGTCCCGTCCGGAAAGCGGATCAGAACCCCGCCCCCGGTCGTGACCCGGGCGCTCGCACCGGCGAGTTCGGGATCGCGGCCGAGGACCACCAGGGTGACGAGGAGATGGACCCCGCCGGGGTGAACGGGCAGCGCGAGATGGGGAGTGGCCGAATGGACCCCATAGGCGTTGGCGTCCCTCGCCCGCGCGACCAGGCCGTCCCCCGACGCGTCCCAGCCGAGCAGCCCGACGACCGCGCTCGTCAGCCCGTCCGGGCGTCGCGCCCGCGCCCATCGCGGCCCCGTGCCCTCCGCCGGCGGCCCGGCGTCGTCGGCCAGCGCCCACCCCCCTTCGCGTACGACCGCGCCGCGCGGCCCCGCCACCCGGTGCACCCGGACCTCCCACGGACCGTGCACCACGCTGGTCGTCTCGATGCGGTGCTCGGCGCCCGCCAGACGTGCCGTGTGCCAGGAGGCGGCGCGGCGCCCGGCCGCGCCCAGCGGATGGATCCGGCCGCGCCGGGACCGCGTGCCGTCCGCCGCGACCAGCGCGAGGTGGTTGTCGATCCCGGCGCCCCCGGTGCCGATCCCGATCCCCTCGGTGTCGGGCGCCGCCGCGCTGGCGTACGCGAACCTCGTGTAGTGCGGGCTGTCCTCGTCCGGTGCGGGCGGGGGCGGCAGGCGGTCGCTGCCGTGGTTCACCAGGCGTACGACGCCGTCGGCGGCTGTCGAGTGCAGGAGCCAGCCCGGGACCGGCAGCGCCACGCACGAGTCGGCCGTGTCCACCGGGCCGGGCTCCTCGGGGGCCGTCCACACGGGGTGGTCGGCGGGGAGCAGCAGGCCGAGGAACGCCTTGCTCGCCCAGTACGGGGAGGCGGGTCCCGAGTAGCGCTGGGTGACCGGGAGAAAGGGGCGGTACCAGCCGAGCGACAGCAGCCCCTGCTCGTCGGGCACACCGCGTTCGGCGAAGTGCCTCAGGGCTCCGGAGGCGAGGCGTCGGGTCACGCCCGGTGCCAGCGGGGTCGCGTCGGCGAGGACGCCCGCCCACAGGGGGGCGGTGGTCGCGAACCGGTAGGTGAGGGAGCGGCCCTGGTGCACGGGGGCGCCGTCCGCGCCGAAGAAGTACTGATGGACGCCGAGGAATTCGCGTAGTCGGGCGCGGTGCTCGGCCACCAGCTCCGGGTCGGCCCGCGATCCGGCGACGCGCGCCCACAGCACCGGGTACAGGTGCAGGGCCCAGGCGTTGTAGTAGTCGAACTTGCGGCCGTCGCCGTCCGTGTACCAGCCCTCCCCCCGATACCAGTCCCCCAGCCGCGCCAGCCCGGCGTCGATCTCGTCCCGGCTGTGCGGGGCGCCGACCGAGGCGAGGAACTCCTCCGTGATGACCTGGAAGAGCCGCCAGTTGGAGTCGTTGACCCGCGCGCCGATGAATCCGCTCAGCCAGTCGACGACACGGCCGCGTACGGAGTCGTCGAGGCGGTCCCAGATCCAGGGGCGCGTCTCGTGCAGGGCGATCGCGACGGACGCGGCCTCGACCATGGGCTGGCCCCGGTCGGTGATGGGCGGCCACCGGTCCGGGCCGTGCGGGTCCGTCCCGGCGGTGAGCCCGGCCGCGTAGCGCTCGATCAGCGCGGGCCCCACCCGGCCGCCGGAGCCCGCGATACGGAAGGCGGCGAGCAGGAAGGAACGTGCGTAGCCCTCCAGGCCGTCGGACCAGGGGCCGGAGTGACTGGCCCGGCCGGGGAGCCGGTACTGGGCCGAGGTGGGTGAGGCGTGCGGGAGCAGACCGTCCAGGAGGCGGTCGGCGGTCGCCTCCCAGTGGGCCCGGGTCCAGCCGGTGACCGGTGAGGTGGTGGGGTCGGGGGGCGGCAGGTGTGTCGGGGCGGTGAGCGGCACATGCGGGACGGTCATACGGGGGTGGATCCTCCGTCTTCGAGGGCCTAGGCCCCCGGCGGGGGCGGCTGGACGCTGTCGCGCACGACGATGTGGGTGCCGAGCAAGTGGTGGGCGCCCGCCGCGTGTTCGGGGTCGCGCAGGGCGATGCGGACGGCGGCGCGGCCGAGTTCCTCGGCGGGGGTGCGGACGGTGGTGAGCGGGGGGTTGAAGTCCTCGGCGAGCGGGATGTCGTTGTAGCCGACCACCGAGATGTCCTGGGGCACGCGCAGCCCGGCGTCGGCGATGGCCCGCAGGGCTCCGGCGGCGACCATGTCGTCCCCGGCGAAGACCGCGGTGAAGCGCGCGGGGCCGGCGTCCGGGGTGGCGGTACCCGGGGTGGCGGTGTCGAGGGTGTCGCCGTCCGGTGTGGCGGTGTCACCGGGGCCCAGGTCCCCGCCCTCCTTGAGCAGTTCCGTCATCGCGCGGTGGCCCGCCGCCCGGCCCAGGCCGCAGTCGACGACGTGGGCGGCCTCGGGGCCCAGGCCGTGTTCGGCGAGTGCGGCCCGGTATCCGGCGACGCGGGCGTCGAGGGCCGTGTTGCCGGGCAGGCCGCCGAGGAAGACGATCCTGCGGTGGCCGGCCGAGAGCAGATGGCCGGTGATCGCGCGTGCCCCGGCCTCGTTGTCGAACTCGACGACGAGCGCCGGGATGTCGGGATCCGGTGCGGGCCTCCCGCACAGGACGAGCCGCGCGCCGGACGAGGCGAGGGCCTGGGCGTAGTGCGCGACGCGCTCGCGGTAGGCGTCGTCCTCGACGACCCCGCCGACCAGGATCACCAGCCCCGCCCCCTCCTCGCGCATCAGCTGGACGAACTCCAGCTCGCGCGCCGGGTCACCGCCCGTGGTGCCGACCAGGCAGAGCCAGCCGCGGGCGGCGGCCTCCGCCTCCACGCCCTCGGCGACCTGGGCGTAGAAGGGGCTGGTGACCTGGCGCAGGACGACGGCGACCATCTTGCGGCCGCCGCCGACCAGGGCGCGGGCGTGCGCGTTGGCGACGTAGTCGAGGTCACGGGCGGCGCGCAGCACCCGGGCCCTGGTGGACGCGGGCACCGGGTGGTTGCCGCTGAGCACGCGCGAGACCGTGGCCATGGACACTCCGGCCCGCTCGGCCACCTCGCGGATCGTGACCCGCCCCTTCGACGTCATGTCGTTCCCCATCCCCATGCCCATCCCCCGCGCCTCTCCTTCGACCGGCTCCGCCGCCTCAGGTGTTGGCGGCGTAGTCCTTCGCGAACTCCTCGGCCATTCTGTCGCCGCCGCGATCGCGCCATTTCCTCGCGGCCGCGTCGAGCTCGGACAGCGGCAGGCGGCCCGCGATGACGCCGGTGACGGTGTCGTCCATCAGCGCCCTGAGCGTGGTGCCCTGGGCGGTGTACGTGCTGGACTGCAACCCGAAGGAGGCGTTGCGGATCGCCACCGGGACCACCTTCACCTGCCAGGCGTGCAGGGCGCGTACGGCCTCGGGCATGCCCGGCACGAACAGCACCTGGGGCCCCTCGGCGAGGTACTTCAGCGGCAGGTTGGTGTTGTTCTCGACGTCGCCGAGCTTGGTGGCCTCGGGCGAGCCGTCCGTGCCGCGGGTGAAGTGGGTGCCCTCGACGCCGTAGTGGACGAGTTCCCACTCCTTGCTGCCGAAGGGCGCTGCGAGGTAGTTCAGGACGCGCAGGAGAAGTTCGACGCGTTCCTTCTTCGCCTTCTTCAGGACGGTGTAGCCGAAGGAGCGGCGGCCGGCGACGATGCCGCCGGGTGTCCCGTCCACGCTGTACGGCAGCGCGGCGGCGGGGGTCAACAGGCCCTTGGAGTCGAGGTACTTGGGGAGGTACCCGCCGAATCCGTCCTGCATGGAGCCGACGGTGCCGTTGAGGAAGAGCGTGCTCAGGTCCGGCTGGGAGAGGGAGGTGGCGTCGGGGTGGTAGGAGCCGTTCTTGCGGAGCTGTGCCTGATAGGCGACCGCCGCCTTGTAGCGTTCGTCGCCGTAGTTCGCGTGGAAGGTGCCGTCCTTGTCCACGGCCCAGCCCTGTGGCGCATTGTGCGCGGCGGAGTGCACCGCGTTGCCGAACAGCGAGCCGGTCGCGGCCCCGAGCGCGTACTTCTTTCCGCTGGTTCCCTTCTTGGCGACGGCGGCGAAGTCCTGGGAGGTCCAGCCCTCCTTCATCCCCGCGTCGGTGAAGAAGGCCTGGTTGAGCCAGAGGGTGGAGCCCGGCAGCGGGCGTTCCAGGGGGATGCCGTAGATCCGGCCGCCGACGCGGCCCATGTCGCGCCAGGCGTGGGTGGGGATGTTGGCGAGGTTGGGATAGTCCGCGATCGCCTCGCCGGACAGGTACGGGGTGAGGTCCTCCGCCCTGCGCTGCACGAACTGGGCCTCGCGGGGCAGCACGAAGCCGGAGAAGACGTTGATGATGTCGGGCAGTTCGCCCGGGTCACCGGCCATCACCGTGGCCATCTTCTTCTGGTAGTCGGTCTGAGAGATGATCGTGTATTCGATCTTCACGCCGAGCGCCTTCTCGACCGCCGCCCAGAACTGGTTCGCGGAGGCCGGCTTGGGCGGCGTACCGAAGGTCACGGACATGACCTTGACGGTGGAGCCGTCGCCCGGTGTGCCCGAGACGGCCGTGACCAGGTCGCCGGGGTAGGCCGTGTATCCCGCCTGGACCCCGGCGTCGGTGGGCGCGAGGTCGGGCTTCGGGCCGGCGAACGCCTTGTACGCGGGCCAAGGGGCCAGCTTTTTGCCCGCGTTGGAGACGTCGCCGTCTCCCGAGCCGGTCGAGCAGGCGGCCAGTGCGCCGGGCGCGGCGAGCGCGGCGCCGCCGACGGCCATCGAGCGCAGCAGGGTGCGCCGGGACAGGGAGGGCATGGGAAACCGACCTTTCCTGGTGGACGGAGTCAGCTCTTGACGGCGCCGGTGAGCACGCCCTTGGTGAAGTACTTCTGGAGGAAGGGATAGACGAGCAGGATCGGTACGGTGGCGATCACCAGGACCGCCATCTGCACGGTCTGCGGCGCGTTGACCGTGCCCTCGCCGACCGTCGTGTCGGTGAGCCCGGAACCGGCCACCACGTAGGTGCGCAGCACCTGTTGGAGCGGCCAGTGGTCGCTCTCCAGATACAGGGAGGCGTAGAACCAGGAGTTCCAGTACGCCACCGCGTAGAACAGTCCGACGACGGCGAGGGCCGCCTTCGACAGGGGCAGTACGACCGACCACAGCACCCGCCAGTCCCCCGCCCCGTCCAGCCGCGCGGCCTCGTACAGCTCCTCCGGGATCGCCTGGAAGAAGCCGCGCAGGACGACGAGGTTGAACACGTTCACGAGCACGGGCAGGATCAGCGAGCTGTACGAGTCGAGCATGCCCAGCTCCTTGACCAGCAGGAAGCCGGGGATCATGCCCGGGGGGAAGAGGAAGGTGAACAGGATCAGGAGCAGAACCGGTCTGCCGCCGAAGACGCCGGGGCGCGACAGCGCGTAGGCGAGGGTGACGGTGCAGACGAGGCTGAGCAGGGTGCCGACGAGGGTGACGCCCGCGCTGATGCCGAGGGCATGGGTGACGATGCCGCCGTCGAGGACGTCGCGGTAGGCCTTGAGGGTGGGGTGCTGGGGCCAGAGCACCCAGCCGCCGTTCGCGACGACCTCCCGCTGGGAGGCGAGCGAGGTGGAGAGGATGACGAGGAACGGCACGCACACCAGCAGGACGACGGCGGCGAGGGCGACGGCCTTGGCGGCCTGGGTCGCGGGCTTCGGCTTCTCCATCCAGCCGGGCCGGGCATGGGTGCTCACCGGTAGACCCCCTGTTCGCCGAGGCGGTGGGCGACCTTGTTGGCCGCGTAGACGAGCAGGGCGCCGACGACACCCTTGAACAGGCCTGCGGCGGCGGCGAATCCGTAGTCGCCGCCGACGATGCCCTGGTAGTAGACGAAGGTGTCGATGATCTCGGCGGCCTGCGGGCCGACGGCATCCCGCTGGAGCAGCATCTGCTCGAAGCCGACCGAGAGGATGTCGCCGAGCCGCATGATGAGCAGCAGCACGATCACCGCGCGGATGGCGGGCAGGGTGACGTGCCAGAAGCGGCGCCAGGGGCCCGCGCCGTCGATGGCCGCGGCCTCGTACTGCTGCTCGTCGACCTGGGAGAGCGCGGCGAGGAAGATGATCGTGCCCCAGCCTGCGTCCTTCCAGATGACCTGGGCGACGACGAGCGGTTTGAAGGCGTCGGGATTGCCGATGATGTCCACGGTGTGCAGGCCGGCGTCGCCGAGATAGCTGTTCACCATGCCCGTGTCGCCCAGGACCTGCTGGAACAGGGCGACGACGATCACCCACGAGATGAAGTGCGGCAGGTAGGCCACCGACTGCACGAAGCGGCGGATGCTGCTGCGGGTGAGGCTGTGCAGCAGCAGGGCGAGGGCGAGCGGGACGGGGAAGTAGAAGACGATCTGCAGGACCGCGATCCAGAGGGTGTTGAGGACCGCGTCCCAGAACTCGCCGTCCTCGAACATGCGCCGGAAGTTGTCGAGGCCCACCCAACGGCTGCCCCAGACGCCGTCGAACGGCACGTAGTCCTTGAACGCGATGACGTTGCCGAGCAGGGCGCCGTAGTGGAACACCAGGAAGTAGGCGAGCCCGGGGAGCATCAGCAGGAACAGCGCCCTGCTGCCACGTTTCTGAAAGCGTTTCAAGCCGCGACGGGCCTCGATCGGAGGGCGGGGAGAAGGGTCCACCGCCTCCGTACCTGCGCGATCCCGCAACACTGCGGCCACGGAGCCTCCTCACCTGGGACTGTCGGGTGAGGGGAAATTAAAACGTTTCCAATGCGGGGTCAACACTTCTGACACAACTACGAGTTGAGGGCCCCGAGCCGGGGCAGACAGATGTCGGGGGCCGGCCGGCGGCCCCACTCCGCCTGACCGACCCCCGATGCGAGATCGCGTCGTACTCCGTGCTTCGGGGCGCGCACTCCCCACCTACTGACCCCGCTCGACGCTCACGAAGGCCGCGCGATCCCGGTCTCTCAGAACGTGAAGAAGCTCGTCCCGTAGGAGTTCTTCACGCACTCGTTGGCGAAGGTCCGTTCGTACGAGACGCGCTTGCCGCGCCAGACGCCCTCGACGGTGACGACCACCGGATCGAACTGCCGCGTACACAGTGCGCCGTCTCTGAGGGTCAGGGCGTCCAAGTCGCCGTTCACCGCCCGGAGTTCGCCGCAGGCGTCGTAGGCGGCGGGGTGGGTGCCGGAGGGGGTCGGGGCGCAGTTCAGCGTGACTGCGCGCTCCGGGGTGACGGTGGCGGCGGTCTCTCCGTGGCCCATGGTGAGCACCAGGGCCGAGGGGGCGTAGAGCCCTGAGGGGGCGAGGGCCGGCGTGGCGTGGGCCTGACTCGTGACCGTCTGGGTCGCGTGGGCCGGGGTGGCGAGGGCGGACCCCCCGAAGGGGCCGCAGACGGCAGCGGCCGTGAGGGTGAGAGTCGCTGCCCAGCGCGCGGTGTTCGGCATTGTGTGCATCCTTCCGCTCGATTGAATGCAGTACCGGCTCGGTTGGGTGCCGGTGCGGCGAGCGCGAGTCTGCCGAGTCCGGACCGGAAACACACATCGACCCCATGCGTTTCGGTAACCTTGAGTATTTAATCAGTGGCGTGAAGTTACGAAATTCGAACGTTCAAGCCCCGGAACTGAGCGGTTGTTGATCGCCAAGGGCACCCTCCTGGCCGGATTCCCCCGGCTCTGCAATAGGCCTGAAACATTCCGGTTCAGCCTCCGGCGGACCCCCTTGCTTCTTCTCTGCAACGGAGTAATCGTCATTACATGATTACTTCAGAGCAGCACGAGAAGCTGCGCGGCTGGTTCGCCGGCCGCCTGCCCGACGATCTCTTCGAGAGCCTGGCGGAGGTGACGGTCGACCGGGAGGAGATCACCGTCGTCGGCCGTATCCCCGAGCCCGGGCTCGCCGAAGGTGCCTCGGACGCCGAGAAGGAGACGGCCGCCCAGGCCCGTATCCAGGAATTCCGCGAGCGCACCCGCGACGACCGGGTCGCGGTGGCACGGGAAGCCGAGCACCGGTTCGGCAAGAAGGTCTCCTGGGGCGTGGAGTGCGGGGGCGAGCGCGCCCTGTTCACCCATATCGCCGCGCCCGTCATGACCCGGCTGCGCCAGCCCGAGCGCCAGGTCCTCGACACCCTCATCGCCGCCGGGGTCGCGCGCAGCCGCAGCGACGCCCTCGCCTGGTGTGTCCGCCTCGTCCAGCGTCACGCCGACGACTGGCTGACGGAACTGCGCGACTCGCTGGAACATGTGCAGCGGGTCCGGGCCCAGGGTCCGGACGCCACGCCGCGGGACGCCACACCTGACGAGGAGTGACCTCCCACGTCACACTGGCAGCAACAGCCGACAAGACGAGGTGGTCGCGGATGAAGTTCGGAGTGTCGACGTTCATCACCGATGAGGGCATCGGCCCCAGGGCCCTGGGTCCCGCTCTGGAAGAGCGCGGGTTCGACACGCTGCTGCTGGCCGAGCACTCGCACATCCCGGTGAACCGGGAGACGCCGTATCCGGGCGGCGGCGAACTGCCCCGCGTCTACTACCGCACGCTCGATCCGTTCGTGGCGCTCGCCGCCGCTGCCTCCGTGACCCGGGACCTGCTCCTGGGCACGGGGATCGCTCTGGTGGTCCAGCGTGATCCGATCACCACCGCGAAGGAGATCGCCTCCCTCGACCTGATCTCCGGCGGCCGTGCCGTGTTCGGTGTCGGCGCCGGCTGGAACCGGGAGGAGATGCGCAACCACGGCACGGATCCTGCCTCCCGCGGCCGGCTGATGGACGAGCGCATTCGCGCCATGATCGAACTGTGGACGAAGGACGAGGCCGAGTTCCACGGCGACTTCGTCGACTTCGCACCGGTCTACGCCTGGCCCAAGCCGGTCCAGCGGCCGCACCCGCCCATCTGGGTCGGGGGCAACAGTGAGCGCACCTTCGCCCGCGTCGCCGAGTACGGGTCGGCGTGGCTGCCCAGCGCCGTACCGCCCAAGGAACTGGGCGCGCGCATCGAACAGATGCGCAAGACGGCCGGTGACCGGCCGGCCGTCGTGGTCTACGCGGGCGAAAGCGACCGGGAGTCACTCGACACCTACGCGGAACTCGGCGTCGACCGCGTGCTGCTGTATCTGCCGACCCAGCCGGAGGACGAGACACTGCGCACGCTCGACGAGCTGGCCGAGGCCGTGTCCGCCCACCGCTGACGCTTCCGGCCGCCGGGAATCGCGAGCCCATCGCGTTCCCGCCACCGGGGAATCGGAGCTCACCGTGCCGGACATGGACGAGGAGGAGGCGCGCCGCCGGTTCGTGGCGGCACGGGTGGCGCGCCTGGCGACGGTGGACGCCGAGGGGCGCCCGCACCTCGTGCCCCTCGTCTTCGCGGCGCGCGGCGGCGAGATCGTCACCGCGGTCGACCACAAACCGAAGAGGTCGCGGCGGCTGCGGCGGCTGCGCAACATCGCCGCCCACCCCGCCGTGTGCCTGCTCGTCGATGCCTACGACGAGGACTGGGAGCAGCTGTGGTGGGTACGGGCGGACGGCGACGCCCGGGTCCTGCCGCCCGGCACACAGGACGAGTACACGGCAGCGATCGACCTGCTGCGCGAGAAGTACGCGCAGTACCGGCAGCGGCCGCCGGACGGCCCGGTGATCGCCGTCACCGTCCACCGCTGGCACGGCTGGCGCGCCACAGCGGAGCCCGGCCCGGAGCGCTGAGCCACGGCGGGCACCTCCCGCGGCGGACCAACGCCGGACTGGACGAATGCTCCACCCCGGGCACGGAAGATGGATGTTTTACCTTCTGGCGCAGGTCTCCGGGCCGGCCTTAGCGTCGGCAGACCTGCCAAGGACGTTCACCCGCCGCCGCACACCCCCGCGGCGACCACGGGGCCGCCCTCCCCTCGCGCCACCACGCGCTCCACCGCCCGCTTCCGGGCACAGGCACTTCGCTGGAGCACCCTTGTCCGAGAACTCCCCCGCCGCGCCGTCGCCGTCTCTCACCGAGGTGGAGACCTACGGCGTCGAGCGCATCCCCGACGCGGACCGCACCGCGTCGCCGCTCGATCTGTTCAGAGTCGCCTTCGGCGGTGCGAACACCTTCTCCACCTGCGTCCTCGGGGCCTTCCCCATCCTCTTCGGCCTCTCCTTCTGGCAGGGGCTCGCGGCCACCCTCCTCGGAGTCGTCGTCGGGGCGCTGATCCTGTGCCCGATGGCGATGTTCGGCCCGGTCAACGGAACCAACAACGCGGTCGCCTCCTCCGCGCACCTCGGGGTGCACGGCCGGGTCGTCGGCTCGTTCCTGTCGCTGCTCACGGCCGTGGCGTTCTTCTCGATCTCGGTGTGGAGCTCCGGCGACGCCCTGGTCGGCGGCGCGCACCGGCTGTTCGGCCTGGAGCGCAGCAACCTGTCGTACGTGGTCGCGTACGCGCTCTTCGGCTGCCTGGTGCTCGCGGTGTGCGTGTACGGGTTCCGGTTCATGCTGTTCGTCAACAAGATCGCGGTGACCTCGGCGACCGTGCTGTTCCTGCTCGGCGCGATCGCCTTCGCCGGTGACTTCGATCCCTCATACGCCGGAGTCTTCACGGCCTCGGCCGACTCCGCGACGCAGGCGCTGTTCTGGCCCTCCTTCATCGGCTCGGCGCTGATCGTGCTGTCGAACCCGGTGTCCTTCGGCGCGTTCCTCGGCGACTGGTCGCGTTACATCCCGGCGAACGCGCCGCGCCGCAAGGTCGTCGGTGCCGCGTTCCTGTCCCAGATCGCCACCCTGCTGCCGTTCGTGTTCGGGCTCGCGACCGCGAGCATCATCGCGACCAAGGCGCCGAAGTACGTCGACCCGGCGGCCCCCGACTTCGTCGGCGGCCTGTTGGCCATCTCGCCGAGCTGGTTCTTCCTGCCGGTGTGTCTGCTCGCCCTGATCGGCGGCATGTCGACCGGCACGACGTCGCTGTACGGCACCGGGCTCGACTTCTCGTCGGTGTTCCCGCGGCTGTCCCGGGTCCAGGCGACGATCCTGGTCGGGGTCCTGTCGATCGCGTTCATCTTCATCGGCCGCTTCGGCTTCGACCTGGTGCAGTCCATCTCGACGTTCGCCACGATGATCATCACCTGCACCACGCCCTGGATGGTCGTGATGATCCTCGGGTTCTACACCCGGCGCGGCTGGTACGACCCGGACGCGCTCCAGGTCTTCAACCGCCGTCAGCGCGGCGGCCGTTACTGGTTCACACACGGCTGGAACTGGCGGGGCATGACGGCCTGGTGGGTGGCCGCGGTGGTCGGTGTGCTGTTCACCAACATCCCCGGCCAGTTCGTCGGACCGCTGGGCGACCTCGCGAACGGCATCGACATCAGCCTGCCGCTGTCGCTGGCCGTCGCCGCCGTGCTGTATCTGGCGATGCTCCGACTGTTCCCCGAGCCGCGGGCGGTGTACGGGCCCGAGGGTCCGCGGCTGGCCCGTACCGTCGACGTGCCGGTGCCGCCGATCACCGGTCCCGGGGCGGAGAGCGAGGGCACGCCCGCGGTTCTCGCCGTCGACGGCAGTTGATGCGCCGACGGAGAACTGGTTGACGAGCTGGCTGATGGAGAACTGGTTCATGGAGAACTGGCTGGTGGAGAACTGATGGAGAGCTGGCTCGACCTGTCCGTGCCCGTGGTCACCGGGATGCCCGTCTATCCCGGTGACCCGGAGGTGGAGGTCTCCAGGGCGTTGCGGGTCGCCGAGCACGGAGTGAACGTCCTTCGGCTGCACATGGGGTCGCAGTCCGGTACACATGTCGACGCGCCGTACCACGTGGACGAGGCGTGGCCCACGTTGGACGATCTGCCGCTGGAGCGGTTCGCGGGGCCGGCGGTCGTCGCCGACGTCCGTGGGTTGCCTGCGCGGGCGCCGATCACTCCCGACCTGCTCGCCCCTGCCCTCGGTCTGCTGCGGCCCGGTTCGGTCCTGCTGCTGGCCACCGGGTGGTCGCGGTACTGGGGAACCGAGGACTACCTCGCTCATCCCTGGCTGACGCCGGAGGCGGCGGAGGCCGTGGTCGCGGCGGGGGTCCTCACCGTCGGGATCGACGCGCTGAGCGTCGATCCGACCGGTCCCGCGGATCTGCCCTCCCACCGTGTGCTGTGCGGAGCGGGGGGTGTGATCGCCGAGAACCTGACCGGGCTCGGAGGCGTCGCGGACGCGCAGGCCGCGGGGTGTTCGGCGGAGGTGTTCCTGTTCCCCATGCGCCTCGCCGGGGCCGACGGGGGCCCGGTCCGGGCGACGGCCCGCGTCACGGCCCGCGCGCGGTAGTCCCTACCTGGGGTGTGTTCGTCGGGTGCCGGGGGGGGTGGGGGCTGGTCGCGCAGTTCCCCGCGCCCCTCGTGCGGGGCTTCGCCCCGGATCCCGCCCGCCCGAATTCGTTCGGCTGCGGGCCGGTGGGGGCCGTTCGCGCAGTTCCCCGCGCCCCTAAAAGCCTCGGCCCGGCCCGCACCACTCAGCCCGTACGGCACCTGAGGACGAGCCCTTCGGGCGAAGCGGGGGTGCAGGGGCGTAGCTCCGTCGGGGTCGGGGTTGAAGGGGCGGAGCCCCTGGGGATGGGACGGGTAGGGGCGGTGGGGGCGAGGAGGCTACGGCCTGATCGTGCGGGCGATGTCCAGGGTGAGGCGTTGCCAGGGGTCGCGGGGATCACGGGACGTCAGGGCGTGGATGCGCCGCAGGCGGTAGCGCAGGGACTGCGCGTGCAGGTGAAGCACCCGCGCGGCGGCGCTCGCCGAGCCGGCGTCGATGTACGCGGTCAGCGCCTCCATGAGATGCCGCTGCCCCGGGTCGGTGAGCGGTCCGAGTACGAGGCGGGCGACCTGGTCCGGCGCGGCGGCGGGATGCCCGCCGAGCAGGGCGAGGACATGGGCGTCGGCGTCCGTGAGGACACGCCCCGGCCGGTGCGCGTGGGCGGGCGCCGTGTCGAGGGCGTCGGCGGCGAGCCGATGCGCCACGGCGACCCGGTCCAGGCTCTCCCCGGTGATCGCACAGCCCCGCCAGGACCGCGCGCCCAGCACCGCCCCCGCCCTGGCGGCAGCCGCACCCGGCAGCAACAGAACGGCACGGGAGCCACGTACCGTCGCGGACGAGGCCACCTCGTCCCCCGGAACGCCCGGAACGCCCGGCACGGCCAACGCCTCGAGCAGCCCCGTCGCCGCGTCGAGCGCCATCTCGGGACGCTCCGCGCCCACCGGCTCGGCCACCAACAGACAGTAGGGGTCGGGAAGTTGGACCCCCAGCCGGGCCGACCGGTCGCTCAGCGCACCCACCGAGGCATGCCGCCCGGCGATCAGGTCGTCGAGCAGCAGCCGCAGCGCCCGGTCACGGTCCGCCGCGAGGTCCTCGTCGGTGGCGGCGTACGCCGTGGTCATCTCCTCGGAGAGGGTGTCGAGCGCGGTCAGCAGCATCCGGCTGAGAGCGAAGGCGTCCGCGGCGGCGAGCCGGGGCGCACGGGCCGCGATCTCGTCGGTGAGGACGGTCGCCGCCACCCGGTAGGCCCGCAACACCGCCTGCACGGGTCGCCCGTCCGCCGCGCGGGCCGCCGCGATGCCTCGCAGGCGCCGCAGGTCCGACGGTTCGAGGGCGCCGTCGGTGACCCACAGGTCGAGAAGCCGCTCCAGGCCCCAGGCCGCGATGGCCCGTACCTCCGGCAGCCGGCTGTCGTCGAGCGCGGCGTACACCGGGACCTGTTCGTGGACCGCCGAGACGATCGCCGCCACGACGCGCGGATCGGCGACCATCTCCTGCCGGACGTGTTCTCTGGCGGCAACGGGCAGACTTGTCACAGGGTGATGATCCCAGCCGCGCGATGTGCGCACCACGGTGGACGGCCCTTGTCACCTTCGCCAGGATCGACGACGTACAGCGCGGTCTCAGGGACGAGAGGCGGGACGTACGGATGGCTAAGCATTGGGCCGACTTCCAGTACGAGATCTATCTGAACGGAATGACGGGCGCCGTACCGCGGCTGCCCACCGATCTGACCCAGCTGGAGGAGCTCACCGAGCAGCGGCTCGGGCCCGGTCCGGTCGGCTACGTGGCGGGCAGCGCGGGCAACGGGAGCACCGCCCGGGCCAACCGGGCCGCCCTCGACCGGCGCCGGATCGTGCCGCGCATGTTGCGTGACGTGCACGAACGCGATCTGTCCGTCGAGGTGTTGGGTCGCGCCCTGCCCGCGCCGCTGGCGCTCGCGCCCGTGGGCGTGCTGTCGATCATGCATCCGGACGCGGAGTCCGCCGCCGCGCGGGCCGCCGCGGCGCAGGGCGTCCCGTACATCCTGTCCTCGGCCTCCAGCACGCCCATGGAACAGGTCGCGGAGGCGATGGGCGGGGCGGAGCGCTGGTTCCAGCTGTACTGGGCGAAGGACCGCGAGGTCACCCGGTCCTTCCTGGACCGGGCGAAGGCGGCCGGGTTCACCGCGCTGTTCGTCACTCTCGACACCCCGCTGCTGGCCTGGCGTCCGCGCGACCTCGACCAGGCGTATCTGCCGTTCCTGCACGGTGTGGGCACGGCGAACTACTTCTCCGACCCGGCGTTCCAGGCGGGTCTGGCCAAGCCGGTGCACGAGGACCCGAACGCGGCCGTGCTGCATTTCGTCGGCATGTTCGCGGACCCGGGCAAGACCTGGCCCGATCTCGCGTTCCTGCGGGAGAACTGGGACGGGCCGATCGTCCTCAAGGGCATCCTGCATCCGGACGACGCCCGACGCGCCGCCGACGCCGGGATGGACGGCGTGGTCGTCTCCAACCACGGCGGCCGGCAGGTGGCGGGGTCGGTGGCGGCGGCCGACGCGCTGCCACGGGTGGTCGAGGCGGTCGGCGAACGGCTGACCGTCCTCTTCGACAGCGGCATCCGCACCGGCGACGACGTCTTCAAGGCGCTCGCGCTCGGCGCGCGAGCCGTTCTCCTCGGACGCCCGTACGCCTATGGGCTGGGCCTGGACGGACAGGCGGGCGTCGAACACGTCGTCCGCTGTCTGCTCGCCGAGTTCGACCTCACCCTCGCCCTGTCCGGGCACGCCCGCCCCACCACCCTCGGCCCCGACGACCTGATCGAGGAATCCGCATGAGCACGACCCACACGACCGACACGCCCGACACGACGGTCACCGCGGTGGCGAAGAACGTTCTGGCCGTGGTCTCGGCCCACGTCGGCGGTCGCACCGCCGGTGCCGCGCTCGCCACCGTCTTCCCCGGCGAGGCCAAGGTCACCGTCGTGGAGACGACCGACGAGGACCCGGCCGCGCTGCGCGAGGCCCATGTCATCATCACGGGTCTCAGCCCGGTGACCGCCGAACACCTCGCCGCCGCACCGGACTTGGAACTGGTCCAGTGCGCGAGCCACGGTTTCGACTACGTCGACCTGGACGCCGCCCGCGCCAAGGGGGTGCCGGTGTGCAACATCGGCTCCAGCGGCGCCGAGAAGCAGAACGTGGCCGAGCAGACCTTCGCCCTCATGCTGGCCCTCGCCAAGCAGCTGGTCCCGGCGCACACCGCGCTCGTCGACGCCGACTGGGCGCTGCCGAGGCTGCAGCGGTCCATCACCGAACTGTCCGGCAAGACCCTCGGCATCGTCGGGCTCGGCCACATCGGCGAGGAGGTCGCCCGGCGCGCGGTCGCGTTCGACATGAGCATCGTGTACGCCGGTCCGCAGTCGGTCGGCGCGGAGGCCGAGGCACGGCTCGGCGGCGCCCGTCATGTCGAACTCGACGAACTGCTGCGCACGTCGGACTACGTCACGTTGCACGCCCCGCTCACCGAGGAGACCCGGCATCTGCTGAACGCCGAGCGGCTCGCGCTCCTCAAGCCGACCGCGTTCGTGGTCAACACCTCGCGGGGCGCCCTGATCGACCAGGACGCCCTCGCGGACGCGCTCGAGGCGGGCACCCTGGCCGGGGCGGGCATCGACGTCTTCGACCCCGAACCGCCCACCGCGGCCCTGCGGTTGCTCAAGTCCCCGAACGTGGTGTTGTCGCCGCATGTCGCGGGCGTCACGCGCGAGACGCTCGTACGGATCGCGCTGGCGGCGGTCCAGAACGCCGCCGACTTCGTGGCGGGCAAGCCGCCCCGGGACGTGGTGTCCTAGCCCCGCCGCCCGGCGCGCCCGTTACAGACCCAACCCCTCCACAAGGGAGGAGAGTTGAGCGGTCAGCGGAAGCACGGGCTGGGCGCTCGTGCGGTCGTCGACCATCACGGAACGGGGCTCGGCGGAGGACTCCGAGGGGGTCGCCGACGGGTCGGTCCGGCCGTCCGTCGGCGGCTCGCTGGGCGACGCGCTCGGCTCATCGGCCGTGCTCGCCGGGGACGGCGACTTGCTGACCGCCCGGGTCGAGGCGCTCGCCGTCCCCGCGATCGACAGCGACCCGGGGTCGGCCGAGGCGGAGTCGGTCCGCCACCGCTGCGCGTCGGAGCCGTCCCGGTCCTTGACCACGATGTCGGCGTTCGGATCGGTGGAACTGGGCGTGACCGCGAGTCCCTCGCGCGAGCGCGACAGCAACTCGCCCCGCACGGTGAGGTCGTAGCGCACGTCGCCGCCCCGCGCGGCGCTCTTCGCGACGCAGTGGTCCAGGGCGACGACACCGTCGTCGGCGTGCGAGTCCAGGCACAGCGCGGGGTCGGCGACGCTGCGCAGCAGGCCGTCGCTCTCGTACGACCACTGCTGGGTCCAGGCGGACGAGCAGACGGCCAGCTCGGCCTCGGCACCGACCTCCGCCTTGCCGCCCCGGATGTCGAGGCAGAGGTCGGCGGCGAGGCTACGCAGCCGGGTCTGCTCGGTGCTGGTCGGCAGTCCGGCCGAGGTCGGGGGCGAGGAGCCGGCGGAGGGATCCGGGGCGTCCGGGCTGGGCGAGACGGTGTGGCTGCTGCCGACCCCCGTGGAGGCGGTCGGGTCGGCGCCACCGTCGCCGTGGGACCACAGGCTGATGGTGAGCACGCTCACGAGCAGCACCGCCGAGGCCGTGCCCGCCCCTGTGAGCAGGACCTTCGAGTGCTTCTGGGCAATCTGGGCCAGCCGCCCGGGCGCGGGAAACTGCCCCAGCAGACGATGCCGGCCGGCACTCCCAGGACGTCCACCGGTCCCGAGACGCCCGCCGGTACCCACGCGCCCGCCGCTACCCACGCCTCCGCCGGCGCCCGCCCGTCCGCCGCCGAACGCCGACCCCTCCTCGGGGCGCACCGCTTG
Source organism: Streptomyces sp. NBC_00271 (assembly GCF_036178845.1). Lineage (NCBI taxonomy): Bacteria > Bacillati > Actinomycetota > Actinomycetes > Kitasatosporales > Streptomycetaceae > Streptomyces > Streptomyces sp. NBC_00271. Next base: position 10,247,530 of record NZ_CP108070.1, on the reverse strand, counting down.
CCGCACACGCCCCGGGCGTGCGTCGAGGTAGCGTCGCGCGCCCCAACCGAGCACCGCTTCGGCGAGCAGAATCCCCAAGCCGCCCTCGAAATAGTTGAGTTGCTCGGCCGCGTGCCGACAGTGGCGGCACTCCCCCAGATGCTGTCGGACATCCGGCAGCAAGGCGCCCCCACGACGAATCGGGACGTCGAGCAGCCGGTTGTAGAAGCCGCATTCCTTGCTCGGCGCGAGTTCCCGGTGGGCGCGCACACATCCCTGGCGGAATTGCTCACGGGCCTGCTCCAGAGCGGCCGACGCGGTGTCGATGTCCAGGCCCGACAGACCGGCCGGTACGGAAATGTCCTCGGCCTCGACCTCGGTGTGCCACAGCAGGCACTGGGCGAGGGGCGGCAAGGCATGGAAAGAGCGCTCGGCGAGCTTCCGATTTTCGGTGGTCATGGACTGCGCCGCCCGCATACCCCGCCCCCCGGCGGGTTTCCTCAAATCCGGCAGAACGCCGGATATCCGGTCCTCACCGGACCACTCGTTGACGGTGTCCCGCACGGTCACGAGGAGCCGGGGCCGCAGGGCCGCTCCGGACTCGCCGCGTATCAGGCAGTCGAGGGCGTAGTGGAAGGAGGTCGCGGCGACCATCGAGACGACGTCCGAGGAAGCGGCTAGGCAGATGGCCGCGTAGTCGTACGTCGGCTGCCAGTGCCGCGCCATCAGCAGGGCGACGGACTGCGTGGCCTCGCCCTCCGTCCGGCCACTCAGCCGCGCGGCGAGGCTTTCGTCGGACTCCCCGGGAGCACCGCCGGGAGGATAGGACGGGCGAGGGGGGTGGGGGGTGGGCACAGAGCGGGTTCCTTCCACGGTGCAAGGTGGTGCACAGAATTTCCTTGGTCGCCGAAAAGGGAGCCCCTGCCTGGTGCACACCTTTTTGACGGAGCGCCGGGAAAATGGCCGCCGGCCCGGAATAATGAACACCGATTTCATACCCGGCCATTGACCCGCGCGGTATGTTCACCCTCGCACAACACGCTCATGACCAACAAGGCACTTGGGCAACATCCGCATATTGAAAGATAGTCAGTAACTGCGCCAACTCGCGTCGCTCGCACCGGCTTTCGAAATTTCCCGCTCCACGTTCATGCGCCTCACCACGGCACCACGTTCATACGCCATGGGACCTCACGCGCCCCGTGTGAACCGCGCGCTCGCTCCGGAGCCCGTCGCACGCTCCCGGCGCGCGGAGCTCCGTAGTCCACTGGAACCCGGCCCTTCTCGGAGGCCCCGCGCAGGACGGCGGCTCTCCCGCGCGAAACCGGCCGCCGGCCCCGATCCTCCCGCCCTCGGCCGGCGGCCTCGGGGGGCGGCCTCGGGGGGCGGCAGGGGGGCCGCGCGGCAGGTATCGGACGCGCGACAGGTATCAGATCTGCCAGGTCAGATCTGCCAGGAGCGCAGCCGGTCGGCCGCGCCGTAGACGTCGGTCTTGCCGGAGATCAGATCCCGGGCGAGGTCAACCAGCGCCCCGTAGGGCGGGTCGATCCCGACACCGCTGACGAACATGTACGCCACCGCCGCCGAACAGGCGAAACGGGCATTGGCGGCCGGTAGCGGCTTCAGCAGGGCCAGGGTGTGCAGCAGAGCGGCGGCGCGCCAGGCCGGGTCGGAGTCGACTCCGAGGCGGGGCGGGTCGACACGATGCCGGGCCACGGCGGCGACCAGGGCCGAGAAGTCGTTGACCGTGGGCTGGTCGGGCAGCACCTCTTCGTGGCGCTGCAACAGCCACGGCACATCGATATGGATGACGGGAGCCATCGCTCAGGCGGCCCGTCCCTCGCCCCTGCCAGGAGGTTCGTCCTCGGGGAAAGCGGCCGCGAACTCGTCGGCGTGCGCAGTGAAGAAGCGGCGGAACACCTCCGCGCCCTCCTTCAGCGCCCGGTGCCGCACGATGTCGGCCGCGGCCGCCTCGCGCACCAGGGCCTTCATCGACGTACCGCGCTCTTTGGCGATCTGCCGGAGGTCCTCGAGTTCACGGTCACTGAACTCCACATTCAAGGCTGGCATGCCGCCACGGTACCGCGAGGGTACTTACTCGTAAATATCACCTGCTCAAGAGGTATGCGCAGCGGTACCGCGAGCCGATTCGGCGAGGCCGCGTACGGGCGCTCGGCGGCGGCCCCGCTCCGGACAGCCGGACGGAGCGGAACCCCGCCTGGGCGCTTCCGCGCTCTCAGGCCCCCCACAGCCCACGCTTGCGGTAGCCAGCCTCCCAGAACAGCTTGTTGAGGACGCGTACGGGCGGCGGGAACGCGCCGAGGAACCGGGCGCGGTCGGCGGGCGGCGCTCCGTCGACGATCCACGGTACGAAGAGCGCGGCCCCGCGCACGCCCTGCGTCTTACGGATGCGGCCGGTGAACGCGCCCCAGTCCGCGGGCGTCAGTACCTCCCGGATGAGCGGCAGAGCACTCTCCTCCTCGTGGGCGAGGTGGTCGTCGAGGGTCGATGCCAACGAGCGGACCAGGGCGGGGAGTTCGGCCGACCGATCCTTCAGGGCCGCGTCGACGGCGGTGAGCCGCGGGTCGAGGAGGGCGTGCTCCGCCTCCATCTCGGCGAGGAGGGCGACGTCCCGGGGACGGCCAGCGACCTTGCGCTCCACGCGCGGCCACAGATCGCTGTCCTCGGCGGCGTGGTGGATGTGCAGCTGATGCCTGAAGTTGTCCCAGCCCGCGCGGACCTGGGGGGTGAAGGCGGTGCCGTCGGCCGCCGCGTCGCCGAGGCGTTCCAGGTCGCGGCGGAAGGCGTCGTGGGCTGCGTACATGACGGTGAGGTCGACAGTGCCGGCTGCGGCTTCGGTGGTCATGAGGTCGCTTCCTCCAGTTCGGGCTCAAAGACGGGCAGGGCGTGCGGGTTGGCCGACGGGCCGCGGTGACGGCGTACGGCGAGGCAGGTGAGCGCGCCGGTCAGCAGGACGGCGGCCGAGACCAGGACGGCGGGACCCATGGCGTGCACGAAGCCGTGGCCGAAGACCTGGGCGCCCAGGGCGCGCATGCGCTCCGCGATGTCGTGCGGTAGGCCCTCCGGCAGCCGTGCCGCCTGGCGCGCGTTCACATCGGTCCCCGCCTGGGAGAAGCCGCCGACGAAGCCGTCGCGGTACGCGGCGGGCAGTTGTCCGGCGCGCTGTCGGGCCTGGTCGGTGAGCGAGGAGGCGAGCCGGGCCTGGAGCACGGCGCCGACGACGGCGCCCGCGAGCACCGAACCGACCTGCCGCAGCGCGTTGTTGACGCCGGACGCCGCTCCGGAGAGCTTCGCCGGTACGTTGCGCATGACCTCCGTCGCCATCGGTGCGAAGGTGCAGCCCGCGCCCAGACCCGCGAGGAAGAGGGGGAAGGCGACCGCCGTCCAGCTCGACCCGACGTCCGCCGCGGCCACGATCCACACCAGGGCCGCCGTCCAGGCGAGCAGCCCGGTCATCAGGATGAACTTGCCGCCGATCTTGTCCGCGAGGACTCCGGCGGGCCCGGCCGTCACGAACGAGCCGAGCGCGAGGGGCAGCAGCACGAGCCCGGACTTGAGCGCGCTGTAGCCCAGTACGGACTGCAGGTAGATCGTCAGCGGCAGGAACATCCCGACGATGCCGAACGACACGGTGACGCCCACGAAGTTGATGAGGGTGAAGTTGCGGTCCTTGAAGAGCGAGAACGGGACGAGTGGCTCGTCGCCCTGCTGGCCGCGCTCATGACCGAGGAAGGCGGCGAAGAGGAGTGCCGCCGCGCCGAACAGCGACCAGATCCAGGCGTTCCAGTCGTAGCGCTGCCCCTCCGTCAGACCGAAGGCCAGGCAGAACAGGGCTCCCGAGGCGAGCAGCACGCCCAGGGTGTCGAAGCGGTGGCGCACGGTGCGCCGTGAACCGGGGATGACCGCCGCGGCGAGGCCCAGCACCACGACCCCGAGCGGCAGGTTCACGAAGAAGATCCACCGCCAGTCGAGGTGGGTGATCAGCGCGCCGCCGATGATCGGGCCGAGGGCTCCGGAGACGCCCGCGACCACGCCCCAGACGCCCATCGCGGCGCCCCGCCGGTCGGCCGGGAACACCTCCGCGATGATCGACAGGGTCTGCGGCATGAGCAGCGCAGCGCCCAGGCCCTGGACGGCGCGGAACGCGATCAGCTGCGCCGGATTCCGCGCAAGGCCGCAAGCGAGGCTGGCGAGGGTGAACAGGGCGACGCCCGCGAGGAACAGGTTGCGTTTGCCGCGCAGGTCGCCAAGGCGCCCGGCGGTGATCATCAGGACGGCCAGGGCGAGGGTGTAGGCGTTGACGACCCACAGGATCTCGTCGAGGGAGGCGTCGAGGTCCCGGCCCATGTCGGGGATCGCGATGTTCACGATCGTCAGATCGAGCAAGGTCATGAAGAAGCCCAGGGAGAGCGTGATGAGGATCGCCCATGGGTTGCCGTGCCACGTGTCGTGCCACTTCTTGAACACGGTGTCTGTCTCCTTGTGTCGAGGCATCGGACTCGCGTTCAAGAGGGCGTGGGCTTCGACCGGTGTGACGTCCGGCAGGCCTCGTGAGACGTACGTCACATTTCGCCCTCCGGACGTCACATTCGGGCCCGCTTCTCCCCTCGCAGTAGCGAGCGCACCAAGGGAGGCAAGGCATGTCCGAAAGCCCCGCGACCGGGACGGCCGACGGCGCGACGCAGGTGTTCGTCGACCACCGCGAGCTGCTCTTCGCGATCGTCTACAACATCCTCGGCAGCGTCGCCGACACCGACGACGTCCTCCAGGAGACCTGGCTGTCCTGGACGGGCCGCGCCCACCGCACTCCGCTGGAGGGCATCACCAACCCGCGCGCCTATCTCGTACGCATCGCCGTGAACCACGCGCTCGCGCGGCGCGCCGCGATCACCCGCCGTCGCGAGACGTATGTGGGCCCCTGGCTGCCGGAGCCGCTACTCGACGAGCCCACCCCCGAGGACTCGGCCGACGACCGGGCCCTGCGCTCAGAGTCGGTGTCGCTGGCGATGCTCGTGGTCCTGGAGTCCCTCACCCCGCTGGAGCGCGCGGTCTTCGTCCTCAACGAGGTGTTCGGCTACGCGCACACCGAGATCGCGGAGGTCATCGACCGCAGCCCCGCGGCGGTACGCCAGCTCGCGCACCGCGCGCGGGAACACGTGCACGCCCGTCGGCCGCGCTACCAAGCCCATCCGCGCGTCCGCCGGCAGGCGACCGAGCGCTTCGTCGAGGCCGCGCTCGGCGGGGACATCGCGGCGCTGATGGAGATCCTGGCACCGGACGTCACGGTGTGGACGGACGGCGGCGGGAAGGCCTCGGGCGGGCTGCGCCCGGTGCACGGCCGGGACAAGGCGGCGCGGCTGTTCGCCGGTTACGCGACCCGGCGCGGCACCGGCTTCGACCTGCGCTACCGGCGCGTCAACGGCGACGACTCCGCCGTGCTCTTCGAGGGCGAGTCGCCGTACGCGGTCATGGTCATGGACCTCACCGCGGACGGCGAGCAGGTGTCGGGCGTCTACATCGTCACCAATCCCGAGAAACTCGCGCATGTGCGGCGCGACGACGAGAACCAGGAGACCGGGGTCGCGGAAGGGGAGCGCGCATGACCGCCACGGACCACCGGCCCGCGAAGGCGTCCTCCGGTGAGCGCGTCGCCGACTGGTTCGACGGCCGGCTCGGTGTGTACGCCCTCGGCAGGCGCTATCTGCGCAAGGTCTTCCCGGACCACTGGTCCTTCCTCCTCGGCGAGATATGCCTCTACAGCTTCGTCGTGCTGATCCTCACCGGGGTGTACCTGACCCTGTTCTTCCACCCCTCCATGAACGAGGTGACGTACCACGGCGGTTACGTCCCCCTGAACGGCATCCGGATGTCGGAGGCGTACGCCTCGACGCTCCACATCAGCTTCGACGTGCGCGGCGGACTGCTGGTCCGGCAGCTGCACCACTGGGCCGCGCTGGTCTTCCTCGCCGCGATGCTGACGCACATGATGCGGCACTTCTTCACGGGCTCGTTCCGCAGGCCCCGCGAGGTGAACTGGGTGTTCGGCTGGACGCTGCTGCTCCTCGGTCTGTTCGAGGGCCTCTTCGGCTACTCGCTGCCGGACGACCTGCTGTCCGGGACGGGGCTCAGGTTCGTGGACGGGGCGATCCTGTCGGTGCCGGTGGTCGGCACGTATCTGTCGTTCTTCCTGTTCGGCGGGGAGTTCCCCGGCCACGACATCGTGGCGCGCTTCTACTCGCTGCACATCCTGCTGATTCCGGGGATCATGGCGGCACTTGTCGTGGCGCATCTGATCCTCGTCGTGTACCACAAGCACACCCAGTTCGCGGGCCCGGGAAAGACCGAACGCAACGTCGTGGGTACCCCGTTCCTGCCGGTCTACCTGGCGAAGGCGGGCGGCTTCTTCTTCCTGGTGTTCGGTGTCCTCGCGCTGATCTCGGCGGTGGCGACCATCAACCCCGTCTGGTCGTACGGCCCTTACCGCGCCGACCAGGTGTCGACGGGCGCCCAGCCGGACTGGTACTTGGGCTTCGCCGAGGGCCTGGTGCGCGTCATGCCGGGCTGGGAGATCAGCGTGGCCGGGCACACGCTCGTGCTCGGTGTGCTGATCCCCATCGTCGTCTTCCCGCTGCTTCTGGTCGCCATCGGCGTGTACCCGTTCATCGAGTCGTGGGTCACGGGAGACCGGCGTGAGCACCATCTCCTCGACCGCCCGCGCAACCGGCCGGTCCGTACGTCGATCGGAGCGGCCTGGATCAGCCTCTATCTGATCCTGCTCGCGGGCGGCGGCAACGACATCGTGGCGACGCGCTTCCATCTGTCGATCAACACCGTCACCTGGGCCGTGCGGATCTCCCTGTTCGTCGTCCCGGCCGTCGTCTTCGTGGTCACCCGGCGCATCTGCCTGGGGTTGCAGCTGCGGGACCGGGAACTGGTGGCGCACGGCCGTGCGACCGGCGTCGTCACACGCCTGCCGCACGGCGAGTACGTCGAGGTGCACCGCCCGCTCGGCCCGGCCGAACTCCACACGCTGACCGAGCACGAGCACCGGGACCGGTCAGACCACCGGGACCTCCAGACGGCTGATCCGCAGCCCACCCTCGACGGCGCCCGGGTGCCCGCTCGCCATGAGGAGCCGCAGCCGTGAGCCGCGCACCCCGTCGAAGGTGATGACGGTCGGCGCGTCGGACGCGGTGGCCCAGTCGACGGCCGTTCCCTTCACCGGCACGTACCGCCTGCCGTCCCACACCGCGACCTCGACCGACGCGGGCAGTGTGTGCGTCGCGTCGACGGTGAAGGAGACCTCGACGCGGTCGACCGCGCGGGGACGGGCCCAGGCGACCGAGACCCAGTCCTCGGGGCGGGCCCCGCTGAAGGCGGGCAGCAGGGCTGTCGCCGACTTGTAGAAGGCGTTGGACCACCCCGTCGCCGCGTCGCCGTCGAGCATGGCGGCGGGCAGGGTGTCCGGGCGGCCGGAGTAACTGGCGTCCGCGAGCGACTCGTTCGGGGCGCCGGGACCCGGGTCCGGCCGGAAGACCGCGGGCGGGGTGGTCGCCTTCGCGCGTGCCGAGGCGGTGCGTACGGTGACGGTGGCGCCCCGCACTCCCTCGGAGCGTGCCGTCACCCTGAGCGAGCCCGGCCGCGTGCCGGATCGTACGATCGCGAGCGCCTTGCCGTGGAAGGCCGTTCGGGTGCTCGCCTGATAGCGCTCGGCGCTCTCCTCCCGGCCGTTGTCGAGCCCGGCGAGCGAGCCGCCCTCGATGTCGAAGGCGATCAGGTGCTCCGCGTCGGGCACGACCACACCACGGGCGTCGACGACCTCGGCCGTCACGAAGAGCAGGGAACGGCCGTCGGCGGCGAGCGACGTGCGGTCCGGCGTGAGGCGTATCGCGTGCGGCGCCCCGGCGGTGCGCAGGACGTCCGTGGCGACCGTACGGCCGCCGCGGCGGGCCACCGCCTTCAACTCACCCGGCGCGTAGGGCACTTTCCAGGTGAGGTGGAGCTTGCCCGCACTGCCGTTCGGGCTGGTGTAACTGCCCGGGTAGGGGCCCGCGGTGAAGGTCTTGTCGTCGCCGGTCGCCTCGGTGGTCTCCAGATAGGTACGGCCGTCGGTGGTCGTCTTGGTGTCGAACCTCCGTGTGCCGAGGGACTTCCCGTTGAGGAAGAGCTCCACGGTGTCGACGTTCGCGTACGCCCAGACCTCGACCGTGTCGCCGGCCTCGTGGTTCCAGGTCATGGGCACCAGATGCACCATGGGCTCGCTCACCCACTGGCTCCTGAACAGGTGGTACATGTCCTTGGGGAAGCCCGCGGTGTCGACGGCGCCGAAGAAGGACGCCTTCACCGGGAACACGTCGTACGGCGTGGGCTCCCCGATGTAGTCGATGCCCGACCACAGGAACTCCCCCGCGAACCATTTACGGTCCCGGTCCTTCTTGTGCCCGTACTCGCCGCTCATCGTCCAGGACGCGAGGTTGTTGTCGTACGAGGAGACCGCGCGCCGGCCCGGGGTGTGGTTCTCGCCGGTGTTGAGGTGCTCCGGCTCCTGATAGGTGGAGCGGGTCGAGGTCTCGGACGACGACTCCGACTCGAAGAGGAAGAGGTGCGGATAGGCGGCGTGCAGGGCGTCCACCGACTGGGCGGTGTTGTAGTTCAGACCGAGCCCGTCCAGCTTGGCGAGCATGAGGTCGGCAGCGGAGCCCTTCGTGGGCACGCGGCGGTATTTGTCCGAGCCGATGACCAGCGGCCTGGTGTCGTCCGCCGCCTTGATCGCGGCGATGATCCGGTCCGCCATGGCGAGGCCCGGGGTGGAGGTGGAGTCGGGGATCTCGTTGCCGATGGACCACAGGACCACGGCGGGCGAGTTGCGGGCCGCGAGGACCATCTCGGTGGCGTCCTTCTCGCACCACTCGTCGAAGAACCGGCCGTAGTCGTACCTCGTCTTGCCGGTCCGCCAGCAGTCGAAGGCCTCCACCATCATCACGATGCCCAGCTCCTCGCAGACCTGGATCATCTGCGGCGAGGGCGGGTTGTGCGAGGTGCGGAAGGCGTTGACGCCCATCGACTTCATGATCGTCATCTGCCGGCGTACGGCGTCGACGCTGATCGCGGCGCCCAGCGCGCCCTGGTCGTGGTGCAGGTCGACGCCCTTGATCTTGGCGTGGACGCCGTTGAGGTGGAAGCCCTCGTCCGGGTCGAAGCGGAAGGTGCGGATGCCGAAGGGAGTGCGGCAGGTGTCGACCCTCGCGCCACCGACCCGCAGTTCGGTCTCCAGGGCGTAGCGGTGGCCCGGAGTCACGAAGTCCCACAACCGGGGCCTGGCGACAGTGAGTTCATGGGTCTCGTCGGCACGGTCGGCGACCGTGACCATGGTGGACGTACGGGTCGCCGTACGGCCGTCGGGGTCGACGATCCGCGAGATCACCTGGACCTCGGCGGCGGCACCGGACTCGTTGACGACAGTCGTCCGCACCCGTACGACCGCCCGCTCCGCCGTGATGTCCGGCGTGGTGACATACGTGCCCCAGCGCGGGACGTGCACCGGTTCGGTGACCACGAGCCGGGCCTCGCGGTAGATGCCGCTGCCCGAGTACCAGCGGCTGCTGGGCAGTTGGTTCTGCACCTTCACCGCGATGACGTTCTCGGTGGTGCCGTCCGTGTGCAGCAGACCGGTGAGGTCGAAGGCGAACCCCGTGTACCCGTAGGGGTGGTGGCCGACCTCCTCGCCGTTGCAGTAGACATGCGAGTCCATGTAGACGCCGTCGAACTCCACGGAGATCCGCCGGCCGGCGAGGGCGGGCGGCAGCGTGAAGGTGGTGCGGTACCAGCCGAGGCCGCCCGGGAAGAAGCCGGTGCCACTGGTGGTGCCGTGTTCCCTGGTGGGGGTCTGTTCGATGCTCCAGTCGTGCGGAACGGAGACTTCCCGCCACGCCGAGTCGTCGTAGCCGGGCTGCGCGGCGCCCTCGTACGCGCCGGTGGGGTCGGTGATCCCACCCGGGTCGACCAGCGCGAAGCGCCAGCCGTCGCGCAGCTCGACCAGGCGGCGGCCCGCGGCGCGCCCCGGCGAGTCCGCCCAGGCGTCGGCGGCGCCCAGGAGCGATCCGGCCGCGGGTGCGGCGGTTCCTGCGATCAATACCGATCTTCGAGTGACCGACATGGCGGCTCTCCCTACTCAAGGGCCCATAAGTCATCACAACTGATCGTGAACAAACAGATTCTGACGGGGTGACACACAGCGCCGTCAAGGGTGCGGCACCCACTTCCGCCCCGCGCATCACATCGGCCGGAATCCGTCGTACCGATGTACCCCTGGGGCCGCCCGTGTGCCGGGTGCGGAACGCGCGTACGCACTAGGCTGGAACCCGAGTGACGCGCCTGTTCACTGTGAGTGTCCGCAATGGAGTGGCGACGATGAGCCCGGTCCACCCGCTCGACGAGGCTGCCACGGCACGGGCGGTCATCGACGGGAACGGCACCCTGCTCCGATGGAGCGAAGGGGCCCGCCGTCTACTGGGTTATGCCCCGGAGGAGGTCGAGGGGCGGCCCGCCGCCGAGCTGCTGGCCACGGACACGCCCGTACCGGCCGAGCCGACGGGTAACCGCTGGAACGGCAGCCTCGATCTGCGCCACCGCGACGGACACACCGTCTCCGTGTGGCTGCTCGCCCATCGCCGGAAGCCACCGGACGGCGGCCCGGCCACCTGGCTGGTGGTCACCCCGCTGGAGGCCCGCGGCCCGCGCTCGCCGGACGACCCGCTGACGACGGCGGTGCTGGCGCAGTCCCCGTGCCCGATGGCGGTCTACGACGACCGACTGCGCCTCTTCGGGGTGAACGACGCGATGGCCGACGTGATCGGCCTCCCCGAGTCCCGCATCCAGGGCCTGAGGTTCTCCGAGATCGGCGGCAAGGAGGAGAGCGAAGCCCTCGAGTCACAGCTGCACGAGGTCCTCGTCACCGGGACCGGTCGTGACGTGGAGACGTTCATGCAGACCGGCGGCGAGTACCACGCGCACGCCTGGCTCGCCCGGATGGCCCCGCTCACCGACGCCGAAGGCCAGGTACGGGGGGTGTGCCTGGCCGCGCACGACTTCACCGAGCAGTACAACGCCCGGGAGCGGCTGCAGCTCGTCAACGAGGCCAGCGTGCGCATCGGCACCACCCTCGACGTCACCCGAACGGCCCAGGAGCTCGCCGACGTCTGCGTACCCGCCCTCGCCGACTTCGTCAGGGTCGACCTGCTGGATCCGCCGGAGCACGGGGGCGAGCCCCACCCGGAGCCACCGACCGCGCCGATCACGCTGCGCCGCGCCGCCCACCAGTCGGTGAACCCCGGCTGCCCGGAGGCGGTCGTCAAGCCCGGCCAGGTCGACATCTACCCCGCGCACTCGCCGCAGGCGGACTCCCTCACGGCCGGCCGGACGATCGTGGCGCCCGACGAGACCGCCACCCTGGCGGAGTGGCTCGCCTGGGACGACGTGCGAGCCGCGCGCGTCGCCGAGCTCGGCCTGCACGCCAGCATGGCGGTGCCGATCAAGGCCCGCGGCCAGACCCTCGGGGTGGCCGTCCTCACCCGGTTCCGGCACACCGGTCCCTTCACCCCCGACGACGTGCTGCTGGCCGAGGAGGTGACGGCGAGGGCCGGCGTCTGTATCGACAACGCCCGGCGCTTCTCGCGCGAGCGCGAGACCGCCCTCGCCCTCCAGCGCAGCCTGCTCCCCCAGTCGCTGCCCCGGACGGCCGCCGTGGAGGCGGCCTCCCGCTATCTGCCCGCCGCGCGGGCCGGGGTGGGCGGCGACTGGTTCGACGTGATCCCGCTGTCGGGGATGCGGGTCGCCATGGTCGTCGGAGACGTCGTCGGCCACGGCATCGCGGCCTCCGCCACCATGGGACGGCTGCGCACCGCCGTCCGTACGCTCGCCGACATCGACCTCGCCCCCGACGAACTGCTCACCCACCTCAACGACCTCGTCGTACGGCTCTCCACGGAGGCCGGAGCCGAGGGCACCACCGGCGAGGTCGGCGCGACCTGCCTGTACGCGGTGTACGACCCGATCTCGCGGCGCTGCGCCCTCGCCCGGGCCGGTCATCCCCCGCCGGTCATGCTCCCGCCCGGGGGCCCGCCCCGGCAGATCGAGCTGCCGGCCGGTCCGCCGCTGGGCCTGGGCGGACTGCCCTTCGAGTCCATCGAGCTCGCCCTTCCCGAGGGCACGGTGCTCGCGCTGTTCACCGACGGCCTGGTCAAGAACCGCGAGCGGGATGCCGAGGCCAACCACGAGCTGCTGTGCCATGCCCTGGCGGAGTCCGCGGACTCCCTGGAAGGTGCCTGCCACGACATTCTGCGGACCCTGCTTCCGGTGGGCGGCGCCCAGGACGACGTGGCACTGCTGCTCGCCCGGACCCACGGGCTCGCGCCCTCCCAGGTGGCGACCTGGGACATTCCCGCCGACCCCGCGCTGGTCGCGCCGATCCGCAAGCAGGTCGTCGACCAGCTCGACGCCTGGGAGCTGAACGCCGCGACCTTCACGGCCGAGCTCGTGGTGAGCGAACTGGTCACCAACGCGATCCGCTACGGCGAGCCGCCCATCCGACTGCGGCTCATCCACGACGCCGAGACCCTGATATTCGAGGTCTCCGACAGCAGCCACACCGCGCCGCATCTGCGCCGGGCCAAGGCCTACGACGAGGGCGGGCGCGGACTGCTGCTGGTCGCCCAGCTCACCCAGCGCTGGGGCAGCCGCCATACGGCCGACGGCAAGACGATCTGGGCGGAGCTGACGCTCCACGGGGAGTTCTGACGACATCGACGCAGGTCCGAAGGGTCGGTGAGCGGGGCGGCGTACGGCGTCTGATGTGATGGTCGGGCACCACGACACGTGTCCCGGAGGACCGAACCCTGAACACCCCGCTCGCCGAATCCCTGTCCGTCGTCCTGCTCGTCGCCGTCCTCGTCTGCGCGGTGGTCCGCCCCTTCGGCTGGCCCGAGGCGGTCGTCGCGGCCCCGGCCGCCCTGCTGGTGATCGCCACCGGCGCGATCTCCTGGGACCACGCGGGCGCGGAGGCGGGTCACCTCGGGCCGGTGATCGGCTTCCTGGCGGCGGTACTGGTACTCGCCAAGTTCTGTGACGACGAGGGGCTCTTCCACGCCTGCGGCGCGTGGATGGCCCGCTGGGCGGCGGGGCGGCCGGGGCGCCTGCTGACCGCGGTCTTCGCGCTCGCCTCGGCGATCACCGCGGTGCTCAGCCTGGACGCCACCATCGTGCTGCTCACCCCGGTCGTGTTCGCCACCGCCGCCCGGATGGGCGCCCGCCCGAAGCCGCACGTGTACGCCTGCACCCATCTGTCGAACACGGCCTCGCTGCTGCTGCCGGTCTCCAACCTCACCAATCTGCTCGCCTTCACCGCGAGCGGTCTCAGCTTCACCCGGTTCGCGGCGCTGATGGTGCTGCCGTGGCTGGTGGCCATCGGGGCCGAGTACGTGGTCTTCCGGCGCTTCTTCGCCGGCGACCTGGCAGCGGCCGTGCCCGAGCCGACGACCGGAGAGCCGCCGGAGCTGCCCCTGTTCGCGCTGGTCACCGTGGGCTGCACCCTGGCGGGGTTCGTCGTCGCCTCCGCACTGGGCGTGGACCCCGCCTGGTCCGCCGCGGCGGGGGCGCTGGTGCTCGCCGTCCGGGCCCTGCTGCGCGGGCGCGCCACCCCGCTCACCGTGCTGAGGGCCGCCGCTCCGGCCTTCCTCGTGTTCGTGCTCGCGCTGGGCATCGTCGTCCGGGCGGTGGTCGACAACGGACTCTCCGACGCCCTCGGGCATCTCCTCCCGGACGGCAGCGGGCTGCCCGCGCTGCTCGGGATCGCGGCGCTCGCCGCCGTACTGGCCAATCTCATCAACAACCTGCCCGCCGTCCTGGTGCTGCTGCCGCTGGCCGCCACGTCCGGCTCCGGCGCGGTGCTGGCCGTGCTCTTGGGGGTCAACATCGGCCCCAACCTCACCTACGCCGGATCCCTGGCGACCCTGTTGTGGCGGCGTATCGTGCAGGAGCACGACCACGGCGTCGATCTGCGGGAGTTCACCCGGCTGGGTCTGATCGCCGTGCCGGCGGCGCTGGTTCCCGCCGTACTGGCACTGTGGCTCTCGCTCCGCGTCATCGGGGGCTGAGCCGTCGCACAAGTGAGGGCCGGAGGCTGATGCTCATGCGGGTCGTCGTCTGGCTCGTCGAGGGGACCTGGCCGGCCTGCGTGGACGCCGTGCGCACGCACGCGCCCCAGGCGACCGAGGTCGTGCTGCTGCACGTCAGCGAACCCGGGGTGCCCGGGATCGCGCACGGCGCCTTCGCCGGGCTGCTCGGCCGGGGGCACACCGAGCGCGATCCCGGGAACCGGCTGGAGTACCTCGGCGCCCGGTCGGCGGCGCGGCTGCTCGACGCGGCGGCCGAGCGTCTCGGCCGCCCCTGCACCCGCCAGGAAAGCACCGGGCGCACGGAGCGTGAGGTGGTCGCCGCCGCCGAGGGCGCCGATCTGCTCGTGGTGGCCCGGGACGGCGACCGGGCCCGGCTCGGGCCGCACAGCCTGGGCCGGGCCGGACGGTTCGTCGTCGACCACGCGCCGTGCCCGGTGCTGCTGATCTGGCCCGAGGCCACGCCCGCCGTCACGACGATCCCGCCGCCGCCCGCGCATTCTCCGGATCCCCCGCATCACCCGCGTCCCCCGCGCTCCTAGCGGTGCCCTTCCGGTAGGCGCCCGGTGGACTCCCGTAGCGCTGCCGGAAGACCCGGCTGAAGTGGAACGGGCTGGTGAATCCGGAGGCCGCGGCCACCCGTTCCACCGGGAGCTCGGTGGCTTCCAGCAGCCGGGCCGCGTGCAGCAGCCGGGCCTCGCGCAGCGCCCGCATCGGGGAGTGGCCGAGTTGCTCGGTGAACAGGTGGGCGAACCGGGACGGTGAGAGCGCGACCGCCCCGGCCAGCGAGCGGACGGTGTGGGGCGCGCCCGGGTCCGCGGCGATCACCGCCTCCGCGCGGCGGACCCGGGCGTCGAGATCGGGACGGCGGCGCTCCGCCCGGGCGGCGGCGAGCAGCACGATCTCCTCCAGGGAGCACAGGGCCAGCTCCCGGGCGGCGGTGCCGTGCGCCACCGCGACCTCGCCCGGAGCGGGCTCCGCGCCCTCGGGTGGCGGGCCGTCTCCCGTCCAGCGGGCGTCGGCGAGCATCCGGCGGAACGCCGCTTCGATACGTTCCCGGGCGGGCGCGGGTCCGACAGCGTACAGGCCGTCGTCGAGGGCGTGGGGCCGCAGCCATCCGGCCCAGGACGAGCGGGCCTGACAGTGCGCCCACCAGAACGCCCAGTGTCCGGCGCCGGGTTCGACGGCGTAGCGCTGCGGCACGCCGGGGCCCAGGACCACCAGGTCTCCGGCGCCGGCCACGGTCCGGGCCGCTCCCTGCCGCAGCCGTCCCCGTCCGCCGGTCGTCCAGGTGAACAGCCAACTGTCGCTGCCCCGAGGCCGGTTGACGCGGTATCCCGGTCCCTGGTCGAAGCGACCGACGGTCACCAGGCCCAGCGGCGGGGACGGGGCGGCAGGCTCGGGCAACTCCTCAGCACGCACGGGCATCCTCCCGAAAGGCTCGTCGACCTAGCGTGGAGGACCTGGGACTCCGGTGGGAAGGGACGGTCGGATGACAGTCACGGACATGGGCGGGCCGCGGTGGTCGGACTTCGAGGAGAACGGGTTCGTGGTGGTGCGCGGACTGTTCACCGGCGCCGAGATCGACGAGCTGTGCGCGGAGTTCGCGGCCCTGCACGCCGCCGAGCCGGTCCCGGGGCACTTCGAACCCCGGGCCACCGGGGCCGCCGGGACCGGCGGTCCGGCGGATCCGCTGGACGCCCACCCCCGGGTCATGCATCCGCACCGCATCAGCGAGCTGTCCCTGCGCCGTCTTCTCGATCCCCGGTTGCGGCGGATCCTGGAGACGCTGCTCGGCGAGGAGGTCCTGGCGGCGCAGAGCATGTTCTACTTCAAGCCGCCCGGCGCCCGGGGGCAGGCGCTGCACCAGGACAACTTCTATCTGCGGGTCGAGCCGGGCACCTGCGTGGCCGCCTGGATCGCCTGCGACGCGATCGACCGGGAGAACGGCGGCCTGGAAGTGGTGCCGGGCACGCACCGCATGGACCTGTTCTGCCCGGAGGAGGCGGACGAGGAGCTGTCCTTCGTACGGGAGTACGTCCCGCCACCGCCCGGTCTGGCCGTCGTGCCCGTCGACATGGCAGCGGGCGACGTGCTGTTCTTCAACGGCAGTCTGGTGCACGGCTCCGGGCCCAACCGCAGCGCCGACCGTTTCCGCCGCTCCTTCATCGGCCATTACGTCGGCCGCTCCGCCCATCACATCGGGCGCCATTACCCCACGCTGACGATGGGCGGCGAGCCCGTCACCCTGGCCGAGAGCGAGGGCGCGGGCCCGTGCGGCACGGAGTTCGGCCCGGCCGCACCGCACTGATGTCATTCCTCCGGCTCGGGCAGCGCGTCGCGGAGTTGGGCGCGGGAGGTGATGCCGAGCTTGGGGAAGATCCGGTAGAGGTGGAAGCCGACCGTACGGGGCGAGAGGAAGATCCGTTCGCCGATCTCCCGGTTGGTCAGTCCCGCGGCGGCGAGGCGGGCGATCTGCAGCTGCTGCGGGGTGAGTTCGGCGAGGCTGTCCGCGGAGCCGGCGGGCGTGCTCACCGGGGTGACGCCCGCGGCGCGCAGTTCGGCGCGGGTGCGGTCCGTCCAGGGGCGGGTGCCGAGCCGTTCGAAGACCTCCAGCGCGGCGGCGAGCAGGGGGCGCGCCTCCACCGCGCGGCGCCTGCGGCGCAGCCACTCGGCGTAGTCGAGGCGGACCTGTGCCCGTTCGAAGGGCCACTGGTCGCCCGCCGGGTCGGCCAGGGCCGCCGTGAAGTGCCGTTCGGCGTCGTCCGGTTCGGCGAGCAGGGCCTCGGCCCGGTGCACGATCGCGGTGAGCCGCGCGGATGTCTCGCCCTCGGCGAGGCGCCGCCTGGCCGTATCGAGGACGAGCCGTGCGTCCTCGGTCCGGCCCGTGCGGACGGCGGCTGCCACGAGGTCGGCCAGGTAGTAGTCGGAGGCGTGGAAGTGCAGGGGCGCGGGCTCCGGCTGCCGGGTGTAGACGGCGCGGAAGCGGTCGTAGGCCGCCGCGTGGTCGCCCTCCGCGAGTGCGGCGGCGCCCAGCGCGTAGTGCGTGCGCACCTGCAGGCTGCGGCAGTTGGGCAGGTCGATGCCGTGCACGGCGCGCTGTACGGCGGCGCGGGCCTCTTCGGTGTCGCCGCGCAGGGCGAGCAGGGTGGCGCGGAGCACGGCCGCTCCCACCACCACGTTCTCCAGTCCGCCTTCGGCGGCCAGGCCGTACGCCTCGTCGAGTGCCGCGCGGGCCTTGGTCCAGGACCCGCTCTCGTAGAGGGCCAGCGCGAGGGCCTGGGCCACGGTGGCGTTGGCTCCGGAGGTCGGGGAGCGGCGCAGATGGTCCATGGCCGCGCCGAGCAGCCGGATCGCCTCGGCCGTCTCGTCCAGGACCCAGGCGGCTCCGCCGGAGACGACCAGGCGGGAGAGCGGGATGTCGACGCCTGATCCGGGCTTCGGCAGGGGCACGGTCCAGGTGGCCGCGAGCAGTTCGAGGGCCTGGGCCCGGTTCCGTACCGGATCGCAGCCGGCCAGGGCCCAGAGCCGGCCCGTCTCGTCGTCCTGGGGCGGCACGCGCTCCACGATCCGCAGGATGTTCTCGCGGTGTTCCGGGGCCCCGGAGTTGTACGCGGGTGTGGTGGCCGTCGCCAGGGCGTCGAGGGTCAGTACGGGGTCCTCGTCGACGGCGGCCTCGGCGACCGGCAGCAGGAAGCCGAGCGAGCCCGCGAACTGGGTGGTCACGGCGAGCGCCCAGCCCGCCAGGAGCGAGGCTTCGGCGAGGAGGGCCGGGTCGTCGGTGAGGGTGGCGACCTGCGCGCTCAGCTCGCCGACCCAGCGCGGGTGACCGGCGTACATCGCCATGGTCGCGGCCCGTACCAGGCGCCCGGCGCGGACGGTGGGGTCGGGGCTGAGCCGGGCCGCGCGTTCGAGGGCCGTCGCGGCGGCCGCGTAGCCGCCGCGGCGCTGTGCCCGGGCCGCGCTGTCGTCGAGTTCCCCGGCGGCCTCCTCGTCGACGCCGGAGGCGGCGGCCGCGTGGTGCCAGGCACGACGGTCGGGATCGCCGACGAGCACGTCGGCGAGCGCCCGGTGGGCTGTGTGGCGTTCGGTGTAGGTCGCGGCCCGGTAGACCGCGGAACGTATCAGCGGATGGCGGAAGCGGACGCGGTCGGCGTCGATGCGGACGAGTCCGGCGCGTTCGGCGGGCAGCCAGTCGTCCGGGGTCGCCCGGTCTCCGACGGCCGAGAGGATGACGGGCAGCTCGGCACTCTCCGCGGCGGCCGCGAAGAGCAGCAACGCACGAGTGGCCGGGGGAAGTTCGGGAAGGTCCGCGGCGAAGATGGCTTCCAGCCGGTCGGTGAGGGGCAGCGCGTCCTCGTGGGCGGCGGCCGGGTCGCGCGCCACGGCCCGGGCGAGTTCGACGAGGGCGAGGGGGACACCCGCCGCCTGTTCGAGGACGCGGGAGCGGGCCCGTCCCGCGGGGGGCCGGGGCTGATGGTCGAGGAGCCGTCCGGCGGCGGCCGGATCGAGCGGCTCGATCGTCAACCGGTCGGTCTGACGGTCGAGTTGTGCGGGTACGGCGGTGTCGCGCGCCGCCAGGAGCAGGGCGACCGGCTCGCCTTCGAGGCGTCGGGCCATGAAGGCCAGGACGTCGAGGGTGCCCAGGTCCAGCCAGTGCGTGTCGTCGATCACCAAAAGGAGCGGGCCGTGCTCCGCGGCGTCGGAGAGCAGGGTGAGCGCGCCGAGCGAGGTCAGCAGGGGGTCGGAGACCGTCCGCGTGCCGTCGTCGAGTCCGAACACGCCGAGCAGCGCGGCCCGCTGGCGTGCGGGCAGCCCCTCGGCCAGGTCGAGGAAGGGTCGCAGCAACTGGTGCAGTCCGGCGAAGGCGAGGCCCGACTCCCCCTCGCTCCCCCGGCAGCGCAGCACCCGTACCCCGGACCGGCGGGCCATGCGGACGGCGGCGTCGAGGAGGGCGCTCTTGCCCGCACCGGGTCCTCCCGTCATCAGCAGGGCCCCCGTCCGCCCCGTCGTGAGAGCGTCCACCAGCCGTGACAGCAGGGCCAGTTCGCGGTCCCGGCCGACGATCCACTCGTCACCGAGCGGCGTCATGAGTCGGACCCGGGGAACGCGTCGGAGGTGAAGGCGAGGAGGGCATGGGCGACCGCGCCGGGGCTCTCCAGAAGCATCTCGTGCGTACCGTCGATCCCGACGACCCGCACGGTGGGCCGCCGCGCGGCCAGTGCGGCGAGATCCCTGGCGAGCCCCTTCCCGTACGCCGTCATCAGTTCGTCGAACCAGGGCAGGCCGGGGACGGGCGGTACGGGTCGCGCGGCCCGTCCGAGCAGCAGTGGCCGCCGCGTCCGCGCGAAGGCGTCGAAGAGGTCGAAGAGGTCGAGTGCGTCGACGGCGGCCAGCATCTCCAGCACGAGCGCGCGTCCCGGGCGTACCTCCAGCCGTCCGTCGGGCGCGGGCCGCACGGTGCGCAGCAGACCGGCCTCCAACAGCTCGTAGGGGATGCCCAGTTGGTCGGAGAGTGCGCGCTGCTCGGCGAGCAGGTCCTTGAGACCGTCCGCCGGAAGCGGTCCGCCGGACACCGTCGCGGTCGCCGCCTGGCGCACCTGGGTGAGGCGCTCCTCGACGTACGCCGGGTCGAGGCCCACGTACTGGTCGGGGCGGCCCCAGCCGTATCCGTCCAGGTTCACCGCGCCGGGCGTGACGTCCGGATGCTCCAGGGCGTACCGCACGGCGATCATCCCGCCGAGCGAGTGCCCGACGGGCAGCGCGCCGGGAACGTCGTACCGCTCGAGCACCCCCTCGATGTCGTCCAGTACCCGGGGAAGACTCCAGGTCCCCGACGGTGAGAGACCGTGTCCGCGCAGGTCCACGGCGAGCACCCGGTGCCGGGCGACGAGGAGGGGGGCCACGGCGGCCCAGTCGGCGAGCGTACGCCTGGCTCCGTGCAGCAGAAGCAGGGGTGGGCCGTCACCACCGTGGTCGTATACGGCCAGTTCGATGCGGTCTGCGGTCATGTCCTGACAATACGGCGTGGGTCAGGGCTCCAGGAGCAGATTGAGCGTCGGCAGGGGGCCGCCCGGGAACTGTTGCAGCCGTCCGCCGGACGCCAGTGGGCCCAGATTGATCACCGCCCACCCCACCCGCTCCGCCAGCCGCGTGACGCGCTCGTTCGCCCCGGGGTGGTTTCCCGAGAGGAAGATCACCCGCCGTCCGACAAAAGTGCGCGGATCGGAGCCGAGCACCGCCGGTGTCAAGGTGTTGAACGCCTTCACCAGGCGTGCTCCGGGGACGAGTTCGGCGACGACCTCGCTGGAGGGGCGGCCGTCGAGATCGGCGACCTTGAAGTCGGGCGGTCCGAGCGGGTTGGTGGTGTCGATGACGATCCGCTCCTGCCAGTCGAGGACGTCCGCGGCGGCCACCGCCTCGCTCAGCCGTCGCCACGGCACGGCGAGGACGACGATCTCCTCCTCGGCCGACTCCGCGACGGTTGCGGGCGTCAGGGCCGGGCCGATCGAGGCGGCGAGGTCCCGCAGTGACTGCGGGCCCCGGCTGTTGCTGATGACGACCTGCTCGCCCGCCGCCACGAACCGATAGGCGAGGGCCTGTCCGATGGCTCCGGCACCGATGATTCCGATGGGCATGAGGTGTCCTCCTCCTTGAGTTCCGCGGCTACGACGAGAGGGTGACAGTCAGCATCACGCCGCAGGTCACAGCAGCGCTTCTGTCATGTGACTGGGCCGGGTCCGCGACCCGCGCGGGTGTCACGGGGGCCGCCTTGACGCGGGCGTCGTCCAGGCGATTTGATCCTGAGGTGCCGAGGCGCCGCGCCGGGCACGCAGAGGTGCGCCCAGCCGGTAGCCGACACCGTTCGAGTCCGGCCACAGTCGCCAGGACCGCGGGAGCGTCCGAGGCGGGGCCGTACCCGCGATCGATGGAGCCGACATTCCCGCCCAACGTGTTTCCCGCGTCACCGGCCTGGGGGCAGCCGCCCTGGTGGCGCTCGCGACGCTGGTGAGCTGTACGACCGGGTCGGACGAGGGGACGCCACCCCAGCAGGGTAAGGCCTCCCCGCCGACCCCGGGGGCCGTACAACTCCCCCCGCTCCACGCGGGTTTCGACTACCAGATCGGCGACGCTTATCCGCCACCGTCCGGCGTCCGCATCGTCAGCCGCGACCGTTCGGACTCGCCCGCGCCCGGCCTGTACAACATCTGTTACGTCAACGCCTTCCAGGCCCAGCCGGACGAGTCGAAGGCGTGGCCGGCCGATCTGCTACTGCGGGACGCGCATGGCAAGGTCGTCATGGACCGTGACTGGAACGAAGCGCTCCTCGACCTCCGCACGCCGGCCAAGCGCAAGCGGGTGGCCGCGCGGGTCGGCCGCTGGATCGACGAATGCGCCGACAAGGGATTCGACGCCGTCGAGCCGGACAACTACGACAGTTACACCCGTTCCGGCCATCTGCTGACGGCGAACGACGCCACCGCGTTCATCACCCTCCTCTCGGCCCACGCGCACGCCCGGGGGCTGGCCATCGGACAGAAGAACACCTCGGAGCTGGCCGGGCTCAGGTCGAGGACCAAGCTCGACTTCGCGGTGGCCGAGGAGTGCGGCCAGTACGACGAGTGCGGCACGTACGCAAAGGCGTTCGACGACCGGGTGGTGGACATCGAGTACACCGACAGCGGTCTGCGCAAGGCCCTCGCGAGCTACGGGGACCGGCTGAGCATCGTGCGCCGTGACGTGCGGGTGTCGACGCCGGGCAGTGCGGAGTACGTCCGTCGGACGCGCTGACGGACGCTGCCCCGGCCCGGTGAACGTCACCGTGCATACTCGCACCGAAGCCGGGTGGATTCCGGATGAGCGGGTGCGCACGGAGCGGACGTATCAAAGGGCATGTCGACATCCATGGCCAGCAGGCAGGGCGACCGCCTGCCCACGAGCACCGCCAGACCGCCGGGCCGGTTCGATCGGCTCCGGCGGCACCGGCGGTGGCTGTTCGCGCTGGCGGTGGTCGCCCTGCTGGCCCAGATGGCGGTCGCGATGGTCACGGCGGCCACGCAGCAGACGCCGACGATCGACGAGCCGGTGTACGTGGGCACGGCGGAGACCTATGTGCGGGAACACAGCCTGCGCTTCAACCCCGAACATCCGCCGCTGGGCAAGCTCATCATCGCGACCGGACTGGTGTTCGCCCATCCGCACCTGGAGGCCCACTTCACGGGTGATCAGACGGCGCTCGGGCGGCGGCTGCTGTACGAGTCGGGCAACGATCCCTGGCGGGTGATGCTGTGGGCGCGGCTGCCGGTGATCGTGCTGACGCTGCTGTTCGGCCTGGTCGTCCTCGCGTTCGCCCGTGAACTCGTCGGCGCCGTGGGCGGGTTGGTGGCGCTCGCGCTGTACGCGTTCTCGCCCGACGTCATCACCAACGGCTCGCTCGCCACACTCGACGTACCCGCCGCCGGTTTCCTGCTGACGTCGGTGTGGCTGGCGTGGCGGGCCCGGCGCCATCGACCGCTGCTCCACCTCGCTCTCGCGGGGGCGGCGCTCGGCGCGGCGCTCGCCACCAAGATGAGCACCCTGCCTGCGGTGCCGGTGCTGCTGCTCCTGGCGTTCCTCTCCTTCTGGCAGGCACGCCGCACGCCGGGCCTGGGCCTGCGCGCGCAACCGCGGCTCGTCGGCCTGGGCATGGCGGTGGCGGCCGGTACGGTGCTGGTGGCGCTCGCCGTCGTCTGGGCGACCTACCTGGTCGTCGACCCGCAGCTGCGCTGGACGGCTCCCGCGAACCTCCCGGCCGTGCACGGTCTGCGCGGGCTCGTCATCGACCGGCTGCCGGTGCCTCGGCCGTACCGCGACGGGATGCGGATCCAGTTCGGCTTCGAGAACGACGTGTGGGCCGGCTTCCTGTTCGGACGGCTGTACCACGGCTCGCTCTGGTACTACCTGCCGGCCGCGCTGCTGGTGAAGACACCGCTCGGCATGATCGCGCTCTGGCTCATGGGCCTGGGCGTGATGGCCGCCGTGCCCCGGCTGCGGCCCGCCGCCCCGTACGTCCTGCTCCCCCCGGCCGTCCTGCTGGCCGTGGCCATGACCGGGTCCCGGGACCTCGGCGTCAGATACGCCCTCTTCGTCCCGGTGTTCCTGGCGGTGGCGGCGGCCGGGGTCGTCGCGCTGCGCCGACGCTGGGCCCACCTCGCCACGGCGGCGCTGGTCGGCTTCGTCGCGATCAGTTCGCTGCGCGCGTTCCCGTACTACCTGCCGTACTCCAACGAGGCGTTCGGCGGCCCCTCGCACACCCGTCTGCGGCTGCACGACTCGAACGTCGACTGGGGGCAGGACCTGGGCCGCCTGGCCGACCGGCTGTCCGAGCGGTATCCGCACGAGCGGGTCTGGCTGGTCTACAAGGGCAGTGGCGTGCCCTCGTACTACGGGATCGAGGCGGCCGATCCGCGCAAGGTGGCGCCGAGCGAGGTGCACGGACTGCTCGCCGTGTCGGACACCGCCGTCGCGAAGGCCGACGGCCGTCTGGCGGCGCTGCTCGACGGCGCCACACCCATCGACGACGTCGGCCACTCGATCACGATCTATCGTCGCGCGTGACCCCCGGGCGTCACGCGCGAGAAGCGAGCAGGTCCAGGGCCGCTCCCCAGGGGAACTCCGCGCGCAGACCGTCCTGCCCCGGCTCCCCCGAGTAGCGGTCGCCGAACCGGACACCCATCCCGCGCAGCCGCTCGACACTCCCCCGGTACGCGGGGTGTGCCGCCAGCGCGTCGCTCACACAGGGCAGTACGGCGATCGGGACGCCGAGGCCGTACGCCTCGTTCAGTGTGCCGAGCGCGAGGGTGTCGGATATGCCGGCCGCCCACTTGTTGACGGTGTTGAAGGTGGCCGGGGCGACGGCCACCGCGTCGGGGGCCGGGAAGGGGCGCGGGTCGCCCGGGGCCCGCCAGGCGGACCTGATCGGGCGACCGGTCTGCGCCTCGACGGCCAGCGCGTCGAAGAAGCCGAGCCCCTGCGGGGTGGCGATGACGCCGACCTCCCAACTCCGTTCCTGTGCCGTGGTGATCAGTTTGCTGACGTCCCGCGCGACACCGGCCGCGCACACGACGACGTACAGGAAGGGCTTTTCGGCGTGTCCGGTCACGTGGGAACAGTAGTGAACATGTGGGATCGCCGGTGGACACGCGGGGTGTCTAGTGGACCGGGAAGGTGTCCCCGCGTTCGGCTTCCGGGCGGGGGCCGAAGACGCGGCGCTCGTGCTCCTCGATGCGCACGTCGTTGATGCTGGCCTCGCGCCGGGTCATCAGCCCGTGCTCGTCGAACTCCCACAGCTCGTTGCCGTACGACCGCCACCACTGCCCGTCGGCGTCGTGCGACTCGTACTGGAAGCGGACGGCGATGCGGTTGCCGTCGAAGGCCCACAGGTCCTTGCGCAGGGCGTACTCGTCTTCGCGCGCCCACTTGGCGGTGAGGAGTTCGACGATCTCGGCGCGGCCGGTGACGAAGGTGTCGCGGTTGCGCCAGACCGAGTCCTCGGAGTAGGCGAGGGCGACCTTGTGGGGATCACGGGTGTTCCAGGCGTCCTCGGCGGCCTGGACCTTCTGGACCGCGGTCTCACGGGTGAAGGGCGGGAGGGGCGGGCGGTCGTTCATGAGCGAGGTGTCCTTTCAGGTTCACGCGGGTCTGCTCGACACAAATGGAGAACGTGCGTTCTCCCTCTCGGCTGCTAACGTAGAGAACGTTGGTTCTCGCGTCAAGGAGCAGCCTCGTATGGACAGCACAACCGCCCGCGAACAGGCCCTCGCCGCCGCCCGGGAACAGGCGTTGGACGCCGCGGAGGAGCTCTTCTACGCCCGCGGCATCCAGACCGTCGGCATGGACGACATCCGCGGCGCCTCGGGGGTCTCCCTCAAGCGGCTCTACCAGCTGTTCCCGGCGAAGGAGCTCCTGGTCGAGGCGTATCTCAAGCGACGCGACGTGCGCTGGCGGCAGCGGCTGGCCGAGCACGTCGACGGGTACGAGGAGCCCGGGCGGCGGATCCTGGCGGTGTTCGAATGGCTGGGGCGATGGTTCGCCGAGCCCGACTTCCGCGGGTGCGCCTGGATCAACTCCTACGGCGAACTCGGCGCGACCTCACCACGCGTGGTCGCCCAGGTCCGCGGCCACAAGGGAGCGTTCAAGGACTACCTGGGCGGCCTCGTGACCACCGCGGGACTTCCCGGCGCCCTCACCGACCAGCTGTTCCTGCTGGCCGAGGGCGCCATGGTCACGGCGGGCATCACCCGCAACACGGAACCGGCCGAGCAGGCGGCCGACGCGGCACGGGCACTCGTCGAGGCCCAGCGGCGATAGGGCCTGTCCGGCGGGGACGGCCGGCGTGGGTCGGTCGTCCCCGTCGAATGGTCTCGGCGCTCGTCGAGTGGTCCTCGGCGGTCGTCGAGTCGTTGCCAGGTCTCGTCGCGTGGGCCTCAGCTCTCGGAGACGGTGATGGCGCCCACCGGGCAGGCCCGCGCGGCCTCCCGGACCAGCGGGTCGCCGCCGCCGTCCTCGCGGCCGGGCAACAGCGCGCTGAAGCCGTCGTCGTCCTGGGTGAAGACGTTCGGCGCGGTCAGCGCGCACTGCCCCGCGCCGATGCAGACGTCCTTGTCGATGGCGATCTCGATACTCATGGCCGCCAGCCTCTTACCAGGTCACGGGGAGTTCCAGCATCCCCTGGATCGTGTCTCCCGCTTTGAAGGGGATCTCGTCCGCCGGCACGGCCAGACGCAGGCCCGGCAACCGGTCGAAGAGCGACAGCAGGGCGATCTCCATCTCGGCGCGAGCGAGGTTCTGGCCGAGGCACTGGTGGATGCCGAAGCCGAACGCGACGTGATGACGGGCCGAACGGTGCCAGTCCAGGGCGTCCGGCTCGGGGAAGGTGCCCGCGTCGCGGTTGATGACGGAGGTCGAGAAGACCACGCCCTCGTCGGCGCGGATCGTCGCCCCTGCCACCTCGATGTCCTCGGTGGCCACCCGCAGCAGCCCGTCGGCGATGGACAGGAAGCGCAGCAGTTCCTCCACGGCGGCGGGCATGAGCGTCGGCTCGGCGCGCAGTTCGGCCAGCTGCTCGGGATGGTGCAGCAGGGTGAACGTACCGAGCGAGATCATGTTCGCGGTCGTCTCGTGCCCGGCGACCAGCAGGATCGTCGCCAGACTGATCAGCTCCTCGCGGTCCACCTTCCCCTCGCGCAGCTGTTCGTGGATGAGCTCGTCGAGGAGCCCGTCCCCCGGGTCCTTCCACTTGCGGTCGATCAGTGCCCCGAAGTAGGCCTCCAGCTGGTCGCGCGCGTCCTGGGTGTCCGCGGCGGACGGGCCGCGCAGCAGCCTGCGGGACTGCTCCTCGAAGAAGTCGTGGTCGGCGTACGGGACGCCGAGCAGCGCGCAGATCACCATCGAGGGCACCGGCAGCGCGAAGGCGCTGACCAGTTCGATGGGCGGACCCTGCCGCTCAACGCCGTCCAGCAGCCGGTCGACGGTTTCCTGGATGCGCGGGCGCAGGGCCGCGGTCCGTTTCAGGGTGAAGCTCGGCACGAGCATGCGGCGCTGGGTGTGGTGGGCGGGATCGTCGAGCCCGAGCAGCGCGACCCGCCGGTTGCGGGACTGGGCGAACCGCTCCGTGGGCATCGGGAACGCGGGGCGGGTGCGGTCGGAGGAGAGCCGGGGATCGATGAGCAGTTCACGGGCGGTGCCGTGCCCGGTGACGACCCACACGTTGCGCCCGTCGAACAGGGAGACGCGCGACAGGGGGTGCGCCTCGCGCAGGGCGTCGTAGGCGATGGGCGGGTGGTAGGGACACGTGCGGTCCTGGGGGAAGGCAACGGGTTCTGTCATGAGTGACCTCGCAAGCGATGGTTCCCTCTTGCCGATCTTCATTAGATGCCCCAGGCACCTATAGGAGCCACGCAAAGTTCGGCCAGATGCCCCGGACGGACCATCTGGCCGATCACCGTCGCCGGTCGGGGCGGCCGCCGGGCTCCCACGGGCCTCGGTCGCCGCCCGGGTGCCGTACGTACGGCGCGTGTGTGGCTCGATCCAACCGCTACCTCCACGGTACACACCCGTCTTCGGTGGCTCGGTGACGTCCTCGCGTAATTCGCTTGCACGGGCGGCTCGAGGGCCCCAGGATCTGCCCATGCCCTCGATCGAAGCCCTCCTGCCGCCGACCTCCGCCGCCGCTCGTCCGGTGCGGGTCCAGCAGCAGCCCGGCCGTCCGCGGAGGCCCTCGCTTCCCCGGTCGTGACCGCCGCGCTCGTCGCGGGGCTTCTCGCGGGCTATGGCATCGCCATCCCCGTCGGAGCGGTCGCGACCTATCTCGTCTCCCTCACCGCGCGTACGTCCCTGCGAACCGGCGGGTGCGCCGCGCTGGGCGTCGCGACCGCCGACGGGCTGTACGCCCTGGTCGCCGCCCTCGGGGGCGCCGCGCTCGCCGCCGCGCTGCGACCGGCGCTCGTGCCGTTGCGCTGGGCCTCCGGTCTGGTGCTGCTCGCCATGGCCGTACGGGGCGCGGTCGGCGCGGTACGCCAGTACCGCGAACAGCGGCTCGCGGCCCGGTCCGTACGGGACCCGGTGCGCCCGGCGCGGGCGTACCTGACCCTGCTCGGGATCACCCTGCTCAACCCCACCACCGTGATCTACTTCGCCGCCCTGGTCCTCGGCAGCCGCACGGCCGAGGCGGTGCGCCCCGTGGAGCAGGGGGTGTTCGTGCTCGCCGCGTTCGTCGCGTCCGCGAGCTGGCAACTCCTCCTCGCCGGCGGCGGCGCGCTGCTCGGCCGGGCGCTGACGGGACGCCAGGGACGGCTGGTCACGGCGCTCGCGTCGAGTGCCGTGATCGTGGTGCTGGCGGTACGGATGCTCGTCGCACCATGAGGAGTCGCCATGAGGAGTGGAGCTCGCGCACCTGCGGGCCGGGTGCGGATGATTCACGTCCGTGCTGGTGTTGAATCATGCCGAGACAGGATCAGCACGAGCGACGATGGGACGGAAGTCATGCCTCTTGAGGGTGAGTACGAACCCAGCCCGACGCAGTGGGTGCGTGACCAGGTGGAGTTGTACGAGGGCTCCGGCGGCACCAAGGGGACCACGCTGCTGGACACGGGACTGCCGGTCATCATTCTCACGACCCGGGGTGCCAAGAGCGGCAAGATCCGCAAGACCCCGCTGATGCGGGTCGAGAACGACGGACGTTACGCGGTGGTCGCCTCGCAGGGCGGCGCCCCCAAGCACCCGGTCTGGTACTTCAACGTGCAGTCCGATCCGCACGTGGAGCTCCAGGACGGGGCCGAGCGCCAGGACATGACGGCGCGTGAGGTCACGGGTGAGGAGAAGGCCCAGTGGTGGGAGCGGGCGGTCGCCGCGTACCCCCCGTACGCCGACTACCAGAAGAAGACGGACCGCGAGATCCCCGTCTTCGTGCTGGAGCCGACGGACTGACCGACCCTCACCGAGGATCCGTCCGACCGGCCCGGACAGGGATTCCGTCCGACCGACCCGGACTGAGATTTCGTGGAAATCGGTGCGCATGATCCGTAGCGCGCCGGGCACCCGTGCCTCAGGCCCCGCCGCGCTCCCCCGTCGCGGCGGGGCTTTCCGCTGCCACGTCCCCGCGCGCCGCGGCCCGTGCCGCACCCGCGTCGGTGACGTCCAGGAAGATCTGGTCGGCCTCCGGGACGATGTGGGCGACGGAGCGTTTGATGCGGACGGCGACCTCCTCGACCTCCTCGCTGTCCAGGCCCGGCACGAGGTCGATCCGGGCGGCGACCAGGGTCGAGTCGAGGCCGAGCTGCATGGTGAGCAGCGCCTCCACGCTGTCGATCTCGGGCTGCGCCTCCAGCAGGGCCCGGATCCGACGGCTCGCCAGCTCGTCGGCGGCCCGCCCGATGAGCTGTTCGCGCGCGTCCCGGCCGAGCCAGTAGGCGACGCACACGAGGAGCGCCCCGATGGCGAGGGAGGCGCAGGCCTCCCACACGACCTGGCCGGTGACCATGTGCAGCACCATGCCGGTGATCGCGAACATGACACCGATCACGGCGGTGCCGTCCTCGGCGACCACCGTACGCAGGGCGGGGTCGCGCATCCCGTCCGCGCCGCCGCCCTGCCGGCGCACCTGGTGCAGCGCCCTGAGCAGGGAAGCTCCCTCGGCGAGCAGGGCGACTCCCAGGACCGCCAGTCCGGCCACATAGCCGTGGAAGGACTCCTCGGCGCCGTTCCTCAGCGCTTCGAAGCCCTGGAAGAAGGAGAAGCAGCCGCCCATCACGAAGATGCCGACGGCCGCGAGCAGCGACCAGAAGAACCGTTCCTTGCCGTAGCCGAAGGGGTGTCGGTGGTCGGCGGGGCGGCGGCTGCGGCGCAGCGCGGCGAGGAGGAACACCTCGTTCATGCTGTCGGCGACGGAGTGAGCCGCCTCGGAGAGGAGCGCGGGTGAGCCCGCGAGGAGGCCGCCCACCGCCTTGGCCACGGCGATCAACAGGTTGGCGCCCAGGGCGACCAGCACGGTGAGGCGTGTCCTGCGGTCCGACTTGTTCGGTTTCCGGTTCACCTCGGCCGGTTTCCCCGGGGTGCCCGCCTCACACTTCGGCGTACACCCACGCCCTCTACCCCGCGCCCGGATTCGCTGACACCGTCGGCCTCGACCAAGAAGGAGGACCAGGTGTCCAAGAAGGTGTCCAAGAAGCCGAGGAAACTCAAACTCCCCCTCGCCTACAAGCCCCTCGGCTTCGCGCTGGGCTGGGCGAGCGGCGCGCTGGCGGGGATCGCCTTCCGGGCGACATGGAAGGCGATCCGGCACGAGGAGGACGCGCCCGATGCCCTGGACAAGGACCGCGGCTGGGGCGAGGTGCTGTTCGCCGCGGCCCTTCAGGGCGCCTTGTTCGCGGTGGCGCGCAGCGCCGCTGACCGTACGGGCGCCAAGGCCGTCGAACGCTCGACGGGTGTCTGGCCGTCCTCGGACAAGGGCGGCCGGGACTGAGGACCGCCCGACCCGCGCTGGAGGGGCCTGGCGCGGGTCGGGCGGTCAGCCCTGTTGCGGTCAGCCCTGTTTGGGTGTGGTCGACGGCAGGAGGCGCAGGGTGAAGGAGTGTCCTGACGGGTCGGCGTAACCGCGTTCCTCGAACGGGCCGGACGGGTCCTTGGTCTCGATCGGGCGCCCGCCGAGGCCGATGATCCGGCGTTCCGCCTCGTCCAGGTCGGCCACCTGGAAGTCCAGGTGCACCTGGAGGGAGTTCTCGGGGCGCGGCCAGCTGGGCGGCGTCGCCATCACGTCGCGGCGGAACGCCATCCGGATGCCGTCGACGCCCCTGATCTCCACACGGTTCGCGGTCGCGTCCGTCTCCTCGGCCTCGATCAGCTCGCTGTAGAAGGCGGCGAGCTTCTCGGGCTCGGCGCAGTCCAGCACCACGACGCCTGCGGTGACCAGTGCCATGTGTCCTCCGTACGGGTTCCGGGCGCGGGCGGTGGCCGCCCGCTGTGTTCCCGGCTACCCCGTAGGACGGATTCAGTCCGCCACGAGCCACTCCCCGTCGCGCATGAGGTCGCGCCCGGTGAGTTCGTCGGCCTCGCGCCAGGCCTGCACGCGTCGCGGGGTGACACGGAAGTAGAGGTACGCCGTGGTGAGTCCGCGCGGGTCGAAGCCGGTCTTCTCGGCGAAGGCGTCGCCGACTCCGTCCGGCAGCGCGGCGGACTCCAGCGCCTCGGCGGTTCCCTCGACGAGCACCACGTCGCGGGTCGGGCCGATGCCCAGGCGCACCTTGCCGGTCGTGCGCAGGTTGCGGCCGGTCGGACTGGCAGCGGGGGTGGCGAGCAGCAGGGTCGTGCCGTCCCAGAGGAAGGACAGCGGGATCAGGTACGGCGTTTCCCCGGTGCCGTCGGCCGTGGACACCCAGCAGTCGACGTCGTTCGCCAGCCGGTGGAGGGTGTCGTGCTTGCGTTGCTTCGGGGAGCGGGCGGGCGGGTTCATGGGCGGGCGGACTCCTGATCTTCTGCTCGGGCGTGGGAAGGATCGGCGTGACCGGCGTGCTCGGTGACCTCTTCGAGACAGGCCGCCGCCGCGGTCAGCAGCATGTCCAGCGCCACCGGATAGGCGCTGCGGCGCATGTCCACCAGCAGATGGCGGGCGGTCGCCGCGATGTGCGGGTGGGTGTCGGCGGGCAGCCGGGCGTACGTCGCCCGCCACACGCCCGCCTCCGCGTCGCGCGCGGCGCGCGGAAGCGCCAGGCTCGCCGCGTCGAGGGCGGCGAAGGCCAGGGACTGGTCGACGAAGGCGTGGTAGATCCGCACCGCGTCCGGGTCCGGGAAACCGGCTCGGCGCAGCACGCCGAGGATGGTTTCGACGGCCTCGATCTCGTGGACCCGGCCGGTGACGCGGTAGGAGCTGAGCACCGCGGCCTGCGGATGCGACAGCGCCCCTGCGTGTATCCGCAGGCCGAGGTCCCGCAGGTCGGCGCGCCAGTCCCCGGCGGGCCGCCAGGTGCGCAGGGTGCGGCCGATGAGTTCGTCGGCGATGGCGAGGAGCAGGTCGTCGGTGTCGCGGAAGTACCGGTACAGGGCGGTCGGGTCGGCTCCGAGGGCGAGGCCGAGGCGGCGGACGGTGAGGGCGTCGGCGCCGTGCTCCTTGAGCAGCCGCAACGCGGTCGCGACGATCAGCTCCTCGGAGAGCACGACTCCGGTCTTGGTGGGGCGCCTGCGCCGCCGGGCAGCGGGCGGGACGACCCGGTCGCTCATGGACGTCATGGACTCTCCCTCCGGTGCGGGCACCTTATGTCAACGTCGTTGACCTGTTAAGGGCTCGGGCAGTTTCATTTCCGGTCATCGGGCCGGAATCAGGCCCCCTGGGTGCGATCGGAGCAGGCCATGACGCAGCAGCCCTACGGTGAGGACCCCCCGTCCCTGCGCAAGTCGCTCGGCGTCGTGGACGGCGTCGCCATCGCCGCCTCCA
Source organism: Streptomyces sp. NBC_00271 (assembly GCF_036178845.1). Classification (NCBI taxonomy): domain Bacteria; kingdom Bacillati; phylum Actinomycetota; class Actinomycetes; order Kitasatosporales; family Streptomycetaceae; genus Streptomyces; species Streptomyces sp. NBC_00271. The sequence goes on along the minus strand of NZ_CP108070.1, from coordinate 10,215,397 downwards.
GCACGGCGGCGACCACCAGCATCGGCATCGGGCTGGGCGTGACGGCCGGCGTGGTCGGGCTGCATCTGCCCGCCATCATGCTGCTGGCCTTCCTGCCGATCCTCGGGATCGCGGGCGCCTACAGCCGGCTGAACCGGGTCGAGCCGAACGCGGGCAACGGCTATGTGTGGGTGGGCCGTTCGCTCACCCCCTGGCTCGGCTTCCTCGTCGGCTGGGTGAACATCGTGGCCACGGTGGCGTTCCTCGCGTACACCACGGCCGTGACCGGCTCGGCGATGCTCCAACTGGCCGGTGAGGCCGGGCTGCACACGGCGGCGGGGATGGTGCTGGACCCGGGTTCCACCGCCCAGACGACCGCGGTGGGCATCGTGGTCCTCGTCGCCGTCACCCTCACCGCGGTCACCGGGGTCAGGACCGCAGCCCGGCTGCAGAGCGGGCTGCTCGTCTTCGAGTACGTCGTGCTGCTGGGCTTCTGCGGCTACGGCATCGTCACCGGTCCGCACCCGTTCCGGCTGAGCTGGTTCGACCCGTTCGCGATTCCCTCGGCGTCGGCGCTGGCGCAGGGTCTGCTGCTGTCGGTTTTCTGCTACTGGGGCTTCGAGGCAGCGTTCACCGTGAACGAGGAGGTGCGCGACCCGCGCGACGCCTCACGGGCCGGGCTCATCACGCTGGTCACCATGCTGGGGCTGTTCCTCCTCGGCTCGGTCGCCTTCCAACGCGTGCTGTCCGAGCAGGAGTTGGCCGGGCACGGCGCGCAGGGGCTGGCGTTCTTCGGTGACCGGCTCGCCTCCCAGCCGCTGGCCGCGTTGCCGCTGGTGGCCCTGATGTTCTCGGCCGTCGCCTCGCTGCAGGCCGGGGTGATCCCGACGGCTCGCGGGATGTTCGCGATGAGCCGGGACCGTACGCTCGGACCGGTGTGGTCCAAGGTCAGCACGCGGTACGGGACTCCGGCGACCGGAACGCTGCTGATCGGCGCGCTGGCGACGGTGGTCGCCGCCCTCGCCCTGGTGATTCCCCGTCTCGCCGACATGATCATGGCGACGGTGAACGCGGTCGGGATCGTCGTCGCGCTGTCCTACGCGCTCACCGCCCTCGCGGCCGCCGCCCGCTTCCGGGGCCTGCTGCGGGAGGACTGGCGGCAGGGGATACGGGCCGTGGTCCTGCCCTCCTTGAGCGCGGCGGCCCTGCTCGCGCTCGGCGGCTATCTCGCCTGGTCCTTCTACAACTCCACCGACCACTTCGAAGTCAGCGCGGACAACGGCTGGTTCCTGCTGCTCGCCCCCGCCCTGATGATCGCCTCCGGTTTCCTGGCCGCCGCGTGGGCGAAGTGGGTCCGCAAGTCCCCCTACTTCCGTACGGGACACGGCACCGACGCCGACGCGCCCCAACTGCTGGCCACGTCCAACTGAATCCAACCAAGGAAAGAAGCACATGCACGCCGATCTCCTCTTCACCGGCGGTCCGGTCCTCACCCCCGAGGACCACGAGGGTCCCGGGGGTCCCAGGGGCCCCGAAGGCCGAGGCGCGACAGCCGTCGCCGTCACCGGCGACCGCATCACCGCCGTCGGGAACTCCGAGCTCCACGACCTGGTCGGCCCGAAGACGGAGGTGGTCGACCTGGCGGGCCGGCTGCTCCTGCCGGGCTTCCAGGACGCCCACGTCCACCCGGTCCCGGCGGGGCTGGAGCTAAGCCAGTGCGACCTCACGGGCGCGAAGACCGCCGCGGAGACGCTCGCCGCCGTACGGGCCTACGCCGACGCGCACCCGGAACGGGAGTGGATCACGGGCGGCGGCTGGTCCATGGAGGCCTTCGAGGGCGGTACGCCTACCAAGGAGCTGCTGGACGCGGTCGTACCGGACCGGCCGGTGTACCTGCCGAACCGGGATCACCACGGCGCCTGGGTCAACAGCCGCGCGCTTGAGCTCGCGGGCGTCACCCGGGACACGCCCGACCCGGCCGACGGGCGCTTCGAGCGGGACGCCTCGGGCGAGCCGAACGGGATGCTCCAGGAAGGGGCCATGCACTACGTCGGCCGGCACGCTCCCCGGGCCACCGCCGCGGACCGACTCGCCGCGCTGCTGCGCGCCCAGCGGGAGCTGCACGCGCTCGGCATCACCGCCTGGCAGGACGCGCTGGTCGGCGCGTTCGTGGGGATGGAGGACCCGTCGGACGCCTATCTGACGGCCGCCCGCGACGGTTCGCTGACCGCACGTGTCGTCGGCGCGCTGTGGTGGGACCGGGAGCGTGGGGCCGAGCAGATACCCGAACTCGTCGAGCGGCGGGCCGCGTCGAGCCACGGCCGGTTCCGCGCCGGCAGCGTCAAGCTGATGCTGGACGGGGTCGCCGAGAACGGCACGGCCGCGCTGCTCGACCCCTATCTGGACCGGTGCGGCTGCGCCACCGCGAATCGGGGGAAGAGCTTCATCGATCCGGCTCGACTTCCGTCGTATGTCACCGAGTTGGACGCGCTCGGCTTCCAGTGTCACTTCCACGCGCTGGGCGACCGGGCCGTACGCGATGCCCTGGACGCCGTGGAGGCCGCGCGCAGGGCCAACGGGCGAAGCGACACGCGTCCGCACCTCGCTCATCTCCAGGTGGTGCACCCCGACGACGTACCCCGCTTCGCGCGTCTCGGTGCCACGGCCAACATCCAGCCCCTGTGGGCGGCGCACGAACCGCAGATGGACGAGCTGACCCTGCCCTTCCTCGGGCCCGAACGGGCCTCCTGGCAGTACCCGTTCGGGGCGCTGCTGCGGTCCGGGGCGAGGCTCGCCGCGGGCAGCGACTGGCCGGTCAGCAGCGCCGACCCGCTTCAGGGCATCCACGTCGCGGTCAACCGGGTGGCCCCGGACGGGACCGGACCGGTGTTCCTGCCGGCCGAGCGCATCGACCTGACGGCCGCTCTCATGGCGTACACGGCGGGATCGGCGTACGCCAACCACCTCGACGACACCGGGAGCGTACGGGCCGGGGCACTGGCTGACCTCGTGGTGCTGGACCGCGACCCGTACGCCGGTCCGCCGGAGGAGATCGCGTCCGCGAAGGTCGCCCTGACCTATGTGGGGGGTGAGCGCGTCCACACGGCGTCGGGAGCCTGACTCCCCTTGCGGCAGTACGGGTGCGGTCCGACCTCCGGGCGGTACGCCGTACGCGCGGGGCTCACCAGGGATCGAACCCGCCGTCGAGGAAGCGGGCCCGGCAGGCCGCACGGGCCACCTTGCCGCTGCTGGTGCGGGGCACGGAGCCCGGCGGGACGAGCAGCAGTGCGGCGAGCCGAAGTCCGTGGCGGGCGGAGACCGCGGCGCGTACGTCGCGTTCCCTCGCGCGGGTCTCTTCCTCGGTGGGGTCGATCTCGCGGCGGTGCTCGGCGACCACGACGAGTTCCTCGCCGGTGTCGTCGGCGCGGGTCACGCCGAAGGCGGCCAGCCGGTCCCGGCGCACGAGGTCCACGGCGCTCTGGACGGTCTCCTCGATGTCCTGGGGGTAGTGGTTGCGTCCGTCCACGATGATCACGTCCTTGAGGCGGCCGGTGACCAGCAGCCGTCCGTCGAGCAGAGCGCCGTAATCGCCCGTGCGCAGCCAACCCCCGGGGGAGAGCAGGGTCCGGTCGGCGCGCTTCCAGTAGCCGCGCCCGATGTTGGGCCCGCGCAACTCGATCTCGCCGACCCGCCCCTGAGGCAGCGCGGCGCCCTCGGCGTCGACGATCCGCACCTCCTGGCCGACGGGCGCGCCGCAGGACACGAGCACGGCCGCCGCGCCCGCCCGGTCCTGTGCGCTCTCGATCCGCCCCTCGGCGAGCGCGCCCGCGTCGCACGCCACCGTCGTGGGCTCCGCCGTGGGCGCGTCCGCCGTCACGAACACGGTGGCCTCGGCGAGTCCGTACGCGGGACAGTGCGCCGCCGGGTCGAGGCCCGCGGGTGCGAAGGCGGCACGGAAGCGGTCGATGGTGCCCGGGCGCACCGGCTCGCTGCCGTTGATCAGGGCGCGTACGCGGTCGAGGCGCAGTTCGTCGGCCACGGCGGGGTCGGTGCGGGCCACGCAGTAGTCGTACGCGAAGTTGGGGGCGGCGCTGATGGCGCCGTCGTACGCGCTCAGCAGGCGCAGCCAGCGCGCGGGGTTCTCCAGGAAGGCCGCCGGGTCCATCAGGACGGAGGGGAAGCCAGCGAGGACGGGTGCGGCCACGCTGAGGACCAGGCCCATGTCGTGGAAGAGGGGCAGCCAGCCGACGGCCGTGGTGGCGCCGGGATCGCCGAGGTCGCCCGCGAAGGCGTCGATGGCCTGGCGGGCGTTGGCGACGACGTTGGCGTGGCTGATCATCACGCCCGCGGGGTCCCGGGTGGAGCCCGAGGTGTACTGGAGATAGGCGATGTCGTCGGGGACCGGCGCGGACTCGACCTCGTCGAAGGCGAAGCGCTGGAGGGGGAGCCGGTCGACGGGGACGACCGGCACGGCGGGCAGCGCGTGGTCCAGGACGAAGGCGTCGACCGCGGTGACGGTGCCCGAGTCGGTGAGCAGGCAGCCGGGTTCGCAGTCGGTGAGGACGGCCGCCAGTCCACCCGCGTGACCGGGGAGCCGGGGGCTGAAGAGCGGTACGGCGATCACGCGCGCGTAGAGGCAGCCGAGGAAGGCCGCCACGTAGTCGAGTCCTTGGGGCATGACCAGGGCGGCCCGGTCGCCGGGCGCGGCGAGGGTCACCAGCCGGTCGGCGACGGCGCGGGCGCGGGCGTCCAGGGCCCGCCAGCCGAGGGTGCGGTGCTGTCCCGGGGACTCCGTGTCGGGGAAGTCGACGTGGGTGAAGGCGCGTTGCTGCGGGCGGTGGCGGGCCCAGTGCCGCAGGTGGTCCGTCAGTGGTGCGTCGGCGGGCGGCCGGGCGGGGGTCATGGGGTGGCTCCAACTCATGGGGGTGGTGGGGCTGTTGCCCGGCGGGGTGGGCGAGCAAGGGGGACGGGCCCAGCGTCCGTCGAGGGGTGCCGGTCGGGTTAGACGACGTGTTGACAGTTCGTCACCCGGCTTCTGTCAGTCGGCTGACAAAGACCGGGCCTCGATTCGGCGCCCGGGGCCGAACGACGGGGGCTCCGGGCCGTCGGCTGTCCGTGTCGTCGGGTCCCCGTTGTCACCCAGTGACAATCCACACACCCGCGTCTGTCCGCCGTTGACGGGGCGCAGCTCCTTACTTGCCGGTATCGTCTCCGAGCCCCCGACCGCGCCCGCAGAAGGGAGCCACACCGATGACCGGATTCCACACCTCGAAGAGCGAGGACGCGGGCCGCGGAGCGGTCGAGGCGACCGACTCCGCGGCGGACGCGACGGACGCGGTGGCCGCCCAGGAGACGGGCGACGAACCCAACGGCCCTTTCAAGGCGATCCCTTCGGGGCTGCACCACCATCTCCGGCCGTTCTTCACCGACATCAGGGAAGAGGTCGTACGGGCGATCAAGACCGAGATCCCGGAGTACGCGCGCCCGACGGACGACACGTACATGCAGGTCGTGCAGCGGGGTGTCGAGCACGCCCTGCAGGGGTTCCTGGAGCGGATGGCGCAGCCGGACACCGACTGGGAGCCGGTGAAGGAGACCTACCGGCGCATCGGGCGGGGCGAGGCGGACGAGGGGCGCAGTCTCGACTCGTTCCAGTCGGCGCTGCGGCTCGGCGCGCGGGTGACGTGGCGTCGGATCAACGCGCTGGTCGACGCCGAACTGCTGCCCCGCAATGTGCTGGCCGCGTTCGGCGAGGCGCTGTTCCTTCATCTGGACGAGATGGCGGCCGCGACGACCTCGGGCTACACGGAGGCGCGGCTGCACCGGGCGGGCGAGTTGCAGCAGCGGCGGGCCCGGCTCCTCGATCTGCTCACCGCCGATCCGCCGGCGTCGGCCGAGGCGATCAGCGAGCTCGCGCACACCGCGGGGTGGCCGGTGCCGAGGGCGCTGGCGGTGGTCGCGATCGACCGCGGGCCGCGGCCCGCGGCGGCGGCCCGGCCCATCGTGCCGCCGGAGTTCCTCGCCCGGTTCGACGTCCAGCCGGCCGTCCTCGTCGTCCCCGATCCGGAGGGGCCGGGGCGGGCGCGGGCGGTCTCCGGGGCGCTGCACGGGTTACGTACGGCGATGGGGCCCACCGTGGCGCTGCACGAGGGCGCCCGGTCGCTGCGCTGGGCGGCCGAGGCGCTGGAGCTGGTGCGGCGGGGCATCCTGCCCGATACGGAGATGGTGCGCTGCCAGGAGCACTTGGCCACGCTCCTGCTCTTCCGGGACGAGGCGTTGGTGGACGCGATGGCCGAACGCCGGCTGAGCCCGCTGGAGCGGATGCGCTCGCCGCAGCGGGAGCGGCTCGCCGAGACGCTGCTGACGTGGCTGCAGAGCGGCCACAACGCGAGTGAGGTGGCGGCGCGGCTCGCCGTGCACCCGCAGACGGTGCGCTATCGGATGCGGCAGCTCGACGAGTTGTTCGGCGAGCGGCTCCACGATCCGACGGCCCAGTTCGAGATGCAGCTAGCACTGCGGGCGCTGACGCTGCGGCGGGCCTCCAGGGCTCGGTGACGGTCACGCCCTGCGGAGTGTGCGGTTGGCGCCCGCGGCGGCCGTCGTCGCGAGCAGCCAGCCGAGGCAGATCAGGACCGCGGCCGCCCACTGGAGGCCGCCGCGTGGGCTGAACGCCTGCTCCTGCCCGAAGTCGACGAGCGGCAGGACCAGGTCGAAGGTGTAGATGGCGGCCTGGAAGCGGGGCGGCTTGCCCGGGTCGACGGCCTGCGGGGGCCAGCGGGTGAACAGCAGGATCCCGCTGAGCATGATCGCGCACAGCCACCACACGGCGCGCATCGGCAGATAGCCGTAGCCGACGGTGATGTCCTGGAGGCCGCTCCACACCCGCCCCGGCCACGGCAGGGTGGTGCGCAGCCGCCGCTGCTTGGCGAGCAGGACCGTACGGGCGTCGCCGTCGTGCCCGTGCTGACGGTAGGCGGCGGCCAACTGCTCATAGGGCTGTGGGGTGAAGCCCTCGGGGTCGCGGGCGAGCAGGGGAAGCCGTTGCGCGGCGGGGAGTTGGGGCAGCAGGCTGTCGTAGACCACGCCCTCCATGCGCAGCGCCGTGGGCCAGCTGTCCGGGGTGCCGCTCAGGACGGTGACGCGGGTGTGGCTGAGGTCGACGGTGCCGCCTACGGGTGCGCGGAAGCGCATGTCGAGTTCGGAGGCGGTGGAGCGGCGGCTGAGGAGGGCGGGCTGTCCGACGGGGGCGTCGATGAGCCCGTCCTTGAAGCAAAATCGGCTGCGTACGGTGACGCTGCTCATGGAGAGCCGGCCCCGCGCGGTGAAACCGTCGCAGAGGTTGAACTCGGCGCCCACGTCTATGCCGTGGGCGCGCAGCGCGGGCCCGTGCTCCGCGGTCAGCGAGGCGTCCTCGAACAGCGCGCCGCCGCCGACCCGGGCGTCGCACAGATCGACCGTGCCCTCGGCGACGAGGCCGCCGCGGCAGTTCAGGTCGCCCCCTATGTGCAGCCGGTTGGCCTTCAGCGCCATCCCGGACGGGTTGCGCAGCTCGGCGCGCTTGAGCACGACACTGCCCCGCACGGAGGTGTCCCGCAGATCGGTGCAGCCGTCGACGCGCAGGCCCGAGCCCGCCTGGATGTCTCCTCCGACGGTGGCGCACAGCAGTTGCAGCGCGCCTTCGCCGCGGCGCTCGCCGTGCCCCGTGAGCCTGCTGTCCTCCAGGTGCAGGGTGCCGCCGATCGAGGCGCCGTAGAGATCGATGGGACCTTCCACCCGGCACCGGGTGAGCTCGCACTGACGGCCGATCGTGACGCCGACCGCGGAGAGCCCGGGCAGCTCGCAGTCGCGCAGTTCCAGCGCCCCCACGGAGGCGCCGTCGAGGCAGGGGACCTGCTCGAAGCGGCAGGAGCGCAGCCGTAGCGTCCCCGCGACGACCGCCTCGGCCAGGTCGAGGCGCCCGGTGATCCGTACGTCCCTGAGCCTGAGCCTCGGCAGGTGGCCCGGTTCGGCGGGCGGCGGCGCGAGCAGCAGACGGCGCACCACCGACGCCCGGACCTCGCCCCCGTCCGCGTACCACTCCCCCCTGCGGAACGCGGCCCACATGCCCCGCTCACTCCCGCTCCAACCACCCGGCGCGAGGCTGCCCGACACTTCAACTCCCCCTCCAGCAACGGAAAACGCGTGATCGCTACCCCAGGGGGCGCGCGGGGCAACCTGAAGCGCCCCGTGACTTCCTGGACGGTCGTCCAGCTATAGTGGACACCTGTCCAGGAAACATCTGTCCAGGGACACCGTGGACAACCGTGTACGAGGGAGCTTGCTGACGATGGAGACGGTCGCGAACGTGCTGGTGGGCCTGGTGGCCGCGCTGCACGCGTACATACTCGTGATGGAGATGTTCCTGTGGGAGAAGAAGCCGGGGCGCGGCCTGCACGGCTTCGACCCGGAGATGGCCCGGGCGACCGCGCCGATGGCCGCCAACCAGGGGCTCTACAACGGATTTCTCGCGGCGGGCCTGGTGTGGGGGCTGATCGCCGCCGATCCGACCGGGTTCCGCGTCCAGGTCTTCTTCCTGGTGTGCGTCGTGGTCGCAGGGGTGTACGGGGCGCTCACCGCCAACCGCCGCATCCTCTTCGCGCAGGCCCTGCCCGGCGCGCTCGCCCTGGCCGCCGTCCTGCTCGCGCGGTGACGCCCGAGGACCCGCGGGCCGCCCGCACCCGCGAGAAGCTGCGCCGGGCGCTCCTCGCGGAGTGCGCCGAGCACCCGCTGGAGGAGGTCGGCGTCGCCACGCTGGTGCGGCGGGCCGGGGTCGGCCGGGCCACCTTCTACGTGCACTACGCCGACCTGGAGGCACTGGCCGTCGACGCCTGCGCCGATGTCGTACGGGAGGCCGTGGAGGCGCTGCACGCGTGGCGCGGGCGGCCCGACCCGGTGTCCGCGCCACCCGCCCTGCTCGCGTTCTTCGCCGACCTCGCCCCGCACGCCGGCCTCTACCGCGCGCTGCTCAGCCCGGGCGGGGGCGGCCCGCTCGGGCACGTCCTCCATCGCGACCTGCGCGCCCGCAGCCTGGCCGAGCGCACCCTCGCGGGCGCCCCGGACGCCCCGCTGGTGGCCTCCGCGGTCGCCGCCACGTTCGCGGGGGTGCTCGCCGACTGGCTGCACGGACTGCTTGAGGGCACCCCGGAGGAAGTCGCCGACCAGGTCTGGCAGTTGCTGGTCGCCCTGCACATGAGCCGCTGAAGTCTCATTTGCAGGCCACCCGCTCCTTCGTGGCGGGCCATGCCTCCACCCCGTGGTTCGTGCGTACGTACGCCGTGGCCTTGTCGTCCGTCAGCCAGAGCGCCCAGTCGTGGAAGCGGTATCCGGTGTCGTGCGCGACCGCGGGCATACGGACGTCCCCCTTGTACGCCGCGGTGAGCAGCTCGCTCCCGAGCACCCCGCGGGGATCACGGGCGTATTGCCTGACGTCCTCGCGCCCGCCCAACGCAAGGAAGTGGACGCTCTCCCAGTCGCAGTGCTCCGGCCCCGTCGAGCTGCTCACCGTCGTGGTGGGCAGGCGACGGCCGTCCCGGTCGGTCCAGATCTCGAACCTGTTGTCCGTAAAACTCGCGGGGAGTTCGGCCGGGTCGCAGGAGGCGTTCGTCTCCGGGCCCCAACCGGGGCGGTTCGGCTGGTCCTTGGCGACGACAACGGCGATCTTGGTCCTGCCGTCGACGTCGTACGAGAACAGGACGCGGCCCGCCGCCCTGCGCTCCACCCGGTAGCCGTGATCGGGCAGTTCGGGCTGGTCCATGTCGAAGTACGCGTTCAGGCCCTCCTCCGGCGTCGAGCCGCCGTCACGCTCGGCCCACCCGTCGCCCCCACCGCCCGAGTAGATCGGGCCGTCGCACTCCAACGCCCGGCCGGCCGCGCCCGAGCTCTCCTCGAATTCTCGGGCGCTGCCGTCCGCGCTCTCCCTGAACGGCAGGTCCAGCCGCCCCGCGTACGGCGTTGCCGGGGGCGTACCGGTGACGACGAGATCCTCGCGCACCCCGTGGTCGTCGCACCCCACCGCCGCCAGTCCCGCCAGCGCCACCGCCGCCATGATCCCTCTGCGCATCCCGCCCCCTGTTCGACGAACGTTCGTTGTCCCTCCTCCGACGCACGAGGGACCGTGATCGTTCGTACGGGGGACGGTGACGGATCGTACGGGGGACGGTGAGGGATCGTACGGGGGACGGTGAGCGCTCGTCGCTCAGCGAGCCGCCTGGAACGTGCGCCGGTAGGCCCCCGGCGAGACGCCGATCGCCGCGTGCAGGTGCTGACGGAGCGAGGCGCCCGTCGCGAAGCCGACCTCGCCGGCGATCTGGTCCACGGAGAGGTCGCTGGACTCCAGCAGATGGCGGGCCCTGACGACGCGCTGCTGGATGAGCCAGCGGCCGGGGCTCATCCCCACCTCGTCGTTGAAGCGGCGGGCGAAGGTGCGCAGGCTCATGCGGGCGTGTCCGGCGAGATCGGCCAGGGTCAGCGGGTCACCCAGTCGGGCGAGGGCCCACCCGCGGGTCGCCGCCGTGCTGGTCGCCGCCATGTCCGGCACGGGCTGCTCGATGTACTGGGCCTGACCGCCGTCGCGCCAGGGCGGCACCACACAGCGCCGGGCCACCTTGTTGGCCAGCTCGCTCCCGTGGTCGCCCCGCAGGATGTGCAGACAGACGTCGACGCCGGAGGCGGCACCGGCGGAGGTGAGGATCGTGCCGTCGTCCACGAAGAGCACGTCCGCGTCCAGGGACACCCGCGGGAACAGGCGCCGGAAATCGTCGGCCAGCTGCCAGTGCGTGGTCGCCCGCCGCCCGTCCAGGAGACCGGCCGCCGCCAGCACGAACGCGCCCGTGCAGATGGAGACGATGCGGGTGCCCGGGCGGATGAGCGCGAGCGCGGCGATGACCTCGGCGGGGAGCTCCGCGGTCACGGCGACCGGGTCCATGGCGGGGATCACCACCGTGTCCGCCGTGCCCAGCGCCTCGGGGCCGTGCTCGACGGTGACCGAGAAGTCGGCGTTGCAGCGCACCGGGCGACCGTCGACGGTGCAGGTCAGCACCTCGTACCGGCCGTCCGCGGCGCCGAAGATCCGGCTGGGGATGCCCAGCTCGAAGGGGTAGACGCCGTCCAGTGCCAGGACGACCACGCGCTCCACACGCTCCACTCGGCTCATGGCACGATCTTATCGAAGGTTGGCAATCTTGCCATTTCGCGGAGCGTGCCGGCCCGGCACGCTGTGTTCATGAGCACTGCGAACACGATGCGCGCGATCAGTCAGGACGTCCTCGGCGGGCCCGAGGTACTCAAGGAAGTGGAGACGGAGCGGCCGGCACCCGGGCCGAGCGAGGTACTGGTGCGGGTGCGGGCGGCCGGGGTCAACCCGACCGACTGGAAGCACCGGGCGACGGGCGGATTCCTGGGGCAGCCGCCCTTCGTCCTGGGCTGGGACGTCTCCGGAGTGGTGGAGGCCGTCGGGGTCGGCGTCACCCTGTACGAGCCCGGCGACGAGGTCTTCGGCATGCTGCCCTACCCGTTCGGACACGGCTCGCACGCCGAGTACGTGACCGCGCCCGCCCGCTCCTTCGCGCCCAAGCCGGCCGGGATCGACCACACGGAGGCGGGCGCCCTGCCGCTGGTCTCGCTGACCGCCTGGCAGGCGCTGGTCGACACGGCCGATCTGCGGCCGGGGCAGCGGGTGCTGATCCACGCCGCGGCCGGCGGCGTCGGGCATGTCGCCGTGCAGATCGCCAAGGCGCGGGGCGCGTATGTGATCGGCACGGCGAGCGCGGGCAAGCACGAGTTCCTGCGCGGCCTCGGCGCCGACGAGCTGATCGACTACCGGGAGACCGACTTCACCGAGGCGGTCCGGGACGTCGACGTCGTCCTGGACACGATCGGCGGGGAGAACACCTTCCATTCGCTGCGTGTGCTGCGCGAGGGCGGGATCGTGGTGTCGATCCTGCCGATGGGGCCGGAGGAGCTCTACAAGGAGGCCGCGGCGCTCGGTGTGCGGGCGGCGCGGATGCTGGTGGAGGCGGACCACGCGGGCATGCGGGCGGTCGCGGACCTCGTCGACGCGGGCAAGCTGCGCGCGACGATCGCCGGGACGTTCCCGCTGGCCGACGCCGCCGAGGCACACGCGCTCGGCGACACCGGCCGGACCACGGGGAAGCTCGTGCTCACGGTCGACTAGAACGCAAGTACGGGGTGCCGACTAGAAGGTCAGCACAGGTTGTCGACTAGAAGGTCAGTACGGGCTTGATCGTCTTGCCCGCCTTCATGTCCCGCACCGCCTGCTCGATGTCCGCGAACGGATAGTGGCTGATCAGGCGGTGCAGCGGGAGCCGCCCCTCCTTCACGAGCTGGACCAGCGCGGGGATGATGGTCTGGGTCTCGCCGTCCCCCAGGGTGAGGCCGACGATCCGCTTGCCGGGGATCAACCCGTTGACGTCCAGGGCGACTTCGGTACCGAAGGGTGGGGCGCCCACCACGACCAGGGTGCCGCGCGCGGCGAGCGCGTCGGCGCCCTGGCGCAGTACGGCGACGCTGCCGGTGGTCTCCACGACACCGTCGGCACCGTGACCGTCCGTCAGCAGCGCGACGACCTCGCCGAGGTCGGCCTCGCCCGCGTCGATCGTGTGCGTCGCACCCAACTCCTTGGCCAGGGTGAGACGTTCGGCGACCCGGTCGACCGCAATGATCCTCGTGACGGGGGTCAGGGCGGCGGCCATCACCGCCGACAGGCCGACCGCTCCGGCGCCGAGCACGACGAGGGTGTCGCCGAGCCCGGGCTTCAGCACGTTCCAGACCGCACCGACCCCTGTCTGCACCCCGCAGCCCAGGGGAGCGACGGACTCCAGCGGCACATCGGGGTCGACCTTCACCAGGCTGCGCGCGTCGACCAGCGCCCGCTCGGCGAAGGAGGACTGCCCGAAGAAGTGCCCGCCGAGCGGGGCCCCGGCACGGCTGATCGTGCTGGTGCCGTCGGCGCGCCGGCCACCGATGAGGTTCAGCGGCAGCCAGGTGGCGCAGTAGGCGGGATGCCCGTCACGGCAGTTGCGGCAGCCGCCGCAGGAGGTGAAGGACAGGACGGCATGGTCGCCGGGGGCGACGCCGGTGACGTCCGGTCCGACGGCCTCGACGACGCCCGCTCCCTCGTGGCCGAGGACGCCGGGCAGAGGGAAGGGCAGACCGCCGCTCGCCACACCGAGGTCGGTGTGACACAGGCCGGTCGCCACCATACGGACGAGGACTTCGCCGGAGCCGGGCTCGTCGAGTTCGACATCGGCGAGCGTGAACGGCGCGCCTGAGGACTCGACCACGGCCGCGCGGGTGGGGGTGGACATCGTACGAACTCCCTTTGGTGATGGTGCGCGGCTCAGTCGAGCGAGACGACGACGGACTTGACCTTGGTGTAGGAGGCGAGGGCCTCGGGCCCGTACTCCCGGCCGAAGCCGGAGTCCTTGACCCCGCCGAAGGGGACCGCGGGGTCGAGCATCGCCCAGTCGTTGATCCAGACGATGCCCGCCTGGAGCCGGTCGGCGACGCGGTGCGCGCGGGTGAGGTCGGAGGTCTGGATGCCCGAAGCCAGGCCGTACGGGGTGGAGTTGGCCAGTTCGACGGCCTCGTCCTCGGTGTCGAAGGGCTGGACGGTGAGGACCGGGCCGAAGATCTCCTCCTGGATCACGCGGGAGTCGTTCGGCAGGCCCGCGAGGACCGTGGGCTTGTAGTAGTAGCCACCGTTCAGTTCGAGCCGCTCGCCGCCGCAGACGATGCGGGCGCCCTCCTTGCGGGCCAGTTCGACGTACTCCTCGACCTTCCTGAGGTGCCTCTCCCCCGCCATCGGACCGACGACGGTCTCGGGGGCGCGGGGGTCGCCGACCGGGACGCCGGGGACGGCGTCGGCGAGGATGTTCAGCAGGGTGCTGTACACCGAGCGTGCCACCAGCAGCCGCGGGCCGCCCATGCAGAACTGCCCGGTGTTGAAGACGAATCCCTTGATGACCGCGCCGACCGCCTTCTCCAGGTCGGCGTCCTCGAAGACGACGTGGGCCGCGTTGCCGCCCAGTTCCATGGTGACCGGCTTGAGCGCCTCGCCCGCGACGCTCGCGGCGTGCCGGCCGACGGCGGTCGAACCGGTGAAGGCGAGCTTGTCGATGCCGGGGTTGCGCAGCAGCGCCTCGCCCGCGACCGGTCCGCTGCCGGTGACGACGTTCACCACGCCGTCCGGGACCCCGGCCTCCTGGAGCAGGCGGGCCATGTACAGGGCGCTGAGCGGGGTCTCGTCGGCGGGCTTGTGCACCACGGTGTTCCCGGCCGCGAGAGCCGGGGCGAGCTTCGAACTGGAGAGGATCAGCGGGAAGTTGAAGGGCGTGATCGCGGCGACCACGCCGAGCGGTCCCCGGCGCGTGTAGGCGAAGGCGCCCAGCGGGGTGTCGCGGGTGGCGCCGTCAAGGGTCTGGGCGAGCGCGGCGCAGTACTCGTACTCGTCGGCCGCCGTGAGCACGTCGACGGGGCGGCACAGGGAGAGGGGCTTGCCGACGTCGAGGCTCTCCAGGGCGGCGAGCTCGTCGGCGTTCTCGCGGATGAGCTCCGAGACGCGGTGCAGCACCCTGCCCCGCTCCCGTCCGCTCAGGCCGGCCCAGGGGCCGTGGTCGAAGGCCTCCCGTGCGGCGCGTACGGCGGCGTCCACGTCCGCCGCACCCGCCTCGGCGACCGTCGTGACCACCTGGCCGGTGGACGGGTCGATCACGTCCGTACGCGCTCCGTCGGCCGCCTCGCGCCACTGTCCGCCGATGAACAGCCGCCCGGGCCCGCTCTCGAAGGTGGTCGTCATTGCCCACTCCTCAGCCTTGATCGCCAAGATTTCAACCAACAGGATTCCTGTTGGTTCGCAGTTTCATTACGGACAGGATTCCTGTCAATGGCTTAGGCTGAACCCATGGTCGGCACCCAGGCAACGAAGGCACCTCCGTCCCTGCTCTACATGGTCAAGCAGGTGGAGCTAGTCGTACGCTCCCACCTCGACGAACTGGTGAAGCCGGCGGGGATCACCGCACTGCAGTACACGTCACTCACCGTGCTGGAGCGACACGACGGCCTCTCGGCGGCACAGCTCGCGCGGGACTCCTTCGTGACCGCGCAGTCGATGGCCGACCTGGTGCGCTCACTGGAGAACCGCGGACTGATCCGCCGCGAGCGCAATCCGCACAACCGGCGCGAGCTGCTGATCCTGCTCACCGACGAGGGGCGTGAGCTACTGGCGCGGTACACCGACGCGGTGCGTGAGCTGGAGGAACGCATGGTGCGCGAGCTCAGCGCACACCAGACGGATCAGTTCCGCCAGGCTCTGTCCAAGGCGTGGCACGCTCTGTCGTGATCCGCGTGGCCGACCCGAGGGGCGACTCGCCCTGCAAATCACAGACATATGTCAATCGAACATGCTGGAATTCACTCCAACGAGGGTAACTTGCAGAGCAGGGAACGGTTTTGCGGGCCCTGCCACCAGGAGTGGGTCAGCAGCCGGTTGGAGGCGATGTCGCCGTGACGTACGACCCCGCACCGCCCACCCGTCATCTGCGCGTCCGCCTGGACCGGGGTCACACGGTGCTGGAGTTCCACGGGGAGATCGACATCGTCGCGGCGCTGGAGATCACGCCGTACCTGGACGCCGAGACGGGGCACCCGGAGCCGCAGATCGTGATCGACCTGCGGCCCGTGGAGTTCTTCGACTGCTCCGGGCTGCGTCTGCTGTACCGCGCCAGGAGCCGCGTTCTCGACCGGGGCGGCCGGCTGCACCTGGTCTGCACCCGGCCGCTGACGTTACGCGTCCTCAAGGTGACCGGCCTGGCCCGGCTCCTGCCGCCCTCGGCGTCGCTGGACGCGGCGCTGGGGCAGCCGGAGGCCACGTCGGGCACGTTATGACCCCTGCTGCCCTCCCGGATGGCGCACTTCAGGCCTTCCTCCATGGCGACGGGGGATGAGCTACACGTTCATGTGCCGTATGCCTGAGCCGTGTCGATATGCCGGTAACCGGCGTCGAGAGCCCAGCTCACGGCGTTGACGCACGCGCGCCCGGCCGGTACCTGCCAGACGCCGAGGCCGAGCACCGGCACCTGGTTCCCGTCCGCCAGCAGGCGCGCGCCGCCCCCGGATGTGGCTGCGTTCAGGTTCATGAAAACCAGCATCCGGCAACGCACCGTGGGGAGGTATCAGCAACATGACTGCAACCGGCCGCGCGGCTCGGGCTCGCAGTGCAGTCAACATGCTGATACTCCGCCGCCGTCCGCCGGAGTGATCATGAGGTCAAGCCGAGTCAGCGATGCCGGAGGACCGGAGAAGACGATGAGCCTTGACTTCGACGTGTTCGTGGTGGATCCCAAGCCGATCCCGAGTGCGGTACCGGGATTCGAGGAGGTGGTGGGCCGGCGACCTGGCCGCCGGCCACAGCGACGCTGATTGGCCGAGTCCATCCCCGCGATGCAGGAGCAGATCTCAGCGGGGTACATGCAGATCTGGGGCGGGTTCTTCCCCGGCCAGTTGACCGGCAAGCCCGTCCCGCCAGGGCCGCTGACCGGCCGCACGATCTCGATCGGAGGATCGTCGGCCACGGTCCGGTCGGCGCCTATGTCCGACGCCGTCGCCTTGAGACGGCACGCCAGGAGTTGACCGCCGGGCACGCTGGGCACGCCGTCTCGGAGGTCGCGGCTCGCCGGCAGGTCGCCGACATCGGCAGGTGTCAACGTGCCGTTTGACGCAGTCCTCTCATCGCGTCATCCCACTGGTCAACGCGGTCCGTGCCAGATCGCGTAGCCAGATGTGTGCGGGGTCGGTGTCATAGCGCTGATGCCATGACAGGTACACCGGGGCCGGCGGCAGATCGAGCGGGAGCGGGAGCAGGACCAGGCCGAGATCCACGGCGGCCGAACGCGCCGTGGATTCGGGGGCTGTGACGAGGAGGTCGGAGCCTCGCACGAACTCGAACGCGGCTCCTTCGGTGGGCGCGGTCGCCACCACACGTCGGGTGAGGTCCAGTCGCGCGAGAACGTCGTCGAGAATGTTGCTCACCTTTCCGCGCCGCGAGACGGTGATGTGCTCGGCCGAGGCGTACCGCGCGGCGGTGACGGCCTTGACACGGGTGAGCGGGTGTCCCCGCCGCACGACGATGACGTGCTGGGTCTCGGCCACCCGATCGGCGCGGATCTCGGGTGCCGTCGGGCGGTCCGCGTTCGCGGCGAGGTCGACCTCGCCGCGGCGCAACTCGGGTGTGTCGATGCTCGATTCCGCGATGAAGCGCAGCCGCACACCCGGCGCCTGCTCACACACGGCAGCGAGAAGCGCGGGGCCGCTGAGGGCGACGAGTGCGTCGTGCCAGCGGAGTGTGAAGGTGCGTTCGAGCGTCGCGAGGTCGAGTTCACGGCTCGGCGCCAGCACGCCCCGGACCTGCTGGAGCAGGTCGTGCACCTGTTCCCGGACGGCGATCGCGTACGGCGTCGGGGTCATCGTGCGCCCTGTGCGCACCAGGATCTGATCGCCCGTCGTGCGCCGGATCCGGCCGAGGCTGCGGCTCATCGCGGGGGCGGTGACGTGCAGGCGGTCGGCGGCGCCGGCCACGCTGCCTTCCTCCAGGAGAGCGTCGAGCGCGGCGAGCAGATTCAGATCCAATTGCATGGGAGTCATCCTAGCCGTGCTTTACATGCACTTGAAGTTAACGATGGCCGCTTCTACCTTCGAGATGCGGGCGCAAAAGAACCTGGTTCTCGCCCGGTTGGTCTCAATCACCCCTGCTCAGACGGGAGTACCGCCATGCCCGAGTCGATTCAGAACACCGGTAGTACCGCAGCCGCCGACTCCGCCCCCACCTCCGACGCCGACCTGCTCGCACGGACAGCGATCGCCGTACGCACGGCGGGCTCGGCGCTGCAGGAGCGCTTCGGCGACGTGGTCCGCTACCAGAGCCGCGAAGAGCTGATGCGCGCGCTCGCCGCCAACGACGACACGGCCCTCGACATCCTGCGCCCCCGCCTCACAGCCCTGCGCCCGGACGCCCGCTGGGTGGAGGACGAGCTGGCGGGCGGCGCTCTGCCGTCCGGCGAATGGTGGGTCGTGGACCCGGCCGAAGGCAACGTCAACCACCTGCACGCCCTGCCGGAGTGGGCGGTGACCGCGACCCTCGTGCGCGACAACCAGCCGGTGCTCACCGCGGTCCACCTGCCGTTGACCGGCGAGACCTACACCGCGCTCACCGGCGCCGGCGCCCACCTCGACGGCCGGCCGCTGCACGTGTCCCGGACCACGGACCTCGGCCTGAGCATCGTGGCCACGAGCCAGGCAAGGCCGGACGAGGACGAGAAGGTCGTACGGCGCGTCGGCTCCTCGATCACCGAGATGCTCCTCGACGCGCTCGTGGTGCGGACATCCGTGCCCGCCACCCTGCACCTGCTGAACGTGGCCGCAGGCCGGATCGACGCCTTCTGGCAGTTCGCCGGGGCCCGCGCGGACCTGCTTCCCGGGGCGCTGCTCGTCGCGGAGGCCGGCGGACGGATCTCCGACGCCGAGGGCCACCCCTGGACCCCGGAGAGCGAAAGCTTCCTGGCCGCGGCATCCGGCGTGCACGCCGATGCGGTTGCCACGCTGTCCCGCTGACCCCTGACCACTTGCGAGAACCAGAAAGACCAGGAGGACCAGTTCAGCATGAGCAAGATCACCGTTCTCGGCGGCGGCCGCGTCGGCGGCGGCCTGGCCACCGCCCTCACTCGGGCCGGGCACGAGGTGACCGTGGCGGACCGCTCGCCAGGCGCTGCCGCCGAAGCCGTCCGCACAGCACAGATCGTCATCAACGCCACGCCGGGCGCCGGCTCGCTGGAGCGGCTCGCCGCACTGCGCACGGAGCTGCGGGGCAAGATCCTCGTGGACGTCTCCAACGCCACTGTCGACGGACCGGACGGACTGCCCGCCGATCTGCTCTACCCCGGCTCAAGTCTCGCGGAGCAACTCCAAGACGCGCTGCCGGAGACGCTCGTCGTCAAAACGCTCAACACGATGCTTCACTCGGTGATGACCGCCCCCGCCGCGCTCGCCCAGACGCCAACCGCTTTCCTCTCCGGCAAGGACCCGGAGGCCAAGCAGGTCGTCCACGAGCTTCTCCTGGACCTCGGCTGGCACCAGGAGTGGATCACAGACCTCGGCGGGATCGAGACCGCGCGGGCTGTCGAGGCCGCGATCCTGTTCGTACCGCACGTGATCCGGTCCAGCGGATTCGCGCCGTTCGCGATCTCGATCGCCCGCTGATCCGCACACAGACAGGCCAGGGCTCCCTACACCACGAACGTCACCACATCGCCCTACGTGACAAGCTCGAATTCAAGGCCATCACCGAGGACGGCGGTGATGGCCGACAAGGCCGAGCCGAGTTTCGTCCCGGCCTTGTCGGCCACTTGTACTTTGAAGCGGAACTCGACCACGATGCACAGATCCACCGCGACGTCATCGCCGCCGCCAGCAACCCCGCCGCCGTGCTCCTCGCCTCGGGCTGGGACGCCCAAGCCCTGACGACGGCAAGCCGTCCCTCAGTGCCGACCACCGTGCTTTGACGCCTTCAAAGCCGGCTGTATCTCGGTATCCGACTCGCGAAGCTGTTGGCGTACCTCGGCATCTCCTTTACCGGGCCTCCAGATCCCAGTGCTGGGCGGCTGCCCAGTCGGCGAAGCTCCGCCAGCCCACCTCGGGGTGGTCGCGCCGCAGCTCTTCGACGTCCACGTCGAGACCGGTACCGGCGAAGTAGCGGAACATGGTGGCCAAATCAGCGGAGTACGCCTCGATCTCAGCGAGGGGGACCGGCGCGAATTCGATCGGACGACCGCAGGCGGTGGAGAGGGCCTCGGCGATCTCGGAGCACGTGACACGATCGGAGGCGAGGTCGATGCGCCGACCGGCGAACTCCTCGGGATGCCGGAGGGCGAGCGCCGCGAACGCGCCGATGTCGGCGGCCGAGATGAACGGCAGCGGCAGGTCGGCGGGCAGAGGCAGGGCGAACCGGCCCTCGCGCAGGCCGCTCATCGTCCACTCGCCGGTGTAGTTGTCCATGAAGACGCCCGGGGCGATAACCGTCCAGGGGATGCCCAGGCTCCGCAGGTGGAGCTCGATGCGGTGCTTGCTGTCGAAGTGGGGGATGCCGGTGCCGCGGTCCGCGTTGGCGGCCGAGGTGAACACGATGTGCCGGACGGTCCCGCTCGCGGCGGCGGCGTCGAGCAACGTGACCGCCTGCCGCACCTCGGCGTCGATGTCGGTGCCGAAGGGCGTGGACATCGCGAACAGTGCGTCGGCCCCGGCGAGCGCGGCATCCAGGCCGACGCGGTCGTCGAAGTCGGCGTACGCCACCTCCGCGCCGAGTCGGCGCAACTGCTCGGCGGCCGCGGACGACGGGTTACGGGTCAGCGCGCGGACCCGTAACCCGTGGCCGAGCAGGGCCCGAGCGGTAGCGCCGCCCTGGGCGCCGGTCGCGCCAGTGACAGCGACGGTGGGTTGGGAGATTCTCTGCGTCATGCAGCCAATGTACAAGACATTCTCTGCGCCGCGCAGATATTAAGCCACGAGACGACCAGGCGGTGGCCGACCACCTGGGAATGCACCCGACGGACGCGCAGTGCCTCAACCCGAGCTGAACCACCCCGATGCCGAACCCGGCCACGACCCCGCAGGACACCTGAGCCCACGGTGGCAGCGCGAGCGCGTCCAGGGCGGTGGTGTGCGTGACCATCAGGGCGGTCGCCATGAACACCATCAGGGCCGCCAGCACCTTGTACAGCGTGGAGCTGCGCATCCGCACCGCCCAGGACGCTCCGGCCCACGCGCCCAGCAGGCTCCCGGCCAGCAGGTTGACCGCGACCGGCCGGCGCGCGGCCACCTCGGCGGCCGGGACCGCCGCCAAGCGGGCGGGCAGGGTGACCAGGGCCACGACCAGGCTCATCGCCTTGTTCAAGATGACCGCGGAGAGCGCGGCGAACCCGAACAGGCTGATCAGCAGCGGCAGACGGAACTCCGCGCCCCCAGACCGCCCATCCCGCCCAGAACGTCGAGACGGCCCTGGACCGGATGGGCGCCCTGGGCGGCGTCGAGGGCGTCGTGGTGAAGCCTGTCATCTGGTCGTGTCCGTCGAGGCTTTGTCGTCGCTCACTGCCGTGCAGACGGTCACGATCGACGCCATGACGTCCGCCTCAGTCGGGCCAAGGACCCGCAGCCACGCGAGTTCCGGCAGCCCGTCGCATCGTCGGACACGGCCGGCAGCGTCTCCGGGCCAAGGGCGCGGGGTCTTCTGGAGATGGATCAGGGAGATTGCGTCGATGAAGCAGCCGGAGATCTCAGGGGGCTTCGAGACGGAGATGTAATGGAGGTTGGAGAGCTCGATCAGGACGTCGGGGCTCGCCGGTCCCTTTCTGAGGATGATCTCCAAGGAGTCGGTCACAGCGAGAGGCTAGGAGCCTGGCCGGCCTGGGTCTCGGTCCGCTCGAGCTTCGCCTTCGCCGCTGCGAGCCCTCCTGATCACCTGGGTGACGCCGAGTGTTGCTGCGCCGCTTCCTGGCGGGGGGCCGAGTGAGGTGCAGAGCGCTGAACGAGGTCAGGAAGGGGCGCTCTTCCTGTTCATTCGCTCGGGGGCGCGTCGAACAGGGCGCTGACTGACTCACCGTTGTGAATGCGGCGCACGGCCTCGGCGAGCGCCGGGGCGATGGACAGGATCCGCAGCTTCTCGGTGTGTTCCTCGACCGGCACCGGCACGGTGTTGGTGCACACGATCTCCAGGATGTCCTCCTGCTCGCTCAGCCGCTTGAGCGCGCCCGCCGCGAACAGCCCGTGGGTGCAGGCGACCCGGATGGACCGCGGCCCCAACTCCCGCAGCCGCTCCAGGAGTTCGAGGACCGTACTGCCCTTGGCGATCTCGTCGTCGAGGACGATGACATCGCGCCCGGTGATCTCACCGATGACGGAGCTGATGCTCACCCGGTCGTCGGCGAACCGCTGCTTGGCACCGGCTGCCACCTGGGCGCCGATCAGCCGGGCGAAGGCCGCGGCCTCCTTGGCGTTGCCCAGGTCCGGCGACACGACCGTCGTACGCGACAGATCGTGACCGCGGAAGTGCGCGGCGAGTTCTCGAAGGGCGTGCAGATGGTCGACCGGCACCGAGAAGAACCCGTGGACCTGCGGGGAGTGCAGCGTCATCGCGAGGACGCGACTGGCCCCGGCCGCCACCAGCAGGTCGGCGACCAGCCGCCCGCCCATGGAGATCCGGGGCATGTCCTTCTTGTCCGAACGGGCATACGAATAGTGGGGCATGACCACGGTGATCCGCCCGGCGGAGGCACCGCGCGCCGCGTCGCACATCATCAGCAGTTCGACGAGGTGCTCCTGCACCGGGGTGACGAGCGGCTGCACGAGGAACACATCGCGCTCGCGACAGTTGGCCTGGAGCTGGACCTCCAGGCAGTCGTTGGCGAACCGGCTGACCCGGGTCGGGCTGAGGGGCACGCCGAGATGGGCGCAGACCTCTGCCGCCAGCTCGGGATGGGCACTACCGCTGAACACGGCGATGTCACGCACGACCGCTCCTCGCAAGATCGATCCGGGTGCGCCGCCGGTTGGCATGATCGACCCGGGATGCGTGCCTCATGCTACTGGCCCTCGCCCGGGTACTCCCACCGGGGGAAATTCGGTTGCGCACGGTCACGGGGCATACGCCAGGATGGACCCGCCAGCGCCCCTCACCCATGGGAGAAGGACATGCGCCGATTCCTCGGAACTTCTCAGCGCCCCCACCGGACGACTGTTCCCGAGGACTCGACCACGCATGGACACTCTGAACATCGGCATTCTGGCCCACGTCGACGCGGGTAAGACCAGCCTCACCGAGCGGCTGCTCTTCGACGCCGGCGCCATCGACCGGCTCGGCAGCGTCGACGCCGGTGACACCCGCACGGACGACGGGGAGATCGAGCGCCGGCGCGGGATCACCATCCGCTCGGCCGTCGCCGCCTTCACCATCCGCTCGGCCGTCGCCGCCTTCACCGTCGGCGACGTCCAGATCAACCTCATCGACACCCCCGGGCACGCCGACTTCATCGCCGAGGTCGAGCGCGCTCTGGAGGTCCTCGACGGCGCCGTGCTGCTTCTGTCCGCCGTGGAGGGCGTGCAGGCACAGACGCGCGTCTTGATGAAGACCCTGCGACGGCTCGGGCTGCCCACCCTGATCTTCGTCAACAAGATCGACCGGGCGGGTGCGCGGGAGGCGGGACTCCTCGACGACATCCGGCGCCGCCTCACGCCGTACGTCGTCCCGCTCGTCGGTGTGCGCGGCCTCGGCACCGCGCGTGCCCGGATCGTCCGGCGTCCGCTGGACGAGACGGCGGCCGGCACACTCGCGGAGGTGGACACGGACGTCCTCGCCGCGGTCGTGGACGGCCCTCCGCCGACCCCGGACGACCTGGCGGCCGCGCTCGTCGCGCGCACCGCCGACGGCTCCCTCCACCCGGTCTTCTTCGGGTCCGCCCTGGGCGGGCAAGGGGTCACCGAGCTGGTCGAGGGGCTGAGCCTGCTCGTCCCGCGCCCGACGGCCCCCGACTCCGCCGAGCCACGGGGCACGGTCTTCGCCGTGCGCCCCGGACCCGGCGGCGAGCGCACGGCGTATCTGCGGCTGTACGGCGGTGAAGTGACGCGTCGACAGCGGCTCGCGTTCACCCGGCGCGAGGCCGACGGGCGCGCCACTCGGGTCCCCGGCCGGGCCCGGGAACTGGAGGTCGTGGGGCGGCCGGGGGCCGCCACCTTGACCGCGGGCAACATCGCCGCGCTCCGGGGCGTCGCCGGCATCCGCGTCGGCGATCGGCTCGGCGAGGTCACCGACCGCGCGCCGCAGTTCGCGGCGCCGACCCTGGAGACCCTCGTCCGGGCCCGGCACCCCGACCAGGCGGCCCCGCTGCGCTCGGCCCTCCTCGCGCTGGCCGACCAGGACCCGCTGATGCACGCCCGGCCCGCCGCGTCCGGCAGCACCGCGCTGCTCCTCTACGGCGAGGTCCAGAAGGAGGTCCTGGCGGCCACGCTAGCCCAGGACTTCGGCATCGAGGCGGAGTTCGAGCCGAGCCGGGTGCGGTTCCTGGAACGGCCGGACGGCACCGGCGAGGCCTGCGAGGAGATCCAGCGGCACGGGCACGTCGGGTTCTGGGCCACGGTCGGGCTGCGGATCGAGCCCGGTCCGCACGGCTCCGGAGGCGTCTTCACGTACGAGACCGAGCTCGGTGCCCTGCCCCGGGCCTTCCACCAGGCCATCGAGGACACGGTCCACGCGACCCTGCTCTCCGGTCGGCACGGGCGGCCGGTCACGGACTACCGGGTGACGCTCGTCCGTTCCGGATTCGTCGCGCCGCTCAGCACGGCCGCCGACTTCCGCGGCCTCACCCCGGTCGTGCTGCGACGCGCGCTGGAGCGGGCGGGGACGCGGGTGTACGAGCCGTACCACGCCTTCGAGGTGGAACTCCCGCTCGATGCGCTGGCCCCGGTCACCGCTCGGCTCGCCGCGCACGGCGCGCAGTTCGGGGAGACGACCGGCGGCCGGACCTCCTGGCTCGTCACCGGCGAGCTGCCGGCCCGGCATGTGCGGGAGGTCGAGCTGCGGCTGCCGGGCCTCACCCACGGAGAAGGGGTCTGGTGGTCCCGCCCGTCGGGGGACCACCGCGTGTAGTGCGGCGGATGCGGTACGGCGGGCGGACGCGGCGCTCATTCGGCGTACGGCGAAGTGCGGTGGCCGGTGCCGCCACCGTGGACGCGCTCCCGCCCGCGCTCCCCGTCAGCGACGTCAATCCGCCAACAGGGCGGCCTAGTAGGTGATTTGGGGGGCATCCGGTGAGCAGGAAGGGGGACCGTCGAATGACAACGTCCATCAAGCGCCTGCCCAAGCGCATGCCCGCGTGGGCCAAGGCGATCACTGCCGTCGTGCTGGTGCTCGTGGTGCTGTTCGCCGGGCTGCGCCTGGCCGTTCTGCCTGGGCTGCGCGACCTGTTCGGCACCCAGACGCACGACCGCTCCGGACCAGCCCTCCTCAAGTCGATCCAGGACATGAGCCGTTACGACGCCGCCTCGGGCAACTTCCAGGTGGTGGTGGACCTGGAGAAGGATGCCAAGTATCTGCCCGACGCGATCCGCGGCACCCGCACGCTGTACGTGGGGGCCGGCACGGTCGAGGCGTATGTCGACCTCGGTGCGCTCGCCAAGAAGGACGTGACGGTCGACGCCGACCGCACCACGGCCACCCTGCGGCTGCCGCACGCGTTCCTCGGCAAGCCCGCGCTCGACCCCAACCGTTCGTACGCCGTCTCCAAACAGCGTGGGCTGCTCGACCGGCTCGGCGACTTCTTCTCCGACAACCCGGACAGCGAACAGGCCGTGCAGAAGCTCGCGGTCAAGCACATCGGCGACGCGGCGAAGGACAGCGAGCTCACCAAACGGGCCGAGGAGAACACCACCGGCATGCTCGACGGCCTGCTGCGCTCCCTCGGCTTCAAGGAGGTGAGCGTGAGCTACGGCGCCTGAGCCGGGCCGCACTCCGGCGAAGGTCCGGTGGGGCGAGGCCGTCGCCCCACCGGGCCCCGCCTCCACCCCCTCCTTCCGTCGCGCGGGGCTCGGCATCGAAGGACGCTCTGCGGGTAACCGCCCTACCTGGAGAACAGTTGAAACCGGGAGAATCGAATGGTCCGTACGGCGTCACTCTTGAGCACCCTGCGCACCACCGGTACGGCGAAATCCGGTCGACGGCCATCGGTACCCGCGCAGGAGCGCAAGTCGCTCCCGCTGCCCGTGCGGCTGCTCGTGATGCTGCTGGCCTTCGTGGCCATGGTGGCGTTCGCGGTCGCGCTGGCCCGGCTGACGCTGGAGCCGTCACCGGCGTCGAAGGCGCTGATCCACACCAATCTGCACCCCGGCAGTTCTCTGCGGGCCTATCTCGACCAGCCGGCGCTACGCGACGCCGTGAAGCAGATCGGCGGGAACGTCGTGCTCGGTGTGCCGTTCGGCGTGCTGGTGCCCGTGCTGATTCCGAAAGCCCGGGGAATCCTGCGCGTTCTTCTGCTCACCGCGGTGGTGATGCTGCTGGTCGAGTTGGTCCAGGGCACGCTGATCACCGGACGCGCCTTCGACATCGACGATGTCATCCTCAACACGTCCGGAGCGCTGGTGGGTTATCTGCTGCTGGGACGGCGGATCGGCCGGGCGGTGCATCCCAAGCGCCGTCGGCAGGGCCGGCGCAACCGGCGCGGGGCCCCGAAGGCATGAGGGGCCGCACGGCATGACCCGTCCGCCCGCGGCCCCCACCGCGGGCGGACGGCGTTGATCGGCCGAAGTCGATCGGCTGGGGGGCGAGCGACTGAGGTCGGCCTCTCAGCAGCCCATGGACCAGGTGTGCGAGTCACCTCGGTCGTTCGCCACGGCGTTGTAGCCGACCTCCTCCCCCGGTCCGAGACAGATGGTCATGGCGCCGCCCTGCCAGGCGTCCTCGTAGACCTTCACGTGGTCCTTGACGCCGGGACCCGAGATGGCGTGGTTGGCCCAGGAGGAGTCGGTGTCGGCGATCCAGCTCTCCCACCACCCGTCATCCCCCGACCAGTTGGCGCGCTGGCCGTCGAAGTTGGCGTTCTCCCAGACGCAGAAGTTGCCGCTGGGGCAGTCGGCCGCGCCGGAGGGGGTGGCCAGGGCGAGGCCGCCGGTGAGGGCGAGCAGGGCCGCGGCGGCGGAGAGGGCGAGACGCTGGGTGATCACGAAGGGTCACTGCCTTTCTTCAGGGTTACCTGGACGGTCCGCTCGGCGTACAGATCCGCCGCGCGGCGCAGTGCGCGGGTGCGCAGCTGCCGGTAGGTGGTCAGTTGTCCGTGCCGCTCGGCGCGGACCCGGGCCAGCAGGGCCGGTTCCAGCCGCGCCCGCAGCCGGGTGAGGCCGCTCTCGTGTGCGCAGCGCGCGGAGACGGCGGGGTCGGGGCGGCCGGGGCGGGCCTCGTGCGCCGGGGTGACGCAGCGGGTCCAGCGGGCGGTCGCGGCGCGGTAGTCGGGGTCGCGCTTCATGCGCTGCTGGGCCTCGGCCCGCAGGTTGTTCACCACGACCCGGGTACGGAACCAGAGCCGCTGATCGCCGTAGAGATCGCGCTCGGCGGCGGCGAGGCAGCCGTCCGTGTGGGCGGTGACGGTATAGCCGGTGGCGAGGGCGACGGAGAGTTCGGGGTGGCCGCGGCCGAAGAGGGCGCCTTGCAGTCGGCGGTCCTGCGGGGCCGAGGCGCTGTGGTCCTGCGGGGCCGAGGCGTTCGGGAGGGTCAGTCCCTGCCGGGCCAGACAGCGGTCGACGAGCACCTGCTGGGCGGTGTCGATGAGGTCGTTGCGGTCGCGCTCGGTCCTGGGCAGCGGGGGCACGGCCCGCTGCGCCGTCGCCGTGGAGCACCCCGTCAACGCCAGCACCGCGAGCGCGGCGGCGGCGAACGCGCGAAGGAGTCGCACGGGTCAGCCGACCTCGCAGCCCATCATGGTGTCGGCGACGCCGTCGAGCCGGGCGCCCCAGGGCCAGTTGTCGGCCAGGTCGTGCGCCCGGATCAGCCGGGCGTAGCAGGTGCCGCGGCCCCAGTCGATGGCGTACACGGCGGTGTCGGCGTTGGACCTGAAGGATGCGGCTTTGTCGTGCAGGAACTCCGGGACGTCCGTATAGCCCGGTGGGGTGTAGCACCACGACGAGCCGTGCTGTCCGGCGGCGGTCCAGAAGCACACGTCTCCGGCCCGCGACGCGCCGTGCGTCGCCGCGCTCGCCGGTACCGCGGCGAGGAGGGCGGTCGAGGCCAGCAGACCGGTCGAGGCGAGGAAGGCGGCGGCGGGCACGGCGAAGCCACGGGGCATGACGACTCCCGGAGGGAAGAGGGGGCGCCGGGGCGGTCGCGATCACCCGGCAAGATCAACCGTGCCCTCGCGGGAATCGGCTCATGCCGGGTTCCCACCCTTTGGTGATCTTTCCTGGGGTGCGGGGTCACTCCTCCCGCGACAGCTCACACCGGCGCGAACCCCGAGGTCCGCGCGCTCCCCGCCCCGCGATCCAGCTGTCCGGCGCCGCGCCCTGATCCGCCGGTGCCGACAAGGCACCGTCGCTTCCCGCCGACCGATCCGCCGGACAGGCCTAGCGCAGCGCCCAGGTGAACTTGTCGCCGCCCACCCAGCGCACCACGTCCGGGTCGTCGAGATCGTGGATGTGGATCCCGTGGGAGCCGGCGATCGTCAGGACATCGGTGATCGACTTCGCCTCACCGACCATTTCCCCGTCGATCTCCATGATGCGAAACGGCGGGTCGCACGGCTGCACCCCGAGCACCATGACCCGAGGGTAGGAGATGTGGGGGCTCGAGATTTCGGTCATGCCTAGAGCGTAGATCGATTCCCGCGAGCGGGCCGAGGTGAGTGACACCCCGCCGTGCGGGCCGACGGCGGCTGGGCAAGGCTTGAAGGGCTTGAAAGGGGTGAGGAGCTCACGGAAGGTGGTGCCGATGGATCCCGTCGAGGCCCTGGACCGGATCGCGTTCCTGCTGGAGCGCACCCAGGCCCCCACCTATCGCGTACGGGCCTTCCGCACCGCGGAGGCCGTGCTGGCCGCGCTGCCCGCCGGGGAGGTCGACAGGCGCGTCGCCGCCGGAACCCTGGAGTCGCTGAAGGGCATCGGGCCGAAGACGGCGCAGGTCGTGCGTGAGGCGGTGGCCGGTCGGCTGCCCGGCTATCTCGAGACGCTGGAACAGGAGGCCGCGGGCCCCCTCGCCGAGGGCGGCGAACGGCTGCGAGCGCTGCTGCGCGGCGACTGCCATCTGCACTCCGACTGGTCGGACGGCGGCAGCCCGATCGAGACGATGGGCCGGACCGCCGCGCGCCTCGGGCACGAGTGGGCGGTGCTCACGGACCACTCGCCGCGGCTGACCGTGGCGCGGGGCCTGTCCCCCGAGCGGCTGCGCGAGCAGGTGGCGGTGGTGGCGGAGCTCAACCGCCGGTGGGCTCCCTTCCGGCTGCTCACCGGCATCGAGTGCGACATCCTCGACGACGGGTCGCTCGACCAGGAGCCGGAGTTGCTGGAGTCGCTGGACGTCGTGGTGGTGTCGGTGCACTCCAAGCTGCGCATGGACGCCGGGGCGATGACCCGCCGTATGGTCACCGCCGTACGCAATCCGCTCGCGGACGTGCTCGGGCACTGCACGGGCCGGCTGCTCACCGAGCGTCGGCGGCCCGAGTCGGAGTTCGACGCGGACGCGGTCTTCGCCGCCTGTGCGGAGTCCGGTACCGCCGTGGAGATCAACTGCCGCCCGGAACGGCTCGACCCACCGCGCCGGCTTCTGCGCCGGGCGCTCGACGCGGGCGTGCTCTTCTCGATCGACACCGACGCGCACGCCCCCGGCCAGCTCGACTGGCAGATCCACGGCTGCGCGCGGGCCGAGGAGTGCGGGGTGCCCGCCGAGCGCGTGATCACCACCTGGAGCGAGGACGAGCTCTTGGCCTGGACGCGATCGCGGACGGCGCCGGCCCGTGTAACCGGCACCTGACGGGCGTACTCTGGGAGGCGAGAGCACATCCGAGCCCGAGCGCCCGGACGCGTGAAGCCGTATGGCGAGCCGAGACGTGAGTTGTACGGCGACCCGAGAACCGTCCGCCCCTCTTGCCCCCTCCGGGTGACACAGATCACCGCGCCTGCCCTGGTCACGCGGGAACACCCATCGGTAGTTCCCCGTTAAACCAACCGTGGGTGCGGATGGGACAGTGTCCCCGGGCCTCACCTTTTGCCCACAGGGACGATCGTTCGGCTGAAGCCCTGTGGAGCCTCTCGCCGAGAGGTGACCGCCATCCGTGCCCACCACAGACGGCCCCGACCGAGATTCCCCCGTCCGGTCGGGGCCTTTTCATGTCTGGCGCCATGCCCGGCCCGCCCTGCGTTGCTGTCCCCAGCCCTGCGCTGCTGCCCCTCCGTGGGCGGCGGCCGCCGCTTGACTTCGAGTGCTCTCCAATCCGTAGCGTCGAAACATGACCACTGCACAGCACAAGATCGGCTCGGGGTTCGGCGCCCACAGCACCGCCGACGACGTCCTGCAGGGCGTCGACCTCACCGGGAAGCTCGCGATCGTCACCGGCGGGTATTCGGGGCTCGGACTGGAGACCACCCGCGCGCTCACCAAGGCGGGCGCCCACGCCGTCGTCCCGGCGCGCCGCCCGGACGTGGCCCGGGAGGCCGTGGAGGGCATCGAGGGGGTCGAGGTGGACGAGCTCGACCTCGGCGACCTCGACAGCGTCCGCGCCTTCGCCGAACGCTTCCTCGCCTCCGGCCGCACCATCGACATCGTCATCGACAACGCCGGGATCATGGCCTGCCCGGAGACCCGCGTCGGTCCCGGCTGGGAGGCCCAGTTCGCGACCAACCACCTCGGCCACTTCGCGCTCGTGAACCGTCTGTGGCCCGCGATCGAGCCGGGCGGCGCGCGGATCGTCTCCGTCTCCTCGGGCGCTCACCACAACTCGGGGATCCGCTGGGACGACGTGCACTGGCGCACCGGCTACGACAAGTGGGAGGCGTACGGGCAGGCGAAGACCGCGAACGTCCTGTTCGCCGTCCACCTGGACCGGCTCGGCCGGGAGTCCGGCGTACGGGCCTTCGCCCTCCACCCCGGCGGCATCCTCACCCCGCTGCAGCGCCACCTCGCCAAGGAGGAGATGGTGGAGCGCGGCTGGATCGACGAGGACGGCAACCCGCTGAACCCGTCCGGCTTCAAGTCGCCCCAGGAGGGTGCGGCGACCCAGGTGTGGGCCGCGACCTCACCCCAGCTGGCCGGCCTGGGCGGGGTGTACTGCGAGGACTGCGACATCGCCGAGGTCGCTCCGGCGGACGGCGAGCGGACCGGCGTACGCGACTACGCGATCGACCCCGAGCAGGCCGCGCGGCTGTGGACGCTGTCGGCGGAGCTGACCGGGGTGAACGCGTTCGCGTGACGCGCCCGGGGCGTCAGTCGCGGGCCATGAACTCCCGTAGATCCGCGAGGAGTTGTTCCGCATGCGTGGCGAAGAGGCCGTGGCCCGCGTTCTCGTAGACCTTGAGTGTGCCGTCGGGGAGCAGTTCGGCCGCCCGGCGGCCGGTCAGGTCCAGCGGTGCCGACGTGTCGTGGGTGCCGTGGACGACCAGTGCGGGCAGGTCGAGCTTGGCCAGTTCGGGGGCGACGTTCAGGGTGGCCGCGAGGTCTCCCAACGCCGCCCCGCCGCGCGCGGTGGCGCCGTGACAGCGGTTGATCATGGACTGCACATAGGCCGGGGAGAGTTCGTTCCCGGGGCGGTCGAGGGCGAAGAACGAGCGGGCCCCGTCCACGAAGAAGGCGGCCCGGTCGCGGCGGAAGACCTCGTTGCCGGCCTCGACGACGCCCGGGTCGATGCCCTCCGGATGGTCCGCGGACCGGACGGCCCCGGGCGCCATGCCCGCGACGAGTGCCACCCTCGCCACCCGCTCGACGCCGTGCCGGGTCAGGCAGCGTACGACTTCCGCGGTCCCGATGGAGTGCCCGACCAGTGTCACCCCGGACAGGTCGAGGTGGCGCAGCAGCCCGTCGACGTCGTCGGCCAGCGTGTCGAGGTCGAACCCGTCCCACACGTCGTCGGACCGGCCGTGGCCGCGCCGGTCGAAGCCGACGCACCGGTAGCCCTCCGCGGCGAGCGGCAGCATCTGGTACTCCCACATCTCCGTGCCGAAGTAGGCGCTGTTGACGAACACGATGACCTGTCCGGCGGCGGGACCGTAGTCGACGAAGTGCAGTCGGGTGCCATCGACGGGGCTCTCGAAGTACGGCATGGGAAACCTCCCGGAATCCGGTGGCGGGACGAGTGGGTACGTCCTTCATGGTTCCGGAGGGCCGGGGCGGGGTCGATTACCCCCGAGGTCATGCCCGAAGGCGCCGCCGGGCAGAGCGCAGTGCAACGCCCGCCCGCGGTCGGACAGTTACCGGGCCGCCCGCGCGCCCGACCTCGTGGTCAGCTCGGTCGGCCGATGGCCCGCAACGGGCACCCGGTGTCGACGCGCGTGGCGAGTTCGGCCCGCAAGGTGGCGAGTTCGGCCATGCGGGCGTCGATGACCTGGATCTTCTGCTCGAACAGCACGGACAGCGCCTCCGCGGAGTCCGGCGCCTCCCGCAACTCCTCGCCGTGCCGCGCGATCTCCGCGAGCGAGAATCCCAGCGTCTGCGCGGTGCGGACGTACTGCAACCAGGGCACCGCCTCGGGCGGGAAGTCGCGATAACCGTTGGCCAGCCGCCGACCCGTGACGAGGCCGACCTTCTCGTAGAACCGAATGGTGTCTCTGCTCATGCCCGCCTGCGCGGCGAGCTCTCCGATACGCATGTCCCTCCCTCGGACGGCGGGCTTGACCTTGGACCGTACTCCACTGTTTAGCGTGAGGCGTCGCTGCCCCGAGACCAGTTGGAGCCTCATCGTGATCCGGACCCTCGCCCCCGAACGCCCCGCCTATCTGCGCGCCGTACGGGCCAGCGCCTGGTACGACCTCGTCGTCACCGCGGGCTTCGCGACGCCGTGGACGTACGCGCTGGTGCACGATGCGCTGTCGTCGTCGGGCAACGCGCTCGGGCTGGGAGCCCTGCCCGAACTCGACCCGGTGCAGACCCTGTACGCGAATCTGATGGGCTCGGTCGTGGTGGTCTGGGCCGTCCTGCGCATCGTCCGGCCGCTGCCGGTGCACGGACTGCTCGACGGCATCGCACGCACGCTGTTCGCGGCGTGGCAGGCGTACGCGCTGGCCCACGGTGCCATGCGGCTGCTGTGGCTGTTCTTCGGCGTCGAGGTGATGTTCGGCCTCGTGCAGCTGGTGCCGTGGTGGCGAACTCGGAACACGAACCTGTTGAGCACCGAAGCCGCCCCGGCCGTTGGGCATCCACTCCCCACAGAGGGCCAGTGACACCCGTCTTGAGGCACATGCACCGACGCCCCGAGTACGCGGCGGCGTGCCCGGCCACGTGCCCCATAGACCCTCGTCGAGCCGAGACCCGTACGGCGATACTTCCTACTCGTCATCGCGTCGACGATCCCGGTATGGGCGGGAACGCCCCTCGGTGATCCCGACAAGGACGCCGTGGCTGTCGCCCGGTCCAGCGCGGCCGAAGAACACCGAGTAACGCCGAAGAACAGGGCGTGGCCGTGTGCGCACCGACGACAGCCCGCCCAGCCACCGCGGTGCCACTCGACCTCGTTCAGAAAACGTTCTGGAGACAAATCCGATGAAGTTCGCCAAGCGTCTCGTCCTCACCACGACAGCTCTCGCCGCCGTGACGGCCGGCACGCTGTTCAGCGCGACGGTCGGCCAGGCCGCCGCCTCGCAGCCCGCCCGCACCGGCGTCGACGCTCCCGCCGCGCTGAAGGTCCCCGACGGCAACCGGCTCACCGGCGTCTTCTCCGC
Source organism: Streptomyces sp. NBC_00271 (assembly GCF_036178845.1). Taxonomy (NCBI): domain Bacteria; kingdom Bacillati; phylum Actinomycetota; class Actinomycetes; order Kitasatosporales; family Streptomycetaceae; genus Streptomyces; species Streptomyces sp. NBC_00271. The sequence goes on along the minus strand of NZ_CP108070.1, from coordinate 10,181,920 downwards.
CGCGGGCGTCCAGACCTACACCTGCGCCGACGGCGCCTGGAAGCTGCTGGAACCCGCCGCCACCCTGTGGGCCAAGAACGGCCGCGCCCACCGCCCCCTCGCCCTCCACTCCCGCGGCCCCGTCTGGGTGTCCACGGTGGACGGCAGCGCGGTCAACGCCGCCGCCATCGCCAACTCCCCCAAGACCGGCACCATCCCCGAGCTTCTCCTGCAGTCCACCGCCACGCGCGGCACCGGGGTCTTCGCCGGCGTCTCCTACGTCCAGCGCCTCGACACCCACGGCGGCGTCGCCCCCACCACCGCCTGCACCGGTACCGACCAGATCAGCGTCCGTTACTCCGCCACCTACGCCTTCTACAAGCCCGCCAAGTGATGCGGTAAGAGCTACGGCAGGGGCCCTCCGAACGATCCCAAGGGCTCCTGCCCCGCTGCGGGCAGCCGGGATCCGAGTGTCCTCGACCGCACCGCACACCTCACCGCTCAGCCTCAAAACCCATCCCGTCCGCCGAGCGGACGATCTAGCCTGCTGCTCGCATGCGGATCCGGGCAGGGTGCCCCGGCAGGCGCAGCGCCGGAAGAGACCACGACGGCCAGGGTGCAGGGCAAGTCGTTGAACAAGGCGGACCTGGAGCGGGCGGTGATCACCGAAACGGATCTCGACGGCTACGAGGTCAACCCGACCCTGGCTGGTCCGTCGGCGTCTCGCCGGACGGCGGATCCTGCGGCATGCACGCCCGTCGTTCAGGCCCTGGGCGGAAGCAGCGGCTTCACAGCCACCGCACCCACGGGCCGGGTCATCTTCTCGAAGAAGCACGGTCCCGGAGCATCCATGATCCTGTCGTCGCACAGCGCCGGGGATGCCGCGCGGGTGATCGACGCATTCCGCACGGCCGCCGAGCGATGCAAGACCTTCAAGGACATCAGGGCGGACTTCCGCTACGACGATGCCGACCTGCGGCCCGACCCCGGCTACGGCGATGAATCCGTGTCCCTGCGACTCACCCAGCTCGCGGCGGACAGTGCGGACGAGGACCCCGTCCGGGTTCCCTTCGCGGTGGTGGCCGTTCGGCAAGGAACGGCCGTCGCCATGTTCTACGCGTTCAACCTCCCCGCGGGGCCAAGGGGCAAGGAGCCGGCCGTCATACCGGAAGCGATCATCAAGGCGCAGCTGAACAAGCTCGGCAAGCTGACGGATTCCAAGTGATCGCGGCCGACTCACCGTACGGGAACGGGCGTCGAGAACCCCCGGCTGTGGGTCAGTGCGGGGCGCGCTCCTCCAGGGCGGTGCGCCAGGCCGGGGAGGGGCCCTCGCTCACCGGCTCGGCGCGTCGGCCGCCCCGCGCGAAGAAGTCGGCGAGCGGCAGGATCGCGGCGCCGACGGTGACCGCGTCCGGGCCGAGCCGGCCGAGGTCGATGGAGACGCGCTCGGCCGGGTAACGCAGGGCGTACGAGGCCGCGTACCGGCGGACTGCGGGCAGAAAGCGGGTGCCGAGCTGGAGGCCCGCCCAGCCGCCGATCAGGATCCGCTCGGGCTGGAAGAGGTTGATCAGGTCGGACAGGCCCGCGCCCAGGTACTCGGCGGTCTCCTCCAGGACGGCGAGCGCCACGGGGTCGGCCTCGACGCCCTCCTCGGTCGGGTAGGCCGCGGTGAGCATCGCGGTGAGTGCGGTCTCCTCGTCGGTGCCCTCGGGCGGGCGTCCGCCCTCCTCGCGCCAGCGGTCGAGGAGCGCCTCCGCGCCCGCGTAGGCCTCCAGGCAGCCCAGGGCACCGCACCGGCAGCGGCGCCCCCTGACCCGTACCGTCAGGTGGCCCCACTCCACCGAGCGGCCGTGCTCCACGTCCTCGGTGACCAGACAGGCGCCGACGCCCGAGCCGAAGAGGACGACGACCGCGTTGCGCGCACCGCGTCCGGCGCCGAACCACATCTCGGCCTGGCCCAGGGTCCGGGCTCCGTTGTCCGCGAAGTACGGGACGGTGTCGGGGAGTTGGCAGGCCGAGCGGAGCAGGGACTCCAGCGGGACGGCGTCCCAGCCGATCGTCTGACCGTGCACCACCGCACCCTCCTCGGGCGTACGGGCGACGATTCCCGGGACGCCGATACCGACGCCGAGCAGCCGCTCGGGAGCGATGCCCGCCTCGTCCAGCACCTCGGCGACGCCGTCCCGGATGTGCCCGACGATGACATCGACGTCGTACTCCCGACGCTTCGACGACGGTCCGCCGCTCAGCGACGGGTCCTCCCCCTGAGCCTGTCCGTCGCCCTCCGTCGCCCAGTCACCCCCGTACGTCCGCCGCTCCAACGGCCGCTCCGTGCGGGCGAGTTCGGTGAGGGTCAGGTCGAAGAGTTCGACGCGGACGCGGGTTTCGCCGACGTCGACGCCGATCATGTGGCCGCTGCCCGGTACTACCCGCAGCAACGTGCGCGGGCGGCCGCCGTCGGAGTCGACGCTTCCGGCCTCTTCGACCAGACCGTCCGCGACGAGTTCCGCGACCACGTTGCTGACGGAACCGGAACTCAGGCCGGTGGCCGGGCCCAGCTCGAAGCGGCTCATGGGGCCGTCGAAATACAACCGTTGCAACACGGCGGTGCGATTGCCGCGCCGCAGGTCACGCACTGTTCGCCCGTTCCGCACCGCCATGTGAGTCCCTCCTGGCCCGCCCGACCTGCAAGATACCCCTGCGCGATCCCTTGACGCGACTTTCTTCCGGGTCTTAACTCACGTCCTAAATTAAGACATGAGGGTCGTTCGAGAAGTGAACGCGAACGCGGGCGCCCCTCGTGGCTCTTCCTCCGGGAAAGGGACATACGCAGCCATGCGCAGAATCCGAGCCGCGGCCGCCGGTGCGGTCACCGTCTCCCTGCTGACCGCCGTGACCGCCTGTGGTGGCGGCTCGTCGACGGGCGGTGGGTCCAACGACTCGCCGAAGACGCTCACCTACTGGGCCTCCAACCAGGGCGCCAGCATCGAGGTCGACAAGAAGGTCCTCCAGCCCGAACTCGACAAGTTCGAGAAGCAGTCCGGGATCAAGGTGAAGGTGGAGGTCGTCCCCTGGTCGGACCTGCTGAACCGGATTCTCACCGCGACCACGTCGGGTCAGGGCCCCGACGTCCTGAACATAGGCAACACCTGGAGCGCCTCGTTGCAGGCCACCGGCGCTCTGCTGCCGTGGGACGCGAGCAACTTCGCCAAGATCGGCGGCAAGGACCGCTTCGTCGAATCCGCGCTCGGCTCGACGGGCGCGCAGGGCAAGGACCCGGCCGCGGTCCCGCTGTACTCGATGGCGTACGCGCTCTACTACAACAAGAAGTTGTTCGCCGACGCGGGAATAGCGAAGCCGCCGGCCACCTGGGACGAGCTGATCGCCGACGGCAAGAAGCTGTCCAAGGGCGGCAAGTGGGGCCTGGGGGCGGAGGGTTCGAACCCCTCGGAGAACATCCACCACACCTTCGTCTTCGCCAAGCAGCACGGGGCCGACTTCTTCACGGCCGACGGCAAGCCGGACTTCACTTCGGACGGCACGGTCGCGGCGGTCAAGCAGTACGTCGACCTGATGGCCAAGGACAAGATCATCGCGCCCGGCAACGCCGAGTACGCCCAGAACCAGTCCGTGAGCGACTTCGCCAAGGGCAAGAACGCGATGCTGCTGTGGCAGTCGGCGTCCGCCAACCTCAAGTCGCAGGGCATGAGTGACGACGCGTACGGCATCGCCCCGGTCCCCGTGCAGTCCGGCACCCCGGGAACCGGCACCAACGTCAACTCGATGGTGGCGGGCATCAACCTGGCCGTCTTCAAGAACAGCCACAACCTCGACGGCGCCACCAAGTTCGTGAAGTTCATGACCAGCGACGCCGAGCAGAAGATCCTCAACACGGCGTACAGCTCGATCCCGCCGGTGAAGACGGCCCAGACGGACGCCACCTTCAACACCCCGGCGAACGCGGTCCTCAAGGACACCCTGGCCAAGAGCGCCGCCGCGCTTCCCCAGGTCGCCGACGAGTCCCAGTTCGAGACGACGGTCGGTACGGCCGTCAAGACACTGTTCGCGGCCGCGGCCGCCGGACACGCGGTGACCACGGAGTCGGTGAAGGCTGAGCTCGAGAAGGCCCAGCAGCAGATGCCTGCGAAGTGAGCGCGGACTCCCTCATGACCACCACGACCGCCGCCTCCGCCGATTCCGGCGAACGGGCGGTGCCCAAGGACTCCCCCGGGACGGCGCGCGGACCGCGCCGCCCCGGGCGGATCCGGCGCATCGCACTGCCCTATCTGCTGCTCCTGCCCGCCCTGATCCTCGAACTCCTGGTCCACCTGGTGCCGATGGTGATCGGCATCTTCATGAGCTTCAAGGAGCTCACCCAGTTCTACATCCGCGACTGGGGCACCGCGCCCTGGTCCGGCTTCGACAACTACAAGGTGTCGGTGGACTTCAGCGCGCCCGTCGGCAAGGCGCTGCTGCACTCGTTCCTCGTCACCGTCGGCTTCACCCTGCTGTCGGTGGGCCTGTGTTGGCTGATCGGCACGGCGGCCGCGATCTACATGCAGGACACCTTCCGCGGACGCGGTCTGCTGCGGGCACTCTTCCTCATCCCGTACGCGCTGCCCGTGTACGCGGCGGTCATCACCTGGGTGTTCATGTTCCAGCACGACAACGGTCTGGTGAACCACGTCCTGCACGACCAGCTGCACCTCACCGACAAGCCGTCCTTCTGGCTCATCGGCGACAACAGCTTCTACGCCCTGCTCACCGTGTCGGTGTGGAAGGGCTGGCCGTTCGCGTTCCTCATCGTCATGGCGGGCCTCCAGAACATCCCCGGGGAGCTGTACGAGGCGGCCGCTCTCGACGGTGCCGGTCTGTGGCAGCAGCTGCGGCGCATCACCCTGCCGTCACTGCGCCCGGTCAACCAGGTGCTGGTGCTGGTCCTGTTCCTGTGGACGTTCAACGACTTCAACACGCCGTTCGTCCTGTTCGGCAGGACCGCTCCGGAGGCCGCGGACCTCATCTCGGTGCACATCTACCAGGCCTCGTTCGTCACCTGGAACTTCGGCACCGGATCCGCGATGTCGGTCCTGCTGCTGCTCTTCCTGCTCGTCGTGACGGGCGTCTACCTGCTGCTGACCTCCCGAGGAAGGAAGACGGCCGATGTCTAGCACCGCGCAGACGGCGTCCCGCGCCTCGAAGGCGCCCCGCTCGCCGATGGCTCCCCCGCGGTCCTTCCTCTGGTCCCGCAGGATCTTCCTCACCCTGCTCACCGGCTTCGTCCTGGTACCGGTCTACGTCATGGTCTCCAGCTCGCTGAAGCCACTCGCGGACGTCTCGGGGAAGTTCCGCTGGCTGCCGAGCGGGCTGACGATCCGCCCGTACATCGACATCTGGTCGACGGTCCCGCTGGCGAGGTACTTCGTGAACTCGCTGATCGTGGCGGGCGCGGCGACGGTCTGCTCGGTGGTGATCGCGGTCTTCGCGGCGTACGGGGTGAGCCGCTACAGCTTCCGCGGCAAGCGCGTCTTCACGGTGACCGTGCTGTCGACACAGATGTTCCCCGGCATCCTTTTCCTCCTCCCGCTCTTCCTTCTCTACGTCAACATCGGCAACGCCACGGGCATCGCGCTGTTCGGCTCGCGCGGCGGCCTGATCCTCACGTATCTCACTTTCTCCCTGCCGTTCTCGATCTGGATGCTGATCGGCTACTTCGACTCGGTGCCGCGCGATCTGGACGAGGCGGCGCTGGTGGACGGCTGTGGGCCGCTCGGCGCGCTGCTGCGGGTGGTCGTGCCCGCAGCGATCCCCGGCATCGTCGCCGTCGCCGTCTACGCCTTCATGACCGCCTGGGGCGAGGTGCTGTTCGCGTCGGTGATGACCAACGACACCACCCGCACGCTCGCCGTCGGGCTCCAGGGCTACTCCACGCTCAACAACGTGTACTGGAACCAGATCATGGCCGCCTCGCTCGTGGTGAGCGTCCCGGTGGTCGCCGGGTTCCTGCTGCTCCAGCGCTACCTCGTCGCCGGCCTGACGGCCGGAGCCGTCAAGTGACCGACTCCTCATCCCCTGAAGGGACTTCCGTGACCATCGACCTTGCCGCACTCCCCGAGGACTTCCTGTGGGGCACGGCCACGTCGGCCTACCAGATCGAGGGAGCCGTCGCCGAGGACGGCCGCTCGCCGTCCATCTGGGACACGTTCTCGCACACCCCGGGCAAGATCGACAACGGCGACCACGGTGACATCGCCTGCGACCACTACCACCGCTGGCGCGAGGACATCGGGCTCATGCGCCAACTGGGCACCAACGCCTACCGGTTGTCGATCGCCTGGCCCCGGGTGGTGCCGGGCGGCGACGGCCCGGTCAACGCGAAGGGGCTCGACTTCTACGACCAGTTGATCGACGGCCTGCTGGAGGCTGGCATCACCCCCTCCGTCACCCTCTACCACTGGGACCTGCCGCAGGTGCTCCAGGACCGCGGCGGGTGGGCGGCACGCAACACGGCACACCATTTCGCCTCGTACGCGTCGGTGGTCGCGGAGCGCCTGGGCGACCGCGTCCAGCACTGGACGACGCTGAACGAGCCGCTGTGCTCGGCCTGGATCGGCCACCTGGAGGGCCGGATGGCCCCCGGCTTCGCGGATCTGGAGGTCGCGGTCCGCGCCTCGTACCACCTGCTCCTGGGCCATGGCCTGGCCGTGCAGGCCATCCGCGCGGCCGCACCGGGCGCCCAGGTGGGCATCGTCAACAACCTCTCCAGCGTCGAGGCCGCCACCGACCGTCCCGAGGACGTCGCGGCGGCCCGCCGACTGGACGGACACACCAACCGCTGGTGGCTGGACCCGGTACACGGCCGCGGGTTCCCCGCGGACATGCGCGAGGTCTACGGCGTCGAACTCCCGGAGCTGCCGGGCGACTTGGAGACCATGGCGCAGCCCCTGGACTGGCTGGGCCTCAACTACTACTTCCCGTCCACCGTCGCCGACGACCCCTCCGGGCCCGCGCCGCGCGTACGCACGGTGCGCCGCCTGGGCGTTCCCCGCACCGGCATGGACTGGGAGGTCGACGCCTCCGGCATCGAGCGCCTGCTGCTGCGCCTCACCGACGACTACGGCGCCCGCAAGCTGTACGTCACCGAGAACGGCTCCGCCTATCCCGACGTCGTCCGCCCCGACGGCACCGTCGACGACCCCGAGCGCACGCGGTACCTGGAGCAGCACCTCGCCGCGTGTGCCGCGGCGGCCGGTAAGGGCGTTCCCCTCGGCGGATACTTCGCCTGGTCGCTGCTCGACAACTTCGAGTGGGCCTATGGCTACGACAAGCGCTTCGGCCTCGTGCACGTCGACTACGAGACCCAGCGGCGCACGGTGAAGGGGAGCGGGCACCGGTACGCGGACATCATCCGGGCCCACGGGGAGCGCAGGCGCAGCGCGGCCTGACGTACGTCCCGGCCTTCGTGCTGGACGCGGGTGTTGACTCGACCGGAGCCCGCGTCCAGCCGAAGGTGAGGGTGCGAGGTCATCCGATCGACCGGCCGGCTCCATGCCGGCCGATGTCGTCCAGGGCCGCCACGAGCTGCGGAGCCACCACCTTCCGGGTCCAGACGACATCGTCGTCACCCACGGCGCGGGGCACGGTCTCGATGAGCATGATCAGGTAGAGGTAGCTGCGGTAGAGGGCGAGGCGTCGGCGGGCCGCGGGGCCGAAGTCCGCGCGGCCTCCCGCCTTCCGATAGCCGGTCAGGAAGGCGGTGTCGTCCTCGATGTCGCCGAGGAGGGCGAGGGAGACGAAGTCCGCCAGGGGGTCGCCCCAGAACATGCGCTCGCCGTCGATCAGGCCGCCGATCCGGGGTGTTCCTTCCGGCCGGTCCACGAGGATGTTGCCCGGCCACAGGTCGAAGTGGACCAGGCGCGGGGTGGTGACCTCGTCCAGGGCGTCGTACGCCTCCTTCGCGGTGCGGGCCGCCTCGTCCACGGGCCGGGGCAGCCAGGCCCGATAGTGGCGGGCGTCGTCCAGGACGGCGTCGTACATGGTGGTGAAGGCGGTGCGCCAGTCGGGGGCGAGTGGGCCGAGGGCCCCGGAGGGGTAGCCGAAGCCGGGTCCGGTGACCTGGTGGAGCCGGGCCACCAGACCGCCCAACTCCACACGCAGAGCGGTCTGTTCAACAGGAGTGAGCGTGCCGTTCCACGACTGGCCCGGGCAGGCCGTCATGAGGAGGTGACGGCCGCCGGTCGCCAGGACGCGCGGCGCCGGTACGTCGACGGTGGCCGCCGAGCGGTAGAACTCCGCCTCGGACAGCAGGAGTTCGCGCTCATGGCGCATGCCCGGGTTGGTCTCCGGGGGCGGGACCTTCAGCACATGGCGGGTGCCGTCGGTGAGGAGGAGTTCCTCGACGGTGTTGTAGGTGCCGCCGTCGAGCGGGCGGCAGCGGGCGAGGCGGTCCGGCGGCAGTCCGGCCGCCGCGAGGATGCGCCGCGCCCGCTCCCAGGAGTCCTCCGTCATGCGCCCCACCCGCCCCTTCGGTCACCCGGCCGCGTACACGTCCTCCACGAAACGCCCGTTCGCGATCAGCTCGTTCAGCCACCTCTCGGCGGTCGCCTCGTCCGCGTCCGGCGTACGGTCCCGGTACAGCGTACGGAAGGCCTCGCGGACGCCGGGTGCCATGCGCGAGCCGTCGCCGCACACGTACACCCGGGCTCCGGCCCGCAGCAGCTCCCAGACCTCGTCCGCCTCGGTGGCGATGCGGTGCTGCACGAAGGTCACACCGTCGACGGGCGCCGCGCTGAAGGCCGGGCGCAGGGAGACCGCCCCGACGGCCTCGGCGGCGTGGAGTTCCTCCGCGTGGAGGTAGTCCGCGTCCGGGGCGTCGCAGCCGAAATAGCAGACGGCGGGCGGTAGTTCGGCTCCCGAGGTCAGCCGGGCGCGGCGGTCGGCGATGGCGCCGCGGAACGGGGCGAGTCCGGTGCCCGCCGCGACCATCACGACCGGCGCGCAGGCGTCGATCCGGAAGGCCTCCCGGCACGACTGGACGCGGGCGAGGACGGTGTCGCCCGGCTTGACCGTGTGGAGATGGCCGGAGCCGACTCCGGTGTACGTGCCCAGGCCGGAGCGGGCCGGGGCCTCCAGCAGGGAGACCATCAGGTCGGCGTGGCCGGGGTCGGTCGCGGGTGAGGACGACACCGAGTAGTGGCGGGGCCGCAGCGGGGTGAGGAGGTCGAGCAGGGTCGGCCAGTCCAGCGCGCCGCGCAGGGCGGGGTAGGCCTCGAACACCTCGATCAGGGTGCGCGGGTCGTCCACGAGCGCCGCGAGAGCCGTTCGTTCCGGCGGGCACGGGTTGGCCGCGGCTAGGACGGTGAGCTGGTCGGGAGTCGGACATCCCTGCAACTCGACGTGATGCGTGAGGAGTTGACGGACCGTCAAGGGGCGGTCGACCGCAATGCCGTCGCGTCGCGGGCGGGTGGCCCGGATGTCCAGGACCGCGTCGAGGTCGAGGCCGAGGGCGGCAGCGGTCCGCTCGACGAGGGCCGGGTCGTTGACGGGAAGCACCGTGAGGTGGTCACCGGTGCGGTAGGTCGTGCCGTCGGGCAGGGCCAGCCGGACGAAACGCTTCGTGCGCGGGTGCGTCGGCGCGGTGAGGTCGTAGGCCTCGGTGACGGTCATGGGGAGCAGTCCGTGCCGCTCGGCGAGGGCGTCCAGGGGGCCGCCGGTCAGCGCCCGGACCTCGTACGTCGCCGTGGGTTCCGCGGTGCCGGTGGCGTCCGGGTCGCCGTACCGCTCCAGCAGCGCGGTGCGCAGCCGGGCCGTGAAGGTGCGGACGGTGCCGGCCAGGTCGCCCGAGGCGTCGGCCGCGGCGCGCTCCAGGAGCCGGGTGCCGCCGCCTTCCGCGAGGCGCTCGTCGATGCGGGCCGGAACGTGCTGGTAGGTGGCGGCCCAGTTGCGGTCGCCGACGCCCAGGACGCCGTACGTCACGCCGGTGGCCTGCGGGGCGGTGTCGAGCCAGGCCGCGAAAGCGGTGGCGTCGTCGGTGGGCTGCCCGTTGTAGGAGGCGGCGGCGATGACGACGGGGCGGTCGGTGGGCAGCCCGTCGGTGTACGCGTCCAGCGGCGCCACCTCGGTGTCGCAGCCGATCCCGGCGGCCTCGTCGGCGAGCGAGGCGGCGAACTCGCGGCAGGTGCCGTAGTTGCTGCCGTGCAGGAAGAGGGCGCGGGTGCCGGGACGCACCCGGGTGGGCAGGGTGGACGCGTCGGCCGAAGCCTGCGCCGGGTGCTGGGCGACGGCGCCGGGCAGGGGCGCCAGGGCGCGGTCGGCGGACGTGCGCGGGGTGAGCCTGAGCGTGAACCCCTCGGGCTTGAGGGTGAGCGTCTCCTTGACCGTCAGCGCGTAGTCGGCGTGGTCGTGCAGCCGGTAGCGGTGGACGAGCATGGCGAGCAGCATGGTGGCCTCGTGCAGGGCGAACTGACGCCCGATGCAGGCGCGTTCACCGGTGCCGAAGGGCTTGAACGCGTGCGGGGAGCGCGCGGCCTCCGCCTCCGCCGTGAAGCGCGAGGGGTCGAACAGCTCGGGGTTGTCGCCCCACACCGGCTGCCGGTGCAGCATCGGGCCGAGCACGGTGACCGTCTGTCCGGCGCGCAGCGGGATCCGGCCGCCGAGCAGAGTGTCCTCCCGGGCGTACCGGCTGAATGCGGCGGCGGTCGGCCACAGTCGCAGCGCCTCGTTGAGCACCTGCCGGGTGTAGGTGAGCCGCCCGATCTCCTCGAACGTCGGCTCGGGGTCCGCCGCGTCGCCCCACAGCGCGTCGGCCTCGCGTTGCACGAGCTGGAGCACGGCGGGGTGCTTGGCCAGGTAGTAGAGCGCGAACGACATCGCGCCGGAGGTGGTCTCGTGGCCGGCGATCAGGAAGGTGATCACCTGGTTGCGGATGTTGGCGGTGTCGAGCGTGGTGCCGTCGGCGGGGTGCTCGGCGGTGAGCATCAGTCCGAGGAGGTCCCCGGCATCGGCCGCGTTCGGTCCGGAGTCCACGCGGGCGGCGATCACCTCGTCCACGACCTGCGCGAGGTGGTCGGCGTCCGCGCGGAAGGCCGCGTCCGCCGCCGAGTGGTCGGTGCCCGGCGTGCGGCTGAGCCGGGTCATGCTCCACTCCAGGCAGCGGACCATGGACTCGACGAAGGGGTGGGGTTCGGCGCATCCGAAGGAGCCGAAGTCGTAGCCGAATCCGGCGAGCCCGATGGTGTCGAGGGTCATGCGGGTCATGTCGTCGGGGACGTTCACGGGCTGTCCGGCGCGGGCGCCGCGGTCCCAGGAGTCGATCAGCCGGCGTGCGACACGCAGCATCACGGGGTGGTAGGTGCGCAGGGAGCCCAGTGCGAAGGCCGGCATGAGGATGTCGTGCGCCTTGGCCCAGTTCGGCTCGTCGTTGTAGGCGGTGAACAGTCCGTCGGCGGCGAACGCGCGGACGTTCTCCAGGGCGGGTCCCACGGCCTTGGCGAACCGGGTCTCGTCGGCCAGGTCGGTGACCAGGTCGAGATCGCCGACGAAGAGGGTGTCGCGGCCGTGCAGCCGTCGTACGAGCGCGGGGCCGTGCGCGCGCATCAGCTCCATCACCTGCTGGAGCGGGGTTCGGCCGGGTCCGGTGTCGGATATGTCGACGACCGGTATGCCGTGGGGGGAGTGTGGGGGTTGCGGGTGCGGCGCGGTGGGGGACATGGCGCGACAACTGCCTTTCACGGTACGGAAGTCCTGCCCTCCCAGCTTGATCGCCGGACCCGGCGTACCGGCACCGCCCCCCTACATGATTCTGTAGTCATCGGGGCCGGGTCGCGCTTGCCACGGCCGCGGCGGGACGGCAGGAGGCCGGGAGGTGGCAATGGACGCGGTGGACGCGGTGGTGTGGCGCAACCGGGCCATGACGTTGTTCGACCGCATCCCCATGCCGGTCGCGGTCTGTGATGTGTACGGGGCGGTCATCCTGGCCAATCCGGCGATGGCGGCGGAGTGGGGCGCCACGTCGAGCGGGCTGCGGGGGCGCAAGGTCCTGGACCTGTTCCGGCCTCAGGAGCCCTGGCAGATCGAGCGGATCGCACAGGCGTTGCGGCTGCGCCGTCGCTCGCGCTATCCGGTCTCGGTGCGCTGGGACGCGGCCGACGGGGTGCGGCGCGAGGGCGAGCTGACCGCGGACCCGGTCAGTGACTCCGTCGAGGCGAGCACCGCACTGCTGGTCATGGTCCGCGTGCTCGGCGAGTGCCCGGTCGTGGAGCAGTCGCCCGAGCCGGCGGCGGGCACGGCCGAGATCCGCATTCTGACGCTGCTCGCCGGGGGCGCGACCACCGCGCGGGCCGCCCGGGAGACGGGCCTGACCGTGGACGGCGTCAACTACCACCTGCGGCGCCTGTCCGAGCGCTGGGGCGCGGCCAACCGTACGGAACTGGTCGCGCGCGCCTACGCGCTGGGCGTACTGACTCCCGGAGTGTGGCCGCCCGCGGCCGTGCCCGCTCCCTGAGGGGCGCCGAAGCGCGCGAGGCAGTGCCACACCCTCTTCAGGTCCTGGAGTTCGTGGCGGCCGGTGCGGGCGGCGTCCCCGATGATCCTGGGGTCGAGCAGGCCGTCCTCGGCGATCCGGGCGCCGAGCGCGACGAACTCCGGGCCACGGAAGTCCGGGTGGCGCCGCAGTTCCTCGACCGGGAGCCGGTAGCCGGGGTGCCACTCCACGGGGCACGGGAGCCGCCGGGCCGCCACCTCGACGGCCGTGCCGCGGTAGCTCGCGTCCAGGACCAGGGCCTCCATGTCCCTCGCCAGGTCGACGGGGCCGTGCACCTGCGCCTCGATGTAGTCGTCGAGCGCGTCCTGCTCGTCCGCCTCGGCCAGCTCGATCAGGGACATCCCGGCGGCGACCCCGAACGCGGACGGCTCGGCCGCGCTGTCGGGATAGCAGAAGGTGGCCCGCCGCAGGGCCGCACCGGTCAGCCGGAAGTGCGAGGAGCCGAAGCGGGGCGCCGCGCCGACGAGTTGGCGCCGGAAGTTCAGTCCGCCGTACACGGGTCGTTCGTGCGCGGGTTCGGCGTCGTACGCCGCGCCGAAGATCCGGCTCTCCCAGCGCCAGCGGTCGCCCCCGGGGTGCGCGGTGAGCCCGCCGTTGCTCGTTCCCGTGACGAACTGCGAGACATACGCGCCGTCCCGGGCCAGTACCTCCAGGATCGGGAGCTCACCCACCAGCCGGTCGGGGTGGAAGTTCAGAGTGATGCGCAGCGCCGGGTTCACCGCCGCGCCCCGGGAGAGAGCCGCCACATGGCGCAGCGCCCGCTCCTGGGGTGTGCGCCCGCCCCTGAAGTCCACGTGACCCCTCCCCGCCCTGTTCCCGCACCTCTTCGCCCCACTCCGGGACCCTTAGAGATCACTCGTCGGGCGGGACATCCGCAACTCATTTCTCCTGAACGGCCAGCACGATCTTGCCCCGGTTGTCCCGCCGCTCCAGACGTTCGTGGGCCGCGCGCGCCTGGTCCAGCGGGATCACCGTCTCGACCGGCACGCGGTACGTGCCCGCCGCGACCCGCCGGGCCAGCTCGCGCAGGTCCTCGCGGGGGTCGTAGCCGTGGATCTGCAGATTGGTGAGCTGGAAGCCGAGGACGGCGGCGTTCTTCGGATAGAAGTCGCGGGTGTCGATCGTGCTCGGCTCCAGGGCGACGTTGGCGAGGGCGACCACTCGCCCGCCGTGTCCGACCTCGCGCAGACTCCGTCCGAAAGCGGGGCCGCCGACGGTGTCGAGGACGACGTCCGCACCGCGCCCGTCGGTCAGCCGCAGCACCTCCTCGACCTCCGCGTCGCCCGGGTGCGCGGAGGTGTCGAGGGTGTCGTGGGCGCCGAATCCGGCGGCCCAGGCGGTCTTGTCGGGTGAGCCCGCGAGCGCGACGACACGGGCGCCGGCCTCGGCGGCGATCTGGACGGCCGCGCTGCCCACCCCGCTCGCGGCGGCCTTCACCACCACGGTGTCGTCCTTGGTCACCTTCGCCAGATGGCGCAGGCAGTACCAGGCGGAGAGCCAGGCGACGGGCAGGGCGGCGGCCTCGGTCAGCTCCAGACCGTCCGGCACGACCGTGACCTGCCGGGCGGGCACGACGGCCAACTCGGCGTAGAAACCAGGTGCGTTCACCCCGTCCAGGGCCATGACCCGCTGTCCGACCTCGATGCCGGTCACCCCCTCCCCCACCGCGGCGACGACGCCGGCCGCCTCCACGCCCGGGATCAGCGGTGGACGTCCGGCCCGGTGGTACCGCCCGGCACGGACCAGCGCGTCCGCCCGGTTCACCCCCGCCGCCACGACCCGCAGCAGCACCTGGCCCGGGCCCGCGACCGGGTCGGGGACCTCCATCGGCACCAACACCTCGGGCCCGCCGAACTCGTCGATCCGCACCGCACGCATACCGCACCTGCTTCCTGGTGGACGCACCGGAGCACCGCGGAATCCGAGGAGGCCCACGAGAGCGGTGACACCGGTTGAAGTGGTGTCACCATGCGACACCACTTCAACCGGTGTCAAGGCGTTACACTCGGACCATGCCCTCCGCTCCCGCCGCCGTCCCCGAGCCCGCCTCGCCGTTCCCCTTCATCGGCGGACGCCCCTGCCTGAACTTCGTGGCCACGCTCGGCAAGCGGCACGCCACCCCCCTGGAGCGGCTCCCGGACCCCGACGCCCTCGCCCGCTGGATCACCGAGGCGGGCCTGAGCGCCGGGGCCGACGACACCCCGGTGCGCGTCACCGAGGGCGACCTCGTCCACGCCCGCACCCTGCGCGAGGCCCTCTACCGGCTCGTTCACGCCGCGATGGCCGGGGAGGCACCCGACCCGGCCGATGTCACGCGGGCCAACGAGGCGGCGGCCCGCCCCGACCTCGCCCCCCAACTCGCCGAGCCGCAGGACGAGGGCGCGGACCCCCGGCAGCCCCTGCGCTGGACGGCCGAGCGTCCCGGACCCGCGGCCCTCGCGACCGTGGCCCGGGACGCCGTCCTACTGGTCGGCGGCCCGCTCCTTGCCAGGGTCAAGGAGTGCGAGAACCCCGAGTGCTCGCTGCTCTTCCTGGACGACTCCCAGGCCCGTCGGCGCCGCTGGTGCTCCATGGACCGCTGCGGCAACCTCGCGAAGGTGGCCGGTTACCGGTCCCGCAGCCGCGCCGACTCCAGCCGGTGACGGCGCCGACCAGCCCGAATCCGACCTCTTCCGGCTTACCCGGGGGGCGGCCACCTCGCTCACCCTTGCGGACAGCTACGGTCCTCGATCAGCACGTTCGGTACGCCTGCGAAAAGGGAAAAGGCCAAGGATGCGAGACGTACGTGGTGCGTGGGCCGTGGCAGGCGCACAGCTCCGGAAGTGGCACGAGGAACCCGTGGTCGTCCAGTCGGTGCGGTCGGCGGGGGCCGCGACCGTCGCGTACGTGATCGCGCTGCGGCTCAGTCCGGAGCCCGCGCCACTCACCGCCCCGCTCACCGCGCTCCTGGTCGTGCAGGTCACGCTCTACGCCACCCTCACCACCGGCATCCGCCGGGTGAACTCCGTGGTGGCGGGTGTCGTCGTCGCCATCGCCTTCAGCGTTCTCGTGGGTCTGACATGGTGGAGTCTGGCCCTGCTCATCCTCGCCTCGCTGGCCGTCGGCCATCTCGTCCGGGTCAGCGAGTTCGTGCCCGAGGTGGCGATCAGCGCCATGCTCGTGCTCGGCGTGACCAGGGTCGGGGACACGGCCTGGGCCAGGGTGCTGGAGACACTGATCGGCGCGGTGGTCGGACTCGGCTGCAATCTGCTCTTCGCTCCCCCGGTGTGGGTGGGTGCGGCCGGCGAGTCCATCGAGGATCTGGCGCGGCGGGTACGCCGGTTGATGCTGCGCATGGGCGAGGAGGCGGCCGGCCGCACCCCCGTCGAGCACGCCACCGCCCGGCTGCACGAGGCGCGCCGCCTGGACCACGACATCGTCCAGGTGGACGCGGCGCTCCGGCAGGCCGAGGACAGCCTCAAGCTCAATCCGCGCGTACGGGAGGGCCTGCTGCACCGGATCGTGCTGCGTACCGGCCTCGACACGCTGGAGATCTGCACGGTGGTGCTGCGGGTGCTCGCCCGCACCCTCACCGACCTCGCCAAGGAGCGCGATCCCGAGCCGCTGTTCGAGCCCCAGGTGGGGGCGACACTGGAGCAGCTGCTGTCCGAAGTGGGCGACGCCGTGGTGAGTTTCGCGGTCCTGGTGACCACGGACATCAGCCAGAACGCCGAGTCGGCCGAGTCCCGGCTCACCGCGGAGCTGTCCACCGCCACGGCGACCCGCGACAAGCTGGCCCAGCTGCTGCTCGACGAGGTGCAGCGGGACGCCCGGCAGTGGCAGCTGCACGGCGCCGTCCTCACCGAGGTCACCCGCATCCTGGACGAGCTGGACACGGAGCACCGCTCACGGCGGCTCATGGAGGAGCTCGACCGCGGCACCCGCGAAGAGCGCGAGCGCCGTGACCACCTCGTCCGACTGCGGCAGCGCCTTCGGATGTCCCGCAGGCCGCGACAGCCGCGCTCGGACCGGAACCGTCCCCCCGTCTCCGGTCGTTCTCTCTGAGGACAACCGTTCCGTTTTCGGGGACGGGAGCGACGACGGGGGGAGCGGATGGATGGCCGACGACGCTGTGCGGATCGACGGGAACACACTGCGCCTGCCGGGCGGGGTGCGGGTCCGGTTCATGCGGACGCTGCGCCTGCCCGAGACGGGCACGCACGAACTGCCGCCCGGGCTCGGCGAGTTCCCCGTGCGCCGCGTCGAGGACCACGCGGACACCGTGCCCGCCGAGTGGCGTGCGCGCGGCGGTGTGATGCTGCCGGTGTATCTGCGCGAGGCCATGTGGCTGAGCTTCGCGGGCTCGACCGAGCCGGCCGCGCTCCAGGTCGGCGTGGGCAAGGTGTGCGCGGTCTCGGGCAGGCCGTGGAGCTCCCTGCTCGCCCAGGACCCGCAGAACTACGTGGTGCTCCCCCGCCAGCCCTGGCTCGACGGCATCAACTCCGGGAAGGGCACGGTCCGCCAGTTCGTGGCCGTGCCGCTGGGGCTCGGCGCCACGGTCGAGGGCCAGGTCACCGGCGAAGAGGTGTGGGGCGGCCTGCAGCTGCAGTCCTTCCGGCTCAATGACGCCGAGCTCGCGAAGTGGCGTGAGTGGGAGCGCCGCCGGTCCGTGAGCACGAGGTCGGCGAAGAGCGCGTCCGTCTACGGCGCCGCCCCGCCGGCTCCCGGCGCCGCCATGGCCGCCGCGCCCGCCTCGGCGGCCCGCGCGAGGAGCGCCCCGGCCATGGGACTCGGCGTGGGAGGCTCGATGCGCCAGGAGGTCTACGCGGACGAGCGCTCGCCCGGCGCCTGGGCCAGGGAGCCCGCCGGCCGGGTGTTCGTGCATCTCGTGACTCCTCCCGAGTGGCGCCGCATCACGGGCGAGGCTCCCCCGCCGTCCCCCGTCGACCGCGCGGCGTACACCCGGGCCGGGCTGCCCTGGTTCGAGTACTACGACGACGCGGCCCAGGACGTCGCCCCCACCGACACCCTGGGCGCGGTGCGGCCGGTCGGCGAGTGGCTCGGCGACGACCACGAGCCCTGGCAGGAGCCCGCGCCCCACCAGGTGAAACAGCTGGGCGACGCGCCGGGCAAGCCGGTCGAGGACGGTGACTGGTAGGCGGCCCCACCCGGTCGTCGGGCAACCCCGCCCACCGTTGCGCAGGGCGCAACAAGCATTGCCGTTCTTGCACTTCTCGGGTGTCGCACGCCAAGGTGGCTGTGACGACCGAGGCAACCGACACCCGAGGTGCAGGTATGAACACTGGCGCGGATCCGGCGCGGGACGCGGGCGGCGGCTGGGGCAGGCGCCGGTTCATCGGAGCGCTGGCGGGGATCACCGCGGTGACGACGATTCCGGCACCGGCCGCGCCGCGCACCCGCCCCGCGGCCGCCACGAACCCACCCGCCGAGGGCTCCCCCGCCACCTCGGCCTCCGGACCGACCTCTTCCGCCCCCACCGTCCGCCGGCTGTTCCTCGGCACGTACACCTCGGTCGAGGGCGGCGGAAAGGGGATCGGCCTGGCCACGTACGACCCGGCGACGGGCGCCGTCACGGCCACCGGCACGCTCACCGGCATCGGCGACCCGTCGTACCTCGCCACGCATCCGAAGGGCCACACGCTGTACGCCGTCGACGAGCGGCCACAGGGCGCCGTGACGGCCGTACGGCTCACCGACAACAAAGTGCTGGGCACCCGGAGCACCGGCGGCGCGGGCCCCTGCCACCTCTCCGTGCATCCGAGCGGACGGTGGCTGCTGAGCGCCAACTACACCTCGGGCAGCGTGGCCGTGCACCCCGTCGACGTCTCGGGCGCACTCGGCGAGCGCACCGACCTGGTCACACACTCCAGTCCGGCACCGGGCCCCGGCCAGGACGGCCCGCACGCGCACCAGTTCGTGACCAGTCCGGACGGCGGGCACGTCCTCGCCGTCGACCTGGGCACCGACACGGTCTACACCTACCGCCTGGACCAGTCGAAGGGAACGCTCACCGAGGTCTCCCAGGCGCACACCCGGCCGGGCGCGGGGCCACGGCATCTCACCTTCCACCCCGACGGCCGTTTCGCCTATCTCGCCAACGAGGTCGACAACACGGTCGTGGTCTGCGCGTACGACCCGGCGAGCGGGCGGCTCACCCCGGGCGAGCCGCAGTCCACCGGCACGGGCGCGGGCACGAACTACCCGGCGCAGATCCTGGTGACGTCGAACGGGTCGTACGCCTATCTCGCCAACCGCGGCCACAACAGCCTGACGCGGTACGGGGTCGAGGCGGCCGGTGCCCGGTTGAGGCTCCTGGACACCGTGCCGGTCGGCGGCGACTTCCCGCGCCACCTCGCCTTCTCACCGGACGAACGGCTGCTGTTCACGGCGAACCAGCGCTCGAGCACGGTCAGTGTCTTCCACGTCGAGGGCGCAAGCGGTGAACTCCGGCTCGCGGGCAAGCCGTTCGCCTCACCCGTCGCCGTCTGTGCGCTGCCGCTGTAGCGCGCGGGGGCAGTTCGCGGAGCTCGCCTGCGTGAGCAGCACATGCATCCGCTCGGTGAGCTGCGAGACGTCGTCGGCGGGCGAGTGGAAGGACAGGCGTACGTCGCCGTTGCCGCGCGCCCGTTCGATCCGCAGCGTCAGTCCGTGCCGGTCGACGGCGAGCGGCTGGACGCGGACCGCGCCGTGCAGACCCTCGGGCTCGACGAGGCGGGTCAGCCGCTCGACGGCGTCCGGGTGCGCGTCGGCCAGGTGGGTGAGCAGGCTCGCCTCGGCCGTAGCGAGCGGATCGGGGACGGCGTCCGCGAACTCGTCGAGGTCCACCACGAGCGCGCCGGACGCCTCCCGCAGCACCACGCGCGAGGGCCGGAACTCCAGGTGGCCCTCCGCCAGGACGAACCGGCCGGCCATCCAGAGCCGGGCGCGGATCCGGTTGCGCACCGGCACGGGCGCGACGTCCGCGAACTCCAGGACGGCGGAGGGCTCTCCGCGCGGCGCGCTGACCGCCGCGGCCGTCAGCGCGCTGTCGTCCGGCACGTGCAGGAGAACCCGACCGTCCGCGGTGACGGTGTGCGCGCCGACGAGTTCCTCCCTGCCACCCTCCGCGGTCACCGCGCAGGACCATGCCGCGGCGAGCACCGAGCGGGCGCGCTCGGCAGCGGCGGGCGCGGCCGTCCAGTGATGACGGTCACCCATGCGGTCACCCATCCCAACCTCCATTAGGTAAGCCTTGCCTAACCTATCGGAGATCCGGGTGTACGCCAACCACGCCACACCTGCGTCCCTCGCACGAGTTACGGCGCGATGGCGCCCAGAAGCGCCCGCGCGCACAGATCCCGCAGCTGCTCCCGGGTCAGCTCCGCCCCCCTGAGCCACTCCAGGCACACGGCCGTGGTGAAGGCGAGCCAGCCACGGACGGCGATCCGCAGCTCGGGCCGGTCCTCGATCCCCCCGGGAACGTCGGGGTCCGCGTCGAGCGCCGCCAGGATCTGTTGCTCCTGCGCGGCCAGCGCCCGCTGATAGACCCTGCGCACGGCCTGGTCACCGGCCGCGTCGGCGCGATGGAAGGCGCGGAAGCCGTGCGCATGGGCCTCGACGTACGCCAGGAAGGTGTCGAGTCCGGCGCTCAACTGCTCGCGGACGGGAGTGCCGGGCACCGCCGCCGTCAGCCGCAGCATCCGCTCGCTCTCACGCTCCACGACGGCCGCGAAGAAGTCCCGCTTGGTCGGGAAGTAGTGGTACAGGAGCCCGCGCGAGACCCCGGCGATCTCGGCGACCTGCTCGATCCACACCTCGTCGTACGGGCTCTCCGAGAACAGCCGCGCCCCGACGGACAACAGCTGCTCCCTGCGCTCCTCGGTACTCAGCCGACGGCGCGTCCGTTCTCCTCGCTCCCCTTGTTCGCCCATCATGGCCGCACCTTACTTGACGTCGGTTCAACAACGGGATCACACTGAAAACCGCTATTGAACCCGCGTACAACATGGTCAGGACAGCAACGTCGACGTGCCGCAGGCACAAGGGAGATCGCGTCATGGCGGAGACGACAGGGGCCGTGCTGCCCAAGGGGTTCCGGAGCGCGGAGCTGGGCTGGCCCGAGCTGCACCGCATCCCCCGCCCGCCCTACCGGCTCCCCCTCGTCGGGGATGTGATCGGCGCGAACGTCCGCTCTCCGGTGCAGGACTCGATGCGATTCGGGCGCCGGCTCGGGCCGATCTTCCGGCGCAAGGGCTTCGGCAAGGAGATCGTCTTCGTGTGGGGCGCCGAGCTCGCGGCCGAGCTGGCGGACGAGACACAGTTCGCCAAGCACGTCGGTCTCGGGGTCGCCAACCTCCGGCCGGTCGCCGGGGACGGTCTGTTCACGGCGTACAACCACGAACCGAACTGGCAGCTGGCCCACGACGTCCTCGCTCCGGGCTTCAGCCGTGAGGCCATGGAGGGGTACCACCCGATGATGCTCGCCGTGACCGAGCGGCTGATGGAGCGCTGGGACGGGGAACGCGCGGCGGGCCGGGCGGTGGACGTACCCGGCGACATGACGAAACTGACACTGGAGACCATCGCCCGCACCGGCTTCGGCCACGACTTCGGCTCCTTCGAGCGCTCCAGGCCGCACCCGTTCGTCACCGCGATGGTCGGCACCTTGACCTACGCGCAGCGCCTCAACGTGCTCCCCGCACCACTGGCTCCGGTACTGCTGCGCGGGGCCACCCGGCGCAACGAGGCGCACGTGGCGTACCTCAACCGCACGGTCGACGACGTCGTCGCGGCCCGTCAGCACTCCTCCGGCGAGGGTGACCTGCTCGACCGGATGCTGGAGACCGCCCATCCCGAGACCGGGGAGCGGCTGACGCCCGAGAACATCCGACGCCAGGTGATCACCTTCCTGATCGCCGGCCACGAGACGACCTCGGGCGCACTCTCCTTCGCCCTGCACTACCTCGCCCAGCACCCGGACGTCGCCGCCCGCGCGCGGGCCGAGGTGGACCGGGTCTGGGGCGACACTCCCCTGCCCGCCTACGACCAGGTCGCCAAGTTGCGCTACGTCCGCCGGGTCCTCGACGAGTCGCTACGGCTGTGGCCGACGGCGCCCGGCTTCGCGCGCGAGGCCCGCGAGGACACCGTGCTGGGCGGGGTCCACCCGATGCGGACGGGCGCCTGGACCCTGGTCCTGACGACGCTGCTGCAGCGCAACCCGGAGGTGTGGGGCGCGAACGCCGAGGAATTCGACCCGGACCGCTTCGACCCGGGGGCCGTACGGTCCCGGCCCGCCCACACCTTCAAGCCGTTCGGCACCGGGGCGCGGGCCTGCATCGGCCGGCAGTTCGCGCTGCACGAGGCGACGCTCGTCCTGGGGCTGCTGCTGCGCCGCTACGAGCTGCGGCCCGAACCGGACTACCGGCTGCGGGTCGCCGAGCGGCTGACGCTGATGCCGGAGGGGCTGCGGCTGCACCTCGAAGACCGGGCACCCGCGGCGGACCCGGTGTCACTGCGTCCAGTGGCCCGGGCGGGTGACTGACCGCGGCAGCCTGGTCCCGGCGCTGCCCCTGGCCGCGTTCAGCTGGGGCTGGGTCAGGAAGAACGCGTCGGTCAGATCCGCGTCCGTGAGATCCGTGTCGCGGAAGTCGGCGCCGATCAGATCCGCGCCGCGCAGATCGGCGCCGGTGAGGTCGGCGGCGATGAGGTAGGCGCCGCGCAGGTTGGCACCCCGCAGGTCGGCGCCCTTGAGGCGGGCGCCCATGAGGTCGGCGCCGCGCCGCTCCTTCTTCTTGCCGCGGCCGACTCCCGCGCGCACGAGTTCGCTGGTCCGCAGCAGGAGGGTGTTGACCTGCTGCCGGTGCGCGTTCACGTCCAACGCCCCGAGTTCCTCCGGGGATCCGTTCGTCAGTCGCTCCGTCTCGGCGAGGGCGCGGCGGATGTCGGCGTGGACGGGGCGGGCCGGGGGGAGGGTCAGGGCCTCGTTCAGGTACCAGAGAAGTTCGTGGAGCTGGCGGACGACCGGGAACACGTCGAACATCTGCCGGGCCCGCTCCGGCGAGCCTGTGCGCCAGCCCTGCCCGCCGAAGGTGACCTGGGAGACCTGCTGGCCGGCGCCGAAACAGTCGTACACCGTGCACCCGTTGAACCCCTTCTGCCTCAGCTGCGTGTGGATTCCGCACCGGGAGTCCGTCCGCAGGTTCTGGCAGGGCTTTCCCGCGTCCTTGTCGATCGCGAAGTCCGCCGAGCGGGTGAAGGGCAGGGCGACACAGCACAACCCGAAACACCGACCGCAGTCGGCCCACAACTCCAGGAGCCGGTCATCGACTGCCGTCACGCTGTCTTCTCGCATGTCACCAGCGTACTGAGCCGACAGGCGCCCTCCGTGAGGGGTTCTCTCGCCCCCGCCGCCCCTCCCCCTTCCCATCCCTGGGGGCTCCGCCCCCAGACCCCCGGGGTGCGTTCCTCGGCTGCGGGTGGGTGGGGTCTGGGCGCGCAGTTCCCCGCGCCCCTTAAGTGCGCTGGCGCGCATCTTTCAGCCCGTCCGGCGTTTGAGGACAAGGCCGTTCAGGCCGATCGGGGGTTTGGGGGCGGAGCCCCCAAGTGGGGATGGGACGGGTAGGGGCGGCGGGGGCGAGGAACCCGATGGCTCAGCCCGCAAGGTCGGGGAGGGCCAAGTCGGACAGGCGGGCGGGGTCGGCGAGGATGTACATCTCGACGATGCGGCCGTCGGTGATGGTGACGCCCATGACGGACAGGGGGCGGCCTTCGGGGGCCGTGACGACGCCGATCGCCCCGTTGACCAGCGCGAGCCGGGAGAACTCCGCGAACTGGCGGAACATGAGGGCCTGTTGGGCGACGCCGGTCGCACCGTGGACCACCTTGGACGCCGCCGCCCCTCCGACGAGCACACCGGAGTCGACGCGGAGCACGACATCGGGATGGAGGACGGACACCAGCGCCTCGAAGTCCCCGGCACGCGAGGCCGCGAGGAAGGCCTCGAGGACCAGTTTCTGCCGGGCGGGATCGAGCTCGGGCTCCGGCGCGGCAGCGCCCCGTACCCGCCGCCGCGCCCGACTCGCCAGCTGCCGCGTCGCGGCCGACGAGCGGCCCACGACGGGCGCGATGTCGTCGAAGGGCACCGCGAACATGTCGTGCAGGACGAACGCGAGGCGCTCGGCGGGTTCCAGTGTCTCCAGGACCACCAGCAGGGCCAGGCCCACCGAGTCGGCGAGCAGCACCTCCTGCTCGGGATCGATCCGCTCCAGGGGGCTGACCAGCGGGTCGGGGACATAGGTGTCCAGCGGCTCCTCGCGGCGCGCGGCACGCGTACGCAGCAGGTCCAGACAGACCCGGCCGACCACCGTGGTCAGCCAGCCCGCGAGGTTCCTGATCTCACCGACGTCCGTGCGGCCGAGCTTCAGCCACACCTCCTGGACCGCGTCGTCCGCCTCACTCAGCGAGCCGAGCATCCGGTACGCCACCGCCTTCAGGCGACCGCGGTGCTCCTGGAACCGATCCGCAAGGTGTTCGAGGAGTTCGTCGTCGTCCATCGCGTTGCTCTCTCCCCCGAACGGCGCCCGGTCAGACCTCGTCGCGCGACAGCGCCAGCAACCGGTCCAGGACGCGCGACCCCCCGGCCCGTACACCGTCGTGCTCGAACTCGTCGGTCACCCAGGTCCGCAGACCACCGATGGCACGGGCCGTGCGCAGGGAGTGCTCCGGGTCGACGTACATGTCGTCGTGGTAGACCGCCGCGGCCACCGGCACCTCGTTGGCGGCGAGGCGGGCGGGGTCGTACAGCGGCCGCCAGTCGGTGCGTGCGGCGAGTGCCTCGGCGGTCTCGCGGAGGGGACGCAGCGCGGGATCGGTGTCGAACACCCAGGGGTGCACGGACTCGCCGGTGAACAGCAGCGGTCCCTCGTCCGCGAGGGCCTTCGCCGCGTCGAACTGGGGGAACTCGGCGCGCACCCGCTCGGCGGACCAGG
Organism: Streptomyces sp. NBC_00271; assembly: GCF_036178845.1. Lineage (NCBI taxonomy): Bacteria > Bacillati > Actinomycetota > Actinomycetes > Kitasatosporales > Streptomycetaceae > Streptomyces > Streptomyces sp. NBC_00271. Next base: position 10,157,437 of record NZ_CP108070.1, on the reverse strand, counting down.
CGGTCGGCCGGTCGTCCTGGGCGTAGCAGGCCTCGTGGACGAGCGCGTACAGGGGGTGGCCGGCGTACGAGAGGAGGCCCTGTACCTCCTCCTGGAAGGCGTCGGAGAGGGCCGGGCCCTGCGGGGTGCGGACGAAGGCCTCCTCCAGGAGGTAGTGCAGCCGGTGGCTGCCCTCGCCACTTCCGAGGAGGATGCCGAGGGACTGGAAGGCCTCGACGGTCAGGCGGTAGCCGTTGCTCAGGACGGTCTCGTGGCGGAGGAGGTGTTCGGCGATCTGCCGGGCCCGCTCGATGTCCTGGGGGTAACGCGCGTAGTGTGCCGCGACCTTGCGTTCGATACGGGGGTACGCGGCCCGGTAGACGTCGTCCGCGTGCGCGTCGAGGGAGGGCAGGCCGCCGGTGATGAGGGCCGCGCGCAGACCTTCGGGGGCGGTCGAGAGGTAGTGCACGACGCAGAAGCCGCCGAAGCTCTGGCCGAGTACGGTCCAGGGGTCGCCGCCGGTGAGCCGGGGGCGGATGGCCTCGCAGTCGCGGACGATGGAGTCGGCGCGGAAGCGCGCGAGGTAGTCGGCCTGCGCGCCGGGGCCGCCGCGCAGCGGCAGCGTCTGGCGATTGGCGGGCGTGGAGTGACCGGTGCCGCGCTGGTCGAGCAGCAGCACCCGGAACTCCTTCAGCGCGCGGCCGAGCCAGGCCTGCTTGCCGACGAAGCGGTTGGCGCCGAAGCCGGGGCCGCCTTGGAGGTAGACCATCCAGGGGAGGTCCTGGTGCGCCTTGTCGCTCGCGACGACCTCGCGGGCGAACAGTTCGATGCTCTCCCCCGCCGGGTCGTCGTGGTCGAGGGGCACGGTGAAACGGTGGTCGGTGAGGACGACACCGGGCTGGCGGTAGCTGACGGTCAACAGGGCTCCCGAGACGTACGGATCCAGGCTGCGTCCCAGTTGAGCACATGATCGCCGACCGGCCGAGACCGGGGATCAAGAAAGTCGTACTGAATGGTCGCTCAGCAGGCCAGGCGCGCGGACCGGCCGCGAGGACCGGGCCGCGCGTCAGCGCGCCGACAGACTGGAGCGGCGCACGACCAGCTCCGGCTGGAGCACCACGCGCCGGTGTTCGTGCGGTACGGGTGCCGTCTCGGCCTCCGTCTCCTCCAGCAGCAGTTCGGCGGCGAGGGCGCCCATGGTCATGGCGGGCTGCCGTACGGAGGTGAGCGGGACGGCCGCGGCGGCGGCGAACTCGATGTCGTCGTAGCCGACGATCGCGAGGTCGTCGGGGACGCCGACGCCCGCCGCGTACATGGCCTGCAGGACGCCGAGCGCGAGCAGGTCGTTGGCGCAGAAGACGGCGGTCGGGCGGTCGGCGAGGCCCAGCAGCCGGGCGCCCGCGTCGCGGCCCGCGGCCACGTCGAGGCGCTGGGTGGGCAGCTCCCGCATCGCCGTGGGCGGGAGGCCCGCCTCGGCCAGCGCGTTCAGGGCGCCCACGCGGCGGTCCCTGACCTGGTTGAGGCCGGGCGGCCCACTGACGTACGCGATCGATCGATGGCCCGCGTCGACCAGATGCCGTACGGCCAGCGCGCCGCCCGCCACGTCGTCGACCGAGACCGAGCACTCGGTGGTGCCCTCGGCGACCCGGTCGACCAGCACGAAGGGGATGCCGTTGCGGCGGAACGTCGCGATGTTGCGCCCGGTCGCGTCGGCGGGCGTCAGCAGCACGCCGCGTACCCGCTGCTCGGCGAAGAGCGACAGGTAGTCGGCCTCCTCGCTGGCGCTCTGCGCGCTGTTGCAGACCATCACGCCGAGCCCGGCGTCCCGCGCGGCGCGCTCGGCGCCGCGGGCGACGTCCACGAAGAAGGGGTTGCCCATGTCGAGGACGAGCAGGCCCATGATCCGGCTGCGTCCGGCCCGCAGCTGGCGCGCGGACTCGCTGCGGACATAGCCGAGCCGGTCTATCGCCGACTGGACACGGGCCCGGGTCTCGGAGGCGACGCTGTCCGGGCGGTTGATGACGTTCGAGACCGTGCCCACGGAGACTCCGGCGGCGCGGGCGACGTCCTTGATACCCACCGACTGTGCCATCAGGCAGGAACCTCCAGGGGGACGAGAAGCGGCGGGCGGGCCTTCACATTACCCGCGAGTCCGCCGACTGTGCTGGTCATGCGGGCAGCCGGAAATCGGCGACGTGGAGAGCCGAGGGCGTGGTCCCGCTGGACTTCTCCTGGTACATGACCGACAGCGTCCCGTCCTGTGAGACGCGCGTCTCGTCGATCACCACCTCGCCGAAGGCGTCGAGAGCGCTGCCGTCGTACAGGAGCTTCCAGTCCGTGTACCCGGAGGACTTCGAGGCGCCCGCGATCCGGCCGAAGGGCATGATCGCGTAGGCGTTGTCGTACGTGTCCAGGATCAGCTTCGTGCGCTGGCTCGAGCCGAGGGCGATCGGGATCTCGTTCTTGGTCCAGCTGCCCGAGGCGTTCTTGCGGAGGTGGAAGGCGCGGCCGTTGTTCGTCCGGTCGGTGACGTAGTTCGTGGTGCACTGGCCGAAGCGCCCAGGCACATAGCTGATGATCGCGTGCGGCAGGCCGGTGGAGTCGGTGGCCTGGCTCTCCTGGTTCATCAGGGAGTGGTCGGGGTTGAGCGCGTCGACGACGAGTCCGGCGTCGGTGACACCCACCGTGTCGGAGCCGCCCGTGGTGCCGACGAGGGTGCCCGCGTCGTTGCGCCAGGTGCGGCCGCGGTCGGTCGAGTAGACGTAGCCGGTGTCGTGGTTGGTGATGCCGCCGCTGTTGCACATCACGGCGCCGTTCTGCTCGCGCCAGGTGAAGAAGGAGTGCAGGCGCCCGTTGACGTCGTAGTCGATGCCGTGCAGGTACATGTTGCGGGCGGTGCTGGAGCCGTGCTCGCTGGTGTACGTGCCGGTCGAGCCGGACCACTCCCCGAGAGCGGTCCAGGACGAGCCGTCGTACTCCGCGAGGGCGTTGCGCCCGTTTCCGGAGATGCCCACGCGGTAGCTCAGCTGGAGCTTGCCGTCGGGCGTGGAGACGAACTGGGGGTAGGTGAACTGCGTGGTGAGCGCGAGGCCGTCCAGCGAGGTCTGTACGGCTCCGAAGACGGCGGAGGTCCAGGCGGTGGAGGCGGGGTTGTCGAGCAGCCCGGCCACCGACTTCACGTAGAAGAAGCCGTCGCTGTGGGAGTCCATGTTGAGGTGCAGCCGGCCGTCGGTCTTGGACACGCCCATGGAGATCACGTTGTGCGAGTCGGAGCTCGTGAGCCGATGGGCGAGGGTGACCGTCGACCAACCGGACGCGCCGAGCGCCCGGCGGGCGACGACCGCGCTGCGGTCGGTGGTGTACCAGACGGCGTACTGGTAGCCCTTGTAGGTCAACAGACCGTTCTTCTGGAACGAGTTGTTGTTGACCAGGCCGTCGTACGACACGAAGAACAGGGCCTGGGCGTCGAGTTGGGTGCTGCCGGTGAGGGAGACCGAGGGGCCGGGGTCGGCCGCGCGCGCCGTACCGGCGCCGATTCCGGGGCCTGCCACACCGGTCAGCAGGGCGGTGGCCAGCAGGGTGCGTCTCTTCATGTCCGGACTCCTGGGTAGGGCTTCGCGCGGGTGCCGGTGGGCGGCGGCGGGTGACGGGGGGCCAGAAAGGTGTCAGGCGAGGTGGAAGACCTCGGTGAGGGGCTTCATGGCCTCGTCGGGTCTGGCGCCGTCCAGCGATTCGAAGAACGGCGCCATCTCCGCCTGCCAACGGGCATTGATGTCGGTGGCTTCCATGCCGGCCTGCGCGGCCGCGAAGTCCTCGGTCTCCAAGTAGCCGACCAGCAGGCCGTCCTCGCGCAGGAAGAGCGAGTAGTTGTGCCAGCCGGTGGCCGAGAGCGCATCGAGCATCTCGGGCCACACGGCGGCGTGCCGCTCGCGGTACGCGTCGAGGCGGTCCGCACGGACCTTCAGCAGAAAGCACACACGCTGCATCAAGGGACCCCCGGATCCTAGAAGTTGAACTGGTCGATGTTCTTGGCGTCGAAGACGGTCGGCTTGCCCAGGTTGATCACGCCGCCCTTGCCGATGGTGAACGAGCCCATGTCACCGGCCTTGAAGGTCTCGCCCTCGGCGCCGGTGATCTGTCCCGAGGCGAGCGCCACGGCCGTACGCGCGGCGAGTTCGCCGAGCTTCGCCGGGTTCCACAGCTCGAAGGCGTCCACGGTGCCGTTCTTGACGTACTTGCGCATGTCGTTGGGGGTGCCGAGGCCGGTCAGCTTGACCTTGCCCTTGTACTTGGAGCCGGACAGGTACTGGGCCGCGGCCTTGATGCCGACCGTGGTCGGGGAGATGATCCCCTTGAGGTTCGGGTGCTCCTGGAGGAGACCCTGGGTCTGCTGGAAGGACTGCTGGGCGTCGTCGTTGCCGTAGGCGACCTTGACCAGCTTGACGTCCTTGTACTTGGGGTCCTTCAGCTCGTCCTTCATGAAGTCGATCCAGGTGTTCTGGTTCGTCGCGGTCTGCGCGGCGGACAGGATCGCTATCTCGCCCTTGTAGCCGATCTGCTCGGCGAGCAGCTGGACCTCGGTGCGGCCCAGGTCCTCGGCGCTGGCCTGCGAGACGAAGGCGTTGCGGCACTCGGGGTTGGTGTCGGAGTCGTAGGTGACGACCTTGATCTTGTTGCTCATGGCCTGCTTGAGCGCGGTGCACAGGGCGCCCGGGTCCTGCGCGGATACTGCCATCGCGTTGACCTGCTGCTGGGTGAGCGTGTTGACGTAACTCACCTGCCCGGAGGTGTCGGTGGCGCTGCTGGGGCCGACCTCCTTGTACTTGGAGCCCAGCTCTGTCAGCGCCGTTTCGCCGCCCTTGTCCGCCGAGGTGAAGTAGGGGTTGTTGACCGCCTTGGGCAGGAAGCCGACCGTGAGGCCCTTCTTGAGGGCGGCGTTCGGGTCCGCCTTGCCGCCGGTGACGGCCGAGCCGGTGTTCTCGTCCTTGACGTCCTTCTTCGTGGTGCCGCCGCAGGCAGTCGCGGCGAGGGTGAGAGACGTGACGGCGGCGAGGGCCGCGCAGGCACGACGGAGGGATGACTTGCGCATGGCATGGGGTCCTTTGATACGAGGGTGAGCGGGAGCGCCCCTTCAGGGGCGCGGGGAACTGCGCGACCAGCCACATCGGGGCCCGCAGACGCAGAACGACCTATCCGGTGGAGCGAGCCGCGGCCCTTGCCACAGCGACTTGCTGAGCAACCCGAGGGCCAAGCACGGAGACAACGAGCAGAACGCCGGTGACGACGATCTGCGACTGCGCGGAAACATTCAGCAGACTCATCACGTTCTGCAGCGCCCCGAGCAGAAAGACACCCGCGATCGCACCTCCCAACGTGCCCTTGCCGCCGTCGAAGTCGATGCCGCCGAGCAGGACGGCGGCGACGACGGAGAGTTCGAGGCCGTTGGCGTTGTCGTAGCGGGCGCTGGCGTAGTGCAGGGCCCAGAAGACGCCGGTGAGCGAGGCCATGAAGCCGGTGGCGACGAAGAGGATCAGCTTCTGCCGCTTGACGCGGATGCCGGCGAACCGGGCGGCCTCCTCGTTGGCGCCGACCGCGAAGGCCGAGCGCCCGAACGGGGTGGCGTGCAGTACCACCACGGCGATCGCGAGGAGTACGAGGAAGGGCAGGAAGGCCTGCGGGATGAAGGTGTTCCCGATGCGCCCGGACGCGAAGTCCTGGTACTGGGTGGGGAAGTCGGTCACCGCGTCCGAGCCGAGCACGATCTGCGCGATGCCCCGGTAGGCGGCGAGCGTGCCGATGGTGACGGCGAGGGACGGCAGCCCGAGCCTGGTCACCAGCAGGCCGTTGACCAGTCCGCACACCACTCCGAGGAGCAGGCAGATCGGGATGATCGTCTCGATCGCCATGCCCTGGTTCCACAGGGCGCCCATCACCGAGCCGGACAGACCGGCCGTGGAGGCGACCGAGAGGTCGATCTCCCCGGCCACCACGAGCAGCGTCATGGGCAGCGCGATCAGCGCGATGGGCAGTGTGTTGCCGATCAGGAACGACAGGTTGAGGGCGTTGCCGAAGCCGTCGACGAAGCCGAAGGAGAACAGCAGCAGGACGATGAGGAGGGCGCCGACGACCGTGTCCCAGCGGACGGCGCGCGCGAGGGACGAGTCAGCCATGGCGGGCGTTCCTCTTCTTCAGTGCGGAGGCCACGCGCAGCGCGACGATCCGGTCGACCGCGATGGCGAGGATGAGCAGGATGCCGTTGATGGCGAGCACCCAGACGGAGCTGACGCCGAGGGCGGGCAGCACACTGTTGATGGAGGTCAGCAGCAGCGCGCCGAGCGCGGCGCCGTAGACGCTGCCGGAGCCGCCGGTGAAGACGACACCGCCGACCACGACCGCGCTGACGACGGTGAGTTCGTAGCCGGTGCCGGTGCCGGAGTCGACGTTGCCGAACCGGGCGAGGTACAGGGCGCCCGCGAGTCCGGCGAGGCCGCCGCACACGATGTACGCGGTGAGGATCCGCTTGCGGACGGGGATGCCGGCGAGCCGGGCGGCCTCCGGGTTGGAGCCCAGCGCGTACAGCTCGCGGCCGCTGCCGAAGTGCTTGAGGTAGTACGCGGTGACCAGCAGGACCGCCAGCGCGATCAGGGCGAGGTACGGGACCGCGGAGATGCCGCCGGAGCCGAAGTCGACGAAGCCGCCGGGGAGGTCGGCCGCGGTGATCTGGCGGGAGCCGACCCAGATGGAGTCGACGCCCCGGATGATGTAGAGCGTGCCGAGGGTGACGACCAGCGCGGGCACCTGGCCGAGGCTGACCAACAGCCCGTTGACCAGTCCGCAGCCGATGCCGAGCAGGACGGCCAGGAAGACCGCGACGACGGGGTTTCCGCCGCCGTGCAGATAGGTGCCGGCGGTGAAGGCGCTGATGCCGAGGGTGGAGCCGACCGACAGGTCGACGTTCCGAGTGATCACGACCAGCGACTGACCGGTGGCGACCAGCACCAGGATCGTCGCGTTCAACAGCAGGTCCTTGATGCCCTGTTCGGACAGGAACTCGCTGTTGCCCATCTGGGTGATGGCGATCATCACCAGGAAGACGACCAGGATGGCGAGTTCACGCATCTTGAAGACACGGTCCACCAGCCGGGTGCCACTCGACTTGGGCACCTCGGCGGCGGGCGCGGGATTGGGTGCGGTCACCGTCATACGGCGGCCCTCCGGGGGATGTTCGGGGTCTGGCTGACGACCGTCGAAGTCGGGGGAACGGCTCCCTGGGGGGAGGCGGGTGTGGCGCGGGCGGCCGAACCGGCGGCTCCGAACTCCCCAGCGGCGGCCCGCTCAACGTTCGCGGGGGCGAACCAACCGCCCGCCCCGGCCGCTGCCGGTGCTGCGTCGAAGGTGGCGCGCCCAGTGGCCGTCACGCGGCAACCCTCCCCGTCGCGGCGGCCATCACGGTCTCCTCGCTGGCTTCGGAGCGGGGTATCTCGGCGGTGAGCCGGCCCTCGTGCATCACCAGCACGCGGTCGGCCATGCCGAGGATCTCGGGCAGGTCGGAGGAGATCATCAGGACGGCCACCCCGTCGGCGGCCAACTCGGAGAGCAGCCGGTGCACTTCGGCCTTCGTACCGACGTCGATGCCTCGGGTGGGCTCGTCGACGATCAGCACCTTGGGGCCGGTCGCGAGCCACTTGGCGAGGACGACCTTCTGCTGGTTGCCGCCGGACAGGGTGTTGACGGTGTCGGCGATCCGGGCGTACTTCACCTGGAGCTTGACGGCCCAGTCGAGGGAGCGGCTGCGCTCGGCGCCGCGGTCCACCAGCCCCGCCTTCACGGTCGTACGCAGCCCGGTGAGCCCGATGTTGCGCTCGATGGACATGTCCATCACCAGGCCCTGGGCGCGCCGGTCCTCGGGGACGAGGGCGAGCCCCGCGGCCATGGCCGTGGAGGGCGCCCCGTTCGTCAGCGGCTTCCCGTCGACCTCTACCTCTCCGGCGTCCCAGCGGTCGACGCCGAAGACGGCCCGGGCGACCTCCGTACGCCCGGCGCCGACGAGTCCGGCGAGACCGACGATCTCGCCGCGCCGCACGTCGAAGGAGACGTCGGTGAAGACGCCCTCGCGGGTCAGCCGGCGCACGCTCAGGGCGACTTCGCCCGCCTCGACGTCCTGCTTGGGGTAGAGCTCGTCGAGGTCGCGGCCGACCATCCGGCGTACGAGGTCGTCCTCGGTCATGCCGTCGAGGGGCTCGCTGGAGATCAGGGCGCCGTCGCGCAGGGTCGTGACCCGCCGGCAGATCTGGAAGATCTCCTCCAGGCGGTGCGAGATGAACAGCACCGCCGAGCCCTGCTCGCGCAGGGTACGCACGACACCGAAGAGGCGGGCCACCTCGCTGCCGGTCAGGGCGGCGGTCGGCTCGTCCATGATCAGGACGCGGGCGTCGAAGGAGAGCGCCTTGGCGATCTCGACGATCTGCTGGTCGGCGATGGACAGTCCGCGCGCCGGGCGGTCGGGGTCGAGTTCGACACCGAGTCGCTTCATCAGGGCGGCGGTCGCCTCGTGGGTGGCCTTGTGGTCGATACGGCCGAGGGCGCGCCGGGGCTGGCGGCCCATGAAGATGTTCTCCGCGATCGACAGGTCGGGGAAGAGGGTGGGCTCCTGATAGATCACCGCGATGCCCGCGTCGCGGGCGTCGGCGGGACCGTGGAAGACGGTGGGCTCACCGTCCAGCAGCACCCGACCGGCGTCCGGTCGGTGCACGCCGGCGAGCGTCTTGATGAGGGTCGACTTGCCCGCGCCGTTCTCACCGGCGAGAGCGTGCACCTCGCCGGGGAACAGTTCCAGGGACACGTCCCGCAGGGCGCGTACCGCGCCGAAGGACTTGGAAATGTCCTCCAGCGCCAGTACGGGGGCCGGACCCGCGTCGGACCGGTGGGTCATGTGAGCTCCTCAACGACGCGGGCGGCGAGGCCTCACGACGTCGTGAAAGGTTTCAACTAGGTTGCCGGGACGTTAGGCAGGTTGCCCAGGTCACGTCAATGGGTGCGGGTCGAAATTTTCGATAGCCGATGGTCACAACCGAGTCACGAAGGGCGGTCTTCATCCAGGGGCTTGACACGCCTTCGGACGGCTCATAGCTTCGGCGTTCTGAATCGTTTCAGATCGTTTCAGACGGAAGAGCTGTTCCGATCAGGCAGAAGTGCAGTTCGGACCCGACTCCACAAGTCGTTCGAAACCGAAGCCACACCCGAAGTCACAGGAGCCCCGAAGTGACCGAGCTTGCCGCGGTGAAGACCGCCCTCAAGACCCAGGCAGTAGAGACGCCCTCGTGGGCGTACGGGAACTCGGGAACCCGCTTCAAGGTGTTCGCGCAGCCCGGAGTCCCGCGCAATCCGCGCGAGAAACTGGACGACGCCGCCCAGGTGCACGCCTTCACGGGGGCCGCGCCGACCGTCGCGCTGCACATCCCCTGGGACAAGGTCGACGATTATGGGGCGCTGGCGAAGTACGCGCAGGAGCGCGGCCTGAAGTTGGGCGCGATCAACTCCAACACCTTCCAGGACGACGACTACAGGCTCGGCTCGATCTGTCACCCGGACGCCGCCGTCCGCAGGAAGGCCCTCGATCACCTGCTCGAGTGCGTGGACATCATGGACGCGACGGGTTCGAAGGACCTGAAGCTCTGGTTCGCCGACGGTACGAACTATCCCGGTCAGGACGACATCCGTGAGCGCCAGGACCGGCTGGCCGAGGGCCTGGCCCAGGTCTACGAGCGACTCGGGGACGACCAGCGAATGCTGCTGGAGTACAAGTTCTTCGAGCCCGCCTTCTACATGACGGACGTCCCGGACTGGGGCACGGCGTACGCGCACTGCCTCAAGCTCGGCCCGAAGGCGCAGGTCGTCGTCGACACCGGGCACCACGCGCCCGGCACCAACATCGAGTTCATCGTCGCGACGCTGCTGCGCGAGGGGAAGCTCGGCGCGTTCGACTTCAACTCGCGGTTCTACGCCGACGACGACCTGATGGTCGGTGCTGCCGATCCCTTCCAGCTGTTCCGGATCATGTACGAGGTGATCCGCGGCGGTGGCTTCACGCCGGACGTCGCCTTCATGCTCGACCAGTGCCACAACATCGAGGCGAAGATCCCGGCGATCATCCGTTCCGTGATGAACGTGCAGGAGGCGACGGCGAAGGCGCTGCTCGTGGACGGTGCGGCGCTGGCCGACGCGCAGCGTACCGGGGATGTGCTCGCGGCCAACGCGGTGATCATGGACGCGTACAACACCGATGTGCGGCCGTTGCTGGGTGAGGTGCGCGAGGAACTGGGGCTGGATGCGGATCCCGTCTCGGCGTACCGCCGATCCGGGTGGGGGGAGAAGATCGCGGCGGAGCGAGTTGGTGGGCAGCAGGCGGGGTGGGGGGCCTGAGCAGCTGAGTCTCGTCTGCCTGGTTCGGCTTGTCGCAGGCTGCGGGCCTTATGTGGCTGGTCGCGCAGTTCCCCGCGCCCCTGAGGGGCGCGCCGCAGCACAGGTACGTCACTCTCTTCACTCTTCTTTCTCTAAGGATTAGGAACATGACATCCCATCCCGAAGCCGCCGCTCTGTTGGCTCGGTCGCACCGGCTCGGTGCTGATCCTCGTAATACCAACTACGCGGGCGGCAATGCCTCCGCGAAAGGCACCGACACCGACCCTGTGACCGGCGGTGATGTCGAGCTGATGTGGGTGAAGGGGTCGGGTGGGGATCTCGGGACGCTGACCGAGTCGGGGCTCGCCGTGCTGCGGCTTGACCGGCTGCGGGCGATGACGGAGGTCTACCCGGGGGTGGAGCGAGAGGACGAGATGGTCGCCGCGTTCGACTACTGCCTGCACGGCAAGGGCGGCGCGGCCCCGTCCATCGACACGGCGATGCACGGGCTGGTGGACGCGGCCCACGTCGACCATCTGCACCCCGACTCCGGGATCGCGCTGGCCTGCGCGGCGGACGGCGAGAAGCTGACCGCCGAGTGTTTCGGCGACAGTGTGGTGTGGGTGCCGTGGCGCCGGCCCGGCTTCCAGCTGGGTCTGGACATCGCGGCGGTCAAGGAGGCCAACCCGCGGGCGATCGGCTGCGTCCTGGGCGGGCACGGCATCACGGCGTGGGGCGACACGGCGCAGGAGTGCGAGCGGAACTCGCTGCACATCATCCGCACCGCCGAGGCGTTCCTCGTCGAGCGTGGCAAGGCGGAGCCCTTCGGGCCCGTCGTCGAGGGGTACACGGCCCTGGAGGCGTCCCGGCGCCGGGAGCGGGCCGCGGCGCTGGCGCCGTACGTCCGGGCCCTCGCCTCGCAGGACAAGCCGCAGGTCGGTCACTTCACCGACTCCGACGTCGTCCTCGACTTCCTCGCGAGCGCCGAGCACCCGCGCCTCGCCGCGCTCGGCACCTCCTGCCCCGACCACTTCCTGCGGACCAAGGTCCGGCCGCTCGTCCTCGATCTGCCGCCGACCGTGGAACTGGACGCGGCGATCGCGCGGCTGACGGAGCTGCACGGTGAGTACCGCGAGGAGTACGCCGCCTACTACCAGCGGCACGCCGACGCCGACTCCCCCGCGATGCGCGGTGCGGACCCGGCGATCGTGCTCATCCCCGGTGTCGGCATGTTCTCCTTCGGCAAGGACAAGCAGACCGCGCGCGTGGCCGGCGAGTTCTACGTCAACGCGATCAACGTGATGCGGGGCGCCGAGGCGGTCTCGGCGTACGCGCCGATCGAGGAGTCGGAGAAGTTCCGCATCGAGTACTGGGCGCTGGAGGAGGCCAAGCTTCAGCGGATGCCGAAGCCGAAGCCGCTCGCCACCCGGGTGGCGCTGGTGACGGGGGCGGGCAGCGGGATCGGCAAGGCGATCGCCGAGCGGCTCGTCGCCGAGGGCGCGTGCGTGGTGATCGCCGATCTCGACGCGGAGAACGCCGCCGAGGTCGCCTCCTCGCTGGGCGGCCCCGACAAGGCCGTCGCCGTCACCGTCGACGTGACCTCCGAGGAGCAGATCGCCGAAGCCTTCAAGGCGGCGGTGCTCGCCTTCGGCGGCGTCGACCTGGTGGTGAACAACGCCGGCATCTCCATCTCCAAGCCGCTGCTCGAGACCACCGCGAAGGACTGGGACCTCCAGCACGACATCATGGCCCGTGGCTCCTTCCTCGTGTCGAGGGAGGCGGCGCGGGTGATGATCCAGCAGAAGCTGGGCGGGGACATCGTCTACATCGCGTCCAAGAACTCCGTCTTCGCCGGTCCGAACAACATCGCGTACTCCGCCACCAAGGCCGACCAGGCGCATCAAGTACGGCTCCTTGCCGCCGAGTTGGGCGAGCACGGCATCCGGGTGAACGGCATCAATCCCGACGGGGTCGTGCGCGGCTCGGGCATCTTCGCGGGCGGCTGGGGCGCACAGCGCGCGGCGACCTACGGCATCGAGGAGGAGAAGCTCGGCGAGTTCTACGCCCAGCGGACGATCCTCAAGCGCGAGGTGCTGCCCGAGCACGTGGCGAACGCCGTGTTCGCCCTGACGGGTGGGGATCTGACCCACACCACCGGTCTGCACGTCCCGGTCGACGCGGGTGTCGCGGCGGCCTTCCTGCGATGAGCGAGCACGTGAAGAGCTTCGCCGCGGTCGACCTCGGCGCGTCCAGCGGGCGCGTCATGGTCGGCCGCATCGGCCCCGAGGCGCTGGAGCTGACGGAGGCGCACCGCTTCCCGAACCGGCCGGTGCGGGTACCCGAGGGGCTGCGGTGGGACATCCTCTCGCTGTACGCGGGGGTGCTCGACGGACTGCGGGCGGCCGGGCAGGTCGACTCCGTCGGCATCGACAGCTGGGCCGTGGACTACGGGCTGCTGGACGCCGACGGCGCGCTGCTCGGCAACCCGGTGCACTACCGCGACGCCCGCACCGAGGGGGTCGCGGAGAAAGTGTGGGCCACCTTGCCCGCCGCCGAGCTGTACGCGGCGACCGGGCTCCAGTACGCGCCCTTCAACACCCTGTACCAGCTCACGGCGGCCCGCTCGACGGCACAACTCGGCGCCGCCGAGCGGCTGTTGCTCGTTCCCGACCTGCTGGCGTACTGGCTCACGGGCGAGGCGGGCACGGAGATCACCAACGCGTCGACCACCCAGCTGATCGACCCGCGCACCCGTGACTGGTCCCACGACCTCGCGGACCGGCTCGGGATCGACCTCAAGCTGTTCGCGCCGCTGCGGCAGCCGGGCGACCCGGCCGGTCTGCTGCTCCCGCGGGTCCTGGAGGAGACCGGGCTGAGGAGCCCGGTCCCGGTGACGACCGTCGGCTCGCACGACACCGCGTCCGCGGTCGCCGCCGTCCCGGCGGCGGGCGAGCGGTTCGCGTACATCTGCACCGGCACCTGGTCCCTGGCGGGTCTGGAGCTGGAACGGCCGGTCCTCACCGAGGCGAGCCGCGCGGCCAACTTCACCAACGAACTGGGCCTCGACGGCACGGTCCGCTATCTGCGGAACATCATGGGGCTGTGGCTGCTCCAGGAGTGTGTACGGGAATGGGGGCAGCCCGATCTGGGTGAGCTGCTGCGGGCCGCCGCGGAGGTGCCCGCGCTGCGGTCGGTGGTGGACGCGGGCGACGCCGCCTTCCTGGCCCCCGGCCGGATGCCGGAGCGGATCGCCGACGCCTGCCGGGAGTCGGGACAGCCCGTGCCCGCGTCGCGCGCCGAGATCACCCGTTGCATTCTCGACTCCCTCGCGCTCGCCCATCGCAGGGCGATCCGCGAGGCGGAGGCGCTCGCCGACCACCCGGTCGACGTCGTCCACATCGTCGGCGGCGGCACCCGCAACGAGCTCCTGTGCCAACTGACGGCCGACGCCTGCGGACTGCCGGTCGTGGCCGGCCCGGCGGAGGCCGCCGCGCTCGGCAACGTCCTCGTCCAGGCCCGCGCACACGGTCTGGTCGGCGACCGTACGTCGATGCGGCGACTCCTCGCCCGTACGCAGCCGTTGCGGCGGTACGAGCCCCGGGGCGACGCGGCGGCCTGGCGCGCCGCGGAGGACCGGCTCACCCGTCCGTGAACGGCGACTCGCCCGTGTCCATGAAACAGGGGCTCCCCTGCCGCTCTCGCTCCGCGTACCCTGCACTCATCCGATGATCGATCCCAAGGAGCCGCGATGCGTGTCGCCCTGTTCCTGACCTGTGTCAACGACACGCTCTATCCGGACACCGGCCGCGCCGTGGTGAAACTGCTGACCAGGCTGGGCGTCGAGGTCGACTTCCCGATGGCGCAGACCTGCTGCGGGCAGGCACACTACAACACCGGTTACCGGCATGAGGCCGAGCCACTGGCCCGGCATTTCTCCGATGTCTTCGGTGAGTACGAGGCGATCGTGACGCCGTCCGGGTCGTGCGGCGCGATGGTGCGGGAACTGTATCCGCGGATGGGTGAGCGGGCGCGGGCGGAGGGCCGCGGGGACACCCTCGCGGCCACGCTCGCCCCGGTCGTGCCGAAGACGTACGAGCTCACCGAGTTCCTGGTGGATGTGCTCGGCGTGACGGACGTCGGCGCGTACTACCCGCACACCGTCACCTACCACCCCACCTGTCACGGGCTGCGCAGTCTCGGGCTCGGCGACCGGCCGCGCCGGCTCCTCCAGGCCGTCAAGGGGCTCGAACTGCGCGAGTTGCCGGGCGCGGACGAGTGCTGCGGCTTCGGCGGCACGTTCGCCGTCAAGAACCCCGATGTCTCGGCCGCGATGGGCGCCGACAAGGTGCACAACGCCGAGTCGACGGGTGCGGAAGTGCTGTGCGCCGCCGACAACTCCTGTCTGATGCACATCGGCGGCACGATGGCCCGGCTGGAGACGCGGATGCGGCCCGTGCACATCGCGGAGATCCTGGCCGGTACGGAAGAGGAGCCGAGCGCATGAGCGGTGGCACGTTCGTCGGTATGCCCGCGTTTCCCAAGGCGGCGCACGAGGCGGTCAACAACCCGACCCTGCGCGGCAATCTGCGCCACGCCACCCACACGATCCGCGCCAAGCGGGCGGTCGCCGTCGCGGAACTCGACGACTGGGCCGCGCTGCGCGAGGCCGGCAAGCAGATCAAGGACCACACGCTCCGTCATCTCGACCGCTACCTCGTGCAGTTGGAGGAGTCGGTCACCGCGGCCGGGGGCATCGTGCACTGGGCCGCCGATGCCGACGAGGCCAACCGGATCGTCGCCGACCTGGTGAAGATGACCGGGGAGAGCGAGGTCGTCAAGGTCAAGTCGATGGCCACGCAGGAGATCGGCCTCAACGAAGCCCTGGAGGCCGAGGGCATCCACGCCTACGAGACCGATCTCGCCGAGCTCATCGTGCAGTTGGGCAAGGACCGGCCCTCCCACATCCTCGTCCCGGCCATCCACCGCAACCGCGGCGAGATCCGCGACATCTTCGCGCGCGAGATGGGCGAGTGGGGCCGGCCGGCGCCGGAAGGCCTCACCGACACGCCCGCCGAACTGGCCGAAGCCGCCCGACTGCACCTGCGCGATAAGTTCCTGCGCGCGAAGGTCGGCATCTCCGGCGCCAACTTCATGGTCGCCGAGACCGGCACCCTGATGGTCGTGGAGTCCGAGGGCAACGGCCGGATGTGCCTGACCCTCCCCGAGACGCTGATCTCGGTCGTCGGCATCGAGAAGATCGTGCCGACCTGGCAGGACCTGGAGGTCTTCCTCCAGACCCTTCCCCGCTCCTCGACCGCCGAGCGTATGAACCCGTACACCTCGATGTGGACGGGCACCACGGATGCGGACGGCCCCCAGACCTTCCACCTGGTCCTCATCGACAACGGCCGCACCGACACGCTCGCCGACGAGGTCGGCCGCCAAGCCCTGCGCTGCATCCGCTGCTCGGCGTGTCTCAACGTCTGCCCGGTGTACGAGCGCGCGGGCGGCCATGCCTACGGCTCGGTCTACCCCGGCCCGATCGGGGCGATCCTCAGCCCCCAACTCCGGGGCACCGCAAGCGAGATCGACGCCTCGCTCCCGTACGCCTCCTCGCTCTGCGGCGCCTGCTACGAGGTCTGCCCGGTCGCCATCGACATCCCGGAGGTCCTCGTCCACCTGCGCGAACGGATCGCCGAGGGCGGTCAGGCGACGCGGGAGGGCAACAAGGTCGTCCTCAAGCCCGCCAAGGGGCACGCCGCCGAGCGGGCGGCGATGCGGGCAGCCCGCTGGGCGTTCAGCCACCCCGGCGCGCTGCGCACCGGCCAGCGGCTCGCCTCCCGGACCCGCCGCTTCCATCCACGCTCGCTGCCCGGTCCGGGCAAGGCATGGAGCGACACCCGGGATCTCCCGACAGTGCCCGCGGAGCCGTTCCGCGACTGGTGGCAGCGTACGCACGGCGGAAAGGACACGGACAAGTGAGCAGCAGGGATCTGATCCTGGGGCGGGTGCGGCGCGCGCTCGCCGACGTGCCGCGGGACGACACGCCGTACGAGCAGGCCGTTGAGCGGGGGTACCTGCGCGAGCACGGGGGGCGGAGTGTCGAGCAGACGGTGGATCTGCTGGCGGAGAACCTGGCGGACTACCGGGCGATCGTGCACCGCACAGACGCGGAAGAACTGCCGTACCTCATCATGCGGCTGCTCGCCGCGCGGGGACCCCAGTACGTGCTCGTTCCCCCGGGGCTCCCGCCGGAGTGGATGTCGGCCGCCGATCCCACCCGCGTGCACGACCGCGCCGCGAGCACGCCGCACGAACTCGACAAGGTCGAGAGCGTGGTCACGGGCTGCGCGCTCGCCATCGCCGAGACCGGCACCCTCGTCCTGGACGGCGGCCCGGACCAGGGACGCCGTCGCATCACGCTGGTCCCCGATCACCACATCTGTGTCGTCCGCGTCCCCGATCAAGTCGTCTCCTCCGTGCCTCAGGCCCTGGAGCGCCTGGATCCGACCCGCCCGCTGACCTGGATCTCCGGCCCTTCGGCGACCAGCGACATCGAGCTCGACCGGGTCGAGGGGGTGCACGGTCCGCGCACCCTGGAAGTGGTGCTGGTGAGCGGGGAGTGACCTGCGCGGTTAGCGTGAGGAGATGATCCGGTTCGAACAGGTCACCAAGCGCTACCCGGACGGCACGACGGCCGTGGACGGCCTCTCGTTCGAGGTCGCGGAGGGCGAACTCGTCACGCTCGTCGGCCCGTCGGGCTGCGGCAAGACGACGACCATGATGATGGTGAACCGGCTGATCGAACCGACCTCCGGCCGGATCTTCGTGAACGGCCAGGACGTCGCCACGGTCGACCCGGTGCGGCTGCGGAGGCGGATCGGGTACGTCATCCAGCAGGTGGGCCTGTTCCCGCACCGGACGATCCTCGACAACACGGCGACCGTGCCGACGCTCATCGGCTGGAAGAGGGCGAAGGCGCGGACGCGCGCCGCGGAGCTGCTCGATCTGGTGGGCCTGGACCCGAAGACGTACGGCTCGCGCTATCCGGAACAGCTGTCGGGCGGCCAGCGCCAGCGGGTCGGGGTGGCCCGGGCGCTCGCCGCCGATCCACCCGTACTGCTGATGGACGAGCCCTTCGGGGCCGTCGACCCGGTGGTCCGGGAACAGTTGCAGGACGAGTTCCTGCGCATGCAGGAGGCCGTGCGCAAGACGGTGCTGCTGGTCACGCACGACATCGAGGAGGCGGTACGGCTCGGCGACCGCATCGCGGTGTACGGGCAGGGCCGCATCGAGCAGTTCGACACGCCGGGGGCCGTGCTGGGCACCCCGGCCACTCCCTACGTCGCCGAGTTCGTCGGCGCCGACCGCGGGCTGAAGCGGCTGTCGGTCACCGACATCGAGCCCGGCGACCTGGAACAGCCGCCCGTCGCCCGCCTTGACGAGCCCGCCGAGACGGCGGTCGCCCGCTTGCGCGCGCAGGGCGCGCGATGGGCGGTCGTCCTGGACGCGGAGGACGATCTGCACGGGTGGGTGGGCGTCGACGAGTTGGCGGCGGGCGGGTCCGTCGGCGACCGCGCCCACCGAATGCTGCACTCTCCGGGGGACACCCCCGGCCCCCCGGCATGGGTCCCGGTGGGCGCCCCGCTGAAGCAGGCCTTCAGCGTGATGCTCCAGCACGACGCGGGCTGGGTCGCGGTACTGGACGGGACCCGCTTCCTCGGCGTACTCACCCCGGCGAAACTGCACGAGGCGCTGCGGCGGTCGGTGGACGCGGATGCGCGGGGGGTGCGGCGGGGGCAGGTGTCGTTCGACTCGATCTCCGATGCGTGAGCGCTCCGCTGGGTTGGGCCGTGGGGTGCGGGTCGGATTTTGGCTGCGGAGTGCGGGTCGTGCTTTGGCTGCGGGGCTGTTGTGGCTGAGCGCGCAGTTCCCCGCGCCCCTTCGGGGCGCCCCTTGGAGCGTCCCCCGGCGCGACTCAGGGCAGGGCGTTCTGCAGGTCGACGAGCACGGCGTGTGCCAGCTCGGCCGCTCCGGTGCCGGCGCCCGCGGCAGCCCCCGTGGCCGCGCCGGCCGCCACCGATGCGAGTACGGTCCTGATCCGGCCCAGCAGACCGCGCAGGCGTCCCACGTCCGGCTGGGACCGGGCGGCCTCCGCCAGAGCGGCCTCGGCGTCCTGGCGCACGGCGGTCTCGTCCTCGGCCGCCAGGCCGAGCGTCTCCAGCGCCGCGAGCAACGACCGTACGACCTCGGCGAGCCTGGCGCTCGCCCCCTCGTCGGCCGTCACGTACTGATGCTGGGTCACGTGGTGACCGCCGATCGCGATCTGGCTGCCGTGAATGGGCCCGTGGAACTGGGCACCGCCCGAACTCGTCAACGTACGCCTCCTGAACCGGAGTTCTCTTCCGGCGCGCTACCGAGGACAGCCTCCAGGCGAGCCGACAGGGCCGCCAGACGGGCGGTGAGCGGGGCGCCGCCGAGCTGCCCGGCCAGGCAGGCGAGGATCTGCTCGACGGCCCTGCGGACACGTTCCTCATTGATCCGGGGGCGGCCCAGCTCCACCTTGATCACCGCCGCGGCCTGCCGAATGACGTACTGCGAGTAGAGGTCGAGCCCCAGCCGATCGACTTCGACCCGCAGCGTTTCCACCACCTGTACGGGGTCGGCACGCCGCGCCGGCTGGAACTGCGCCCGGTACAACTGCTCGGGCCGTAAGTCGGTCCGATTCTGGGTGACATTCCCTTGGGAGTTGATCGCCACCTGGCTGTCGGTGATCGGGCCGAAGACATACACCAACGGAGTTGTCGGCTCGTCGGGACGCAGGCGGCTGATCTGCTCGGGGCTCGGCTCACGGGCCAGGCGCAGCAACCTGTCGTAGTCGGCGTAGTCGATGAGCGGGTGCACGTCCGAGTTGTCTCGCACGCGCCGAACCTCCTGCACTCGACTGGTCGGCTGCCGCGCCGGCGGCTCAACCTCGTGCCATCGGCTGGTGGGCTGCCTCGGTGGCAGCTCAACCCCTTGCCCCTGACTGGTCGGCTGCCGCGCCGGCGGCTCAACCTCGTGCCATCGGCTGGTCGGCTGCCTCACTTCCGGCTCAGTCTCGGTGGTGGGCCGGGGCGTGGCCTTGGCCTGAGTAGATTTGCTCTGAGTCCGGAATCGCGCACTGCCCATGTGAACCCCCCGTGGCAAAGCATCCCTCTCCAGCGTAGCGAGCCAAGGGCCGGGAGGAAGGCCTCATCCGGCATCGGAACGCCGCAATCTGGCCACTCCCGCACACGTATGTCTCTCCGATGCGAGGGCACCCGTTCCGCGGGAGGTCCACATGAACGCAAGTGCGACGGCACGGACCGGACGCATCAAGGCTCGGCGCGCGGCGAGGGGCTCGGGGGTGGAGTACGCCGCCCGGGCGGGTCTGACCGCGCGGGGCGTGATCTACCTGCTGGTCGGTGTGCTGGCACTGCGGATCGCCTTCGGGGACGGGAAGAAGCAGGCGGACCGCAACGGTGCCGTCGCGGAGATCGCGCAGCAGCCCTTCGGCGCGGTGCTGCTGTGGGCGCTGACTGTCGGCCTCGTCGGCATGGCGTTGTGGCGGCTGTCCGAGGCGTGCTTCGGTTCCGCCGGGCCGGACGGCCGGGCGGCGAAGAAGCGACTGCTGTCGGCCGTGCGCTTCGTGTTCTACGCGTTCGTCGCCTACTCGGTGCTGTCGTTCGCGGCGGGCTCGGGCAGTGGCGGGAAGGGTTCGAGCGACCAGCAGTCGCGGGATGTGACGGCCAAGGTGCTGGATCTGCCTGCGGGGCAGTGGATCGTCGGAGCCGCCGGAGTCGGCATCGTCGTGGCGGGTCTGCTGATCGGCGGGCGGGCCGTGTTGCGCAAGTACCACAAGAAGCTGAAGCTCGGTCAGATGTCGGCGCGCACGCGGCGGCTGGTGGATGTGACCGGTGTGGGCGGTGGCGCGGCGCGCGGGCTGGTGTTCGCCGCGGCGGGGTGCTTTGCCGTGCGCGCGGCGATCGACTACGAACCCGACCGGGCGAAGGGACTGGACGACACGATCCGCTCGTTCGCCCACACCCCGGCGGGACCGTGGCTGCTGGTGTGCGTCGCCGCCGGCCTCGTGCTGTTCGGTCTGTTCTCCTTCGCGATGGCCCGCTGGCGCCGGGTCTGAGGGCGCCTGAGGGCCTCTGAGGGCGTCACTTCAGCAGACCCTTGTCCTTCAGATAGGTCCGCGCCACGTCCTCGGGCAGCCGTCGCCAGCTGTCCACCTGCCGGTTCATCGATGCCAGGTCCGCGGTGGTGAGTACGTCGTTGAGCTTGCCGAGTGCCTTGGTGACGCCCTCGCTGCCGGCTCGCGAGCGGTTGATGACGGGCACGATGTAGTCGGCGTTCTGCAGATGTTTGTCGTCGGCGAGGAGGACGAGGCCGAACTCGTCGAGCGTCGCGTCCGTCGTCGTGGTCAGGAGCATCTGGTCCTGACCACTCTGCACGGCCCGCTTCGCCTGGGTGGTGCCCACGCCCTTCGGGTCGACGCCGGTGATGTCGATGCCGTACGTCTTCTTCAACCCCGGCTCGCAGTAGGGCCGTTGGACGCACTCGTCGCCCGCCGCGAGCCGTACCGGAAGATGGGACGCGCCGAGGTCGCTGAGCGTCTTCAGGTGATGCTGCCCGGCGTACGCCGCCGTCACCGCGAAGGCGTTCTGGTCGACGGCCCTGCCGGGGTCGAGGACGGTGAGGCCGCGCGGTGCGGCGAGCGACCGGAGCGCCTTCATCGTGGTGGCGAGATCGGGTGAGCCGACGGGCGGCGCGTCCGCCCCGTGGGTCTTGGCGTTCAGCCAGTCGGCGAAGGTGGCCGCGTACTCCGGTACCACGTCGATCTGGCCGGATTCCAGGGCGGGTTCGTAGAGTTCGCGGTTGGCGACCGTCAGCATGGAGGTCTTGTATCCGGCCTGGTCGAGCAGCAGCGCGTACATCTGGGCCAGCAGGTCGCTCTCGGTGAACCCGGCCGAGCCGATGGTCAGGTGCTTGCTGTCGCCGGGTGGCGCGGTGACCGCGCCGCGGTTCTCCAGGGACGGGCCGCTGCCGCAGCCGGTCAGCAGGACCAGGCTCAGCAGGGCCCCGCCTCGCCTCATCGGATGCCCCTCGCCCAGCGTGGTGCCAGCCGTTCGGCGATCTCGAAGATTCCCTCGACGATCAGGGCGAACACGGCGACGAGTATCGCGCCGGCGACCACCTGCGGGGTGCTCGCCAGGTTGAAGCCCGCGGTGATGATCCGGCCGAGTCCGCCGCCGCCCGCGAGCGCGGCGATCGTGGCGGTCGCGACGAGTTGGACCGCGGCGATCCGTACGCCGTTCATGACCATCGGGAGCGAAAGCGGCAGTTCTACGTGCAACAGCATCTGTCGGCCGGTCATCCCCATGCCTCGCGCCGAGCGCACCACGCTCCGGTCGACCTCGCGCATCCCGACGTAGGCGTTGGTGAGCAGCGGTGGTACGGCGAAGAGGACCAGCGCGACGACGGTCGGGCCCTCGCCCCACTTGCCGAGCGGGGTGAGCAGCAGGAGGACCAGTACGGCGAAGGTGGGGACGGCGCGGCCGATGTTGGAGATGTTGACGGCGAGCGCGCCGCCCTTGCCGAGGTGGCCCAGGACGAGGGCGACGGGCAGCGCGACGAGGCAGCTGATGACGAGGCAGACGACGGTCAGGACGAGGTGCTGGGCGAGGCGGTGCCAGACGCCGTCGTCCCCGGACCAGTGCGTGGGGTCGCCGAGCCAGTCCCAGGCCCCGGTCAGGGCGTTCATCCGCGGGCCGCCCGCGTCCAGGGGGTGATGAGCCGCTGTACCGCGAGCAGAAGGAGGTCCGCGGCGACGGCGATGACGACGCAGAGTACGGACGCGGTGAGGACCTGCGCCTTGAAGTAGGTGTTCATGCCCGCGTAGATGAGATTGCCGAGTCCCCCGAAGCCGACGATCGCGCCGACCGTCACCAGTGAGACCGCCGAGACGGTGGCGATGCGCAGTCCGGCCATCGAGGCGGGCACCGCGAGCGGCAGTTCCACGGTGAGCAGGAGGCGGATGGGCCCGTATCCCATGCCGCGGGCGGCCTGCCGGGTCTCCTCGGGGACGGCGCGCAGGCCCGCGAGGATGTTGCGGACGAGGAGGGTCAGCGAGTAGAGGACGAGTCCGGAGACGACCAGCGTGGCCGACAGCCCGTACACGGGCAGGAGCAGCGAGAACATCGCGAGGGACGGGATGGTGTAGAGGATCGTGGTCACCGCGAGGACGGGTCCGGCCGCCCAGCCCCAGCGCCGGGCCAGGACGGCCAGCGGCACCGCGATGACGAGTCCGACGAGCACGGAGACCGCCGTGAGCTGGAGGTGCTGGACGACCGCGTCCAGGAGGATCTGGCGGCGCGTGCTCAGATACTCACCGCAGATCCACTCGTTGCGGGCGAGACAGTCGTCCGGGGGCGCGGTCACGCGTCCATTCCATCGGAGGCGGGCGGGAGTCGGCGCGTTCTGGTGACCCGTACGGGGTGTCGCTGAGTACACCCCGCGCTACGGTTTCCGCCGCCAGGATCCAGGCTCCGGAGGGGACGATGACGTCAGACGCCCGTTCGGGAGGCGCCGAACCGTGCGACACGCCGCAGGAGTCGGCTTCGCCTTCCGACACGGCGGACCGGATGGTCGAGCTGTGGGAAGAGGCCGACCAGCACAGCACACGACCTGGAGGACACGCTCGACAAGTACGGACCCACGCAGATCCCCGACAGTCACCCGGCCCCATAGGCGCGGAATTTGTTTGGATCTGATCCTCCCAGGTAGTTCAGAAAGAGGTGGCCCGCTGGCCAACCGCTCCCGGGAGGGTTCGGCAGTGAGCTCGCCTCCGACCGCCCGGCCGGGGCAACCCCCCGGGCGGCCGGGTGTGCCCACCACCCGTGGGCTATGCCGCATCGGAGAGCACCTGTTCGCGCAGGGTGGCGCAGCAGTCGCTGAGGAGGCGCGAGACGTGCATCTGCGAGATGCCGAGCTGATCGGCGATGCAGCTCTGCGTCATGCCCTGGAAGAAGCGCAGGTAGAGGATGGCCCGTTCGCGCTCGGGGAGCTCGTGCAGGGCCGGCTTCACCGACTCGCGATCGATGACCAGGTCGAATCCGGTGTCGCGCGCGCCCAGCGCGTCGTTGAGCGCGTAGCCGTCGTCCCCGCCCGGCAGTTCGGCGTCCAGGGAGAGCGCGGAGAAGCTGTCCAGGGCCTCGAGACCGGTACGTACCTCGTCCTCGGTCAGGTGCGCGTACGCGGCGATCTCGGCGACGGTGGGTCGTTGGCCCTGCATCGTCTGCGACAGGTCCTTGAGGGCCGCGCGCACCCTGTTGCGCACGTCCTGGACGCGGCGCGGGACGTGCAGGGTCCACATGTGGTCGCGGAAGTGGCGCTTGATCTCGCCGGTGATGGTCGGGACGGCGTAGCTCTCGAAGGCGTTGCCGAGCTCGGGGTCGTAGCGGTCGACGGCCTTGACCAGGCCGAGCGCGGCCACCTGATTGAGGTCCTCGACCGACTCGCCCTTGCCCCGGTAGCGGCCGGCTACACGCTCCGACATGGGCAGCCAGGACCGGATGATCTCCTCGCGAAGCGCCTCCCGCTCGGGCCCGGCGGGCAGGCCCGCGAGGCGGACGAAGGCCGCGGCGGTGTCGGGGGCGTCGTCATGGGGGTGTCTTTTGGTGCCGGACGTCATGCGCATAGTGCTCACAACTCCCTCAGGGGTTGCCGACGGGGCAGTCCCCATGGGAGGGCGCGCACAAAAAACCGGACGGGAGACCATCCGGCGATCTGGCGGACCAGCTCCCACGGACGTGCCTCCTGTCCGAAGCACTGATAGGACAATTCCCCCATACCGGTCACCCAAACAAGCGCGAAACAATCCCGGAGAATCATCCAAGGGGAGTGACGCCGGGCGAGGGGGCGATTCTGGAGCGTCATGCATCGTCCGCGAATCCATATCCGTACGCCGCGAATTCACCGCACGATCTCCGCCTCCGCGACGCGCGATTTCCACGCTCTCCGCAATGCCGCCGAGCAATTCACCGCGCAACGCGTCGCGCGAACGAGCGATTCGGCGCCGGATTCACGGGGCGGATCCGAGGCGGGGCGCATCGGCACAGGTGACGAGCCGACCCGCCGGAACAACGCGCGTACGAGTCGCGCCCCACGGGCACGTGACCCCGGATTCACCCGGACCTCCGCCGACCGTTCACGGGGCAGCCGCACCGTGGAAATCTAATACTCATTGAGGAGAACGCAATTCTCGCCTGTGCGACCGTAACTGTTCAGTCAACGCCCATATCGGAGGACTGACGCGATAGCCCTTTATCCGAAGCCGGCCGAGGGCAGCTGGACCGAGCACTACCCGGACCTGGGAACGGGAGTGGTGTCCAGTTCAAGGAGTTCGCGCTCCAGGACGCCGGCACCCTCGTGGGCATCCAGCGGGCGCTGGAGTCGCGTAGGGACTCACGTGCGGCCGGCTCGGGTCCGGACGGCGGCGCACACCCCGCCGTCCACGAGGAGGTCGATCCCGCTGAGGAAACCGGCCTCGGACGACAACAGGAAGGCGACGGCCGCGGCGACGTCCTCGGACCGCCCCTGCCGGCCGAGCGGAGTCTGCCGCAGCAACCTCTCCGTCCCCGGATGGCTCACGGATTCCTGCCGCCCCTGAGGAGTGTCGATCAGCCCGGGGGACACCGAGCAGACACGGGCACCGAGCGGGCCGATGCGCACCGCCTCGCGCTGGACGAAGCGGTGCACCCCGCGCTTGGCCCACGCGTACGCGATGCCGGTGTCCTCGACGCCCGGCCCGACGGCCTCCTGGACGCGGTCGAGGAACCCCTCGTCGAGCGGGTCGTCCAGCACCGCGTCGACGGCCGGGGCGGGACCGGTGCCGCCGAGCAGCGGGGCCATCGACGCGAAGCACACCAGGGCCGTGCCCTCGGTCGCGAGCGGGCGAAGCGTCCGGGCCAGCAGCGCGGTCCCGACGAGGTCGACGGTGAAGATACGACGCCAGTCGGCCATGGTGGGCGAGATGCCCGCGGCGTGGGCGACGGCACGCAGGGTGCCCAGTTCGCCGACGCGTGCGGCGAGTCCGGCCAGAACCGCGGCATCGGTGATGTCGAGGACGAACGGTTCGACGACGGCCCCCTGCCCGGTGGCGGACAGGTCCCTGGCGGCCGCGGTCACGGTCGCCTCGTCCCGGTCGACGAGGAGCAGCCTGTCCACCTGGTCGGCGAGCCGCCGCGCGCAGGCCAGACCCATCCCGCGGCCGGCGCCGGTGACGATCCCGACGGTCGTGCGCTCATCCCCCAGAACCGTTCCAGGCTCTGCTGGGCCACCCGGCTCACCAGCTCGACGCGGTAGCCGCTGGCCGGGCTGCGCAGGAACACGAACGGGGCGCCGCCGGTACCCTTGCGCGTCGCCTCCCGGACGAAACCGTGGCGTTCCAGTTCGACGGCGTGATGCACGGCGCCGCCGACCGCCGGCTCCCACAGGGTCCCCGGGACGCGTCGGACGATCTCGAGACGGGGTGTCGTCGTTGAGTTCAACCGCAGCAAAGAAGTTCGTTCTTCAAAATGAGAACGATATTCTCACGTGCGGTCGGGCAGCGCAATGGAAGGACGGGAGCGCGGGTGAGACGGGGCGCCCGCGCCGCCGTCCCGCCACGCGTCAGCAGATCCTCGGCAACTGTTCCCCGATCGGCAGGTCGACCACCCGGGTGCCGCCCAGCCCGGTGCGGGCCACCACCATGCCCGGATGGGCGTCCACGGCCTCGCCGATGATCCTCGACTCCGTGCCCAGCGGGTGCGCCCGCATGGCGTCCAGAACGGCGTCGGCGTGCTCGCGGGGCACGAACGCCACCAGCTTGCCCTCGTTGGCCACGTACATCGGGTCGAGGCCCAGCACGGCGCAGGCGTTGGCGACGGCCGGTGGGACCGGGACGTCACGCTCCCGGATGACGACGCCGGTGCCCGAGGCCGCCGCGATCTCGTTCAGGGCGGCGGCCAGCCCGCCCCGGGTGGGATCGCGCAGCACATGCAGATCCGGGGTGACGGCGAGCATGGCGTCGACCAGACCGCCGAGCGCCGCACAGTCGCTCTCGATCTCCACCCCGAACTCCAGGCCCTCACGCACGCTCATGATCGCCACACCGTGCACGCCGATCGCACCGCTGACCAGCACGACATCGCCGGGCACGACCCGCTGCGGGCGCAGGTCGACGCCCGCCGGGATGAGCCCGATCCCGGCCGTGTTGATGAAGATCCCGTCGCCGTGCCCGGCCTCCACCACCTTGGTGTCGCCGGTCGCGACCTCGACGCCCGCGGTCCGCGCCGCCGCGCCGAATGCCTCGGCCACGCGGGCGACGGTCTCCATCTCGACGCCCTCCTCCAGGATGAAGCCGCAGGAGAGGTAGGCGGCCCGGGCGCCGCTCATGGCGAGGTCGTTGACGGTGCCGTTGACGGCGAGGTCACCGATGCTGCCGCCGGGGAAGAACAGTGGCCGCACCACGAAGGAGTCGGTGGAGAAGGCCATCCGGACACCGCCCAACGACAGTGCCGCGGCGTCGCCCAGCTGGGCGAGCACGTCACCGCCGAACGCGGGCGCGAAGACGTGCTGGACGAGTTCGGCGGACAGGGCTCCGCCTCCCCCGTGGCCCATGACGATCCGCGGCTGGTCGCGCAGCGGCGCCGGGCAGGTCCAGGCGGCGGGGTCGAGTACGGGCGTACGGAGTTCGGTGGTGCCGATGGTCTCAGACAACGGGGGTCGCCTCCCGGGGCGCGGGGGTGAGGTCCAGGCGCCGGTAGAGGTAGTACGCGGCGCAGGCGCCCTCGCTGGAGACCA
Organism: Streptomyces sp. NBC_00271; assembly: GCF_036178845.1. Lineage (NCBI taxonomy): Bacteria > Bacillati > Actinomycetota > Actinomycetes > Kitasatosporales > Streptomycetaceae > Streptomyces > Streptomyces sp. NBC_00271. Next base: position 10,130,185 of record NZ_CP108070.1, on the reverse strand, counting down.
TGGTGGCGCCGAGCGGGGTGCGAGGGGTGCAGAGCGTGCCGAACGCCTCGCACTCGTGCGGCTTGAGCAGGCCCTGCAGGACCTCGCCACTGCGGCAGGCGGCCGGTTCGCGGGTCTGGATGCCGTCGACCGAGAAACGGTGCTCGGCGTCGTACTCCCGGTACTTCGGGGACAGCCGCCAGCCGCTGTCGGGGATCACCCCGATGCCGCGCCAGGCCCGGTCGGTGACCTCGAAGACATCCTCCAGCATGGCCCGCGCCGCCGGATTCCCTTCCGGGCGGACGGCACGGGGGTAGGCGTTGTCGACGGTGTGCTCGCCGCGCTCCAGCTGCGCCACGGTCCGGCGTACGCCTTCGAGGATGTCCAGGGGCTCGAATCCGGTCACGACGATCGGGACCCGGAAGCGCTCCGCCAGTTCCGGGTACTCCCCCACCCCCATCACGCTGCACACGTGCCCGGCCGCCAGGAAGCCCTGGACGCGGCAGGTCGGTGACTGCATGATCGCCTCGATGGCGGGCGGTACGCGGACGTGGGACACCAGCAGGCTGAAGTTCGGGATGCCGAGCTTGCGGGCCTGATACACCGTCATCGCGTTGGGCGGCGCGGTCGTCTCGAAGCCGATGCCGAAGAAGACGACCTCGCGGTCGGGGTTCTGCTGGGCGATCCGCAGGGCGTCGAGCGGCGAGTACACGACCCGTACGTCGCCGCCCGCGCTCCGCACCTGGAACAGGTCCCGTCCCGTGCCGGGCACCCGGAGCATGTCGCCGAAGGAACAGAAGATCACCCCCGGCCGGGAGGCGATCTCCAGCGCCTTGTCGATGACCTCCAACGGGGTCACACACACGGGACACCCCGGACCGTGGATCAACTCGACCTGGTCCGGCAGGAGTTGGTCGATGCCGTGGCGGATGATGGTGTGCGTCTGTCCGCCACAGACCTCCATCAGCGCCCATGGCCTGGTCACCGTGGAGTGGATGTCGTCGAGCAGCCGACGTGCCAGGTCGGGGTCCTGGAACTCGTCGATGTACTTCACTTCCGCGCCTCCTCTCCCGCGGACGGCAGGGTCTCGCCCACCTCTGCGGCCATCTCCCAGGGGTCGCCGAACTCCTCCTGCAGCAGGCCGAGGGTGGCGAACAGTTCGAGCGTCTGCTTCGCCGACTCCTCGTCGAGGCGCTGCAGGGCGAATCCGACGTGCACGATGGCGTACTCACCGACCTGGAGGTCGGGCAGGTACTCCAGGCACACCTCCTTGACCACACCGCCGAAGTCGACGTTGGCCATCCGGGTGCCGTCCCGTTCCTCGATGTCCAGCACTCTGCCGGGTACCGCCAGGCACATGAGCCTCTCCTCGCTGTTGGTCAGTCGTTGGCTCGGGTACGGTCCTCGGCGCGCGCGGCCACCACTAGCTGCCCGAGGGCCAGACCGCCGTCGCCCGGCGGGACCAGGCGGTGGCGCAGGACCGTGAATCCGTCCGCGCCCAGGGCCGCCGCGCAGGCGGAGGACAGCAGCGAGTTGGCGAACACCCCGCCGGTCAGGGCCACCGTCTCCACCGCGTGCCGTTCGCGCGCCAGCACACAGACGCGGTGCACGAGACCGGCGACGGCCCGATGGAAGCGCGCCGCGACGACGGCCGGTCCGGCCCCCGAGCGCAGGTCCTCGACGATCGCCGCGAGCACAGGTGCGGGATCCGCGAGGACGGGGCCCTCATCCGCACCGCCGCGTGAACGGTCGGTCATTCCTGCCGGTCGTAGGGCGAACGCGTACGCGACAGGGTCCCCGGCGGGAGCCTCCAGCGCCGCGGCCTCCAGCTCCATCGCCGCCTGGGCCTCGTAGCCGGCCGCGTGGCACACGCCCACGAGGGAGGACACCGCGTCGAAGAGGCGGCCCATGCTGGAGGTGGGGACACAGTTCAGGTCGCGCTCCAACTGCCGCTTCAGCACGCGCCGTTCGTCGGGCGGGCAGGCACTCGCGCAGGCCAGCTCGTCCGACCAGTCGATCCCCGCCGCGCGCAGATGCGCGAGCGCCATCCGGTACGGCCGTCGCACCGCCGCGTCACCGCCGGGCAGCGGCACATACGCGAGGTGCCCGAACCGGGTGAAGCCGTCGTAGTCGGCGAGCAGGATCTCCCCGCCCCACACCGCCCCGTCGTCGCCGTAACCCGTGCCGTCGAAGGCGACCCCGATCACCGGCCGGCCGCCGTCGAGCCCGTGTTCGGCCATCGCGGCGGCGACATGGGCGTGGTGGTGCTGGACGCGTACGACGGGCCTGCCCGACGCGTTCCGGTCGGCCCAGCGCGCCGAACGGTATGCGGGGTGCCGGTCCGCCGCGAGCAGTTCGGGACGTACGGGGGTGATGGACTCCAGTTGGGCCACGGCGCGTTCGAAGGCGTGCTGGGTGGCGAGGTCGTCCATGTCGCCGATGTGGGCGGAGAGCCAGGCCCGGCGGCCCTCGCCGAGGCAGAGCGCGTTCTTGAGGTCCCCGCCGACGGCGAGGGCCGGACGCACCGGGACCGGCAGGGTCAGCGGCAGGGGCGCGTAGCCGCGGGCACGGCGCAGCGGCAACAACGCGCCGTCGCACACGCGCACCACGGAGTCGTCGCACGGCACATGGATCGGCCGGTCGTGGGTGAGCCAGCCGTCGGCCAGCCGCGCCAGCCGCTCCAGCGCCTCCCCGTCGTCGGTGACGATCGGCTCACCGGACACGTTGCCGCTGGTCATGACGAGCAGTAGGGGTCCCTCGGGGTCGCCGGGCAGTCCGAACAGCAGGTGGTGCAGGGGGGTGTACGGCAGCATGACGCCGAGGTCGGGGCTGCCGGGCGCGACGGAGTCGGCGGGCCGTGGTGCCCCCGCCACGGGTACCTCCCTGCGGCGGCGCAGCAGCACGATGGGCCGGGTGGCGCCGTCGAGCAGGCTCCGCTCCTCGGCGCCGATCCGTACGAGGTGCCAGAGGTCGTCGAGGCTTCGGGCCATGACGGCGAAGGGTTTGTCCCCTCGGGCCTTGCGGCGGCGCAGCAGGGCGACGGCTTCGGGGTTCGTGGCGTCGCAGGCCAGGTGGTAGCCGCCGAGGCCCTTGACCGCGAGGATCGCGCCGCCCGCCAGGAGCCGGCGAGCCTCGGCGACCGGGTCCGCTCCGGCGACGGGCTCCGGAGGGCCGCTCACGCCCGGTCGGGGGACGAGCAGCCGCAGTCGCGGGCCGCAGGCCGGGCAGGCGACGGGTTGCGCGTGGAAGCGGCGGTCGGCCGGATCGGCGTACTCGCGGGCGCAGTCGGAACACATCGGGAAGCCGGCCATGGTGGTGTGGGAGCGGTCGTAGGGCAGGCCGGTGACGATGGTGAACCGGGGGCCGCAGTGGGTGCAGTTGATGAAGGGGTGGCGGTGACGCCGGTCGGCGGGGTCGGCGAGTTCACGCAGGCAGTCGGCGCAGGTGGCGGTGTCCGGCGGGATCAGGGTGCCCGCCGGGCCGCCCGTGCGGGAGGCGAGGATGGTGAACGCGGCGTCACCGGTGACGGGTACGTCGTCGTGGTGCACGGAGTCCACGCGGGCCAGCGGCGGTGCCTGGACGGCGATGCGGTCGCAGAAGCGGGCGACGGCCGAGGGGGCGCCCTCGACCTCCGCGATGACGCCCTCGGGGGTGTTGGTGACATGGCCGGACAGTTCGAGGCCGGTGGCGAGGGTGTAGACGTACGGGCGGAAGCCGACGCCCTGCACGACACCCCGTACGGTGACCCGTCGGCGCAGCGGTGTCCCGTCGGCGACGGCGGCCATGGAGGGCGGACCGCTCACGATTGGGTGTGCGCCATGGCGCCGGCGCCGTGCGGGTGCTCGTGGCCGTGATGTGGGTGGGTGTGTGAGGCGCCGTCGGGTCGGCGTGCCATGACGGGCTCGTGGAGCGGGACGCCGTCCGCGGCCGCCAGCGCCCGGTCGAGCAGGGCTCCGACGCCCCGGTTCCGGCGGGCCGAGGTCAGCAGCACGTCCACTCCAGGGTTGACCCGCTGGACGTTCGCGCGGAACGCCGCCTCGTCGAACTCGACGGCCTCGGCGATGTCGGTCTTGGTGACCACCACCAGGTGGGCGAGGCCGAAGGCGGTGGGGTACTTGAGCGGCTTGTCCTCGCCCTCGGTCACGGAGGCGAGCACCACTCTCAGGGTCTCCCCGAGGTCGTAGGAGGCCGGGCAGACGAGGTTGCCGACGTTCTCGACGAACAGGAGCCGGGTGTCGTCGGGCAGCCAGTCCTCCAGGTGGCGGCCGAGCATCGCGGCCTCCAGGTGGCACAGCCCGTCCGTGAGGACCTGCTTGACCGGGACGCCCGACCGGGCCAGCCGCTGCGCGTCGTTCTCGGTGGCGAGGTCGGCGGTGAGCGCCGCGACGGGCACGGACCGCTCGCGCGCGAGCCCCAGTTCACCCTCCAGCAGGGCGGTCTTGCCGCTGCCGGGGCTGGAGAGCAGGTTGACGACCGTGGTGCCGCGGGCCGCAAGGCCGGCGCGCAGGGTGTGCGCGGTCTCGTCGTTCTTGGCCAGGACGGCCTGCTGCAGGTCGACCACACGGCACATGGTTCAGCGCTCCTCGGAGATCGGTTCGCGGGGGTGGGCGTGCGTCGGGCCGTCCTCCCACTGCACGCTGAGGATCTGGAGTTCCCTGCCCGTCAGTAGCTGCGTGGTGGATCCGCCGCATCGCGGGCAGGTCAGCGCGGGCGGCATGCCGACGGCCCATTCGTGCGCGCAGGGTGCGCAGCGGGCCCGTCCCGGCACGGCCTCGGTGACCAGTTCGGCGCCTTCCAGCACGGTTCCGGCGCAGGCCAGTTCGAAGCAGAAGGAGAGGGCGTCGGGTACGACACCGGCCAGTTCGCCCACCTGAAGCCGCACCGAGCGCACGGCCGTGACGTCACCGGCCCGCTGTGCCGCCTCTTCCACCTGGCCGATCACCGCCATCGCGAGGGACATCTCGTGCATCGATCGGTCTCCGTCTCGGGCAGGGCGTCCGCCGCCCCTCATTAGAGGGGAGGCGTCCGAGGGCGGCGGACCGGCACGCCGTCGCCGGCCGGCCGCGTACGCCGTTCGCCGCAACGGCACGGCGCGGTGCGGCAGAAGACGGCGGAGGGCGTACGACCGGGAGGACGTCGGCTCACATGCTCCTGATCCGCAGGTAGCGTCTGAGGTCGGGCAGGATCTGCACGAGGACGGCGGTGACAACGGCGGCCAGCGCGCCGCCGACGAGGGTCTTGATCATGGCTTCTCTCCTCACTTCGCGGCTTCGCCGACCGTGGCCCGCGGCGCGGACTCTCCCGGTTCGTCGGCCCGCAGCAACTCTTCGATCAGCCGGACGGCCTCCGGCACGGCGGCCGACACCGGCGGGCTGAGCCCGATTCCCTCCTCGACGGAGGCGGGTTCGCATCCCACGACCAGCGTGCGGCGCGGCGGCTGCCCGCCGGTGGTGGCGCAGAGGGTCCCCAGCAGCGCGAGCACCGTGTCGGGGGTCATCCGGTGGCCGTCGAGCGCGACGCCGTGCGGCTCGCCCGCGTCGGCACTGTCGTGTTCGATGACGTACAGGGTGCCGGGGCGCTCGCCGCGCGCGGTGGCGTCCACCAGGATCAGGGTGTCGTAGCCGTCGAGGACCTGGTACGCGAGGTGCACGCCTCGTACGCCGATGTCCACGGCCTCGACGTGCGGGGGCAGTTGCCGCCCGGCGAGTGCGCGCACGGTCTCCACGCCGAAGCCGTCGTCCCCGAGGAAGATGTTCCCGATCCCGGCGACGAGGACCTTGCCGCTCTCCCGGCGGGGTGGGTCCGCGGGCGGGCTCATGCCTCGTCCTCCAGCGGTTCGACCTCGTCGGGCTGGAAGTAGAGGAAGCGGCCCTGTTCGCGGCGGATGTCGGCGCCCGGATCGTCCTCGACCGTCACCGCCAGGTGCACTCCGCCGTCCACGTCGTGCAGCACGGCCTCGACCTTCGCCGTACGGCCCGCCACGAACAGGTCCTGTGCGTCGGTGCGGCGCAGCCCGGGCCGCAGCAGCACCCTGCTTCCCGCGCCCAGCGAGCGGCCGTCGACGACGATCCGGTCCTGCCCCGGGTCGAAGCCGGCGTCGCTCGCCGGGTCCCACCACGGGGTGTCGGGACGCGGCACGCCGAACTCGTCGGGGAAGCCGTCCGCGACGGGAGCGGACGCCCTTCCGGTCGCCGCGCCCGCTCCGGTCACCTCGCGCAGACTGCGCACCGCCCCGTGGAGGCGCTCCAGGACCTCGGGCGGCATGGTGTCCGCCAGGTCGATCACGGCGGCCGCCCGGTCGTCGGTGCCCCGGGCCTCGCGCTTCTCCTCGTCGGTGAGCGCGGCGGTGCGCAGGGCGAGGATCTCGTCGATCTCGGTGGCGTCGTACAGGGCCCCGGGGCTTTCCGGGGCGATCGCCGGGTGGTCCTCCAGGATGATCGGCGAGGACAGCACCACGTCCGCGCGCCCGGGTTCACCGGCGAGGACCGGCCAGGTGTGCAGATTGCGGCAGGACGCGACCGCGTGCTTCGCCCACTCGGGGGGATCCGTCATCGACAGGAACGACCCCGCGCCGAGTCCCATGAGGAGGTGGGTGGCGACCAGGGAGCGCGGGAGGGCCGCGTCCCGGTCGGCCGCGGTGCCGTCCGGGGGTGTCCAGGTGCTGGTGTTCTCGACGATCGCGGTCAGCCGCAGCACGCGGTAGGGCCCGTCGAGTTCGCTCGCGGACAACCGGAGTACGCCGCTCGTCTCCTCGTAGCGGCGGACCATCCGGCCGACGACGCGACCGCTCTCGTCGAGGACGGGCTCGGTGTCCTCACCCGCGGGGCGGTCGAAGGGGACCCGCACGCCGTCGCCCAGGAGTTCGTCGACGGGCACGACCGCCTCGACGCGCTCCTCCGTTCCCTCGTCCCAGGGGACCAACGTCCGGTCGCCGAGCCGGAGTTCGGGAACCGTCTCGAAGCCGCCGTCCGGGCGCGCCCGCTGGACCGTGCGGCGCCGGGCGCGCAGGAAGCGCAACTCGACCGCGAGGGTGGCGTCCGCCTTGGGTTCCATCAGGCATTCGGTGTGCTGGAACTCGTGCTCCTCGCAGTCGGCTCCCCAGGCGGGCGGGACGAGCACGCCGAACTGCCAGCGCAGCCGGTTCTTGGCCGCGGAGGCACGGTACGGGTAGAGCACATAGCCCTCGAAGAGGACGGCGTCGGCCACCTGCCGGGCGACGGCGAGGCGGGCCTCGGTCTCCGGGGCGAACGTGGTCACGCTCACGGAGCGGTCCTTCCGGTGGTGCTGGTAGTGCTGGTGATGCCGGTGAGACTGAATCTTCGGGGTGGTGCGGGAGCCGCCCCGCCGCTCTCGTCGAGCAGGGCCCGCACGGTCGCCTCCCAGGAGGGCAGGGCCCGTCGGGAGCGGAAGGCGAGCAGGGCGTCCATGGTGTCGCGGGGCAGCCGGATCCAGCCGCAGCCGGGGAAGTGCTGTTCGACCATCTCCCGCCAGGTGGCCACCGGCATCCGGAAGACCGCCTCCCGGTCCCACGGGACGGGTTCGACGCGAAAGCCGCCCGCTCCGGTGAACGCCGTGCCGGAGAACAGCATCAGCAGCGGCACTTCACCGCTGGTCAGCGCATCGAAGTAGCGGGTCGCGGCGATGTCCATGTCGTAGGTGCACGGCACGACGAGGTCCGTCTCGGTCTCCCCGGTGAAGGCGGGGACCATGACGGAGACCTGGGCGAACTGCACCGGTTGGAGGGTGCTGCCCCAGCGCGAACGTTCGCCGAAGAGATCGGCGAGCCCCTCGGCCTCCGCGGTCTCGTAGCCGCGCTTGGCGGGCTCGATACGGATCTGGCAGCGCAGCGCCATGGCGTGGACCGGTTCGTCGCCGGTCGCGGTGATGCGCAGCCGGAAGACCAGGGTCGGTCCGGCGGCGAACCGGTCCGCGCGCACGCCGGTGCAGGTGAAGGCGAACTCCGTCACGCCGGGCCCTCCTCGCGTACGGGGCGGGCGCGTCGCTCGACGTGTGCGAAGAAGGTGTCGAGGGCGGCGCGGGCCTCGGCGCCGCCGTCGAAGCCCTGCCACAACAGGCGCATCCGGCCGACCAGTTCGTAGCAGATGTCGACGGGCACGAGATAGCACTCGCAGCGGCCCTCGTGGCGGCGCAGCAACAGCGCCTCCACATCGGGTTCGAGCAGTTCGGCGAGGCGGCTGTCACCGAGGACGGAGCTCCATGTCGCCGGATCGAGTTCGCTCTCGGTGGCCCCGGCCGGGCTCGGATAGAGGGCCACCAGCCGGTCGAGCGCGGCGTTGCGGAAGAAGAAGGCGACGCCGACCGGGATCTGCAGCGCCTCCCAGGCGCCCTCGTCGAGCTGGTGGTCCGGGTCGGTGAGATAGCGGTCCGGAACCGCGCGGAAACGGCCGCGTGCGGCGCCCGGCTGTTCCATCAGCAGGGCGCAGGACGTACAGGCGCAGACGATGGCCCGGTGCTCGATGTCCACCAGGTGGCGGTGGCGTGCCTCGTCCACCGCCACCGCGCACAGTCCGCACCGCTCCGGCCGCGGTTCACGTCCGGTCAGGAACCTGCGCAGCCCGGAGTCGCGCGTGGCCGGTCGGGGGGCCGGGGGCGCGCTCATGGGGCCTTCGCCGGTGCCGGTCCCGCGGTGGTGGCGGTGCGGGTTCCGGGCCCGTTGCCGATCTGGAGCAGCGTGGGCTCCCCCGTGCGGCCGGCGGCCTGTACCTCGACCGCCGTGACCTCCGGCGCGAAGCAGGCCAGCGCGTCCTCGGCCGCCTGCTGGGCCGTCGTACCGCTCGCCGCGCAGCCGCATCCGCCGCCTCCGGCCGCCCGCAGCCGGAGGGTGCCCGTCTCCTCGTCGAAGTCCACGACGTCCAGTTCGTGATTGCGGACGCTGTCGAGCGCGCGGGTGATGCGGGTCGTCCGGTCCTCGGGATGCAGGTCGTGCAGGACGAGGAGACTCGCGACCAGTTCGTCGCCGAGCAGGCCCGCCAGGGGATCACCGGGGGTTCTGCGGCCCACGGGCGTGGACAGCAGGTGGAGCATCCGGGCCAGGCCCGCACCGTAGAAGTCCATGAGGGCCTGGACGAGTTCCTCGGCCGCCGCGCGGGCGGCCGGGTCACCGGTGGTGGCGAGCCGGTCGAGTACGTCCTCGATCCGCTGCCCGGTGCGCACCGCGTCGACCGCCGGTGCCGTCCTCGTCGCGTCGATGGTCGTGCCCGCGCTCATCCGCCCAGTCCGCTCAGGCCGGTGGGCATGTGCATCTTCTGGACGGTCTTGCCGCCACCGACGTACATGTGCACGCCGCACGGCAGACAGGGGTCGAAGCTGCGGACGGCACGCATGATGTCGATGCCCTTGAAGTTCTCCGGGGAGTTCTCCTCGAAGATCGGCGTGTTCTGCACGGCGTCCTCGTACGGGCCGGGCGTGCCGTAGGTGTCCCGGGTGCTGGCGTTCCACGGGGTCGGCGGGTACGGGTGGTAGTTGGCGATCTTGCCGTCACGGATCACCATGTGGTGGGAGAGCACACCGCGGACCGCCTCGGTGAAGCCGACGCCGATGCTCTCGTCGGGCACCTCGAACTTCTCCCAGGTCTGGGTGCGTCCGGCGCGGACCTCCTCCAGCGCCTTCTCCGCGAAGTGCAGGGCGACGGCGGCGGTGTAGGCCTGGAAGTAGGTGCGTGCGCGGTTGCGTTCCAGCGCGTTGCTCCAGCGCGGGATCTTCCACTCGAAGGTGGTCTCAGGCTTGGTCATGGTGCGCGGCAGGTTGATGACCACGCTGTGGCCGGTCGCCTTCACATAGCCCGTGTCGACGAGGCCGGACAGGGCGGTGGACCACAGACGGGCGATGGGGCCGCCGCCGGTGTCGAGGGCGAGGTGGTCCTTGCCGTCGAACCAGCGGGGCGACATGACCCAGCTGTACTTGTCGTCGAAGTTCCGCTTCTGCGGGGCGGGGATGGTGTGCTGGTTCCACGGGTGGCGCGGGTCGACCGGGTTGCCGAGCGGGTCGTGGGTGACGAACTGCTCCTGGCCCTCCCAGTCCTCGTAGTACGAACTGCCCAGCAGGATGCGGATACCGAGGTTGATCTTGGTGAGGTCGTTGGTGACGAGCTTGCCGTCGACGATGATGCCGGGGGTGACGAACATCCGCCTGCCCCAGTCCGTCATGTTGGCGTAGGTGAAGTCGCAGTACTCGGGGTCGTTGAGCGCGCCCCAGCAGCCGAGCAGCACCCGTCGGCGTCCCACTTCCTCGTACCCGGGCAGGGCCTCGTAGAAGAAGTCGAACAGGTCGTCGTGGAGGGGGACGACGCGCTTCATGAACTCGACGTAGCGCATCAGTCGGCTGAGGTAGTCCGTGAAGAGCTGGACGGAGGCGATGGTGCCGACGCCGCCCGGGTAAAGCGTGGAGGGGTGCACATGGCGGCCCTCCATGAGGCAGAACATCTCCCGGGTGTAGCGGCTCACCTGGAGCGCCTCGCGGTAGAACTCGCCTTCGAGGGGGTTGAGGGACCGCATGATGTCGGCGATCGTCCGGTAGCCGTGCTCGGCGGCGTGCGGCGCCTCGGTGCGCTCGGCGAGTTCGAGGACGCCCGGGTTGGTCTCCTTGACCATCTTCTCGCAGTAGTCGACCCCGACCAGGTTCTCCTGGAAGATGTTGTGGTCGAACATGTACTCGGCGGACTCGCCGAGGTTGATGATCCACTCACCGAGGTGCGGGGGCTTCACGCCGTACGCCATGTTCTGCGCGTACACCGAGCAGGTGGCGTGGTTGTCCCCGCAGATCCCGCAGATGCGGCTGGTGATGAAGTGCGCGTCGCGGGGATCCTTGCCGCGCATGAAGACGCTGTAGCCACGGAAGACGGACGAGGTGCTGTAGCACTCCGCGACCCGCTTCTGCTTGAAGTCGATCTTCGTGTGGATGCCCAGGCTGCCCACGATCCTCGTGATCGGGTCCCAGGCCATCTCCATCAGGCCGCTACCGTCGCCGGCCGCCTTCGTCTTCGGTGCCATCGTGTGTGTCGTGCCCTTCTTCGCGCGGGTGGTCCGGGAGGGTGTGGACGGGCTGGTGGAGCTGTGTCTCAGGTGGGGCGGGGGTTCACCACGGCGGCCGGTATCCAGTGGTGATCTTGTCTCCCGTGTGGCGCCACTTCGGCTCCTTGTCCACGGTGTTGGTCGTGAGCGACCTGAGTCTGCGGATCACCGCCCCGTAGGCGCCGCTGGCCGTGACGGACAACTTCGCGCCGGGAGGTTCGTCCATGAACGGCATGAACTTGTCGGGGAACCCGGGCATGGTGCAGGCGATGCAGATGCCGCCGACGTTCGGACAGCCGCCGATGCCGTTCATCCAGCCCCGCTTGGGCACGTTGCACTTGACGACCGGTCCCCAACAGCCCAGCTTCACCAGACACTTGGGCGAGTCGTAGGTCGTCGCGAACTCACCCTGCTCGTAGTAGCCCGCGCGGTCGCAGCCCTCGTGCACGGTGGCGCCGAACAGCCAGGACGGGCGCAGCTTGTCGTCGAGCGGGATCATCGGGGCCGAGCCGGCCGCCTGGTAGAGCAGGTACGTCAGCGTCTCGGCGAAGTTGTCGGGCTGGATGGGGCAGCCCGGGACGCACACGATGGGGATGCCCGCGTGCGACTTCCACTCCCAGCCGAGGTAGTCGGGCACGCCCATCGCGCCGGTCGGGTTGCCCGCCATGGCGTGGATGCCGCCGTACGTGGCACAGGTGCCGATGGCGACGACGGCGAGCGCCTTGGGCGCGAGCCGGTCGATCCACTCGCTGGTCGTGATCGGCTGGCCGGTCTCGGGGTTGTCGCCGAAGCCGCACCAATAACCCTCGGGCTTGATCGACTCGTTGGGGATGGACCCCTCGACGACCAGCACGAACGGATCGATCTCGCCCCGCTCGCCCTTGAAGAACCACTCGATGAACGTGTCCGCGCCGCCGACCGGACCGCATTCGAAGTCGATGAGGGGCCAGTGAACGGCGATCTTGGGCAGCCCCGGCAGAGCGCTGAGCGCGATCTGTTCGATGCTCGGCTGCATGGCCGCCGTCAGCGCGACGGAGTCACCGTCGCAGCTCAGCCCGGCGTTGATCCAGAGGATGTGGATCGTGGGCGTCTCGTCGGCGGGCGCACCACCGGCGTTCGTCGCGCCGGCCGTACTGGGTGTCGCCGCTGTCATGGGACCGCCTCCTCGGGGAGGTGAGGGACAAAAGCTTATATTTCGACCATCAGCTCTCTTCGTACCAGCCATCCGGCCGACGCGAGAGGTCATCCAGGGCCGTTCCAGTGACACGCGCCCTCGTGGACCGGTCCGCTCCCGCCGCCGCCCTCGTGGCCGTGGTCGCCGCGAGGCCGAGGTGCGGCGGGGTGGACTCCGGTCGGCGCTTGTGGACGAAGGCGCGGCGCAGTGCGTGGTAAGGGGCGTCCGGGTCGTCGAAGGTGCGGCGCATCCTGCTCAGCTCCCGCTCCCGGAAGGCGGCCAGGGGCTCGCCGCACTCCTGGCGTTCCAGTTCGGCCTTCTTCGCGGCGATCCGGGACGGTGATCCCGGCAGCGCCGCCAGCCGGGCCGCGAGGCGGCCGACCTCCGCGGCGAAGTCCCCGGGGCCGCAGTCGACCACCCGGTCGACGAGCCCGAGGTCGCGGGCGCTCGCCGCGCTCATCGGCAGGGCCTCGCCCAGCAGCCGGTCGGCCGTCGCCCCACCCACGCGGCGCGGCAGGGTGTACGTCCAGTACTCCGAGCCGTACAGGCCCATGAGCCGGTAGTGCGGGTTGAGTACGGCGCCGGCGCGGCACCAGACCTCGTCGGCGGCGAGGGCGAGCATCATCCCGCCCGCCGCGGCGTTGCCCGCGACGGCGGCGACCACCAGGCGGTCCGTGGTGGTCAGGACCGCCTCGACGAGGTCGTCGACGGCGTTGATGTTGGCCCAGGACTCGGCGGCGGGGTCCTCGGCGGCCTCGATGACGTTGAGGTGGATTCCGTTGGAGAAGAAGTCCCGCTGCCCGCCCAGCACCAGCACCGAGGTGGGCCGCGCGCATGCCTGCCGGTAGGCGTCGAGAAGGCGTCGGCACTGCGTGGTGCTCATCGCTCCGCCGGGGAACGAGAACGAGAGGACTCCGACGCTCCCCTCCTCCCGGTACCCGATGTCCGTCCAGGTGCGCCGGCGCGGGTCCGCGCAGTCCGGTGCGGCGAGCTCCGGCAGGGACGGCAGCCGGTCGCCGAGGGCCTGTGCGGCGGGCAGTTTGTAGGTGGGCGGCTGTCCCTGAGCGCGCCTGCGCCGCAGCTCGGGGATCCAGACGGCGCCGTCCGTCGTGGCCCGGCAGACCGCGCCGGCCCGGGTGGCCAGCAACTCCCCCGGGGCACCGCGCAGGCCGCCCTCGGGGTGGCCGCCGTGCAGGTACCACTCGGCGCCGCACAGCACGTCCAGCACGCCGGGCTGCGAGTCCGCCGCGCGCAGCTTGCGCAGGACGGTCTCCGTGGAGTCGGCGTCCCAGTCGATCCGCCGGACGCTCTGGTCGAGGTACGGCCGGATGCGCACCGGGGTGTATTGGGCGTGGGCCGGGCCCTGTGGTCGCGGGGTGTGGGTCCCGGAGGCGAAGCGTTCCACGGCGAGCAGGACGGCCGTGAGCGCGGCGTCGGCGATCTCGCCCCGGTACAGGTCACTCTTGCCCACCGGCGGGACCACGCAGTCGACGGACGCCCAGACGTCCCCGGCGTCCATGTCCTCGACCGCCTGAAGGACCGTCACCCCCCATCGGTCGGCGCCCCGCTGGATCGCCCAGTCCAGCGAGGACGGCCCCCGGTCCCCGAAGGGCCCCGGGTGGACGATGAAGCACGGGTACGCGGCCCACACCTCGCGGGGGATCGCCGTCTTCAGCATCGGCGCGAGCACGAGGTCCGGCGTGTGCCGTCGGACGGCCTCGGCCAACGGGTGCCCGGGCAGCGCGAGTTCCACCGCGACCGTGTGCCCGTGGTCGCGCAGTTCGACGTGGACGCGCTGGGTGAGGCTGTTGAAGGCGCTGGCCACGAGCAGGATGTGCACGGCGGGCTCCGGCGGCGGACGGTGCGGGCGGCGACGCCCCGGTCGACTGCGATGCTCGGACACGCCGGACCGCCGGGCCCCGACGACAGGCTGAGGGGTCACCCGAAAGCGGACGCCTACCCGCCACCCGGCGGCCCGGTCCTGATCCGAACGACAGGCCCTACATGCGGTACGTCGCCTCGTCGAAGTCGGCGGGCGGGCCACCCCCGGTCAGGTCCCAGGCCCAGAGTCCGACGAACGCGCCGGTGAACCCGAGGACGCGGATCCGGTCGCCCTCCAACTCCTCGGCGTGTTCGTCGGAGAACACGGTCGCGTCGAGTGTCGGGCCGAGGGGACGCCAGCCGGGGCCCGTGTCGTAGCGGAAGCGCAGGGCTGATCCGTCGAGGTCGAGCCCGAGGCGCAGCCGCGTGGTGTCGCCGAGGGGTTTCCCGCCCGCTTCGTCGACGGTGAGCTCGCCCCGGTCGCATGCCGCCACGCGCAGCACCGCACGCCCCTCGCCGTCCGCGGTGACGTGCAGGAAGTACCAGTTGCGGGTGTTGCCGTCGTGGCCGTCGTGGCCGTCCGGGCGTGGGTCTGTGCCGTCGGTAAGTGGGTCGGGGGCCGGTATCTCCAGGGCGGGCAGGCCGCTGGGGGTGCGCGGCCATCCGTCCGGGGTCCAGGTGACGGGTGCCAGCGCGGTCTCGCGGCCCAGGCCGCACGGTCCGTGCCGTGTGTGCGGCCGGGCGACGAGGTAGGCGAGGTACGACAGGCCGCCGGGGGTGTCCACCAGGCTGCCGTGCCCGGCCTTCTGGAGGGGCAGGTCCGGGTGGTGGCGGGCGGTGATCAGGGGGCCCGCGGGGTCGCGTTCGTAGGGGCCGGTCAGGGTGCGCGAGCGGGCGACGGTGACCTGGTGGTCGTAGCCCGTGCCGCCGTCCGCGGTCAGCAGGTGGTACCAGGGGCGACGCCAGTCGTGGACCAGGTTCAGCAGCCGGCTGTCGGCGCCGTCGTGGAAGAGGGAAGCGTCGAATCCGCGCGCGTGCAGCGGCACCGGGTCGGACCAGGGCCCGTCGTTCGACTTCGCGGTGACCAGGTGGTTGGGGCTGTCGGTGAAGCCTCCCGCGTGCGTCGACACATTGCTGTGGACGAGGTGGAACAAGCCGTCGGCGTGGCTCAGGTTCGGCGCCCACACCCCGCCGGAGTCGGGACACCGGTCAGGTCGAGCAAGCGGGTGCTGTCCAGGGCGCCGCCCAGGGGCCGCCAGTGCACGAGGTCCCTGGAATGGTGCAGCCGTACCCCCGGACACCACTCGAACGTCGAGGTCGCCAGGTAGAAATCGGCTCCCACGCGGAGGATGGACGGGTCCGGATGCGAGCCGGCCAGGACCGGGTTCCGGACGACCTGCGCGGTCCGCTGCCGCATACGTCTCCTTCGACGGGCGATGATCGAGAGCAGGTGATCGAAGAGGACCGTAGTGTCGAACACGTTCGCAGGCAACGGTGGTTCCTCCGCCGGCAGCCCGTACACACCGAAGGGATCGGAATCGATGAACGACGTCACGACCGAGAGCCAGGTCCGCTCGCTCAAGGAGGCCGTCGGGCGGTACGGCATCTGGAGCGGGGGCCTGCGCTCGGAGGATCCGCAGGGGCGTGGCGAGCGCGCCGAAGCCGCCGCCGAGCTGGAGCAACTCGGCTTCGGCGCCGCCTGGTTGGGCGGAAGCAGCAGCGCGGAGAACGCGGCGCCACTCCTCGCGGCGACCGAGCGGCTCATCGTGGGGACCAGCATCCAGAGCATCTGGACACAGGACGCCTTCGCGAGCGCGGCGGGCTTCGCGGAGCTGGAGACGGCCCACCTCGGCCGCTTCGTGCTCGGCCTCGGGGTGAGCCACGCCAAGATCGCGGACCAGTACCGTCGCCCCTACGCGAGCATGGTCGCGTATCTGGACGAGCTGGACGCGAAGGGAGTGCCCGCGGGACGCCGGATGCTCGCCGCCCTCGGCCCGAAGATGCTGGAGCTCTCACGTGACCGCGCCGCCGGGGCGCTCCCCTACCTCGTGACGCCGGAGCACACCGCGCAGGCCCGCGAGATCCTGGGCGAAGTCCCGCTGCTGGCACCGGAGTTCAAGGTCGTCCTGGAGACGGACCCGGACCGCGCCCGCACGCTCGCCCGGGGCGTCCTCTCCTTCTATCTGTCGCTGCCGAACTACACCAACAGCTTTCTGCGGCTGGGCTTCGCCGAGTCCGACTTCGCGGACGGCGGCAGCGACCGTCTCGTGGACGCGATGTTCGCCTGGGGCGACGAGGACCGTATCCGTGCCCGTGTCGAGGCCTTCCACGCGGCGGGCGCCGACCATGTGGCGCTCCAGGTGGTGACCGGACAGACCCCCGACTCCCTCCCGCGCGAGGAGTGGCGCCGACTGGCGGGCATCCTGCTCTGACTCTCCCCCGCGCTTCCAGGTCCTCGCCGGTCCCCTCCGTGGTGGCTCACATGGTGTAACGCGCTACACCATCGATCCGGGGGGCCGGTCCCTCGTGGCGGCGGGCGGGCGACGGGATCGTTGACGGCAGAGATCGCAACGGACCAGCGCGTCCCCTGCCGAAGGAAAATCCCGTGAAGTCACTGCTCGCCGCCGTACGGTCGTTCGTCGCCAACCTGCTGCTCTGGTCGTTCTTCGTGGGCGGCCTCGCCGCGAGTTCCGCCTCCGGCGCCGTCCTCGACGGCACGCAGAAGGACGTGGCCACGTACGCCGGTATCGCCGTGTCACTGGTGGCCGGCTCGCGCATCGCGAAGAAGCCGCAGATCAAGGCGTTCCTGTCGACGCCGCCGGTGCTGTGGTTCCTGTTCCTGTTCAACGGCGCCGTGGCCACGGTCTGCTACTTCACCATGGACGGCGTGAAGGGAATCATGGCCGCCGTCGGCATGGGTCTGGTCTCACTGGGCGCCGCCGGCGGCCTCGTCGCAGGCCGCCGGAAGAAGCTGGTCCGGGCGGTCGACCAGCCCTGGTACTGACCGGCCGGCCCACCCCGCTTCCGCTGCCCCCTCGCCCCGTCACGCCCGAATTCCTCTGAAGGGACCCTCCCATGGCCACCGCCCGCCGACGTGGACGCCGCGTCGCCGCCACCCTGGCCACCGTCGCCCTGACCGCCGGGCTCGCCACCGGCTGCGACGGCGTCGACAACTCACTGGACTGCCTGCAGAACGCCGACACGATCGCCGACAGCCTCAAGGCGATCAACGAGGCCGGCCTGGACGCCGCGAAGGATCCCGCCCGGACCGACAAGTCCATCGAGACCATCTACAAGAACCTCGACAAGATCGACGACAAGACGAACGACGGCAAGGTCGACAAGGCGGTCGACAAGCTCGACAAGGCCGTCGCCGACTACAACAAAGCCATCCTGAACGGCGACACGAACCCGGACTCCAGCAAGATCAATGACGCGGCCGAGGAGCTGAAGAACGTCTGCACGTCGTAACGTCAGGTGCGGCGTGCGGCCCACACCGTGCGCTCGGTGCGCACCCTCAGGTCGATGCGGCGCAGGATGCTGTGCGGGCTGCCGGTGTCGAGCAACCGGTCGAGAGCGGCCAGGTCCTCGACCGTCAGGGCGGATGCGACGCCGCCGCGCATACGGCGCAGACTGCTGAGCGCGTAACGGCCTGCCGCTTCGGTGCGGGGCGGGCCGATGTCGACGGTGACGGTGCGCTCGCCTTCGACGGTGAAGCCGGCCTTTGTCAGCTTGGTTCCCCAGTCGGCGCCGCGGTGGGGGACCTGCTCGGCATGATGGTGGTCGAGTGCGGCATGGCAGCGCTCCTCCAGACCGGGAGCGTCCTCCGGGGCGTCTTCGGGCAGGAACCGGGGGAAGCCGGCCAGCTCGACGACGGCGAACAGCCCGCCCGGTGCCAGCAGGTCGTGGACCTGGCGCAGGGTGCGGTCGGGGTCGGGCATGTGGTGCATGGAGGCCGACGCCCAGACCAGCTCCGGCGTGCCGAGTTCGGGCCACGCCGTCGCGTCGAGGTCGGCCCGCACGATGCGCACACGGTCGGCCGCACCGGCTGCGGCTGCCTTCTCGCGCAGACGGTTCAGGTGGGCGGCCGACAGGTCGACAGCCGTCAACTGCGCCTCGGGAAAGCGCTCGAGCAGAGCGAGGGTCCCGGCTCCGGTCCCACAGCCCAGATCCACGATGCGGCGGGGGTCGGTCCCGATCGGCAGCCAGGTGGTGATGGACGCGAGGTGTTCGGCGAGCACTTCCGCGTCCAGGTCGAGGATCTCCACCTGGTCGCCTGTGTCGTGCCCGTGCTCGTGAACATGGTGCGCGCCGTGGGGCGCTGGGTGCGGGGAGGGGTGGTTCATGCGCCCACGCTAACTGGCCCTAACAAAGCCGCTGTACGTGTCGGTGGGTGATCAGGCAGACGGCGAGACCGAGGAAAGCTTCGTGGATGTCGTCACGCCGTTCCCAGCGGATGCGCAGGCGGCGGAAGCCGTGCAGCCAGGAGATTGTGCGCTCGACGACGTAGCGGAAGATGCCCAGGCCGGAGCCGTGTGGCTGGCCTCGTTTCGCGATCACGGGGCGGATCCCGCGTTGCCAGAGCAGGCGGCGGTACTTGTCATGGTCGTAGCCGCGGTCGGCCAGCAGCGCGTCGGGCCGTCGGCGAGGTCTGCCGACCAGGCCGGCGACCGCCGGGATCTTGTCGAGCAGGGGCAGGAGCTGGGTGACATCGTTGCGATTTCCGCCGGTCAGCGTTACCGCGAGCGGGATGCCCTGCCCGTCGACGATGAGGTGGTGCTTGCTGCCCGGCCGTGCGCGGTCGACCGGGCTGGGACCGCTTTTGGGCCCCGCCGAGCAGCCCGGACGTGGGAGGAGTCGATCACCGCCCGCGACCAGTCCAGCTGGTTCTTCGACCGCAGTTCCTTCAGCAGCACCACGTGTAACTGGTCCCAGACGCCGGCCTCGTTCCAGGCGGCCAGCCGTCGCCAGCAGGTCATTCCCGAGCCGAAGCCCAACTCCTGCGGCAGATACTCCCACTGGATGCCGGTGTGCAGCACGAACAGGATCCCGCACACTGCCTGCCGGTCCGGCACTCGAGGTCTGCCTTCCACCAGCTTCGGTCCCGGCGCGGGCAGCAACGGCTCGATGAGCGACCACAGTTCATCCGACACGATCCACGGCCTCGACTGACGTTTCCCCACGACCAGACCAACGAGCAGACAAGCCAACAGTCACATGATCAACAGCTTTTGTTAGAGCCAGTAAGCGGGCCCTCCGCGTGTGAACTGGCGGGTTGCTGAATACGCAAGACGATGGCCTGCTGGACTGCGGAACACGCAAACGGTCACGCTGACGGGCGGTTCACTTTCCCGACGTCCTCGCCACGCTGGTGACCGCGGCGGGCGTCACGGTCGAAGATGCCCAGGATCTCGCACGGTCCGCCCTCGGCGCCGATGGCGTGCGGGAGCATCGTGGGGAACTCCGCCGCCTGGTTGGTCTCGATCCGCAAGCGCCGATTGCCCAGCAGCAGGCACGCGGTGCCGGAGAGGACGACGAGCCATTCGCGGCCCGGGTGGGCGCGCATGCGCGAGGGGTTGTCGGGCGGCGGGTCGGTCATGCGCTGGCGTACAACGGTCATGCCGGGTTCCGCCTTGATGGGCCAGCGCATCAGCCCGTGGGCCGCGTCGATCATCGGGTGGGAGACGACGTCGTCCGCGGCGGTCTCGACCAGTTGGTCGAGGGAGGTGTCCAGGGCGCGGGCGAGGGTGACGAGCTGGTCCAGCGCCAGGCGGCGCCGGCCGTTCTCGATGCGGCTGAGCGTGGACTGGCTGACCCGGGCGCGGGCGGCCAGCTCCTCCAGGGACCAGCCCTGAGCCACGCGCAGGGCGCGAATGCGTTTGCGTACCAGGCTGTCCAGCTCACCGTTGTCTTGCGCCATGGGCAACATCGTATGCCTCTACGGCAAGGTGCCGTCAGCCTCGTAGATCGTGGCGGCCACCGTGCTCGTCGCGCAGGGCGGCCGTGTCGGAGCGGTCGCCCCACACGGAAGGTGTACGTGTGACCGTCACGGTCCGACAGCGTCCTGCCGCAACGGACAGGTTTGCGCTGGGCCTCCCAGGTCAGGCGTAGTGGTAGAACGCAGAGGAGAGAGGCATGTGTGCGGAGCACCGGACGAACTCCCCCGACACCACGACCGTCCCCGGCCGGCTGCGTTCACCCGGACCGCGCAGCCCGGCCGAAGTGCGCGAGGCGGTCAGGCACGCGCTCGAAGAAGACGTACGACGGTCCGGCGGGCGCGACAGCGCGGGCGATGCCCTCGCCGTCGGCGACGCCCTGCTCGTCGCCTCGGAACTCACCACCAACGCGATGCTGCACGGCGGCGGTGTCACCGAGTTCGAGGTGATGCTGGCCGACCGGGAAATACGTCTGTCGGTGAGCGACCACAGCCGGGAACTGCCCACACCGGCAGAGCACCCCGACGAGCCGGGATCCATGAGGATCGGAGGCCATGGCTGGCCGATCATCTGCCGCCTCGCCCGCGACATCACCATCGCGGAACTCCACACCGGCGGCAAGCGCATCACGGCCGTCGTACCGCTCTCACCGCACTAGGGCTGGGACCACCAGGGCTGGGACGACGACACCGTCGTACTCCTGTGGTCGGCCGCGGCTCGGAACGAGTTCACGCCGTGAGGGCCTGGCGGGGCGTGCCGGTCGCGGAGGGTGCGCCTCGCACCACGGGGCGCACGGGGTACGTGGTCTTCGCCGGATCCACCACCGGGTCGCCCAGCTCGATCCGACCCGCCGCGTGCAGCGCGTCGCACTCGTCCGTGGGCAGGGCCACGTAACAACCACCGCGCCCGGAACCGGAACTGAGGGGCTGCCAGTAGCCGTACCGGCGCCGCCCGTTGGCATGCACGGTGAGGCAGACGGCAACGCGCTGGACGGTGATCAGACGCAGGACCTCGGCATCGCCGGGGCCGAGCGGAGCGGGCGTGCGCGGGAGGGATCGGAGCATCGTCAGCGGTCTCCGTTCAGGGCTCGCGGCACGGCACGGCGTCGGAGAGCGGGCGTCATGTGCGGGCGGCCTTTCGACGGACGGGTTCGATCGCGTACCGCCGGGAGCGGTGACGTTCTCGCTGCTCAGCATTGTTGCGGAGGGCACTGACAATGCGGTCGGGGTTGCTCCGGGGCACACCGCACACCGCCGATCCAGGTCCTGAACCCGGTCCCGGTCCGGGTCCGGTCCGGGTCCGGTCCGGTTCCGGGTCCCGTTCACCGCTGGTGCGGCAGTGGCTCTACGCGAGGGGCAACGGGGGCACGGCCGTCGCGAGCGTCCTGCTCGCCCTGGACGAAGGGGTCGTCGGCGGGGTCGTAGGGTCCCTCGTGGTCGGCGAGTGTCCCAGTGACCCGCTCCCACTCCTCGGCCTCCGACCGTGCGACGACCGCGTCCCGGCCGGTGAGCGAACCCGCGCGAGCCGCCTTGCGGGCGGTGGCCAGCGCGGACCTCGCCTCGTGGTGGCGCATTCCCGTGGCCGCGCGGCGTACCCGCGCCCAGGCGGCACGCTCTTCGTCGGAGGGCTCCGGCACCTCGTCACCCGTGTCGTCGACGGGACCGGACGCTCGGTGCTGCTCCAGGCTCACTGCTCCACCTCGTTCAGGTGCGGGGGCTGCTGATGTGTCCTTCGGCAGTCCCGTGTGCCCCGGTCGCGCGAACCGACACCTGCCGGCGGCGAAGAAGCGCTCACCAGGGCAGGAAGGCGTGCACGTCCTTGCCGTCGGGCCGCACCACGACGCTCACCTGGTGGCAGAGCGCGTGGACGAGGTGCCAGCCGATTCCGCCCGCGCCGTGCGCCGGGTCGACGCGGCGCGGCGCGGGCGGCGTCGTGCTGCTGTCGCGGAGCGTGACATGCACGCCGTCGAAGGTGGGGCGGATCCGGAGTTCGAAGGGGCCGGGAGCGTACTGGACGGTGTTCGCCGCCAGCTCCGTCACCACCAGCAGGATGTCGTCCCAGTGCTCGGCCGCTCCGGGCGGTGACGTCCGCGCGAGTGCGCACAGATAGTCGTCCGCCACGAGGCGGGCGTCGGTCACGTTGCGCAGCTGTCCGGGAAAGGTGCTGGTGAGGCCCGGGGGCTCGTCGCCCGGCACCTTCTCGTCCCCGTTCGGGTCGCTTTCCATCGCGCCTCCCCGGTCTCGTCGGCGGGATGTCTTGCTCTTCCTCGCCCCACGCGCCTTCGCACAGGGTGTCCTCGCACCGCGCGGGCGTCGCCCACCCTTCGCGACCCGCGTGCCTACGATCCGGTGTCCCGGGACCTGCGGGCGACCGTACGCCGCCTCAGCGCGCGCCGTTCGGTCTCACTCGTACCGCCCCAGACGCCGATGGTCTGCCCCGTGTCGAGCGCCCAGCTCAGGCACTCCTCACGGACGGGGCAGTGCCGGCAGACGGCCTTCGCCTCCTCGATCTGCGGCAGCGCGGGACCTGTGCTGCCGATGGGGAAGAACAGATCGGGGTCGACGCTCCGGCAGGCCGCGGACTCGCGCCAGTCGTTCATGGGGGCCTCCTGTGATCGCGATGGTCTTGCGCGATCCGTTGTTCGTCGGACTTCGGTCCTCCTTCGGGTCACCCTTGATCGCACCTGCGAAACAGACGGTTTCGCGGGGACGGCGCGGTTTGAACGAGGAACGACGCGGACAGCCGTGTACGGGCACGGCGCCCCCACCCGCCCGTCCGGCGCGGCGGGGACGCCCGAGTGGCAAGATGGGATCGCGGATGAGCGTCGGCGGCGCTTCGACGAACAAGCAGGTGGCACATGTCCCATGAGCCCGGCGAGGTCTGGGAGCAGTTCGCCGTCGCCCTGGCGGACATGGCGCGGGATCTGCTGGCCCAGGACACGGTCCAGGGCACACTGGACCGCGTCGTGGAGCATGCGTCGGTTCTGATCAACGGCTGCGACGACGCCGGCATCCTCACCGTGCGGCGGGGCGAGGTGCGTCCTCTGGCGGCGACGAGCGACGTGGTGCGACGTGCGGACCGGATCCAGCAGGATCTGCGGGAAGGCCCGTGCTTCGACGCCGTGACCGACCGTCAGCAGATCTACACCATCGAGGACCTGAGCCGGCCGCATGAGCGCTGGTCCCACTTCGCCCCCGAGCTGAGAAGGCTGGGCATGGGGAGCGTGATGGGCTTCCTCCTCTTCACCGAGGACGACGAGCTCGGGGCCCTCAACCTGTACTCCCGCCGGCCGCGCACCTTCGACGAGGCCGCTCAGCGGGCCGGCTGGATCCTCGCCTCGCACGCGGCCGTGGCCTTCTCCGCGGCCCGTACGCATCAGCAGCTCGGTGACGCCCTGGAGACCCGTCACGAGATCGGCGAGGCCATGGGCATCCTCATGGAGCGCTACGCGCTGACCGAGGACTCGGCGTTCAAGCTGCTCAAGAAGGCGTCCCAGGACCACAACATCAAACTGCGCGAGATCGCCCGCCGCATCTGCGAAACCGGCGAAAAGCCCAGTTGACCGCTCCGGGCGCAACGGGCGGCGATCCGGCATGAGCGACCCGGCAAAGACCGTCGAAACCGCCGCCGACCTGCTGTGACTTCGACCACCCCCTCTTGCCCCGGCAAAGAAGGCATACCTAAGTTTCGTTTCATGGCCCCACATAACCCCCCGCCCCCCGACGGCACCCCCGCGCTGGTCGACTTCTCCGTCGACCTCAGCGCGCAGGAGGTGCAACGACAGGCCCAGGTCCTGGCCGCCCTCGGCCCCGACTGGGACCCGATGGAGGTCATGCGCGGCGAGGAGGCCGCGTACGACCTGCTGTACTCCGGTCTCGACGAGGAGCAGCAACGCCTGTACGACGACCTGGTCGCGGCCGGCGTGCTGCCCCCGCGCGGAGGCGGCCATGCTGCCGCTTGACCCGCAGGCGGACCGCGGGCGCCGTGCCTGGGTGAGCTGTCCGAACTGCAACGACAGTCGCGGCTGCGCACCGTGCGAGCAACGGCGCACCTGCTCCGACCACTGGCGCTATCTGCTCTCCAACACCGGCAGCCTGCTCCACCTTCAGTGCCCGTCCTGCACGCACGTGTGGGTCCACGAGAGCGGCTTCGGTGCCACCCGCTCCCTGTGGAACCGCATCACGAGCGGCCGCCCGGATCCTCGCTGATCGCCCCGGCTCAGAGCACGTGCGGGTCGGTGGGTGCCCGCGGTCCGTCGGGGATGTAGTAGGCGATGAGGGCGGCCGTGTCGTCGTTGAGACGGTTGTCGCTGTAGGCGAGCAGATCGTGGTGGAGCCGGTCGAGGAGTTCTCGGGGCGGGAGGAGGCCCCAGGAGCGGATGCGCTGGACGAGCGGGTAGAAGGCGCCGTCCCGGTCGCGTGTCTCGGTGACGCCGTCGGTGTACAGCAGGAGCTGGTCGCCCGGCCGAAAGGGATGTTCGTCGGTGCGGTACGGCTCACCGACGAGCACACCGAGGTTGAGGGGCGGTGAGGACCGGTCCGTCTCCAGTTCGGTGACTTCGGCGGCGCTGATGAGCAGAGGGGGCGGGTGGCCGCAGTTGACGATCCGCACGACACGGTCGGGACTCACGATTTCCGCGAAGACCGCGGTGACGAAGCGCTCGGCCATGTCGCTGCTGGCGTAGTCGGCGGCCCGGCGGCTCATGCTGGTCTCCACCCGGCCCGCCAGGGCGGCGAGGTCGGGCTCGTCGTGGGCGGCCTCCCGGAAGGCGCCGAGCAGGGCGGCGGCGGTCTCCACGGCGAACAGACCCTTGCCCCGGACGTCGCCGATCACGAGGCGCAGGCCGTACGTCGTGGGCACCGCCTCGTAGAGATCGCCTCCGACGTGTGCCTCCGCGTCGGCGGAGAGGTAGAAGCTCTCCACCAGGATGTCACCGACGCGGTGCGGAACAGGCCTGAGCAGGACGCGCTGGGCGATCTCGGCCACGAAGCGCACGGTGGCCAGCGTGCGCTCCCGTCGCATCCGGCTGACGGCCAGGATGGTTCCCAGAGTGCCGATGAGAACGGTGCAGAAGTAGGCGGCCACGTAGTGGCGGTCCCACAGGTAGCCGACGGAACGTCCCGCACAGCACGGGGTACCGGCCAGAACCCCTTCGAGCGCCACGGCGAAGACGGTGACACAGACGACCATCACGGGGCCGTGGGCGAAGGCGGCCACCAGCGGGAGAGCGATCAGCAGGAAGCTCACCGGCCACTGCACGGGCGTGATGGGCTCGATCAACAGGACGGCCGCGACGTAGAAGAGGGGGAGCCAGCGCATCCACATGGGGGGTGCCGGCAGTGAGCGGCCCGTGCTGTTCGGGTGCGGCGCTGGGCTCGCCGCCTCCGCGCCACGGCCCCGCCACCTCACGGTGTCCCGCGACGCTGTGCGAGGGGCGGGAGCGCGGACACCAGCAAGGCAGGGGAGTGCACCGAGAGCGGGCCCGCGAGCGGACGACACGACTGACGGCTCGTTTCATGCAGCCTGTTCACACGGAACTCCTGGCACACGGTTTCGGCAGGACGCCCAGCCTGCTGCGCCGCGGCACGGCGTACCCGTCATTGCTCCACTCAGCGGCATGTCAGGCACCGGACCGTGCCGACGACACACCCGTCACCGTCCCTGCCTCGGGGGGCGTGCTTCAGAGTGCCTGGAGCTGGGTGAGCAGGCTCAGGGTGTCGGTGTTGACCCAGTACTCCGCGAACCTGCCGTCCCGCATGCGGAGTGTGTCGGTGCCGGTGAAGGTGACCACGGTCCCCGGCTGGGCCTTGGCGCCGGGGAAGCCGCCGGCGTAGGTGCCGGTGGCCGTCCAGCGCACCGATGCGTAGCGGCCGTCGACCAGCGGGGGGACCTCGATGGTGAAGCGCAGGTCGCGGAATGCCGCGCGGGTCTGGCCGATCCAGGCCACCACGCCGTCGACGCCCCGGATGGAGCTGCCGTCACCGCCGTCGAGGAGGGCGGCGTGGACCCGGAAGCCGGGAGAGATGATGCCCGGGGCCTGGGCGACGTCGCCGTTCCAGAGCCGCAGCCACGCGTCGAGCATCGCCTTCGGCTTCTGCTCGGCCGCCCCACGGTCGTGAGCCGTGGCCGTCCGCTCGGCCGCGGTGGTCGGTGAGGTGTCCGCGGCGGCCGTCGTGGCGGTGAAGGCGAGGACGGCGATCGCCGCGGGGACGAGCAGTCGCGCCCGGTGACGCCTCGGGGTGGCGGGGGTCGCGGTGGGGGTGGCGGACATGGCGGTTCCTCGCGTTTCGGGTGAGGGAGGGATGGCAGGGGTGAGGTGTGCGATCGGCGGCAAGGTGCGCGTTCGGACGGCTGCGGAAGAACCTGCTACGGGTTCAGCACGACCTTCCCGGCGACGGTGCCGGACT
The DNA here is from genome assembly GCF_036178845.1 of Streptomyces sp. NBC_00271. Classification (NCBI taxonomy): domain Bacteria; kingdom Bacillati; phylum Actinomycetota; class Actinomycetes; order Kitasatosporales; family Streptomycetaceae; genus Streptomyces; species Streptomyces sp. NBC_00271. Next base: position 10,103,838 of record NZ_CP108070.1, on the reverse strand, counting down.
CGGCCAGTCGCAGAGCGTCGGCGGCGCGGGTGAGGGGCAGTTGGGCGGCGATCTGGGCGGTGACGTCACCGCGCTGGAGGGCTCCGAAGACCTGGGTGAGGTCGGCGCGCAGTTGGGCCCGGAACCGGTTCTTGGCCAGCGCCCGCCCGGCCCAGACGTTGAAGAAGTAGGCGCGGCGACGGTTGGGCAGCGCGTTCCACAGCCATACCCGGCCGAGCAGCTTGAGCACGGGCCACTGCTTGGAGCCCTCGTCGTCCCGGGTGGAGGCGCTGCCGTACGAGACGAGCGTGCCGCCGGGCGCGAGGAGGTGCCAGGAGTCGACCGCGCTGCGGCCGCCGACGTGGTCGAAGACGGCGTCCACCCCGGCGGGTGCGAGCTCGCGGACCCGTGCGGCCACGTCCTCGGTGCGGTAGTCGACGGGGATGACGCCCCGCTCCCGCAGCGCGTCGTGGTGACGCGCGGACGCCGTGCCGATCACCTTCACGTCCGCGGCCTGGGCGAGCTGGACCAGGACCGAGCCGACGCCGCCGTTGGCACCGTGGACCAGGATGGTCTGCCCCGCGCGGACGCGTGCCTTGCGGTGCAGCATCTGCCAGGCGGTGATGCCGTTGACCACCACGGTCTCCGCCTCCGCCGCGCCGATCCCGTCGGGCACCGGCACCACGTCCGCCGCGTCGACGAGCACGTGGCTCGCCCAGCCGCCGACCTTGACCAGCGCGGCGACCCGGGTGCCGGCCAGAGCGGGCTCGACGCCGTCGCCGGTCGTGAGGATGGTGCCGACCAGGTCGTAGCCGGGCACGAACGGGAACGCAGGCTGGTCGTAGTACCGGCCGCGGCGCATCTGCTGCTCCGCGAAGGAGACCCCGGTCGCCTCCATCCGGATCACGACCTGGCCGGGGCCCGCGGCGGGCACGGCTCCGTGCCGGATCTCCAGCCCTTCCGGCTCCACCTTGCCCGGCAGTACGACCTCGACGAGTCCTTCGGCGTTCATGACGACCTCCACTGCGCTCCGCGTTGGTTACTCACTTCTGCGTTCGTTAGAAGTTATAACTCAACACGAAGGGGAGAGTCAATAAGTTTAGTGACACCCTCTAACTACAGGCGGCGACGGAACGACACCATTGACATGCACGCAACACGCTTCCAACACTGAACCCCAAAGGTCCATACCTTCTCCGGCAGTTGAGAATGGAAGGGGTTCACCCATGCGACGTGTTACGCGTCTTCGCTGGGGCCTGTCCGTCCTGTTGGCCCTCGGCACGTGCACTCTGGGGCTGTTGCCCGTCGACACGGCGACGGCACAAGCGTCCAGTTCCCGCCCCCTCTCCCCCGGCCTGGTCACCGCCATGCAGCGGGACCTCGGCCTCACCGCGTCGCAGGCCCGCACCAGGGGCGAGCGTGAAACCGCCGCCGCCGAGCTCGCACCACGGGCCGAACGGGCGGCGGGGCGGACGTTCGGCGGTTCCTGGTACGACCCGGCGCGCGGCACCCTCGTCGTAGGAGTCACCGACACGGGCACCGCGGCGGCCGACGCCGTACGAGCCACCGGCGCCACGGTCGTACGGGTCGCGCACAGCGCCCGGATGCTGGACGCGGCCAAGGCCGCCCTCGACGACACCGCCACGTCGGACGGCGCCCCCACAGCCGTCCGCAGTTGGCATGTCGACCCGCGCACCAGCAGCCTGGTGGCCGAGGTCCGCAAGGGCGCGGAACACAGCGCGACGGTCACGGCGTTCCTGGCGCCCGCGCGCGAGGCGGGTCTGCTCACGGTCCACAGCTACGCCACCGGGCAGACGCCGCGCACGTTCTCCGCGGGCACCGTAGGCGGCGACCCGTACTACATCAACGGCAACACCCGCTGCTCCATAGGCTTCTCCGTGGTGGGCGGCTTCGTGAGCGCCGGACACTGTGGCTCGGCCGGCAGCTCGGTGGCCGGCTGGGACGGCTCGGCGATGGGCCGCCGGATCGTCGTTCCCGGGCAACGACTACTCGTACATCCGGATCGGCAACGGCTGGTGGACCGTACCGGTGGTGCTCGGCTGGGGCACCGTCAGCGACGTACTGGTCCGCGGCTCGGCCGTGGCCCCCGTCGGCTCGTCCATCTGCCGCTCCGGCTCCACCACCCACTGGCACTGCGGCACCGTGCTCACCCAGAACGAGACCGTCAACTACAGCCAGGGAGCCGTCTACGGCCTGACCGGCACCAGCGTCTGCGCCGAACCCGGCGACTCCGGCGGCTCGTTCATCACCGGCGACCAGGCCCAGGGCGTGACCTCGGGCGGCTGGGGCAACTGCACGAGCGGCGGCCAGACCTGGTTCCAGCCCGTGAACGAGATCCTCAGTACGTACGGACTCACCCTCGTCACCGCCTGACGGCCATGGGCCGCGGGCCGAGCGTTCCCCGCTCGGCCCGCGGCCCGTGGAGAAACGCTCCCGCGGTCACCCGCAGGTCACTGCTGACGGAGATCCTTCACCCGGCGGAGCTTGCCCATCGAGCGCTCCAGGGTCTCCGGGTCGACGATCGCCACCTCGACGGTGACCCCCACGCCGTCCTTGACGCCCTGGGCGATCGTCTTCGCGGCCGCCTCCCGCTGCTCGGCCCCGGCCCCGGGACGCGCCTCGACGCGGACGGTCATGTGGTCCATCCGGCCGCGCCGGGTCAGCTGCACCTGGAAGTGCGGGGCGACCGCGGGTGTGCGCAGCACGATCTCCTCGATCTGACTCGGGAAGACGTTCACACCGCGCAGGATGATCATGTCGTCGGAGCGGCCGGTGATCTTCTCGATGCGGCGGAAGGCGGGCCGGGCGGTGCCGGGCAGCAGCCGGGACAGGTCGCGGGTCCGGTAACGGATGATCGGCAGGGCCTCCTTGGTGAGGGACGTGAAGACCACCTCGCCCTCCTCGCCCTCGGGCAGCACGGCGCCGGTGAACGGATCGACCACCTCGGGGTAGAAGTGGTCCTCCCACACATGCAGCCCGTCCTTGGTCTCGACGCACTCCTGCGCCACCCCAGGGCCGATCACCTCGGACAGGCCGTAGATGTCGACCGCGTGGATGTCCATGCGCTCCTCGATCTCACGGCGCATCGCCTCCGTCCACGGCTCGGCCCCGAAGATGCCCACCTGGAGGGAGGTCGTGCGCGGGTCGACGCCCTGCCTCTCGAACTCGTCGAGCAAGGTGAGCATGTAGGACGGGGTGACCATGATGATCTCGGGCTCGAAGTCCTGGATGATCTGCACCTGGCGGGCCGTCATGCCACCGGAGGCGGGGATCACCGTACATCCGGCGCGCTCGGCGCCGTAGTGCGCGCCCAGGCCGCCGGTGAACAGGCCGTAGCCGTAGGAGATGTGCACCTTGTGCCCGCGCCGGCCGCCGGCCGCACGGATGGAGCGGGCGATCATGTCGGCCCACATGGAGAGGTCGTTCTCGGTGTATCCGACGACCGTGGGGCGGCCCGTGGTGCCACTGGAGGCGTGGATGCGCCGCACATCCGCCATCGGGACGGCGAACATGCCGAAGGGGTACGTCTCCCGCAGATCCGCCTTGGTGGTGAAGGGGAACCGCGACAGGTCCTCCAGGGAGCGGCAGTCGTCGGGCTTGATCCCGGCCTCGTCGAACTTCCTGCGATACAGCTCCACGTTGGCGTACGCGTGCCGCAACGTCGCCCGCAGTCGGTCGAGTTGGAGCTCCCTCAGCTGCTCACGGGTGAGGCGCTCGCCCTCGTCCAGCAGATCCTGGGGAAGCGGCTCTCCCAGGCGGTCCGGGCGGGGTCCCGTGGCCGCGCCGGCCGTCGCTGCGGTGTTCATCGCGACTCCTTCGTCGTCGTGCCTCTGATACTGCGGCTGCGTCCGCGGAACTCCGCGATCACCTCGTCGCCGCGCAGCACGCTCACGTCGTAGATGCCGCTGCGGCCGAACCGGGTGCGCTCCCGTGCCGTGGCCACCAGGGCATCACCCTCGTACGCCGGGGCGACGAAGTCGATGTCGGCCCCGGCCGCGACGGTCACCGGTCCGTGGCTGTTGCAGGCGCAGGCGAAGGCGGTGTCGGCGAGCAGGAACAGATAGCCGCCGTGGGCGATCCCGTGTCCGTTCACCATCGCCGGCGTCACGGTCATCCGGAGCACGGCGGTCCCTTCACCCTGCTCGAGAAGCTCGATGCCGAGCGCCCGGGACGCCTCGTCCGCGGCGAACATCGCCTCCGTGGGCGTCGCCCCGGCCGATGTCGCACCTGTGGCCTGCGTCACCTTTTTCACCACCTTGTGTCCCGACCGAACATTCGGTTAGCGTGCGGCACGGCCTAGTAATCCAGCATCACCACTGCCTGTCAAGAGGTGGAACGCATGCCCCAGAACCTCCCCGAGCGTCCGGACTTCTTCGCCCGTCACCGCGCCCTGCTGGAGCAGGCGGTCGCCGCCACCGCGAGCCGCGGCCACTGGACCCCGTATCCGGAGTCGCCCAGCAAGTCGGTGTACGGGGAGGACGCGGCGAAGGCCGGGGAAGCGGCCTTCCATGAGCGGCTGGGCGGTCACTTCGAGCTGCCCGGCCACCCGGCGAGCGGCACGACATCCGCCACGGAAACCTCCCCGTACGGCTTCCCGCTCGATGTCACCTACCCCCGCCTCGCACCGGACGAGGCCGTGACCGCCGCGCAGGCCGCCACCGGCCCCTGGCGTGCCGCGGGCCCCGACGCCCGGGCCGGTGTGGCGGCGGAGATCCTGGCCCGGCTGAACGCCGCGAGTTTCGAGATCGCGCACGCCGTGCAGCACACCACCGGCCAGGCCTTCGTGATGGCGTTCCAGGCGGGCGGACCGCACGCCCAGGACCGCGGTCTTGAGGCGGTGGCGTACGCCTGGGCGGAGCAGAAGCGCCACCCGGGGGCGGCCCGCTGGAGCAAGCCGCAGCGCAAGGGCGGTCCGCTGCTGATGGAGAAGAAGTTCACGCCGGTCGGACGCGGGGTGGCGCTGCTGATCGCCTGCAACACCTTCCCGACCTGGAACGGCTACCCCGGTCTGTTCGCCAGTCTGGTCACCGGCAACCCGGTCGTCGTCAAGCCGCACCCGGGCGCCGTCCTGCCCCTGGCGATCACCGTGCGGATCGCGCGCGAGGTGCTGACCGAGGCCGGCTTCGACCCGAACCTGGTGATCCTCGCGGCGGAGGGCGCCGAGGAACGTACGGCTGCGGCGTACGCCCTCCACCCGGACGTACGGATCATCGACTTCACCGGCTCCACCGCCTTCGGGGACTGGCTGGAGACCCACGCCCGCCAGGCCGCCGTGTACACGGAGAAGGCGGGCCTGAACACCGTCGTCCTGGATTCGACGGACGACTACCGCGGGCTGCTGGGCAACCTGGCCTTCTCGCTGTCCCTCTACAGCGGGCAGATGTGCACCACCCCGCAGAACCTCCTCGTCCCCCGGGAGGGCTTCGCCACCGACCAGGGCGTGAAGACCGCCGACGAGTTCGCCGCCGACCTCGGCGCGGCGCTCGACAAGCTGCTCGGCGACCCCGCCCGCGCGGCCGGCACACTCGGGGCGATCGTCAACGACGGGGTGCGGGAGCGACTGGAGGAGGCGGCCGGGCTCGGTCGTACGGTGCGGGCGTCCGCGCCGGTCGAGCACCCCGAACACCCGGACGCGGTCGTCCGTACGCCGCTGGTGGCCCGGCTGGACGCGGACGCCGACCGGGAGACCTACACGCGCGAGTGGTTCGGGCCGATCTCCTTCGTGATCGCCACCGACTCCACCGAGCACAGTCTGCGGATCTTCCGGGAGACCGTGCGCGCGCACGGCGCGCTGACCGCCGCCGTCCACTCCACCGACGAGGACGTGCTCGCCGCCACCGAGCTGGCGGCCCTCGACGCGGGAGTGCACCTGTCGGAGAACCTCACCGGCGGCGTCTTCGTCAACCAGTCCGCCGCCTTCAGCGACTTCCACGGCAGCGCAGCCAACCCGGCGGCCAGCGCCACTCTCTCCGACCCCGCCTTCGTCACCGGCCGTTTCGCCACGCTCCAGTCGCGTCGGCCCGCCACCGCCGAGGAACACACCGAGGAGTCCGCAGATGCCTGACGAGGTCTTTCTGATCGACGGTGCCCGCACCCGCAGGGCCGGTACGGGGGCGCGCTGGCCTCCGTACGGCCGGACGACCTGGCGGCCCTGGTCGTCGGCGAGGCGGTGCGGCGCAGTGGGATCCCCGGCGAGGCCGTGGACGAGGTGGTCCTCGGCGCGGCCAACCAGGCCGGTGAGGACAACCGGGACGTGGCCCGCATGGCCGTACTGCTCGCCGGCCTCCCGCACACCGTGCCCGGCTACACCGTCAACCGGCTGTGCGCGTCCGGGCTGACGGCGGTCGCGAACGCGGCCCAGGCGATCCGGTCCGGGGAAGCCGACCTCGTCGTCGCCGGCGGTGTGGAGTCGATGACCCGCGCACCCTGGGTGATGGCCAAGCCCGGCACCCCGTGGGCCAAGCCGGGCGAGGTGCACGACACCTCGCTGGGCTGGCGCTTCACCAACCCGCGTTTCACGTCCACCGACCGCGCCGTACCGGCGGGCGCGGGTCCCGAGACGGCCAAGGTGACCCTGTCGATGGGAGAGACGGCCGAAGAGGTCGCCGCGCTCGACGGCATCACCCGCGCCGACTCCGACGCCTTCGCGCTGCGCAGCCACCAGCGGGCGGTGGCCGCGCAGGAGGCCGGCCGCTTCGACCGCGAGATCGTGCCGGTGCGGGTGAAGGACGGCGAGGTCACACGCGACGAGGGTCCGCGCCCCGGCACGACCCTGGAGAAGCTCGGCACCCTGCGGACCATCTTCCGGCCGGACGGCATCGTCACGGCCGGCTCCTCCTCGCCGCTGTCCGACGGCGCAGCCGCGCTGGTGGTGGCGAGCGCGGCGGCCGTCGAGCGGTACGGGCTCACCCCGCGCGCCCGGATCATCACCGCCGCCTCGGCCGGCGTACAGCCCAACCTGATGGGGCTCGGCCCCGTCCCCGCCACCGAGAAGGCCCTTGCCCGGGTTGGTCTGGAGAGCGGGGACCTGGACGCGGTCGAGCTGAACGAGGCCTTCGCCGCGCAGGCACTCGCGGTGATACGGCGGTTGAAGCTCGACGAGGAGAAGGTCAACGCCGACGGCGGTGCGATCGCGCTCGGCCATCCCCTCGGCTGCTCCGGCGCCCGCATCCTGCTCACGCTGATCGGCCGCCTGGAGCGCGAGGACGCCCGCCGGGGCCTGGCCACCCTGTGCGTGGGTGTCGGCCAGGGCGTCGCGATGCTCGTGGAGCGCGTGTGAGCGCCGCGGACGAGTCCCCCGCCGGTCGAGGAGCGCCTATGAGCGGCATGTACGAGACGTTGCTGGTCGAGGAGCGCGACGACCGGGTCGTCGTCACCCTGCACCGCCCCGAGGCCCGCAACGCCATCAGCGGGCTGATGATCCGTGAACTGCACGCCGTGTGCGACCTGCTGGAACGTGACCCGAAGTTCCTGCTGCTGACCGGGCACGGCGGTGTCTTCGCGGGCGGCGCCGACATCGCGGAGCTGCTGCGACGCGGGCGCGACGAGGCCCTTCAGGGCATCAACAGCCGCCTGTTCGAACGGGTACGCAGACTGCCCATGCCGACCCTCGCCGCCGTCGACGGCTGGGCGCTGGGTGGCGGCGCCGAACTCTCGTACGCCTGCGATCTGCGCATCGCGGGACGGGAGGCGGTGTTCGGCAACCCCGAGCCGGGGCTCGGCATCCTCGCCGCGGCCGGGGCCTGCTGGCGGCTGCCCGAGCTGGTCGGCGAGTCGGTGGCCAAGCAGGTGCTGCTCGCCGGACGGAACCTGGACGCGCGGGCGGCGCTGGCGGCCGGGCTGGTCATCGATGTCGTACCGGCCGACCGGCTCCTCGAGGAGGCGCACGCGCTGCTGGACCGGATGGCCCGCTCCTCGGCCGCGGCCCTGCGCCTGACCAAGCTCGTGGTCGACTCGCCGGGCGCCCATCCGGTCGCCGACGACCTGGCGCAGGCCGTGCTGTTCGAGGGACAGGACAAGCGGGAGCGGATGACTCGCTTCCTGGAGAAGAGGAGCAGCGTATGAACACCGCCGTCACCGGCACCGCGTCCGCACCCTCCGTCGTGGGTGTGATCGGCGGCGGCCGGATGGGCGCCGGTATCGCCCAGTCGTTCGCGGCCGCTGGCTCGTCCGTGACCGTCGTGGAGAGCGGCGAGCACGCCGCGGCCGCCGCGCTGGACCGGGTCGCCACCGGGCTGACGCGGGCCGCCGAGCGCGGCAGGCTCGACGCGCCCGCCGAGGACGTGCTCGGCCGGGTCACCGTCGTCGGCTCGGTCGACGAGCTGCCACGGACGTCCGACCTCGTCGTCGAGGCCGTCCCCGAGGACGCCTCGCTCAAGGCCCGGCTGCTCGCCGCCGCCGAGCGGGCCCTGAGCCCGGCGACCGTCCTGGCCAGCAACACCAGCTCCCTGTCGGTCACCGACCTCGCGTCGGCGCTCTCCCGCCCCGGGCGCTTCCTCGGCATGCACTTCTTCAATCCGGTACCGGCCTCCGAGCTGATCGAGATCGTCGTCGCCCCGGAGACCGAGGACGCGACCGTACGGCTGGCGCTCGCCTGGACGCACGCCCTCGGCAAGAAGGACGTCGTCGTCAAGGACTCCCCCGGGTTCGCCAGCAGCCGCCTCGGCGTGGCGCTGGGCCTCGAGGCGATCCGCATGGTCGAGGAGGGGGTCGCAGGGCCGGAGGCCATCGACGACGCCATGAGTCTCGGCTACATGCACCCCATGGGCCCGCTGCGCCTGACCGACCTGGTCGGACTGGACGTACGCCTCGCCATCGCCGAGCACCTGCACGCCACGCTCGGGGAGCGCTTCGCGCCGCCGCGACTGCTGCGTGACAAGGTCGCGCGCGGCGAGCTCGGGCGGAAGACGGGACAGGGCTTCTACGCCTGGCCCTGAGCGGCCCCGGCGGCGCCTCGGGCCCTGCCCGGCCGCACGAAAGTCTTGCCCGTCCGGAAGAAACCCGTCACACTGGAACCGAACGAATGGTCGGTAGGGAAGCTGGTATCGATGACCACGACACACTCCGCCGCCACCGGCGCCGACGGCGTCGGGCCGGCGGCCGAAGAGCGGCTCCAGGAGCAGTTCGACGCGACCGTCGCGCGTGATCAGCGGGTCGAGCCGCGCGACTGGATGCCCGACGGCTACCGCAAGACGCTGATCCGGCAGATCGCGCAGCACGCGCACTCGGAGATCATCGGCATGCAGCCGGAGGGCGAGTGGATCACCCGCGCGCCGTCGCTGCGCCGCAAGGCCATCCTGTTCGCGAAGGTCCAGGACGAGGCCGGGCACGGGCTGTATCTGTACTCGGCGGCCGAGACCCTGGGCGCGGACCGGGCCGACCTCACCGAGCGGCTCATCGAGGGCCGGCAGAAGTACTCGTCGATCTTCAACTACCCCACCCTGAGCTTCGCCGACGTCGGTGTGATCGGCTGGTTCGTCGACGGCGCCGCGATCTGCAACCAGGTGCCGCTGTGCAGGAGTTCCTACGGCCCGTACGCGCGCGCCATGGTGCGGGTCTGCAAGGAGGAGTCGTTCCACCAGCGCCAGGGGTACGAGCTGCTGCTGACCATGATGCGCGGCACCGACGCCCAGCGGGCGATGGTGCAGGACGCGGTGGACCGCTGGTGGTGGCCGTCGCTGATGATGTTCGGGCCACCCGACGACAACTCCCCCAACTCGGCCCAGTCCATGGCCTGGAAGATCAAGCGGCACAGCAACGACGAACTGCGCCGGCGCTTCGTGGACATGACCGTGCCGCAGGCCGAGAAGCTGGGCGTCGTCCTGCCCGACCCCGAGCTGCGCTGGAACGAGGAGAGCGGACACCACGACTTCGGCACCCCGGACTGGGACGAGCTGATGCGGGTCATCAAGGGCGACGGACCGTGCAACGCCGAGCGGATCTCCCGGCGGCGGACGGCCCACGAGGAGGGCGCCTGGGTCCGCGAGGCGGCCACCGCCCACGCGGCCAAGCAGAGCGAGCGAGCCCGGAAGGAAACGGCGGCATGAACGACATCGACGGCAAGAAGGACGGCTGGCCGCTGTACGAGGTGTTCGTACGGGGCAAGCGCGGACTGAACCACGTACACGTCGGCTCGCTGCACGCCGCCGACGACGCGATGGCCCTGACCCACGCCCGTGACCTGTACACGCGGCGCAACGAGGGCGTGAGCATCTGGGTGGTGCGCTCGGAGCACATCGCCGCCTCCACCCGCGACGAGAAGGACCCGTTCTTCGCGCCGAGCGCCGACAAGGTCTACCGCCATCCGACCTTCTACGACATCCCCGACGACGTCCCGCACATCTGAGGAGCAGGGCATGAGTGACGACCACGTCTACCTGACCCTCGCCGAGGGACACGAGGACGACACCCGCTGGGCGTACGGCACCGGCTTCGAGGACCCCCTGCACGGGGTCGACACCACCGTGCCGGACGGGCTGGACGCCGCTGAGCTGGCGGCCTGCTGCGTCGTGCTCGCCGACGACGCGCTCGTGTCCGCCCAGCGACTGGCCGAGTGGACCACCCGTGCCCCCGAGCTGGAGGAGGAGGTGGCGCTCGCCAACATCGGCCTCGACCTGCTCGGCCAGGCCCGCCTGCTCTACGCGCGCGCCGGCCAGGTGGACGGCACGGGCCGCGACGAGGACGCCTACGCCTACTTCCGCGACGCCGACGACTTCCGCAACGTACGCCTGGCCGAACTTCCCAACGGGGACTTCGCGTTCTCCGTCGTGCGGCTCCTGGCACTGTCCAGCTGGCGACTCGCACACTTCGAGCGGCTCGCCGCGCACCCCGACCCGGTGCTCTCCGCCATCGCCGCGAAGGGCGTCAAGGAACTGGCCTACCACCGCCAGTACGCGGCCGAGTGGGCCGTGCGGCTCGGCGACGGTACGGCGGAGTCCCACCGCAGGATGCGTACGGCGCTGGAGCGGGTCGCCCCGTACCTGGGCGAGTTGTTCACGGCCTACGACGTACGGGACGAGGTCGTCGCCGTGTTGCGTCAGGTGACCGAGGCGGGCGGACTGCCCATGCCGGTGTACCGGCCGCTGCCCGGCTGCGGACGCGCGGGCGAGCACACCGAGCATCTGGCGCCGCTGCTGGCCGAGTTGCAAAGCGTGGCCCGCGCCCACCCGGGGGCGACATGGTGAGCGTACTGACCGATGCGCGACGGGCCCGGCACATCGCCGAACAGGTGCCCGACCCCGAGCTGCCCATGCTCACCCTCGCCGACCTGGGCGTGCTGCGCGAGGTGTCGCTCGCCCCCGACGGCACGGTCGTCGCGAGCCTCACGCCGACCTACTCGGGCTGCCCGGCGATGGCGGAGATGCGCGCCGACGTGGCCGCGCGGCTTGCCGCCGCGGGATACGAGCGCGTCGAGATCCGTACCGTCCTCGACCCGCCGTGGACCAGCGACTGGATCACCCCGGCGGGCCGCCGCAAGCTCGCCGCACACGGGATCGCCCCGCCCGGCGCCGCGCCTCGGCGCCCGGCCGGTCCGGTACCGCTCGTGCTCACCACCACCCGGCGGGCCGCCGTGCCCTGCCCGCGCTGCGGCTCGGCGGACACGGAGGAGACCTCCCGCTTCGCCGCCACGTCCTGCAAGGCGCTCTGGCGCTGCCGCGCCTGCCTGGAACCGTTCGAGTACGTCAAGGAGATCTGATGGACGACCTGATGGAGTCGGCCGCCCCCGCCCCGGCGGTACGCCCGCGTACCCGCCGTCGGCCGGCCTTCCACTCCCTGCGGGTCGCCGCCGTGCAACCCCTGTGCGAGGACGCGGCCGCGGTCAGCTTCGACATCCCTGCGGAGCTGGCCGAGGAGTTCGCCTTCGCCCCCGGGCAGTCGCTCACCCTGCGGCGCGAGATCGACGGCCGTGACGAGCGCCGCTCGTACTCCATCTGCTCGCCGGCCGGATCGGTGCCGCGCATCGGGGTGCGGGTGGTGCCCGGCGGTCTGTTCTCCGCCTGGCTGGTGCGGGAGGTACGCCCCGGAGACATGGTCGAGGTCATGGCCCCGACCGGCGCCTTCACGCCCGACCTCGCCACCCCCGGCCATCATGTGCTGATCGCCGCGGGCTCCGGCATCACCCCCATGCTGTCCATCGCCGAGTCGGTGCTGGCCGCGGACTCCCGCTCGACGGTCACCCTCTTCTACGGCAACCGGCGCACCGACACCGTGATGTTCGCCGACGAGCTGGCCGACCTGAAGGACCTCTACCCGGCCCGGTTCCAGCTCGCCCACGTCCTCTCCCGCGAGCCCCGCGAGGCCGAGGTGCTCTCCGGCCGGCTGGACGCCGAGCGGCTGTCGGCGCTCGTCGGCTCGCTGGTCGACGTGGCGGGCGCGGACCACTGGTGGCTGTGCGGCCCGCACGGCATGGTCCGCGACGCCCAGCGGGTGCTGGCCGGGCTCGACGTGCCGGCCGACCGGGTCCACCAGGAGCTGTTCTACGCGGACGACGAGCCCGTGCGGGAGGTGCACCACCAGGACACGGCCGCCGTGGGCCCGGTCAGCGAGGTCACCATCACGCTCGACGGCCGCACCACGACCGCCGCCCTGTCCCGCGGTCGGAGCATCCTCGACGGCGCCCAGAAGACCCGCCCCGACCTGCCCTTCGCCTGCAAGGGCGGCGTGTGCGGCACCTGCCGGGCCCTGGTCACCGACGGCAAGGCCGACATGCGCCGCAACTTCGCCCTCGAACCCGCCGAGGTCGACGCGGGGTATGTCCTTACCTGCCAGTCGTTCCCGGTCACGGAGACGCTCGCCGTCGACTACGACAGCTGACGCGGTCCTCCATCACCATCGCGATCTCCATCGTCGGGAATGGTTGTGGCAGCTCGGCGTGACATCCGTCACGCCGAGTTCGCGTATCAACGTGGTGCGGTAGTACATGGCGCCTGGGCGATATAGCCAGACTTGCCACCCGCAATCCGACATACGTGCGCATGTCCCTCTGACATATGCCAACCGTGATCGCGTCACGCCGCCCTCCGGGCACATGAAGCCTTCTGACGGATCGTCAGGCCATGGCGCGCTCCGGTCAGCCGGGTCTGCACACCCATACGCCCGATTCAAGGACGTTCGGGGTCTACGAGGCCGGGTAGTAGTCGCGCTCGTTGCCGCTTACTCACGCAGGTTTTAACAATGGCGGCCCCAAATGGCGTCACCACAGCTCAGGCACAGTCCCGGTGCGGAGCCGGCCCACCGGTGGCGCCCCCGCGACGACCGAGCGAGGCCCGCATGAGCAAGCACCGCAGGAAGACGCGCCACCGGCAGATCACCATCGCTGCCGTCGTGCTGAGCGCGCTGGCAGTACCGACCGCCGCCATGGCGTGCATGAACGACCAGAGCGCCCCGGACGCGAAGTCCTCCGGTCAGCGGCAGAGCTGGAAGAACTGGCAGAACGCGTCCCTGCAGGAGCGCGCGTCCCTGAAGGAGCGGCGGAAGGGCGGCGGGTGGACCGCGCATCCCCAGAAGCCCACTTCGCAGGCCACCACCGCGCCCTCCGCGCCGGTCGCGACGGAGCCCGCCGCGCCCGAGGCACCCGCCTCCGCGACTCCCGCCGCACCGGAGGCGCCCGCCTCGACGGCACCCTCCGCGCCCGAGGCCCCTGCCTCGTCGGCACCCTCCGCGCCCGAGGCCCCTGCCTCGTCGGCACCCGCCACACCCGAGGCACCCGCCTCTACGGCACCCTCCGCGCCTGAGGCCACCGCCAGCGCGTCCCCGAGCACCGCGGGCACGACGGCCCCGGCATCCGCCGCCGTGACTCGTGTCGTGGCCCTGGTCAACAGTGAGCGCGGCAAGGTCGGCTGCTCCCCGCTGACCCTGAACGCGAAGCTCTCGAAGGCCGCCCAGGATCACAGCGCGGACATGGCGAGCCACCAGAACATGTCGCACACGGGCTCCGACGGTTCGGATCCCGGCCAACGCATCACGACCGCCGGTTACACCTGGAGTGCGTACGGCGAGAACGTCGCGTTCGGATACTCCACCCCCGAGGCGGTCATGGCGGGCTGGATGTCCAGTCCCGGCCACAAGCGCAACATCCTGGACTGCGACTTCAAGGAGATCGGCGTGGGTCTCGCACAGCCCGGCAGCTACTGGACGCAGGACTTCGGCGCGGCCCGTTGACCTACGCCTCGCGGCGGCCCTCGTCAGCCTCCTCCGTTGCGCCCGCACGGTGTGAAGGAGCCGAGCGCAACACCCGGGTCCGCCGGTTCGCCGACCCGCTCGGCGAACCGGATCCGGCTGCCCCGGGGCGGGACGGAGCCGGGGCAGCCGTCGCGACCGGTCTCGGCCACCGGTTCGGGACCGGCCGTGTATGGAACGCCCGGGTAAGGAAGGGCCGGGTCGTGCGCCGCCGGGTCGGAAGCTGCCAGGTCGGAAACTGCCGGGTCCTGGACCGCCGGGTCCTTAACCGCCAAGTCGGCAACCGCCAGCCCGGAAACCGCCGGGTCCTGGACCGCCGGATCGGCACCCGCCGGGTCCGCAACCGCCGGCTTGTGGAGCAGGAGCAGCGCCGCGTCGTCGTGCAGTCGGCCGCCCACATGCGCCAGCAGTTCGTCGTGCAGCGCGGTGAGCGTGCGCGCCGGTTCGTCGCACAGGTGGCGCGCCAGTCCCTCGGCCAGCGGGTAGAACTCACGGTGGTGGTTGCGGGCCTCGGTGACCCCGTCGGTGTAGAGCAGCAGCTGATCCCCGTCGGCGAAGGGCAGCACCTGGAGGCTGGGAGTCTCGCCCGTGAGAGCGCTCAGCCCGAGCGGCGGGGCGGGATGGGTGGGATCCACCGGCACGACACCCCCGGACGCACGCACCAGCAGCGGCGGCGCGTGTCCGCAGTTCACCACCTCCAGATGCCCTGCCTGCGGGTATCCGGCCACAACGGCGGTGACGAAGTCGTCGGTACCGAGGTTGCGCGCCAGGCTCCGCTCGATCCTGGCGACGACGGCGAGGAGGTCGGGCTCGTCGTAGGCGGCCTCCTGGAAGACACCCAGGACGAGTGCGGCGGTGCTCACGGCCGGCAGCCCCTTGCCGCGCACATCCCCGACGATCAGCCTGACGCCGTACGGAGTGGGCACCAGCGCGTAGAGATCCCCGCCGATACGGGCCTCCGCCGCCGCCGCGCTGTAGCGGACCGCCACCTGAAACGGCCCG
The DNA here is from genome assembly GCF_036178845.1 of Streptomyces sp. NBC_00271. NCBI lineage: Bacteria > Bacillati > Actinomycetota > Actinomycetes > Kitasatosporales > Streptomycetaceae > Streptomyces > Streptomyces sp. NBC_00271. The sequence goes on along the minus strand of NZ_CP108070.1, from coordinate 10,088,658 downwards.
ACCGTCGCCGGTACCGGCCTCAGCAGCGCGTGCTGGGCGGCCTCTGCGACCGAGCGGACGGCCGCGAGCACCCGCTCACGACGTCCCCGCAGCGCGCCGGACAGGCCACTCGCGAGAGTGACGGCCGCCAGCGCGGACAGCACGGCCACCAGTTCGCGGCCCGGCACACCGTCCCGCATGCCGAGCGCGGCACCCAGCACCGCGGCGAGGAGACCGACGCAGAAGACCCCGCGCGGCCCGCTGGTCGTGGCTGCCAGCGCGGGCCCGGCCACGAGCAGGGAGAGCCAGATCACGCCTGCTCCGCCGACGAGGCCGACGAGCACGACCCCGAGAACGATCAGCACGGACAGTACCGGCGTACCAGAAGCCAGGTGTGCGGCAGCGCGTGTCCGGGCCGACGCCCCGGGACCGGCCACACGGTTCCTGAACAGCCCTATCGGCCAGGGGGCGCCGCCATGGTCTCGGGCCTGACTCATGTTTCGTCCGCAGTCCTCACCGTGCGCCACCCGCACTCCTAAAATGTCCGTTTCATCCAGGAAACGGGTTCGGGTCGGACGCGACAAGGACAGGGATTTCAGATAGTGAGCGAGAGGCTCCTGGTCACGCGGTTCGCGGTCGGCGTCAACCGCTCCAGAACCTCCTCGAGCCGGGAGAGCCGGTTCACCGGCAGCGAGACACCGAGCGAGCCGAGTGTCTCCCCGCTGTACACCGGCACCGCGACACACACCGTCCCCAGCGAGTACTCCTCCAGATCCGTGACGGCCGGAGCCATCGGCGAGGAGTCCAGCCGCCGCAACAGTTCCCACGGACTCGTGATCGTCCGTGGCGTGAGATCCGCCAGGGGATGCCGCGAGAGGTAGTCCTCGCGCGACTCGTCGTCCAGCTCCCGCAGCACACACTTGCCCAGCGCGGTCGCGTGCCCCGCGTCCTCCATCCCCACCCACAGATCCACCCGCGGCGCCCGGGGACTGTCGACGATCTCCGCGACCCGGATCTCGCCCTCCTCGTAGAAGGTGAGATAGGCGGCAGCCGTGATCTCGTCCCGCAACGCCGCCAATGTGGGACGCACCCGCCCCAGCAACGCCTGTCCGCGCCCCGAGCTGTGCAGCGACTGGACCTTGTCCCCCAGCACGAACCCGCCGTCGCCCAGCTTCCGCACATAGCCGTCGTGCACCATCGTCCGCAGCAGGTGGTACGCCGTGGCCAGGGGCAGCCCCGTCTCCCGTGCGAGCTGCTTCGCCGGCACACCGTTCTCGTGCGCGCCCACCGCCTCCAGCAGACGAAACGCCCGCTGCACGGACGTGATCAGCGTGGGGCCCTCACGAACACCCATACGACCAGAGTGCGCCGGTCAGGCGACACGAGCAAGGCGGCAACGCCCCACCCGACTGCGCGTACGGATCGGGCGTACGGCCGATGCCCTGGCTTGAGGGCGGAACGGCGCCGCGGGAGGCTGGAGACGACGCCCTCGATGTGCGCCCGGTTACCTCCGGGCGCTCCTCAGGGCTCCGCCGAGGCGAGGACGAGGGTAAGAACCCATGGATAGCGAGCACGTCGCATCCGGAGGCAAGGTGCCGACGCCCGTACCGGAGGACTCCGCTGTCGTCGTCGACGCCCGGGGTTCGGTCATGGTGTGGAGTGCCGGAGCCACGCAGCTGCTCGGCTACGAACCCGAAGAGATCGTGGGCCGCCACGCCACCGACCTGCTCGCCGCCGACCTGCCCGCCTCCGCGCGGCGCCACATCGCCGAAGGGCGCCAGTGGGCCACCGAGGTGGCCCTTCGGCACCGGGAGGGTGGTCGTGTCGTGGTGCGGCTCCGGGGAGCCCCGCTGGTGGACGCGGCGCGCCGGAGGCTCTGGCTGGTGACCGGCGCGGCGCTGACGAACCCTGCCGGACCGTCCGACCCGAATGCGGCCGCGATGTGGGGCCGCACGCTGGCGCAGCTCCCGCTGCCGGTGGCGGTCTACGACCTCGATGCGCGGCTCGTGGCCGCCAACGAGGTCATGACGCGGGTGATGGGCAGGACCGAGAAGGAGATGCGGGGCCTGACGCTGTGGGAGATCGAGCCGAGCTGGCCCTTCGACGAGTACGACCGCCTCCAGCGGGAGGTGCTGCGCACCGGTGAGATGATCTTCCATGAGCAGCACGGCCAGGCTCCCGGCGAGACGCGGGAGCATGCGTGGTCGATGTTCCTGTCGCCGTTGAAGGACGAGAACGGCACGGTGCACGGGCTGTCGGCGACCGTGTTCGACACCACCGAGCAGTACTGGGCCCGACAGCGTCTGGCCGTGCTCAACGACGCGAGCCTTCGCATCGGCAGCACCCTGGATGTGACCCGAACGGCCGAAGAGCTGGCCGAGGTGGCTGTGACCGGGTTCGCGGACTTCGTCACCGTGGACCTGCTGGAATCCGTGGCGCAGGGCGAGGAGCCCCGGTCGGTGCCGCCAGGCGAGTCGGTCACGGTCCGCCGCGCCGCGCAGCGATCGGTACTGAAGGGATGCCCGGAGTCGGTGGTCGCCTCGGGCGGCACGGGGCGCTACCCGGCGGATTCGCTGCCGGTGCTGGCGCTGGTCAGCGGCCGGGGCACCCGGCACCGGTCGGACGACCCGGCGCTGCGGGCGTGGGTCGAATCATCCCCGGCCCGTGCCGCGACCGTGGGCAAGTACATGATCCACTCGGTGATGATGGTCCCCCTGCGGGCCCGGGGGGTGACCCTGGGCATGGTGCACTTCCTGCGGCACCGGACGCCGGAGTCCTTCGGCGAGGACGACCTGCTGCTCGCGGAGGAGATCGTCGCCAGGGCGGCGGTGAGCGTGGACAACGCTCGCCGCTACACCCATGAACGCCGCACGGCGCTGGCACTCCAACGCAGTCTGCTGCCCGAGCGGCCACCGGCTCTCACGGCGGTGGAGGTCGCCTACCGCTACCTCCCGGCCGGTTCCGGAGCCGACATCGGAGGGGACTGGCTCGACGTGATCCAGCTGTCCGGCGCGCGGGTCGCCCTGGTCGTGGGCGATGTGGTGGGCCATGGCATTCAGGCCTCGGCCACGATGGGGCGCCTGCGGACCGCCGTACGAACTCTCGCGGACGTCGATCTCGCCCCCGACGAGTTGCTCACCCAGCTCGACGACCTCGTCATCAGGCTCGACCGGGAAGAGGGTCCGGAGGCGCGCGGACGGGCGGAGGAGACGTCGGGTGAGGTCGGGGCCACCTGCCTGTACGCCGTTTACGACCCGGCGTCCCGCCGCTGCACCATGGCACGCGCCGGGCACCCGCCGCCCGCCCTGGTCACCGCGGACGGCACCGTGCGGTTTCTGGACCTGCCCGCCGGGCCGCCGCTCGGCCTCGGCGGTCTGCCGTACGAGTCCACCGAGGTGGAGCTCGGTGAGGGAAGCCTGCTCGCTCTCTACACCGACGGCCTGGTCGAGACCGCCGACCGGGACATCGGCGTCGGGCTCGAACTGCTGCGCCGGGCGCTCAGCAGTCCGGCCGACACGCTGGAGGAGACCTGTGACCAGGTGCTGAGCACCGCATTGACCAGCCCTCCCGCCGACGACATCGTCCTGCTCCTGGCCCGTACCTCCGCGCTCGACGCCCGGCAGATGCGGACCTGGCACCTGCCGCTGGATCCAGCGGCCGTCGCCGGGGCCCGCAAGGTGGCGGGCGAACAGGTGGCCGCGTGGGGGCTGGACGAAACGGCGTTCGCCACCGAGCTGATCGTCAGCGAACTGGTCACCAACGCCATCCGTTACGGCGAGGCGCCGATCCGGCTACGCCTCATCCGCGGCTCCACGCTCATCTGCGAGGTCTCCGACGGCAGCAACACCGCCCCCCATCTGCGCAGAGCCCGGGTCTTCGACGAGGGCGGGCGCGGGCTGCTGCTGGTCGCCCAGGTCGCCGAGCGCTGGGGCAGTCGCCAGACCCCCACCGGCAAGACCATCTGGGCCGAACAGCCACTGCCCGCCTGACACCAGCACGCCCCCCGCGCCGCCACCGGCGCCGACCGTGACGGTGGTGGCGGGCTCACGGCACCGGTCGTACCTCGGGCGGACGCCGCCGGGCGGAGTTCACGAGCCGGTCGGCGAGCGCGACGACGAGATCGCGGAGCTCGTCGGGTCGCTCGATCACGAAGGGCAGATCGAGCGACGCGAGCACCGGAGGCAACCAGTCGAGCCGTTCCACACGCAACCGGACACGCGACCAGAGCTCGGCATCACCGTCCGCGCGTCCCAAAGCCCGCGGCTCCTCGACGATCGCGACGCTGGCCGGAAGCCGGACACGGATCTGCTCGACCGTCCCCCGGATCCACAGGATCACTTCGTGCCGGTACGGAGCCTCGGCGAACCCCGACACGACGCGCCGCGCCGGATCGAGTCCCGCGGGCGGCTCGAAGGAGCCCGGCAGGGACCTCGCGTCCGCGATGCGGTCGAGCCGGAACGTGCGGTCCGCACCGCTCTCGGGCTCCGCACCGGTTACGTACCACCGGCCCGAGTGGACGACGAGCCCGTACGGGTGCACCGTGCGGGCGCTGTGCCGGCCGTCTCCGGCGGTGTATTGGATCGAGATCGGCCGGCGATGGCGGATCGCGTCGGCGATCGGAAGCAGGACCGCGCTCTCCGGTGCGGCCGTCTCGTCGGGCGGAGCGGTGAAGGCGAGGGAGTCGAGCACGGCGTCGAGCCTTCGAGCGAGGTGCTTCGGCAGGACGCGCCGGATCTTGGCCGTGGCCGTCTCATGGGCGGTGCCCGTGGTCGTCGGCAGCCCGGCTCGGCGACCGGCGATCAGGCCGAGCAGCACGGCCAGCGCTTCGTCGTCGCCGAGCATGAGCGGAGGCATGCGGTGGCCGGGGGCGAGCCGGTACCCGCCGTAGCGGCCGCGCACCGATTCGACGGGCACATCGAGGTCGACCAGGTGGTCCACATACCGGCGCACGGTGCGTTCGTCGACGTCGAGCCGCTCGGCGAGTTCGGCGGCGGTCCTGATGCCGCCCGACTGCAGGAGCTCCAGCAGGGTGAGCACGCGAGCTGTGGGCCTGGGCATGCTCAGAAGTATCCCCGCGATACCGGGCGGAATGTGTCCGCTATCTCTCCTAGCCTCCGTGAGTACGCATCCCACCGAACTCACCGGGAGATCATCGTGAACCTCGTCTCGATCCGCGTCATCACGGGCGATGTCGCACGCCTCGTCGACTTCTACGAGCGCGCGACCGGCATCCGGGCGAGCTGGTCCCACCAGGACTTCGCCGAGCTCCGGACGGCGTCAGCCACTCTCGCGATCGCCGGCGTCCGCACCGTGCCGCTGTTCGCGCCCGACGCCGCCCGTCCGTCCGACAACCGCTCCGTGATCATCGAGTTCCTCGTCGACGACGTGGACGGCGTGTACGAGAACCTCACCGGCTTCGTGGAGGACTTCGTCAACAAGCCCACCACCATGCCTTGGGGCAACCGTTCGCTGCTGTTCCGCGACCCCGACGGCAACCTCGTCAACTTCTTCACCCCGGTCAGCCCTGACGCCGTCAAGAAGTTCGCTTCCTGACGACGCCGAGGCGGAGCCGGCGGGCTGGGCTACGCCGCGAAGGTGACCCCTCGCGCCGTGGTCATGAGCGGCGTGCGCGGCGGGACGCGTACACCGCCCCGGCACCGAGGGCGACCACCAGGGCCGCGCCGCCCGCGAGGGTGCCGACCGGCGCGCTCGCACCCGTCTCCGCCAGCGGCGGCCCGCTGTCGCTGGGCGACGGCTTGGGCGTGGCGGGCGGCGTCGACTCCAGCGGGGGCACGTCCGGCGTCGTGGGAGGCGTGGTGGAGGGCTTGGGGCTGGTCGGAGGCGGGGTCGTCTCCTCGGCGGGAGGCTGTCCGCCCGCGGGAGTCGTGGGCGTGACCGGGGTGGCGGGAGTGGTCGGGGTCGACGGCGTCGGGGTGGGCGAGTCCGACGGGCCGGGGGTGCACGGCTGTTCGCCCCCGTTCCACGCCGCTATGAGGTGGTAGGGGGTGACGACGTTGTCGGGCTCGTAGGGCACGGGGCCGTGTCCCTCCCCCGTCTTCCCGTCGTAGGTGATGTCGTCGCCGTACAGGTCGATCTGGCCGTAGCAGTCCGGCGCCTTCACGGTGAGCTTCTGCCAGGTCCGCTTCGCGTCGTCCGTACCGGCGACGTCGTCGGCGGTGAGGTAGACCGTGGCCTTGTCGACCAGGCTCTGGTGTCCGGAGACGTACCAGTTCGGCCCCTCGGTGGTGTATTCGGCGAGGGACACGGGGTACTTGCAGCCCTCCCCGACCGTCTGGCCCGGAGCCAGCCGGACCTGGACGCTCCCGGGAACGGTGTCCCATTGATGGAACCCGCCCTGCGAGGTCCAGTCGGCGCCCACGACGTTTCCGTCGGCGCCGACGATGCGGTACTGGACCGTGGCGGACTCGCACGCCCCGGCGGTCGTGGCACTGGCCACCCCCGCGCCGAGCAGGGGCACGGCGGAGGTGGCGAATGCGGTTGCGGCGAGCACAGCCAGAGTTCTGGAGTGTTGCGAACGCGACAAGATGAGCCTCTGTGAAATCGAAAGTGTGGGAGGTGATGGCGCGCGAGTGACCGACGCGGACGGCAGAACGGGATGACCCGACGCAGAACCGGCGGCAGGCATGCCGCCCAAGCCACTCGTGTCGCTTCGCTCACTTCAGACGCGGCGAAGCGAGCTGGATTCTTTCAACTCTTAACAACTCCCGTCAATCCTTCACCGGTTGACCACTCTCTCCACGGAACACACCCCGATGGTAGGGGACTTACAACACGAGAAGGCCCCCGGATGGTTCCGGGGGCCTTCACTCGTGTGGCGCGTCAGGTCAGCTGGGGACGGCGACCCGTCCGCTCGCGGCGGCCGTCACCGGCTTGGGGTTCAGCAAGCGCTCGGCCAACTCGCCGAAGACCAGGCCGAATCCGCCCCACAGGACGGTCTGTATGGCCAGTGCGGAGAGACGGAACCGCCACAGCAGGGTGGCCGGGAAGTCCTTCGGCACCTCGTTGATGACCGGCAGGAACGCGTACGCCAGACCGATCACGACGGCGAAGGCGGCCACCGCGCCAACGGTGGCGTACCAGGTGCCGATCCTGGGTGCCAGCCGCTTGCCCAGGATGGTGGCGGCGATCGCGAGGAGCACGCTGAGCACCATCATCAGGAAGTACAGGGTGGTCCGCTTGCCGATGGTGTCGGCGTTGCCGACCGACGGCGGGTTGGCCGGGTACTTCAGGAACGGCACGACGTACACGGCCAGCAGCGCGCAGCCGGACAGCAGCAGTGCGGTCGCCCGCGGGCTGAAGCGGCCGACGCGGCCGAGCGCGAAGGAGAAGGCCAGCGCGGCGATGCCGCCGAAGGCGACGCCGTAGACCAGGACGCCGGTGGCGAGACCGGCGGTGGACTGCAGAGACCGGGAGACGATCTCCATCTCGTGCTCGTGGGAGTGGGCTTCCTCGAAGCTGATCGCGCTGTCGACGTTCGGCTCACCGAGGAAGTAGGCGGCAACCAGGGCGAGCAGGCCGGCACCGAGGCCGGCCAACATGCCCCGCACGAGCAGATTTCTTACCGTCGCGGAGTTCATGGGAGTGCTGGGGTTCCCCTCGGTCAGTGGCAGGGGAAGCCGAGAAGGTGGCGGGCGTCGTGTACCCACTCGTGGACGTCCGAGCCGGAGACGACGGAGGTGGCGCCCTGTTCGGCACCGACGAAGTACAGCAGGACGAGCATCAGAATGCCGAAGAAGACCGCCCACGGAGCAATCGCCTTGAGCGGCAGCTTGGCGGGAACGACGGGGGTGGTGGTTGTCGGCTGGGCGACGGTCTGCGCCATGGCAGGGCCTCCTCGGGAGTTCGCGTCCCATCTCGGTGGTGCACTGGACGACGGCTACGGGTCTGACTCACAAGGGGTCCCAGCGGGCTGGAGCCTCTCGTTCACAGTGGCGCGACCGTGCCGGTTTCCCACCGGCTTCCGTCTTGCCGTCATCGATATCGCACCGACCGTACCGCGTGTCGGGTGTGGGGCCAAGACCGCGCCACCTGGCGTGATCTTCCTCTCGCACCAGGTGGGCGGTCCCCTGTGAACAGCGGGTCAGCCGTGGCGGAACCCGGCTGAGTTCGGGGCCCCGGCCTCGCTCTCAGACCGAGGGGGACCGGTCCGCGTCCTGGGACTCGGGCGTGTCCGTCGTACGACCGAGCTTCTGTGCCTCCTCCAGCGTGCGAGCCCCGCGGAGGGGGGAGAACGTGAGCCAGAACGAGACGACCAGGTAGGAGACCCCGACGGCCCACAGGGCCGTGCCGGGTGACAGGGCGTCAGCCAGCGCACCGCCGACGAGGGCTCCCAGGGGCAGCGTCCCCAGGGCGACAAGGCGGTAGCTCGCGGTCACCGCGCCGATCTGGTGCTCCGGCGGAATGGCCTGCCGCAGGCTGACGGCGAACACGTTGAACAGTGCGACGCCGAAGCCGTTCACCATCATGGCGACCGACGCGAGCACGGCGACGTACCCGCCGACCTGGCTGACGGCGGGTACGAGCAGCAGACCCACCGCGGCCAGCACCGCACCCAGGGCCAGCACACCGCCGACGGCCCACCGTCGGGTGAGCCGGGTGGCGCAGAGCGAGCCGATCAGGGCCCCCACACTGCCGATGCCGGTGATCACGCCCACGGTGGTGCCGCTCATGTCGAGGTCACGGACGGCGAACACCAGGAAGACGGTCAGGAACGCCTTCTCGTGCAGGTTCGATAGGCCGGCCTGAACGCACAGGTCCCGGATCGGGCGCAGGGACCACGTGTAGCGGAGCCCGGAGCCGATCGCCTTCAGCGCCGACTCACGTGGCTGTTCGGGGGCCTTGACGCCCCGCAGCAGCAGACCGCTCACCGCGGCACCGGCGGAGCATGCGGCGGCCACCGTCAGGGTCGGCGACGCCCCCAACTGGCCGACGAGGAAGCCGGCCGCGGCCGGACCGGCGAGGGTGCTGACCGAATACGTCGCCTGGTGCAGGCCGTTGGCCGCGGCGATGGAGTTCAGCGGCAGGAGCCTGGGCAGCGTGGACTGGTAGGCGACTTCGTAGAAGACGGTGGCGACACCGATCACGGCGGCGGCGACGACAAGTTGGCCGAAGTTCAGCCCGTCGGCCGCCTGGAACGCGGCGAGCACCGCAAGCGCCGCGCCCTGAGCGACACTCGCGGCGACGAGGGTGCGGCGCGGCGGATACCGGTCGACCATGACACCGGCGATCAGCGAGAGCACCACGACGGGGACGAACTGCACCGCCGAGACGAGTCCCACGCCCGTGCCGTCCGCATGGAGGTAGGTGACCGCGATCAAGGGTAGGAGAAAACTGGTCAGCTGTCCGCCGAAATGCGCCGAGGTTTCTCCGAGCCAGATGTTGCGGAAGTCTTTGTTGTCCGCGATCAGGATTCGAATATCCTTGTCGAATATGGCCACCGCAACCCCCGGTCAAGTCTTCATGAAAAAAATCACGGCAACGCTAGCATGGCGCACCATGGTCCGCTAGCGTGCGGGTGGATGTCGCTGTTGCACCCCATTCACGGTAACAGGAGTCGCGGAATGTACGACCATTCAGGACTTACCGCCGAGGAAGTCGAACTGCTCCCGTCCGAGAAAGATGTCCGGCTTTATTCGGAGCGTGGCTGGTATTTGTCGGAGAAGCTGCTCACCGACGCCGAAGTGGACGCCCTGACCGACGCGAGCGAGCGCTACTACGCTGGTCAGCGCGATCGGGAGCTTCCGAAACGGCCGGACCGACTGGCCGACTGGACCCCCGCCGACGGAGATGTCCAACGCAACAACGACTACATCCACTACCAAGACGAAACGATGAGGAAAATCCTGAGGAAACCCATCATCGGGGCGGTGGCCGCCCGCTTGGCACAGACTCCTGGAATACGCGTCTTCCAGGCCACACTGATCTACAAGCCGCCCATCGCCGAAGAGAAGTCGAACATTGTCTCCTGGCACTTCGACAAGTATTTCTGGCCCACCTGCTCGTCGGACGAAATGCTCACCGCCTTCATTCCGTTCCACGACTGCACCGAGGAGTCGGGCACGATCACCATGGTGAACGGAAGCCACCGCTGGCGGCATCGGCACGGCGCCGCCCGGCCGGTCGGTGATCCTCAGGATGTGGGGCGCGACTATCTCCTGAACGGTGACGCGGAGCGAAACGGCGCCGTGGTCGAGAAGGTTCCGGTGCACATTCCCAAAGGACACATGACCTTCCACCACTGCCTCCTCTACCACGGCAGCGGCGCCAACCGCAGTCCCCGGCCGCGCCGGGCCATCTCCTTCCATCTCCAGGACGGGACGAACACCTACCGCGACCACACCCTGTCCGACGGCCGGCAGGAGCCCTACAAACACGATTTCCTGGTCCGCAGGACTGCCGCCGGTCAACCGGACTACTCCGACCCGGAGTTCTGCCCGGTGCTGTGGCCCGTCGGCGAGCCCGGCGGCCCGGAGGCCTCCCTCACAGGGGAGTGACGCGGGTCAGGTCCCACTCCTCCTCGCTCATGCCGGCGCCCGCCTCCTCACGGACCGCGTCGGCGAGAGCCTGGTCCGCCACCGTGTCCCGTCGCAGTCCGGCGGGCGCGGTGGCCGGCAGGGGAACGACGGCCGCCCACAGGGGGTGCAGCGAGGCCCCCCGGTGAACCTTCGCCTTCAGGGAGGAGGGCCCGAGGTGGAGCGTGGTCATCGCGTTGCGTTCCATGTGGTGGAGCGGTTCGTAGTAGACGGCGTTGAAGTACTCGTAGGTGTTGCGCGTCCGCTCGTAGTCGAAGCCGGCCACCCGGGCGTAGAAGGTGTCCCGCCAGGCGAAGCACAGGCTGGCGCCGACCAGTTCCCCCTTCTCGTCGACGCAGCGGAACACGGTGCTCAGGTCGTCCAGGCAGTTCGCCTGGACGGTGAGGAACGTGTGGATCTCCGCGAGGTCGAGGGAGGCGTTGTACCGGTCCATGGTCTGGCCGACCAGTGGCGCGAACTCGTCGACGCACGCGGACAGCGGGGCCGTCTCCACGTGCAGCCCGGAGTCCGTGAAGCGCCGGATCTCGTACTCGCGCTTGCGGACGTTGCGGCCGAGCAGCTGACGGTAGGACTCGAAGGTGCCGACGTCGTTGTGCACCACGGCCTCGGCGGCTCGCAGCTGCGCCCGCACCCCGAACCGGCCCGCGAGCAGCCGCAGACTGTCGGTGGTGAGGAAGTCGAAGAGCAACGCGTCGCAGCCGAGCGCCGCGGCCCTCTCGGCGGCACCGGCGACCAGGGCGTCGAGCGCCTCCCCTGCCGTTCCGGGATCCTTCGGCAGCAGAAACTCGTTGTGGTAGCCGGTACGGGTACCAAGTCTGAGCACAGTGTGGCCCTCGGACACGTCCGGCAGGGGCGGTGCGTTCTCCGACGGGAAGTCGTAGTACGGCGTCCCCGCGAGGAGTTGGCCGTCGGCCTCGACCGTGAGGTAACCCGGGGTGGCGAACTCGGGCCGCTCCTGACCCCGCAGCCAGGCATGGCTCTGGTAGAAGCAACTGCCCGGCGCGAGCGCGTCCCAGGCCTCCCGGTCGATGTCGTCGATCGTCTCGAAGTGCCTCACATCAGGCATGTGCCTTCCTCCCCTTGCTCACAGCAGCCAGTCGTCGGTGTTCAGCCCACCCACCACGTACTGGCCGTACTCGGCGCCGAACGCCTCCGCCTCGGCCCGGTTGCGCTCGCGGACCTTCGTCCCGTCCGCCGCCAACGGCCGGTCCACTCCCACGAACACGCTGTACAGGGGATGCGGCTGGGCGCCGCGCGCCAGCTTCGCCTGGAAGGTGCCCAGACCGAGGTGGATCGCCCGCACGGTACGACCGGCGCCCGACTCGATGGGGTGGTAGAAGACCAGGTTGAAATAGTCGGCCACGTTGGGCACCGAGTAGTCGAAACCAGCCACGCGCGCGTAGAGCGTGTCGCCGTGCCGGTAGCGCAGCGCGAAACCGATGGGCTGCCCGGCGTCCTCGTCCAGGAGGAGCGTGCTGCGGTCGCCGAGGTGGCGGCCCTGGCGGTCGTACACCGCTGCCGCGCGCTCCTCGCCGTACGCGTGTCCGTGCTTGCGCATCAGCGCGCTGTTGAGCGGGGCGATCTCCTTGACGACTTCGGGGAGGGAGACCTCGCGGATGGTCCTCCCGCTGCGGCCGAAGTCCCTTCTCTCCCGCCGGGCCCGGGGCCGTCGGCCGGAGGGCAGCCAGGCGAAGTAGTCGTCCAGGTTCTGCCACAGACCGACGGGCAGGACCGTCTCCACGTCGTGGTAGAGGACCACCGCCCCGTCCTCGGCATGGGCCTCGGCGACCTCCAGCGCCTCCGCCCGGGGCAGGTAGTAGTACCCGAGCACGTCCGCTTCGGCGGTTCGGGCGAAGTCGAGGGTCCGCGCGGTGAGCGCCTGCACCGCCTGCGCGCGCTCCTGTGCCGTCGCTCCCTCGCGGCCCGGCAGTTGGCCGCGGAACTCCGACCAGCCCGCGCCGAACACCATGGGCCGGGCAGCGAGTTGGGCATGCCTCTCGTCGTCGATCAGACCGGCGAGCAGGTCGGCGGGGGTGTAGAGCAGGTGCGGCGGACGAGTGAACGCGTACGCCTCGGCTCCCGCGACCGGCGTTCCCTGCGCGTCACGCGCCAGCAGATAGCGGGCGGCGGCTCCGGGCGGCAACTCCTCCGCGCGTACACCGGCGAAGCCGCTGCTGGAGTAGATCGTTCCGCCGATCACCAGAGCATCCCATTCCGCCGCCGGCAGCTGGTCAACGGAGTCGTACGAGGAGACGTGCATGGGGGAAACTCCAGAAAAGGTGGATCGGATGAGTGTAGGGGGAAACGGTGCCGGGGTTCATTTCAGCAGAGAGCGCACATCGCTGTCGCGCGTGTGCAGGAGCAGGATGCCGGTGTCGCTGAGCTCGTCGAACAGCCTCTGGTTGGCGAGCCGTTGGGAGTTGCGGACCTGCACGGCGTACCAGAGGATGGACCGGGGGCCGACGACGGTCCAGAACGTTTCCCGGACGCCGCCCCAGAGTTCCTCACGGCGTATCCAGCGCCGTACGGTACGGCGCAGCAGGCGCGGCCAGGTGACACGCAGCGGCGGATCCGTCCACACCACGCAGTCCGCTCGGTGGGCGAAGGCCTCGACGCTCGCGGCGAACTGACCGTCGACGACCCAGGTGTCGGCCGTCAGTTCCCGTTCGACACCGGCGAGGAAGACCTCCGTGGGCACCGGTGTCCAGGCCGGTCCCCAGAAGAGGGCGTCGAGCGTGACGGGCGGGATGCCACGTTGTTCGGCGAGGGCGCGGGCGAGGGTCGACTTGCCGCAGCCGGGACCACCCACGATCCACACCCGGCGGGCCTCCGCAAGGGTCTTCACACGTGGCACAGACACATTCCCTCCAACCAGGCGGCCACGCCGTCGTCGTCATTGCACGCGGTGAGGGCGTCGGCGGCCTCGCGTACGTCCGCGCTCGCGTTCGCGACGGCCACGCCGAGGCCCGCGGCGGCGAGCAGCCCCGTGTCGTTGGGCGCGTCGCCGAAGGCTACGACCCGGTCCCAGCCGATGCCGAGGCCGGCGAGGACCGAGGCCACCGCGGACACCTTGTCCGCCTCCGGGGCCGACACCTCCAGCAGTCCCGGCCCCGAGGAGGTCCACCGCACCGGCCCCCGCACCCCGAGTGCCGCAGGCGGAGCGGCGGAATCGATGTGCACCATCAGGCACAGCACCGGCGAGCCGTCCGGCACGTCAGCGACGCGCAGGGCCGTCCCGGCACCGCTCGCCAGGATGTCGGGCCAGCCGGGGCCGATCAGTCGGTCGTGCTCCCGGTCCACGGCCCAGGGGCGCTGCCCCAGCGTCGCGATCTCGGCGCGGACGGTGGCGGGTGTCATCGCCCGGATCCGTCGTACGCCCCCGCCGTCCAGATCGCTGACGACGGCGCCGTTCGACGACACCAGGAAGGCGCCCAGGCCGGACGCGGCGGACAGCAGCCGGCGGGCGGACCAGGCCGGGCGGGCCGTCGCGAAGACGACGCGGGTCCCCTGTGCGGCGACCGCGCGCAGCGCCGCCACCGCGCGCTCGCTCACGCTGCCGTCGGACAGCAGCAGTGTGCCGTCGAGATCGGTGACCACGACAGCCGGGCGGCTGTCCCCCCGGATGCGGGGACAGCCGCTGAGATGCGTTCCGGTCACGAAGGTCACTTCTCCCGAGCGGGCTCACGGGGCGGCGGCATGCGGTGGGCGATGGCGGCCGCGTACCGGTGGTAGTGCCACTGCTCGTAGCCGAGGTGGCTCTCGCCGCGGATGCCCAGGTCGGCGTTCTCGAACAGCTCCCAGCCGGGCCGGGTGACGATCCGCTCCATCTCGGTGGCCGTCGGGTAGTAGCCGCAACTCCGCTCGTCGTCGTTGAGCCCGATCAGGTACTCGCCGAAGAAGAGTCCGCCCGGAGCGACCATGTCCATCGCGTGGTGGACGAGTGCTTCCATCGTGTGGGCCCGGTTGGGCGGCATCGACCACAGGCCGCTGCCCAGTACCAGTTGGAAGTCGCCTTCGGCAGGCAGGGTCATGTAGTCCTGCTCCACCACGGTGCACCGGTCCTCCAGGCCCTCGGCGGCGAGCCGTTGGCGCAGGCCCACGATGTCGTGGTGGCCGTCGACGAGGTCGAGTTCACCGCCGTTGAGGAAGAGGTCGTCGCTCTCCACGCCGACGACCTGCCAGCCCGCGCGCAGCAGGGGCAGGGCGAACTTGCCGTCGGAGACGCCCAGGACGCAGGCGCGCGGCTGGACGCGCCGGGCGTATTCGCCGAGCGGGATGTAGCGGGCCAGGGCGGGGAAGTAGGAGTAGTAGTCGCCCCAGTAACTCTTGCGATCGACGTCAAGCACGCGCCCTCCCAAGGCTGTTGTCGGTGATGATGGTCATCTGGCCGCCTCGGTCAGCGGCTCGGCCGCGCTGTTGCGGACGGTGCCCCAGCGCTCGGCCGCGGACTTGTGGATGTACCAGATGTCGTCCTCGGTGAGCAGTTGGGAGACGACCTCCGGATAGGCCTCCTCGAAGTACGTGTACGGGGGCCTGTTGTCCTTGCGCGAGTGATAGTCCAGTCGGTCCTGGCCGTGTGCGGCGGTGATCGCCGTACCCGGATGGTAGGTGAGGATGTTGGGGCTGGCCATGACGAGCAGTTCGTCGTCGATCAGCCGGCCGATCTGCTCGATCGTCTCCTCGATGGTCTCCCGGCTCTCGCCGTCCAGACCGAAGAGGACCGAGCTGCCGACCCGGATGCCGTGGCCCCGGATGATCGCGAGTGCCTCGCGCACCTTGCCCACCCAGGCCTCGGGGTTACGGCGCAGCAGGTTCTTGCCCACGTGGGCCATCACGCTCTCGGCCATGCTCTCGATGCCGATGTAGATGTAGGTGCAGCCGCTGCGGCGCATCAGGTCGAGCGCAGCGTGCACCTCGTCGGCCTTGGCACGGTTGAGCACCACGTCGACGGTGAGCTGTCCGCCCCACTCCAGGCGGGTGCCGCCGGGGAGGTCCGTGCCCTGGCGCAGCAGGTCCTGGCAGAACTCGGTGATCGCCTTCCAGTTCCCGCCCCAGAACACCGGGTCGTCGAAGAACACGGCTTCCGCGCCCCAGTCCATGAGCCGGCGGACGCGCTGTGCCACGTGCTCGGTCTCGCTCACCGCGAAGCGGGTGGGCCGCTGGGAGACCTGGATGCTCTCCGAGCAGAAGGTGCATTTGAACGGGCAGGAGTCCAGCGTCATCATGTGCGCCGTACGGCTGCCGAGGGGGTGGCTGCCCGCCTCGGTGAAGACGCCGAAGCGCGCGCGGATGGAGAACGCCTCGTACGGCGAAGGGAGTTCGGCCGAGCCGAGTCGCTCGCCCCGCACCGGCACCACCACGGCCTCACCGGGGCATAAGCCCACGATCGTGCCCGAACCGCGGAGTGTTTCCTCGGCGTCGGCGACCAGCGCGAGGGCGTCGAGCACCGCCGCGTTGTCGGTCGGACCGAAGCCGGGCGTGACCGTCAGGGACAGGGCGCGCAGCAGCAGGTCGAGCAGGGGTGCGCCGTCACCGGCGACCACGAAGTCGACGACCTGAGCCGCGCGGCCGTCGCGCACGACCTCCACCGTGCTGCTCCAGGAGAAGTCCGCCGTGCCGTCGGCGTCGCGGTACTTCATCGTTTCGTCGGCGTGCCGGCCGCCGAGGACGACGACGCAGTGGGGTGCGTGGGCCTTGGCCAGCTCGGCCATCTCCAGGGCGTACCGGTGGGCCGCCGACACCGCGCTGAGCAGGAGGACCTTGGGCTGGAGCGCGCGGAGCTCGGCGATGAACCGCTCCTGGGCCACCTCGTCCCAGATGCGGGGGTCGAAGACGTGGCCGTCGGTGGTCCGGCTGTCGGCGATCAGCGTGGTCCGCGGCCCGTTCGCCGTGCGGCGGTAGTCGTCGTCCGGGCAGTGCCCCCAGTCGGGGCAGACGTCGTCGAGGGACGGCTCCTCGGGCAGCCCCGCGCTCAGGCGGGCCACCGAGCGCTGGATGGTGAGGGTCAGTGCCGAGTACAGGCACATCGGATCACCCGGATAGGCGACCTCCCCGCCTCTGCTGGTCGCCACCGGGACCAGGGCGGCCATGACCGGATAGGTGAACCGGGCCTCGCCCGGGTACGCCGTGAACAACCGGCGCCGCCGGACGACGAGTTCCGTCACTTTCCCGCCTGGTGCCGCCGCGTCCGGACGGTGCGGCTTCAGCGGGGTACGAATCGTTGTCCTCACGTGTGATTCCCCGGCGCGATCAGATCGCGGCGATGAGGTTCGCGACGCCACCGTTCGACGCCGGGCTGGTCACGAGCGACGTCGTGTCGCCCAGCTTGCGGTAGGCGTGGGTGGCCAGGCAGGCCCGGGCCACGTCGGCGAACTCGGTGTTCGCCTTGTGCGTGGCGATCTCGTCCACGGTGGAGACGTCGCCCGACTGTGCCGCGAGCCGAAGCCGCCGCTCGAAGTCGATGAGTTCGCGCGCGGTCTCCCGGCCGCCGTCCGGGGTGCCCGGGAACGCGGGCAGCGCCACGGCCTCGACCGGCGCTTCGGTGACCTTCCGGGCCAGCTCCACCTCGTTCTCGTAGAAGTGGAAGGTCCCCGACTGGTGTATGTACGGGCCGCTCGGGACGTTCAGCAGCGAAGCCGCGTACTGCTGCATCCCCATGAAGAGGAAGGCGTCGTACGGCAGGACCGTCAGCGCCTGCTGGGCTCGCATGACGGTGATCCAGGTGAGCGCGCCGTCCCTGAGGAAGAGGTGGACGCCCACGGCGCACGGGTACTCCCGCGACTGGCGGAAATTGTCCTCGGGCTGCAACACCAGGGCGAACGCACGCCGGTGGGCGGGGTCGCGCTCGATACGGCCGACCACTTCCTCCAGTTGGTTGCCCCTGGAGGTCAGCAGCCGATGGCCGAAAGCACCACTCAGCGTGTGCTGGTCGTCCGAGTACTCATGGGCGCCGCGGCGGTAGTACGCCGGGGTGTCGACGTCGTTGCGGCCGTCCAGGGACCAGGCGAGCAGACCGAAGCAGTAGGAGAGATTGACCGGAAGGTGCGGGGTGACCGCGAGACAGGAGGTCGGGTCGGCGATACGGCTCTGGTAGGCCAGGAGCTCACGATACGGACGGTCGTTCTGGCCGAAACCCGAGGCTTTGGAGAGCGGATCGCGCACCGAGTCCACGTCATTGCCGTCCGCGAGTACGTCGCGCAGCCCGGCCGTGTAGGAATCCGCAAACGACTGGTAGTTGGCCATGACATCTTCCCCGTTTCCACTGATAGACGAAAAACTCGCCACCTGCCTTCAAAACGGACAAAGCGACATCCGCGGCGAGCTCGGTTTCAATCGAGTAGAGCGTTGAAGATCTTCGTTTGTCAATGACGTTTTCAATTCCCTGACGAAGGGAAATACGTCCCCGTCTGGCGGACGCGAGTCGGTGTTGACACCGACGACTCGGCCTCTGCATGATGACCGGCGGCCAATGGGGCCTGCCCACACACGGGGGTGGCAGATCAAGTGACAGGCCGGATTTTGTTAAACCCATGGCGCCTCTCTCCACGTTGGCGTATCGGGATCGGCGCGATAATCGTCGCCATCACTTACGGGGGGCTGATTTCAGCCAAACCCGATTCCGTGCACGGCGGCGTGGGCGGCCCGGCCGCCCTGCTCGCCCTGTGCGGTTACACCCTCGGGGCGATGCTGATCGTCTCCGGCGCGGTGGCAGGGCTGCCGACGACGACCGTGGCCCTGCTGCCGGTGGCGATCACCATCAACATCGTGATGGGAAAGATCGTCTACTTCAGCGGCCTGCCGCTCCAACTCGACTCGATCGGCACCGTGCTCGTCGGCGTCCTGGCCGGACCGGCCGCGGGCGCCGCCACCGGGGCTCTGGCCAGCATCGTCGTCGGGATGACCATCACGCCCGGAGCTCTGCCCTACGCGGTGACCGCCGCCCTGATCGGCTTCATCGCGGGAACCCTGGCGCGGGCCGGCTGGTTCCGGCGCCTGCCGACCGCCCTGCTCGCGGGAGGTGTGATCGGCGTGGCCGCCGGCATCGTCTCGGCCCCCATCACCGCCTTCGTCTTCGGCAACGCCGGCGGCACGGTGGGGCAGTCGGCCGTCATCGCGACGTTCCAGGCCTACGGAAACAGCATGCTGAAGGCCGCCAGCCTGCAAGGGCTGGTCGCGGACCCCCTGGACAAAGCGCTGACCGTCGCACTGGCCCTGACCCTGCTGGCGGGCCTGCCCTCCGGCTATGTGCACCGTTTCCCCTTTGTGCAGCAGCATCGGGTACTGGCGGTTCACCGCCTCATGCCGAGAAGGACGTGACCCGCATGGACATATCCCCGCACGCGACCGACGACTCCCCCGTGCACCGGCTGAATCCGCTCACCAAGCTGACCTTCGCGGTCACTGTCACCGTATCCGCATTCGCCCTCACCATGACCTGGTGGCCGCTGCTGCTCTTCTGCGCCACGGTACTTCCCATGGTGATGATTTCAGGAACCCTGCGTAAATTCGTGCCCATGCTTCTTGCCCTGTGGGTGCCCGTCGCGCTCACGGTTTACCTGATTCAGGGCTTTTTTTATCCGGACACTCACCGGGTGGTGGCTGAAATCGGCCCCCTGGAATTGAAATATGAGGGCCTGGTTTTTGCCACGCAGACCGCACTGCGTCTCCTCGCGCTCATGGGGGGATTCTTCCTGCTTCTCCTCACCACGCAACCCGGCGCGCTGATGAGCGCGATGACACAGCGCGGCATGTCGCCGAAGACCGTCTACGTCGTCTCGGCCGCCCTGCAGATCGCGCCCGCCCTCACCACCCGGGCCCAGGGCATCATGCACGCCCAGCAGGCGCGCGGCCTGCCGGTCACGGGGCTGCGCGGCCGGGTCCGGGCCCTGGTTCCGATGGCCGGGCCGCTGATCCTCGGTGCCCTCACGGAAGTGGGGGACCGTGCGGTGGCCATGGAGACCCGGGGTTTCGGCACCACCCGCCGCCCCACGTATCTGACCGAGGTGCCGGACACCGCGGCACAGCGGGGCGCCCGGACCGTCATGGGACTGTGCGCGCTCACCGCCGTCGTCACCAACGTACTCGGAGTGCTCCGGTGATCGAATTCAGGGACTTCTCCCTCACCTATCCGACCGGCTCCCGACCCGCCCTCCAGGACATCGATCTCACTGTGCCGCGTGGCCAGTTCTGTGCCGTGGCCGGCGCCGACGGCGCGGGCAAGACCACCCTCGCGGGAGTCATCAGCGGCGTCGTCCCGCAGATGACCGGCGGCGAGACCACGGGATCGGCACGGGTGGGTGGGCGGCTGTTGGCGCAGACGCAGCCGTCCGAACTCGTCGGCGAAGTCGGCCTGGTCATGCAGAATCCGTTCAACCAGCTGTCGGGAGCACGGTTCTCGCTGCGCGAGGAGCTCGCCTTCGGTCTGGAGAACCTCGGCGTCGAGCGGGCCGAGATGATCCGACGCGTCGATCGGGTCATGGCCGACCTGAGGCTCACCCCCCTGGCCGACCTCTCCCCGTACGAAATCTCCGGGGGGCAGCAGCAGCTTCTGGCCATCGGATCGGCGTTGGTGATGAGACCGGCCGTCTTGGTGCTCGACGAACCGACCTCACAGCTCGACGCGGTGGCGACCGGCATGGTGTTCGAGGTGCTGGAGACCCTCCGGGCGCAGGGCGTCACCGTCATCCTGTTCGAGCACCGGCTGGAACGGCCGGCCCGGTGCGCGGACCGCGTCCTGATCCTGAACGAGGGGCGGATCGCCGCAGACGGGCCGCCGACCGATGTCCTCACCGACCCCAGGCTCACGGAGTGGGGAGTGGCCCCGCTGCGCTACACCACGGCCGCACGCCGCGCCGCGGGGCGCGGCCTGTGGGAGTCGGACCGCCCGCTGCCGGTGACCCTGGAGGCGGCGGCGGAAGGATTCACCGCCTCGCTGAAGAGCACGAGAACCGCCGGAGGCATGTGATGGTGCTGCGCGTCGACTCCCTCTCCCATCGCTATCCGAACGGAACGACCGCGCTCGCGGACGTCTCGCTCACCGTCAGGGCCGGCGAACGTGTGGCGGTCGTGGGTCCCAACGGGGCGGGCAAGAGCACGCTGGCCCGGCACCTGATCGGCATCGCCCGCCCCACGTCGGGGACGGTCACGGTGGACGGTCGCGATGCCGCCGGGCTCGAGATCGCCGAGCTGGCCCGCAGCGTGGGCTTCGTGTTCCAGAACCCGGACGACCAGCTGCACGCCGCCACGGTGGCCAAGGAAGTCGGCTTCGGCCCCCGCAACCTCGGCTTCCCTGCCGAGCGCCGGACCGCCCTCACGCAGTGGGCACTGCAGGTCACCGGTCTGACCGGGGAGGCGAACAGTCATCCCCGTCATCTGTCGTTCGGCGAGCGCAAACGGGTCGCCTTCGCCTCGGTCCTCGCGATGGACACCCCGATCATCGTCCTGGACGAACCCACCACCGGCCAGGACCACCGCTCCCTCGTCCTGCTCGAAGAACTCATCGAAGACCTGCACGAGCGGGGAAAGACGATCATCGCCATCACCCATGACACGGACTTCTGCGCGGAGAACTTCGACCGGGTCGTCGTCCTGTCCGAAGGCCGCGTGCGGTGGGACGGTCCCGTGGAGCGCTGGCTGGAGGGAGACAGGAGCCCGTCGATGTCCGCCTTCGAACAGCCCCAGATGGCCCGACTCGGCCGACGACTCGGCTGGCCCGCACCCGTCGCCACGGTCGACAGCTTCCTGGACCAGCTGACCGACCACGCCGCGGCTCGGTGACGAGGAACGCGGCGAGCCCCGTCGGGCGCCGTCCGCGTCCTCCTCCACACTCGCGGCCTCGCCGCCGAACTCGATCGCGCCTCGGCGGCCGCGTCTCCGAGCCGGTGCGCCCGGAGGTGGCCGCGCGGGACGTGTTGTCCACCTGCCCCATCACCCACCGACACGTCCAATGTCTTTGTCAGGACCACTGAGTTGCCGGTGGGTGGAGAGTCGTCGCGCGCGCCGGGAGCCGAGTCTGCGACCGACGTGCGGCTCAGATCGCCGCGGCCGCCGCGCGTCCTGCCTGGCGTCCGGAGAACAGGCAGCCGCCGAGGAAGGTGCCTTCCAGGGAGCGGTATCCGTGCACCCCTCCGCCGCCGAATCCCGCGACCTCACCGGCCGCGTACAGACCGGGAACCGGGGCGCCGGAGGCATCCAGAACGCGGACGGAGAGATCGGTCTGCAGGCCGCCCAGGGTTTTGCGGGTGAGGATGTTGAGCCGCACTGCGATCAGCGGTCCCGCACTGGGGTCCAGGATCTTGTGGATCGCGGCGGTGCGGCTGAGCGAATCCCCCGTGTAGGCCAGCGCGTTGCGGATGCCCATCACCTGGACGTCCTTCGTGTACGGGTTGTCGATCTCCCGGTCCCGCGCCTCGATCTGCCGCTGGAGATCGGCCAGTTGGATCAGGCCGTCGCCGGTCAGCTTGTTCATCCCGGTGACGAGTTCGGAGAGGCTGGAGGCGACGACGAAGTCGACACCGTTCTTCTTGAACTTCTCGATCGGCTCCGGCGTCTGCCAGATGCGCGAGAGAAGCTTCAGGATGTCCTTGTTGGTGAGGTCCGGGTTCTGCTCGGAACCGGAGAGCGCGAACTCCTTCGCGATGATCTTCTGCGTGGTGACGAACCAGGAGTAGTCGTAGCCGCTGTCGGTGATCGACTTGAGGGTGTGCAGCGTGTTGTAACCGGGCATGTCGGGGGCGGAGAAACGCTTGCCGGTCGCGTCGAACCACATCGACGACGGTCCCGGGAGGATACGGATGCCGTGGTTGGCCCAGATCGGGTCGTAGTTCCTGAGGCCCTCCGTGTAGTGCCACATCCGGTCGGGGTTGACGATACGACCGCCCGCCGCCTCGGTGATCCCCAGCATCCGCCCGTCCACATACGCCGGCACACCGGTGACCATGAACTTGGGCGGGGTGCCGAGCCGGGCCGGCCAGTTCTGCCGTACCAGATCGTGGTTGGCGCCTATCCCGCCCGAGGTGACGATCACGACCGGAGCGCGGAGCTCGAAGTCACCCACCACCGTGCGGTAACTGGCCTTGCCGCGCGCCGCCGTACTGGGCTCGAGGACCGCGCCACGCACACCCGTCACGACACCGCCGGTGCGCACGATCTCGTCGACGCGGTGCCGGAACTTGAAGGTCACCCTCCCGCTCGCGACCGCGGCCCGCACCTGCTTCTCGAACGGCTCGACCACGGCCGGACCGGTACCCCAGGTGACATGGAAGCGGGGCACCGAGTTGCCGTGTCCGTCCACGAGGCCGCCGCCGCGCTCGGCCCAGCCCACGATCGGGAACCAGCGGATCCCCAGCCCGTAGAGCCAGGACCGCTTCTCCCCCTCGGCGAAGTCCACATACGCCTCGGCCCACTTGTGGGCCCAGTAGTCCTGACCGCCCGGGTCGTCGACACCGCGGTCGAAGCCTGCCGTGCCCAGCCAGTCCTGCCACGCCAGTTCGCGGGAGTCCTTGATTCCCATCAGCCGCTGTTCGTCGGAGTCGATCAGGAACAGACCGCCGAAGGACCAGAACGCCTGGCCTCCCAGGTTGGACTCGGGTTCATGGTCCAGGAGCAGTACCTTGCGCCCCGCGGCGGCCAGTTCGGCCGTCGCGACCAGACCGGCGAGGCCACCGCAACGACGATCGCGTCGGCGTCCGCCGACCCGGCCGCGAACGCCGGTAACGCTTGCGCGGCGAGGGCGGCACCGGCGACCACGCCGCCGGCCACCGTCAGGGCTCTTCGTCTGCTGATCACCGTGGGGGACGCCGAATTCTCCATGAGGCGCCTTCCGGAAGAGGTACGGGAGGTGCGTGAGGTGCGCCAGACACACGAGGGTGTGCCGGGACACTTCTGTTGTTACCGCCGGTAGCACCCAGGAAAGCCAGGCCGCGCGGGCGAGGTTGCGACCGCCCCCCGAACAAGCCGTGAAGATGGCGGCATGCTGGAACTGGCGATCCTGGGTTTCCTCGCCGAGGGGCCTCTGCGCGGGTACGAACTGCGGCGCCGCGTCGCGCAGTTGTCCGGGTACACGCGGCCGGTCAGCGAGGGCAGCCGCTACCCGGCCATCAGCCGCCTGACCGGAGCGGGCCTGCTGGAGCGGCGCACCGAGCCCGGCGCAGGGGCCGCGCGGTACGTGCTGACCCTGACCGAGGCGGGCCGTGCCGAGATGCTGAAGCGGCTGCGCAAGCCCGCCGACCACGAGATCACCGACTTCACCCGCTTCTTCACCGTCCTGGCGTTCCTGGAGGAACCGGCGAGCTTCTTCTACGACGGCGACCGGCCCCTGCACACGGAGGAGGTCCCCGACCCCTACCGGCGAGGCATGCTGCTCACCGCCCGCGCCACCGGCCGCGCCGAGCGGGCCTGGCTCCGCGAGGTCCTCGGCGAGGACGCGCCCGAGGCCGGCGCCGCGCGCACCGAGAACACTCCCCCTACGCTCGAAGAACCCGCGAGCTGAGAGACGACGGAGGTTCCACGTGCTTGCGTCCTGGTACGACGAACAAGGCCCGGCCGCGGCCGTGCTGGGGGTCGGCGAACTCCCCGACCCCGAGCCCGGCCCCGGTGAGGTTCGAGTCCGTGTCACCGTGTCGGGGGTGAATCCCGGAGACACGAAGAAGCGGCGCGGATGGCTCGGCTCGTCGATGCCGTATCCGCGGGTGATTCCGCACAGCGATGCCGCCGGGGTGGTCGATGCCGTGGGGGACGGTGTCGACGCGCGCCGGGTCGGACAGCGGGTCTGGGTCCACGGCGCCCAGTCGTACCGGCCCTTCGGCACCGCCGCCCAGTACACCGTCGTACCCGAGGACCTGGCCGTTCGGCTGCCCGACCACCTCGGCGACGAACTCGGCGCGAGCCTGGGCATTCCCGGGATCACCGCGCACCGGACCGTGTTCGGCGACGGGCCGGTGGAGGGGAGGACCGTGCTGGTGCACGGAGTGCTCGGCGGGGTCGGCTCGCTGGCCGCTCAGCTCGCCCGCTGGGGCGGAGCCACCGTGCTCGCCACCGTCCGCCGCGGCGACGACCTGGACCGCGTCGACCCGGCGGTCGTGTCCCACGCCGTCGCCCTCGACTCCGCCGACCCGGCGGCGGCAATCCGCACGTACACGCCCCAGGGCGTGGACCGCATCATCGAAGTGGCACTCTCCGACAACGCCGACCTGGACACCGCCGTCGCCGCGACGGACGCGGTCATCGCCGCCTACGCCACCCGGGCCGACCGGACCGAAATCCCCTTCTGGCCGCTGCTGTTCAAGAACGTCACCCTGCGGCTGCTCGGCAGCGACGACTTCCCCGCCGAGGCCCGACGCCAGGCCGCCCGCGACCTCACCGCCGCGGCCGCCGTGGGCGCGCTCACCGTCGACGTCGGCGACCGCTACCCGCTGGAGGACATCGCCAAGGCCCACGACCGCGTCGACGCCGGCGGCCGGGGCAGGGTGCTGGTGACCATCCCCCACTGACCGTCCCCGACCGACCGGGCCACCATCGCGGGACGCCCAGCGGGACGGCCGACGGCACGGCCGACGGGACGGCCGGTCATCAGGCCGTCTTCACCACCTTCATCGTGAAGTGTGAGGTGACGTTCTTGATCCGCGGGATGGTCATCACGTGCCCGCTGAGGAAGGCCTCGTAGGCGGACAGGTCCGCGACCGCCACGCGCACGAAGTAGTCCGGGCTGCCGAACAGTCTCCTCAGCTCGATGACCTCCTCGGCCTGCGCCATGGTCTGCTCGAAGCGCTCGACCGTCTCCGCGTCCTGGGCTTCGAGACTGAGGTCGATGAGCACCTCGAAGGAGCGACCCACGGCAACGGGGTCGATGACGGCCCGGTAACCGCGGATGACACCGTCGGCCTCCAGCCGCTGCACGCGCCGCAGGCAGGGCCCTGTCGTGAGCCCCACCCGCTGCGCCAGCTCGACGTTGGTCAGCCGCCCGCCCGCTCCAGCTCGGCAATAATTGCCAGATCGATCGCATCCACGTCAGAAGATTGCACGCCAGACCGCCGGGTGCGCAATCTTCGAAACCACATGGCGCGCGTTTTTCGGGACGATAAACACATGCACCACGACGTTCCGTCCCGCGCGGCCACACCGGAAGCCGCCCCGGCCGCGGCCCGGGCTCCCGCCGAGCGGCGCCGGCAGATCACCCTGGGAGTCCGCGACTCCTTCTCCGCAGGCTTCGGGATCTTCCCCCTGGGTATCGCTCTCGGCCTGCTGATCATGCAGGCCGGCCTGCCCTGGTGGCTCGCCCCCGCGCTGTCCCTGGCCGCGTTCGCCGGCTCCCTGGAGCTGCTGCTGGTCGGCATGATGGCCACCGTCACCCCCCTGGCCGCGGTCGCGCTGACCGTCCTCGTGGTCAACTTCCGGCACGTCTTCTACGCCTTCTCCTTCCCCCTCCACCTGGTCAAGCACCCCGTCGCGAAGGCCTACGCCGTCTACGCCATGATCGACGAGGCCTACGCCGTCAACGCCTCCCTGCCCGAGGCGGAACGCTCGGCGCCCCGGCTGCTGGCGATGCAGATCGCCTGCGAGACCTACTGGGTCGGCGGCGGTCTGGTCGGGGTCGCTCTCGGCGCCGCGCTGCCCGCGCCGATCAAGGGCCTGGAGTTCGCCCTGTGCGCCCTGTTCACCGTGCTCACCCTGGACGCGTTCCGCTCCCGCAGCGAACTCCCCTCCGTCCTGCTCGCCGGCGCCGGCGCCGCGCTCGCGCTCGTACTGACCCCGGGTCACGCCCTGTTCACCGCGCTGCTGATGTTCGTCGGCCTGCTCCTGGTGCGCCACACGCTCACCACGCGCCGACCCGCCCAGGAGACCATCGATGCCTAGCACCTCGTATCTCGTCACCGTCCTGGCGATCGTCTTCGTTCTCACCTTCGCCCTGCGCGCCCTGCCGTTCGCGGTCCTGCGCACCCTGCGCGGCTCGGCGCTGGTGCGGCAACTGTCCGTGTGGATGCCGGTCGGCATCCTCGCGATCCTCGCCGTGACGGCCCTGCACGGCACGATCACGCGGGACCCGCACGGAACGGGGTACGCACTGCTCGCGGTCGCCGTCACCATCGGTGTCCACCTGGCCTTCGGCCGCCGCACGATCCTGAGCGTGGGTATCGGCACCGCCGTCTACGTCGTCCTGCTCAATACTCTGTGATCACCCCTGTGATCAGCAGTTTGAACAGCAGTTTGAACAGCCCCGCGAACCTCCCGAGGAGAAACGTCCGTTGAACACCGGCGCCCCGGTCCCCGACAGCTACTACGAGCGCATCGACGAGCACCGTTACAAGCCGACCGCCCACGCGGGCGGAGCCTGGGACCCCGACGAACAGCACTTCAGCCCGCTCGGCGGCCTCGTCGTCCATGCCATCGACCGTCATCTGGCCGGCCGACCGGACACCGGTCTGGTCCTGGCCCGGATCAGCTACGACATCCTGGGCCGCCCCGCCCTCGACGAGTGCGAGATCCGGGTGGAGACCATCCGCCCGGGCCGCACCATCGAGTTGCTCGAAGCCGTCGTGCTCATCGCCGACCGGCCCGTGGTCCGTGCCCGTGCCTGGCTCCTCGCCACCGTCGACACCTCCGCCGTCGCCGGCGGCCCCGACGACCGGCTGACCCCACCCCAGGCGCTCACCCCGTGGCCGATGGCCTCGGTGTGGCCGGGCGGATACATCGCCTCCCTGGACGTCCGCCCGCTCGCACCACCCCAGGCGGGCCGTACGACCGCCTGGATCTCCACCCGCCACGCCCTGGTCGCCGACGAGCCCAGCAGCACGCTCGCGTCCTACCTCACCCTCGTCGACACCGCCAACGGCATCGCCGTACGACAGCCGCCCACCGTCTGGATGTACCCCAACGTCGACCTGACGGTCCACCTCCACCGCCGGCCCGAGGGCCCCTGGACCGGCCTGGACACCACGGTCACGTTCGGCCCCACCGGCCAGGGCCTCACCAGCACCGTCCTGCACGACCTCAACGGCCCGGTCGGACACGCGCAACAGATCCTCACCGTCCGCCCCGTACCGGGCCGGTGAGCACGGACGACACCTGCGGCGGGGTCACTTGTCGATCTGGAGTACCGCCATCATCCCCGCGTCCTCGTGGTTGAGGACGTGGCAGTGCAGGACCGTCTTGCCCGGTCACGCCGCATGCGCGCCTGGTCCGCGATGATCGCGGCGTCGCACACATCGGTCTTGCCTTCACCGCGGTGAGCACCGGCTGCGCGGTTCACGGTGCGACCCGGGATGTAGAGCAGCTCTTGCCCGTGGTTGCTGACTCGACGGGACAGCATCTTGGTGCCCTCGGCGTCGATGACGACACAGTGGTGATGGGTCTTGCCGGCATCCAATCCGGCCCAAATCCGGCTCATTGCGCCTCCGGAAATCGTCGCGTACCTGGTTGTCCACAGACGACTTCGTCGACGCGTCCCTACACAGCGATCTTGCTCGCACATCCCAATTGGCGGCCGAGTCGTCATGGGGTGCCGGGCGGCCAATCGGTTGTCCTCGGTCGCCACCGACATCTTCGGCGTCTCCGGCCGCTCGATGATCGAGGCCCTGATCGCCGGTGAACGAGACCCACGGGCGCTCGCCGAGATGGCCCGCGGCTGCATGGGGTCAAGAAGGCGGCCCTGGCCGAAGCCCTCACCGGCCAGTTCGAGGACCACCATGCGTTCTTGTGCCGGACGTTACTGGACAGCATCGACTTCCTCAGCGGCCAGATCGACGCACTGACCGTGCGGACCACCCAGGCCGTCGAGGAACTGCCGTGCCCAGATCCGAGCGGTGGCAGCCGGCCCGGTGCCGGGGCGGACCTGGTGGCGAAGCTGGTCACCATCCCGGGCGTCGGGGTGCGGACCGCCCAGATACTGCTCGCCGAACTCGGCCCGGACATGACTGTCTTCCCCACCGCCGACCATCTCGTCTCGTGGGCGAAGTTCGCGCCACGGACCATGCAGTCGGGAGGCAAGAACACGTCCGGCCCCACGGGCAAGGGCAACCCGTGGATCAAGGGTGCCATCGGTGAGGCTGCGCTGTCCGCCTCCCGGTCCAACACCTTCCTCGGCGCCCGCTACAAGCGCATCGTCAAGCGCCGCGGCCGCAAGAGAGCCCTGGTCGCCATCGGCCATTCACTCCTGGTCGTCGTCTGGCACCTGCTCAACGAACCCGAGACTCCGTACACCGACCTCGGCTCCGACTACCACCAGCACCTCGTCGACCCCACCCGTCGAACCCGCGACCTGGTCCGTCAGCTCAAAGCCCTCGGCCACGACGTCACCCTCACGCCGGCAGCCTGACCAGCAACCCCGTCCAACCCCTGGCCAACGACGGGCGCAGCCTGCCCTGGTGCGGGGAGATTTTCCGTTCAGACCCTAGCCGGGCAAGCCCTTGTATAACAGCACGACATCACTTGCAGAAATGCCGTAGACCCCGTCCGTGAGATAGCTGGCCGGCGGGGTCTCCTGCGTCCGTCCCAGGCCGTGGGATCCCTCAAAAACCCGGACACAACGAGAAACGGGCCCCTGCGATGACTTCCGTCACCTGCAGAGACCCGTTCCGTCGGTCCTTCACACCCCGCAGCCAGTGCGAGTGCGGCAAGTGCGGATCCGATGACGGTCCGGGTGCGACGGGCATATGCGGACAAGCTGAACTCCCATGCACTGCACATAGGGAAAACGGGCGGCCGTGAGCCGCCATCATGCATCGGTAAATCAGGTGAAATCGGTCATGACCCCGAGGAGCGGGGCGGGCATCACCTTGATGAGCGAGCCCGTTCCCCAACGCTCCGGGCCGACGGGCCCCGCCTCACGGCCCTTCTGACCCGAGCGATCGCACTTCGACTCGACTCAGGGCCGCAGGGTCAGGCGGTCAGTTCCCTCTGGGCCGGGGCCGCGGTCATGGGGACGTGGCGGATGTACCACTCGGTGGCGAACAGCCGCTCCCGTGCCTCCGGCGAGAGACCGGCGATCACCCCAGGCAGAGCTCCCCGCTCGACCTCGGAGCGGTGCGCCAGTACGGCGGCGATCTTCCGTTCCATCCAGGGGCCGACATCGACAGTCGCGGTGACCTGTTCGTCCGGAACGCTGTACACCGTCTTGCGCGCACCGATCACGTCTCTCAGCGCCGGCACGGCCGAGTGCGGGTGCGTGGCCAGGTAGAGGGCACGCGGCTGCCAGGGGGCACCGGCATCGGGGTAGAGCTGCCCAAGCCCTGCCGCTTGGGCGGCGAGCACGGTCACCCGATGGGTGTGGACGTGGTCCGGGTGACCGGGCAGCCCGCCGTAGGCGTCATGGGTGACCATGATGTCCGGGCGGAATGCGCGGATGTGCGTCACCAACCGCCGCACCGCCTCGTCGAGCGGCGCATCGCAGAACCGCACACAGCCCGGGGCCGACTGCGGTACACGCGCATCGGCGTAGCCGAGCATCCGCGGTTTGCCGGCGCCGAGGATCCGCAGCGCCTCGGCCAACTCCGCGGCCCGCGGGGTGTCCGCGGCCCAGGTCGCCGTGACAACCGCGGTGCGCGCACCCGCAGCTGCGTGACAGGCGAGCACCCCGCCGGCCGACAGTGACTCGTCGTCCGGGTGCGCGAAAACCGCGAGCAGGCTCGGCACGGACACGGGCACGGACAGACCACCTTCCGGGATCGAGCCTTTCGGTTTCAGTCGGCGACCGGCATGGACGGAGCACCCGGTGGCATGTTGAACGGCGTGACCACCTGGATGGCCGAGGGCAGCGACGGTCCGTCGTCGGGGAGTGCCTTGTGGGCGCGCATGATGATCTGACAGGCGCGGCGCATGTCCTGGCGCAGGTCATGGTGGAGGACCGCGGACAGGCGACGCTCGCGCAGCAGGCGGGTGTTGTCGTGGTCGAGGTCGTGGGCGATGAACGCCTCGCATGCCCGCCCGAGCGCGTCGAAGGCGTCGAGGGTGGCGAGGTTTCCCCCGCCCGCGGAGTAGACGGCGATGATGTCCTCGTCCCGCTTCAGTGCCTCCAGGACGAGATCGTGCTGGGTGGCGTCCAGGCCGTCGCTGTCGGTGACCTCCACCAGGGATCGTCTGGGGTCGGCGAGGCGCATCGCGCTGCGGAAGCCCATCTCGCGTTCCTCCTCGCCCCGGAAGGAGCCCCGGCTGATGGTGGTGAGCACGTTGCCGGGCCGCTTGCCCAGCCACTGTCCGAGGAGGTAGGCGGCGGTGGCCCCGGCCGCCCGGTTGTCGATGCCGACGTACGCCAGGCGTGCGCTGTGGGGCAGGTCGGTCACCAGGGTGACGACGGGGATGCCGGCCGCGACCAGCCGACCGACCGCGGCCGCGATCTCCGGCTCGTCGGGGGCCTTGAGGATCACGCCCTGCGTACCGCGCTTCGCGATCTTGTCCAGGGTGGCGATCAGTTCGGCGGGAGGGCAGGTCTCGCGGAAGTGGAAGCGCGAACGTACGAGAGCGGGATGCAGGGAGGGCAGTTCGGCTTCGAGTGCGTCCCGTACCGCGGTGGAGAACCGCTCCGGAGTCTGCATCACGATGTCGATCATGAAGGTGCGGCCACCGAGCCGGACCTGGCTCTGCTGGCGGTCCAGGTCCTTGATGGCTTCGTGCACCTCCCTGACGGTGCTCTCCGTCACGTTGCCCCGCTCGTTGAGGACGCGGTCGACCGTGGCCGTACTCAGTCCGGCCTGCCGGGCGATTTCCCTGATCGGGTAGCGGTGTCGCATGACTGATCCCCAGAGCCGATGATGCACTTTTGATGTATCGACAAGCATTGAATGATGGGTTGAGGTTCTCAAGACTGGCAGAAATGCACGGACTGCGAAAGGACCCGGATGTCTCCCACAGCCGCAGGAGCGCGGACTTGGCTGACCGAGGCGGACTGCGATCTCGAGGTGTTCCGCTCGCTCGTGGAGCAGCGCACCGACCCCGCCGACCACCCCTCGGCCGAGCGGGTCGAACAGAACGTCCCGCTGTACGACAGCGATCGGCTCCGCTCTCTGGCGATCTCCCCGGAGGGCCGCCGGAGCGTGCAGGACGAGTTGGTCCGGGCTCTGTCGGACGGGCCGGGCATCGTGGTCCTCAAGGGCGCCTTCCCGGACGCGGCCGTGGTGGACGCGGCGTCCGAGGCCTTCCGCGCGCTGATCGAGGAGGAGCGCGCGAGCGGCACGGCCCGCGGCGACCACTTCGCCAAGCCCGGCGCGAACGACCGCGTCTGGAACGCCCTGGACAAGGTGGCCGTACGGGCGCCCGAGGTGTTCGCCGACTACTACGCCAACGACATGCTGGAGCTGATCGCCGAGGCCTGGCTCGGCCCCGCCTACCAGGTCACCTCACAGGTCAACGTGGTCAACCCGGGCGGAGTGGCGCAGAACGTCCACCGCGACTACCACCTCGGCTTCCTCTCCCAGGAGCGCGCCGCGACATACCCGGCGCACGTCCACCGGCTCTCGCCGGTGCTGACCCTGCAGGGCGCGGTGGCCCACTGCGCCATGCCCGTCGAGTCCGGCCCGACCCTCTACCTGCCGCACTCGCAGAAATTCGAGCCCGGCTATCTCGCCTGGCGACTCCCGCGGTTCGTCGAGTACTTCGACGCCCATCACGTCCAACTCCCCCTGGAGAAGGGCGACGCGGTCTTCTTCAACCCGGCACTCTTCCACGCCGCCGGGCACAACCGTTCGGCGGACATCAGGCGCATGGCCAATCTGTTGCAGATCTCCTCCGCCTTCGGCCGCGCCATGGAGTCGGTGGACCGCGAGGCGATGGCGAACGCGCTGTTCCCGGTGCTGCTGCGCCGTAAGTCCGAGGGCGTCTCGGAGGACTGGCTGCGCCGCGTGATCGCGGCCACCGCCGAGGGCTACCCCTTCCCCACCAACCTCGACCTCGACCCGCCGGTGGACGGTCTCGCCCCGCCGTCCCAGGCGGACACCCTCCGGCGGGCCGTCGCCGAGGACTGGGACCCCGAGCGGCTGCGCCAGGAACTGCAGGCGGCCACCAAGCGCCGCCAGAGCTGAGAGCGACACGGCACTCATGGGACTTCCCGAGGACAAGGTGGTCCTCGGGAGCAAGGGCTGAGCCGCCCCCGGGCAGAAGGAGCACGAACCTCGTGCGCATAGGAATCATGGGGCTGGGCCGCATCGGCGCCTTCCATGCGGAGACCCTCGCCGGGCTGGACGGGGTGGACTCCCTGGTTTCACCGACCCGGTGGCTCCACGAACACCGACCCGTACGACTCGACGAGGTGCGCAAGTGATGACGGACGAACCCCTGCGGATCGGAGTCCTGGGCGCGGCCCGGATCGCCGAGCTGTCGATCGTGGGACCGGCCCGGACGACCGGCCACCGCCTGGTCGCGGTGGCCGCCCGCGACCGCGACCGTGCCGAGGCCTTCGCTGCCACGCACGGCGTGGAGCGGGTGGCGGACTCCTACGCCGAGCTCGTCGCCGACCCGGAGATCGAGGTCGTCTACAACCCGTTGGCCAACAGTCTGCACGGGCCGTGGAACCTGGCCGCGCTCCAGGCCGGCAAGCACGTCCTCACCGAGAAGCCGTCCGCGAGCAACACGGAGGAGGCGGCCCAGGTCCACGAGGCCGTCGCCAAGGCGGGCACGGTGTTCATGGAGGGCTTCCACTACCTGTTCTACCCGGTCACCCGGCGCCTGCACGAGCTGCTGGACAGCGGGGAGTTGGGCGACCTCCGGCACGTGGAGACCATGGTCGCCATGCCCGCGCCGCCTGACGACGACGTACGGTGGCAACTCCCGTTGGCGGGCGGTGCGTTGATGGACCTCGGGTGCTACAGCCTGCACGCCCAGCGCATGCTCGTGCCGTGGGCGGGTGGGGCGCCCCGGCTGGTCGCCGCGCGCGGCGGTGAGAAGGGTCAGGCGGCGGGAGTCGACGAGTGGCTGGACGTCGATCTGGAGTTCCCGGGCGGCGCCACGGGCAGCGCCCGCTGCCACATGGCCCACGACACATGGCAGATGAGCTGCCGCGTCGTGGGCTCGCGCGGCGAAGCCACGGCGGTGAACTTCGTACAGCCGCATCTGGACGACCGGGTCGTCGTCCGTACGGCCGCCGGTGAGCGCACCGAGGAACTCGGCCGCCGGTCCTCGTACACCTACCAACTCGAGGCCTTCGCCGCCCATCTGCGGCGCGGGACGCCGCTGACGCTCGACGCCGACGACGCGCTGACCACGATGCGGCTCATCGACGACTCCTACCGGGCGGCAGGGTTCCCGGTACGGCCGCGTACGGTCCTACCGGCCGCGGCATGACGAAGAGCGAACGGGAGAGGGCGGTACCGGTCCGGTACCGCCCTGTCCCGTTCCGTGTGCGGCCTACCGGTAGAAGGCAGGCCGCTCGATCAGCTCGACCTCCACACGTCGCCCCTCCCGCTGGGAGAGCACGCCCGCCTCGCACACGGCTGCGGCCGCGTAGCCGTCCCAGACGCTGGGGCCCGTGATCTCGCCACGTCGGGTCGCGTCCACCCAGCCCTGGACCTCACGGTCGTACGCGTCCTCGAAGCGCTCGACGTAGTCCGGTGTGATGCGTCCGCCCCAGCGGCCGTCGGAGCTCAGCCTCGGCCCGTGCTCGTCACCGATGCGTACGGTGCCCCGCTCGCAGACCGCTTCGGCCTGCACCTGGTAGCCGTAGCCGCAGTGACCGAAGATCTCGACGTCGACCAGCGCGCCCAACTCGGTTTCGAGGAGGACGAATTGGGGGTCGTTCATTCCAGCAGGAGCGTGCGACGTCGGGGCCGGCTTGTGCACGGTGACCGCCGTGATCTCCTGGTCGAGGAGCCAGCGGGTCACGTCCATCTCGTGCACCACCGAGTCGTTGATGAGCATCTCGTTGGTGAACCACGGCGGCATGGACAGGTTCCGGTGCCGATGGTGCAGCATCAGTGCCCTGCCCAGCTCCCCGCCGTCGAGGAGCCGTTTCAGCTTCACGTATTCGGTGTCGCACCGCCGCATGAAGCCCACTTGGATACGCCGGTGCCCGAGCCGCTGCTCCGCCGCCAGGACGCGCAGGGCGGAAGCCGCGTCGGGGGTGAGCGGCTTCTCGCACAGCACCGGCAGGTCACGGCCGAGGGCCTCGAGCAGGGCCGCCTCGTGGGCGGCTCCCGGGGAAGCGATGAGGACGGCGTCCACGTCCTGCGCTGCCATGGCCGCCGCCGGTTCGGTGTACGCCGTGCAGCTCTCGATGGCGTCCGCGAGCGTCTTCGCCCGTTCCGCCTCGATGTCGACGACGGCTGTCACGCGTGCCCCGCTGACGACGTCGTGGAGTCTGCGCACATGATCCGCGCCCATCTTGCCGGTGCCGACGACGGCAACACCCAGTGCTCGCCGAGGTGACATGTTCGTGATGTCTACTCGACAGCGCGCAGCACCGTGCGCAGATGCTCGGCGCTGGCCCACACATCCTCGACCGGCCCCTTTCCCTTGGGCTCCTCGGTCAGGATGGTGTCCTGTTCCAGGACGTACCAGCCGTCGTAGCCGCGCGCGCCGAGGTGGGTGACGATGGCCTGGACGTCCACGTCCCCCGCACCCAGCGGGCGATACATGCCCTTGCGCACGGCCTCGCTGTAACCGAGCTGTCCGGACCGGACCTTGGCGGCGAGGGAGGCGTCCACATCCTTCATGTGGGTGTGGGCGATGCGCTCGGGCGCCTGGCGGGTGAGCTCTGCGGGGTCGGTGCCGCCGATGAGCAGGTGCCCGGTGTCGAGGCAGAGCGAGACCGCCGAGTGTTCCAGGACGCGTCGGACCTCGTCGCCGTTCTCGATCATCGTGCCGACGTGCGGGTGCAGGACGGCGCGTACGCCGCGTTCGGCGGCCAGCGAGGCGAGCCGGTCGAGGTTGGACAGCAGCAGCTTCCAGCCGTCGGCGTCGAGTTCGGGGCGGGAGTCGTAGCCGTCCTGGCCGGTGACGGCCGACAGGACGAGGACCTCCGCCTTCGAGGCGGCGTAGCTCTCCAGGAGCTGTTCCACCTCGGGCAGCGGGTCGTGTCCCGGCACATGCAGCAGCAGCGGGGTGAAGCCGCCGACCGCGTGGAGGTCATGGTGGGCGAGAACCCGGGCCATGGCGTCCGGCTCGCCGGGCAGGAAGCCTTCGGGGCCGATCTCGGTGGCGGCCAAGCCGACTTCTCGCATCTCGTTCAGCACCCGTTCGGGCGTCAACTGGTAGCCCCAGCCGGGGACTTCGCACACGCCCCAGGAGATGGGCGCGCCGGCGATCCTGTTCAAGGGTGAGTTCAAAGGCGAGGTCAAGGGCGAGTTCGTGGATGAGGTGGTCATGCCGTGGCCTTTCGGTCGTTCCAGTCGGGGTTGGCGATCGCGGCCGGCGAGCGGCCCGCGAGGACGTCCGCGACACCGCGGGCGGCGTCGACGAAGGTGAGCGGGCCATCGCGCAGGCCGGTGCGGACGGGGCGCGCGTCCTGACCGGCGGCGAGCGCGACGGGACCGTGGTGACCCCGGCCGTCGTGGGCGCCCGCGACCAGTTCGAGATCGGCGTCGGGCAGGACGACGAAGGGGCAGAAGGCTCCCCGTTCGAGGGAGAGCTTCTTCACCCCGGCGACGTGTGCGAGGTGTTCGCCGGTCGCGGTGGCGCCGGTGAAGGAGATCTCCCGCACGCGGAGGTCGGTCACGAGGGCGTCGCCCAGCACCGCGCCGGAGCCGACCAGCACCGAGAGCACGCCTTCGGGAAGCCCGGCGTCCACGAAGCACTCGGCGAGCTCCAGCGCGGTCAGCGGTGTGGAGGTGGCCGGCTCGAGGACGACCGCGTTGCCCGCCGCGAGTGCGGGCGCCAGTTTGTGCAGCACGAGCAGCGCGGGGTGATTGAACGGCGTGATGGCCACCACGACACCGCACGGCCGGCGCAGCGTGAAGCCCACCTCGTCCCGGCCGGTGCCGCGGTTGGCGTCCAACGGCAGGGTCTCGCCGTAGAGTTGGGTGCCCTCGAAGGCCGCGACTCCGCGCTGATGGTCCGCGCGATCTTGGCGGCTCGCTGGTCGGCGAACTCCGCCGCCGCGAGGGCCACCTCGACGTCCTCGGGGCCGGCCACCCCGAAGGTACCGACCGTCGAGCCGTCGAACGCCTGCCACCGGCTTCCGATGAGTGGTTCCACAGGCGCCATCGCCTTCTCCCTCCAGAAGCCGTCAAGGTTGGTCAGCCAACGGCCAGGCCGTCACATGGCCGCAACGGTAGGTGGAGCGCAGGGCATTACTGAAGGGGCAGAATCCATCATTATCCCATCATTGGGCGCATCTTCTTTCCATCACCGGTGCCGCCCGGCTTCAGCGGTACCGGCGGGAGTTCGGGAGCGGGCAGGGGGCCCTTGCGGCCCTCTTCGATGCCCTGCTGGGAACGGCCGGCCCACGTTGTACGAACGCACCGTCGACCGGCTCGCGTGATCGGTCGCGGAAGACTGCGGGTTCGTGGTCCGCTGAACTGCTCGCCCACTCGAAGTACTTGACGATTACGTGTACACGACGAAGAATGAGCGCGCTCCGCGCTTGACAACGTTGTCTAGGCTTCGAGGAGGCATTCCCGCCCATGGGATGGACTCAACGACTACGCGATGCGGGGATGGTGGTGGCGACCACCATCCTCCTCGGCGGCTCCCTCGCGGTTCCGGCGGCTCGGGCGGCCGTCCCGCCGAGCGCCCCGCTCACCGATCTGGTCAACCCGTTCATCGGAACGGAGAACGAAGGCAACACCTACCCCGGCGCGGCGGTGCCCTTCGGCATGGTGCAGTTCTCGCCGGACACCGGCCACAACACCGGCTACGACTACTCCCAGAATCACATCCGCGGCTTCTCCCTCGTCCACCTCTCGGGCGTCGGCTGCGGCCTGGGCGGCGACCTGCCCGTGCTGCCGACCACGGGTGACGTCACCGAGACGGACTACGCCAAGTACGAGGCGGAGTTCAGCCACGACAGCGAGCGGGCGAGCCCCGGCTCGTACCGGGTCGACCTGAAGACCGGCATCGAGGCCGAGCTGACCGCGACCGCCAGGACCGGGGTGCAGCGCTACACCTTCCCGGCCACGGACAAGGCCAACGTCCTGCTCAACGCGGGGCAGTCGCTGCACAGGACGATCTCCACCAAGGTCGAGATCCTCGACAACCGCACGGTGCGCACCGCCATCACCGGCAGCGGCTTCTGCCAGGACACCAAGCCGTACGCCGTCTACACGGTCACCCGCTTCGACCGCCCGTTCACCACTTCGGGCACCTGGAACGGCGATACCGTCACCGAGGGTTCCAAGGAATCCGTGAGCGCGGGACGCAACGGCGCCTTCGTCCGCTTCGACACGACCAAGGACCGGACGGTCGAGGCGACCACCGCGCTCTCGTACGTGGACGCCCGCGGCGCCGCCCTCAACCTCCGCTCCGAGGGAGGCCGTTCGTTCGACGCCATCCGGAGGCAGGCGCACCGCACGTGGGAGGACCGGCTCGACGACGTACGCGCCCAGGGCGGCGGTGACAACCTGCGCCGCACGTTCTACTCATCCCTCTACCGGTCCTTCCTCGCGCCCAACATCGGCAGCGACGCCGACGGTCGCTACACCGGCTGGGACCAGCGGGTCCACCGCGCACAGGGCTTCACCTACTACCAGAACTGGTCGCTGTGGGACACCTACCGCACCCAGTCGCAGCTCCTCTCCCTGCTCGCGCCGCGTGAGGCCAGGGACATGGCGATCTCCGTCATCAAGATCGACGAAGACAGCGGCTGGCTGCCCAAGTGGGGCTACGGCACGGTCGAGACGAACATCATGACCGGCGACCCGGTCACCCCGTTCCTGACCAACGCCTACCAGCAGGGCCTGCTCAAGGGATACGAGGAACGGGCCTACCGCGCCCTGAAGAAGAATGCCGACGGGGTGCCGCCCGCCGATTCGCCCGCGGTGGGCCGCGAAGCCAACAAGGAGTACATCGCGAACGGCTTCGCGCCTTACGTCAAGGACCGCCCACACGCGAAGCCGGGCGACTCGGACTACGACCACGGAGCCTCCGCGACCCTGGAGTACGCCCTGTCGGACGCCATGCTCGGCGCGATGGCACGGGATCTGGGCCACGACGCGGACGCCGCACGCTATGCCGCACGGTCCCAGAACTACCGGAAGATCTACGACGGTTCGACCGGCTTCTTCCGCGCGCGGGATGCCTCCGGCACCTTCACCGGACCGGCGGACCCTGCCCTGAGCGAGGGCTTTCACGAGGGCACGTCCTGGCAGTACCAGTGGCTCGTGCCGCAGGACCTGCCGGGCATGGTCGACCTGATCGGCGGCAAGCAGACGGCCAACGACCGGCTCGACTCGTTCTTCGCGTACGAGCAGCTTCTGAAGGACCCGGCGAAGACCGCACGAGAGGTATGGGTCAACGGCCCGTACGACTACTACAACGCGGACAAGTACAACCCGCAGAACGAGCCCGACCTGATCGCCCCGTACACGTATCTGTCGACCGGTCAGCCGTGGAAGACGACCGATGTGGTGCACGCCGCGCTGACCTTGTTCACGGACACGCCGACCGGCATGACCGGCAACGACGACCTCGGCACGATGTCCGCCTGGAACGTGCTCTCGTCCATCGGGATCTTCCCGGTACAGCCCGGCTACGACACCTGGGGCCTGTCGACGCCCGTCTTCGAACGGGTCGATCTGACGCTCGACCGGCGCTACTACCCGCGCGGCGCCCTGACCATAACGGCCACGGGCACCTCCGACCGTGACCGGTACATCCAGTCGGCGAGGGTCGACGGTTCCTCCTACGGCCGTACGTACCTGACGACCGAGTCGCTCCGAGGCCTGCGGTCGCTCTCCTTCACAGTCGGCGCCGAACCGTCCGGCTGGGGGACGTCCGCCGACGCGGCCCCGCCCGCCCTGGGGCCTACGCGGTGAGGCGGTCATCGGGCGGTACGTCGAACGCCCAAGCCTTGCAATCCACGACCACTGATCATCGCGACAACGGACGAGGCAAGGACGCACACCACTGAACCCAGCACCAGCGGGACACAGCGGATGAGCCGCATGCGCCGTTTACCGACCAGGTCTCCGGGCCAACCTGACGCGCGCACGCAGACCGCGGCCACCAGCAGGGCGACGGTGATCATCCGGGCAGCGCTGGACGGTACCGAGGATCCCCGGCCATTCCCCGATGAGAGGCGTCACCAAGCTCGGTCGATCTGTCCAGCACGACCCTGCAGTACCTCTCCGGCCTGTTGACGGCTCGGCGTCGAGAGCGGAACACGCGCTGGCGCCGGCTGACAGCGGGCCGGGAGGCCCTGCTGGTGTTGGCTCACCCGCGGTGCGGGCATACCTACGCCCGACTCACGGCCGGGTTCGGCGCTGGGATCGCCACCGTCTACCGTCACGGGGCTGCGCGCCGAGCTCCACACGACCGGCTGCGCGACAAGGTCCGGGAGAAGGAGGGCCGCTTGGCGGACCCGACGGCCGCGATCGTGGACTCGCAGTCGGTGCGGGCGGCTGGCGCGTCCTGTTCCTTCTGGCGCTGCTCGTACCGTGCGGGCGCGCCAAGGATCCAGGACCAGGCCTCGTACTCGTCGACGGGCCCCACCCTGCCGGCGCCGTCGACGCAGCGCGGATCGTCCCGCTCGGCCAGCCCATGGACGGCCCAGATGCGGGTCGGCTGGTCATCGTCGTCGAGCAGGCCGGCCAGAATGTCCCCGACGGCGGGTTCCGGATTCAGGCTGTGCGCGAGCCGATAGGCGGCGACCTTGCGGACGGACGCGTCGGTGTCCTGAGCCAGTGCGAGGAGGGCGTTCAGCCCCTCGGAGGTGAACGTCTGCCGCCCGGACCTTTCCGAGTCGACGATTCTCAGGGTCGAGGCAACCCGCGCACGTACCTGCGGGGCGGAGTGGGCGAGGAAGGAAAGCCCCAGTGGTTCGATCCTCGGATCCTCATGCTGGCCAAGGCCGGACAGGGTCTCGGCCAGGACGTCCGGGTGTTCCTCCTCCGCCGCCCAGCCGAGGAGGAACTCGAGCGTGCGCTGTTCGAACGGGCTCGGAGCGTCCGACATGGGATCCCCGAGGTTGAGGGAGATCAGGACCTCCGCGCCGAAGCGGCGGTGCAGGGGATCAGGGTGAGCCCGCAGTGCCGTCGCACCCTCCCAGGTCTCATTGTCCTGCCTCTGGGCAAGAGTTCTGGTGATCTCCCACCAGGCGGCGTGCTCCCAGTCGGGGTACTCAAGTGCGCACGCGCGGGCGGCCAACTCGTCAATGCCCGGGTGGAGTCCGAAGTGTTCCTCGAGGAGGGTGAGGATCCCTGTGTGGCCGTCGCGGACGGTCATTCCGCCGAGCCGGAGCTCGTGGTAATCGGCGGACCATTCCCTGTCCCGGATCCGGACCCGCTCGACCGGGTCCGAGGCGCTGGTTCGCTCCCGCAGCATGGCGACCGGGCCCACCTCATGCCACTGCCGGGCGCGTGCCAGCAGTTCCACGCGGGTGGCCTCACTGAGCTGGGCCGCTTCACCGAGCAGGCAGTGGGCGAGACCGATGGAGCCGCTGTCGACGGCCCGCAGTCGGGGTGTGGTCCCGTCGGACAGTTGGCGGTCCGGATCCGCGCCGCCTTCCACCAGGTAGCCGGCGATCGTCGAGTTGAATGCCGAGATGGCCAGGCAGAGTGCGGGGCTGCCCTGCTCGTCGACGGCGTCGGGATCCGCCCCGTCCTCCAGCAGCAGTCTGACCGCGTCCTCGTCCCCGCTCCGCACCGCCGTAATGAGTGGGTCCTCGCCCATGCCCCGCCCCCTTGTTGCACTCGATCACCGG
Organism: Streptomyces sp. NBC_00271; assembly: GCF_036178845.1. NCBI lineage: Bacteria > Bacillati > Actinomycetota > Actinomycetes > Kitasatosporales > Streptomycetaceae > Streptomyces > Streptomyces sp. NBC_00271. Next base: position 10,047,351 of record NZ_CP108070.1, on the reverse strand, counting down.
CCCTACAAGCAGCCGCAGGCCGGGAGAAACGTCGCCGGCCAAGTCCGTCACACCGCCCCCGGGGCCGAGCCAGGGACTGAACATCCGGGCGTCGGGCCGCTGACGATCGGCGGTCGATCCCGAGCCTCGTCCTGTGCGGAACCCACTGGCTAAGGCAGCCTGTCACACCCGCTGGACCTGGAGCGGTCACCGCGTGATCATCAACGGCTGTGTGGACTCCTGAAGATCGTGTTGTGATCGCGGACAACAGCATAGACGCCGCCTGTTGGCGTTCAATGTTCGATCAGGCCATGGCCGGGATCGCGGGCCGGTTCAAGCGGGTGGAGCCGCGGGCGACTGCCCGCGCAGCAGGTCAGCCATGTCCGCACCGGCCTGGCGGATCCGGACGGCAACGAGTTCTGCGTCATGGCCCCGCCCGGCACCTACCCGGACGGGGCCATGACACGGTCGGGCTGTACCGCGGTCCACGCCAACTTGCGGTTACCGCGTTGCGGTGGCCAGTGCCGCGCGGATGGCGTTCTCGCCAGCCGGCTGGCCCTTCTCGTTCGAGAACGGCCCGTACGGGGTCCCCCATACCGGCGTGCCCGTCGCCTGCCGCCAGCTGTCGGCCAGCGGTCCCGCGTCCACCACGCCGTACCCGATGGATTCGATGAATTCGGTCACTGCCGCCTTCGCCAACGCGGAGTCCCCGGCGATCGGCAGGTACGAGCGGTCGGCCGCCCCCGCCGGCCGGGCGAGTGACAGCAGGTGCTTGAAAAAGATGGTGTTGAACGCTTTCACGAGCATGGCGTCCGGGATATACCGCAGAAGCAGCTCGCTCGAGGTGAGCAACTCGCTGTCGAGCTCGGGGAAATGCCCGTCGCGCCCGGGGCCGTAGTTGCACGTGTCGATGACCGTCTTGTCGGCCAGTGGCGCGGCGGGCAAGTGGGGGAAGGCCTTGACCGGCACCGTGACCACGACGATGTCACCGGCCGCCGCGGCCTCCCCGCCCGTCGCCGCGGACGCCCGGGGCCCCAGTTCCGCGGCCGTGTCCGCGAGCGTTTCGGGACCGCGCGAGTTACTGAGCACGACTTGATGCCCGGCCTCGACGGCGAGCCGCGCGATGGTACCGCCGATGTATCCGCTTCCGATGAATCCCACAGTCGTCATATCCTCGGCGTCCCTCCAGAAGAGCCGAACCCTTGTCATTTGCCGGACCCGTTGCGATTCGGGTCCCTGCCGTCAGCCGGCGGAGAAGTAATGGCCGTTGTCCAAATCGGCGAGCAAGCCGGGCTGAGCGGGTTCCCAGCCGAGGGTCCGGCGGGTGATGAGGTTGGACGCCGGGTAGTTCTGCGTGACTATGTTCGCGAGGAACCCGAAGTATCCCGGCACCATCAGTACGTCCGCGGGAACGCTCACGGCGGGCAGGCCCAGACGGCGGCCAATGGCCTCGGCGATCTCGCGGAGCGGGATCGCCCCGTCTCCAACCGCGTGCCAGTATTTGCCGGCCGGCCCCTTCTCCAGCGCCAAGCGGAACAAGGAGGCGACATCGCGGACGTGCACGGCGTTCCACAGGTTCGCGCCGTCTCCGGGGTAGCCGACGAAACCCTTCTCCTTCGCGAGCGCGATCAGCTGCACGAGGAAGCCGGCACGATCGGTCGTACTGTGCGCGATGTTGGCAATCCGCACGACCGAAGACCGCACTCCCCTCTCGGCGAGGCCGATCACGGCGGTTTCTACGACGTTGCGAACCCGCAGGGTGCCCTTGTACTCATCGCCGCCGGGAAGTGCCGGGTCCTCCTCGGTGGCCGGCCGGCCCAGGTTCCCTGGCGAGCCTATGCTCCCCGCCGCGACAAGCGGCTTTCCGGTTCCCGCCAGCGCCTCGCCGTACGCGAGCATGATCGGGAGCTCCGCGGCGGCCACGGCGTCGATCCCGCCGGAGGGAAGCAGGTCCTGCCTGTGCGCGACGTGGATGACGCCGTCGGAGTCCGCGGCCGCCTCCTTGAGCCCGTCGAGATCCTCGAGGTCGCCGCGACGCACCTTCGCTCCGAGCGCGGACACCGCCGCCGCGGCCGTGTCCGACCGGGCCAGGCCGGTGACCTCATGTCCGGCGGCGATGAGCTCGGGGATGATGTACGAACCGGAATGGCCGGTCCCGCCAGTGACGAAAACGCGCATGCGACTGCTCCTGGTGAGAGTAGGTGGAGGGGCTGCTTCTCCCCGTGCCGCAGATCCACTGTCGTGATGTGGCGCGAGAAGTGGTGGTGCGGGTGCGCTCAGCCGAGAATGCTGACGCCGAGGAAGAAGTCGGTGTGTTGACGGAGTGGGCAAAAGGCCCAGCTGCTACAGGGCGACGTTCTCCGGTGTCCGCGCCATAGCCAGCTTCCCGGTGTCCATCGGCCGCGGTCCCAGGCTCTCGATGAACGCCGACACGCCTGTCTTTGCCTGCGTGTCGTCGCCGGCGATGAACGCCTCCAATAGGCGACCCTCGGCTGGGCCGGCCGCCAGAACATGGGAGAACAGGGTGTTGAACGCCTAGACGACATGCGCGCCGGCGGGGGCGGCCTTGGCGATCTCCTGCGCGCCGGAACTGCCGTCGGGGGTGACAAAGCCCTGGAAATCGGGGGAGACGGGGTTGGTGATGTCGATGATGACCTTGCCCTGCAGTGCGTCCCCGTACTCGCGCACCACCGCCGTCGCGCCGGCGTACGGCACGGCGAGGACAGCGATGTCCCCTGCCGGGTCAACCATTGTCAGGGCGCACGGCGCCCTGCTCGCCGACTGCTCGGCCCCCGGGGGCTCAGCCGGTAAATTCGTTGACGCCGAGGGCGAAGTCCCCGTGGCCAACCCCGTGGCCGGCGAGGCCCACCGTGACCAGGCCCACTCCTTCCAGCCAGTGCGCCATTTTCAGGCCGCCGACGTCCAGCGGGCGCAGCCCGAGGCTCTCGATGAATGCCGCCACGCCAGCCTTGGCCTGCGCATTGTCGCCAGCGATGAAGACGTTGGGCCGGCCCTTCTCCAGGACATTGCGGAAGATGGTGTTGAACGCCTTCACCACGCTGGCGCTGGCCGGGGCCACCTTGGCGACTTCCTGCGCTATCGAGGTCTCCTCGCTGTGGGCCAGTCCGTCGAACGTGGCGTTGAAGGGGTTGCTGATGTCGACGACGACCTTGCCCGCGAGGGCGTCTCCGTACTCGGCAACGACCGGAACGACACCGTCGTACAACAGGGCCGTGATGACGATGTCCCCGGCCGGGACGGCGCCCCACTTGCCCGTCGTCGCGTCGCCGCCCAGAGCCTTGGCCAGGTCATCGGCCTTGGACTGATCGCGTCCCATGACCTCGACGGTGTTGCCGCCTGCCACCGCGAGCGTGCCGATGGTACGGGCCATGTTCCCCGTACCGATGAGGGTGATGCTGCTCATGAGGTGTGCTCTCTTCCTGTTCTCAAGGTGTCGCTCTGTCTCGTTCGTGCCGGGTCAGGCGCAGGGCGTCGGCCGCGACGTTTCCGGGTCAACTGCCGTGCTCTTCCCGGCACATCCGGCTCGTCAGCACGCGAATTCAGCGCCCGCGCAACACTTTGGCGTGTTGCGGATGTCCGCGTTCGGGATCAGTTCGTTGTGGCGACTGGGTTGTTGTGGGGTGTGCCAACGGCATTCCTGGTGTGTGGTTCAGATGGCGGTGGTGCCACCGTCGGTGACCAGTTCCAGGCCGTTGACGTAGCTGGAGTCGTCGGAGGCGAGGAACAGGGCGACGGTGGCGATTTCTTCGGGGCGGCCCATCTTTCCGCGGGGGATGAGGGACTCGAATGCGGCCATGGTCTCCTCGTCGAACAGTTCTTCCTGCTTGGCGGTGGCGACCTGGCCGGGGGTCAGGACGTTGACCCGGATCTTGCGGTCGCGCAGTTCGTTGAGCCAGACGCGGGCCCAGGCCTGCTGGACGGCTTTACTTCCCGCGTAGAGGCTCCAGCCGGGGAAGGCACCGAGGGAGGCGTTGGATCCGGTCATGAAGATCGAGCCGTTGTCGTTGATCAGCGGCAGTGAACTCTTCTCGGTAACGTCTCGTGACGTTTTGTGATCTTCGTTCAGGCGGTGCGGCCGTGCTCGAGCTGGAGCAGGACGAGGGCGGCTCGGGCGATGCGGGTGATGGCCGAGGGGTCGAGGCTGACCCTGCGCAGGGCCTTGAAAGTGACCTTCAGCAGGGCGTTGGCACGTTCGGCGACAGCGTGGACGCCTCGGATCACGGCGTTGAACGCCAGGTCGGGGTCGGCGAGTTCACCGCCCTTGGGCTTCTTGACCGGGTGGCGGAAGCCGGGCCCGGCGTTCTCGTAGCCGAGGTCGGTCAGGGTAGGGACGCCCAGGATGGCGGCGAGCCGGTTCAGGGCGTCGACCAGCCCGTGGGCCCGTGCGCAGGTGGTGTCGTGCTCGCGGCCCGGGCGGACCGGGGAGACCCAGAGGGGCCAGCCGTCCGGGGTGGCGATGACCTGCACGTTTCCTCCGTGGTGCTTGTGCTTCCCCGACCACCACAGGTCCGCGCCGTTGGGGCCGGCGGCGGCCACACGGTCGGTGCGGATGACCGTGCCGTCCAGGTTGAGGTGGGTGTACCCGGCCGCCGCCGCCCTCTCCAGCGCGGTGGACAGATCGGGAGCGTGGTTGGCGAGCACCGTCAGCCCTTCGTGCAGGTAGCGGTAGGCGGTCGGTACCGAGATGCCGTTGTCCCGGGCGAGTTGGGCCAGCCGGGTACCGTCGACGAACCAGCGCAGCACGAACACCGCCTGTTTGAAGACGCCCAGCGCGCGAGTGCCCTTGCGGGTCCCGAGCTGCTCGCGGTGCCCGCGCAGCAGCTTCGCGAGATGCTCGGCGGTCGCCCTGCGGACATCGAGCACGGCGGTGTAGGTGATACTGGACGCCACGTGGAGCCTCTGGTTGTACGGAACGTGATCTTCGCAGACTCGTTCCTACCAGGGGCTTCACTCATGTCTGACGCCGAGTCACCATCCCGCCGTCCGGCATCATCACACACCGCAACCGTCACGTTGCCGAGAAGACTTCAGTGCCTTCTGCACGGTGAACAGGGTGCCGCGCGCGTTGAGCCAGAAGGCGCGGTGGAACTGTTCCTCGGTGATCTCGCCGAGGACGGCGGGTTCGCCCATCCCGGCGCTGGCCCACAGCACGTCGATCGAGCCCTTTTCCCGCTTGACGGTGTCGTACAAGCGGTCCAGGTCGTCCAGTTCGGCCGCGTCACCCTGGACGGCGGTGACGTTGCGGCCGATCAGCTTGACGGCGTCGTCCAGTGCTTCCTGCCGCCGGGCCTGAATGAAGACGTGCGCTCCTTCCTCGACGAACAGTTTGGCGCCGGCCAGTGCCATGCCGGTGGATCCACCGGTGATCACCGCTACCTTGCCATCGAGCTTTCCCACGATCACTCCGTTGAATTGACGGGTATCCGAAACAGTGTGCTCATTCTGGGCCTGGACCCTGCTATCAAGTTCCGATGTCGAATTCTTGTGCCGAATTCGCTTCGGCCCCAATAGGCACCTGTTCAGGTTGCCATTGGCCTGAGTGGGTGTCCAAGACTTCTTTTGACCGTGGTGATACCCTGAAGGCATCACCGGACTGGGAGGCGCCATGGATCTGGACCTGCGCAAATTGCGCTACTTCGCCGCCGTGGCCGACCGGTTGCACTTCGGCCGTGCCGCCGATGAGCTACATATCGCGCAGCCGGTGCTCAGCCGGCAGATCCGCGCGCTCGAGCAGGATCTCGGCGCCTCGCTGTTCACCAGGGATCGCCACGGCGTAGCGCTGACCGACGCGGGCCGACAATTGCTGGCCGACGCCGGTCCGCTGCTCGCCTCCGCGCACGCGGTCCGCCGCAGGGTGTCCGTGGCCGCCCGCGGCAGACGGCGGCTGATGGTCGGTTTCCGGGCCGGCATCCCGGTCATCCCGGCGGCGCGGACGTTCGAGGCCCAGCACCCGGACGTGGTCGTGGACGTGCAGCGGATCGAAGGGGACGACCAGGCCCCGATGCTGCTCGACGGCCGCATCGACGTCGGCTATGTGCGGCTGCCCATCGACGAGGCCGGCCTGCGCGTCACCCCGCTGTACACCGAGCCGCGGGTGGCGGTGCTGCCCGCCAGCCACCGGTTGGCCGGCAAGGAGGAGGTCGCCGAGGCAGACCTGGCCGGCGAACCGCTGCTCTGGCATGCCGACCCGAGCACGCAGCCCACCAGGCGCCCGCACCCTAACGCCGGGTACCTGGTGCGCGGGGTGGACGAAACGCTCGAGCATGTCGCGGCCGGCCGGGGCATCTCGTTCCTGGCCCGTTCGGCGACCGTGTTCTACTCACATCCGAACATCATCTATGTGCCCATCCCGGATCTGGCGCCCGACCAGGTGTGCCTCGCGGTGGCGGCATCGCACACCTCGCCAGTGGTCGATGACTTCATCACCGCCGCTCAGGCGACGGCCGAGATCACGGCAGAATGTGGAAACTATGAAATGTGGCAGCTTGGAAGCGATGCCGTTTCAAAGCTCGGTTGAGCGGTCCGCCTGACAACAACAGCGCCAGCAGGGTGCACACACCCGCAGCAATTGCGAAGGCATTGAGCTCGGGGACGGAGGCGAGGTTGGCGCACAGTGAGAATCAATATCGTCGCGCGGCCGCTTCTGGAATGATGAAAATCAAGATCTCGTTGAATTCGTCAAAGGCACTGTCGATCAATTCGGGCGAGACACTTCCACTCCCGGCGGTGGCCGTCGCCAGTCCGGGGGCGGCCGGGCGGGACCGGCTCGCGATCGGGGGCGATCACAGGGACGCGGTGGCCTCGCGCGGAAGGTCCTGGCGTAGGTGGGCCCGGCCTATCGGCCCCTCGGGGAGGTCCGGTTAATCGACGGCCTCGCCGCGCAACTGCCGGACCCGGAGGCTGACCACCACTACCTCTGGATGGAGCCCGACTCCCGGCCCGGGACGGTGTCCGGGGAGGTCGAGTGGCTGGACGCCGACCAGGCGCTGCGGGTGGGCCCGCTGTTCGACCGCTTCTTTCCCGGCTCCTACGCCAAGCCGGGGGCGAGTGCTCATCGGTGGGCGGGAGTTGTCGCCGAGCCGGACGGCGAGCCACTCGCCGTGGCCGCCGACGCGTGGTCCGCGCGCGGCTGCGGATACCTGGCAGGCGTCGTCACCCACCCCGACGCCCGCGGCCGTGGCCTGTCCCGTGCCGTCTGCGGCTTCGTCCTGGACACCCTCGTTGAACGCCATGGCCGGGCCGCGCTGATGGCCGACGCCGACAACGCGCCCGCGATCACCACGTACCGGCGTCTGGGCATGACGGGGCGGCTGTTCCGCGCAATGCGCCTCAGGACGGCCCGAGGTCCAACGGGCTGAGCGTTCGTTCAGAACCCTTGATGGAAAGCCCCCGTGCCGATGAACAGCGCGGCGGTCGCTACAGCTGATCCCCGCATCGGGTCTGCGCCGACACAGGGAGGCGGACGGTGGGGCGGTTCATCGGTTTGGACATCCACCGTGACTTCGCGCAGATTGCGGCGGTCGAGGAGGCTGGTCACGGCCTGGGGCCGAGTGGATTGCCGACCGCAGGCGCTGCGGGAGTTCGCCGCCGGGCTGCGCCCGGACGACCAGGTGGCGCTGGAGGCCACTGGCAACGCGAGTACGGTGGCGGTGCTGTTGGAGCCGTACGTGGTCCGAGTGGCGATCTGCAATCCGGTCAAGACCCGGGCGATCGCCGGGGCGAAGGTCAAGACCGACAAGGTCGACGCCCGTAACCCGGCCCAGGTGCTGTCCGCTGACTTTCTGCCGGGCACCTGGCCGCCGGGCGAGCGGATCAGGATGCTGCGGCGCCTGTCGGCGCACCGGGCGGAGCTTGTGCGCGGCCGGATGGGGGTGAAGAACCAGGTCCAGGCAGTGCTGCACCGCAACATGCTGCCGCGGCCGCCGGTGACCGATCTCTTCGGCACCCGCGGCCGGGCCTGGCTGGAGCATCAGACTCTGCCGGCCGACGAGCGGCAGACCGTGGGTGCCCTGTTGCGTCAGCTTGACTTCTACGGTGCCGAAATCCCCGAGGTGGAACGGCGGCCGGCCGCCGGGGCGTTGGACGACCCGGTCGTGCGGCGCTTGATGACCATCCCCAGGGTGGACGCGATGACCGCGGTCACCGTGCCGGCTGCGGTCGGGGACTTGCACCGCTTCACCAACGCGGACGAGCTCGTGTCCTACTCCGGCGTGAATCCGCGGGTGCGCCAGTCCGGCGGGACACCTGCCCACCACGGCCGGATCACGAAGGCCCGCCTGAACAATCCCGTCATACGGCGGCGCGGTGGGGCCCCGCGGCCCCGCCGCCCCGACCCGGTCCTTCCACACCACCAGGCATCCCCCTCATGAGCCCCTCATGAGCCAAGCCGACACCACCCGCAGCAAGCGCCCCCGGTCGCGTTCGTCCGGGCGGCCAACCGTCCCGTCCGACCCCTGCTCGCCTCGCGTATGCACAGGATCCTCAGCAGATCCTGATGCTGCTGACCTACCGGCCACAAGTCCGGACGCCGGATCACCATTCCCGTCGGCTACTTCAACTGGGATCCTGGCACGGTCCTGGCCACCACGTTCTCGCAGAGCACCCGGATCCCCAACCTGCGCACCGGCCCCACCGTCCCCCTGCGCATCCGCGGGCGGGATTACGAGGCGGTGCCCACCGTGATCGAGGACAGCACCACGATCACCGAGCTGCTCGCCGAGTTCGCCGACCGCAAGTCACCGCGCGAGGCGAAGATGGTCGGCCTGCCCGGCGACCGCAAACCCACGCCCGAAGAGCTTCACGAGGCCGGCGAACCGAGTCACTTCCTCCTCTTCCGGCTCCAGACCTGACCGGGCACGGCTTGAGGACTCACTCGTCTGCGGTGTCCTCGCACAGATGATCGGTGAGGCCGATGGCGACCCCCGCAGGGCCGTTTCCTCTTCGGGCAGTTCCCCAGCCCCCGGACCGCGAACCAGACAGACGTACCCGGCATCCGCGCCGCCCTCGCTGCCGGCCCGGTATTCGACTGGCCGCGATTGGATGTCGATCCCCTGCCCACACGACAGGTGATTGCAGACAGCGAACCACCTCGGAGACACCGTCGGCCAGGACCCGGCTGCGCCGCCCCGGCCCCTGTACGGCCCCTGGGTTTCGTCATCGACCTCAAGGCAGCCGCACAGAGGCTCCGCCCACGCCGGCCACCCAACGCGAACGCCGCATATCTGGGGCGTCGGCGTGGCACCCGGACTGTGGCCGGCCTTGGCATCGGTCCTGGCCCGCCCCGGTGAGATCTGCGGCGGCATCGTCTACTTCGATCCAGCCGAGCGCTGCCGTTCGGGCACCTGCCCACCCTCACCCCACGTGAGCACGTGGTCATGGCCCTGGTTGGCACCGGACCGACCAACGACGAGATCGCCGAACACCTCTTCATTACCCCCTTCACCGTCGGGCATCGCCCGCATCTGCCTCTCATAGCGTTTGGGGGAGGCTCTCCATCCGGGCCGAGTTCGAAGGCCGGGTGAAATGGCGGGCGGCGGCGGGGACAAGAACCACCAGGGTGGCCGGTAGCGCGTAGGCGAGACGGAAGTGGCCGGTGGAGCCGAGCAGTCCGCTCAGGGCACCGCCGGTTACGACGCCGACGTAGTTGAAGAGGTTCAGGCGTGCCAGGACCGCCTCCGAGGCCGTGGGACTCAGCCGAGCGGCGGAAGCCAGACACAGCGGGGTCAGGACGGACGACCCCAGGCCCACCGCCCCGGCCGCGAGAACGGCGAACGGCCAGCTCGGCGCAGCGGCCAGAGCTGCCAGGGCGCCCGCGGCCAGCAGGGCCGCGGTGCGGACGACGGCGACCGCTCCGAGCTTCTGTACGAGCCGATCGGCAGCGGCTCGGCCGATGACCGTGCCAGCCTGGTAGGCCGCGTACGCCAGCGGCGCGACCGCGAGGGAGGCGGTGAGAGTCTGCCGGAGATAGACAGCCGACCAGGCCGAAACGGTGGATTCAACCACGTAGACGACCAGGAGAACCAGGCCGAACGGAATGAGCCGGACCCACAGACGGCGCCCGAGCGACGGCCGCGCGACGGCGTCCGAGGGCGGCGTAGGGGCGGGGAGGGCGTGTGTGTGCATACAGGAGACGAGCAGCAGGACGATGCCTGCTTGCAGCGTCAGGTCGCCGGCCACGGGCCACTCCAACCGGGCCGCCCCGGCGGTGAGCAGTGCCGCGAGCACACCGCCCACGCTCCATGCCGTGTAGAAGGAGCCGAAAACACTGCGGCCGTAGGCGCGTTCGATCTCAGCCGCCCGGGTGTTGACGCCGATGTCGAGGGCACCGACAGCGAGTCCGAAGAGGGCATACGCGCAGATGACGGCGGCCTGGCCAGGAGCCCAGCCGATCAGCACCAGCGCGGCAGCCACCGCGACCATGGCCCCGCGCGTCGTGGCGACAGGACCGGCTCGGCGGATCGCGGCCAGCCCCAGGAAGCTGCCGCCCCCTGCCGTCAGGGCCACCGCGGCCATCAACGCGGTCGTCAGGAGCGGAGCCAGTCCCAGGCGCTCGGTGACGGCGGGAACGGTCGTGTACACGGCTGCGACGGAGGCGCCCTGAGCGGCGAACGCGATGGTGGCGACCCTTCGGGCGCCGACCTTTGAGACCGGGCGCCCGTACCCAGCCCGGGATGATGCATTAAAGGACATGATGCTGTCGCGCCTTCATTTCCTGTGTGCGTGGGGACGGCCGGCCAGTCGGTGCGGGCAGATTGCGGAAACCGTAGCCAGGGGCGGAACGCGAGCGCAGGACGCCAGGGGCCGTACAGGGGACTTCGGAGGCCAGCGACGCGACCGGTGCTGCCCGGCCGCTTACAGTGGTCGCCCAGGAGAAGGTGAGCGCGATGTCCCTTGCCCCCGACCCCGCGAACTCTCCGGGGACCAGCCGCAGCACATCGGCGACGATCCAACCGAACATCCTCAGCTATCTCGTCACGGTCGCCGACGAGCGCGGCAACGATCTGCGACCCCTGCTTGAGCAGGTCGGGCTGGACGAGACGGTCATGCGCTCCGCCGCACTGAGGGTGTCGTACCGGCAGGGCAGCGCGGTGATACGTCGTGCGCTGGAGCTCACCGGGGACGAGCACCTGGGGCTGAAAGTCGGAGCGGCACAGCACCTGACCGCCTGGGGCCTGCTCGGCTTCGCCCTGATGGCCGACGACACTCTGCGGCACGCTATCGAGACGGGAGTGAAATACCAGAACCTGTCCGGGGCGATGGTGGTGTGGTCGGCCGGCATCGGCGAGGAGGACGGAGCCTTCGTGCTGCGCGCCGACCTCCCCGATCCGGCCACGGACCCGGCGGTCGCCGTCTTCCTTATCGAGGAGGGACTCGCCTCCGTGGTCACCCTGTCCCGGCTGGCCGTCGGCTCGGCCTTCGCGCCCAGAGTGGTGGAGTTCGCCTTTCCTCCACCACGCCGAAGCCAGCCGTACGGTGCCGTGTTCGGCTGCCCGGTCCGCTTCGGCGCCCCGGCCAACCGCATGGTCATCGACCCGGCCTGGGCCCGTGCCCGGATGCCCGGCCGGGATCCGGTGACCTACGCGTCGACTCTGGAGCTGCTCGACGCGCAGCTGGCCTCACGCCGCGACCAGCAGGATCTGCTGGAGGTTCTGGAGATCTCCGTCGCCCAGAGCCTCCCGGCGATCCCCTCGTTCGCCGAGCAGGCACGGCGACACGCGACGAGCGAGCGGACGCTCCGCCGCCGGCTGGCCGACTGCGACACGACGTACGAGGCTCTCGTCGAGGGAGTACGCCGGGAACGCGTCGAACAGCTGCTGCTCCGCCCGGAACTGACGCTGCGCGACATCGCCCGCCGGGCGGGATTCTCCGACGAACGCGCGCTGCGCCGCGCGGTACGCCGCTGGCACGGCACCTCCCCCGTCCACCTGCGCGAGCGGATGCGTGCAGACCGCTTCTGAGGCCGAGGTCAGCGGGTGCGAATCCATACCGCCTTCTCCCGGGTCCACTGTTCGAAGGCGTTGGTGGACTTCTCCACGCCACCGAATCCGGACTGCTTCCAGCCGCCGAAGGGGGTGGTGATGTCGCCCTCGCTGTAGGCGTTCACGGAGATCACACCGGCCTCGATGCCGCGTGCCAGCCGGCATGCGCTGTCGAGGTCGCGGGTCCATACGGACGCGGCGAGCCCGTACTCGGTGGCGTTGGCCATACGTACCGCCTGGTCCTCCGTGGTGAAGGTCTGGACGGTGACGACCGGGCCGAACAACTCCTTGGTGAGGACGTCGCTGCCGGCGGGGACGCGGGTGATCACCGTGGGCGGGTAGTAGGCGCCGCGCGGAGGCAGACCGTGGGGCAGTCCCCCGGTGTGGATCTGGGCGCCGCCGGCCCGGGCGGCCTCCACGGCTGCCACGACCCGGTCGAAGGCAGCACGGTTGACGAGCGGCCCCAGCTGCGTGCGCGGGTCGGCCGGATCGCCGATCACGAGTCGCCGCGCCGCCGCCGTGAACCGGTCCAGGACCTCATCGGCGATGCTCTGGTGGACCAGCACGCGAGAGCCGGCGGTGCAGTTCTGCCCCATCGTCAGGAACGCGGCCTCGATCATGTCACCGATGAGCTCGTCCCCGTAGGCGAGCGCGTCGGCCATCAGCACCTGGGGACTCTTGCCGCCCATCTCCAGTGAGACGCGCTTGAAGTTGCTGTCGGCCGCGTCCTTGAGGATGCGGCGGCCGGTCGCGGTGGACCCGGTGAAGGAGAGCGCCCCCACGAGGGGGTCACGGGCGAGAGCCGCCCCGGCTTCGAAACCGTACCCGGGCAGCACGGTGAGTACCCCGTCCGGCAGACCGGCCTCGGCAGCGAGCCTGGCCAGGTGCAGGGCCGAGCGCGGAGTCGCCTCGGCGGGCTTGACCAACAGGCAGTTGCCGGCGGCCAAGGCGGGCCCGACCTTCCACGCGGTCATGGCCAGCGGGTAGTTCCACGGCAGGACCGCCGCCACCACCCCGACCGGCTCGCGGCTCATGAGCCCCAGGCCGTCGGGCCCGCTCGGCGCGACCCGTCCGAAGACCTTGTCGGCCGCCTCGGCGAACCAGCGGATCGACTCGATCGCGCCCGGTACGTCGCCCGTACGGCACTCGGTGATCGGCTTGCCCGCGTCCTCGCTGTCCAGCCGGGCCAGGATCTCGGCGTCGCGTTCCATCAGGTCGGCCATCCGCAGCAATACCGCAGCGCGTTCCCGGACTCGCAGCCGCGACCACACCCCGGCGTCGAATACCTGCCGGGCCCGCTCGGCGGCCTTGACGACGTCGTCGGCGCTCGCGGCGGGCAGAGTGGTGATCGGCTCCCCGGTGGCGGGGTTGACGACCTGCAGCGTCTCGTACGTGGTCATGCTTTCTCCACCAACTCCCAGCGTCCGTCGGTCCGGCGGGCCAGTCCGCGTTGCCTGAGTTCCTCGAGATAGCGGGCCATGCCGCGGTCTCCGCGCCTTCGGAACAGCGGGAGGATCCTGGGAAGCAGGTTCGGTACGAGCATCGCGAGCCGCACGAGGCGGGACTCGCCGGGCCGCGGGTACGCCTCCAGGCGGGGCTTGTCGAGCAGGCTCACCACGGCCGCGACGACGTCGGCGGGCTGCTGGGGCCGGTCCTGGAACTGCATGGAATTGCCGCCGTCCACGGCCTCCTGGCGCAGCATCCGGGTGTCGGTAGCCGACGGAAGCACCGACCCGGCCAGAATCCCCTTACTCCGCAGGTCGAGGCCGATCGCGAGCATCGCGCCGCGCAGCCCGAACTTCGAGGCCGTATAGATCGGGGTCTCGCCCAGCGGGAAGATCCCGCCGAGGGAGACGGTGGTGACCACCCGGGCATCCCGGGAGGCCTTCAGCAAGGGGATCGCGATCCTGGTCGCGACCAGCGGGGAGGTCAGGTTGAGGGTGATCTCCCGCTCGATGCTCTCGACGCTGCGCAGGTCGAAACGTTCCGCGCTGGTCATGCCCACGTTGTTGACGAGCACGTCGAGGCGGCCGTAGGAGTCGGCGACCAGCTCGAACAGCCGCTCCACCTGGACGCGGTCCATCAGGTCGCAGCCAACGCCCCTGTGCCCGGCGCCCGGAAGCTCCGCGGCGACCTTACCGGCACGGATCTCGTCGATGTCGACGACCACGCAGCGGGCACCGCCTTCGGCGAAGCGGCGGCACAGGGCACTGCCGATGCCGCCCGCACCGCCGGTCACCAGCATGACCTTGTCGGAGAAGTCGAACCCGCTCACGCCGCCGCCTCCACGCGCCGCAGGGACCGTACCGGCGGCGGCTGGCCCTCGGTGCGCCAGCCCATCCCGCCCGCGACCTTGCCCAGGTACTTCACGAAAGCCCCGCTGTCGACATAGCCGGTGTGGCGGGGCGAGTCGACGAACTTGATGCCGCCGGACAGGTCCGGACGGTCGGCGCGGATCATGCGGGCGAACCGCTCCGCGTTCGGCAGCCGGTGCCGGGCGTCGCGGAGGTACCCGGCGATCAGCTGTGCCTGGGTGTCGAAGAGCTGGTACGCGCCGGAGTTGGTCTCGACGAAGCCGATGCCGAACAGGCCCTGGTGCTCGCGGGAGAACGACGACAGGTACAGGTCCGGGTGCTGCTCGTCGCCGAAGTACTTCTGTGCGACCGGCACTTTGTGGACGTAGCCCGTGGCCAGCAGGATGAGATCGAAGTCGTCGCTCGTGCCGTCGGTGAAGTGCACGGTTCTGCCCGCCGTGCGGGCGATCCCGGGCCTGGCGGTGATGTCGCCGTGCTGAAGGTGGTGGATCAGCATCGAGTTGATGGCCGGGTGGGTCTCGAACAGCTTGTGGTCCGGCTTCTGCAGGCCGAGGCGCGTCGGGTCACCGTTGATGATCCGCAGGAGGGCACCGAAGACCCGCTGCTCCAGCCACATCGGCAACTTCGGGCCACCGGCGGCGATCGTGTCCACGGGTCGGCCGAACAGGTGCTTGGGGATGAACCAGTATCCGCGCCGCATGCTGATCACCGCGTGGTCCGCGGCCCGGGCCGCATCGCACGCGATGTCGCACCCGGAGTTCCCCGCCCCCACGACCAGGACCCGCTTGCCCCGCAGCTCCTCCGCGCTGCGATAGCCGGCGGTGTGCCGGATCTCTCCGCTGAACTCCCCCGGCAGTTCGGGGATGTTGGGGTGCCACTGCGAGCCCGTACACACCACGACCTGCCCGTGCACGCTTTCCCGGCCGTCGGACCGGGTGACCGTCCAGGTGCCGTCCGCGTTCTTCTCGACACTTTCTGCCTCGACGCCGAACTCGATGCGCTCCGTCAGCCCGTACGCGTCGGCGAAGGACGTCAGATACGTCAGGATCTGCCGGTGCGGCGGGTAGTCCGCGAAGTGGTCGGGCATCGGGAAACCGCCGAACCCCGACAGGGTCCTGCTGGAGATGAAGTGGGCCGATTCGTACATCGGGCTGCCGGGATTGTCGATGTCCCAGATACCGCCGGGGCCTGTGTTCCGCTCAAGGTGCGTGTACGGCAGATTCCGCTCCGCCAGAGCCCTGGCGACCGCCAGCCCGGCAGGTCCCGCCCCGATCACACACGTCTCCAACTGGCTTTCCTTCACGGGTCTGCCTCCTCGTTCATCCCGCTTCACGGGGCGGGTCTTGGAGGAAAACGTATTCACCCGCCGTTCATCGTGAACTGACCCGCACGGCCAGGAACCGGACCTCAGCGGCCACGCCGCCACGACATCCGTATCGACGTCCGACTTGTTCGAGCGACTTATTCATAGGACTAAAAGAGCGTTTTGTCCCGCTGAGGTTGTTTGGTGGCGATTCGCAGACCGAGCCGGTATGGGGCTCTCGGGGCAGACGTGCCTAATGCGGGGCAAGGGATTCGTGTCGTCGTTCGGCGACCCGTATCGTTGCGTTTGCTCCTGTCTGATCCCAACGCGCCCCCGGTTGACCTCGTTTGCGCCCTGGGGAGGCGGCCTGCTCGACGGTACTACCGAAACATGACGCGACACCGCCCGTATCCCAGCGACCTCTCCGACGCGCGCTGGGAACTGATCGAGCCCACGCTCACCACCTGGCGGGCCGAGCGCAGAGGCAAGGGTGTCGACATCGGTCGCCCGCCCGAGCATGACCTGCGCCGCCTCATGGACGCCATCCTCTACGTCGACCGCACCGGCATTGCCTGGCGTTACCTGCCCCACGACTTCCCGCCATGGGAAACGGTCTACGGCTACTTCGCCGCCTGGCAAAAAGGCGGCATCTTCGACCAACTCAACGGCCTCCTGCGGCGCCTGGTCCGGGAAGCCGAAGGCCGCGACAGCGAGCCAACCGCCTGCGTGCTGGACGCGCAGAGCGTGAAGACCTCCGCGAACGTGCCCGCGACCAGCCAGGGCATCGACGCGGCAAGAAAATCGCAGGCCGCAAGCGCCATATCGGGGTCGACACCCTCGGCCTGCTCCTGGCTGTCTGGGTCACCGCAGCGAGCGTCTCCGACAACGCCGGCGGCATACACCTGATGTCCCACATCGCCGCCACGAACCCACGCGTGACCAAAGCATGGGCCGACACCGGCTATCGCACCAAAGCCATCGACCACGGCGCCCGCCTCGGCATCGACGTCGAAGTCGTCCAACGCGACCCCGGCGTCAAAGGATTCAAGGTGATCCCGCGACGCTGGGTCGTCGAGCGGACCTTCGGCTGGCTCATGCATCACCGCCGACTCGCCCGCGACTACGAATCCCACCCCCACCGCTCCGAAGCCATAATCCACGTCGCGATGATCGACCTCATAAGCCGCAGACTCACCAGCGAATCCACCCTGAACTGGCGCGACACCTGAACCTCGAACCAAACAACCTCGGCAGGACAAAACGCTCTTTAAAGCGGAGCCTGGCTTGCCGACAAGCCGCTTCCGAGACCCCTCGCTGCAGCCACACCCTCCCCATAGCGGTCCGCCCAAGGGGGTGAGTACGGCAGCAGCGGCATGCCGGGGGCATTGGAGGATTCCCACAAAAGCCCCCTCGTCACGGACTTCTCCTCCCCTTCGTCGCCCAGGCACTTGGGGGCGCCTTGCCCCAGCACAAGTCACCGAAGTCAGCATCGGCCTGGCCCACACGCGAGCGGCAGCTCCGGGGCGGGCGCTCCAACAGCTGCGACACCAACGCAATGACATTGACGCCCCGTCAGGAAAGTCAGCATTGGGACAGCATCAGGCTGACTAAACCCGCCTACAGATGGTCAGACACAGGAACGCAGCGTTGTCCGTCGATGGACTTCGCAGGAGCGATCGGCCCCTCGGGAAAGCGGGGTGTCGAGCGGGGACAGACGCGTCCCGCGAGAGGCCTGCACTAGAGCTGGGACCCCAGTTCAGCGCACCCTTCCGCGCGGTTTCAGTGGTACAGGCGGGAGTTCGGGAGCGCGCAGTGGGGCCCCGTCGTACCCCACCACCTCACCGAAGCGGGAGCCCGTCATCCAGTCCGAACGGGCCTCCGCGATGTCCTCGGTGGACCGTCCGATGAAGTTCCACCACATGACCAACTCCTCCTCGAACGGCTCGCCGCCCAGGAGCATGAGGGACGCGTCCGACTCCGCGCGCAGGGGCAGTTCGGTGCGACCGCAGCCGAGGTAGAGCATGGAGCCCGGGAGCACCGGTACCCCGTCGACGTGCGCCTCGCCGGACATGGACAGGACGGCGTACTCGAAGTCGGGCTCCAGCGGCAGTCGTACGTCGGTGCCGCTCGCGAGGGACAGGTCGGCGCCGACGATCGGGGTGTACGTCGTGCCCGGCGAGGTCGTGCCGTCGACGGTGCCCAGGACGAGCGTGGCCTTGAGGCCGGCGGCCGTGACGAGCGGCAGCTCGGCGTGGTGCTCGAAGTGCGGGTCGGTGTGGCGGTGGCTGTCAGGGAGGGCGACCCACAGTTGCGCGCCGTGCAGGAAGCGGGCGTGCGACTTGGGGCTCTCCTCGGAGTGGCTGATGGCCCTTCCGGACGTCATGAGGCCCAGTTCGCGCGGGCGGATCGTCTGCAGGCTGCCCGTGGAGTCGCGGTGCAGCACCTCGCCCTCGTGGAGCCAGCTGACGGTCTGGAGTCCCATGTGCGGGTGCGGCGGGACCTGCATACCGGGCTCGTCGGAGATGTCGTCGGGCCCGTAGTGATCGACGAAGCACCACGCGCCGATCATGCGGCGGCCCAAGTTGGGCAGTAGGCGGCGGACTTCGGTGGACTCGCCGAGCTTGACCCGACGGGGACTGAGGAGTTCACGCACCGGCTCGGCCACCACGAACCCGCGGCCACCGCACAGCGCGGGAACTGCCTCGCGATCAAGATTGCTCATGAGCCACAACCTAGCCCCGTCGGGGACCGTCCGTCAGGCCGTCCTCCCTCCCCCGGGCTCCCTCGGACTCCCCCGGACGGGGGTACTTGGGCCGGAGTCGGTGCGGTCCTAGGGCTACGGGCGGAGGTCGGTAGGGCGTTGGTCGGGGACAGCGGAAAATAGTAGCCATGGACATAGTAGCCATGTATGGTTTTTCTCATGAGTTCGACATCCGAGCACGCGACCCCCGGCTTTCTCGTCTGGCGCCTGTCCACGAAGTGGCGCGTGGCCGTCGATCGGGCGGTCGCGCCACTGGGTCTGACCCACGCCCAGTACTCGCTGGTCGCGTCGCTGTACGGGATGCACAGGGCCGGGCAGCGGCCGAGCCAGCGTCAGCTCGCCGATCACACCGGACTCGAACCGCTCTACGTCTCGAAGCTGGCCCGCGCTCTGGAGGCGGCCGGTGTCGTCGACCGGACGCGGGATCCCGCCGATCCACGTGCGATCCGACTGTCGCTCACGGAGGACGGACGCGTGGTCGCACGGCGCGCGATAGGGGTGGTCCAGGGGCTGCTGGAGCAGCTCCTCGAACCGCTCGGCGGGCTCGGCGGCGAGCGCACGAAGGCGTTCAGCCGTGAGCTGGCGACCCTGCTCGACGTACCGCTCGATGCACCGATCGACGCACCGGTCGATGCACCGACCGATGCATCTCTCGACACACATCTCGATTCACATCCTGACGAGGAGCAGTCATGAGCATTCCCACTCCCCCGGTCGGCGGCCAGGTCGTCGGACTGGCCCACTACGCGAGCCGCGCGGCCCTGGAAACCGCGCTGGCGCGCATCGGAAGCAGCTTCAACCAGTCGGTGGCCCTGCGGGCCGTCTCGGACCAGGGCGGCACCGTCGAGCGCGACCGGCTCGTGGCGCGGCTGACCGGGACGCTGAAGATCGAGGAGTCGGTGGCCGAGGAGACCGTCACGGAGATGACGGCCCTCAAGCTGCTGGCGGAGACGGACACCTCGCTGGTGTCGCTCACCGAGCACGGCCGTGAGGTGTTCGAGGAGATCCGCACGGCCGGGAACGAGATCGCGGCCCGGCTGTACGCGGGCATCCCGGCCGAGGACCTGGCGACGGTAGGGCGCGTGCTGACCCTGGTGACGGAGCGGGCCAACGCGGAGCTGGCCGGCGGATGACACCCACGGGCCGAGGTGGTGGAATATTCAACCATCAGGTGAGGTTCTGGCACTCGAAGGAGGTCAGCAGTGGACACGAAGTACTACGACCAGGGGACGGCCGCGGAGCGCTGGGAGCGGGCGCAGCTGTTCTTCGACGCCAAGGACTACGCCGGTGCGGCGCGCGTTCTGGGTGGCCTTGTGGACGAGGTGCCGGAGCAGACCGGACCGCGGCTGCTGCTGGCTCGCGCGTACTACCACTCGGCCCAACTGCACCGCGCTGAGACCGAGTTGCGCACGCTCGTCGAGCGTGACCCGGTGGAGCACTACGCCCGGCTGATGCTGGGGCGCACGCTCCAGCGCCAAGGGCGTCACGACGAGGCCGAGTCGCACCTGCGCATCGCCTCCGCGCTCGCGGGTGACTTCGAGCAGGTGTGAGCGCCCTTGCGGGTGCGACCGCCCGCTGAGGACGTGAACGTCTCCCGACGACATGAACATCGCCCGAGGACGTGAACGTCCTCGGGAGCAGGACAAAGGAGGCCGGGTGCCGGAGCGCCGTGGCCGGTCATCGAGGTGACCGGCCACGGCCACGGCACCCGGCCTCTGCCGTGTCACGCCGCGCGCGGCTCCATCAGCCGGGCCAGCAGGTCGTCCAGGCTGACCAGGCCGGTCAGCCGCCCCATGTCGTCGCGTACGACGGCAAGGGAGGCGCGGTGCAGGCGGAGCTGTTCGACGGCGTGGGCGACCGTGTCGTGCGGTGACAGCTCCGGGACGGGGCGGGCCAGGTCGCGGGCGACCGCGGCCCGGCCCTGCGCACGGGCGACCAGGGCGTCACGGGCGTGCACCGAGCCGAGGACCGTGACGCCGTCGCGGACCAGCAGGCGGGTGCGGTCGCTGTCCCCGGCGACGCCCAGTACGACGTCGATCGCCGCGTCGGCGGGGACCGAGGTGATCCGGTCGGCCGGGATCTGGAGGTCCCCGACCGGGTGCTGCGGTTCGGTCAGGGAGCTGGTGATCAGCTCGGAGTCCTCCTTGCTGATCAGCCCGAGCCGCTCCGACTCCTCGACGAGGTGGGTGAGTTGCTCGCGGTTGTGGACCGAGGCCAGCTCGTCGCGCGGAGTGACCCGGCAGAGCCGGACCAGCGCGTTGCTCACCTTGTCCAGCCCCACGATCAACGGACGCACCGCCCGGGTCAGGGCCCGGAAGGGCGGCGTGAGCAGCATGGCGGAACGCTCGGGGTGCGCGATGGCCCAGGACTTGGGGGCCATCTCGCCGACCACCATGTGCAGGAAGACGACGACGAACATCGCGAGCGCGAAGGACACGCCGTAGCTCAGGCCGCTGGGCAGGCCCGCCCTGTGGAGCAACGGGTCGAGTTCGTGCGAGATCGCGGGCTTGGACACCGAGCCCAGGCCCAGCGTGCACACGGTGATGCCCAGTTGGGCGCCCGCGAGCATCAGTGACAGCTCGCGCATTCCGGCCAGCGCGGCCCTGGCACCGCGTTGCCCGGCCGCCGCGGCCCGTTCCAGCCGGTGCCGCTTGGCGGCGACCAACGCGAACTCGGCGGCCACGAAGAACCCGCTGCCGATCAGCAGCAGTACGGTCACGAAGAGCGCCATCGAGAAACTCATGCCTGCTCCTCCGCACGGTCCGCACGGTGGACACGGTCCGTGCGGTCCGTCGCCGGCAGGCGTTGCAGGCGGACCCGTTCCGGTACGTGGCGGTCCAGGGCCTGTACGTCGATCGAGACGCGGCCTCCGTCGGACAGTGCGACGTGGACGCGGTCCGCGATGGCGGGGAAGCGGCCGAGGCGGTCGACGATCAGCCCCGCCACCGTGTCGTAGTCGTCCTCCTCGGGCAGGTCGATGCCGGTCGCCTCGGCGACCTCGTCCAGTCGGCGGCCGGCGTCGACGAGCCAGCCCTCGCCGTCGGCGACCGCGATCTCCTTGACGGTGTCGGTCTCGTCCGCGATGTCGCCGACGAGTTCCTCGGCGATGTCCTCGTAGGTGACGACGCCCGCCACGCCCCCGTGCTCGTCGAGGACGACGGCGAACTCGTCGTCGTGGGCCCGCATCTGTGCCACGGCCTCGGGCAGCGGCAGGGTGTCGGGCAGCAGCAGCGGTGCGCGGCCGAGCGCGCCGGCCGTCGTGCGGGTGAGCCGGTCGGCGGGCAGCCGCATCAGCTCGCGTACGCCCAGGACGGCGGTGATGTCGTCCGGGTGGTCGCCGAGGACGGGGTAGTTCGAGTGTCCGTACTTGGCGATCAGCTGGACGGCCTCCGTGGCCGTCGCGTCCCTGCGGACGAAGACGGCGTCGGCGCGCGGCACCATCACCTCGTCGAGGGTGCGGTCGGAGAACTCCAGGGCGTGGTCGAGGAGCTCGGCGGTTTCGCGCGGCAACTGCCCGTGCTCGTGCGACTCGCCGATGAGGTGGCCGAGTTCCTCGAGGGTCGCGCCGTGGTGGAGTTCCTCGACGGGCTCGATGCCGACCTTGCGCAGCAACTTGTCGGCGGCGCCGTCGAAAAGCCGTACGACCGGGCCGACGACCTTCAGATACGCGAGCGTGGAGCCCGCCAGGGCCTTCGCGAGGCGCTCCGGGACGGCCAGGGCCAGGTTCTTGGGGGCCAGTTCGCCCAGCACCATCTGGAGCACGGTCGCGAACACGAAGGCCAGCACCACCGAGATGCCGTTGACCGCGCCGTCCGGGGTGCCGATCCCGGTGAGGACGGGCTCGAGCAGGGCGGACACGGACGACTCGGCGAGGAAGCCGACGACCAGACCGGTCACGGTGATCCCGAGCTGGGCGCCCGACAGCATGAAGGACAGCCGCTCCAGCACCTTCAGGGCGCGGGTGGCCCGTCGGTCGCCCGCTGCCGCTTCCCGCGCGAGCGCGAGGCGGTCGGCGGCGACGTACGCGAACTCCTGGGCGACGAAATAGCCGGTGCCGGCGGTCAGGACGAGCACGGCCAGCAGGCCGAGTGCGGCACTCATCGAACACCACCCCGCTGTGTGCCGCCATCAAGAGAAATCAGGCGGGGCGGTTCGGGACTGTGTCCCGGGGGGTCCGTCGGTCTGGCGGACAAGGAAGCGCTCCTCTGGAGTCGGTCTGTCCCTTGGAAACGATGCTGTTCGCAAACGAGTTCCCATGCCATCGATGTTCTTTCTACACGGCTGTAGGAACCCCGAGGAGTGGTGGCGGAGCCACAGCGGAGTAGTGGCGGAACAGCTGAGGATCGGTGGCGGAGCTACAGCGGCGTGGCCGCGCGCAGGATCAGGACCATCGTCACGGCCGAGTTCGCCGACGACATCGCGGAGACGAGCGTGCCGACCGCGGCGCCCCAGGCGGCCAGCCCCACGGACGTGAACACGGACGGCCAGCTGCGGGCCGCCGGCGCGGGGCGCAGCAGGGCGGCGACCCGGCGCGGCACAGGACCCGCGGACGCGAATCCGGCGAAGCCGGCGAAGCCGGTGAACGTGGCGAACCCCGGCACCGGGCCCCCGCCCGACAGCAGGGCCGCCTTGCCGATCGCCCGCGCCACCACCGTGCGGTTGCCGACCGTCCGGGCCGCGTCCTCGTCCGCCCACCGCTCCGTGGTGTAGACGACGGTCGTACGCAGCGGCCGCAGGAACGGATTGGCGCGCGCCGCGAGTCGTACGGCGAGCAGGTGGCGGTGGTGAGCGGCCGTCAGGTGGGCCCGCTCGTGCGCGAACAAGGCACGTCGCTCGGGCGAGGTGAGGCCGCGCAGCAGAGCCGTGGTGACCACCACGCGGTCGCGGTGTCCGCCGGGCAGAGCGTAGGCGTACGGCTTCTCCTCGGGGAGGACGACCACGGAACGGCTGGGCAGCGCGGCGAGCGCCCGCCGCGCGCGCCGGGCGACCCGGTGGTGGCGCCACAGGGTGCGCGCGCAGACCGCGAGGACCAGGACCAGGGCCGGGATCGCCGCCTTGCCCGCGATCTCGTCGTACGGGACGGCCGCGCGGACCTCCGCGTCGGACCAGCCGTCCGGGAGCGGGTTGCCGGGCAGCTGCGCGGTCCCGACGACCATCAGCAGGGCCAGGCAGAGTGTGCTGCACAGGGCCATCACGGTGGCGACCGCCGTCAGCAGCCGGGTGGCCGTACGCGGATGCAGATGCAGTTCGGCGAGGCGTGCCACCGGCCAGGCACTGAGTGGCAGGACGAGCGGCAGAAAGACGAAGACCCCCATGAGACGTCAGTCTTCCGTACCGTCGGGCACCCCGTCGGCCCCGCCCGCCCCGTCGGCCTCACCCACGACCTCGGCCCTACCCACGACATCGGCCCCGTCCGTCGCGTGGGCCGTCTCCAGGAGCGCGCGCAGGACCTGTTCGTCGTCCGGCGGCAACGCGGTGACGAAGCTGGCGAGGACGGCCTCGCGGTCGCTCTCGCCGTCGAGAAGCCGGCGCATCTTGAGCGCGGCCAGGCCCGCGACGTCGGCGGTGGGCCGCCACACGAAGGAGCGTCCGCGTCGTTCGCGGGCCACCGCGTCCTTGGCGAGCAGCCGGGTCAGGATGGTGACGACGGTGGTGTAGGCGAGGCCGCCGCCGAGTCGTTCCTGCACCCAGGCGGCGGTCACCGGGTCCTGCGCCTCGCGCAGCGCACCGAGCACCTGGCTCTCCAACTCGCCCTGCCCGCGGCGCCTGGACGGCCGGTGCGGGTCCTCGCGGTCGCGCTGCGCCATGTCCGTCTCCCTCCGGCGTTCCCCTACCCGATCACGCTACCTGGCCTCCCTTGGTGCGCTTGCCACGGCGGTACGCGATCTCGCCGAGGACGACGTCCACGGCGACGAACACCGCGAGCGGGATGCCGAGCAGCGGGACGAAATAGCCGAGCACGGCGACGGCCGCCATGAGCGGGACGAGGATCTGCGGCGGGACCTGCTGCCACGCGCCGCGCGGGATGGGGCGGCCGAACGCGGAGGCACGGCCGCGCTGCCACCACATGCGGTAGCCCCACACGATCAGCAGGACCAGGCAGAGCGCGAGGGCCATCAGGGCGATCTGGTTGACGAGGCCGAAGAGGACACCGCTGTGGGCGTCGATCCCCCAGCGCGTCAGTTTGGCGAGCAGCGGGTAGTCGGCGAAGTGGAGTTCGTCGGTGACCTTGCCCGTCGTCGGGTCCACGGCGACGGAGTCCTGCTTCTCGGGCCAGCTGCGCTGGACCTGCTTGACCACGTACGCGGTGGAGGCGTCGGCGGGTACGACGATCTCGACGGGGTCGCCGAGACCCTCGGCGCGGGCGGCCGCGAGGATCTTGTCGAGGCCCTGGGGCGTGGTCGAGGCCGTGGTGCCGCCGGACCCGGTGCCGGTGTGACCCGCGTGCTCGCCGCCGGCCGCCACCGACGCGGACACCGAGGGGGTCGCCTGGCCGAGCGAGGTCCTGAGTTCGTCGATGTTGGCGCCGGCGTAGGTCGACCAGGTGAGTCCGGTCGCCGACAGGAAGAAGAACCCGGCCGCCGCCCACACACCGACGGTGCCGTGCAGCCCGAGGGTGCGACGGCGCCCGGACACGCCCCGCACCTTGCGCTGGGCGCGCCGCCTGGTGAACCACAGCACCAGCCCGCCGCCCGCGATCACCCACAGCCAGCTCGCGGCGAGTTCGCTGTAGAGGCGGCCGTTCTCGCCGAGGTGCAGGTCACGGTGGAGTTCGTCGATCCAGGTGCGCAGCGGGAGCGCGCCGGTGGAGCCGTACTGCTCCAGCGACCCGCGCACCTTCGCGGTGTACGGGTCGACGAACACGGCGAGCGTGTGCCCCTCGCCGATGCCGGGGACGCCGGAGAGCAGCACCCTGGTCGTCGCGTCCGCCTCCGGCGACGGTCGTACGGCGGAGACCGTGCCCTGCGGGTGGGCCTTGCGGGCGGCGGCCACCTGCTGGGACAGCGGCAGCTTGTCGTCGCCCACCGGGACGGTCAGCTCATGCGCGTACACGATCTTCTCGGCCTGGTACGAGGCGGCGTACAGGAAGCCGGTCAGGGCCGCGACCAGCAGGAACGGGGCGACGAGTATTCCCGCGTAGAAGTGCAGACGCAGGATCAGGGGGCGCAGGGCCGCCTTTCTGGTGGGGGCCGGGGCGACGGGTTTGGGGGACTCGTCCGTCGTGGTCGTGGGAGCGGTGGACATGGGCGGGCTTCTCCGGTCGGACGGTGATGGGAATGCGGACAGAAGCGGGGAGAGGAGTGGAGACAGGGACGGGGACGGGACAGGGACAGGGACAGGGATGGGACAGGGATGGACTCGGGTCGTGGGCCGGGGAGTTGGACTCTCGGCCCGTAGTGGTCCGTAGTGGTCCGTAGTGGTCCGTGGTGGTCCGTGGTGGTCCAGAAGTCGGGGCGCGGAGTCGTCGAGTTCCCGGGGCGCCACGTGGTCTGAGTCACACAGAGAAGGCGCGTAGGGACCCGGCAGACGCCCCTGGCGCCGCCTCGCTTGGCGCGATCGGTCTTGGCATCCTGGCGCGATGGCATCCGAACGTGACCCCAGCGCCTCCCGCCCCCTGAGCGAGCTGGTCGAGGAACTCCTCGACCGCGAAGGCCCGTTGCCCATCGTCGCCGCCGGGCACCCGGTGCTGCGCCGCCCCGCCGAGCCCTTCGCCGGCCAGCTCGACCCGGGGCTCCTGACCCGCTTCGTCGCCGCCCTGCGCGCCACCATGCACGCGGCGCCGGGCGTCGGCCTCGCGGCACCGCAGGTCGGTGTGCCCCTGCGGATCGCGGTCATCGAGGATCCGGCGCCGGTCTCCGAGGAGGTGCGGGTGGTGCGCGGGCGGGTGCCGCAGCCGTTCCGGGTGCTGGTGAATCCGTCGTACGAGGGGGTGGGCGCGGGGCGGGCCGTGTTCTTCGAGGGGTGTCTGAGCGTGCCGGGGTGGCAGGCCGTGGTGGCCCGGCACGCTCAGGTGCGGCTGACGGCCCTGGACGAGCGGGGCCGGGCGATCGACGAGGTGTTCACGGGGTGGCCCGCGCGGATCGTCCAGCACGAGACGGATCACCTGGACGGCATGCTCTACCTCGACCGTGCCGAGTTGCGCTCGCTGTCCTCCAACCAGGCGATGGCGGATCGCTGGACGCAGCCGACTCCTGCGGAGGCCGCCGCCGCACTGGGCTTCGCCCTGCCCGACTGAGGGCGCGCGCCGCGGGGCCCTGGGGCGAAGGGTGTCCGGCGGCGGGAGTGACGGGTGCCGCCTTGCGGGCGGCCCCGACGGTCCGGGCGCGACCGACCTGCCTGAGACGGGACGCCCTCCGGCCCTGCCGCCGGGCCCGGTGGCAGGCCCGGCGGACGCAGCCGGTCGGGACGTCGGCGACCGGACCCGGAAAAGCCCGGGTCCGAACCGACCCGGAAAAGCCCGGGTCCGAACCGACCCGGAGCCCGAGCGGCACCGACCCGGAGCCCGAACGGCAGGGGTCCGGAGCCCGAGTGGCCGGACCCACCGGCCTCAGCCGCGCCGCCTCGGACGGCCCGGGCCTGGAGCCGCCGAGGCCCGAACGGCCGGCCCCAGCCGGTCATCCTCAGCCGACCGAACCCGAAACCGCCGGGGACCCTAAGCTCCGCCATGCCCCCGCAAAGCCCCGGCCGCCCCAACGACCGGGCCCAACCCGTCAATCCCGGACGGCCGCACCCCGCCACGGTCGAACCCCAAAGCGACCGACCCGGAAGCGTCGAACCCCAAAGCCGCCGGAACCCAAGTGCCGCCGAACCTCAAGTGGCGGACGCCGAACGGGTGAATCCGGTCGGTCGGTCCCGGAGGGTCGGGGCCCACGCCCTCGGCGCTCAAGCCGCCGACGTGCCAACCGCCGTTCCTGGCCCGTCGACCTCAGGCGGCCGTACCCGAACGACCGGCGTCGGCTACGCGTCCCGGTACATCTCCAGCAGCCGCAGCCACACCTCGCTCACCGTCGGGTACGACGGAACCGCGTGCCACAGGCGGCTGATCGGGACCTCGCCGGCGATGGCGATGGTCGCCGAGTGGATGAGTTCGCCCACGCCGGGGCCGACCAGGGTGAGGCCCACCAGGATCTCGCGGTTGATGTCGACGACCATGCGGGCCTTGCCACGGTAGCCGTCCGCGTACAGGCCCGCGCCCGCCACGGAGGACATGTCGACGTCGACGGCGCGGACGCGCAGGCCCGCGCGCTCGGCCTCGGCGAGGGAGAGGCCGACGGCCGCGGCCTCCGGGTCGGTGAAGACGACCTGGGGTACGGCCCCGTGGTCGGCGGTCGCCGAGTGCGCGCCCCAGGGATCGGTCTCCAGGAGGGGCACCCCGGCGGCTCGGGCGGCGATGGCGGCGCCCGCGATCCGGGCCTGGTACTTGCCCTGGTGGGTGAGGAGCGCGCGGTGGTTCACATCGCCGACCGCGTACAGCCAGTCACTGCCGGTGACCCGCAGGCTGTCGTCGACGTCGAGCCAGGAGCCCGGCTCGAGGCCGATCGTGTCGAGGCCGAGGTCGTCGGTGTGGGGCACACGCCCGGTGGCGAAGAGGATCTCGTCGGCCTCGATGCGGTCGCCGGTGTCGGTGAGGGCCACCACGGTGGAGCCCTCGCGCGTCACCGCGGTCACCGAGGTGCCGGTGCGGACGTCGGCGCCCGCCTCCTTCAGCGACTCGGCGACCAGCTCGCCGGCGAAGGGCTCCATGCGGGGCAGCAGTCCCTTGCCGCGGACGAGGACGGTGACCTGGGAGCCGAACGCCTGCCAGGCCGTGGCCATCTCGACGGCGACGACACCGCCCCCCACCACGATGAGCCGGCCCGGCACCTCGTGCGCGCTGGTGGCCTCACGGCTGGTCCAGGGCCGGACCTGGTCGAGCCCCGGCAGGTCGGGGAGCAGGGCGCGGGTGCCGGTGCAGACGGCGACCGCGTGCCGGGCCGTGAGCACCTGCCGCTCGCCGCCGGGCCCGTCGACGGTCACCTTGCGCGGCCCGGCCAGGCGCCCGTGTCCGCGGTACAGGACGGCGCCGATGCCGTCCAGCCAGCCGACCTGTCCGTCGTCCTTCCAGTGGGAGGTGTAGTAGTCGCGGTGGGCGAGGACCGCGGGGACGTCGAGGGGGCCCTGCACCGCCTGGCTGAGGCCGGGCACGTGGCGGGCGTCGGCGCGGGCGATGACCGGGCGCAGGAGAGCCTTGCTGGGCATGCAGGCCCAGTACGAGCACTCACCACCGACCAGTTCACTCTCCACGACCGCGGTGGAGAGGCCGGCCGCGCGGGCACGGTCGGCGACGTTCTCCCCCACGGGCCCGGCCCCGAGCACCACGACGTCGTACACGATGGATTCCGTTTCCGTCATGGGCACAGTCTGGTTGTTGGTGTGCTCGGAGGCCACACGGGTACGTGCGCGGAATACGCCGCCCAGGGGTGGCGTTGTGCACACCGGCTTCGCCCCGAGGCCCGAGGCCCGACATCAGGAAGAGGTAGTCACGCCATGAGCAGCACGATGGAGCTGACCAAGGAGAACTTCGACCAGACGGTCACGGACAACGAGTTCGTCCTGATCGACTTCTGGGCCTCCTGGTGCGGGCCGTGCCGTCAGTTCGCCCCGGTCTACGAGAAGGCCGCGGAGGCCAACCCGGACCTGGTGTTCGCGAAGGTCGACACGGAGGCGCAGCCCGAGCTGGCCGCCGCCTTCGACATCCAGTCGATTCCGACGCTGATGATCGTCCGCGACCAGGTCGCGATCTTCGCCCAGCCCGGGGCGCTGCCCGAGGCCGCCCTGACGGACGTCATCGGACAGGCCCGGAAGCTGGACATGGACGAGGTCCGCAAGTCCATCGCGGAGCAGCAGGCCAAGCAGGCTCCGCAGGGCGAGTAGGTCCACCGGGCCGCAGGGCAAACAGGTCCACCCGGCCGCAGGCGAGTAACCCCCGCACCACCCTTCCCTCAGAACGGGTACGGCGCCACATCTCCGCGCACCGTCGTCCAGCGCACGTCGGTGAAGGCCTCCAGGTTGGCCTCACCGCCGAAGCGGGCGCCGGTGCCGGAGGCGGCGATCCCGCCGAAGGGGGCCACGGCCTCGTCGTTGACGGTCTGGTCGTTGATGTGGGCGATCCCGGTCGGGATGCGCTCGGCCAGGTCCAGGCCGCGCGCGGTGTCCCGGGTGACGATGCCCAGTGAGAGGCCGTAGGGTCCGGCGGCGGCGAGGGCCGCGGCCTCGTCGGCGTCCGCGAACGATCGTACGGGCGCCACCGGGCCGAAGACCTCCTCGGCGTAGGCGGGCGTCGCGTCGTCGACTCCCGCGAGGACCGTCGGGCGGTAGAAGAGCCTCTCGTGCGTGCCACCGGCCGCGAGCTTCGCGCCGCGCGCCGTGCTGGACTCCACCAGCCCCTGGATCTTGGCGAGTTGGGCGCTGTCGATGATGGGCCCGAGGTGCACCTGCGCACGGTGCGGGTCGCCGACGGCGAGCGAGTCGGCCTTGGCGGCGAGCCGCTCGACGTACTCCTCGTAGAGGGAGGCGTGGACGAGGTGGCGGCCCGTCGTCATGCAGATCTGGCCCTGGTGGAAGAAGGAGCCCCACGCGGCCGTGGAGATCACCGCGTCGATGTCGGCGTCCTCCAGGACGATCAGCGCCGAGTTGCCGCCCAACTCCAGGTGGGCGCGCTTGAGGAGGCGGCCCGCCGCCTCGCCCACCGCGCGCCCGGCGGCGGTCGAGCCGGTGAAGGAGATGACCGGTACGTTCGGGTCGGCGACCAGCGCCTGGCCCACCTCCGGACCGCCGGGCAGAACGTGCAGCAGGCCCTCCGGGAGCCCCGCCTCGGCGAGGACGGCGGCGAGCGCGAGTCCGCCGCAGACGGCGGTGCGCGGGTCCGGCTTCAGGACGACGGCGTTGCCGAGCGCGAGCGCCGGGGCCACCGAGCGGATGGAGAGGATCAGCGGGGCGTTGAAGGGGGAGATCACGCCCACCACGCCGACCGGGACGCGTCGGGTGTAGGACAGACGCGGCGCCTCGGAGGGGAGGATCTGGCCGCTGGGGCGGGAGGCGAGGGCGGCGGCCTCGTAGCACTCCTGGGCCGCGACGTGCAGTTCGAAGTCGGCCTTGCCCGGGATCGAGCCGGACTCGCGCACGATCCATTCGCGCAGTTCGTCGGCGTGGGCGGCGAACAGGTCGCCGGCCCTGCGCAGCACGGCGGCGCGTACGAAGTGCGGTGCCTTCGCCCACTCCGCCTGGGCGGCACGGGCGTCCCGCGCGGCCGTGGCGACGTCCTCGGCGGCGGCGAGCGTGACCGTGGCCAGCGTCTCGCTGGTGGCGGGTTCGGTGACGGCGTACTCACCGCCCGCCAGGGTGCGGGACTGCCAGGTCTTGGGGTCGAGCAGCGGCATGTCGGCTCTCCGATCGTTCACTGTTCACCACCGGGACTCACGGTCCCAGCGGCAGTCCCGTGTAGTTGGCGGCCAGTTCGGCGGCCGCGTGGCGGGATGCCGTGATCCGGCGCAGCCGGGCGAGCTGGATCCGGTGGTCGAAGACATCCCCATTTGGTTGAGCGTGCAACATCCTAGTCATGTCGTACGAGAAGCGGGTGGCCTGCCATACCCGCGCAAGACACAAATCCGAGTAGCGGTCGAGGAGTTGGGTCGATCCCGTGCGATGCGACTCGATGAGTCCGCGGGCCAGCACCCGTACGCCGGAGACGGCGAGGTTGAGCCCCTTGGCCCCGGTCGGCGGCACGATGTGCGCGGCGTCCCCCGCGAGGAAGAGCCGGCCGTGACTCATCGGCTCGTGGACGTAACTCCGCATCGGTGTGACCGACTTGGCGGTGATGGGGCCGCGTTCCAGGCGCCAGTCGCCGTCGACCGCGAAGCGCGCGGCGAGTTCGTCCCAGATGCGCTCGTCGGGCCAGTCCGCGACGTCGGTACCGTTCGGGACCTGTAAGTACAGCCGGGACACGGTCGGCGAGCGCATGCTGTGCAGAGCGAAGCCACCGGGACCGCGCGCGTAGATCAACTCCTCGCCGGAGGGCGGCACATCGGCGAGGATCCCGAGCCAGGAGTACGGGTAGTCGTGCGCGTACGTGCGGCTCCCACCGGCGGGGAAGGCGTTCCGGGAGATGCCGTGGTAGCCGTCGCAGCCCACCACGTAGGCACAGCTCAGGGCCTGTTCGCGGCCCTCGTGCACAAAGCGCACGACCGGCGCGCCGCTCTCCGGGCGCTCGACCGCGAGGGCCTCGGCCTCGAACAACAGCAGTGGCCCGGCGGCGAGTTGGAGGGAGATCAGGTCCCTCACGATCTCCGTCTGGGCATAGATCGTGACGGTACGGCCACCGGTGAGGGCCGGAAAGTCGATGTGGTGGCGCTCGCGGTCGAAGCGCAGCTCGATGCCGTGGTGGATCAGGCCCTCGGCGTCCAGCCGGTCGGCGGCTCCGCACGCGCGCAGGGCGTCGACCGTGCCCTGCTCCAGCATCCCTGCGCGCTGGCGGTGCTCGACGTGGGCGCGCGACCTGCTCTCCAGCACGGCGCAGTCGATGCCCTCGCGGTGCAGCAGCCGGGCCAGCAGGAGCCCGGCGGGGCCGCCGCCGATGATGCCGACCGTGGTCCGCATGGCGCGCCTCCCGTACCTGATCGAGCCGCATCCGGTCCGGCAGGTCGCATCCGGTCCGAACGGGTCGGATGCGGCCGGGGACCAGCTACAGCCTCTCTCAGGTCGAGTCGCGGTGCACCACCCGCGCGCCCAGTACCTCGTGGCTCTCGGGCGCCCCGCCCGGTTCGCGCACCACCCGGTCGACCAGTTCCGCGAGGTCGCGCCCGGACGGCAGTTCGATGTGGACGGTGCTGAGGCGGGGCCGCAGCAGTCGCCCAAGCATGAGGTCGTCGGCGCCGATGACGGCCGTCTCGCCCGGGATGCCGACGCCCTCCTCCTGGAGAGCGCGCATCAGCAGCATGGCGTACTCGTCGTTGTAGGCGAACACTGCGTCCAGGCCGAGCGAGCGCCAGCGCGCCGCCAGCCGGGCGGCGGCCCCCTCCTCGTACGCGAGCGGCAGTGCGGTCGCCGTGGCGTCGGTACCGGTCAGGGACCGGCGTACGCCGTCGAGCCGGGACTTGGAGAAGATCTCCAGGCCGGGTTCCTCGGGCACCACGACGCCGATCCGGCGGCGGCCGCGGGCCAGCAGGTGGACGCCCGCGCTGTGGCCGACCTTGTCGTGGTCCATGAGCAGCGCGTGCGCGCCCTCGACGCGCTCGGGGCCGAGCGTGACGACGGCCCGGGCGCCGGAGCGCTTGAGGACGGCCACGCCCTGCGGGCCGAGGTCGCTGCCGGGCACCAGCACGGCGACCGGTCGCAGCTCCGCCCAGGCGCGGGCGGCCTCGTCGCCGTGCAGGCCGACACTGCCGTACTGCACGACCGTGTAATCCAGACGGCCCAGCGCCCACTGAAGTTCGTTGAGGAACTGGCTGTAGAGCGGTCCCACGGGCACGCTCGGCGTGGGCATCAGGACCATACGGCTGTGTCCGGCGCGCAGGGAGCGGGCGGCGGCGTGCGGAACGTACCCGAGTTCCTTGGCCGCCTCGTGGACGCGGCGGCGGGTGGGCTCGCTGATCCGGACGGCGCTGGTGTTGTTCAGTACGTACGAGACGGTGGCCCGGGAGACGCCCGCCAGGCGTGCCACATCGGCACTCGTCGGCACGGGTCGTTGTGCGGGCGTCGGCGGGACGGGCTGCTTCGGTATCTGCACCATGACGTCTCGCATCCTTGCAGAAACCCCGGGCGTCCCCTCGCTCCGGGGGAACCTCATGGGGCCGCCCTGCCGGAACACCCGCTTCCGCGAGGGAACTTCCGCATCTCGTGCGGGATGGCCCGTGGTGCGGTTACCGTGCGGTAGACGACGTGCTCCGGAGGTGGTCACGTATGACTCACGACCGTGCCGCAGGTCTGGCGGAGTGTGCGCGCGCCCTCGCCCACGGGGAGGTGAGCGCACGCGAGCTGGTCGAGCGGGCGCTGACCCGTATCGAGGCGACGCAGCACTCCCTGAACGCCTTCCGGGTGGTACGCGCCGAAGCGGCGCTCGCCGAGGCCGACGCGGCGGACAGGGAGCTCGCCGCCGGAGTGCGCGGGCCGCTGCTCGGGGTGCCGGTGGCGGTGAAGGACGACATGGACGTGGCGGGCGAGCCGACCGCGTTCGGCTGCCGGGGTGTGTTCCCGCCCGAGGCCGAGGACGGGGAGGCGGTACGGCGGCTGCGCGCGGCCGGCGCGATCGTCATCGGCAAGACCAACACCTGCGAGCTCGGCCAGTGGCCGTTCACCGAGGGGCCCGCCTTCGGCGTCACCCGCAACCCCTGGCACGCCGAGCACACCCCGGGCGGCTCGTCCGGCGGCTCGGCGGCGGCGGTCGCGGCGGGCCTCGTCCCGGCGGCGCTGGGCTCGGACGGTGCGGGTTCGGTCCGCATCCCGGCCTCCTGGACCCACCTCATCGGCATCAAGCCGCAGCGCGGCCGGATCTCGACCTGGCCGCGCGCGGAGTCCTTCCAGGGCATCACGGTCAACGGCACCCTCGCCCGTACGGTCGCGGACGCGGCGCTGCTCCTGGACGCGGCGAGCGGCAACCACGACGGCGATCTGCACCGCCCGCCCGCGCTGCGGGTGTCCGAGGCGGCGGGCCGCGAGCCGGGCCGACTGCGGATCGCGCTGTCGCTCAAACCGCCGTTCACGGCGCTGCCCGCGCGCCTGGACCCCGTCGTACGGGCGCGGGTGGTCGCGCTCGCGGAGCGGCTCGCGGCGCTCGGCCACACGGTGGAGGAGGCCGAGCCCCGGTACGGGCAGATCGGGCTCACCTTCATCCCGCGCGCGACGGCCGGGATCGCCGAGCGGGTGCGCGACCTGCCGCATCCGCACCTCCTCGACCGGCGGACCCTGGGCGCGGCCCGGCTCGGCCGACTGCTCGGCGGCGCGCCCCTGCGGGTGGCCCGGCGCGCCGAGGCGTCCCTGCACCGGCGGATCGGCGCGCTCTTCGACACGTACGACGTCCTGCTCGCGCCGACGACGGCCGCTCCCCCGCCGCGCATCGGCTCGATGGCGGACCTGAGCGGCCTCGGCACCGACCGGGCCATGATCGCCGCGTGCCCCTACGCCTGGCCGTGGAACATCCTGGGCTGGCCGGGGGTGAACGTCCCCGCGGGGTTCGTCGACGGCGGCCTGCCGGTCGGCGCCCAGCTTCTCGGTCCGGCGAACAGCGAACCGCTGCTCGTCTCCCTGGCCGCGCAGTTGGAGGCCGACCAGCGCTGGCACGAACACTGGCCGCCGCACGGGGCGCCCGCGGACTCCCCCGCGGTGTAGACGAGTTGACTGAACGTGCCGGTGGGCGAGTTCGGGACGCGTGCCGTGAACGAGTTCGCCGCGAAGGCACTGACCAGGGGATTTGGGCCGTACGCTGAACCCATGGACGATGCGTCGATGGTCGGGTTGATGGGGCGGGTGACCGGCACGGTCGGACCCGGGCTCGTCGGTGAGGTGATCGTCCGGGTCCGCGGCGGCGCAGAGCATTTCCTCGCGTACCCGGCCGCGGCGAAGGAGCGGATCGAGCGCGGCACGGTGGTGATGGTGGTCGAGTACCTGCCGCCGCGCACGGTGTACGTATCGGCCGCGTACGACAGTTGACAGCTCGTCTGTGCACGCTCAGCCCCAGGTGAGAGGGGTGTGCGTCAAGATTGCAACAAGGATCCGTCAGCGTCTGTACCCGGGTCTTGCACAGGAGCACACTCCCTTCGTTCGGTGCCGATAGGGCACCATCCAAAGGGGGCGTATGCCGATGGTTGTCGGCGTCGTGGCGGGGGCGGTTGTCCTCGCACTGATCTTCATCGTTGTGGTCTTCAAGCTCATGTGGCGTGTCGCGGAGCCCAACGAAGCACTGATCATCTCCGGTTCGAAGCATCGGACCGAAGGCCTTGAAGAGGGCATGGGATTCCGCATCGTGACGGGGCGCGGCACGCTGGTGCTGCCGGGTGTCCAGGCGGTACGGAAGATCTCGCTCGACCTCAACGAGACCGAGCTGCACGTGGACTGCGTGACCACCCAGGGCATTCCGCTGAAGGTGCGGGGCGTGGTCATCTTCAAGGTGGGCGACGACTTCGTGTCGATCGCCAACGCGGGGCGTCGTTTCCTCGACCAGCAGAAGATGATGTCGGAGCGCGTGCACAACGTGTTCGCCGGTCATCTGCGGTCCATCGTCGGTGGGTTGACCGTCGAGGACATGATCCGCGACCGGGAGAAGCTGACCGGCCAGACCCGGGCCGCGTGCGGTACGGAGATGGAGAAGCTCGGTCTGATCGTCGACTCGCTGCAGATCCACGAGATCGAGGACCCGACCGGGTACATCAAGAACCTCGCGATGCCGCACGCCGCCGCCGTACAGCGGGACGCGCGCATCGCGCAGGCGGAGGCGAATCGTCTCGCCACCGAGGCCGAACAGAAGGCCGCGGCCCGGATGTCGGAGGCGACCCGGGACAGCGAGATCCTCCAGGCCGGCTACCAGGCCGAGCGCGACAAGGCGGCGGCGAAGGCCCGGCAGGCCGGACCGCTCGCGGACGCCGCGGCCCGGCAGGACGTCGTCGTGCAGGAGACCCGGATCGCCGAGCTCGACGCCCTCCGTCGTGAGCAGCAGCTCCAGGCGGACGTCCGCAAGCCGGCGGACGCCCAGGCGTACGAGACGCGGGCCCGCGCCGAGGCCGAGCGTGACGCGCGTATCTCGGCGGCCGAGGCCAAGGCCAAGGAGACCGAGCTCGCGGCCGCGGCGGAGGCGAACCGGGTCAAGACGGCAGCCAACGCGGAGGCCGAGGCGACGAAGGCCCGGGGTGCGGCCGCCGCGACGGCGACCAGGGCCACGGGTGAGGCCGAGGCCGCGGCGGCTCAGGCCAAGGGTCTCGCGGCGGCCGAGGCGACCCGGGCGCAGGGTCTCGCGGAGGCGGAGACCATCAAGGCGAGGGCCGCGGCCCTCGCCGAGAACCAGGAGGCGGTGGTCGCCCAGCAGCTCGCCGAGAACTGGCCGGAGATCGTCCAGGCGGGCGCGAGCGCGTTCGGGAACGTCGACCACATGGTGCTGCTCAACGGCGCCGACGGCATGTCGGACATGTTCGCCAAGGCGCTCACCATGGGCGGCACGGGCCTCGGCCTCGCCCGTCAGCTGCTCTCGTCGATGAACCAGGACGGGACGGCCGGCAACGGTACGGGGAGCAACGGCGCCGCCGGGCTCAACGGCGCCGCCGGGCTCAACGGGGCCGTACCGCCGCGCACGGAGAAGGTGCCGGTGGAGGGGGACGGCAAGCAGTGACGCCGAAGGAGAACGCCGGGGACTGATCCCGGCGGGGCGACGAGGGTGTTCCAGTCCCTCGTCGCCCGCTCCGCGCGGCCACGATCTGCTGATCGCGACCAGGCGGCCGCGCGGGCGCCTCGTGGCACTGCCGCTGGCGGACGAGGAGTACCTCCTGGTCGCCGCTCCGAGCCGGGCGCGCCACGTCGAGGAGCACCCGTCGGCCGAGGACATCTGCACCGCGGTCCGGGACGTCCGCCCGGTCGCCTACGCCGAGGATCTGCCCATCGTGCGCCGATACTGGCGCAACGTCTTCGGTAAACAGCTCTCGGCCCGGGCCGCGGGCGCCGTGCCCAACCTGTACGCCGTCGTCTCCGCGGTCACCGCGGGCGCCGGTTACAGCGTGCTGCCGCGCTCCCTGTGCGAGGAGCACCTCTGCGACGGACGCCTCGCGCTGCTCCACGAGCCGGTCGAACCGCCGCCCCTGAACACCCTCTTCCTCGTCCAGCGCCCGGCGCCGACGCGAACCCGGACGTCGTACGGGTCCGTGACCGCCTCCAACACGCGGCCCGGACCTGGTAGTCGACCATCTCGGCCACCCGCCCGGCGGGTTGGACAGGGCAGGCTCTAACGTGAGCCGCGTGACTGCCTTTACCGATGACACCGCCGAAGACGTTCCCGGCCGTTACGGCCCTTCCGCGACCACCGAGGCCGAACCCCGCGAGGTGGGACGGGTGCGGACGGAGTACGCGCCCGCGCACGACGGCGACCCCGATCCCGGCGAGATCGTCTGGACATGGGTGCCGTTCGAGGAGAACGACGGGCGGGGCAAGGACCGTCCGGTGCTCGTCGTCGCCCGCGAGGACGCCGGCACCCTGCTCGCCGTCCAGCTGTCGAGCAAGCGGCACGACGGGGACCGGGAGTGGGTGCCGATCGGGAGCGGGCCGTGGGACCGGTCGGGGCGGGACTCGTGGGTGGATGTGGACCGGGTGCTGCGGATGCACGAGGACGGGATGCGGCGGGAGGCCTGTGCGCTGGATCGGATGCGGTTCAATTCGGTCGTGCGCCGCTTGCAGGAGCGGTACGGCTGGCGTTGAGGGCTCGTACGTGGGCGAACGCCTGCTCGAAGGAGCCTCGCGTTGCCTGATCCCTCGTGCGGTCCAGGACGCCGAACACGACATGGTCGAAAGCACCCGCGAAGCGGCCGTTGACCAGCAAGTCGTGGAACGCGCCCGCCACCTGCGCCGGATCGTTGCGGAAGACGCCGCAGCCCCACGCGCCCAGCACCAGCTGGCGGTAGCCGTGGGCCGCGGCGGTCTCCAGGACGCGCTCGGCGCGTACGGCCAGGGCGGGTCCCAGCTGGGGCGCGCGCTCCGGGGCCGTGCGCAGGACGACTCCGGCGTTGGGGGCCGCGGCGGTCAGGAATCCGGCCGTGTACGGCTCGTCGAGCAGACCTCCGCGGTCGTCGCGGAAGACGGGCACGGCGGGTGAGTGGATGACACGGTCCGTGTAGAACGGATCCCGGTGGGCGCGGTGGTGGTCGTAGAACTCCCGGGCCCGCAGCAGACACGTGTACAGCGCGGAGGCCCGGCACAGGGCCTCCTCCTGGGCCTGCGCGCCGTTCAGGAAGCCGCCGCCCGGGTTGCGCGCCGAGGCGAAGTTCAGGACGGCGACCGGGTCGGCCGGGCGCCCCTCGTCCTTGCGCACCAGCCGTCGGGCGGCCTCCAGACTACTCTCGCCCGTCACCTCGAACAGCGTGCTCTCGCGCGGTGCGCTCGCGGGGCCGGCGGCCGCTGCCCCGACCGGCTCAGGGCCGTACATGCGTGTTCCCGCCCGCGCGGCCTCGACGGCCGCGGCGATCGACACCACGCGTCCGTCGGACGCGCGGTACCCGCCCGCCGCGACGATCTCCTGCGTCTGCTGCGCGAGCGCGCGCAGGCGCGCACTCATGGCGCGACCCCCGTACGCGCCACGAGGACGCCCCTCGCGATCTCCCCCGTCGCTCCCCCCGGCATTTCCCGGGCGAATTCCCCGGCCGATTCCCCCGTCGTGCCCATGAACGCATCGTGAGCGATGCTGGTCCTACGGCGCAACGGAATTTCCCAGCCTCGTAAACAGCGTCTCGCGGCCCGGCAAACAGCGCCTCCGGAACCCGCGAGCGACGATTTGCACCCTTGTGCGAGCCGCCAAGAGGGTCTTGGGTGGGACGAGCGATGCCGGTCCGGCACCACAGAAGTCGGGCCGGCGGCATGGTGGAATCTCAGGAGGATCCCGACATGTCCGATTCGGTGAGTGACTGTACGGAGCGCCGCTCCGCCGTCACCGAGGCCGAGGTGGAGGCGCTGGTCCGAGGCATCTGCTTCAAGACCGGGCCGCCTCGCACCCTCGGTGTCGAAGTGGAATGGCTCGTCCACGAGCTGCGCCGGCCGCAGCTCCCGGCATCACCAGAACGACTCCAAGCGGCGTACGCCGCACTGCGGACCCTGCCCCTGCGTTCGGCGCTCACCGTCGAACCCGGCGGACAGCTGGAGCTGAGCTCCCTTCCCGCCGCCTCCCTGATGGAGTGCATCGGGTCCGTCTCGTCCGACCTCGACGCGGTACGCGCGGTACTGCGCGAGGCGGGTCTCGGCCTCAGCGGGTACGGCCACGATCCCTGGAACCCCCCGAGCCGCTTTCTCCATGAGCCGCGCTACGACGCCATGGAGCAGTACCTCGACCGGGCCGGCCCGGAGGGGCGGGCCATGATGTGCTCCTCCGCCTCCGTCCAGGTGTGCCTGGACGCCGGGTACGAGGAGCCCGGCCCCCTGGGGCACGGGCGCCGCTGGTGGCTGGCGCACCAGCTGGGCGCTGTCCTGGTGGCCGCGTTCGCGCACTCGCCGGTGGCCGGCGGCCGGTACACGGGCTGGCGCTCCACGCGGCAGTCCCTGTGGGCGGCCATGGACCCGGGACGATCCGCCGCGCCCTCGCTGGCCGGCGATCCGCGCGCCGCCTGGGCCCGGCACGTCCTGGACGCGCCGGTGATGTGCGTCCGGGCGCCGGACGGCCCCTGGGAGGTGCCGGAGGGCCTGACCTTCCGGGCGTGGACCAGGTCCGAGACACCGCCCGACCGGGCGGATCTCGACTACCACCTGACGACGCTGTTCCCGCCGGTCCGCCCACGCGGACATCTGGAACTGCGCATGATCGACGCGCAGCCCGGCGACGACGGGTGGATCGTGCCGCTGGCGGTGACGGCGGCGCTGTTCGACGACCCGGAGGCCGCGGAGGTCGCCTACCGGACCGTCAAACCCCTCGCGGAACGCGCCGAGGCACGGCCCGCTCCGTGCAACCCGCTGTGGAACGACGCCGCGCGGTACGGCCTGACCGACCCCGAGTTGCGTGAGGCCGCCGCCACCTGTTTCGCGGCCGCCGCCGAGGCGTTGCCCCGCCTGGGCGCCACCGCCGAGGTGCAAGAGGCCGTCGCGGAGTTCACGGACCGCTATGTGGCCCGGGGCCGCTGCCCCGCCGACGATCTGCTGAGCCGCTTCCACAGCCGACACCACGGTCAGCTCGACGGGAAGGACATCCGCACATGACCGCCCCCGCATCACCCACCGATCCGGAGTCGCTCCGGGAGCGCGCGCTCGACGCGCTGACCACGGCCCGCGACCGCACCGCGCTCCTGACCTCCTGCGTGGAGGAGCCCGAACTGACCGCGCAGCACTCGCCGTTGATGTCCCCGCTGGTCTGGGACCTGGCACACATCGGCAACCAGGAGGAGCTGTGGCTGCTGCGCGCGGTCGCCGGGCGGGACGCGATGCGGCCCGAGATAGACGGGCTGTACGACGCGTTCGAGCATCCGCGATCCGAGCGGCCCTCGCTGCCGCTGCTGCCGCCCGCGGAGGCCCGTCAGTACGCCGCCGAGGTACGCGGACGGGCGCTGGACGTCCTGGAGAGCACCGCGTTCCGGGGCACGCCGCTGACCGAGGCGGGCTTCGCGTTCGGGATGATCGCTCAGCATGAACAGCAGCACGACGAGACCATGCTGATCACCCATCAGCTCCGCAAAGGGCCCGCCGCCCTCACGGCGCCGGACCCCGCTCCCGCGCCGCCGTTCACGGGACCCGCCGAAGTCCTGGTCCCCGGCGGCCCGTTCACGATGGGCACCTCCACCGAACCGTGGGCCCTGGACAACGAGCGCCCCGCCCACCGACGCGAGGTCCCGCCCTACTTCATCGACACCACCCCGGTGACGAACGCCGCCTACCAGGCCTTCATCGAGGACGGCGGCTACGACACCGAACGCTGGTGGAGCCCGCAGGGCTGGTCCCACATCCGCTCGCACGGCATCGAGGCGCCGCTGTTCTGGCGCCGCGAGGGCGGACAGTGGCTGCGGCGTCACTTCGGCGTCACCGAGGTCGTACCGCCCGACGAACCCGTGCTGCACGTCAGCTGGTACGAGGCCGACGCGTACGCCCGCTGGGCGGGGCGCCGGCTGCCCACCGAGGCCGAGTGGGAGAAGGCGGCCCGCCACGACCCGACGGCCGGTCGCTCCACGCGCTACCCGTGGGGCGACGCCGACCCCACCCCCGAGCACGCCAACCTCGGCCAGCGCCATCTGCGTCCGGCCCCGGCGGGCAGCTATCCCGCGGGAGCGTCACCGCTCGGCGTACGGCAGTTGATCGGTGACGTGTGGGAGTGGACATCGAGCGACCTGCACCCCTATCCCGGGTTCGCGGCGTTCCCGTACAAGGAGTACTCGGAGGTGTTCTTCGGCCCGGAGTACAAAGTGCTGCGCGGCGGTTCGTTCGCCGTGGACCAGGTGGCCTGCCGGGGGACCTTCCGCAACTGGGACTATCCGATCCGGCGGCAGATCTTCTCCGGGTTCCGCACGGCCCGCGACGGGTCCGTCTGATGTGCCGTCACCTGGCCTACCTGGGACCGCCTGAGCCGCTCGGCCGACTCCTCGTGGAACCGCCGCACAGTCTGTTCCGGCAGTCGTGGGCGCCGCGCCGGCAGCGGCACGGGACGGTCAACGCCGATGGTTTCGGGGTGGGTTGGTACGCCGAAGGGGATCCGGTGCCCGCGCGGTACCGGCGCCCCGGGCCGATCTGGGGCGACCAGTCGTTCGCGGACCTGGCCCGGGTCGTCAGGAGCACGGCGCTGCTCGGCGCCGTACGGGACGCCACCGTGGCGGGAGCCGACGGGGAGGCCGCGGCGGCGCCGTTCGCCGCGGACCGCTGGCTGTTCAGCCACAACGGCGCCGTACGGGGCTGGCCGGGCTCCCTCGCCCCACTGGTGACAAGCCTGCCCCCGGCCGAACTGCTGTCCCTGGAGGCCCGCTGCGACTCCGCGCTCGTCTGGGCGCTGCTCCTGCACCGGCTGCGCTCCGGTGACAACGAGGGCCAGGCGCTGGCCGACACCGTCCTGGAGGTAGCCGAGGCGGCCCCCGGGTCCCGGCTGAACCTGCTGCTCACAAGCGGCGACACGATCACCGCGACGGCCTGGGGCGACACCCTCTGGTACCTCGCCGAGCCCGGCCGCCGCACCGTCGTGGCGTCCGAACCGTACGACGACGACCCGCACTGGCAGGAGGTGCCGGACCGCACGCTGCTCGCGGCGAGCCGCACCGATGTCCTGCTCACCCCGCTCAAGGACCCGCACGCGCAGGAAGGCGCGCACGACCCCTTGGCATCCGCACGCACCAAGGAGCCCAGCACGTGAGCCCGTTCCTTCTCACCCGCACCCTGCCCGAGGACGCCACGGACGCCGCGCTGCGCGCCGACGTCCTGCACGGCCTCACCCACACCCCCAAGACGCTGCCGCCGAAGTGGTTCTACGACGCCCACGGCAGCGAGCTGTTCGACCAGATCACCGAACTGCCCGAGTACTACCCCACCCGGGCGGAGCGCGAGATCCTCATCGCCCGGGCCCCCGAGATCGCCGCGACGACCGGTGCGCGCACCCTTGTCGAGCTGGGGTCCGGTTCGTCCGAGAAGACCCGCCATCTGCTCGACGCGCTGCCGGGGCTGCACACGTACGTGCCGGTCGATGTCAGCGAGAGTGCCCTCACCCAGGCCGGGCAGGCGCTGATCGCCGAGCATCCGGGGCTCGGCGTGCACGCGTTGATCGCCGACTTCACGGGCGGCCTCGCGCTGCCGGGAACGCCGGGGCCGCGGCTGGTGGCGTTCCTCGGCGGCACCATTGGCAACCTGCTGCCCGCCGAGCGGGAGACGTTCCTGGCGTCCGTACGGGCGCTGCTCTCCCCCGGCGACTCGCTGCTGCTCGGCACGGACCTCGTCAAGGACGAGTCGGTGCTGGTCGCCGCGTACGACGACGCGGCGGGGGTGACGGCGGAGTTCAACAAGAACGTGCTGCACGTCGTCAACCGCGAGCTCGGCGCCGATTTCGACCCCGACGCGTTCGCCCATGTCGCCCTCTGGGACGACGAGCACGAGTGGATCGAGATGCGGCTGCGGTCGCTGACCGACCAGACGGTGAAGATCCCCGCGCTCGACCTCGCGGTCGAATTCGCCGACGGCGAGGAACTGCGCACCGAGATCTCGGCGAAGTTCCGCGAGGAGGGGATACGGCGCGAACTCGCTGCCGCGGGGCTCGACCTGGCCCATTGGTGGACGGACCGGGAGAGCCGTTTCGCCCTGTCGCTGAGCGTGGTCCGCTGACACCCGCCCGGGTGGCCGGCCTCGACGGTGGGCCACCCGGGTGAGGGCCTGTCGTTGGGATCGGGTCGACCGGCGCTGGGTCACCCACGGTGCCCCGACATCTCGCGCACCGCCGCGCCGTGAGGCACCGTGGAGTGACGCGTGGCGCACCCGCCACGGCGGAGAGGAGCACCCGCATGTCCGACCACACGTATCGGGTCACCGAGATCGTAGGCACCTCCCACGAGGGCGTCGACCAGGCCATTCGCAACGGGATCTCCCGGGCCTCGCAGACCCTGCGCAACCTGGACTGGTTCGAGATCACCCAGGTCAGGGGGCAGATCGTGGACGGGGAGGTCGAGCACTACCAGGTCGGCCTGAAGGTCGGCTTCCGCCTGGAGGACGGCGCCTGAGCCCCGGGGCCTGCTGAAGCGTGGAAGACCCATGGCCACCCCGC
This sequence comes from Streptomyces sp. NBC_00271, assembly GCF_036178845.1. Taxonomy (NCBI): domain Bacteria; kingdom Bacillati; phylum Actinomycetota; class Actinomycetes; order Kitasatosporales; family Streptomycetaceae; genus Streptomyces; species Streptomyces sp. NBC_00271. Next base: position 10,003,565 of record NZ_CP108070.1, on the reverse strand, counting down.
CCGGGGGCCCTCGAAAGCGGGTCCCCAGGGCCTGTCCGGCGGATCAGGTCGGAGCGGCGTTGTCGTCGGTCGCCGACTCCCCCGAGCTCTCGGCTTCGCTCGAGCAAGGAACCCCCAGGGCGTGCCACACGCCGCGTCTGCGGCATGATCCGCCGGACAAGCCCCCGGGCAGGGCGGCCCTGTGGGGGAGCGGTATCTCGGGCGGATCGGTCTGCGTCACCGGACGGGCCGAACCTGGCCGACGTGCGATGCCCCACAACGGCGCCACCGCACGCCGAAGCCCCGGCCGGAGTAGTCGGCCAAGCAGTGCGCGGCCCGGACGGGGAGCCCTCGGCTTCGCCGGACCGCGTCAACCGCTCCCTCTCCTCTTCGAGGAGGAGGACCCGGCCCGGCCCGTCCACCGTGGGGCAACTCCCGAGCGCCCCCTCGCCTCCCTCGACGGGCCCCTAGGTCCGTCCCTCCCGCTCCTGTGCGTCCTTCAGTGCCGCGGACGCCGTGGCCCAGCGGGCTCGGACGACCCTGAAACCGGACCGTTCCGCCTCGTCGCAGACGAGTTCGTCGTCGTCGACCAGGACGTGGATCTCGCGGTCGCGCGCGAGCCGGCGCAGGACGTCCAGTTTGGTGTGACGGGCGGGCCTGCGGTCGTCGTTGCGTCGCATCCAGACGCGCCCCTCGGGCAACCCCTGCGCGGCCAGCCACTCGACGGTGTCACGGCGGCAGCGCTCGGGACGTCCGGTCAGATAGACCACCTCGCACTCCTCCGTGCTGCGCAACACCAGGGCCACTCCCTGCGCGAGCGGCGGATCCTGCGGCGCGGCGGCGAAGAACGCGTCCCAGTCCCGCGGTTTGCGCTCCAGGAACCGCTGCCGGTGCGCGCTGTCCGCGAGCGTGCCGTCGAGGTCGAACACGGCGAGCGGTCTGCTGGTCTTCCCCCTGGTCTTCTCCGTCACGCGGACCACCCTAGACAGGGTCGCCGACACCCGGCACACCACAGCCGCCGCCCGCCCCTGTGAACCCGTGGCCCTCTCGCGCCAACTTCCTTCACCACAAGCACTATTCACATCACCCAGCAAGCCCTTACCGTGATGCCTCGCACTGCATGTTGCACAGCATGTCGCACAACATTCGGTATTTCGAACGAGAGCGGGACGGTGAAGGGACACCACCGCCCGGTTCTTCGGCATGCGGAGGTCGTTGTGAACCCCCCACTCGACAGACGTCACTTCCTCGCCGTCACCGGCACGTCCACGGCCGCCATGACCCTGGCCGCGGCCGACGGCGGCACGGCCCACGCCTCGCCCGGGACCAACACCTCGGGCGCCCCGGTCGCCCACGACGCCAACACTCCCGTCCAGCCGTTCCCCCTCGGCTCGGTGACCCTCCTGGACAGCGCCTTCCGAGCCAACCAGCAGCGCAACTCCGCCTATCTGCGCTTCGTGGACATCGACCGACTGCTCCACACCTTCCGTACCAACGTCGGCCTGCCCAGCAGCGTCCGGCCGTGCGGTGGCTGGGAGGGCCCGAGCGTCGAGTTGCGCGGCCATTCGACCGGCCATCTGCTCTCCGGACTCGCCCTCGCCCACGCCAACACCGGGGAGCGGGCCCTGCGCGACAAGGGTCACCGGCTCGTCGCGGCGCTCGCCGAGTGCCAGGCCGCCTCCCCCGCCGCGGGCTTTGGCGCGGGCTATCTGTCCGCCTTCCCGGAGAGCTTCTTCGACCGCCTCGAAGCCGGGACCGGCGTATGGGCGCCGTACTACACGATGCACAAGATCATGGCCGGGCTGGTCGAGCAGCACCGGCTGACCGGCAGCGGACAGGCCCTCGACGTCGTGCTGCGCCAGGCCGAGTGGGTCGACCGGCGCACCGAGCCGTTGTCGCACGAGCAGATGCAGCGGGTGCTGGAGACGGAGTTCGGCGGTATGAACGACGTGCTCGCCGATCTGCACGCCCTCACCGGCGACGCCAAGTGGCTCGACGTCGCCGAACGCTTCACGCACGCCCGCGTCTTCGACCCGCTGGCCAGGAACGAGGACAGGCTCGCGGGGCTGCACGCCAACACCCAGATCCCCAAGATGGTCGGCGCCCTGCGCCTGTGGGAGGAGGGTCTGCCCGACCGCTACCGCACGATCGCCGAGAACTTCTGGCAGATCGTCACCGACCACCACACCTACGTGATCGGCGGGAACAGCAACGGCGAGGGTTTTCACGAACCGGACGTCATCGCGGCCCAGTTGTCCAACAACACCTGCGAGAACTGCAACAGCTACAACATGCTGAAGCTGACCCGCCTGCTGCACTTCCACGCACCCCGGCGCACCGATCTGCTCGACTACTACGAGCGGACCCTGTTCAACCAGATGCTCGGTGAGCAGGACCCGGACGCAGCGCACGGCTTCAACATCTACTACACGGGCCTGGGCCCCGGCGCCTTCAAGCAGCAGCCGTCCTTCATGGGCACCGACCCGGCCGCCTACTCGACCGACTACGACAACTTCTCCTGCGACCACGGCACCGGGATGGAGACGCAGGCGAAGTTCGCCGACACGGTCTACTCGCACGACCGGCACCGGCTGCTGGTGAACCTGTTCATCCCGTCGCAGGTCAACTGGCGGGAACGGAACATCACTTGGCGGCAGACCACCTCCTTCCCCGACCGGTCGTCGACCGTGCTGACCGTCACCGCCGGACGGGCCGCGCACCAGCTGCTCGTCCGTATCCCGTCCTGGGCCGCGGACGCCCGCGCGACACTCAACGGCCGCGCCCTGCCCGACCGTCCGGAGCCCGGCAGCTGGCTGACCCTCGACCGGGAGTGGCGCGCCGGGGACCGGGTCGAGGTGTCGCTGCCCATGCGCACGGTCATCGAGCCGACGCCCGACGACCCCGACGTACAGGCGGTACTGCACGGCCCGGTGGTCCTGGCAGGGGCGTACGGGGACCGGGCGATGCCGCGGCTGCCGCGCCTGGACACCGGATCCCTACGGCAGGAGTCGCAGGAGCCGCTGCGGTTCACCGCCCGCGCCGACGGCGAGGACATCTCACTGCTGCCGATCTCCCGGGTGCACCACCAGCACTACTCCGTGTACTGGCTGACCGGTGAACCGCCGCCCCCACTACCGGAGTTCGCCGCCTGGCACCGTTTCGACGAGACCTCCGGGACCACGGCCGCCGACGCCACCGGGAACGGGAAGGCGGCCCAGCTCGTCGGCGGTGCCGCCTGGACGGCGGGCGGCGCCGTCGGTGGTGCGGTGGCGCTCGACGGCACGGACGGGTACGTACGCCTGGCCGACGACCTCCTCGCGGGCGCCGCCGTCTACACACTGGCCACCTGGGTGCGGCTGGACGGCCAACCCGGTGTCTGGAGCAGGGTGTTCGACCTCGGCACCGGCGTCACGGCCAACATGTTCCTCACCCCGCTCAGCGGCGACGGCACCCTTCGCTACGCCATCACCGCCGCAGGCGCGGGCGCCGAGCAACGCATCGACGCCGCGCCGCTGCCCACCGACCGCTGGGTGCATGTGGCGGTGACGTACGGCGGCGGGACCGCCGTCCTGTATGTGGACGGGCAGGAGGTCGGGCGCAACGCCCAGGTCACGGTGGATCCACGCTACTTCGGCAACCACATCCGTGCCGGGTACCTCGGCAGGTCGCAGTACGCCGACCCCTGTCTGAGGGGTGCGGTCGACGACTTCCGTGTGTACGGCAAGACCCTCACGGCCGAGGAGGTCGCCGCCCTGGCCCAGGCCTAGGCGACGCCACCTCGACGTGTGCGCAGGACGGGTGGGGACGCGGAGCCGCCGCGCCCTCACCCGGATCAACAGAAACAAGGAGAGCCGCAAAAATGATCACCCCCGACCGGAACGCGTCCTCGACGCCGCTCGACCCGTCCCGCCGCAGTCTGCTGCGCGCGATGGTCGCGATACCCGCGACCGCACTCGTGCTGGGCGAACTGCCCGGCCTGCTCGGCTCGGCCGCCGCGGCGGCCCCCGCGCACGGCTCGGCCACCCGCTACACCATCGTGCCGTTCCTCAACAGCGACGACGGCACCGTCAACGTGTACCAGTCGGACGACGCCACCGACTTCCGGCTCGTCAAGTCCTCCGCCTACACCCCACCCAGCAACCGCATCCGCGACGCCAGCGTGTTCAAGCACACCGACGGCTACTACTACATCACCTACACCACACACACCTGGCAGGACGTCAGCACCACCATCGGTTTCGCCCGCAGCTCCGACCGGGCCAACTGGACCTTCCTGTACGACTACACGGTCCCGATCACCGGTCTGTCCCGCGCATGGGCGCCCGAGTGGTTCGTCGACAGCGACGGCAGCGTGAACGTCATCGTGTCCTGCTCGACCACCGACGACGAGTGGATCTTCACGCCGTATGTGATGAAGGCAGCCAATTTGGCGCTCACCGCGTGGAGTTCACCCGTGGCGCTGTCCGGCATCGGCGCCAACCACATCGACACGTTCATCGTGAAGATCGGCTCCACGTATCACGCGTTCCCGAAGAACGAGACGACGAAGTACATCGAGTACGCCACCGCCTCCAGCCTGACCGGGCCGTACACCATCACCCGCACCGGCGACTGGGCCGGCTGGGGTGGCACCCGTGAGGGTCCCTCCGTGATCCAGCTCGACAACGGCGCCTGGCGGATCTTCTTCGACGGCTACGGCGACGGCAGTTACTACTACAGCGACAGCTACGACACCTTCGCGACCTGGGCCGCCCCGAAGAAGCTGCCGGGCATCTCCGGAACGGCCCGCCACTTCACCGTGATCAAGGAGACGGTGTCCGGCGGCGTCAACCTGGCCACCAACGTCACCCGTTCCTTCCGGTCGGGCAACTACTCCACCCGCTACTGGCAGGAGCAGTCCGCGCTGCTCAACCTGCCCGTGGTCAGCAGCTCCAGCACCACCGCCGAGAAGCAGGCCTCCACCTTCACCGTGGTGCCGGGCCTCGCCGACGCGAACGCCTACTCCTTCCGGGACGCGGCCGGCAACTACCTGCGCCACTGGGACTTCCGGGCCCGCTTCGACGCGAGCGACGGTACGTCGACGTTCGCCAAGGACGCCACGTTCGTCATCCGCGCCGGCACCCCCGACGGCGCCGTCCGCTTCGAGTCGTACAACTACCCGGGCTACTACCTGCGCCACTACAACTACCAGCTGCGTGTGGACGTGTCGGACGGCACCGACCTCTTCCGCCAGGACAGCTCCTTCGTACCCGTGACGGCCTGGGCATGAGCGCCGCAGCCGCATCCGCATCCACAGCCTCAGCCTCAGCCTAGGAACAGAAGGAGAAGAACCCGATGAGCGACAGCCCCAGACCCCTTGAGCCGTCCCGCCGCACCGTGCTGGGGGCGATGGCCGCCCTCACCGCCTCCTTCGCGATCGGCGTTCCGTCCGCTCGCGCCGCGACCGGATCCGCGTACGTGATGGGCTATTTCACGGAGTCCCCGAACGGCCTCGGTGACGACTACGGTCTCCACCTCGCCGTCAGCACCGACTCGCTCCAGTGGATGCCGCTGAACCAGAACAACCCGGTCGTGACCCCGACCGGGGGCACCGGCGGCCTGCGCGACCCGTTCATCCTGCGCAAACAGGACGGCACCTTCGTCGTGCTCGCCACCGACCTCAAGGGCACCGACTGGAGCCTGCAGAGCCAGTACATCCATGTCTGGGACTCCGCCGACCTGCGCTCCTTCACCGGCTACCGGCGGCTGAAGCTGCACGACATGGCCACCCACAGCTGGGCTCCGGAGGCGTACTGGGACGCGGGCCGCGGGCAGTACGGGATCATCTACTCGGCCGTCAACTCCACGGGCCACAACGTCATCATGGTGAACTACACCACCGACTTCGTGACCGCGTCGACGGCACAGGTCTTCTTCGACCCCGGCTACGACATCATCGACGGCGACCTGGCCGTGGGCGTCGGCGGGGTCAACTACCTCTACTTCAAGGAGGACCAGACGCTGGTCGGCGCCAAGTCGACCTCCCTGGACCCGGGCAGCTTCACCGTGTTCAGCACACCCATCGCACACGGCGGCACCGAGGCCCCGATCCTCGTCAAGTCCCAGACGTCGGCCAACTGGTACCTCTGGGGGGACACTTACACCCCCAACGGTGTCTTCTACGCCTGGCAGAGCGGCGACCTGGCCACGGGCACCTGGAGCGCGGTCGACCAGCGGCTCTACACCCAGCCGGTCAACTCCAAGCACGGCACCATCCAGCCGATCACCACGACCGAGTACGACAGCCTCGTGGCGGCGTACGGCAAGCCGGGCTGGAACCGCATCAAGTCCTACAACTACCCCGACCGGTACGTCCGTCACGCCGACTACATCGGCCGGATCGACGCCTACCCGTTCGACCCGTACACCGACGCGGAGTGGAAGCTCGTGCCGGGGCTCGCCGACAGCTCCGGGGTGTCCTTCCAGTCCGTCAGCTACCCCACGCGCTATCTGAGGCACTACAACTACCAGCTGCAACTGGACGTCAACGACAGCACGACGACGTTCGCGCAGGACGCCACGTTCTACCGGACCGCGGGCCTGGCCGACACCTCCTGGTCATCCTTCCGCTCCTTCAACTATCCGGACCGTCACATCCGCCACGCAAACTACGTCCTGCGCATCGATCCCATCTCCACCAGCACCGAAAAGGCCGACGCCACGTTCTCGGTCGGCTACTGACGCCCCGTCATCCCTCAGTACCCAGTCCCCAGGAGACACCCCCATGTCACCTCTCCGAAGAGTCCTCGCCACACTGGCCGCGGCAGCCGCGGCCCTCGGCGGACTCACGGCGACCGCCCCCACCGCGGCGGCCGCCGACTCGGGCACCTTCAACGTGCTCAGCTACAACGTCGCCGGACTCCCCGAGATCATCTCCAGCGCCTCGACCCCGCGCGACACCAGCACCACGGCGATAGGCCAGCGGCTCGGCCCGTACGACATCGTCCACGTGGAGGAGGACTTCAACTACCACTCCTATCTCTACGCGGGCGACACCACGCACGCCTACCGCACACCCACCAGCGGTGGCGCCGGGATCGGCAGCGGGCTCAACACCCTGTCGAAGATCCCCTACGACACCGACGACTTCGAGCGGGTGCACTGGAACTCCTGCCAGATCGACTCGGGCGACTGCCTGACCCCCAAGGGCTTCACGTTCATGCGGGAACGGCTGGCCGAAGGCGTGTACGTCGACTTCTACAACCTGCACACCAACGCGGGCACCAACGACGGCGACCTGGCCTCGCGGGCGGACAACCTCAACCAGCTCACGGCCTTCATCCAGAGCCACTCCAAGGGCAACGCCGTGGTGGTCATGGGTGACACCAACACCCGCTACACGCGGGCCGGCGACACGATCGCCGAGTTCGGCGCGGCCAACGGCCTGACCGACGCCTGGGTCAAGCTCATCCGCGGCGGCACCCCGCCCGCCAAGGGCAGCGACGCGCTGGTCTGCGACCAGACCGGCGCCACCGTGCCCAACACCTGCGAGGTCGTGGACAAGATCCTGTATCGCGGCAGCAAGCTGGTCACGCTCAACGCCACGAGCTACAACAACGAGCACGCGAGCTTCCTGACCTCGGACGGGCTGATGCTCTCCGACCACGACCCGATCACCGCCAAGTTCACATGGTCGCGCAACCCCTCCTTCCAGCTGAGCGACCAGTTCGGCGGCCCGCACGGGGACTACTTCAACGACATCGACAGCGTGCCGGCCGGGGCCAGGGCGACCACTCTCACCCTGCGCAGCGGCTCGCGCGTCGACCAGATGGGCCTGACGCTGAGCAACGGCACGACGCTGACCCACGGCGGCACGGGCGGCACCGCGTCGTCGCTCACGCTCGGCAGCGGCGAGTACGTCACCTCGGCGCAGCTGTGCCAGGGTGTGAAGGACGGCAACACCCGGATCTTCTACGCCAAGCTCACCACCAACCTCGGCAACAGCCTGGCGGGCGGTGCGACGACGTCGGACTGCGTGACCCGCACGGCGCCGTCGGGCTGGCAGATCGCCGGGTTCCACGGCCGCACGGGCGATGAGGTCGACAAGATCGGCTTCATCTACACCCAGCGCTGACCGGACACGACCGAGCCCGTGGGCCCCTGGTGTGCGCACACTAGGGGCCCACGGGCTCACTTGCTCACTTGCTCAGTCACGAGGCCCGGCTCACTCACGAGGAAAGCCACTCGGTGGCGTTCAGGGCGAGGGCGGCGTTGGTGGCGCCGGTGTCGTTCCAGCCGTCGTAGAGCGTGTTGCCGGACTGGCCGGTGCCGTCGTCGATCGGCGAACTGTCGCCCCAGAAGGCGACCTTGCCGCTGCCGAAGGTGCTGGTGGCGAAGAAGGCCCCGGTGTTGCCCGAGTAACCGGAGCGGTAGAGCAGGCCCTTGGCCGCCGAGTTGTCCGCGGGCTTCAGCGTGACCGTCGTACCGTTGGCGATGAGGCTCTTGCTGACGGTGCCGAACGAGCCGTGCAGGACCGCGTTGGTGCTGTCGCTGATCGCCGCGGGGTAGCCCGAGCTGATGTTCAGCGAGTCGATGGAGAAGCCGAACGGGTCGGTGGAGTCGACGCTGTTGTTGGTCATCAGGTCGTTGAGGATCTTCACCGCGTCGTAGCCGTCGCTGTTGCGGTCGGCACCGGTGTGGTCGGAGATCATGAACAGACCGCCGCCGTTCTTCACGAACGTCATGATCGCGGTCTTCTCGGCCGTGGTGAAGAGCGTGTTGGGCTCGGGCAGCACCAGCGTGTCGAAGTTCGACAGGTCGGTGGCCGAGGTACCGCCGTACGTCAGCTTGGAGCCCGAAGGCAGCGTGTCCAGGCTGTAGTCGCCGGTCTTCTGCAGGGCCACGCCCCACGAGGAGAGCGCGCCGGTCCAGTCGGTCTCGGAGGACGGCGAGGAGTCCTCGCTCAGCGGGTTCGGCTGGCTGGTGGAGATGATCCAGTCGGCGTTGCCCGCCGTCTCGGCGTGGCCGTTGTCGAACAGGACGCGATGGGTGGTGGCCGCGTGAGCGGGGGCGGCGGTGGTCGTCTGGAGCGCGGCTCCCGTGAGCAGCACGCCGAGCGCGGTGAGGGCGACGGCGAGTCTGTGACGGGGCCTTGTGGGGGTGAGCATCCGGCATTCCTCCATGGGTGGGGGCGGGGGAAGAGGCGGTGCGGGGCGTCGATCTGCGCGCGTAGAACGGCCGTTGAACAACTGGCGTTCGACACAACGGTGGACAGTACAGACGTGATCAAGGCCGCCGGGAGACCCTGCCGCGACTTATCATCAATCTCTTACCTTGCGCCACAACCGGTACGGGGTTCAGGCCAGTTGACTGCTCGCGCGGTGGTTGACCGCGGCAGGTGGCCGCCGCCCCGTCAGGACGCGTCGACCAGCCAGGGCCTGACCTGCCTGCGCGCCTCGTGCAGGCGGGACTTGAGCGTGCCGAGCGGAATGCCGACGCGCTCGGCGACCTCGGCGTACTCCAGCTGGCAGATGTCCCGGTAGACCAACGGCGCGACCAGATGCGGGTGTTCTCGCTCCAGGCGCTCCAGCGCCTCCAGGAGGTCGATGCGGGATCCGGCGATCACGCTCGTGGTGCGCGGGTCGACGTGCTGCGAGGCGTCGATGACGTCCGGCTGCTCGGCGGCCCGCCGCTTCAGCTCGCGGTACTTCTGACGCGCACAGTTGGCGACGACCGTGTAGAGCCAGGTGCTGAACCGGCTGCGCCCCTCGAACGAGGTGATCTTCCGCGCCACCTGGAGGAGGACGTCCTGCGCAGCCTCCTCGGCGTCCTCGCGGCAGGGCAGAAAGCGCCCACAGCGCCGCACGACCTCCGGACGGATCCCCTGGAGCAGCAGGTCAAGCGCTGCCGGATCACCCGAGGCCGCGCGCAGCGCAAGCTCCTCGGTCGCCGCCGCGTCCTGCACTGGGTGCTCCCCTCGGTGTCGATCAGAGGCCAGGCATCATAGTTGCACGTACTCGGCATCGTTCGGCGCGCCCCAGTGGGCTGGGGCTCTCTCCGTCCTGCTCCATCGGACAGCCCGGAGGTCGCGCCCCTTCCCGGTTCCCCGGGGAGGCGGGGTGAAGGGAGATGGACACCGCCGTCGGCATGCTCCTTCGGATCCTGGGCGTTCTCCGTCACCCCCGGGGCGGTTCGGATTGCCCGGGCCGTAGCGCGTACAGGCGCGGGAGGTTGACCACGATCGCCTCCTGGGTGCTCGCAGCAGCCCACCGACCCCGTCCTGGAAGTCACGGACCTGGAGGTGCACTACGGACCGCGTCGGCGCCGCCGCCGCGCCCTGAACGGTGTCTCCCTGAGCGTCGCGCCGGGCGAGACCGTCGGCATCATCGGCGAGACCGGTTCGGGCAAGTCGACCCTCGCGCGGGCCGCGCTCGGCCTGGTGCGCGCCTCGGCGGGGTCGATCGTGATCGACGGCGAGGACGTCAGCGCGTACGGCCATCGCCCATGGCGCGCCCTGCGCCGCCGCGGTGTGATCCAGTACGTCTCCCAGGACCCCCTGCGCAGCCTCGACCCGGATCTCACGATCGAGGCCTCGCTGGCCGAGCCACTGCTCATCCAGGGTGTGTCCCGGCAGGAGGCGGCGACACGGGTGCGCGCCTTCCTCTCCCGGGTCCGGCTCTCCGACGACCTGCTCGACCGGCTGCCCGGTGAGCTGTCCGGCGGACAGCGCCAACGCGTCGCGGTGGCGCGGGCGTTGGTCACCGAACCGCGTCTGTTCATCCTCGACGAGCCGGTCAGCGCCCTGGACTCCGCCAACCGCGTCCAGATCCTGCAGATCCTCAAGGAGCTCCGCACCGACGGGGTGGCCCTCGTCTTCATCTCCCACGACCTCGGATCCGTCGCCGGGGTCGCCGACCGCATCGCCGTGCTGTACCGGGGCGAGCTGGTCGAGGCCGGCACCGCCCGTGACGTCATCAGCGAACCCCGGCACGCCTACACGCGGCTGCTCATCCGTTCCGCGCCGACCCTGCACAGCGCCCCGGCCGACCGGGCCGAACGCGAAGCCCTGCGCGCGCTCCTGCACGCCTGAGACTCCCTCACCCCCCTGACAGAACAGGAACAGCCATGTCCCGACCGCTCCACCTCGCCCTCCACCCCTACGGTGTCGGCGGCCCCGGCCAGCACGGTCTGTGGAAGGTCCCGCGCGTCGCGAAGAACGCCAGCATCGACATCAACTACTACATCCGGCTGGCACAGGCGGCCGAACACGCCCTGTTCGACGCCCTGTTCATCGTCGACAGCCAGTTCATCAACTCCACCTACCCGGCGCACTATCTCAACCGCCTGGAACCGCTGACCCTGTTGTCGGCCGTCGCCACCCACACCAAGCACCTTGGCCTGGTGGGCACGGCGAGTTCGACGTACAACTCTCCCTTCAACCTCGCCCGCCGCTTCGCCTCGCTCGATCACATCAGTGGCGGGCGGGCCGGCTGGAACGTGGTGACCAGCTTCGACACCGGCACCGCGCGGAACTTCGGACTCGACGAGCACCTCGACTACGCCACCCGCTATGGCCGTGCCCTGGAGTTCGTGCAGGTCGCCCGGGGGCTGTGGGACTCGTACGAGGACGACGCCTTCCCGGCCGACGTCGAGCGGGGCGTCTTCCTCGACCCGGCCAAGCTGCACGAACTCGACCATGCGGGCGAGCACTTCAAGATCGCGGGCCCGCTGAACCTCTCCCGCTCCCCGCAGGGCCAGCCGGTGATCTTCCAGGCCGGGGTGTCCGAGGAGGGGCGTGATCTCGCCGCACAGGTCGCCGAGGGCATCTTCGCGCCCGGGGGCACCTTGGAGCAGGCGCGGGACTACTACGCCGACATCAAGAAGCGCACCGCCGCCTACGGCCGCGACCCCGACCACGTCAAGATCCTCATCCACGGCGGCCCGGTCGTCGCCGCCACCGACGAGGCGGCCCGCCGTCGCGAGCGGGAGATCTTCGAGGAGGACGACGACTTCGACCGCAACCTGGCTCTGCTGGGCCGTTCCTTCGGAGCGTACGACTTCAGCGTGCACGACCTGGACGCGCCCTTCCCGGATGTCGCTCACCTCGCCGAGAAGGGCGGGCGCACGAGTGCCGCGCAGCTCATCGAGCGGGCCAGGACCGAGAACCTGACCCTGCGCCAAGTGGCCGAATCCGTGAACCAGTTCCGTCAGTCGCCGTTCGTCGGTGACCCGCGGACCGTGGCCGACACCATCCAGCGGTGGTTCGACGCCCGCGCCTTCGACGGTATCAACCTCGCCTTCCGCACCGAGGACGAGCTGAACCACTTAGTCGACGGCGTCGTCCCGATTCTGCAGAAGCGCGGGCTGTTCCGTACCGAGTACGCGGCCGACACCCTGCGCGGCAACCTCGGTCTGCCCGTCCCCGCCAACCGTCACGCCCGCGAGCGCCGGCTCGTGAACGGCTGAGGACCGCGCCATGACCGAACTGTCGGCGATGGGGCGACTCATCGCGCCCGAGGCGGCACCCGCGTCGGGCGGGAAGCCCGCGCCCACGGCCGAGCCCGCATCCGCAGGAGTGTGAGATGACTCAGTACAGCGACCACCACGGCCCCGAAGGCCTCCGGACCCGCGGCACGATCCTCGTGGTTGCCGGGCGGGGCGAGACGCGGGCGACCTACGCCCGCTTCGGCAGGCGGCTCGCCGCCGACGCCTACCGGGTCCGGGTGATCGACGCCCCGGACCTCGACGCCGAGGACCTGGGCGCGTCCCTGACCGGCTTCGCCGCCCGGCTCGCCGACGCCGTCGAGGGCACCGCAGCCGAGGACGGTGTCGTACGGCCCCTGGTCCTTGTCGGCGCCGACTCGGGCGCCGCCGCGGTCGCCGCGCTGCTCGGCCGGGCGGAGACGCCCGGCGATCAGCCCGACGCCGTGATCCTCGCGGGCCTTCCCGGCCAGGCGTCCGGGAGCACCGCCGCCGTCCGCACCTGGGACCAGGAACTCGACGTCCGCACCTCCTGCCCGGCCCACCGGGGCACGCTCACCCAGGACCCCGAAGTGCGGCGCGGAACGCTCGACGACGCGATACCGGACGCGGTGCTCACCGCGGCCCACGACAGCGGATCCGCCGTCCCCGCCCTGCTCCTCATCGGCGACGCCGATCCGCTCGCCGACCACGAGGCCCTCGCGCACACGGCGAAGTCACTGCCCCGTGCCCGCCTCTCGGTCGTCCACGGCGCCCACCACGACGTCCTCAACGACCTCCAGCACCGCTCCGTGGCGGCCGACGTCGTCACCTTCCTGGAAACGCTGCGCAACGAACTGCGGCCGCTGATCACGGTGCGGTCGAGCGCCTGGTGAGCAACCGCTCGCCCGCTCCGTACGTCTGAACCCCGATCCCGGAAGGTCCCGTCATGGCCTCGATCCTGTCCGTCTCCGGAAGCCCCTCCCCCACCTCCCGCACCTCCCGGCTACTGCGTCACCTGGACGACCGGCTCCGTCTCCAGGGCCACGACGTGACCCCGCTGGAGGTGCGCACCCTCCCCGCACAGGCGCTGCTCGACGCCGACTTCCGGCATCCGGCGATCGCCTCCGCCACGGCCCTGTTCGAGCAGGCGGACGGAGTGGTGATCGGACGCCCGTGTACAAGGCCGCCTACTCGGGCCTGCTCAAGTCGCTGCTCGACCTGCTCCCGCAGTACGCACTGGCCGGCAAGACGGTGCTGCCGCTGGCCACCGGTGGCAGCACGGCCCATGTCCTGGCCATCGACTACGCGTTGCGTCCGGTGCTGAGTTCCATGGGCGCCTCCCACATCGTGCCCGGCTGGTTCACGCTCGACAAGGACGTCGAGGTCGACGACGACGGCACACTGACCGTCGCGCCCGCTACCGCCACGGCGCTGGAGCAGGTCACGGACCACTTCTCCGCCGCGTTGGGAGGCCGTACGACCGTACTCGCGCCCACGGGGTGAACCGCCTTGCGCCGGACGGGCGTCGGGTCCTGGCCGCGGCCGTCCGGACGTACCTCACTTCCGCCACCCGGAGCAGGTGTGCCGGCGCCCGTCTCAGTACGGCCCATGGGTCCAGCGGCCGTCCGTCATCGTGGCGTGCACGGGCATCGTGCGCAGTGTGCCCGTGTCGGCGTCCAGCGGGTCCACGTCCACGACCACCAGGTCGGCCGGGTCACCGACCCTGATGAGCCGGCGCCCGCGGGCCGCCGCGACGAGCGCGTCCGGGACCGACAGGCGCTGCTCCGGGTGCCACGGGGGACGCTCGTCATCGGTACGGCTGACGGCCGACGCGATGGCGAGCCAGGGGTCGAGCGGCGAGACGGGGGCGTCCGAACCGAACTCCAGACGGGCTCCGGCGGCCAGCAGATCGGCGTAGGCGAAGGCCCGCTCGGTGCGCCCGGCCCAGTGCCGGTCCGCCACATCACGGTCGTCCGTCGCATGCCGGGGCTGCACTCCCGCCGTGACACCCAACCGCGCGAATCTCGGGAGGTCTTCGGGGCTCAGCAGCTGCGCGTGCTCGATCCGGCCGCGGCAGCGCACCGCCTCGAAGGCGTCCAGGGCCACGGTGTTGGCGCGGTCGCCGATGGCATGCACCGCTGGTTCGATTCCGTGCGCGGCGGCCCGCCGCATGAGCCGCACCAGCTCCCCCGGTGACGTCTCCTCGATCCCGTGGGAACCGTCCGTGCCCGCCAGCCCCGGATAGGGATCGCGGCACAGGGCGGTACGGGTGTTCAGCGAGCCGTCGGTGAAGAGCTTCAGCGGACCCACCCGCACCAGGCCTCCACCCACGCCGAGTTCGGCTCCCGTGCGCAGTCCGCGCTCCACCGCCGCGTCCAGGCGGCTCGGGTAGACGGCGGCCGCCACCCGCACGGCGGGCGGGGACTCGGCCGAGCGCCGCTCCCAGTCCTCGACCGCGTCGCCGTACTGGAAGTCGATGACACCGGTGACCCCGCGCGCGGCGGCGGCCTCGCAGGCGTCCGCGATCCAGCCGTCGACCAGTTCGGCCGGCGCCGCGGGGAGGGCGGACAGGACCTCATGGCACTCGTGTTCCCTGACCAGACCGCTGGGATGGTCGCCCCGGCCGACGAGCGCGAGGCAGGCGGAGTTCAGCCATGCGGCGTGCAGATCGGCGCTGACCAGGGCGACCGGCCGATCGGGCAGGGCCGCGTCGAGCAGCCGCTTGTGCGGGGCGTCGGGCCACAGCCCGTCCCGGAACCCGTATCCGAAGAGCACCGTGCCGTCGGACGCCCCGCCGCCGCGTTCCCGCACGATGTCCGCCACCGCCCGCGCGGAGGCGGTCCCGGACAGGTCGAGCCGGTGACGGGCGCTCGCCCACTCGGCCATGTGGACGTGGGCGTCCCACAAGCCCGGCAGCAGCACCCGCCCCTCCAGATCGAGGACACGCTCACCGTCGGCCGGCCTCGCCCGCCCGCCGGTGCCCTCCTCCACGACGACATGGGTGACTCTGCCGCCCGCCACCCGCAGGCGGACGAGCGGTCCACCCGCGCCGAGCCGCACCCGGTCGAGCGTCAGCGCGGTCGCCGGGGACAGGTCTCCTCCCGGGAGCCTGCGCCGGGTGCGTACGAAGTCCGCCATGAAGCCTCCATCTGCCACGACACATGGGATACCGAGGAAAGAACGCCCTCCACATGGTGCCGCGTACTCGGCGGCCGACGTGACCGGTAGGCTTGAACTGCCCGACCGTTGCCAGGAGCAGCAACCCCTCTAGGGACAGCGGCCACAGCGCCGCGCTCGTGGCATCCGCCCCGCCCTGGAGAGCACATGCCCGCTGGTGAACAGATGCCAGGCCGTTGTCCATGCTGAGGGATCCCCTCGATCGGATCGGCCGCTACCGTCTGGACCGGCGTCTCGGCGCGGGTGGCTTCGGCGTGGTCTGGCTGGCCCACGACGAGGTGCTCGAGGCCGTCGTCGCCCTGAAGGTACTGTCCGACAACTGGGCCGACCACCTCGACGTCCGCGAACGATTCCTCTCCGAGGCCCGGCTGCTGCGCAAGGCCGACTCGAACCGGGTCGTCCAGGTCTACGACATCGGTGAACTGCCCGACGGCAGGCCCTACTTCGTCATGGAGTACGCCGACGGAGGCACCCTCGACGACCGGATCGAGGCCGGACCGCTGCCCATCGCCGAGGCACTGCGCCTGACGGCCCTCGTGGCACGGGCCGCGGCCGCGCTGCACGAGGCCGGGATCGTGCACCGCGACATCAAGCCGTCCAACGTACTGCTGCGCACCTCCTCCGGCGGCGCCGACCGCGTCCTGCTCGCCGACCTCGGGCTCGCCAAGAGCCTGGCGCAGGCCTCCGGGCTGACGATGGCGGCCGGTTCCGCGGGCTACACCCCGCCCGAGCAGGCCCAGCCCGGTTCGGGCATCGACGCGCGGGCCGATGTGTACAGCCTCGGCGCCCTGGGCTACCACCTGGTCACGGGGTCGGTCCCCGGGCCGCCCGGCAAGGTCGTACGACCCGAACGGCTGCGTACGGATCTGGCCCCGGACGTGCAGCGGGCGCTGCTGCGCGCCATGGAACCCGACCGCGAGCGGCGCTGGCCCACGGCGCTGAGCCTGGCCGTGGAGTTGGAACGGCTGGCCGAACAGGTGTCGATGGGGGCGGTCCGTGTGCCCCGGCGCCGTCGGCGGACCGCGCTGGTGGCCGTGGCCGCCGCGGTCGCGATCGGCGCGGCCGGTGTGACCGCCGCGCTCGTGACCCGCCGGTCCGACGCCCCGTCCGTGACGGTCGAGGACGCCTCCGGACAGGTCTCGGTCGAGGTTCCGGACGGATGGGGCCGCCAACTGCGCGACTCCGGATGGGATCCGCGGACCGTGGGCCTGTCGGACACGCACGAACCCGGTCTCGCCGTCGCGGACGACCTGGCGAAGTGGCAGAACCTGCGCTCGGGTGTGGACGGGGTGTTCGTCGGCCTGAGCGAACACGGCGACGTACGCGGCAGGGTCGGGGCGATCGCCCACACCGACTGCCACTACGAGGGCAGCCGCACCTATACGGGCACGCGCTGGCACGGGCTGATCCGCACCTGGAACGCCTGTCCGGGCAGCCATGGTTCCCTCACGGAGGCGGGGCTCACCTCGGCGGGCCGGAATCAGCAGCCACAGCTGTACGTCCAGATACGCCAGGCCGCCGGCAGTGCCGCGACGACCGACCGGATACTCGGCTCCATACGGGCCGGAGACTGACGAGCGGGAAGCCGACGAGCCGGAGGCCGACCAGGGGGAAGCCGACGAGCGGCGCCGAGGCCCGCGAGGCCCGGCTCACGGTCCCCGTTCCGGGATCCGCGGAAATCGCGCGTCCGGTCCGCGAACCTTTTCGCGTGCCCGAGCATCGGACACTGGTGACGGAGCACAGAGCGCCGTTCGCACGCCGAGTCAGGGCGCGTGCGGTGAATTCCAAGGAGTGTTGACATGGCGACCTTCCGGCCCGGCGACGCGGTTCCCGTCCGCCGCCCGTCCTCCCCCACCCACCGGGCAGCGCTGGTCGCGGGTGTCGCGCTGCTCGGCCTGCTCACGGCCTGCGGCACCGACCACGGCGCCGCCAGTCCTCCGCAGAAGCTCTCCGGCACGGCCGAGCCGGCCTCCGGCGACCAGACCACCGACACCACCGGTACGGGCGCCGCCCCGACCGGTTCCCTCACACCATCGGCAGCGGCCTCGAACTCGTCGTCGACCTCGAACTCGTCCTCGACCGGGAGCGGCTCGTCCGGCGGTACCCGATGCCACACCTCGGAGCTGCGCGCGACGGTCGGCGCCAACGATCCGGGCGCCGGTCAGGAGAACTTCCCCGTCGTCCTCACCAACATCTCCCACCGCACCTGCACCGTGCGCGGCTTCCCCGGGGCGGCGTTCGTCGACGCGTCGGGCAAGCAGCTCGGGCCCGACCCGAGGCGCTCCGCCGATACGCCGACGACGGTGACGCTGGCGCCGGGGCGGAGCGCGTGGGCGGGACTGACGTTCTCCAATCCGGGCATCAGCGGGGCGAAGACGGCGACGCCCGCCTCGCTGATCGTCACGCCGCCCGACGAGCGGGACCCGCTCAAGGTGGCGTGGAAGGGGGGCGAGGTACCCGTGTCGGGGAACGCCTCTTCCGTATCCCTGACCGTCGTCCGCGCCGGCAACGGCGCCTGACCCCAGCCGGCGTCATCGACCCCGCCCCGCCGTCCGCCCCGCGGATCGGCGGGGTTTGTCACGGAACAGCAACACGTGCCGATCCCGGCGACCTTTCCCGACGATCCACGCATCACACCGTTTGACGCACCCCGCAGAGCGGCGCGTCACAGGAACGGAAGCTCCCGCCCGCGGGCGGGAGCCGGATCGAGAACATCGGGGGTTCATCATGACCGGCATCTCACGCAGGCGTCTGCTGACCGCGACGGCTTCGGCGGGCGCGCTGGGCGGCCTGGGCGCGCTCACCGCCTGCTCGGCGAACGACTGGTCCGTGGGCAGCAGCTCCAAGGGGGACACGAGCGGCAAGTCCCCCAAGCCGAAGCTGATCGGCGACGGCTCCACCGCCGACACCGGGGCCCAGCCCAAGCAGCCCAAGGCCGAACGGCTGAAGCCGGGCGAGCGCCCGCCGCAGTTCGTGGTCTTCTCCTGGGACGGCGCGGGCGAGCTCAGCAACAAGCTGTTCTCCCGCTTCCGCAAGGTCGCCGCCGACCACGGCGCCTCGATGACGTTCTTCCTCAGCGGCATCTACACGCTGCCCGAGTCGAAGAAGCACCTCTACAGCCCGCCGCAACACCCCGTGGGCGCCTCCGCGATCGGCTACCTCTCCGACCGGCACATCCACTCCACGATCCAGCAGATCCGGTCCGCCTGGCTGGAGGGCCACGAGATCGGCACCCACTTCAACGGCCACTTCTGCGGCGCGGACGGGGTGCGCCGCTGGTCCCCCGCCGAGTGGCGCAGCGAGATCGCGCAGGCGAAGAAGTTCGTCACCGAGTGGAAGACCAACACGGGTTTCACCGACCTCGAGCCGTTCCCCTTCGACTACGAGAAGGAGCTGATCGGCGGGCGCGCCCCGTGTCTGGAGGGCCAGTCCAACCTGCTGCCGACCGCCGCCGCCCTCGGCTGGAAGTACGACGCGAGCAGCCCCGGCGGCCTGCAGATGTGGCCCGGCAAGGTCCAGGGCGGCAAGGTCTGGGACTTCCCGCTGCAGTCCATACCCTTCCCCGGCCACTCCTTCCAGGTCCTGTCGATGGACTACAACCTGATGGCCAACCAGTCCCACGCCAACCCGCTCGGGGACAAGTCCATGTACGACGCCTGGCGCGCCCAGGCCCGCGACAGCTACCTCGCCGGCTTCCGCCGCGCCTACGAGAGCAACCGCGCCCCCTTCTTCATAGGCAACCACTTCGAACGCTGGAACGGGGGGATATACATGGACGCGGTCGAGCAGGCCATCGAGCAGATCGCCGGGCACGACGACGTGCGCCTGGTCTCCTTCCGCCAGCTCGTCCAGTGGCTGGAGGCCCAGGACCCGGCCGTACTGCGCAAGCTGCGCACCCTCAACCCGGGACAGTCGCCCCTCGGCGGCTGGTCGGAGTTCCTGGGTACGGCGGCCTCGCAGTCGGCTACGGCGAGTTCCTGACGACTCCGACGCCGACCACCACTACGCACACGACCGCGGCCGGGCGCGCGTGGCCCGGCCGCGGTCGGTGTGACGTCCAGAACGGGTCAGCGATGGCCGCCCTGGCCGCCGCCGTGTCCGTAACCGCCGTATCCCCCGTAACCGCCGTACCCATAACCGCCGTAGCCGCCGTAGCCATCTCCGTAGCCGTACCCGGGATCGCCGTACTGTCCGCTCGAAGGCGCGCAGTAGTAGTACGGGGAGCAGCTGTCGGCGGGTGACGAGGGCGCGGGCGTCGAGGGCTCGGCCGAGGGCCGGGGCGACGACTTGGGCACGGTCGCCGACGGTGACTTCGACGGCTCGGGAGAGGCGTGACCCGACGATGTCTTCGTCTGCCCGGCGGAGTCCCAGTTGACCGCCTCCATCTGGAGCGAGGGCGACGAGGTGTCCATCGTCCAGTGCTGGTCGGACTCCTCCCCCCGGACCTTGAGGACCACGGACGCCTCGCCCTTGGTGGAGGCGGGGGTGAGGACCAGGTCCTGGTTCCAGCGGGGCACCACCATGCCCTGGAGGGTGAAGTCGTAGCGCACGTTCTTGGTGCCTGGTTGCGACGCGCCGGTGCAGGGCGCGAGTTGGACCGAGTAGCCGAGGTGGGAGTCGAGGCAGAGGTCGGGGGCGGCCAGGTCGCGCAGCAGTCCGTCGTCCTCGTACAACCATTCCTGGCTCGCCGCCGAGGAGCACGGCGTGAGCGCGGTCTCCACGCCCTTCGCCGGTTTCTTGCTCACGATGCCGATGCACAGCCCGGTCTCGGTGTTGCGCAGCCGGCCGCGCACGCCGCCCTTCGACGTGTCGCCGGTGCCTATCCAGGACGGGTTCGATCCGGGCGCCTTGACCGGGCCCGAACTGGGCGAGCCCGAGGGTCCGGCGCCGTCGGCGATGCCGGGCGCGCCGTCCGAGCTCTGGGTGACCCACAGGACCAGCGGGACCAGGATCATTCCGCTCACGGTCAGCGCGGCCAGCGCGATGTTGTTGCGACGCGGGGCGCGGCGGGAGGAGCGTCGGGGCGCCTTGTGCGTCGGCGGGCGGGAGTGACCGGAAGCGCGGCTGCGCGGCGCGGGGCGCGGGGGCTCGCCCGGAACGAGGGGCGCGTGGCTGGGAAGGGGAGGGATTCTGTGCGCGGCCGGGACGCTGTCCGGGACTTCCGTCACTTCCACGATCGCGTCGACGCGTCCGGGGCGGGAGTCGAGGTAGGCCGCGGCGCCCCAGCCGAGCAGGGCCTCGGCCAGGGCCAGCGCGAGGTCGCCGTTGAACCGGCTCAACTGGTCGGCGGTGTGACGGCAGTGACGGCACCGGCCCATGTGCCTGCTCAGATCGGCGTCGAGGTCGAGGCCGCCGCGGCGCAGGGACACATCGAGCATCCGGTGGAAGCGGCGGCACTCCTCCTCCGGGGCCAGTTCACGGTGGATTTCCAGGCAGCCCTCGCGCAGGCGTTCCCGGGCCCGCCGCAGTTCCACCAGGGCGTCGTCGTCGCCGATGCCCAACAGCCCTGCGGGTACGGCGAGTTGCTCGGCTTCGACCTCGGTGTGCCAGAGCAGACAGCGGGCGAGCTCGGGAAGCCGCTGGAACGCGCGGGACAACTGCCGTCTGTTCTCCGGCGGCAGAAGCCGCGCCATGACCCGGTCACGGCTGTCGGAATCGGCCAGCAATTCGGGATGAAGCATCTCCCGCCGTTGGTCCCCGAGCCATTCGGCGGTCATACGCCGTACGGTGACCAGCAACTGCGGCCGCCAGGCGGCCGTCGGCCCGGTCTGCCGCAGCGATTCACCGAACAGCCGGGTGAATGCGGCCGTGGTGAGCATTCCGGCGGGACGCACACCGTTGGTGCACAGGCGCGCGTAGGCGAAGACCGCTTCCCAGTGACGGTCAAGGAGTTCCCCGACGGGATGGTGCGCGGGCGTGTTCCCCGAGCTCTTCTTCAGGTCCGCCGCGAGCCGTTCATCCGAAACCTCGAACAAGCGACGGGGCGTTGGGGAATGAGACACCGCTGCGTCATTCACGTCCGCTTTCCTCCCAAAGGTAACGCAGGAATTAGTCCATACCAATGGGTATGTAGCCCGCCCGCCGAAGCGGAGGGACTACCCATGGGGGGTTTGTTACCGCAATCGCCCTCTCCGACAGCTCTTTTGAAGCGAGGGGCGGCGCGCGGGCACACCGTGCGCGTACAGAAGGAAGCGAATTGTCTGCACGCCAACAGGGCACACCTTTGCACAGTGCGCCGAGCCGAAACAAGAGATCTCGTCACCTTCCGTTTTACGTCGCGCTCGGACGGATTGACCAAACGTCAGCCACGGTCCCCACAAAGGGAATTCTGAATCCCCTACAACCATCGGCGAGCGGTCAAACGCAAGCCCCCGACCAGGCCTCCGAAGAGCGAAAAGGCCTTCACCGACCCATTGACGGCCTGGCATGCCCATGCAATGCTCCACATTGGGAGCGCTCCCATTCTCCGTCGTCCACCTCGCGTGGCCGCGGCACAGGATTCACCTCACCGCTGGGAGCCGCTCATGTCCGCTTTCCCGTTGCCCCACCGCCGCCAAAGACACCTGACGGCCGCCTTGCTGGCGGGGGCATTACTCGTCGGGGGCCTCGCGACCGCCCCCTCCGCGGCGGGGCTCGCCACCGCCGCCACGGCGACAACCGCCTTACGGGTCAACCAAGTCGGCTATCTGCCGGACGGTCCCAAGCGCGCGACCGTGGTCACCTCCGCCGCGGAGGCGCTCACCTGGCGGCTGCGCACCGCCTCGGGCACGGTGGTCGCCTCGGGGTCGACCGTCGGCCGGGGCCCGGACACCGCGTCCGGGCAACCGACCCAGGTCGCCGACTTCTCCTCGTACGCGCGGACCGGTACGGGTTACGTCCTGACGGTCGACGGAACGGCCAGCGATCCCTTCGACATTCGCGCGGATCTCTACGACGGGCTGCGCTCCGACACGCTGGCGTTCTTCTACCACCAGCGCAGCGGTATACCGATCGAAGCCTCCCTGGTGGGTTCCGCCTATGCGCGGCCCGCCGGGCATCTCGGAGTCGCTCCCAATCAGGGTGACACGAACGTGCCCTGTCAGTCCGGGGTGTGCGGCTACACGCAGGACGTCAGGGGCGGTTGGTACGACGCGGGCGACCAGGGCAAATACGTCGTGAACGGCGGCATTTCCACCTGGCTGCTCGTCAATTCCTTCGAACGGGCGAAGAGGGCGGGCACCGCGTCCGCGCTCGGCGACTCGACGCTGCGCGTTCCCGAGCGCGGCAATGGCGTCCCCGACGTCCTGGACGAGGCACGCTGGGAGCTCGACTTCCTGATGCGGATGCAGGTCCCGGACGGCAGGCCGTACGCGGGAATGGCGTTCCACAAAGTCCACGACGCCGCCTGGACCGGTCTGCCGACCCGGCCCGAGCAGGACGCCCAGCCGCGTGAGCTCCACCCGCCGTCCACCGCCGCCACCCTCAACCTGGCGGCGACGGCGGCCCAGTGCGCCCGTGTCTTCCGGTCCTACGACACCGCGTTCGCGAACCGTTGCCTCACCTCCGCCCGCAAGGCCTGGACGGCGGCGCGGGCCAACCCGGCGATGTACGCGCCGGATTCGGACAGCACCGGCGGTGGGGCCTATGGCGACACCCAGGTCACCGACGAGTTCTACTGGGCGGCCGCCGAGTTGTACGCCACGACCGGTGAGCGCGCCTACCGGGACGCGGTGACCTCCTCGCCCTGGCACACCGCCGCGAACGCCTTCACGTCCGGCGGCTTCAGCTGGGCCGACACCGCAGCGCTGGGCAGGCTGACGCTGGCGACCGTGCGCACCGGGCTGCCCACGGCCGACCTCCGGCGAATGCGCGCCTCCGTGACCGCCGCCGCGGACGGCTATCTGTCCACCATGGCCGGGCAGGGATACGCCGTCCCGATCCCCGCCACCGGGTACGTCTGGGGCTCCAACAGCGCGGTCACCGACAACGCGATCGTCATGGCCACCGCCCAGGAATTGACCGGGGACCCGCGCTACCGCGCCGGAGTGCTGGAGTCGATGGACTACCTGCTGGGCCGCAACGCCCTGGGCCGGTCGTACGTGACCGGATACGGGGAGCGGTACTCCGACAACCAGCACCACCGCTTCTGGGCGCACCAGTACGACCCCTCGCTGCCGCACCCGCCGGCGGGCTCCCTCGCGGGCGGGCCCAACAGCGGGCTGCAGGACCCGGTCGCGCAGGAGCACCTGCCCGGCTGCGCGCCCCAGGCCTGCTACATCGACGACATCGGCTCGTACTCGACGAACGAGGTGGCCATCAACTGGAACGCGCCGCTGGCGTGGCTGGCCGCCTACGCCGCCGAGGACGACTGCGCGGGCGGCGCCGCGCCGCGCGTCAGTGCCCGCTGATCGCGCGAGGCGTGTAAGGCTCCTCCAGCTGTTCGATCTCCTTCTCCGAGAGCTCCACGTCGAGGGCGGCCACCGCGTCGTCGACGTGCCCCACCTTGGTGGCGCCGATGATGGGCGCGGTCACGGTGCTTTGGCGCAGCAGCCAGGCGAGGGCGATCCGGGCACGCGGGACGTCACGCTCGGCGGCGATCCGGGCGACGGCGTCGACGATCTCGCGGTCGCCCGGCTGGTAGAGCTTCTTGCCGTACTCGTCGGTGCGGCTGCGCTCGGTGCTGACGTCCCAGTCACGGGTGAGCCGACCGCGGGCGAGCGGGCTCCAGGGCAGTACGCCGACGCCCTGGTCCGCGCAGAGCGGCAGCATCTCGCGCTCCTCCTCGCGATAGAGGAGGTTGTAGTGGTTCTGCATGGACACGAACCGCGTCCAGCCGTTCAGCCGGGCCGTGTACTGGGCCTTGGAGAACTGCCACGCGTACATCGAACTCGCCCCGATGTAACGGGCCTTGCCCGCCTTCACCACGTCGTGCAGGGCCTCCATCGTCTCCTCGACGGGAGTGGCGGGGTCGAAGCGGTGGATCTGGTACAGGTCCACGTAGTCGGTGCCCAGGCGGCGCAGGCTGTTGTCGATCTCCGTCATGACGGCCTTGCGGGACAGGCCACGCCCGTTGGGTCCTTCGTGCATCGCGCCGTTCACCTTGGTGGCGATGGCGATCTCGTCGCGGCGCGCGAACTCCGCCAGCGCGCGGCCGACGATCTCCTCGCTCGTGCCGTCGGAGTACACGTTCGCCGTGTCGAAGAAGGTGATCCCGGCGTCCAGCGCGCGGCGGATCAGGGGGCGGGCACCCTCGGCGTCGAGCGTCCACTCGTGGGGCCCTCGGTCGGGCAGCCCGAAACTCATGCAGCCCAAGCAGATCCGGGACACGTCCAGGCCCGTCGAACCGAGCTTCACGTACTGCATGTTCACTCCTGCTTTCCGTGGGGTGGAAGGGCTCCCGCCGACCCGGCCGCGGCGAGCCGCCGACAAAAGCTCCGGGAAAGCCATTCCCGATCGCCGTTCGCTTAGTCGCGGGGGTGCGGCGCAGTACTTGCCGCCGAGGAGTGCGTACGACGGTCGGCGGGCGTGGGTGGACTGCGTGGCGGCATGGGTGTGTGCCACGGTCTGAGCTGTGGTGATGCCTCATACGTATCGCCGGATGCGAAACAGGTCTTGGACCCGGAAGGCGTCCCGCGCGCAGGGTGGAATCACCGCCCCGGTGCCGCACCGGGGTGGACCCTGTTCGTCCTGTCGAAGGAATGCACCATGCGCGTATTCGTCACCGGCGCGACCGGATTCATCGGTTCCGCCGTCGTCCGTGAACTCCTCGAATCGGGGCATCAGGTCGTCGGCCTCGCCCGCTCGGACACCGCCGCCGCGGCGCTGACGGCCGTCGGCGCCGAGGCGCACCGCGGCTCTCTCGACGATCCGGACAGCCTGCACGAGGGTGCCGCCGCGGCGGACGGCGTCATCCATCTGGCCTTCAACCACGACTTCTCGGACTACGTCGCGAGCGGCAAGCTGGACCTGCGTGCCGTCGAGGCTCTCGGAGCGGCGCTCGAAGGAACCGGCAAGCCCCTCGTGGTGACCTCGGGGACCTTGATGCTCACCATGATGGCGCCGGGTCGCCTCGGGACCGAGGAGATCGCGCCCGATCCCGGGTCGGGGGCACCCCGGATCGCATCGGAGAGCGCGGCCATGGCGCTGGCCGCGCGTGGGGTGCGCGCTTCGGTCGTGCGGCTTTCACCGACCGTGCACGGCGAGGGCGACAAGGGCTTCGTCCCGAGCCTGATCGACATCGCCCGCGAGAGTGGCGTGTCGGCCTTCGTCGGCGACGGATCGAACCGCTGGCCCGCCGTGCACCGGCTCGATGCGGCGCACCTGTTCCGGCTGGCGGTGGAAGCCGCCCCGGCCGGCTCGATCCTGCACGGGGCCGCCGAAGAGGGCGTGCCCCTGCGTGACATCGCCGAGCTCATCGGCCGCCGGTTGAAGCTGCCGACCGTCGGGATCACCACCGAGGACGCGAGCCGGCATTTCGGCTTCCTCGCCGCCGCCGTGCCCCTCGACAACCCGACCTCGAGCGTCCTGACCCAGAAGCTGCTCGGATGGCGTCCCGTGCACCCCGCACTCGTCCCGGACCTCGAAGCAGGCCACTACTTCAACGACTGAGCGAGCCGCTCGAGCGGCTCGAACCCGGCGACCTCATCACCCTTCCGTGCCGGGCCGGGATGCGCTGTCCGGGACCGTCGTGTCCCATGAAGTCGGGATCTTCCCACCGGTGGAACCCCGTCCCCGGCCATTCCCTCTAGCAGGGCGACGAGGAGGTCGGTATGGAAGACGGCCCCCAGACGGTGAGCGGCAGACCCCCGCGGGAGCTCGTGCCCGCGTCGCCTGCCGCCTCGCCCGAGGTGTGGCGATGGCGGGGCGAACTGAAGCGGGCGCTGCCGGCGCTGTGGGTGTTCGCCGCCGCGCGGCTGTCGGGCGTGGTCATGGTGACCGCCTGGTCGCTGTACCTGGGCCGGCACCCGCGCAACGTGCTCGGTCTGGAATGGGACGGCGGCTGGTACTGGCACATCGCCCGGTACGGCTACGGCACGATCGTCGCCGCCAAGTCCGGTCACGGGGTCATCTACAACGACCTGGCGTTCTTCCCGCTCTTCCCCGGACTGATCCACGGCCTGAACACGGTCCTGCCGATCGGCCCGGTCAACGCGGCGCTCGTCATCTCCTGGATCGCCGCCGCCGTGGCGGCCTGGGGCGTGTACGCGGTCGGCGAGCTGCTGCACGGACGGCGGGTCGGGCTGGCGCTCGTGGCACTGTGGGCGCTGCTGCCGCACGCCGTGGTACTGACCATGGCGTACACCGAGTCCCTCATGACGGCCTTCGCCGCCTGGGCGCTCTACGCGGCGCTGACCCACCGCTGGCTGACCGCCGGGACGCTGGCCGCGCTGGCCGGGCTGTGCCGCCCCAACGGTTTCACCGTGGCCGCCGCCGTCGTCACGGCCGCCGCCGCCCACCTCTGGCAGCGCCGCCGCGACGGGAGACCCACCGTCCCGCGCGCCTGGGTGGCCATGCTCCTGGCGCCCGTCGGGTGGCTCGGCTACGTCGCCTGGGTGGGGCTGCGCACCCACGACCTGACCGGCTACTTCCGGGTGCAGAGTCTGTGGGGCTCACGGTTCGACTTCGGTCACTACACCGCGCACATGTTCAAGCACCTGATCGTCGGGCACGACACCCTGGTCGTCTATCTCTCCGCCGCGATCGTCCTCGGCTGCGTCCTGCTGTTCGTCCTCGGCGTCCTGGACCGACAGCCGCTGCCGCTTCTCGTGTACTCGGGGATTCTCCTCGTCATCGCCCTCGGTGATGCCCACTTCTTCACGAGCAGACCCCGACTGCTGCTGCCCGCCTTCCCCCTGCTGCTGCCGTTCGCCCTCTCTCTGGCCCGCGCCCGGCGGCGCACGGTCGTCGTCCTGCTCATCGGCCTGGCCGGTTTCTCCCTCTTCTACGGCACCTATCTGCTGACCATCTCCCACGAGGCCCTGTGACCGCGGGTGCGGCGAGGTCCGTATCATCCGAAGAGTGACGCGTTTCTCCGTCCTTGACCGCTCGCGCACCCGCGAGGGGCACGACGCCGCCGAGGCCCTGCGGGACACCGTGCGTCTGGCCCAGGAGCTGGAAGGGCTCGGATACGACCGGATCTGGGTCTCGGAGCACCATGGCGTGCCCGGGGTCGCCGGATCCGCTCCCACCGTGCTGGCCGCCGCGGTCGCCGCCGCCACCCGGACGATCCGGGTCGGTACCGGCGGGGTGATGCTGCCCAACCACCAGCCCCTGATCGTGGCCGAGCAGTTCGGTGTGCTCGAGTCCCTGTTCCCCGGCCGGATCGACATGGGGCTCGGGCGTTCGGTCGGCTTCACGGACGGGGTGCGCAGGGCGCTGGGGCGGGACAAGGACGTCGCCGACGACTTCGCGGGGCAGCTCGACGAGCTGCTCGGCTGGTTCCGCGGCCCGTCGTCGACGGGGGTGCACGCGCGCCCCTCGGAGGGGCTGACCGTGCCACCCTTCGTACTCGCCCTGAACGAGGGCGCGACGATCGCGGCGCGCGCGGGCCTGCCCCTGGTCATCGGGGACTTCAGGAACCGGGAGAAGATGCGGCGCGGGATCGACCACTACCGCGCGACGTTCCGCCCCTCCGTGTGGGCGGCGGAGCCGTACGTCGTCGTGTCCGGCGCCGTCGCGGTCGCCGAGACCCCGGACGAGGCGATGCGGTTGCTGCTCCCCGAGGCGTGGTCGATGGCGTACGCCCGCACGCACGGCACCTTCCCGCCGCTGCCGCCCGCCGAGCGGGTCGAGGATCTCCCGATGAACGGCAAGGAGCGGCATTTCTACGAGTCGGCGCTCGCGGGGCAGATCGCGGGCACCGAGAAACAGGTCGAGCACGAGCTGGAGATGTTGATCGAGGAGACCGGCGCGCAGGAGGTGCTGGTCACCACCAGTACGTACGACCGCGAGGCCCTGCTGGACTCCTTCCGGAGGCTCGCCCGGGTCGCGGGACTGACCAGGCCCTAGAATCGTGGGGTTTGCCCCGAGCCCCACGCCAGGAGTCCCGTCGATGTCCGACCCGCACCGCCGCCACGACGCGTACGTCCGTGTGCGGGGCGCCCGCGAGCACAATCTCCAGGGTGTGGACGTCGACATCCCGCGCGATGTCCTCGTGGTCTTCACCGGGGTCTCGGGCTCGGGCAAGTCCTCGCTGGCGTTCGGCACGATCTACGCGGAGGCCCAGCGCCGCTACTTCGAGTCGGTGGCGCCGTACGCGCGACGGCTGATCCACCAGGTCGGGGCGCCGAAGGTCGGGGACATCACCGGGCTGCCGCCCGCGGTCTCGCTCCAGCAGCGCCGCTCGGCGCCCACCTCGCGCTCGTCCGTGGGCACGGTCACCAACCTCTCCAACTCCCTGCGGATGCTGTTCTCACGCGCGGGCGACTATCCGCGGGGCGCCGAACGCCTCGACTCGGACGCCTTCTCGCCGAACACGGCCGCCGGCGCCTGCCCGGAGTGTCACGGTCTCGGCCAGGTCCACCGTACGACCGAGGAGTCGCTGGTCCCGGACCCGTCGCTGTCGATCCGCGCGGGCGCGATCGCGGCGTGGCCCGGCGCCTGGCAGGGCAAGAACCTGCGCGATGTCCTCGACGCGCTGGGGTACGACGTGGACCGGCCGTGGCGCGAGCTGCCGGCCGAGCAGCGGGAGTGGATTCTGTTCACGGACGAGCAGCCGGTCGTCACCGTGCATCCGGTACGGGACGCGGACCGGATCCAACGTCCCTACCAGGGCACGTACATGAGCGCCCGGCGCTACGTCATGAAGACGTTCTCCGATTCGAAGAGCGCGACGCTGCGGGCCAGGGCCGAACGGTTCCTGACCAGCGCCCCGTGCCCGGTGTGCGGCGGCAGCCGGCTGCGTCCCGAGGCGCTGGCGGTGACCGTCGCGGGCCGCACGATCGCCGAACTGGCGGCCCTGCCGCTGTCGGAGCTGGCCGGGACCCTGGAGCCCCGGGGAGAGGCGGCCCGCGTCCTCACCGACGACCTGAGGGCACGGATCGTCCCCGTCGTCGAACTCGGCCTCGGTTACCTCAGCCTCGACCGGGCCACCCCGACCCTCTCCGCGGGCGAGCTGCAACGACTGCGGCTGGCCACGCAGTTGCGCTCCGGTCTGTTCGGTGTCGTGTACGTCCTCGACGAACCGTCCGCGGGTCTGCACCCGGCGGACACGGAGGCCCTGCTCACGGTGCTGGACCGACTGAAGGCGGCGGGCAACTCGGTGTTCGTGGTCGAGCACCATCTGGATGTCGTGCGGGGTGCCGACTGGCTCGTCGACGTCGGTCCGCGGGCGGGTGAGCACGGCGGGCGGGTGCTGCACAGCGGTCCGGTGGCGGCGCTGGCCGGGGTGGCGGAGTCGGCCACGGCCCGCTTCCTCTTCGACCGCTACCCCGCGCCGCAACGTGAAGTGCGTTCCCCACAAGGGCAGTTGAAGGTGGGGCCGGTGAGCCGCCACAACCTGTGCGGGGTGAGCGCCGCGTTCCCGCTCGGTGTGCTCACCGCCGTCACGGGTGTCTCCGGCTCGGGCAAGTCCACCCTCATCGGCGAGGTGACCGAGGAGCTGGCGGGCGTGGGACGGCTCGTCTCCGTCGACCAGAGGCCCATCGGCCGTACCCCACGCTCGAATCTCGCCACCTACACGGGCCTCTTCGATGTCGTGCGCAAGGTCTTCGCCGGGGCGAAGGAGGCGCGAAGGCGCGGCTACGGGGTGGGGCGCTTCTCCTTCAACGTCGCGGGCGGGCGCTGCGAGACCTGCCAGGGTGAGGGATTCGTGAGCGTGGAGCTGCTGTTCCTGCCGAGCACCTACGCTCCCTGCCCGGACTGCGACGGGGCGCGCTACAACCCCGAGACGCTCGAGGTGACATACCGCGGACGGAACATCGCGCAGGTCCTGGACATGACGGTGGAGGCCGCGGCGGAGTTCTTCGCCGACACCGCGCCCGTCGCCCGCAGCCTCGCCACGCTCCTCGACGTGGGTCTGGGCTATCTGCGACTCGGCCAGCCCGCCACGGAGTTGTCCGGCGGCGAGGCCCAACGCATCAAGCTGGCCGGCGAGTTGCAGCGGGTCCGCCGGGGGCACACCCTCTATCTCCTCGACGAACCGACGACCGGGCTGCACCCCGCCGATGTCGAGGTGCTGATGCGCCAGTTGCACGGCCTGGTCGACGCGGGACACACCGTCGTGGTCGTCGAGCACGACATGTCGGTGGTCGCGGGCGCGGACTGGGTGATCGACCTGGGTCCTGGCGGCGGGGACGCGGGCGGCCGGATCGTGGCCGCGGGCCCCCCGGCCGAGGTGGCGCGGGCGGAGGGCAGCACGACGGCTCCGTACCTCACCCGGGCACTCGCTCGGGGCCGGTAGGCCCGTACCGCCGGCCACCGGCCCCTGTCCCTTCAGGTCGCCTCGTCCTGATACGTCAGCGATGGCCGAGGGCCGACGCGCGTGCCCCTTGGGAATGCAACCCTCCTTGCGCCGCGCGGGCCAGCTCCCGTCGATCCGGGTGGCTGCCCGGGTCGAGCGTGGGCCGTACCTCGACCTCCGCCACCAGTCCGCGTGCCGAGGCCACCCGCCACAGGGAGGCGAGCAGCGAGTCGTTCCCGACGAAGGCCGGCGCGGTGCTCGCCACTCCCCCGGCGAGCCGGTAGTGGATGTGCACCGGCTGGACCGGCACCCCCGCGTCGAGCGCGGCCTGGAAGACGGCCCGCCGGAAGTGGCCCTGTGCCCTGCCGCACCAGGTGCTGCCCTCCGGGAAGGCCACGACGGCCGCCCCGTCACGCAGCAGCCCGGCGATCCGCGCCACCGTGTCCGGCAGCGCGCGCAGCCGGTCGCGTTCGATGAACAGGACGCCGCCGCGCGCGGCCAGCGGTCCCGCGACCGGCCACTGCCGGATCTCGGACTTGGCGAGCATCCTGGCCGGCCGGACGGCGGCGAGGAGCGGGATGTCCAGCCAGGAGATGTGGTTGGCGACGATCAGCAGCCCGCCGGTGGGGACGGCGGGGCCGGTGATCCGGACGCGGACGCCCGCGGCCCGCACGATCGCCCGGCACCAGTGCCGTACCGGCTCGGCGGGAATCCGCCCGCCGAGCGGCAACAGCACGACCCCGGTGGCGACCACGACCAGGACCGCCGCGAGCCGCAGCACGGCACGCGGTACGGCCGTGGCGGACCCCGTCGCCTCGACGCACGCCCTGGGGGTGCAGGGCGCGCTGGGCAGCCAGACGCTCATCAGGCCGGGACGAGCGAGAGGAAGTGCCGCAGATAGCGCGGGTTGACCCGGCGCATCGACAGCAGCACGAACAGGTCCGCGACCCCGAAGTCCGGGTCGTGCGCGGGTGCGGCGCAGACCCAGGCGCCGAGCCGGAGATAGCCGCGCAGGAGCGGGGGCAGTTCGGTGCGGGGCTGGCGGGTGACACCCTCCGCGGTCCACGGCAGCAGCGGTCGTACCCGGTACTCCTCGGGTGCCAGGTGCTTGGCCTGCACCCGGTCCCAGGTTCCGGCCGCGAGCTCGCCGCCGTCGGCGAGCGGGATCGAGCAGCAGCCCGCGAGCCACTCGTGGCCGCCCTCGACCATGTAACGGGCTATTCCGGCCCAGATGAGGCCGATGACGGCGCCGTCGCGGTGGTCGGGGTGCACGCAGGAGCGCCCGACCTCGACGAGTCCCGGGCGGATCGCGTCGAGCGGGCTCACGTCGAACTCGCCCTCCGAGTAGAGCCGGCCGGCGATCGCGGCGCGCTCCGGGGGCAGCAGGCGGTAGGTGCCGACGACCTGGTCGGTCAGCGTGTCACGGACCAGCAGATGATCGCAGTAGGCGTCGAAGGCGTCGATGTCGAGCCCCGGCTGCGGCGTGGTCAGCAGGGCGCCCATCTCCCCGGCGAAGACGTCGTGCCGCAGCCGCTGCGCGGCCCGGACGTCGGCCTCGGAACGAGCGAGGGAGACGGTGTAACGGGTGGGGGCCAGGGGCTGCGGGGGGCTGTCGAGGGTGGAAACGCCGGTCATGGCACTCTCCTGGTCACGGGCCGGTTCGGCACAGCGGCGGCAGACCGGTTCGGTACGGCCCGCGCGCTCCTGTTCTTCCGATGCCGGTTGGCCGGCGCGTGACGTGTGCCAGGAGCCAGGATGTGGGGATGTTGAATGCCAGGAGATTCCCCCGAATGCGAGACGGGACCGGGAATGAGCACCACTCCCGGCCCCGCCCGTCCGCACAGATCCGGCGAACGTTTTCTTAACAAGTGACCTCGGCTGGAGCGCGCCCGAAAGGGGCGCGAGGAACTGCGCGACCAGCCACATCCGACCCGCAGCCGAAGTCTCCCTAGCGCCGCCCGGTTTTACGGGCAGCCCGCAGCCACTCCTTGTTCATCCCGGTGATGGAAACCAACGGAATCCCCTTCGGGCAAGCGGTGGCGCACTCCCCGGCCAGCGTGCACCCCCCGAACCCCTCCTCGTCCATCTGCGCCACCATGTCCAGCACCCGCGTCTCCCGCTCGGGCGCCCCCTGCGGCAGCACGTTCAGATGGTTGACCTTGGCCGAGGTGAAGAGCATCGCGGCCCCGTTGGGGCAGGCGGCCACACACGCACCGCAGCCGATGCACTCGGCGTGCTCGAACGCGAAGTCGGCGTCCGGCTTCGGTACGGGCGTCGCGTGGGCCTCGGGCGCGGCGCCGGTGGGGGCGGTGACGTACCCGCCGGCCTGGATGATCCGGTCGAAGGCCGAGCGGTCCACGACGAGGTCCTTGACGACCGGGAAGGCGGAGGCGCGCCAGGGCTCGACGTCGATGGTGTCGCCGTCCTGGAAGGACCGCATGTGCAGCTGGCAGGTGGTGGTGCGCTCGGGTCCGTGGGCGTCCCCGTTGATGACCAGGCTGCAGGCGCCGCAGATGCCCTCGCGGCAGTCGTGGTCGAAGGCGACGGGGTCCTCGCCCTTGAGGATGAGTTCCTCGTTGAGGGTGTCGAGCATCTCCAGGAAGGACATGTCGGCCGAGATGTCGTCCACCTCGTACGTGGACATCGCTCCGTCGGCGTCGGCGTTCTTCTGGCGCCAGACGCGCAGGGTGAGCTTCATGCGTAGCTCCGCTGGGTGGGGTGGACGTACTCGAAGACCAGGTCTTCCTTGTGCAGGACGGGCGCGGTGCCGGTGTCGGTGAACTCCCAGGCGGCCGCGTACGAGAACTCCTCGTCCCGGCGTTCCGCCTCGCCGTCCGGGGTCTGGGACTCCTCGCGGAAGTGGCCGCCGCAGGACTCGGACCGGTGCAGCGCGTCGAGGCACATGAGCTCGGCGAGCTCGAGGTAGTCGACGACGCGGTTGGCCTTCTCCAGGGACTGGTTGAACTCCTCGCCGGTGCCGGGGACCTTGATGCGCCGCCAGAACTCCTCGCGGATCTGCGGGATGCGCTCCAGGGCCTTGCGCAGACCCGTCTCGGTACGGGCCATGCCGCAGAACTCCCACATGAGTTCGCCGAGTTCGCGGTGGAAGGAGTCGGGGGTGCGGTCGCCGTCGACGGCCAGCAGCAGCCGCAGCCGGTCCTCGGTCTCGGCCAGCACCTCCTGGACGGCGGGGTGTTCGTCCGTGACCTCGGCGTGGCGCGGGTTGCGGGCGAGGTAGTCGTTGATGGTCGACGGCAGCACGAAGTAGCCGTCGGCGAGGCCCTGCATGAGGGCCGAGGCGCCGAGGCGGTTGGCGCCGTGGTCGGAGAAGTTGGCCTCGCCGATCGCGAACAGGCCGGGGATGGTGGTCTGGAGGTCGTAGTCGACCCACAGTCCGCCCATCGTGTAGTGCACGGCCGGGTAGATCCGCATCGGCACGGTGTACGGGTCCTCGGCGGTGATCCGGGCGTACATGTCGAAGAGGTTGCCGTACTTCTCCTCGACCTTCGCCCTGCCCATCCGCCCGATCGCGTCGGCGAAGTCCAGGTAGACGCCCTGTCCGCCCGGGCCCACCCCGCGGCCCTCGTCGCAGACGTTCTTCGCGGCGCGGGAGGCGATGTCACGCGGGACCAGGTTGCCGAAGGACGGGTAGATCCGCTCCAGGTAGTAGTCGCGCTCGTCCTCGGGGATCTCGTTCGGCGGGCGGGTGTCGCCCTTCGCCTTGGGGACCCAGATACGGCCGTCGTTGCGCAGCGACTCGCTCATCAGGGTGAGCTTGGACTGGTGGTCGCCGGTGCGCGGGATGCAGGTGGGGTGGATCTGGGTGAAGCAGGGGTTGGCGAAGTAGGCGCCGCGCCGGTGCGCCCGCCAGATCGCGGTGGCGTTGGAGTTCATGGCGTTCGTCGAGAGGTAGAAGACGTTGCCGTAGCCACCGCTGGCCAGGACGACGGCGTCCGCGTAGTACGTGTCGATCCGGCCGGTGATGAGATCCCGTGCCACGATGCCGCGCGCCCGTCCGTCGACCATGATCAGGTCGAGCATCTCGGTGCGCGGATGCATCTCGATGTTGCCGGCCGCGATCTGCCGCGACAGGGCCTGGTAGGCGCCGAGCAGGAGCTGCTGGCCGGTCTGGCCGCGGGCGTAGAAGGTGCGGGACACCTGGACGCCGCCGAAGGAACGGGTGTCGAGCAGACCGCCGTACTCCCGCGCGAAGGGCACGCCCTGGGCGACGCACTGGTCGATGATCTCGACCGAGATCTGCGCGAGGCGGTGGACGTTGGACTCGCGGGCCCGGAAGTCGCCGCCCTTGACGGTGTCGTAGAACAGCCGGTGGACGGAGTCGCCGTCGTTGCGGTAGTTCTTCGCCGCGTTGATGCCGCCCTGGGCGGCGATCGAGTGGGCGCGGCGGGGCGAGTCCTGGTAGCAGAACTGGACGACGTGGTAGCCCTGCTCGGCGAGCGTGGCGCCCGCCGAGCCGCCCGCGAGGCCGGTGCCGACCACGATCACCGTGTGCTTGCGGCGGTTGGCGGGGTTGACGAGCTTGGCCTCGAAGCGACGGGTGTCCCAGCGCTCGTTGACCGGGCCCTCGGGGGCCTTGCTGTCGACGACGGGCACACCGGTCGAGTATGCGGCGTATTCAGAGGCTGCGGTCATGTCAGCTCACCAATCCGGTCATGACACCGACGGGTACGGAGATGAAGCCCACCGTCAGCACCAGCGCGAGGACGTCGGCGATGGTCTTGAGGGCGCGGTCGCGGGTGCGGTTGCCGGCGCCCAGGGTCTGCGCGGCGCTCCAGAAGCCGTGCCTGATGTGCAGGCCGAGCGCGAGCATCGCGACGATGTAGATCACGTCGCCGTACCAGGTCGAGAAGGTGTCGATCACGTTCTGGTACGGGTGTCCGGACTGGAAGCCGCCGGGGTGCGCGGTGCCGGTCGTCAGGTCGAGGATGTGCCAGACGATGAACAGGCCGAGGATGATCCCGCCCCAGCGCATCGTGCGGGTCGCGTAGCTGGACCTGGGCTTCTTGTGGACGTACTTGTTCGGGCGCGCCCTGATGTCGCGGCGGCTGAGCTGGTACGCGGCGGTGGCGTGGGCGACGACGGCGACGACCAGGACCACGCGGATGATCCACAGGGCCCACTCGTAGTGCAGGAAGGGCTCACCGAGGGTGCGCAGCCAGTGGGCGTAGTGGTTGAAGTCGCCCGAACCGAAGAAGATCTTCAGGTTGCCGAGCATGTGTACGACCAGGTACATCAGCATGATCAGGCCGCTGACCGCCATCACGGTCTTCTTCCCGACGGAGCTGTCCCACACGGTGCGCGTCATCGACGGTCGTCGGTCCGTCCGCGTTGCCAGAGCCATGTCTCAGAAGCTAGGGCCGCGGGTGCCGATCGGTCCAAGACATGGTACGGCTCGTTTCAATAGCTGGAGCCTATGATGGGTGGATGCAGTTCCAGCAGCTCCAGTACTTCGTGGCGGTCGCCGAGACCCGGCACTTCACCCGGGCCGCCGATCTGGTCCATGTCGCCCAGCCGTCCCTGTCCCAGCAGATCAAGGCGCTGGAACGGGAGTTGGGGGCGGACCTCTTTCTCCGCGCGCGGGGCAACATCACGCTGACGGACGCGGGCGAGGCGCTGCTGCCCCTGGCCCGGCGCATCCTGGCCGACGCGGACACGGCCCGGCACGAGGTGCAGGAACTGGCCCAGCTGCGCAGCGGCCGGGTCCGGCTGGGCGCGACGCCGAGCCTGTGCACCGGCCTGGTTCCGGACGTCCTGCGTGCCTTCCACGACCGCTATCCCGGTATCCGGCTGCTGATCGAGGAGAGCGGCTCCCACGATCTCGTACGGGAACTCGCACGCGGCGCGTTGGATCTCGCCCTGGTCGTACTCCCGCTGCCCACCCCCTCCCCCGCGCTGACGACGGTGGAGCTGCTGCGCGAGGACCTGGTCGTGGTGTCGTCACCGGACGCGCCCGCGCCGGGGACCGGGCGCACCGTGCGCATCCCCGACCTGGAGGGCGAACGCCTCGTGATGTTCCGGCACGGCTACGACCTGCGGGAACTGACCGTCGCCGCCTGTCGCGCCGAGGGCTTCGAGCCGGACTTCGCCGTCGAGGGCGGCGAGATGGACGCGGTGCTGGGTTTCGTCAGGGCGGGGCTCGGCGTGGCCGTCGTCCCGCGCATGGTCGCGACGCGCTCGGGACGCGGCCTGCGGGTGACACCGCTCGCACGCCCCGGACTCCACCGCGTCATCGCCCTGGCCCACCGCAGCGATGTGGCTCCGCCTCGCGCGGCCCGCGAACTCCAGCGGATGCTGCTGGAACGCTGACCGGCGCGGCGGGCTCAGGAGCCGGGTCGGTACGTCACCAGGTCGGGATG
Source organism: Streptomyces sp. NBC_00271 (assembly GCF_036178845.1). Lineage (NCBI taxonomy): Bacteria > Bacillati > Actinomycetota > Actinomycetes > Kitasatosporales > Streptomycetaceae > Streptomyces > Streptomyces sp. NBC_00271. Next base: position 9,966,212 of record NZ_CP108070.1, on the reverse strand, counting down.
AAGCCGCCGTCGATGACGAAGTCGCTGCCGGTGATGTTGCGGGACTGGTCGCCGGCGAGGAAGAGGACCAGGTCGGCGACCTCGGACGGCTGGGAGAAGCGGCCGGTGACCGTGGCACCGGACGCCTGGGCGACCACGTCGTCCGGGGTGATCCCGGCGGCTGCCGAGACCGTGGCCGCCACCCCGTCGCCGCCGAGCCACAGCTCGGTCTCCACCGGGCCCGGACTGACGGTGTTGACCCGGATGCCCTGGGGGCCGACCTCCTTGGACAGCGCCTTGGAGAAGGCGACCAGCGCGGCCTTGCCCGCGCTGTAGTCGATCACCATCGGGTCGGGCAGGGTGGCGTTGACCGAGGCGACCGTTACGACCGAGCCCTGCCCGGCGGACAGCATCAGGGGCAGGGCGGCGCGGGTGACCCGTACGGCCGTGAGGAGGTTCAGATCGACCGTGCGTTGCCAGTCCTCGTCGGTCACCGACAGGAATCCGCCCATGCGGGCGGGGGCCGCTCCGACGTTGTTGACCAGGATGTCCACCCGACCGTCCGCCGCCGCCACGAGGCGCTCGGCGGCACCGGGTTCGGCCAGGTCCACCGGTACCCAGGAGACGCCGCCCTGCTTGACCAGCGCGTCGAGACCCGCCGTCGTGGTCCGCGACCCGGCGATCACCGTCGCCCCCGCCCCGGCCAGCGCCTCGGCGACGGCCAGTCCGATGCCCTTGCTCGCGCCGGTGACGACGGCGGTCCTGCCCTGGAGTTCCGTGCCCATGCTTCTCAGCTCCTTCAATTGCTGCGCTACGGTCACGGATGCGCGGACAGCGGCACAGCCTCCGTTCCAGGAGACCATGCCGCGCCCGAAGCCTCAGCCTGTGGCGTCCACCAGGGCCAGTTCGTGCAGCCGCTCGGGTGGGCCCGGGCGGGCGTAGTACCAGCCCTGGGCCGTGTCGCAGCCCAGGATCCGCAACTGCTCGGCCTGTGCGCCCGTTTCGACGCCCTCTACGGTGACCGCGAGATCGAGGCTGTGGGCGAGCGAAACGATCCCCTCGACGATCTTGAGGTCGACGGGGTCGGCCGGGAACTGCTGCATGCCCTGGGTGAAGGAGCGGTCCAGCTTGAGGATGCTCACGGGCAGGCGGCGGAGATTGGCGAGGTTGGAGTAGCCGGTGCCGAAGTCGTCGAGGGCGATGTCGACGCCCATCTCGGCCAGGCGCCGCAGCGGCTTCAGCAGATCGTCGTCGGCGCCGATCAGCGCGGACTCGGTGACCTCCAGACACAGCGCCTCGGCGTCGAGACCTTCACGCTCCAGGATGTCGACCGTGTCCTGGACCAGACCCGGGTGGGTCAGCTGGCAGGGCGACAGGTTGACGTTGATCCGCAGCGGGCCCGAGTCGGCGTGCCGCTCCTGCCACTGGCGGGCCTGGCGGACCGACTGCTCCAGGACCCACCGGCCCAGCGGCACGATCAGCCCGGTGTGCTCGGCGAGCGGGATGAACCGGTCGGGGCCGAGCACGCCGTGCTGCGGATGCAGCCAGCGCACCAGCGCCTCCGCGCCGTGCACACTGCCGTCACCGAGGTGCACGAGCGGCTGGTACTCGATGAAGAACTCGCCCCGGTCCAGGGCCGCGGGCAGCGCCGTGGTGAGCCCGTGCCGGGTGATGGCGCGGGCGTCGGCCTCGGGATCGGCGAGCTCGAAGCGGTTGCCGCCCGCGGACTTGGCGCGGTACATCGTGATGTCGGCGCTGCGCAGCACCTCCGCCGGGCCGCGCTCACCCGCCGGACCCTCGACGATGCCGATGCTGCCGCGGACCGTCAGTTCCCGGCCGTCGATACGGACCGGGGTGACGAGGGCGTTCATGATGCGGTCGGCGAGCGCGTCCACCTCGCGCTCGGTGTCCGGTCCGGTGGTGAGGGCCACGAACTCGTCGCCGCCGAGCCGGGCGACCATCTCGCCGGGTGCGGTCGCGCAGGACTGCAACCGGTCGGCGACCTCGACGAGCAGCCGGTCGCCCGCGGCGTGCCCGAGGCTGTCGTTGATGGTCTTGAAGCCGTCGAGGTCGAGGTAGCACAGGCCGAAGCGCTGGTCGCTGCCCCCGGACACCGCCTTCTCCAGGCGTTCGAAGAAGAGGGTCCGGTTGGGCAGACCGGTGAGCGCGTCGTGGGTGGCCTCGTAGCGCAGCCGCAGGTTGAGCAGCCGCCGCTCGGTGGTGTCCTCCATCAGCGCGAGCTGGTACTGCGGCCGGCCGTCCGCGTCGCGCAGCAGGGACACCGTCAGGTTGGTCCACAGGGCGGTGCCGTCGGGCCGGTAGAAGGCTTTTTCGACGTGGTAGTGCTCGCGCTCGCCGCGTACCAACTCCTCGTACAGCCGCCAGACTTGGGGCGCGTCCTCGGGATGCGTCCACTCGGGGACCTTGCGGCCGCGCACGCCCTGCTCGGAACCGCCGAACATACGCAGCAGGGCTCCATTGACCTGCAGTATGTTGCCTTCGAGGTCGGCGATGCCGATTCCTATGGCCGCGCCCTCGAAGACCGCGCGGAACCGGGCCTCGCTCGCGTGCAGCGCCTCGGCCACCGTGCTGCGCGCGTTCAACGCCGCCTGGGAGATGGCCTCCTGCTCGGCGAGCGTCCGCTCCCGCAGTGCCCCCGCGAAGCCCGCCGCCATGGCGTGCTGCAGGCGCGCCGAGCGGGTCCGCAGGGCCTCCTGATGGCCGTCCTCGCCGCAGTAGAGCACCAGATAGGCGTCGACGCAGTCGAGGCTGCGGCTGAGCGCCTCGGGGTCGGTGCAGTGCGCGGCGACCAGCGCGGCGCCGACCATCTGACCCGCGGCCGCGTCGAAGGTCCTGGCCTTCAGCGCGTCACTCAACCGCCATGCGAGCGGCAGGAGTTGCTGCTCGAGCTCCGGCCGGGTCAGCGACGTGGAGGTGACCGGGAAGACCGCCCGGCTCCAGATCGTCGCGAACCTGCGCAGTCTGTCCTCCGGCCCGTCCGGTTCGCCCGTCACGCCGTGCGCCCCACACCCGCGAACCCCGAGAAGGAATAGGGATCCTCGTCCTCGGGCGCCGTGTCGGGCCGCCAGATCGGCATCGGCACCAGACCGGGTTCCACCATGTCGTACCCCTCGAAGAACCGCGCGATCTCCTCGCGCGAGCGCATGATCAGCGGGTTGCGGATGTCCTTGTACACGTCGACCGCGCCCTCGGCCCGCTCCGGCGGGAGCGGGATTCCCTCGTACGACGCATGGGTGAGCACGAGCAGACTGCCCGGCGCCAGCGCGTCGCGCAGCTCGGCCACCGCACCGTACGGGTCGTCCGCGTCCTCCACGAAGTGCAGTATGGCAACGAGGAGGAGGGCCACCGGACGGTTCAGGTCGATCAACCGCTGCACCTGGGGAGTCGCCAGGATCTCCTGGGGCTTGAGCAGATCGGCCGCGACCACGTCCGCGTCCTCGTTGTCCCGCAGGACGGCCTGGCTGTGCGCGACGGCCACCGGGTCGTGGTCCACGTACACGACGTGCGCGCCGGGCCTGGCCGTCTGGGCGATCTCGTGGACGTTGCCGAAGGTCGGGATGCCGGAGCCGATGTCGAGGAACTGGTCGATGCCCTCGTCGGCCGCGAAACGCACGGCACGGCGCATGAACGCCCTGTTCGCCTGCATCACCTTGGGCAGTCCCGGCATGAACTCCATCGCCTTGCGCGCGGCTTCCCGGTCGACCTCGAAGTTGTGCGAACCGCCCAGGTAGTAGTCATAGATACGGGACACGCTCGGCACCGAGATGTCAATGCTTCGGGGGGCCCAGGCGGGACGCTCCATCTATCTCTCCAAGGCGTAGTCGACGACGTAGGCGATCCGGTGTTCGAGCTGAGGCTACTGATCGTCCGCCAAAGGGGCGAGTCAAAACGGAAATTGACCGTCCGTTCACCGTCACTGCCTCGGGCATGTGCCGAATTGGCCGCCGGTGCAGGTCAGTCGAACACGCCGTCCGCTGTCACCGCGAAATCGATGCGAAGCATTCCAAAAAGTTCACGGGAGTTACGAAGCGTCGCGACGGTATCGAGGGGTCGGGTATCCCCGGTGTGGAAAACTCCCGGGCGTTCGTTCGGCAAGTGAACCGCGTCGTGATCCGCGTGCCTCGCGTCGTCCGATCCGCCCGCCCCGCGCGTTCCGGGTACGCCAAGAGGTCCGCCCCCTCCGTGCGGTGCGGAGGGGGCGGACCCAGGTCGTACGCGTTGTTCCGGGCGAGATCGATCAACCCTGGGGAGGTGATCCTCTACTTCGGCGCGCCGACCGGCTTTCCGTCGGGGGCGACGGCGTACCAAGTGCCGCCCACGCCCTGACCGTTGGTGTCCCCGGCCGCCTTGTCACCGGAGAAGGTGTAGATGGGCCAGCAGTTGACGGTCATCTGCTTGGCGCCGTCCGGGCGGGTGAATCCCATCAGGCCCTTCTTCTGCACGCCCTTGGTGTCACTGGCGGAGACCGGGGCCACGACGGGCCACTTCTCCAGGCAGGCACCGGTGCAGGCGGACTTCGGGACGGGCCAGGCCTGGTCCTTCAGGAAGCGGTAGACCGTCCGGCCGTTCTTGTCGACGACGATCTCGCCGAGCTTGGGGTCGTTGCGGGTCGACAGGCCCGGCAGGGAGGCCAGGGTCGCCTTCTTGCCATCGGGGGCGGAGGCGTACCAAGTACCGCCGACACCCTGGCCGTTGGTGTCACCGGCCTTGGTGTCCTTGGCGTACCGGTACATCGGCCAGCCGCCGATCGTCAGCTGCTTGGTGCCGTCCGAGCGGGTGACCTCGCCGAGCAGGGCCTTGTCCACACCGGTGGCGGCCACGGCGCCGTCGGCGGGAACGGGCGGCCAAGCGGTCGCGCAGTCGCCGTCACAGTTCGACTTCGGCGGCTCGGCGGTGTCCTTCTCGAAGCGGTACAGGGTGAATCCGGCGCTGTCGGTCAGCACCTTGCCGAGCGTCGTGCTTTCCGCGACGGCCAGCTGACCTGCGGATTCCGCCTTGGGGGCGGCACTCTGCTGGTCGGCGCCGTAGCCGTTGGGAGAAGTGGTGCTGCTACTGGTGGCCTGACCGTAACCGTTGGCAGCCGCGGCGGCGCCCACGTTCTGGCTCCCCGTCGACTGGGTGCCCGATTCCTGACCGCACGCCGTCGTGAGCGCCAGCACGGCCGCAGCTGTCGCTACGAGTGAGGCGCTCCGCCAGGAGGTCTTCATTGGGTAACTCCCACTGTTCGCGTTAAGGGTTGCAGCGCCCTGCTGCGCCGCGCATGGCCCTAGGTACGGGCGGGAGTGGCGGATGTGTTCAACGGCCGCACAAAAAACTTTCGGAACGCTGTGACACACCCCGCGTCGGCATGCATCTCGCGCATCTGTTCCCACCCCGGTGGCCGTGTCCCGAGGGGGCGTCAAACCGGTGCGAGCCGGACGTCCTTCGTTCGGGGGCAAACCCGTCGGCTCCGGCGTGCGCGGGCGCGATACGCCTCATGATCTCCGTCGTGCATGGACCACAGCGGACCCGGTCCGCCCTCGTCATACGGGTGTTGGCGCTGCTGACGCTGACCTGGATCATCGGCGGCGCGCCGGCCTCGGCGGCGGTCGCCGACTCCTGCGCGTACGCCTCCATCGGCCCGGACGGCACGGACGCGGTGGCGGTGGCCGGCGGCGACCTCTGCACCATCAGCCCGCCGCCCCCGTCGCCCACGCCTCCACCCACTCCGAAACCGCCGCCCCCACCACCCCCGGCGCCTCCGCCCAAGCCCAGGCCGAAGCCCCCGCCGCCGGTTCCCCCGCCACCGCCTCCGCCCGCCTCGCCGACCCCGCGACCCCCTGCCGTGGCGCCCCCGCCGAGGCCGGCACCTCCGCCGGCGCCGAAGCCGAAGCCCACACCGACGCCCTCGCCCACGCCCAAGGCGCGGCCCAAACCGTCGGCGACCCCGGTGAGTTATCCGGCCTACCACGCCCCGACGCGCAAGCACTCGCCCCGCAGCGGACCGTCCCTGGTCTCGCTCACCCTGCTCGTCACCGTGCCCGCGTTGCTCGCCGTCGCGGCGCTGCGTCCGCGCTGACCCCTGGAGGCATCCTTGTCGGAATGGCTTGTTCTCGTCCTCGCGATGGCGGCGGCGTGTGTCGTCGTCCTCGTCGTGTCCCTCGTACGCACCCGCCGGGCCCCCGACGACGAGGATCCGTCCGAAACCCCGGACGTGATCGAATACATGACCATGATGATCGGCGTGGTGTACGCCATCGTCCTGGGACTGGCCATCGCCGGAGTCTGGGAGGCCCGCAGTGGCGCCCAGGACCATGTGCAGGCGGAGGCCCAGGCCCTGCACGAGATCTCGGAGCGGGTCCGCGTCTACCCGCCGGACGTGCGCGACCGTATTCGCGGCGACGTCGACGCGTACGTCGGATACGTCGTCAAAACCGAGTGGAAGACCATGGCCGACCACGGCCACGTCACCGACAAGGGCGGCCGGCTCTTCGAGGTCGTCCGCCAGGACGTCAGCGGCTACAAGCCGAGGTCGGACTTCGAGGCCCAGACCTACCAGCCGCTGGTCGACCAGGTGACCGCTGCCGACGCGGCACGCAACGCCCGCGCCGGCTCGACGGACGCGACCATGCCGGGCGTGGTGTGGTTCGGGCTGATCACCGGAGCCGTGGTCACCATCGGGATGGTGTTCGCGCTCCAGATCCGGCGCACCAAGCGGGAACTGATCCTCGCCGGGCTCTTCTCCGCCCTGATCGCGTTCCTGCTCTTCCTGATCTGGGACTTCGACGCGCCCTACAGTCGGGGAATCACAGCCTCGGCGGAGCCGTTCACGGCACTGTTCCCACACCTTCCGAAGTGACCGGCCTCCCTTAGCGGCCGGAGGATCGGGGGACGGACGCCACGCCCGCGTTCGTCCCCCGCTCGCGCACCCACATTCCCCCGTACGGCCCACCGGATTACCCCATTCGCACTACTGCGATCGCGCCCACGTGCACGCCTTCCTAGCGTTTCGAACATCGAGGCGCATTTCAGACGCAGGCGGAAGGTCCGCAGCAAGGCTCCTCGGGGACCCGGAGGCTCACCATGCACGCGATACGCGTCGCTTCGGCCGCACTGCTGGGCGTGTCCGCCCTCACTCTTTCCGCAACCGCCGCTCTCGCTGGAAACAGCGACGGAGACAGTGACGGCGGCCGTGACAGTGGCCGGGGCAACAACATCACGTCGTTCGGCTTCAACGTGCAGCCGCAGAGCATCGCGGCGGGCGGCCGGCTCCGGCTGACCGCGGAGAGCTGTGACTCCGTCGCCAGGGTCTCCTCGGAAGTCTTCGACACGGTCACGATCCCCAAGGGTCAGTCGTCTGCGACGGCCCTGATCGACGGGGACGCCAGAGCGGGCTCGGTGTACCAGGTGACGTTCCAGTGCGGCAACGAGAGCGGCCACACCGAGCTGACCATCGCCCCCGGCCGCTCCGGCACCACCTACTCCGACCCGACCCAGGTCCAGGTCCCGGCCTCCGTGCAGCGAGGCGTCAAGGCCGGTGTCGGTGGGAGCTCCGGCGGTGGCTTCGACCTCAAGGAGATCGGCCTGGGAACCGCGCTCATCGCCGGCTGTGTCGGCACCGCGTGGTCCATGACGCGCCGCCGCGTCACGGACGAGGAGTCGTGACCGCTCACCGCTCGGGGCCCTCCTCGCCCCGGATCTCGGCGAAAAGGTCCGGGGCGAAGGCCTGTCAGACGCGTGGCACGCGGGGCACCGCCAAGGGTGAGGGCACCGATCAGATCCGCCGCTCGGACCTGCGGCGCCGCCAGAACAGCCCGCCGCCGACGACGCCGGCGGTCAGCAGTCCGCTGCCGATCGCGACGTCGGCGGGCGCCGCTCCGCCGACGCTGCCACCCAGACCAGCGTGGACACTGCCGATGACGGTGAAGGCGGCGGGCCGAGTCAGCCTTCGGCCGTCACAGCGGGCCGTGACGTCGTACGACCCCGGGTGCGCGTCACGGTCGACGACGACCGTCGCGATGGACGTGTCACCGCCCGCTCGGCGCAGCAGAGTGGTGCGAAAGACTCGCGAGGAGACCGTGCTGCCGGGCCTCAGGCACGCTTCGCCCTCCACGGTGATCGTCAGCTGGCCGCCCCGCGCGATGACACTGGGCCGGACGATGATGTTCCGCACCTCGCGGCGGCCGAAGTCATCGAAGCGGCCGTAGTCGTTGAACCGGCCATTGTCGTCGAAGCGGCCGTAGTCGTTGAACCGGCCGTTGTCGTTGAATCGGCCATTGTCGTTGAACCGACCGTTGTCGTTGAACCGGCCATTGCCATTGAACCGGCCATTGCCATTGAACCGACCGTTGTCACCCGGGCGGCCGCCCCCGACCACGCCACCGCCGCCGATCACCACGCCACCGCCGCCGACGACGCCACCGCCGCCGATCACCCCGCCGCCACCGACCACGCCACCGCCGCCGACCACCCCACCGCCACCGACCACCCCGCCGCCGCCGACGACTCCACCGCCGTTGCTCAGCCCTGTGCCGTTGCCCGGTCCACCGGGGTTGCCCAGTCGCTCGTTTCCGCTCGACTCGTCGTTGCTCGGCTCGTTGTTGCTCGACTCATTGCTGCCAGGTTCATTCGATGCCGTCGCCACCGGGGCGGCGAACCCCACCGCGGCGACCACGGCGACAGAGACCGCCAGGGCACGAGTTGTACGCATGTGATCCTCCGCGGAAGACGCCCCGGGAACCGTCCCCGGTCGATCGGCGAGAAAGCGCCTCCCATACAGACCCTCAGATGCGGCGCACAGGGACGCATTTCGAGAATGGTCCGTCCTGGTGAGAAGACACGCCGAAGGATTTCCACACAATCGGATATTGCCGCAGGTCACGGACCGTCAGAAATTTCCTGCCCTCGGCAACTCGGATGGCTCACCACGCGGATGCCCCGACACCCGTTCGCCCGCGCCCCGTCGCCCGCCGGGCATGCTGCACTTAGCGTTCCGGTATGCGCGACGGACGCGGCGACGGCCGCGTCGAGAGGGGATTGCGAATGTTTGCGTCCGAGGTTGCCGAAGAGGAGGAGCGGCAGAAGAAGCGCGCCCCGTGGGGCGTAATAGCGCTTGTTCTGCTGACCGGCCTCGCACTCATTCGGAATGGTTCCGGTGAGTTCGACGTGGGCCCTCCGCAGCCCGCGACGGCGGCAGCAGCGGACAGCAGGACGCCCGTCGCCACCTTCTCCAACGGACCCGCCGCGTTGCCGTACTCCGTGGTGGACCGGGTCAGGATCCCGGCGATCCAGGTGAACGCCCCGGTCGTGCCGGTGGGTCTCGACTCGGCCGGCTGGGTCGACGCGCCGCCGCCCGACAATGCCAATCTCGCGGGCTGGTTCACCGGTGCGGTGTCGCCCGGCGAGAAGGGCACGGCCGTGATCGTGGGCCATGTGGACAACACGCGGGGACCGGCCGTCTTCTACGGGCTCGGTTCTCTCAAGAAGGGAAACCGGGTCGAGGTCCAGCGAAAGGACGGGAAGACCGCCACCTTCGAGATCTACGGCGTCGAAGTATTCGCGAAGAAGAACTTCCCCGGTGACCGGGTGTACGGCAGCAAGGGCACCCCTGAATTGCGGGTCATCACCTGCGGAGGCGGTTTCTCCAAGCAACACGGCTACGACGGGAACGTCGTCGTGTTCGCCCGCCTGGTCGAGGTCCGCTGAGATTCCCCGCCGACGGCCCGGGCGGTGTCCCCGGGCCCGTCGGCGGAGTCGGGGGCGACCGCGCCCGCTCCCCGCTCAGAAGTCCTGGCGGTGCGGCACCGTGAGGTGGTAGCCGGAGTCGAGGAGTACGGGCAGGTAGTCGCGCAGGGCGCGGACGGTCTGGGAGCGGTCGCCGCCCGCGTCGTGGGAGAGGACGACGACGCCGGGGGCGGCGCCCTCCTGCACCCGGTCGATGATGGTGGCGGTGCCCGGGGTGGTCCAGTCGAGGCTGTCGACCGTCCAGGCCATCGGTTCCATGCCGAGGTCGGCGCCGATCTGGAAGGTCGCCCGGTTCCAGGCCCCGTAGGGAGCGCGGAACCAGACTGGCCGTTTGCCGTAGGCGTCCTCGATGACGTCGCTGGTGCGCGCGATCTCGGAGCGGATCTCGGAGCGCCGGAGCCCCGTCAGCAACGGGTGCGTCCAGGTGTGGTTGCCGACGACGTGCCCGTCGTCGGCCATCTCGGCCAGCAGGTCCTTGTTGTCGACGGCCATCTCCCCGCAGACGAAGAACATCGCCCGTACGTCGTGCTTGCGCAGCGTGCGCAGAATGCTCGGGGTGTAGCGCGGATCGGGTCCGTCGTCGAAGGTCAGCACCATCGCGTGGCCGCGCCCGCTCACCCGCATGATCGGCTCACGCCGGACAGGGGGCTTGCCGGGCGTCGGGCGCGGCGGAGTGGCTCCGGTCATCGGCTCGAGGCGGTACGTGGAGGGCTTGAGTGCCTTGCGCGCCTGCGGGCCCCCGGCCGCGGGCGTGCCGCGCACCGGGCTCCCGGTCGGATCGGCGGCGAGGACGCGGGCGCCCGCAGCCGACAGGACGGCGGCGCCGGCGATCAACGCCCGGCGCCGCGTGAACAGCTTATCCTTTTTCATGATTAATCAGTCGCTCAGCGGAAGCGTGACGCGGCTGAGCAACACCGGTGCGGACTCGGGAAAGCACCCGTTGGGACCAGCTCAGCGCCGACGCACCAGGGGGAACGGCAATGTCTCCCGAATCGTCAGCCCCGTGAGGAACATGACCAGGCGGTCCACGCCTACGCCGAGCCCGCCGGTCGGCGGCATCGCGTACTCCAGCGCGTCGAGGAAGTCCTCGTCGAGTTCCATCGCCTCGGGATCTCCCCCGGCGCCCCGCAGCGACTGCGCGGTCAGCCGCCGCCGCTGCTCCACGGGGTCGGCCAACTCCGAGTAGGCGGTGCCCAGTTCGATGCCGAAGGCGACGAGGTCCCAGCGCTCGGCGAGGCGCGGGTCGGTGCGGTGCTGCCGGGTGAGCGGGGAGACATCGGTCGGGAAGTCCTTGTAGAACGTGGGCAGCAGGGTCTTCTCCTCGACCAGTCGTTCGTACATCTCCAGTACGACGTCGCCCTGTCCGTCGTCCGGCCGATACGGCACTCCCGCGCCGTCGCACAGCCGGTGCAGGTCCGGCACGGACGCGCCGGGGTCCACCTCCTCCCCCAGGGCCTCCGAGATCGCGCCGTACACCGTCTTGACCGGCCACGGGCCGGAGATGTCGTACTCGGTGCCGTCCTTGCGGGCGACGGGCGCGCCGAAGGCGGCGGTCGCGGCGCCCTGGATCAGTTCACGGGTGAGGTCGAGCATCACGTCGTAGTCGGCGAACGCCTGGTAGGCCTCCAGCATGGTGAACTCGGGGTTGTGCTTGTGGGAGACGCCCTCGTTGCGGAAGGTGCGCCCCATCTCGAAGACCTTCTCCAGGCCGCCCACGCACAGCCGCTTGAGGTAGAGCTCGGGAGCGATGCGGAGGTACATGTTCAGGTCGTAGGCGTTGATGTGGGTGGTGAACGGGCGGGCGTTGGCGCCGCCGTGGATCTGCTGGAGCATCGGCGTCTCGACCTCGAGATAGCCCCGGTCCAGCAGGCCCTGGCGCAGCGCCTGTACGGCGGTGGAGCGGGTCCGCAGGACCTCGCGGGCGTCGGGGCTGGACACCAGGTCGAGATAGCGGCGGCGCACCTTCGCCTCGGGGTCGGCGAGGCCCCGGCGCTTGTCGGGCAGCGGGCGCAGGCATTTGCCGGTGAGCTGCCAGGAGGAGACGAAGACGGTCGGTTCGCCCAGGTCGCTGACGCCGACGAGGCCCTCGGCGGTGATGTGGTCGCCGATGTCGACGTCCTGGCGGAAACGCCTGAGCTCGGGTCCGGACTCCAGCCGGGTGAGGGCGAGCTGGAGATCGCCGGACCAGTCGCGCAGGACGGCGAACACGATCCCCCCGAAGTCCCGTACGAGGACGACGCGCCCGGCGATATTCACCTGCTGTCCCGCCGGTCCCGCGCGGACCTCGGCGAGGGTGTGGGTGCGGGACGGGACGCCCACCGGGTAGGGGTCGACTCCGTCGGCGCGCAGCCGGTCGAGTGTGCGGTGGCGGAGGCGGATCTGTTCGGGCAGGCCCGCGGTCGGATCGGTGGCCGCCGCCTCGCCCTCGTCGAGGCCGAGGGCCGAGAGCGAGGGCAGGCCCGCGGTGCTCGCGGGCTGGGGTCCGGTCCGCGGGTGCCCCTTGCCCCAGAGCTTGCGCAGCGAGGGCACGGAGACGAAGCCCTCGGCGATGCCGGACGCCAGGCCGATGCGGGCTAGGGAGCCGGTGTCGCCGTAACAGATGAAGCGGGGGTACCACTCGGGCTGGAATTTGGCGTTGGACCGGTAGAGGGCCTCCAGCTGCCACCACCGGGAGAAGAACAGCAGCAGCCCGCGCCAGAGCCGGAGCACCGGCCCCGCACCGATCCGGGCGCCCTCCTCGAAGACCGACCGGAACACCGCGAAGTTGAGGGAGATGCGCCGTACGCCGAACGTCCCGGCCGCCGCGCACACCTCGGCGACCATGAACTCCATGACGCCGTTCGGGGCGCTGCGGTCGCGGCGCATGAGGTCGAGCGAGATGCCGTCCTTGCCCCAGGGCACGAAGGACAGCAGCGCGAGGAGCTTGCCCTCGGGCGTCAGGGCCTCGACGAGCAGGCAGTCGCCGTCCGCGGGGTCGCCGAGCCGGTCCAGCGCCATGGAGAAGCCGCGCTCGGTCTCGGTGTCGCGCCAGGCGTCCGCCCTGTCGATGAGCTCCTCCATCTCCTCGTCGGTGAGGCTGGAGTGACGGCGTACCCGGCAGGTGGCGCCGGTGCGCCGTACGCGGTGCACGGCCTGGCGGGTGACACGCATGTCGCGGCCGTCCAGGTCGAAGCCGGCGACGTACAGGATCGCCTCGTCGCCGAGTTCGAGCGCGCCGAGCCCGGCGCGCACGAAGGCCTTGGCGCCGTCCTCCGAGGTGCCCATGACGGCGGGCGCCCAGGCGTAGCGGCGGGCCAGGTCGAGCCAGGCCTCGATGGCGTGCGGCCAGGCCTCGCGGTCGCCGACGGGGTCGCCGCTGGCCAGGCAGACGCCGGCTTCGACGCGGTAGGTGACGGCGGCCTTGCCGCTGGGTGAGAAGACGACGGCCTTGTCGCGGCGGGTGGCGAAGTAGCCGAGGGAGTCGTCGGCGCCGTACGCCCGCAGGAGGGCACGGATGCGGGCCTCCTCGTCGCCGCGCAGGGCCGCCTCCAGGCGCTGGGAGCGGAAGAGGGTGGCGACGGCGTTGAGCTGGGCGAGGGCGCCGAGAAGGCCGAGGACGAAGAAGAGCTTGCGAGGCGGGCGCCCGCTGAACGAACTGCTGGGGACCAGCCCGCCGCACACCCGGCTGGCCGCCCACAGCAGCCGTTCCTCCGAGGCCAGCGTGCCGGGGAACCACTCGACCAGGCCCCAGCCGATCAGGATCGCCACGGCGAGTCCGACGAGCAGTACGGCCAGGGCGCGCCATACGGCGCCGCGCCGGGAGTCGGCGTAGAACTCGCGGCGCGCCACGATCAGGAGGACCAGCAGCAGTCCGCAGGCGACGAAGGACGGCAGCGACTCGGCGTACAGGCCCATCGCCAGGCCGACGATGTCGAAGAAGACCAGCAGACCGAGGTAGACCACGACCAGCCACCAGGCGATCCTCTTGCGGGCGGCGGTCGCGGCGGCGAGCAGGAAGAGGAAGACGGCGTACGCGAGGTTGGCGCTGACCGGCACGATCAACAGGTCGAGGAAGGCCACGACGGGGTGCAGCAGACGGCGCACGGGGGCGAAGAAGGCCAGCAGGACGCACAGCAGCGAGAGGGCGCCGAAGAAGGCCGCGAAGCCTTCGGGCACCTTGCTGAGGAAGCCGACCCGGGACGGCGGTACGGGACCCGTGGCGTCCCTCGGTCCGCGGGCCTCCACGGTGGCGCTCATGGTGTCGACTCTAGGAAGCCCCGGCGGCAGGCGCCCGTCGAGCGCCGTGCCCCTCGTCGCCGACGCGGACGGCGGTCGTGGCGGGTCCTGGCGGGCCGTGGCGGCGGACACATCACCCGTTCCGTCCCATGCGGGGCACCGCGGGCCCGCCCTGCCCCCGACCTGCGGCTTCCGATAGCCTCGGTGGTGTGGCGGAACAACAACCCTCGCACCGGTTCGAGCGTGGCACGGACGGTCCCAAGGTCATCGTCGTCGGCGTGGACGGCTCCGACTCGTCGCTGCGCGCGGCGTCCTACGCCGGCGGGCTGGCCAGGCGGCAGCACTCGCTGCTCGCCGTCGTGTACGTGCAGCCCGTCATGGCCGCCGGAGCGGCACTCGGGGCGCCGGTCGCCGAGACGACCGACCAGATCGCCGAGGACCTCGTCGCGCAGATCCGGGACGCCGCCGAGCGGGTCAAGGACATATTCGCGGTGCGCTGGGAGTTCCACACCTTCCGCGGCGATCCCTACAACGGTCTGGTGACGGCGGCCGACGAGCTCAAGGCGGACGCCGTGGTGGTCGGTGCCTCCGAGCAGGCGGGGCACCGGATCATCGGGTCAGTGGCGATCCGGCTGGTGAAGGCGGGCCGCTGGCCGGTCACGGTCGTCCCATAGACCCCACGGAGTCCATGGACTCCGTGGGTCCTACTGCGCCATCATCAGGCCGTCGTGGGCCGCGCCGCGGCTGAGTACCACGTCACGGATGCGGTCGCGTACACCGGCCAGGTCGGCGCCCTGGGCCAGTGCCGCGTTGATGTCGACGACCCGCCCGGCGTCGATGTCGAACAGCTGCGGTACGAACTCCGCCTTCGTGACCTCCCAGCGGTCTCCCTTGTGCGCGGGCGGGGCGAAGGTGAAGCGGGCGAGGGTGCTCTCGTTGCCCCGGGAGTCCTGGAGACCTTGGCGGTTGAACATCTCGCCCGTGATCTGGTCACCCATCCCGTAGACGACCCACGTGCCGTTGACCTTCTCGTAGGCCTGCGGGACACGCGCGTGCGTGCCGAGGATCAGGTCGATGTCGGGCCGCCCGTCCGTGCGCGAGGCGGTGAGCTCCCGACTCAGCGTCGTCTGCTGGGTGTCGGGCTGTTCCTGCCATTCGGTGCCCCAGTGCAGGGACACGACGACCACGTCGGCGCCCGCCTTCCTGGCGGCCCGGGCGTCCGCGAGGATCCGGTGGCGGTCGATGAGGTTGACGCTCCAGGGCTGTCCCTGGGGCATCGGGAAGCCGTCCGTGCCGTAGGTGTAGGCGAGGTGGGCGACCATCGCGTTGCCCGCGCGCAGGAGGGTGGGCACATACGCCTCCTGCTCCGTGCGCGCCGATCCCGCGTGCCGTACGCCGGCGAGGTCGAGGGCGTCCAGAGTGCGCCGTACGCCCGCGGCGCCGTCGTCCAGGGAGTGGTTGGAGGCGGTGGAGCAGGCGTCGTACCCGGTCGCCGCGAGCCCGTCGGCCACCTGCGGTGGCATCTTGAAGGCCGGGTTGCCGGTGTGGTCGCCGTCGGCCCCGTACACGGTCTCCATGTGACAGATCGCCAGGTCGGCACGGGAGACGAAGGGTTTCACGCCTTCGAACATCGGCAGGAAGTTGTACCTGGTGCCGCCCGCGTCGGCGTTCGCCCGCTCGATGACCGAGGTGTGCGCCAGCACGCCGCCGGAGGCGACGAGGGTGAATGCGTGGGGGGTGAGGGGCGCGCCCGGCTGCCCACTGCTACTGCTCCGGGCCGACGGCTGCTGGTCGGCCCGGCAGCCGGCGCCCACGACAAGTACGGCCGCGAGAGCGATGGCGGCCAGTCGACTACGTGTGATCATGCCCAGCCTCGATGTAGTCATATTTAAGTAGGAAGTGGGACAAATTCATCCAATCGAAAGGATGGAGTCAAGAAGCAACGCGCGTCCGTAGCCCGTCCGGCCCTCGGGGAACCGCCCGTCGGGGCGCCACCGGGCCCCGCTGAACCGTTCACCGCGCCGTTCACCGACGGCATCGACCGCCCACCGCAGACCCGTGCCCCGGGCCTGTCCCAGCGGAGCGGCACCCGCTGGCATACACGCCATGACGGCCGGAACCACCACCAAGACGACCGCCGAACACGAGTTGGCCGCGCTGCAGCGCGAGCACGGCCGGCCCCTCTTCGCCCTGCTCCTGCGGCTCTCCGACGGCGACCGCCAACGCGCCGAGGATCTGCTGCAGGAGACGCTCGTCCGCGCCTGGCAGCACCCCGAGGCGCTGCGCGCCGACGACTTCGACTCCGTACGCCCCTGGCTGCTCACCGTGGGGCGGCGGCTCGCGATCGATGCGCGGCGGGCCCGCCAGGCGCGTCCGCCGGAGGTCGGGGACGCGGTGCTGGAAAGTGCGCGGGTCTGCGCGGATCACGCCGAAAGGTCGGCGGCGACGCTCGATGTGCGGGAGGCTGTGAAGACACTCACTCCCGAGCACCGTGAAGTCCTGGTGCTGGTGTACTTCCAGGGGGCGAGTGTGCCGGAGGCCGCCGCGGCGCTCGGGATTCCGCCCGGTACCGTGAAGTCTCGTGCGTACTACGCGCTGCGCGCCCTGCGCCGGGTTCTTCCGGGATACGCGGCCGACCTGCGGTGAAACCGAAGGCCGAGTCAAACCTCCGTAAAGCGCCTTGCTGAGGACCATGGTTGAGCAATCAGCTGTCCTCATCCGTGTTCCGGATTGGGGGGAAACCCCCAAGGGCTCGGGATCGGGCGACGCGCACGCAAACCGGAGGAAGGCAGGAAGGGATGCTGCACAGAGGCCAAGAGAGCACGGACGGCACCGGCGGTGGGGAACTCACCGTCCCCATGGCGTGGTTGTACGCCGAGTACATCGCCGACGAGCTGCTGCGGACCGGCGACCTGATGCCGCCCACGTCCTTCGAGTTCCGCGCCGGGCGTGACGCCCTGGCGCTGACCATCTTCCTCTCCGACACCGACGGCGAGCTCTCGGGCATCCGGGTCGTCTCGCAGTTGGAGACCTGGCTCTCGCTGACGGCGTACGACCAGCCGTGGCAGGACTGGGTGCGCGAGCACATGGCGCGGCGCTCGGCCGAGGCGGTCGAGTCCGGCGGCCCCGCCCCGGACCTGGAACTGGCGACGGCGGCCTGGCGCTGGCTGGAGGAGACCGAACTGCTCGCCCCGGACCTGGACGCCGTGCCCGGCGGCGGGCCGATCCCGGGCGAGGACGACGGTCCGAAGGTGTGGACACCGGCCTGGCGACTGGGTCTGCCCCTGGGACATCTGGCGATCCATCTCTTCTGATCGCCACGACACCGGGCGGACCGCCGGTAACCCCTGTTCAGGGCTCCGCACTCCGCCAAACAAGTTTTCCGCACAACTTTTTTCGGGCTCGCACCAATCCGCGAGCCCACCCGCTCCGAATGTCTTGGCCGCGATTCCGAACGAGTCTTGAGTGATTCGACGGTCTGGTGCGTACCCGTGGGCAACAGCAACAGCAACACCACTCCCACCCCCGCACCATCGCCACGAGGATTCGGTATTCGGTATGAGGTCCCTGGAACGGCATCGCGACGTCGGCGCTTACGCGCTCGGCGTGCTGGACGAGGCGGAGGCGTTCCGCTTCGAGGATCACCTCATGGAGTGCCCCCAGTGCGCGGCGCACGTGAGTGAGTTCAGGCCCGCCACGCGGCAGCTGATGCTGTACCGGCATGCCACCCCGCGCTCCGTGCACCCCTTCGCCGCCCCCGGGCCGCGCCTGATGGACAAACTCCTCAGTGAGGTGGCGACCCGGCACCGGGCCGGGCGCAGGCGCTGGTTGTACGCGGTGGCCGCCGCCGTGGTGCTCGCGGTGGGCGGTCCATCGATCGCGATGGTCACGTCGCACGGTTCCGGGTCACAGACGGCCGCGGTCGCCTCGACGGACGCGCAGACCGGCGTATGGGCCAAGGTCACCACCGCGGACCGCATCTGGGGCAGCCAGGTCGAGGTCGAGGTCAAGGACGCCGGGGGCCCGCGCCCCTGTCAGCTCGTCGCCATCGGCAAGGACGGTTCGCAGCAGACGGTGACGAGTTGGATGGTGCCCGCGCACGACGGCGAGGCGACCACCCTGCAGGGCGGCGCCGCGCTCAAGTCCGACGAGATCAGCCGGTTCGAGGTGCGCACGGCGGACGGCAAGCACCTGGTGACCGTCACGCCCCACTGATCCCGGGCTGTTCCCCGCTGCTCCCGGACTATTTGAGCAGCCGGGACAACCGGCGGTCCGCGAGTGGCTTGCCTCCCGTCTGGCAGGTCGGGCAGTACTGCAGCGAGGAGTCGCTGAAGGAGACCTCGCGGATGGTGTCGCCGCACACCGGGCACGGCTCGCCCGTTCTGCCGTGCACCCGCAGCCCACTCTTCTTCTCCGCCTTGAGGCGCCCCGCGGCCAGCCCGTGGGAGCGCTCCACCGCCTCGGTGAGCGTGGAGCGCAGCGCCTCGTAGAGGCGGGTCGTCTCCTCGGGGGTCAGTGAGGCGGCCAGCTTGAAGGGGGACATCCTGGCGGCGTGCAGGATCTCGTCGCTGTACGCGTTTCCCACACCGGCGATCAGGCTCTGGTCCCGGAGTGCGCCCTTGAGTTGGCGGCGCTCACCCGTGAGCAGCCGGGCGAACCGTGCCTCGTCGAAGTCGGCGGCGAGCGGGTCGGGGCCGAGGCGGGCCACGCCGGGGATCTCCGCCGGGTCCCGGACGACGTACACCGCGAGTCTCTTCTGGGTGCCGGCCTCGGTGAGGTCGAAGCCCTCGCCGGTCTCCAGGGCGACACGCAGCGCGAGCGGGCCCTTGCCGGGGCGGGGCGGGCCGTCGGGCAGCGTGTCCCTCCAGTGCAGCCAGCCCGCGCGGGCCAGGTGGGTCACGAAGTGCAGTCCGTCGGCCTCGATGTCGAGGAACTTGCCGTGCCGGCGCACGGCGGTCACCTCGCGGCCCTCGAAGGCGGTGACGGGCGGGTCGTAGGTCTTCAGGACGCTGATGGCGACGGGCAGCACGCGCACGACCTCGCGGCCGACGAGATGGTCGGCCAGGAAGTCCTTGAGCGCTTCGACCTCTGGCAGTTCCGGCATGGCTCCAGAGTGCCACCCCCCACCGACAACACCAGCCGAACCGCCCACCTCCTGGGGCAACGGCGGCCGGTCCCCCGCGCCCCCGGTCAGCTCCGTTCCGGGACCAGGAACTCGCACCACACGCACTTGCCGCCGCCGCGCGCCTCCACGCCCCAGACGTCGGCGAGGCGGTCGACCAGGAGGAGTCCGCGGCCGGAGACGCCGGACTCGCCCGCCTCGCGGCGGCGCGGCAGGGCGCTGGAGGAGTCCTCGACCTCCGCACGCAGCCGTCGGCCCGGACCGCTGAGGACCCGCAGGGTGACGATCGCGGCGCCTTCGGTGTGCATGAGGACGTTGGTGATCAGCTCGTCGGCGACCAGTTCGACCTCGTCGGCGCGCTCGCCCCCGCCCCAGGCGCGGACCGCGGCCCGGATCATGTGCCGGGCCTCGGTGAGCGCCTCGGGGTCGCCGGGCGCCACATGCTGCTGGAGCCGCCCGCCGGACTGCTGGGGCCCGGGGCCGCGGCGGCGCAGCGCCAGCAGGGCCACGTCGTCGTCGCCGCCGCGTTCCTCGGCCACGTCGATGAGCCGGTCGGCGAGGTCGCGTACGTCGTCGGGGCCCGAGCGGATCAGCTCCATGAGGGTGTGCATGCCCTCGTCGAGGTCGACGCCGGGCTGCTCGACCAGGCCGTCGGTGCACAGCACCAGGGTCTGCCCGGGGTCCAGTTCGACCGTGTCGACGGGGTATTCGAGGCGCCCGAACAAGGCGGACAGGCCGAGCGGCAGGCCCCCTTGGACGGACTGCCGGCGGCAGGTGCCGTCGTTCTGCCGGATCACCGGGTCGATGTGGCCGGCCCGCACCAGCTGGACGACCCCGGTGGACAGGTCGGCCTCCGCGTACAGGCAGGTCGCGAAGCGGTCGGTGTCGAGTTCGTGCAGGAAGACCGAGGCGCGGGCCATCACGGTGGCGGGGGTGTGCCCCTCGGCGGCGTAGGCCCGCAGCACGATCCGCAACTGGCCCATGACGGCGGCGGCGTGGGTGTCGTGGCCCTGGACGTCCCCGATGACGGCGCCGACGCGACCACCGGGCAGCGGGATCACGTCGTACCAGTCGCCGCCGATGTCGCGGCCGAGGGAGGCGGAACGGTAGCGGACGGCGATGTCGGCGCCGGGCACGTTCGGTATGGAGCGCGGCAGCATGGCCTGCTGGAGGCCCTGCGCGAGGTCCTTCTCCTGCTCGTAGAACATGGCCCGCTGGAGGCTCTGGGCGATGCTGCTGCCGAGCGCGACGAGGACGTTGCGCTCCTCCGACGAGAAGCCGCGCCGGTCGTTGTAGAGCAGTCCCATGGCGCCGATGGGGCGGGCCTGAACGATGAGCGGCAGATAGGCGGCCGAGGTGATCATGAGGTCGGTGATGTGCGGCCACAGCAGCGGATACGAGTCGGCGAAGTCCTCGGGCGACTCGATGAAGCGCGGTGCGAGGGTGCGTACGACCTCGCTCATCGGGTACTGCTCGTCGATGCGGGTGATCATGGTGCCGGGGACGAAGCTGCCTTCGGGACCCTCGGCGACCAGCCGTATGCGTCCGGCCTCGACCAGGCCCATGACCAGGCTCGTCGCGCCGAGGTGGGTGAGGCCGTGGGAGTCCTTGAGGACGTCGATGACGTCCTGGACGGTGCGGGCGTGGGCGAGGGCGGCCGTGGTGATCTGCACGACGTTCGTCTGCTGGCGCCGCGCCTCGTCCTGGGCCGCCTGTTCGCGGCGCGCAGCCCTCTCGCCGAGCTCCTGCGTGGCGTCGCGGACGATGCCGATGATCCGGCGCGGCCGGCCCGTTCCGTCGCGGCGGATGTAGCCCTGGGTGTGGGTCCAGCGCAGTGAGCCGTCGCGGCAGCGGATGCGGAAGTAGGCGCCGTAGTTGTCGCTGCCGTCCTTGAGGGCGTGCGAGACCAGCGTGTCGAGACGTATGCCCTCGGTCGCGGGCACCCGCAGGGACAGGGTCTCGGGGCGGCCGTCGTACTCCTCGGGACGCACGTCGAAGACTTCGTGGGCCTGGGCGTCCATCTGCATCAGACCGGAGTCCAGGTCCCATTCGAAACTGCCCATGCGGTTGAGCGCCAGGATCGGATCCGGGTGGGCGGGCCAGTCGTCCGGGAGTGACAGGGCGCTCGCTCCCCGATCAACCATGCGCCCACCTTGCCAGCATTCGGCCGATTATTCGACTTCTGGGAAGTCCGGAATTCGACCTCGGGGGAGTCCGGATTCGGCCTCCCCCGACCGCTCGGCGCTCAGCCGTCGAAGACGTCCGTAGGGGCGTCGAAGACGGTGCCCGCGTCGGGCGACTCGTCGGGGATCAGACCACCGCCGTCGGGCAGGTCGGGGATCTCCGGAACGGTGTCGGGGCCGATCTCGTCCTCCGAGGGGTCCAGCGGGGCGAGGGGATCCTGCGGGGCGTTCCGGTCGCTCTCCGTGGAGTTGGGGTCGGGGGTCGGCGGGACCGTCGGCGGGGCGGTCGTGGTGGGCGGGAGACAGCCCGACACCGCGGCCACCGGAGCCTCCGTCGGCGCGCCGCCATCCGGTATGCCCGAGGTTCCCTCCGGGGTGACGGTCAGGGTGGGCGTCACACAGTCGGACGGCGGCTCGTCCGCGAAGGGGTCCGTCCGCGGGCTCTGCTCCGGGACCGTGCTCGGGCTTGTACTGGGACTCGCACTGGGATTTGTGCCGGGGCTCGTCGTGTCGGTGCGACGGCCGGGGCTCGCGGCCGCGACCGTCGGCCGCAGGACGACGTCCCGGTGACCGTCGTCCCCCATCCGCCGTTCGATCCACCTGCTGTCGACGATGTCGATGATCGTGATGTTCCTGATCGCGGTGGACGCCGGGGTCACGACGACAACGTTGCCAGGACGGAAACCGGACCAGGGCTGCCCCTGGGTCCCCGGGGTCGTCCTGGACACGACGGGCGGGTTCAGCGGGTTGCCGCCGGCGCAGCGCACCCGCGGCATGCCCCGGTTGTCGACGAGGACCGCGGTGCCCCGCTGGAGCACCGACTGGAAGCTGGTCGCCCGGCCGTCACGGAAGCCGTGGTCGGTGACCTGTGTGTCGGCGCGCAGCACGACCGAGGTCAGGGCGCGCAGAAAGTCCGGGACGGTCGCCTGCCGTACGCCCGCCGCCTGCGCGAAGGAGCGCGCCTTGGCTGGGTCCGAGGAGAGGAAGCCGATCTGCTTCTCGACGTCACAGCTGCCGACGGCCCGGGTGCCGCCGTAGAGGCCGGGTGTGGAGCCGGGGAAGGAGCGCACGCCCTGCGGGGCGGAGCCACGGTTCGCGGGTGTCGCCGGGTACGGCATTCGGGTGATGAACGGCGAGTCGGCGGCCGTGGACGCGGTGAACGGGTCGCGGCCACCGCCGGCGACCGACTGCAGGAAGACCTCATTGCCGTCGGCCCCGGACTCCGCGCTCTCGCCGCCTCGGCCGCCGCACCCGGCGACGAGGAGCGCCGCCGAGAGCGCGCAGGCCATGACGAAGGCTCGGGTGGGTATGTGCACCACGCTGTTCTCCTGTCGCACCACGTTCTCCCGTTGCACTGCTTCCTCCCGTTGCACCACGACCTGCCGGCCGTTCAGGGCATTTCGTCCACTATTGTCTGCGTCGCCCAGTTGGCACACGCAAGCGGAGACGGTCACCCAGCGTCACAATGGAAGACAAGGGAAGAGGAGTGGCTCGCGTGGAGTGGTTCGTCGCCCCCGACTACTGGCTGAGCCGGCTGGTCTTCCAGCGGGCCCTGGCCGTGGTGTACCTCGTCGCCTTCCTGGGCGCGGCGCTCCAGTTCCGTGCGCTGATCGGGGAGCGGGGGATGCTTCCGGTGCCGCGGTTCCTGGCGCGGGTCGCGTTCCGCGACGCGCCGAGCGTGTTCCACCTGCGCTACTCGGACCGCTTCTTCGCGGCCTGGGCCTGGGCGGGCTGCGCGGTGTCGGTGGCGCTGATCGCCGGCCTGGACCAGCGGCTCCCGCTCTGGGGGGCCATGGTGCTGTGGCTGGTGCCCTGGGCGATGTACCTGTCGATCGTCAATGTGGGCCAGACCTGGTACGCGTTCGGCTGGGAGTCCCTGCTCCTGGAGGTCGGCTTCCTCGCCGTGTTCCTCGGCAACGACGAGGTGGCCCCGCCGGTCGTCGTCCTCTTCCTGCTGCGCTGGGTGCTGTTCCGCGTGGAGTTCGGCGCCGGGCTGATCAAGATGCGCGGGGACTCCTGCTGGCGGGAGCTGACCTGCCTCGACTACCACCACGAGACGCAGCCGATGCCGGGACCGCTGAGCTGGTTCTTCCACCACCTCCCCAAGCCCTTCCACCGGGCCGAGGTGGCGGCGAACCACTTCACCCAGCTCGTCGTGCCCGTCCTCCTCTTCACCCCGCAGCCGATCGCGACGGCGGCAGCGTCGCTGATGGTCCTCACCCAGCTCTGGCTGGTCCTGTCCGGCAACTTCTCCTGGCTGAACTGGACCACCATCGTGCTCGCCCTCTCCGCGATCGAGTTCCCCACCACTGCCCCGCGCGTGGCAGGCCCGCCCCTCTGGTACGAGATCGTGGTCCTCGCGGTCGCGACGGGTCTGGTGGCCCTCAGCTACCGCCCCGCCCGCAACCTGATCTCCCGGCGCCAGGTCATGAACCGCTCCTTCGACCCGCTGCACCTGGTCAACACCTACGGCGCGTTCGGCAGCGTCAGCCGGGTGCGCCACGAGGTGGTCGTCGAGGGCACGGCGGACCCCGTGCCGCGGGAGGACTCGGAGTGGAAGGAGTACGAGTTCAAGGGCAAACCGGGCGATCCCCGCCACTGGCCGCGCCAGTACGCGCCGTACCATCTGCGGCTCGACTGGCTGATGTGGTTCGCGGCGCTCTCCCCCGCGTACGCCGCCTCCTGGTTCACGGGCCTGGTCGAACGGCTCCTGGAGAACGACCGGGACACACTGCGGCTGTTGCGCCGCTGCCCGTTCCCGGCGGACGCTCCGCCCCGGTACGTCCGCGCCCGCCTCTACCGCTACCGCTACACGACGTGGCATGAGCTGCGGGAGACGGGCGCGTGCTGGCACCGGACGTATGTGCGCGAGTTCCTGCCGCCGATGCGGCTGGAGTGGGTGGATCAGAGCCGGTAGATCGGACTCGGCGGATCGGACCGGTCGGTCAGAGCCGGTAGACGCGGGTGGCGGTGCCGCCGAAGACCTCGGCGCGTTCCTCCGCGCCAAGTCCCCCGGTCAACTCCTCGGCCGCATCGACCACTTGGCCGTACGACGCCGCCAGCGTGCACACCGGCCAGTCGGAGCCGAACATCAGCCGGCCGGGTCCGAAGGCGTCCAGGACCGTGTCCGCGTAGGGGCGCAGCCCGTCGACCGTCCACTTCGCGTGGTCCGCCTCGGTGACCATGCCGGAGAGTTTGCACACGGTGTTGGGGAGCTGGGCCAGCGCCCGGACGGCCGTCGCCCACGGATTCAGCGCGCCCGTGGCGATCGGTGGCTTGCCCAAGTGGTCGAGGACGAAGGTGAGTCCGGGGTGGTCGGCGGCGGCTCGGACGCAGGCCGGCAGTTGGTGCGGCAGCACGACCAGGTCGTAGACGAGGCCCGCCTCGGCGACGGCGGCGAGCCCGTCCCGTACGTCCGGACGCAGCAGCCACTCCGGGTCGGTCTCGCCCTGTACCTGGTGGCGGATGCCCTTGAGATGGCGGCCGCCCGGCAGCTCCCGCAGCCGGGCCAGCTCGTCGGCGACGTCCGGCCGGGTCAGGTCGGTCCAGCCGACCACACCCGCGATCAGCTCGCTCCGCGCCGCGAGGGCGAGGAACTCCGGGGTCTCCTCGGGCACGGTGATCGTCTGTACGAGGACCGTGCGGTCGACGCCGGCGGCCCGTGCCTGCGGTGCGAGGTCCGCCACGCCGAAATCACGTCGCAGTGGCTGGAGTTCGGGCCCGGTGATCCAGTCCTGGTCGCGGACCGAGAGGTCCCACACGTGGTGGTGCGCGTCCACCGTCACGGCAGCTCCCACACGACGGGCAGCCCGGCCTGAGCGCCCTCGCCCGAGTAGTCGTGGACGACGTCGAGGAGTTCGGCCATGCGTGCCTGCCAGGCGATGTTGACCGGCAGTTTCTCCAGTTCGGCGAGCAGGTGCCCGTAGTCCTCGCACTCCAGGACGTGGAAGAGGTCGGTGCCGCTGCGCCAGATCGTCCAGGAGGTGGCTCCGGCGGCGCGGATGGCCCTGGTGAGCTCTTCGGGGACCTCCCGGTGGGCGGCCTCGTACGCGGCGACGCGGTCCGCGCGGACCTTGGTGTGCAGGGCGACTCTCATGACGGGTCCTGTGGGGGTACGGGTACGGGGGCGTCCTCGGGCAGCAGCTTCGCCTCGCGCAGTTCCCGCCAGAAGTCCTCCGGCACCGGTGTCGTGAACTGCTCGACGCAGTCGCGGACTTCGTGCACCGAGCGGGCGCCGGCCAGGACGCTCGCGACGACCGGGTGGGCGGCGGGAAAGGCCAGCGCGGCGGCGCGCAGGGTGGTGCCGTGCCGCTCCGCGATCTCCTTCAGTCGCAGGGCGCGGTCCAGCAACTCCGCCGGAGCGGTCGCGTAGTTGTACGTCGCTCCGGGTCTTGGGTCGGCCAGCAGGCCGGAGTTGAAGGCGCCGCCGATGACGACCGATGTGCCGCGTTCCTCGGCGGCGGGGAGCAGCTCGGTCAGCGCGGCGTGGTCGAGCAGGGTGTAGCGGCCCGCGCACAGCACCACGTCCACGTCCGTGTCGCGGACGAAGCGGGTAAGCATCTCTGCCTGGTTCATGCCCGCGCCGATCGCGCCGACCACGCCTTCCGAGCGCAGCCGCTCCAGGGCCGGATAGCCCTCGTGGAAGGCCTGTTCGGCGTGGTCGTCAGGGTCGTGCAGGTAGACGATGTCCACGCGGTCCAGGCCCAGGCGTTCGAGGCTGGCCTCGATGCCGCGTCGTACGCCCTCGGCGCTGAAGTCCCAGACGCGGCGGTGCGTGGCGGGCACCGCGAAGCCGTCGGCCAGGTCGTCGCCGCCCGTGTCCGCGCCCGTGGGTTCCAGGAGGCGGCCCACCTTGGTGGAGATGGCGTAGTCGGAGCGGGGGCGATCGCGCAGGGCCGCGCCGAGACGGCGTTCGGAGAGGCCGATGCCGTAGTGCGGGGCGGTGTCGAAGTAGCGGATGCCCCCGGCCCAGGCGGCGTCCACGGTCTCGTACGCCTGTTCGTCACTGACGGCGGTGAACAGGTTGCCGATGCCCGCGGCGCCGAAGGACAGGGCACTGACCTCGACACCGCTGTTCCCGAGCGTGCCCCTTCCGAGCGTGCTCACTGGCCCACCGGCCGCAGTCGCAGTCCCTGCATGCCGCCGTCCACGGCGAGGGCGGTGCCGGTGGTGGCGCCGGACAGCGGGCTCGCCAGGTAGGCGATGGCGCCGGCGACCTCGTCCGCCGAGACGAGGCGGCCGGAGGGCTGGCGGGCCTCCAGCGCGGCCCGCTCGGCGGCCGGGTCGGCGGCGGCGTCGAGGAGGCGGCCGACCCAGGGGGTGTCGGCGGTGCCGGGGTTCACACAGTTGACGCGGACGCCCTCGCGGAGGTGGTCGGCGGCCATGGCGAGGGTGAGGGAGAGGACGGCGCCCTTGGTGGCGGAGTACAGGGCGCGCTGCGGGAGCCCGGCGGTGGCGGCGATGGAGCAGGTGTTCACGATCGCCGCGTGTGCGGATTCCCGCAGGTGGGGCAGGGCGGCGCGGGCGGTACGGACCATGCCGACGACATTGACGTCCAGGACCCGGTGCCACTCGTCGTCGGCATTGTCCTCGACGGTGCCCTGGGCGCCGATCCCGGCGTTGTTGATCAGCACGTCGAGTCCGCCGAGATCCGCGACGGCCGCGGCCACGGCCTCGCGTACGGAGGCGTCGTCGGTGACGTCGGCGCGGAAACCACGCAGGGGCTTTTCGACCGTCGAGGGGTCCAGGTCGAGGACGGCGACCCGTGCCCCACGGGCGGCGAGCAGCTCGGCGGTGGCGCGGCCGATGCCGGAGGCGCCACCGGTCACCAGTGCCTTGAGTCCTTCGAAGTCGGCGCTCACGCGGCTTCCCCCTTCTGCTTGTCGCTCGGCCGACTGCCGGACTTCTGGTGGGCGAGGTCGGCGGCCCAGAAGGTGCCGCCGGGGTAGGTGAACTCCGCGATGGACTGCGGCCGCATGGTCGCGGAGAAGCCCGGCGCGGTGGGTGCCGTGTAGTGACCCTGCCTGATCACCACCGGGTCGAGGAAGTGGTCGTGCAGATGGTCGACGTATTCGATGACCCGGTCGTCGGTGGTGCCGGAGAGCGCCACGAAGTCGAACATCGACAGGTGCTGGACCAGTTCGCACAGGCCGACCCCGCCCGCGTGCGGGCAGACCGGCACGCCGAACTTGGCCGCGAGAAGCAGGATGGCGAGGTTCTCGTTGACGCCGGCGACACGGGCGGCGTCGATCTGCAGGATGTCGATGGCGCCGGCCTGGAGGAGCTGTTTGAAGACGACACGGTTCTGGACGTGTTCGCCGGTGGCGACCTTGACGGGGGCGACGGCCTCGCGGACGGCGGCGTGGCCGAGGACGTCGTCGGGGCTGGTGGGCTCCTCGATCCAGTAGGGCTCGAACTCGGCGAGGGCCTTGGTCCAGGTGATCGCCTCGTCCACGTTCCAGCGCTGGTTGGCGTCGATGGCGATCCGGATGTCGGGGCCGACCACCGAGCGGGCGACCCGGCAGCGGCGTACGTCGTCCGCGAGATCGGCACCCACCTTCAGCTTGATCTGCCGGAACCCGTCGGCGACGGCCTCGGCGGCGAGGCGGGTGAGCTTCTCGTCGCTGTAGCCGAGCCAGCCGGGCGAGGTGGTGTAGGCGGGGAAGCCCCTCTCCCGGAGGATCGCGGCGCGCTCGGCGGCGCCCTCCCGGCCACGACGGAGCAGTTCGAGCGCCTCCTCGGGGGTGAGGGCGTCCGTGAGGTAGCGGAAGTCGACCTGGCGGACCAGCCACTCCGGTTCGGCGTCGGCGAGCAGCTGCCACAGGGGCTTCCCGGCACGCTTGGCGGCCAGGTCCCACACGGCGTTGACGACGGCGCCGATCGCCATGTGCATCACGCCCTTCTCGGGCCCGAGCCAGCGCAGCTGACTGTCCCCGATCAGGTCCCGGGCGAGAGAGCCCGGGTCCGCGCACAGCTCCTCGACCGAGCGTCCGACCACATGCCCGCGCAGCGCCTCGATCGCGGCGACCTGGACGTCGTTGCCCCGCCCGATGGTGAAGGTGAAGCCGTGCCCCTCGGGACAGTCGGCCGCGTCGCTGCGCAGCACGACGTACGCCGCCGAGTAGTCGGGGTCCGGGTTCATCGCGTCGGAGCCGTCGAGCTCGCGCGAGGTGGGGAAACGGATGTCGTAGGTGTCGACCGCGGTGATACGGGCGGCAGTTGGGGACACGGGAGGCCTTTCGGTCCGGGACAGGGGCGTACGGAGGGTTCCGTGGATCCGTGGGTCCTTGGATCCGTACGAAGACGAAGGGAGGTCAGTCCTGGGCGCGGCCGGTGGTCACGCGGGCGATCATCAGGGCGACCAGGATGATTCCGCCGTAGATGGCCTGGATCCAGAAGGACGGCACCTGGGCGAGCGTGAGCAGGTTCTGCACCACGCCGAGGAGGAGGACGCCGGTCAGGGCGCCGAACATGGTGCCCTTGCCGCCGTCCAGGCTGATGCCGCCGATGACCGCCGCCGCCATCACCGTGAAGATCATGTTGTTGCCCTGGTTGGCGCTGATCGCGCCGACGTATCCGGTCTGCATGATCCCGCCGACCGAGGCGAGGACGCCGGCGACGACGGAGACGCCGAGCAGCATCCGGTCGACGCGGATACCGGCGGCGCGGGCCGCCTCCGTGTTGCCGCCGATGGCGTACAGGGCGCGCCCGACGCGGTGGTATTTGAGGATCAGTCCGGCGACGCCGAAGGCGACCGCGGCCAGCCACACCGACAGCGGGACCCGCAGGAAGGTGGAGGTGGCCAGTTGGAAGAACGCGTCGGGCATGCCGAACAGTGTCTTGCCCTTGGTGGCGCCGACCAACAGGCCACGCAGGACGATCAGCATCGCGAGGGTGACGATGAAGGCGTTGAGCTTGAACTTCACCACGAGGATGCCGTTGAAGGCGCCGATGACTCCGCCCACGACGAGGATCGCGACGAGGGCGAGCGCGGCCGACCACTCCGTGCCCCAGCCGGACTGCGCGGACGGCAGCACCAGCAGGGCGCCGACGGCGGGCGCGATGCCGACCACCGACTCCAGTGACAGATCGATCTTGCCGGTGATCAGCACCAGCGACTCGGCGAGGACCACCATCGCGAGCGCCGCCGAGGCGCCCAGGATGGAGATCAGGTTCCGTTCGGTGAGGAACGAGTCGTTGACGATCGCGCCGAGCACCAGGAGCACCAGCAAGGCGGGCACGAGGGCGAGTTCGCGGGCCCTGCGGAGCAGTACGGTCTTGGCGGCCCGTGCGTCGGGGACGCGCGCGGAGGTGGGCGACGAGGCCGACGGGGCCTTCGTGTCAGCCATGGTCCACTCCTTCGATGGAGGCGATCAGCTCGTGGTCGTGCCAGCCCGCCGGGTGCTCGGCGACGACACGGCCGTGGAAGAGGACGAGGACGCGGTCGCAGCGGCGCAGGTCGTCGAGTTCGTCGGAGACGACGAGTACGGCGGTGCCGTCCTCGCTGGCGTTGTCCATCCGGGACAGCAGTGACTCCTTGGACTTCACGTCGACGCCCGCGGTGGGGTTGATGAGGACGAGGAGGCGGGGGTCGGAGGCGAGGGCGCGGGCCATGACGACCTTCTGCGCGTTGCCGCCGGAGAGGTCGGAGACGGGCTGTTCGGGGCCCTCGGTGTGGATGTCGAGGCGTTCGATCAGCTCGGTGGCGAAGCCCCGCTTGCGGGCGGCGGCGATGAAGCCGTAGCGGCCGAGCCGGTTCAGGACGCTCATGGTGGTGTTGTCGCCGATGGTCATGCCGGAGACGAGACCCTGCTCGTGCCGGTCGCGCGGGACACAGGCGACGCCCGCCTTGAGCGCGGCCTGCACGTCACCGAACGGCAGCCGCTCGCCGTCGAGTCGAGCCGTTCCGCCGGTCGGGGCGTGCAGTCCGGCGAAGGACTCGGCAAGCTCGATCTTGCCGCTGCCGCTGGAGCCGGCGAGGCCGAGGACCTCGCCGCGGCGGACGGTGAGGTCGATGTCCTCGTACGCGTCCGAGGTGAGCCCCCGGGCGTCGAGCAGCACCGGGGCGTCCGCCGCGACGGACTGGTGCGTGACGGTCCGCTCGGCGATCGACTCCCCCGCCATGGCCTCCACCAGGGCCGTGCGGGGGAGTTCGGCGACCGGCGCGGTGGTGATCCAGCGGGCGTCGCGCAGTACGGTGACCGTCTGGCACACCTCGTACACCTCCTGGAGGTGGTGCGAGATGAACAGGAAGGTGACACCGGACTCCTGGAGCGCGCGCATCCGGGTGAAGAGCCGTTCGATCTCCCGGTTGTCGAGCTGCGCGGTCGGCTCGTCGAGGACGATGAACCGGGCGCCGAAGCTGAGCGCCCGGGCGATCTCGACCATTTGGCGGTCCTCGACCTTGAGGTCGGCGGTGCGGGCCTCCGGGTCGACGTGCACGTCCCAGGTGTCCAGGACCTGCGCCGCCTCGGCCCGCAGCCTGCGCCAGCTGATGAAGCCACCGCGCCCGACGGGCTGCCGGTTGATGAAGAGGTTCTCGGCGACCGTCAACTCCGGTACGACGGTGGGCTTCTGGTAGACGCAGGCCACCTTGCGGCGCCAGGCGTCGCGGTCGGTGAGCGCGGGCGCGGGCTCGCCGTCGAAGCGGACCTCGCCCTCGTCGGGGGCCTGGAGGCCGGTGAGGATGGTGACGAGGGTGGACTTGCCCGCGCCGTTGCGCCCGACGAGGGCGTGGGACTCACCGGGGAGAACGGTGAGCCGGCCGTCTTGGAGGGCGACGGTGGGGCCGTACCGCTTGGCCACCCCCCGCGCCTCCACCAGTGGGGTGCTCATTTGACCGTGTTGCCCCAGAGCTTGGGGTCGTCGACGTTGTCCTTGGTCACCAGCGGCGCGGGCAGCTGGTCCTCCAGGATGCCGCTGGGCAGCTTGACGATCTCGGAGTCGTGGTCGGTCGGGCCGGTCTTGAACGTCTTCCCCTGCATCGCGGCCTTGATGTAGTACATGCCGTACTTGGCGTAGGCGTCGGCCGGCTGGGAGACGGTGGCGTCGATCTCGCCCTTGCGGATCGCGTCGAACTCCTGCGGGATGCCGTCGTTCGAGACGATCGCGATGTGGCCCGCCTGGCCGGCCTTCTTCAGCATGCCCTTGGACTTGAGCGTCTGCAGGGTCGGCGCGAGGTAGACGCCGCCCGCCTGCATGTAGATGCCCTTGATGTCGGGGTTGGCGTTCAGCAGGGTGTCGAGCTTGGAGGCCGCGGTGTCGGACTCCCACTTGGCGGGGATCTCCAGGACCTTCAGCTTCGGGTAGTTCTTCTGCACGCAGGTGCGGAAGGCCTCGGAGCGGTCCCGGCCGTTGACCGAGGCCAGGTCGCCCATGATCTGCACGACCTTGCCGGAGGGGATCTGCTTGCCGAGGTACTCGCAGGCCTTCTCGCCGTACGCGACGTTGTTGGCGCGTACGACCATGGCGACCTTGCCCTTCTCGGGCGCCACGTCGACGGCCACCACGGGAACGCCCTTGCGCTCGGCCTGGTCGAGCCCGGCGGCGATCGCGGCGCTGTCCAGGGGGGCCACGACGAGGCCCTTCACGCCCTGGTTGAGCTGGTTGTTGATGTCGGTGATCTGCTGGGACGGGTCGCTGTTGGAGTTGACGGTCTTGAGGGCGTCGACCCCTTCGGACTTCGCCATCTTCGGCACGTAGTCGTTGTAGGACTGCCAGAACGGCGAGGTCAGCAGGGGCAGGATCACCCCGACCTTGCCGGTGCCCCCGCCGCCCGACGACACGGAGTCCTTGGTGCTGCCGCATGCCGCGAGCACGAGGGTCGCGCAGGCGGCCGCAGCCGCCGCACGCACTGCCCGCGACGCAATTCGCGTGTTCCGCACGTTTCTGCCGGCCATCTGACGGCTCCTCGTTGAGCGAGATCGATCGGGGGTGACGGTGCGTGGCCGAGCGTCCCGCTCAACCGGGACGAATATTTATCAGACCACTTCACCTCCGCAACACCCCCGTGCGCCAAAATTTCCGCGTTATCAGCCGTAGTGGTCCGACCACTCCGGTGGTTAGACTGCGGCGCACCCGGCGACAGGAGGAGACGGCGTGGACGAGTCGGCCCCGCAGAAGGGCACCGTGACGCAGCGCGCCATCGAGCGGATCAAGGCGATGATCGGCGAGGGCCGGCTGGAGCCCGGGCAGCGGCTGCCGACCGAGCGTGATCTCGCCGCCCAGCTCGGCATGTCCCGCAGCTCGATGCGCGAGGCGATCCGTGCGCTCACGGTCCTCGGTGTGCTGGAGGCCCGGCACGGCTCGGGCATCTACGTCACCCAGCTGGAGGCCGGGGACCTGCTGGAGACCTTCGGCGTGGTGGCCGACCTCTCGCGCGGGCCGCAGCTGGTCGAGCTGCTGGAGGTGCGGCGGATCCTGGAGTCGACCGCGACCGCGCTGGCCGCCGCTCGGATCACGGCGGACCAGCTGGCCGAGGTCGAGAAACACCTGCTGGCGATGAACGCGACGGACGACCCGGAGGAGATCCTCGCCCACGATCTGGCCTTCCACCGCGAGATCGCGGCCGCCGCGGGCAACGAGACCATGGCCGCCATCCTGGAGGGCCTGTCCTCGCGCACCTTCCGTGCCCGGGTCTGGCGGGGCTACCAGGAGGAGGGCGCCTTCGAGCGCACGCGCCGCGAGCACGCGGCGATCCACCGCGCGCTGGTGGCCCACGACCCGGAGGCGGCCAGGGCTGCCGCCGCCGCGCACGTGGGCGAAGTGGAGCAGTGGCTGCGGACCCAGCTCACGCAGTAGCCGGATCCGCAGCCCGGGAAGGGGTCGGACACGCGACCGCTCAGGCGCGTGTCAGCCGCAGGGTGACCAGCTCGAAGGGGCGCAGCGACAGGGTGACCCGGTCACCGTCGCGCCGCGGCGCGGCGGCGTCCGCGAGGGGCCGCTCCAGCAGGTCGGTCACGGTGACGTCCCCGACCTCGAACCCGGCCGTCAGCGTGGCCCTGGTGCGCCCGCCCCGGGACTCGTGGAAGCGTACGACCACATCCCCGCTGCCGTCGTCGGCGAGCTTGACCGCGGTCACCACGACCGCGTCCTGCGCCACCTCCACCAGGGGCGCGACCTCACGTTCGCCTCTCACCCGGCGCTCCGGCAGGTTGATCCGCCACCCCTCGCGCACCGCGTCCCCGATGCCGGCCCCCGGCACCAGCGCGTGCCGGAAGCGGTGGACGCCCTGGTCGGTCTCGGGGTCGGGGAAGCGCGGGGCACGCAGCAGCGAGACGCGCACGGTGGTGGTCGTACCCGAGTCGCTGTCCCGGACGGTACGGGTCACGTCGTGGCCGTACGTCGAGTCGTTGACGAGCGCGACACCCCAGCCCGGCTCCTCGATGTGCACGAACCGGTGGTTGCACGCCTCGAACTTGGCCGCCTCCCAGGACGTGTTGGTGTGCGTCGGCCGGTAGAAGTGCCCGAACTGCGTCTCGGAGGCGTACCGCTCCGCGTGCATGTCGAGCGGGAAGGCGAGCTTCAGGAACTTCTCCGTCTCGTGCCAGTCGACCTCGGTGTCGATGCCGAGCCGCCGCTCCCCCGGTGCGAGCGACAGCACCTGGGTGACCCGCGACGCGCCGAAGGACCGTACGATCCGCACCGACACGCCGTCCTCACCGGGCGAGACCTCGTCCGCGTCGAGCAGGTCGGTGACGGTGTTGCGGTAGAACTCGTCGACGTCCCAGGCGTCCCACATGTTCGGGAAGTCGGGGTGGATCTGGAGCAGGTTCGCGGCGCGTCCCGGGGCGATCGTCTCGCGGTCGGCGTCGATGTCGTACGCGGAGACGACCAGGCCCCGGGCGTCGATCTCGACCTTCAGCAGGCCGTTGTCGAGGACGTGGCCGCCGCCTACGCGCGGCGCGAGCGTCACCTCGCTCGCCACGGCGGCGGGCTGGGCCCCGCCCGCCGGGACCCCGTCCCTGCGGTGCGGGGCGGAGTTGAACACGAGCTCCGTGCCGCCTTCGCCCGCCAGCGCCCGCTGCGCCGCGTCGATGATGCCGGTCAGCTCCTCGGCGACCCGCTCGTACGTCCTACGGGCCTCCCGGTGCACCCAGGCGATGGACGAGCCGGGCAGGATGTCGTGGAACTGGTGGAGCAGGACCGTCTTCCAGATGCGGTCCAACTCCTCGTACGGGTAAGGGAATCCGGTCCGTACGGCCGCGGTCGCCGCCCAGAGTTCGGCCTCGCGCAGGAGGTGTTCGCTGCGGCGGTTGCCCTGCTTGGTCTTGGCCTGGCTGGTCAGGGTGGCGCGGTGCAGTTCGAGGTACAACTCGCCGACCCAGACGGGGGCGTTCGGGTACTCGGCCTCGGCCTTCTTGAAGAACTCCGTCGGGGTCTCCCACACCACGGTGGCGGAGCCTTCGAGGTCACGGACCCGGGCCGCCTTGGCGACCATCTCGCGGGTGGTGCCGCCGCCTCCGTCACCCCAGCCGGTGGGGGCGAGGGAGTGCCGGGCGACGCCCTTGTCCTTGAAGTTCTTGGCCGCGTGGGCGAGTTCGCTGCCCCGCATGGAGCAGTTGTAGGTGTCGACGGGCGGGAAGTGGGTGAAGATGCGAGTGCCGTCGATGCCCTCCCACTGGAAGGTGTGGTGCGGGAACTTGTTGGTCTGGGACCACGAGATCTTCTGGGTGAGCAGCCACTTGGAGCCCGCCGCCTTGATGATCTGCGGAAGTCCGGCGGCGAAGCCGAAGGTGTCCGGCAGCCAGGCCTCGTCGTTCTCGATGCCGAACTCGTCGAGGAAGAACCGCTTGCCGTGCACGAACTGACGGGCCATCGCCTCCGAACCCGGCATGTTGGTGTCCGACTCGACCCACATACCGCCCGCGGGCACGAACCGCCCCTCCGCGACCGCCTTCTTCACCCGCGTCCACACTTCGGGCCGGTGCTCCTTCACCCAGGCCCACTGCTGGGCCTGGGACATCGCGAAGACGAACTCGGGTTCGTCCTCGATGAGCGCGGTCATGTTGGAGGTGGTCCGCGCCACCTTGCGGACGGTCTCGCGCAGCGGCCACAGCCACGCCGAGTCGATGTGCGCGTGCCCGACGGCGCTGATGCGGTGCGCGGACGGGACGGCGGGCTCGGCGAGCACCCCGGCCAGCCGTTCGCGGGCCGCGGCGGCGGTCGCGCCCACGTCCTGCAGGTCGACCGCGTCGAGCGCCTTCTCCACCGCGCGCAGGATGTCCCAGCGCCGCGCCGACTCCACCGGCAGCTCGGCCATCAGCTCGCCGAGGACCTCCAGGTCGAGCACCAGCTCCCACACGGTCTCGTCGAGCACGGCGAGGTCCATCCGGGTGAGGGTGTACTGCGGCTCGCTGCCCGCGGTCTCCTTGTCGCCCAACTGGGTGGGCAGGAAGGGGTGGTAGTCGAGGATCACCGGGTTGGAGGCGGCCTCGACGTGCAGCCGGACCTCCTCGCCGCCCTCGACCGGGGCGCCGATGCGCACCCACTGGTTGCGTGGGTTGAGGCCCTTCACCGGAGTGCCGTCGGGCCGGTAGACGAGCCCCTCGCACTGGAAGCCGGGCATGTTCTCGTCGAAGCCGAGGTCCAGCAGGGCCTCGACGGTCTTCCCTGCCCACGCCTCGGGGACGGTCCCGGTGACCCGGAACCAGCTGGTGCCCCACGGAGCGCCCCAGCGCGCACCCACCTCGATCGGCTCGGGTGTGGCCGCGAGCCCCTCGGCGACGGGCACCGGCTCACCGGGAGCGTGCCAGACCGCGACGTCCAGCGGCACGGACTCGGGGTACACGGCGGGTCGGATGCGCTCGTCGAGGACGCGCTTGAGGCGGGCTTCGACCAGGGTGCGGTCGTCATGCATGGGGTGCTCCGTGGGGTGAAGATGATGCGGGAAGGTGGTCCTGCTACCAGGTGTGGGTGGTCGTGGCGGCGGTCGAGACGGTGAACAGCTCCCCCACCGCGCGCACTTCGAACCCCCCGGACGACTCGCCCTGCTCGGCGGTGAGACCGCCGACGTAGAACGCGCTCTGGCAGGTGCCGCCGAGGAAGCGGCGGGTGCCGTCGGGGAGCGTCCGGTACAGCTCGTAATGGCGTACTGCGCCGGGGGCGCCCTGCCAGGCGAAGCGCAGGTTGCCGCCGTCGGCGCCGGTGACGCGCAGGTCGGTGGGTGCGGCGGGGGTGAGCATGGCATCACGCACCGCGAGCCCGCCGAGACGCCAGCGCACCGGACCACTGCTCGCCGTCAGCCGCACGCCCAGCGCGTGCACGGTCCCGGTGAGTCCGGTCAGCGGCACTGTGACGGTCTGCCAGCCGTCGCCCGAGGACGTGAGCGGGAAGTACGAGTACGGGGGCGCCCCGCCCGCCGCGCTCGGCTCGGCGGTGGCGACGGCCAGCTCCACGGCGGCGGCGCCCGCGTCCGTGCGGTAGGTGAGCTCGACCACCGTGTCCGCGGTGAGCGGCAGCCTCGTCGCGTACAGGTCCAGCGTGGTGGGCGCGTCGAGGGCGCCGTCGACGAGCAGGCTGCTTCCGCCCCGCCAGGCGTCCGCGAAGTCGAAGGTGACGGCGGGGCGCTGTCCGTTCGTCCGCACGACCCAGCGGCGGGAGGGCAGCCGGTCCTGGAGGCCGAGGTGGTTCCAGGGCTTGTCCGAGGTGGCCTCGCCGTCCTCGTACCACTTCAGCCCGTGGCCGGTGTTGAAGACGGTCGCGAACGGAAGCGAGGCGACCGTCGAGCGGTCGGCGACGGAGACGGCCGGGGCCCGCCAGCTCGCGCTCGTGCTGGGCTTGGAGGGGTCGAGCGAGGAGCCGGTCCAGAACAGGTCGTCGGCGGCGTGGAAGTCGCCGGGGGTACGGGTCGCGGGCAGGTGGTTGCGGGTCCACTCGGGCCGGTAGAGGCCGAGCGAGGTGACGTGGGCCTTGGTGCTCGGCACGATGGCGTCCCAATTGACGGACGCGCCGGTGCCATTGGCCTCGACGTCGACGCCCGCCCACAACTCGTAGGGACTGCGCCCGAGTTGCTGGGCGGTCGTCGCGGAGGAGGCCAGGCTGCTCTGCGACCAGCGGAAGTCGACGAACATGGAGTCGGCGGCCTGGAAGAACGTCTTGTTCTGGTTGTTCAGGGCGCCCTGCCAGCTCACCGAGCCGCTCACGGTCATCGCGTCGTACCAGGTGACGCGCTGACCCTGGGCCGTCCCGAGCGTCTTCAGTTCGTTCATGAAGCCGCGCATGGCGGCGGCGAGCGCGGTGTTCCCGCCGCTGGTCTCCGCGTTGATGAACCAGCCGTCGAAGCCGTACGCCGCCGCCACCGCGACGAGCTGCGCGGCGAGGGGGTAGTGCCCGGTGGAGTCCTTCTGCACCAGGTCGCGGGTCCACTGGAGCTGTCCGCCGTAGGCGACGGGCGGCAGGAAGACATTGCCGAGGACGGGCACGCCGTGCCGATGGGCCGCGTCGACGATCGGGGCGTTCGGCGCGAGGATCAGGCCCTCGCCCGCCGAGCCGCCCCAGAAGACGAGTTCATCCAGGTACGCCCAGTGGGTGAGGGCGTAGTAGTCGGCGGTGGCGGCGCCCTGCGAGGGGTTGCTCGACGTGGGGCCGAAGGAGACGAGGGACTGGATACGGGCCTGGCCGCTGCGGGCGGTCGTGTTGGCCGGGGTCGGCGCGAAGCGCGCGGCGAGCGGCACGGTCGAGGCGTTGAACGCGAGGTCGGCGTCGGTGGCGGCGCTCCATGCCTTGAGACTGCGCCAGGTGATGCCGGTGCCAGGGGTGCCCGAGGGCAGCGAGTCGGGGTACCAGTAGGAGGCGTACGGCGGTGCCGCGGTCGCGGCGGCCTCGGTCGCCGCGACCGCGGGCAGACCGGGCAGGGCGGGCAGCAGCGCGGCGGCCGCGCCGGCGAGCAGGACGGTGCGTCTGGTGGGGTTCACGAGCGGGTTTCTCCTTGTGTGAGGGGGAGTACCTGATCGGGACTGACGACTTCGGTGATGCCGCGCGCGGTGAGGTGTTCCTTGTCGTCCGCGCGCGCGTCGAGGACGGTGGTGGGGCGGGCGCCGTCGGCGGTGAGCCGGAAGAACGCCTCGAAGACGGGGCCACCCGGGGCGCAGAGCGAGCGGACGGCGGGGTCGGCGGGGACGATCAGCGCCGTGGTGCGGGGGGCGGGCGTGTGGTGGTGCTCGCGGGCCGCGCGGGCCAGCGCCCGCGCGCTGTCCTTGGGGCGCCGGTCGTTGGTCAACAGGCCTAGCCCGTATTCGAGTTCGGGGAAGTCGGCGAGGTCGCGCGAGACGTCGTGGGAGCACCACCAGGTGATGCCCCACAGGTCGGGGCAGTCCAGCGCGGCCGCGACGGTGGCCTCGGTGAAGGACGCGGCGTGCTCGGGCGGGATCAGGGGGGCGGGCGCGCCGACCTCCTGGAGCCAGACGGGCCGGTGCGGGTCGTCGGCCCAGGCCTTGCTCAGCTCGATCAGATACGCGGCGTGGTGTTCGGTCGGCACGGAGGTACGGCCGTGCCGCTGGGCGGTGCCGTTGAAGACCCAGGAATGTACGGCCGTGACGGCGCCGCGGCGGGCGGCCTGGGCCGGGGTGAACGGCATGTCGTCCTGGTACCAGGTGGCGTCGTACTCGGCGTGCAGATGCAGCCTGCCGGGGGCGCCCTCCTCGCAGGCGGCGAGCATCCGCTCCAGCCAGTCGTCGATCTGGGCGCTGCTCGCCCGGTCGGGGTCCGGATGGGGCGGGCCCGCCGAGAACTGGTTGACCTCGTTGCCGAGCGTCATGCCGATGAAGTGCGGGCGGTCGGCGAGGGCCGCGGCGAGCGTGCGCAGATAGGCCGCCTGGCCGTCGAGGACCTCCGGGTCGGTGAACAGGTTGCGCCGGTGCCAGGTCCGCGTCCACGCGGGCAGGAAGTCGAAGCTCGACAGGTGCCCCTGCAGACCGTCCACGTTGACGTCGAGCCCCCGCTCTCCGGCCGCGTCGACGAGCTGGAGCAGTTGCTCGACGGCGCGCGGGCGGATCAGCGCGCGGTTGGGCTGGAAGTAGGGCCACAGCGGGAAGACCCGGATGTGGTCGAGGCCCAGCGCGGCGATGGAGTCGAGGTCGGCGCGTACGGAGTCGAGGTCGAAGTCGAGCCAGTGGTGGAACCACCCTTCGCTGGGCGTGTAGTTGACGCCGAAGCGCACGGCAGAAGGCATGCGGGATCCTCGCGAAGCGAATCGGGGGTACGGGAGGTCAGCCCTTGACGGCGCCCTCCCCCACCCCGCGGAAGAAGTACCGCTGCAGGCAGGCGAAGAGGGCGATGAGCGGCGCCACGGCGATGATCGTGCCCGCGGCGACGAGCCGTTCGTCGTTGGCGAAGGTGCCGTGCAGATAGTTGAGGCCGATGGTGAGGGTGAACTTCGAGGGGTCGCTGAGCACGATGAGCGGCCACAGGAAGTCGTCCCAGGCGCCCATGAAGGCGAAGATCGCGACGACGGCGAGCGTGCCCTTCACCGAGGGCAGCGCGATCCGCAGGAACCGCTGCCAGGTGTTGGCGCCGTCCACGAAGGCCGCCTCCTCGATCTCGTACGGCAGGTTGAGGAAGGCGTTGCGCATCAGCAAAACGTTCATCGCGCCGATGCAGCCGGGCAGGACGACCCCGATGAGCGTGTTGTTCAGGCCGAGCTCACGCATGGTGGTGAACTGGGCGATGATGATGCCCTCGACGGGGACCAGCATCGCGAGGATGAAGACGAGGGTCGCCACGCGCCTGCCCCGGTAGCGCAGGCGGGCCAGGGCGTAGCCCGCGAGGGCCGAACCGACGCAGTTGGTGACGACGTTGGTGCCCGCGACCTTCAGGGAGTTGAAGGCGTAGTCCCAGACGGGGATGGTGTCGGCCACCCGCTTGTAGTTGTGCAGCGTGGGATCGCCCGGCAGGAACTTCGGCGGTGAGCTGAAGATGTCCTCGGTCGGGCCCTTGAGCGAGGTGGACAGCTGCCACAGGAACGGGCCGACGGTCAGGGCGAGGACGGCGAGCAACAGCAGGTAGCGCAGGGCGAGTTCCCAGCCGCGGACACGGCGGCCGTGCTCGTCGGTGATACGGCGCCGACGGGGCCCGCGCTCGGCCGGCGGACGCCGCTCGACGTCGCGCTCCTTCTCCAGCACGCTCACACGTCCCTCTTCCCGCGCGCTCACACGTCCTCCTTGCGGCGCGCTCACGCGTCCTCCTTGCGGTCGGCGCGCAGCACGAGCAGCATCAGCGCGACGGTGACGACGAAGACGACGACCGAGATGGCGGAGGCGTAGCCGACCCGGCCGGTCAGTCCGGTGCCGGTGCGCTGGACGAGCATGACGAGGGTGGTGTCCTCGCCCGCCGGGCCGCCGTCCGGGCCCGCCATCAGGTACACCTCGGAGAACACCTTGAAGGCGGCGACCGAGGAGAGCGCGGCGACCAGCACCATGGTGGAGCGGACGGCGGGCACGGTGACCGTGAGGAAGCGACGGACCGCGCCCGCGCCGTCGACCGACGCTGCCTCGTGCAGCTCGCGTGGCACGTTGGCGAGCGCGGCGAGATAGATGATCATGTAGTAGCCGAGGCCCTTCCAGACCGTGACGGCCATGGCGCTCAGCAGGAGCAGCCACTGGTCGCTGAGGAAGCCGACCCTGCCGACGCCGATCGACTCCAACAGCGAGTTCACCAGGCCGCGTTCGTCCAGGAGCCACACCCAGATCAGGCCGACCACGACGATGGACGCGACCACCGGGGTGTAGAAGGCCGACCGGAAGAAGGTGATGCCGGGGATGTTCTTCTGGACCAGCAGCGCGAGCAGCAACGGCAGCAGGACGAGCGCGGGGACGACCCCGAGGACGTACAGCGTGCTGTTGCGCAGCCCGATCCAGAACATGTCGTCGTGCAGCAGTTCGCGGAAGTTGGCGAGGCCCACGAACGTGCCCGGGATCAGGGTGCGGCGGTCGGTGAAGGCGTTGACCACGGTCGAGACGAACGGATAGAGGATGAACACGCCCACGACCAGGAGGCCGGGAGCGGCGAACAGCCAGGGGCTGGTCGGCAGTTGGCGCCGTACCCGGGCGGTGCTGGAGGAACTCGCCATGGCCCCGCTCAGCCCTGCTGCTTGAGCAGCGTGTCGCAGGCCTTGACAGCGTTGTCAAGAGCCGTCTTGGGGCTCTCCTTGCCCTGCAGGGCCTTCGCGACCTCGTTGCGCAGCGCGGTCTTCATCTGCTCGCTGAACAGGACCGGCGTGTAGTTGACCGCGTTCTTCAAGGACTTGGCGGCGGCGATCCGCACGCGGGTCTCGTCGGTGCCGTCCTCCTTGGTGAAGTACGGGTCGTCGAGCGAGCCCGCGGTGCTCGGGAAGATCGCGACCTTCTTGGCGAAGGACATCTGGTTCTGCGCGTCGGTGACGAAGTGCGCGAAGGCGACCGAGGCGGGGGTGTGCTTGGTGCGCGAGTTGACCATCACGCCCATCACGTACATGTTCACCTTGCCGGTGCTGGTGATCTGGTCCGTGATGCCGATGTTCTTGTAGAGGTTCGGGGCCTGCTTCTTGAAGTTGCCGAGGTCCAGGGCGCTGCCGGGGTTCATGGCGACGGCCTCGGTGAGGAACTTCTTGCCCGAGGACTCCGGGGTCGCGGTCAGCGCCTGCGGGTCGAGCGCCTTCGCGTCGTACAACTCCTTGTACTTGGTGAGGAGTTCGACTCCCTTGGCGTCGTTGAAGGCGAAGGCGGTGCCTTCCTTGTTCATCAGCTCGACGCCGTAGCGGCCGAAGTCCTCGACGGTGGGCACGTTGGCGAGGGTGGCGACCTTGCCGTCGCTCTTCTTCGCCAGCTGCAGGGCGTCGGCGAAGAGTTCGTCGTACGTCGTCGGCGGCTTGGAGGCGTCGAGGCCGGCCTCCTTGAACAGGGACTTGTTGTAGAAGAGCGGGCCGGTGTTGAGGTACCAGGGGAAGGCGTACGTGCCGGTCATGCCCGGTATCTGGTGGCTGGCCCAGGCGCCGTCCAGGTACTCCTTCTTGTACTGCCCGGCGGACTTGTCGAGGTCGAGGGCGAGGCCCGCCTTGGCGAGCGGGGCGACGAGGTCCGGCGAGACGTTGACGACGTCGGGCAGGGTGCCGCCGGCCGCGTCCGCGCTGATCTTGTCGGCGTAGCCCTCGGCGGGCTGGTCGACCCACTTCACATGGGTGCCGGGGTACCTCTTCTCGAAGTCGGCGATCACGCCCTCGAAGTACGGCTTGAAGTTGGCCCTCAGGTTCCAGGTCTGGAAGGTGATGTCGCCTTCGACCTTGCCGGAGGCGTCCGTCGAACCACTGCCGTCACTCCCGGAGCCGCAGGCACTCAGCGGCAGGAGGACGGCGACGGTGGCAGCGGCGGCGAGAGCTCTGCGGGAGATGCGCACGGATGGGGCTCCTCTTGCAGCAGGGATAACGGTGCCGGGGCAGACCTTGCAGCCAACTCGCCGGGCAAGTCAATGGATTTGGCTCAGCTAAATTCATTAGTGCCACAACATGGCTGGTCACAGACGTTCCCCCAGCCTCTTGCAATCGATCACTAATGCGCTTTAGATTGCCTCAGCTCAAGCGCATTAGTACACCAGCTCAGCAGAACGGGGAACAGGGTTGCCAGCCAAGCGGTCACCCGCGCGCCGACCGACGATGAAGGACATCGCACAGCGCGCCGGGGTCTCCGAGAGCGCGGTCTCCTTCGCGCTCAACGACCGGCCCGGGGTCTCCGAGATCACCCGCGACCGGGTCCGTCGCGTGGCCGAACAGCTGGGCTGGCGGCCGAGTACGGCGGCGCGCCAGCTGTCCGGCGAGGGCGCGGCGACGGTCGGTCTCGTGGTGGCCCGCCCCGCCGACACCCTGGGCGTGGACTCGTTCTTCCTGCAGCTGATCTCCGGCATCCAGGAGGTGCT
Source organism: Streptomyces sp. NBC_00271 (assembly GCF_036178845.1). Lineage (NCBI taxonomy): Bacteria > Bacillati > Actinomycetota > Actinomycetes > Kitasatosporales > Streptomycetaceae > Streptomyces > Streptomyces sp. NBC_00271. The sequence continues at coordinate 9,923,087 of NZ_CP108070.1, read as the reverse complement.
GGCCGAGCGCCATCTCGGCCTGCTGTTCCAGGTGGTGGAGGACGTGGCCGACGAGTGCGGGGTCTACCGGCGCTGGTGGGCCGAGCACCGTGTGGACGGAGTCATGGTCGTCGACCCGCGGACCGACGATCCGCGCCCGGACCTCCTCGAGGAGCTGGGTCTGCCCGCCGTGGTGATCGGCGGTGTACCGGACGCGGGGCACCCGGGGATCTCCACCGTCTGGGCGGACGACGCGGGCGCGATGGCTGCGGTGGTGGACGAGCTGTACGCGCGCGGCCACCGTCGGATCGTGCACATCGCGGGCCTGCCGGGGCTCGCCCACACCGAGCGCCGGATCCGCACCCTGCGCGCGGAGGCCGAGCGGCGGGGGCTGACGGAGGTGCGCTCGGTCCCCACGGACTACTCGGACGCGGAGGGCGCCGCCGTCACCCGCCGCGTCCTGGAGAGCGGCACCCCGCCGACCGCGCTGGTCTACGACAACGACGTGATGGCCGTCGCCGGCGTCGCCGCCGCCACGGAACTCGGCTTCTCCGTGCCGGGCGACGTCTCGGTCGTCGCCTGGGAGGACTCGCCCCTGTGCCGCATGGTCAAACCCTGGCTGTCCGCCCTCTCCCGCGACACCGTCCAGTTCGGCCGCACGGCCGCCCAGGAACTCACCGCACTACTGGACGGCGGTCCGGCCCGGACGGTGCAGGTACCGGTGCCGCGGCTGATCGAACGGGAGAGTACGGGGCTCTGCGGGGCTTGAGCGGGTGAGGGGTGGACGCGGAGCCGGCGACGGTGCGGGGTGGACGCCGTGCGGGGCATCCACCCCCGTACGTGTCAGCTCCGTGAGCGATACAGCGCGAACTCCGCGATCCGCGCGGTCTGCCGTGCCCCCGTCACTCGAAGGCGCCAGTGCCGGGCCCGTACGGGCACCGGGAGCAGCAGGATCCGGCTCGCTCCGATCGTGCCCGCCCCGGCCACGCGGCTCCAGGCGCCCGCTCCGTACGCCTCGACCACGAAGCTCTCCACCTGCTGGCCGTGCCGGATGTCCTCCGCGAGCCGGATCCGGTCCACCTCGTGCTCCGTACCGAGGTCGACGGTGAAGATCCTCGGGGAGGAGCGGACCACGGCCCCACGGGACAGATCCTCCGGCAGCTCCGCCTCGACGCGTTCGCGGAACTCGCGCAGCCGCACCACGTCGGCGGCAGGCAGCAATCCCTGCGTGTCGGGTGGGATGTTGAGCAGCAGCACCGAGTTGCGGCCGACCGAGCGGAAGTAGATGTCGGTCAACTCGTCCACGCTCTTGGGCTGTTGGTCGGCGTGGTAGAACCAGCCGTCGCGGATGGACACATCGCACTCGGCCGGCCACCACTGGAGATAGTCGGCCACCGGCCGGGCCGCCACGAGCGCGGCCCGGCTGCCCTCGTCGGGTGCGTCGTAGGCCAGCGCGTAGTCCGTGCGGCCGTTGTCCTTCTCCGTGACCGGTACGACGCTCCACTCGTCCTCGCGGGCGAGCCCGCCCTCGTTGCCGACCCAGCGCACATCGGGCCCGGACACCGCGATCGAGGCGTCGGGGGCGAGGGCCCGCACCAGCGCGTACCAGCTGTCCCAGTCGTACTTCTCCACCTTGTCGGGCGGAATGCGGCCCTGTGCTCCGTCGAACCACACCTCGTCGACGGGTCCGTACTCGGTGAGCACTTCGTAGAGCTGGTTGAGCATATGGGCGCCGTAGTCGGTGGCGTCCAGCGTGAACGTCCTCGGGTTCGTACGGTCGTCGCCGTCGACGAGCGTCGGGACGGTGCGCTCCGTGCGCGCGCTGCCGTTGGCGTACACGCCGTGCAGGTACTGGTTCTCGTCGGCCGGTGAGACGTAGACGCCGACCTTGATCCCGTGGCGGCGCATCGAGTCGGCGAAGGAGCGCAGCACGTCGCCCCGCCCGCCGCGCCAACTGCTCGACGCCACCGAGTGGTCGGTGTAGCGCGACGGGTGCAGGACGAACCCGTCGTGGTGCTTGACGGTGAGGATGGCGAGCTCGAAGCCGCCGTCGCGCAGGGCGCGGGCCCACTGGTCGGTGTCGAGACCGACGGGCTGGAAGACGTCCGGGTCCTCGTCACCGGTGCCCCACTCCAGGCCGGTGAAGGTGTTCACGCCGAAGTGCAGAAAGGCGGTGCGTCCGAGGTTCTGCCAGGCGATCTGCCGTGCAGTGGGCCGGACTTGGGAGGCCTTGCGGACCAGGTCGTCCTCGGTGTCGGAGGGGCTGACGGGGATGCGGGAGGGAGCCTCGCCGGGGGCCGCGAGGGCGACGGATGTGCCGGTGGACGCGACGAGGGCGGTGGATGCCAGGACGAAGAGGCGTCTGGAGATGGCCATGGGGTCGGGTGTCCTCACCTCAGTGAATGGTCAACTGCCAGACGGAAGGCGGCTCTTGGTCCGGCGGGTACTGGAGGAGCCGCCCCGCGTCCGTCACGTGCACCGCCATCCGTGTGATCGCGTTGACGAGCCGGTATCCGCCGCCGCGCACCGGATCCAGCTCCCAGCGCTGCAAGGTGTCCGCGGCGACGCACGGCGATTCGGTCACCTCGACACCGGGGTCCAGGGGCACGTTCAGCGTGAGCTTTCCGCCGCTCACCTCCAGACAGCCGCCGCTCGTCGTGGACCGCAGGGTCACATAGCCGTCCGTGGTCCGCCGGACCTGGAGATCGACGGTCGCGGCCCCACCGCGGAAGGTGTACGTCCCTTCGGCCACCGGCACGCGGGTCAGGTCCCGCCACCCGGGCGCGTGCCCCACGGCCACACCGCGCGCGGTGAACTCGGCGTACGTCGGGTCGGGGTGTGCCGAGCTCCAGGTGACCTGGGCGAGGTGCCGCAGGGCCGGGTCCATGGCCGTCGCGACCTCGTTCTCGGTCTCCCCGCGCCCGTTGTCCGGCCAGAGGCTGATCTTCGCCCCGGTGACGCCCGCGCGTGAGGCGAGCTTCTCGCCCTCGAAACTGCGCGGGTCCCAGCTCTGGTCGTACAGCGCCTTCGTGTCGGTGTGGAAGCCGCCGCGGACGAGGTAGAGGGAGTAGGCGGCGTTCATCAACGGATAGCCTTGGGCGATGAGTCGGCTGGGCTTGGTCGCCACGTTCAGCCAGTGCTCGACCGTCGTACCGGCCGTGACGGGCACGGTATTGGCGCCGGTGAGACCGTCGTTCCAGATGCGCAGCTTCTTGCCCTTGGCCGCCGCGTAGGCCTGGACGCGGTTGACGAAGTCGATGAACGCGTCCTGCGGGGTGGCGTTCACGCCGTACCTGGCCCGTGCGTAGGCGAGGATCTGCGGGTACTCGGCGAAGTCGGAGCCGAGCATGTACTCGTCGGCGCCCATGTGCCAGGACCCGGACGTGAACACCTGCGCGTACTCGTCGATCAGGCTCGTGTAGTACGTGAAGGCCGCGTCCTGTGTGATGTCGAGCCGGGCCGGCTGTTTCATGCCGTCGGCGTCGGTGAGCTGGAGGTCCGGGCGGTTCTGGATCCAGGGGTCCATGTGCCCGGGCGAGTTGATCTCCGGGATGATCTCGACGTGGTACTTCTCGCCGAGGGCCACGAGCCGGCGTATCTCGTCCTTCGTGTAGTAGCCCCAGGTGTCGGCCTCGGGGTGGGCGTCGCTCTTCACCTTCAGTTCGAGCAGCAGCTGGTTGAGCTTGTGGTACGCCATGTCGCGTACGAGGTTCTCCAGCCAGGCCGTGGAGATGTGGACGTAGCAGGCGCAGACGCCGACACCGCGTTCCTTGTACTGGGGCACGTCGACCGTGCTCCCGGCGGGCACGCGGTCGCTCCGGGCGAGGAGCTGGAGGAGGGTCCGGGTGCCGTAGAAGGCACCGGTCTCGGCGGCGGCGGTCACCAACAGGTTTTTGCCCGCGCGCAGTTCGTAGCCCTCCGCGCCGAGCCGCGACAAGGAGGGGTCGACGCCGATCACGATGTCACCCGCGTGCGCACCCTGCCGCACGACGGGAACGGTGCCGTGGCCGGCCGCGCGCAGATCGTCGGCGAGGGTGTCCGCGACCCGGCGTGCCGCGGGGTCGCGCGCGACGATGCGGGATTCGGGGCCGAGGGAGTAACTGCCTTGTTCCGGTGTCCAGTTGGAGAGGGCGGGGACCGTGACGGGAGGCACCACCGCCGTCCACGCTTGCGCTGTTCGCGCCAGCGCCGGGACCGGCGTGGCGAGCGTCACCAGCAGCGCCACCACACCGCCGACGACCCTCCGGGTCCACCTGCTCCGAACGGACCGTGCGGCGCGTCGGTCAGCCATGCCATTCCACCTTGAACACCCACACGTACTGCCCCGCCTTGCGGGCCGCTTCCGGCACGTCGACGACCAGCGACCCGCCGCTCACCGTCCAGGTCAGCGGCCGGTCGTGACCGAGCATCGTCACCTTGTCCCCGCCGCGGATCGGCACCGGCGCCTCGACGGTCAGTGTGGCGCCGGGCTCGGTCAGCGAGTGGATGTAGAACGCCTCGTTCTGCCGGACCGTGAACCGCAGGTCCTCGCCGAGCTGCGCCATCCGCGACCAGTACGTGGTGTCGTAGATCGCCTCGCCGTTGGTCCTGAGCCAGCGGCCGGTCTCGCGCAGCCGGGTCTGCATGATCTCCGGGATGGTGCCGTCCGCGCGGGGGCCGATGTCCAGCAGGAAGTTGCCGTTCTTCGACACGATGTCGACCAGGCTCTGGACGACCTCCTCGGCGGTCATGTAGGCGGCGTCGGGGGTCGCCTTGTTGTAGCCGTAGCTGAAGGGGTCGAGTCCCCGGCTCGACTCCCACTTCGCGACGACCGTGTTCTCGTACGTCGTGTACTCGGGGGTGGTGAAGTCGTGGAAGCCGATGCCCGAGCGGTTGTTGACGGTCACCTCGTACGGCTTGGGTCTGTTCTTGCCGTGGTTGAAGTACTCGGCCAGGACATGGAGGCTGTCGTTCGCGCCGCCGATGTCGCACCAGATGAGGGACGGGTCGTAGCCGTGGATCAGTTCCAGCATCTGCGGGGCCTGATAGTCCTTCACATAGTCCTTGCCCGCCGTGTATCCGGTGTACGGGAGCGGCTCCAGGGTGTACGGGTTGCGCGGGGCGTGGCCCATCCACGGGTTGTCGGGGTTGAACCACTCGGGCATGGAGAAGTACAGGCCGCGGTGCAGCTCGGGCGTGAACTTCTTCGAGGCGTCGAAGAGTTCACGGATCAGATCGCGCTTCGGGCCCATCTTCACGGCGTTGCGGTCGGAGACCTTGGTGTCCCACAGGGCGAAGCCCTCGTGGTGCTTGGAGGTGAGGACGTGGTACTGGGCTCCCGCCTCACGGAAGAGTTCCACCCAGGCCCGGGGGTCGAACTTCTCCGCCGTGAACATCGGGATGAAGTCGTCGTAGGCGAAGTTCTCGCCGTATGTGTCCCGGTGGTAGGCGTACACCGCGTTGTCCGGACTCTGCAGGTGGTTCCAGTACCACTCGGCGTACTGCTTGCCGACCGGAGACCAGGCGGGCACCGAGTAGACACCCCAGTGGATGAAGATGCCGAACTTGGCGCGGTGGAACCAGTACGGGGCCTGGTGACCGGCGAGAGAGCTCTCGGTGGGCTGGTAGTCGGGCACGCCGAGGGTCAACTCGCGCCCGGCGAAGGTGACTTGCTGCCCACGTCCGGTGACGGTCACCTTTCCGTGCCGCGCGGTGCCCGGTGCCGTGCCCACGCGGCTGCGGATGCCGACCCGGACGCGCGCCTGCTCGCCGGGGTCGAGGCGGACGACGTGGGCGGGCTCGACGGTGCGGGCGCCCGGCACGTCGACGCCGACCGACACCCGGTCACCGGCGAGGACGGCGACCGTGCCCGCGTTGACGACCGTGGCCTCCACGCTCTGCGCGCCGCTCGACTCCAGCAGGGAGAAGGTGGAGTGCGCGTCCCGCAAGGCCAACGCCCGCCCCTGTGCCGCCGGTTGGAGGGAGAGGGCGAAGAGGTGGAGTGAGGCCTTCCCGGCCTCGGCGGGGTTGGTGGTCGGCAGGGTGAGGGCGACCGCCTCGCGCTGGGGGTCGATCCAGACCTCGGCCGTGCCGATCCCCACGCCGTGCTCGTCCTTCGTGCCGTCCGGCCGGTAGCGGTACGGGGCCGACAGCGACCCGCCCGTCGCGTACCAGTCCGCGCCGCCGAGCCCGGCGGTGGTCGTCGAGCCGTCGGCGTAGTGCACCGTGGCCCGGCCCGAGGCGTCGCCGTAACTGCCCGCGGTGAGGAAGTGGGCCGAGAGATAGCGCCCGCACGGGAGGTCGATGCGCTGGCCGAGGGCCACCACGTTGTTCCGGGCGCCCGCGGCGGCGGAGGGGAAGACGAACGCGATGCCGTCCACCTCGACGGGGCCCGCCGGGAGCTCCTCGCCGGGGAACGTGTACCCCGAGCCGTCGAAGCTGCCGCCGGGGGCGGCCGCCGTGTCGATGCCGTCGTTGTCGGTGTACGCGTCGAGCGGCACGGGGATCGGGTCGGGGACGGGAACCCACTGACCGTGTTGCTCGACCGCCGGTCGCGCTTCGGCCGTGGCCGCGAGGGGAAGAGTGGCCACGACGGCCACTCCGGCCGCGGCGCCCAGAACCTGACGTCTTGGATACGTGCTCATAGCGGCTCCAATTCATCGGATGTTTGATGATTGAGGCGCCACCAGATCCTGTCAATGGGGCGGGTAGGTGCGAAAGTTGAGCAAGTGATCGGATGATCTGCGACTCTGCGGAGATACCGGACAGGCGTGAGCGCGAAAGTCCAAGAAGACCGATCCGAATGTCCAAGGGCGACGGCTCTCGACGCGGCACCCCGCCGCCGGGCACAGTGCTCCTCGTACTCGCCAGTAATCCCCTGTCCCCGAGGAGCACCCGTGACCAGCTGGGTCGGCCGGACCGCCACCGAGATCGCCGCAGCCGTACGCGAGAAGCGGGCCACGCCCCACGAGGTGGTGGCCGACCACCTCGCGCGGATCGACCGGCTCGACGCGCGCGTGGGTGCCTTCCGTGTCGTACGGTCCGAGGCGGCCCTCGCGGAGGCCGACGAGCTGGCCGGCCGCGCGGACCTGGCCGAACTCCCCCTCGCGGGGGTGCCCGTCGCCGTCAAGGACAACCTCGCGGTGCGCGGCGAGTCGAACCGCAACGGCTCGGCCGCGACCGCGGACACCCCCGCCGATCACGACCATCCGACGGTGGCGCGACTGCGCGCGGCGGGCGCCGTGGTCGTGGGTCTCACCAACGTGCCCGAGCTCTGTGTCTTCGGCACCTCCGAGGGTGTGCACGGCACGGCCCGCAACCCCTGGGACACCTCGCGCACGGCGGGCGGCTCCTCGGGAGGCAGCGCGGCCGCGGTCGCCGCCGGAATGGTGCCGATCGCGCTGGGCAACGACGGGATGGGTTCGCTGCGCATCCCGGCGGCCAACTGCGGCATCGTCGGCCTCAAGCCGGGCCATGGCACGATCCCGGCGGGCATCGGTCACGGCGACTGGTTCGGCATGTCGGAGAACGGGCCGCTCGCGACCACGATCGAGGACGCCCGCCTGATGTTCGCGGTCCTGTCGGACACCGAGGCGATACGCCCCTCGGGGAACCTCGTCCACAAGGTGGCCGTCTCCGTGCGCAGTCCGCTGGTCGGCGTGAGCGTCGGCCGCTCGTACGCGAACGCGGCCCGGGAGGCCGCGGAGTTGCTGGCCGGGGCGGGCCACGAGGTGCGGCCCGCCGACCCGCCGTACCCCTACTGGCTGGGCACCGCCGCGCTGATGCACTGGACGGCGGGCACCGCGGTGGACGCCGAGGACCTCGACCCGCGCCGGCTCGCCCGGCGGACTCGGGTGCACGCCACCGTGGGGCGCCGTTTCGTGGCCGGGGTACGCACGAGTGAGCGCCGCGAGCAGCTGCGCGGGCGTCTGGAACCGTTCTTCGCGGAGCACGACGTGCTGCTCACCCCGGCACTGGCCCGGCGGGGGCCGGCCGCCGCACCGTGGCACGAGCGGGGCTGGCTGCGCAATGTGCTGGTCAACACCAACTACTCGCCGCTGACACCGCCGTGGAACCTCACCGGGTGGCCCGCGATGACGGTGCCGTTCGGGACCCTGCCGAGCGGGGCCCCGGCGGCCGTACAGCTGGTCGGACGACCCGGATCCGAGCTCGAACTCCTTGAGCTCGCGGGTCAGTTGGAGGAACTGCGGCCGTGGCGGCGGACGGCGCCACTGGACTGAGGAACGACGACAGGACCTAGGAGCGCGGGGGTCTCACAGCGCTCTGTCCATGCTGGGGCTTCACAGCGCCTTGTCCATGCAGGGGCGTCACAGCGCCTTGTACATGATGTGCAGACCCACCCGCCCGTGCCGGGGGTGCTCGTAGGCGTCCGGCACGGTGCCGAGGATCGTGAAGCCGAGTGCGGTCCACAGCTTGACGGCGGGATTGGTCTCCACGACGGCGTTGAAGACCATGCCCCGGTAGCCGTCGGCCTTCGCCGCGGCGAGGATGTGCTCGGCGAGCGCGCGCCCGATGCCGAGCCCGGCGTGGTCGGGGTCGACCATGAATCCGGCATTGGCGACGCGGGCGGCGGGGCCGCCGTAGTTGGGTGTGACGTAGGCCGAGCCGACGACCGCTCCGGTGACGTCCTCGGCGACGTACACACGCTTGCCCGGTGCCATCCACAGGGCCCGGGCCGCCTCCTCGGAGGTGCCCGGGTCCCAGGTGTAGGTCTCACCCGCGGCGACGATCCGGTGCCAGAAAGGCCAGATCCGCGGCCAGTCCTCGGCCGCGGCTTCTCTGATCAGCATGGACGTGAGTCTGACACGCCCATGCCGTCAGCGATCGCGATGAGTCCCGCCGCGAGCGGTCAGTCCACGCTGGGCAGGATGTGGGGCTCGGCGAGGTCGTCCTCGTACCCCGCCAGGCGGATCGGGGCGGACCTGGCCCACACGTCGAGGCTGCCGAGCTTCTTCTCGGGCCGGCCTCCGCGCTCCGTGCGTTCCTTGGGGCGCTGATCGCGATTCGTCTTCTCCGGTGTCACCGCGCACTCCTTATGTGTCGGGTCACCCTCGGGACGTACAGGGCCAGTCTGCTTCCGGTCGCCTGACATCCCCTCGGGTCTGAGTCGAAGGCAGTTAAGGACGCGGTGGCGCCGGTAACTCGTGTGAGAGCAGTCCGTGGTGACCGGCTGTCCCGGGACGGACCTTGGGTGTGGGTGGAACCCCTGCAGGCTGTCCGTCCGGTACAGGGTAACCAAATGAGCGGGTGCCCGCTCGATGGGGCTGAAAACACGAGGTAACCGTCTCGCGTCGTTCAGTGTCCATCGGACCTCGATCTGGGTCTATTTGATGATGTATCCCCCCTCGCACGCCACCCGTTCGGCATAGCGCCACTCCTCCCGCGACCAGGGCGGGAAGACTCAACCCGGCGCCCGGACAGGGATGATGGGCCGACCCGCGGAGCCCCGCCCCCTTTGGGGACGACCCTCCAAAGTCTTTGCGGAACCTTGAACCGGCGTGACCCGCCCGACCGCCACCCGGCATCTGATACCCCTAGGGGGTATAGTCCCCGATGAATCGGGGAAGCCGGACGGGAAAGAGTGAGGCCGATGCCCGCGATCCTGCACGCACTGTCCATCACCGGGTCGATGACCTGGGAGATCACCTGGGCGCTGATCCTGGGATTCGGCCTCTCCGCCGTCGTCCAGGCCGTGGTGCGCCGCGCGACGATCGTGCGGCTGCTCGGTGACGACCGGCCGCGGACGCTCACGCTGGCCGCGGGGCTCGGCGCGGCGTCCTCGTCCTGTTCGTACGCGGCCGTCGCGCTGGCGCGCTCGCTGTTCCGCAAGGGCGCGAATTTCACCGCGGCGATGGCGTTCGAGATCGCCTCCACCAATCTGGTCGTCGAACTCGGCGTGATCCTGGCCCTGTTGATGGGCTGGCAGTTCACGGTCGCCGAATTCGTCGGCGGCCCGATCATGATCGTGGTGCTGGCCGTGCTCTTCCGGATCTTTCTGCGCGAACGACTGTTGCGCGAGGCCCGGGAGCAGGCGGAGCGCGGGCTCGCCGGGTCGATGGAGGGGCATGCCGCGATGGACATGTCGATCCAGACGGAGGGCTCGTTCGCGCGGCGGCTGCTCTCGCGCGACGGCTACACCTCGGTCGCACACGTGTTCGTCATGGAGTGGGCGGCGATCCTGCGCGACCTGGTGATCGGCCTGCTGATCGCGGGCGCGATCGCGGCCTGGGTGCCCGACGCGTTCTGGCAGTCCCTCTTCCTGGAAGGCCACCCGCTCGCCGCGAAGCTGATCGGCCCCCTGATCGGCCCGCTCGTGGCGATCGCCTCGTTCGTCTGCTCCATCGGAAACGTGCCGCTGGCCGTCGTGCTGTGGAAGGGCGGGATCAGCTTCGGCGGTGTGGTCGCGTTCATCTTCGCCGACCTGCTGATCCTGCCGATCCTGAACATCTACCGGAAGTACTACGGACTCCGCATGACCGGGTTCCTCCTGGTCACCTTCTACGCCGCCATGGTGCTCGCCGGATACGTCGTGGAGTTCCTCTTCGGCGGCCTCGGGCTCATCCCCGACCAGGCCGACGCGACGATCCCCATGGAGGGTGTCTCCTGGAACTACACGACCTGGCTGAACATCGCCTTCCTGCTGCTGGCGGCGGCCCTGGTGTGGCGGTTCCTGCGCACGGGCGGCCCGGCGATGCTGCGGATGATGGGCGGGGCACCGGAGCCGGAGGGCCACGGGCACGGGAGTGCGGGGACGGAAGGCCACCACCACGGCGCACCTGCGCCGGAAGGCCACGGGCACGGGGCTCCGGGGGCCGAAGGCCACGGGCACCACTGAACACGGCGCGCAGTTCAGGTCCCGTTGGCCGATTCGCAAGGCAGCCATGATCTGCTGGCGCCCGGAAACGGCTTTTCCCGCGGGAGGACTCGGGAGGACTGACGCATGGAGCTGCGCAGCGTCGAGGAGCTGATGGATCTGCTGCACGCCTGCCGGGGCGCCCGGGAGACCCCGGGCCGCTGTGGCGGCCGAGTGGATCTGCACGACCACGCCCTGCAGACCGCCGCGCTCCTGCGCCGAAGTCGTCCCGCGGACAAGGAGCTCCAGGTGGCGGGCCTGGTCCACGCCGTAGGGCAACTGCTGCGGCCCGGCGACACGGCAGGACACGCCGACCTGGCGGGGGACCTGGTCCGGCCGCTGCTCGGCGAGCGGGTCTCCCGGCTCGTCCGGCTGCACGCCGGCGGATGGGCCGACGACGCGGACGCCGACGACGTGCTGAGCCTGCGCCACGCGGACGAGTCGGGCAGGGTCCCCGGTCTCGACGCCGGGGTCCTGGAGGACTGGCGCACGGTGCTGGAGCTGGTGGCGGCGCAGCACTCGCGACTCGGGGCTGTTGACTGACGGTCCGTCATGAGACGGTACGCGGATGACGACGCCGTACGGGCTTGAGGGCAGGAGCGCCATCGTCACCGGGGCCTCGCGCGGGATCGGTCTCGCCGTCGCCGAGGAGCTCTCCCGGGCGGGGGCGCGGGTGTGTGTGGCGGCCCGGGACCCGGACGCGGTCGGCCGGGCCGCCGAACGGCTCGGCGGCGTCGGACTCGCGGGCTCGGTGGCCGATCCGGCGCATCTGCGGGAGCTGACCGAGCTGGCACTGCGGGAGTTCGGGCGCATCGACGTCGTGGTGAACAACGCCGCGACCAACCAGCCGTACGGCCCGCTCATGGATGCCGATCCGGACCGCTGGCGCGAGGCGTTCACGGTCAACGTGGAGGCCCCGCTGCGGTTGGTGCAGTGTGCCTGGCGGGCCTGGATGGGCGAGCACGGCGGCGCGGTCGTGAACGTGTGCACGGAGGGCGCCGGGCATGTGGGGCCGAACGTGGGGGCGTACGGCACCAGCAAGGCGGCCCTCCTCCACCTCACCCAGCAGCTCGCCGGCGAACTCGCCCCGAAGGTGCGGGTGAACGCCGTCTCCCCGGGGCTCGTCCGCACCGAGATGGCCCGGTTCGTCTGGGAGAACGCCGAGGACGAGCTCGGCGCGGGCCTCCCGCTGGGCCGGATCGGCCGGCCCGAGGACATCGCGCGGGCGGTGGTCTGGCTGGCCTCGGACGCGGCCGGGTGGATCACGGGCGCCGATCTGCTGGTCGACGGAGGCACCCGGGTCCGGTCCGCGCACTCCGCCGCCGACCCCGTCCACGCACGCCTGCGGACGCGCGCGCCCGACGCATGACGGCCATGCCGGCTCCCACCCGCCCCCCGCAGGTCTCCGCAGGACAAAGCCTGACAGAGCGCGTTCAATGGTGACCATGGGTGTGCGGCGACGGGCGGGACACCACCGATGCGCGGCGCTGATCGCAGCCGCCGCGATCTCCCTGCTCGGCGCGAGCCACACCCCCTGCGCCGTAGCGGCGGCCCCGCCTCCCCAGCCGCCCCCGCAGCTCACCCGGGCCGACGTGGACGATGCCGTCGGCAAGCTCGACGGCATCGTGCGGGACGCCATGAAGAGGACCGGCGTCCCCGGCGTCGCCGTGGCCGTCGTCCACAAGGACCGCGTGGTCTATCTCAAGGGCTTCGGCGAGCGTCGGGCGGGACGGTCCGGGGCCGTCGACCCGGACACCGTCTTCCAGCTCGCGTCCTTGTCCAAGCCGCTGGCCTCGACCGTCGTCGCGGGGGTCGTCGGCGGCGGGACGCTCGCCTGGGACGACCCCGTCGCGGCGCAGCTGCCCGGCTTCGCCCTCAAGGACCCCTGGGTCACGGCGCACGTCACGTACGCCGACCTCTTCTCCCACCGCAGCGGCCTGCCCGACCACTCCGGTGACCTCCTCGAAGACCTCGGCTACGACCGGACGTACATCCTGGACCACCTGAAGTACGAGCCGCTCGGCCCGTTCCGCGCCAGTTACGCCTACACCAACTACGGGGTCACCGCCGCGGCCCAGGCGGTCGCGAACGCGAAGGACACGTCCTGGGACAAGCTCTCCCAGGACACGCTGTACGGCCCCGCAGGCATGAAAAACACCAGCTCCCGCTTCTCCGACTACGACCGGGCCGAGGACAAGGCCGTCACCCATGTGAAGAACGCGGACGGCACCTGGCAGCCGAAGTACGTCCGGGACGCCGACGCCCAGTCGCCCGCGGGCGGCGCGAGCTCCACGGCCCGCGACATGGCCACCTGGATGCGACTGCAACTGGCGAACGGGAAGCTGGACGGCAGGCAGGTCATCCCCGCCGCACCGCTGGAGCGCACCCACCTGCCCGAGATCGTCGCCCAGCCCCCGCAGGCCCCGGCGGGCCGCGCGGGCTTCTACGGCCTCGGCTGGAACGTCGGCTACGACGACCAGGGCCGGCTGCGCCTCAGCCACTCCGGCGCGTTCGAACTCGGCGCCAACACCGATGTGACGATGCTGCCCGGCGAGCAGCTCGGCATCACCGTCCTGACCAACGGGGCGCCGGTGGGCCTCGCCGACTCGGTCGCGCTGAACTTCTTCGACACCGCCCAGTACGGGAAGCCCACGACGGACTGGCTGCCCCTGGTCGACCGGGTCTACCAGCAGCAGGAGCAGCAGGGCCGCTCCCCCACCGACTACGCCAGACCCCCGCGGAACGGGGCCGTGGCCCGCGCCGCCGACACGTACACGGGCACGTACGACAACGCCTACTACGGACCGCTGACCGTCACGGCAGCCCACGGGGAACTCAGCATGAGCCTGGGCCCGAAGCACACCACCTTCCGGCTCACCCACTACGACGGCGACACCTTCGGTTTCCGGACCGTCGGCGAGAACGCGACCGGGCTCTCGGGGGTGACCTTCAAGGTCGGTGCGGGTTCACCGGGGTCCGGCGGCTCGAAGGCGTCGCGGGTGACCGTCGAGGCCTGGGACCACGACGGCCTGGGCACCTTCACCCGTGGCTGAGGGCGCGGTTTCACCCGTGGGTGAGGGCGCGGTCACCACTTGCCGGGCGCGTAGTCCTTCATGAAGACGCCGTACAGGTCCTCGCCCTGCTCGCCGCGCACGATCGGGTCGTACACCCGGGCCGCGCCGTCGATCAGGTCGAGCGGGGCGTGGAAGCCCGCGTCGGCGAGACGCATCTTGTCGGGGTGCGGGCGCTCGTCGGTGATCCAGCCGGTGTCGACGGCGGTCATCAGGATGCGGTCCTTCTCGAACATCTCCTGGGCGCTGGTGCGCGTGAGCATGTTCAGGGCGGCCTTGGCCATGTTGGTGTGCGGGTGGCCCGCGCCCTTGTAGCCGCGGTTGAAGACGCCCTCCATGGCGGAGACGTTCACGATGTACGTGCGGTCGGCACCGGAGGCCGCCATCGCCGCGCGCAGCCGGCTGATCAGGATGAAGGGGGCCGTCGAGTTGCAGAGCTGGACCTCGAGGAGCTCGACCGGCGTGACCTCCTCGACCGACTGGATCCAGCTGTTGGTGTCGTGCAGGTCGGGCACGAGGCCGCCCGCGTCGATGGCCGTACCGGCCGCGATCCGCTCCAGGGAGGCCGAGCCGGACACCAGGGCCAGGTCGGTGACGTCCTGCGCGGTCAGCGCGCCGCCCCCGGCGACCGGGAGCGCGGCCACCGCGCCGGAGCCGAAGGTGCCGATGACCTCGGCGGGCGGCAGCTCACCGGCGGGCAGCGGGCCGGACTCGGCGGCGAGCAGCTCGCTGTAGGCACCCGGGGAGCGGCGAACGGTCTGGGCGGCGTTGTTGATCAGGATGTCCAGCGGGCCCTCGGCGGCGACCGACTCGGCCAGGGCCACGACCTGCGCCGGGTCGCGCAGGTCGATGCCGACGATCTTCAGGCGGCCGATCCACTCGTCGCTGTCCGGCATGGCCTTGAAGCGGCGGATCGCGTCGTTCGGGAAGCGCGTGGTGATGGTGGTGTGCGCGCCGTCGCGCAGCAGCCGCAGTGCGATGTACATGCCGATCTTGGCGCGGCCGCCGGTGAGCAGGGCGCGCTTGCCGGTGAGGTCGGCGCGGGCGTCGCGGCGGGCGCGGTTCTCGGCGGCGCAGTCCTGGCAGAGCTGGTGGTAGAAGTAGTCGACCTCGACGTACCGCTTCTTGCAGATGTAGCAGGAGCGCGGGCGCTGGAGTATCCCCGCGATCTCGCCGGCGTCGGTGACGGACGAAGGCAGGATGCCCTCGGTCTCGTCGTCGATGCGCTGGGCGGAACCGGTCGCGGTGGACTCGGTGACGGCCTTGTCGTGGGCGGTCTTGGCGGCCCTGCGCTCCTGTCGGCGGCGCTGCTTGACCGTGCGGTAGACGCCCGCGGTGGCGCGGCGCACGGCGATGGCGTCCGGGTGGTCGACCTCGATCTTGTCGAGCTCGTCGAGCACGCCGAGGCAGACGGCCAGCCGCTCCGGGTCGATGCCCGGCCCGTAGGAGACCGCCTCCCCGTCCACGGCGGAAGCCGCCCGGTCGTCCTCAGCCGTGTCCACGGCGAGAGCCGCCTGGCCGTCCTCTGTCACCGTCATCGCGTGTGCCGTTCCTCGGGTCTCGCGCCGCGCTCGAACCGCGCTCGCTTTCGAAGGCGGAATTTTACGGAGCAAGAGGGCAAGGCGCCAAACCCGAGATGATCAACGGTCCCCCGCGGGCCGTTTCAGGGGCCGCAGGCGATGATCAGCGTCTCCACCTCCTCGGTCAGCGCGCGGGCCAGCCGGTTCAGGTCCGGCACGGCCTGTGCGTCGGCGACGAGCCCGTAGTGGACCCGTCCGCGATACGTCGACACGGCCACCGCCAGCGCCTGGCCGCGGGCCAGCGGGGCGAGCGGATAGACCTCGGTGAGCGGGCAGCCGCCGAGCTTCAGACCGAGGCTGGGCAGCGGCACGCTGGTGACCAGGATGTCGAAGAGCAGCCGGGCCGCCTGGCCGACGACGGGACCGCCGAGGCGGTGACCGAGCGGCGGCACATGGTCGGCGAGCAGCGCGACGGCGCCCGCTCCCCGGTTGGGTCCCGCGTCCTTGTTGGCGTCCATCGCCGTACGCACCGAACGGAGTCGGCCGAGCGGGTCCGGGTCGTCGACGGGAAGCCGTATCAGGTAACCGGAGAGCCGGTTGCCCTGCGGGTGCGCGGTGCGCGGGCGGCGCCTGGAGACGGGGATCAGGGCGCGGGGCGCGACTCCCTCGCTGCTGTCGCCGCGCTCGTCGAGCCAGTTGCGCAGGGCTCCCGCAACGACGGCGATCAGGACGTCGTTGACGGTGCCGCCGACGCTCTTGCGGACGCGGTGCACATCGTCCAGGTCGAGGGCGACGCCCGCGATCCGGCGGGTGCCGGTGGGCTGCGAGGTGAGGGCGGGCGAGGAGCGGGCGCCGAGGGTGGCGCGGGCGACGGAGCTGCCGATGTCGAGGGCGCGGCCCAGGTCGGAGAGGGTGCCTCGCACCAGGTCGGGCAGTTTGCGGACGTCCGGGAGGAGTCCGCGGGGCGGATCGGCGGGGCGCGGGCGGGGCTCGGGCAGGTCCAGCGGGTCCATGAGGGCGGCGGCGAGCATCAGTGCCCGCAGGCCGTCGGCCAGCGCGTGGTGGAACTTGAAGAACACCGCGAACGAGGTGCCGTCCTCGCCGGGCAGGACGTGCGCCTCCCACGGGGGCCGGCCGCGCTGGAGCGGGCGTTCCATGAGCCGGCCCGCGGCGGCGGGGAAGTCCGCGGTCGGTGCGTGCAGCCGGACGTGGTTGAGGGGTTCGAAGTCCGGCGCGGGTTCCCGGGCCGCGCTCCCGAAGTGGGGCGGGAAGGCGAGGGGCTGCCAGACGTCGCGGATCCGCATGCGCAGCCCGGGCACCCCGGCCGCGCGGACCGCGAGCAGTTCGGCGGCGTGCGCGCCCGCGGTCGGCGAGTGCGCGGAGAAGACACCGAGGGCGCCGAGGTGCATCGGGTGCTGGGCGGACTCGATGTTCCAGAACGCCAGGTCGAGTGGTGCGAGGAGATCAGGAGTCAAAGGCTTGCTCTCGCTTCGACGACAGGGTGAGCAAGCAGTCAAACCCCGACAGGCGATTACGGTCAAGTACGATCAAGCTACGCTCAGTTAACAGCAGATTAAGTCCCGCCCCCCGCGAAAGGGGCGGGACACAAGGGGCACGTGAGATCGGCTCAGGATAGGCGTCCCGACCGCGGCACGCGCGCCGACGCGCGAAGGACCGGAACGCCGGGTCGTTCGAAGGACCGCGAAGGCCCTCGAAGGACCCGAGGTGTCAGGTTGCCGGGCAGCCCGTGGGGGTCGCCCGGGACGCGTCGGCGATCAGCGCCTCGTGCGCCGCCCTCAACCTCCCCACGTCCGGCTTCACGACCTTGCGGTCATAGGTGAGGAGACCGTTCAGCTCGCCCTCCACGTCCGAGATCTGGGTGTAGACGGCGCCGTTGCTCCCCCGGCACGCGAGGGCGCGTACCTCGGCGAGGCGGGCGAGGTAGTCGTCGGTGTACGTCGACGGGTCCACGTCCACGTACGACTGCTGGACCGACCAGGCGTGCCCGGGCACGGCGAGCCCCAGGCCCCCGTACTCGCCGCTGACGAGCGCGCGTCTGCCGTCGGGAGCCGGTGGCAGCGCGGGGCTCGGATAGCCGTGTTCGTCCATGATGTCGCCGGTGCCGCCGTCGGCCCCCAGGTTCAGCCCCGACATGCCGTTGACGAGCCGGGTCGGATCCCAGGCCTTGGCCTGGTCGGCGATGCGACCCTCGTCGTACTGGCCCCAGCCCTCGTTGAAGGTCACCCACATCACGACCGACGGACTGCTGATGTGCTGGTCGATCATCAGTTTCATCTCGCGCTCGTACTCGGCGCGGGCCGCGGCGCTCGGATTCACCCCGGCGGTCATGGCGGGCATGTCCTGCCAGACCAGCAGGCCGAGCCGGTCCGCCCAGTAGAACCAGCGGTCGGGCTCCACCTTGATGTGCTTGCGCACCGCGTTGAAGCCCATCTCCTTGTGCATGCGCAGGTCGTACGCGAGGGCCTCGTCCGTCGGCGCGGTGTACAGACCGTCGGGCCAGAACCCCTGGTCGAGCGTGGCCATCATGAAGACGGGCTTGCCGTTGAGGACGGTGCGCGGGGTGCCTTCGACCTTCTCGACGGAGATCGAGCGCATCCCGAAGTAGCTGCCGACGCGGTCGCGCCCGACGCTCACCCTGAGGTCGTAGAGGAAGGGGTCGTCCGGCGACCAGAGGCGCGGATGGGCGATCTTCAGGGTCAGCGGCTGTCCGGTGCGGCCGGTGACGGTGGCGACCTTCCGCCCTCCCTCGTACGCCGTCGCCGTGACCGGCAGCCCGTCGCGCACGCCCTTCGGTTCCATGGTGAGCCGGCCGCCGTCGACGTCCGGGGTGAGCTTGAGCGAGTCGACGTGGTCCGGGGCGACCGGCTCCATCCACACCGTCTGCCAGATGCCAGAGGTCGGGGTGTACCAGATCCCGCTGGGGTCGAGGCGCTGCTTGCCGAGCGGCGGGTTCTCGCCGGACGCGGCGTCGGTCGGGTCGTACACGCCGACGATCAGCTCCTGGGTGCGGCCGGGCTTCAGCGCGTCGGTGACGTCGACGCCGAACCTGTCGTAGCCGCCCCGGTGTTCGGCGACCCTGACCCCGTTGACGTACACCTCGGACTGCCAGTCGACGGCACCGAAGTTGAGCAGGAGCCGTTGGCCCGAGCCGATGTGCCAGTCGGTCGGGACGGTGAAGGTGCGGCGGTACCACATGCGGTCCTCGTGGCGTTCGACGCCGGACAGCTGGGACTCCACGGGGTACGGGACGAGGATGTGCTCGCCGAGCGTCTTCCCGACCGGAGGCTGCTCCCCCGCGGTGGCGGCGGCGAACTGCCAGCGCCCGTTGAGGTTGCGCCAGGCGTCGCGCGTGAGCTGGGGGCGGGGGTATTCCGGCAGGGCGTTGTCCGGCCCGACCTCGTCGGCCCACTTCGTGCGCAGCTCGTACGTGGAGCGGTTGGGGCCGCTGCTCCAGAAGGCGCCGATCGTCTTGCCGTCCCCGGCGGCGGCGAGGCCGCCCGTGCCGTCGTAGCGCAGGTCGGCGTTGCCGCGCGCGCTGCCGGTCTTGTTGCCGACGACCGGCTCCTTGAGCGTGACGAGGAGGGATCTGGAGTCGGCGGGGTCCAACTCGGCCGCTCCCAAGGGCCACTTGGCGCCACCGATGACGGCCTGGAGGTGGTCGACCACGGCGGCCGGGGGCGCGGACAGTTCCCGTGCGAAGTCGAGCCTGAGGGTGCGGCCGTCCGGCTGGACGGTGGTCGCGAGGGCGCCGTCGTAGTCGTAGCCGTCGGGCAGCAGGAACGCCGACTGCGGGATCGTCACCTTGGCGCCGCCGGGTTCGGTCCAGCGCAGATGGAGGTTGGAGCCGCCGTAGTGCTCGAAGTACTCGAGCTTGAAGTCATAGGCGTGACCTGCCGTCAGATCGATGGGCTCGGAGGTCTGTTCGCGATCCCAGTCGTCCACCCAGTGGTCGATGACGGGTCTGCCGTCGATCCAGAGGCGGAAACCGTTGTCGCCGATGATCGAGAAGGTGGTGGGTCCGCTCTTCTCCGGTACGAGTGTGCCGGTCCAGCGGACACTGACATCGTTGTCCTGGCCCGTGGCGAAGCGCAGCCGGGGTTCCAGGTCGTCGAAGTCGAGTTGTGGGTCGAAGCCGGTGGCCTTGAGTTCGTGGAAGTCGAAGGCGCCGGGGGCGGACTGCGTGTAGTAGTCGCCCTTCAGTCCGTGGACCGCGACGGGATCGTCGGCCGCGGCGGGCACGGAGGCGAGTCCCGCGGCACCGAGGGCCGCGGCGAGCAGTAACGCGAGTCGGTCTCTGAGTCGTCCGAAACGCACGGATCCTCCTCTTTGAGGATGGGCGTGGGGCGGGTGGCGCGGCTCTTGCTCAGATGGAACAACGTTGTCACCAACGGCAGTTGGCATGACAACACGGGGTTCCACTTCCTGTCCAGGGGCATGACAACGGCCCCGGTGGGCACGGACGCGCCGGGGCCGTCGCCGGTCACCGTCGGCCACTACGGCACGATCCGGCCCTTGCCCAGCGCGATCACTCCGCCCTTGGAGACCGTGTAGAGATCCGCGTCCCGCTCGGGGTTGACGCCGATCGTCGCGCCCGGCGGCACCTCGACGTTCTTGTCGAGAACCGCGCCGCGCACCACCGCACCCCGCCCTATGTGGACGTTGTCGTGCAGGATCGAGCCCTGGACGACGGCTCCCGGGTCCACCACGACACCCGGCGAGAGCACGGACCGCGTGACCTGCCCCCGGATCAGACTGCCCGCGCTGACGATCGACTCGCTCGCGATGCCCCCGGCGTTGAATCGCGCCGGGGAGAGCTGTCCGGAACTGGTGTAGATGGGCCAGCTGCGGTTGTAGAGGTTGAAGGCGGGGCGTTCGGCGATCAGGTCCATGTGGGCGTCGTAGTAGGCGTCGAGGGTGCCCACGTCACGCCAGTAGCCCTGGTCGCGGGTGGTCTCGCCGGGCACGTGGTTGTCGCTGAAGTCGTAGAGCTGCGCCTCGCCGCGGTCGGTGAGCATGGGCAGAATCGATCCGCCCATGTCGTGCACCGAGTGCACGTCCTCGGCGTCCCGCTGGAGCGCCTCCACCAGAGCCTTGGTGGTGAAGATGTAGTTGCCCATCGAGGCGAAGACGCACTCCGGGTCGTCGGGCAGGCCCGGCGGGTCGGCGGGCTTCTCCAGGAAGCCCTCCACGGTCTGCCCGTCGGAGCCGGGGCTGATGACCCCGAAGGAGGACGACTCGGCGCGCGGCACCCGTATCCCGGCGACGGTCACACCCGCGCCGCCCTCGATGTGCTGGGCGAGCATCTGCCGGGGGTCCATGCGGTAGACGTGGTCGGCGCCGAACACCGCGATGTAGTCCGGCCGTTCGTCGTGCACGAGGTTGAGGGACTGCAGGATCGCGTCCGCGCTGCCCAGATACCAGCGCGGGCCGAGCCGCTGCTGGGCCGGGACCGGTGTGACGTAGTTGCCGAGCAGACTCGACATCCGCCAGGTCGTCGTCACATGGCGGTCCAGGGAGTGCGACTTGTACTGCGTCAGGACGCAGATGCGCAGGATGTCGGCGTTGACGAGATTGGAGAGTACGAAGTCCACCAGGCGGTACGTCCCGCCGAAGGTGACCGCGGGTTTCGCGCGGTCCGCGGTGAGGGGCATGAGCCGTTTGCCCTCTCCACCCGCAAGGACGATTCCCAGTACCGAAGGTCCACCGCGCCGCATGCCGCCGCCCCTCTGAGCCCGGTCGAGCCGCGCCCGCTGTGCCGGGCCGGCCCCGTTGCTTGAACTGCACCTGTCCGATGGTTACCCCGGTTTGAGAACTTCCTCGTAAAGCTGGACGGTCCGCCGGGCCACCGCGTCCCATCCGAACTCCCGCACCGCGCGCTCCCGTCCGGCCTCGCCCATCCGCCGGGCGGCCCGGGGGTCGGCGAGCACGGAGTCGAGGGCGAGCGCCAGACCCGCCTCGAAGTTCTCCTCCACCGGCACCAGGACACCCGTCACGCCGTCCTCGACCACCTCGGGTATCCCTCCGACCCGCGATGCCACCACGGCCGTTCCACAGGCCATCGCCTCCAGGTTGACGATGCCGAGCGGCTCGTACACCGAGGGGCAGACGAAGACGGCGGCGTGCGTGAGGAGTTGGACGACGTCCGGGCGGGGCAGCATCTGCGGGATCCAGTGCAGGCCCCGGCGTACGGCGCTCAGTTCCTGGAAGAGATCACGGAACTCCCGGTCGATCTCGGGGGTGTCGGGGGCGCCCGCGCACAGCACCACCTGCACGGCCGGGTCGAGGTCCCGTACCGCGCGCAGCAGGTGGGGCACGCCCTTCTGGCGGGTGATGCGGCCGACGAACAGGACGTAGGGGCGGCCGGTGTCGATGCCGATGCGCTCCAGGACGTCCGTGCCGTGGTCCGGCCGGTAGAGGGCGGTGTCGATGCCGTTGTGCACGACACGCACCTTGGCCGGGTCCAGGGCGGGATAGCAGGTGAGGATGTCCTCGCGCATGGCGCCGGAGACGGCGATGACGGCGTCGGCGGCCTCGACGGCGGTGCGCTCGGCCCAGCTGGACAGGGCGTAGCCGCCACCGAGCTGCTCGGCCTTCCAGGGACGCAGCGGCTCCAGGGAGTGGGCGGTCATGACGTGCGGGATGCCGTACAGAAGCTTGCCGAAGTGGCCGGCGAGGTTGGCGTACCAGGTGTGCGAGTGGACGAGTTCGCGGCCCTCGAGGGCGGCGGCCATGGCGAGGTCCACGGAGAAGGTGCGCAGCGCGTCGTTGGCGCCGTCGAGCGAGGACCAGGACCGGTGGCGCACGACGCCGCCCGCGGCGCCCTCGCCCCAGCAGTGCACGTCCAGGTCCGTGAGGGTCCGCAACTCCCGGGCGAGGAACTCGACATGGACGCCCGCGCCGCCGTACACGTCCGGCGGGTACTCCCGGGTCAGCAGTCCCACTCGCACGCAGAGCCCCCCGTCGTACCGGATACCGGCTGGTGCCTTTCATGGTCACCCAGAAGGGACGCTTGGGGAAGACCGCGGTGCTCAGCGGCGGCCCGGAGCCCCGCCCGGCGTCCGGCCCGGCGGGCGGTCGAAACAGCAGTCGCCGCAGAGGCCGCCGCCGGGGAGCCGGTAGTAGAGGCAGCAACTGCGGCGGCGCAGGGTACGGGGGTCCACGGTCGCGGACAGGTCGGGATGCGTGAACAGGTCGGCGGCGAGGGCGCGGGCCCGATCGGCCACGTCCGTACGGCCGTTGGCCTCGGCCCAGCGGTGCAGCTGGCGCCAGGCACCCGTGAGCGCCGAGCCCGCGTTCCCCCACAACAGGCCCTCCGACATGCGGTGTCGGGTGCGCAGAGCCGCCGCCAGCGGGGCGAGGTGGCCGTCCCGTACGACCTCTCCGACCGCCGCCACTGGCAGGGCGCGTACCTCGGACAGCCACAGGTCGTCCGGAGCGCTGCCGTCCGGATCCCACCGCAGCAGCCCCGGGTCGAGGTCCGGCAGCTGCCCGTACAGCGCGGCGGCACCGAGCGAGACCGACCACAGACGGGCCGCGAGTCCCTGCTGCGCCACCGAGACCGCGATCCGGGGCTCGGGCGCCCGCAGACTCGCCGCGACCTTCCGGACGCGAAAATTCAGAGGATCCGACCAGACATCTCTGGGATCATCGTCTCGGGGAGACGCGTACGCCTGTGCGAGCGTCGGCAGCGGAGCACACGGCGGTACGCCGGTGTGTAGTACGAAGAAGCCGCCGAGCGAGCCGAGCGCCGAGAGTTCCGGGTCGAGGTCCACGAACAGCAGTAGTACCAAGCCCCCTAGGGGTTCTCACCGGAGGGTCTCCCTCTCATGTCGCCCACCCAGGGGAGGACATGGGGCGAGTCGTACTCCATCGGCAGTACTACTCATTGCCTGCTCAGGTACGACGACGTGAACGGATGCGCGAGGCATCGTAGTGGGTATGAAGGCCGATCGTTCGCCGCGCCGGGCACAGCGCCCCCGCCGCACGCAGAGGAGGGACTCATGAGCGCGCTCGCGCTGTCCGTCCTGCTCTCGTTCGTCTCCGCCGTCGCGTACGCGGGCGGCGCGATCGTCCAGGAGCAGGTCGCACTGACCTCTCCCGACCAGACGTACGCGCCGTTGCGCCGCCCCGGCTGGTGGGCGGCGGTCGCCCTGAGCGGCGTCGGCGGGGTGCTGCACGTGGTGGCGCTCGCCTATGGCCCGCTGAGCCTGGTGCAGCCGCTGGGCGCGCTGACCATCGTGTTCGCGCTCCCCATGGCGGCCGTCTTCGTCGGCCGCAAGGCCGGGGCGACCGCGTGGCGTGGCGCGATCATGGCCACGGTGGGCCTCGCGGTCCTGCTCGCGCTGGTCGGCTCGGCCGACTCGCAGTCCCTGAGTGACACCCAGATCTCGGTGCTGGCCGTGGTGTCGGGCGGCGCGGTCGCGGCCTTCATGGTGGCGGGCCGCGCCGCGCACCGGCACCCGGCCGTGCGCAGCGTGATGCTCGCGGTGGGGTCCGGCATAGCCTTCAGCATGTCCTCGGTGTTCACCAAGACCGTCGCGGTGGACTGGTCGCACCAGGTCTCGCTCTCCGACCTGCCGAGCCTCGTCCTCATAGGTGTCTTCGCGACGGCCGGCATGCTGCTGTCGCAGGCCTCCTACCGGGGCGGCGGTCTCGCGGCGCCGCTGGCCACGCTGACGGTCGTCAACCCCGTCGTGGCGGCCGCCGTCGGCATCACGATGTTCGGCGAGACCTTCCGCTACGGCGAGACGGGCACCGTGCTCGCGCTGGCCTGCGGAGTCGTCGCGGCGGGCGGTCTGATCCTGCTCACGACCGAGCAGATCGGCAGCGCCCGGAACACCGCGGAGGTCGCCGCACCCGCCGCCGCGGAGACCGAGCCCGCGCCGGAAGGGGCCACGCCTGACTCCGCGTTGGAGGCGCTGCTGCTCGCGGCGCTGCCCGAGCAGTCCACGGGACCGGGCCACGAGAACGAGCCGACCACGGGCCGCGGCCGCGGGGAGGCGTTCGACGCGGGGCTCGGAGAGCCGTTCGACACCGGGTTCGGAGACAAATTCGACGTGAGGCTCGGAAGCGGACTCGGGGCCGGGCTCGGGAACGGACTCGGGGCCGGGCTCGGGCACGGATTCGGCGCCGGACTCGGAAGCGGACTCGGCGCGGGGCTCGGGGAGGCGTTCGACGCCGGACTCGGGAACGGACTCGGCGCCGGACTCGGAAGCGGACTCGGCGCGGGGCTCGGGGAGGCGTTCGACGCCGGGCTCGGGGCCGGACTCGGGGAAGGATTCGGCGCCGGGCTCGGGGACGGGTTCGGCGTGGACCGTGGTGAGGACCTCTTCGTACCGGCTCCGGCGATGGTGGGGGCCGCGGAGAGCGCGCCCGACCCGGCCGACTCAGCCGAGTCGTCCGAGGAGGACGCGCCGCCCGCGCTGGCCTATTTCGGCCCCCTGTGCGGGCCCTACGTAGTGGCGACGCCTCTGCTGGACCACCACCACCGCACACGCGTCAAATCCTGACGCCGCCCGCCCTCAGATAGGCGACCGGGTCGACGTCCGTGCCGAAACCGGGCCCCGTCCGCACCTCGAAGTGCAGATGCGGGCCCGTACTGTTGCCCGTGGACCCGGAGCGGCCGATGCGCTGGCCGCCCACCACGCTCTGCCCGTCCTTCACCGAGATCGCCGACAGATGGGCGTACTGGGTGTAGCGGCCGTCGGCGTGCCGGATCACCACCTGGTAGCCGAACGAGCCGCCCCAGCCCGCGCTGACGACCTGGCCCGCGGCGACCGCCTTCACGGAGGTGCCGGTGGGCACCGGGAAGTCGACGCCCGTGTGGTAGCCCTTCGACCAGGAGGCACCGGCGGCGCGGTAGGGCGTGCCGGTCGCGGCGTGCACGGGGGCGACGAGCGTGTCGGTCTTCTTGGCGGTGTCCGAGGACGTCTTGTGCGAGGAGGTCTTGTGCGGGGACGTCTTGTGCGTGGACGGCTTGTCGGGGGTCTTCTGCTTCTTCGACGCGGACGAGGGAGTGCTCTCGGTGTGCGCCGGGGTCTGGCCCTTGCCCCGCAGGTTCAGCCGCTGGCCCGGGAGGATCAGGTCCGGGTCGGAGCCGACGGTGCTGCGGTTCGCGTCGTACAACCGCTGCCAACCGCCCTGGACGTGGCGGGAACCCGCGATGCCGGAGAGCGTGTCGCCGTGGACGACGGTGTACATCTCGGCGGTGCCGGCCCGCGACTGGGGTGTGGTCTGCGGCTGGACGTCGCGCACGGAGCGCTTGGTGGTCTGGGGCGAGGTACCGGACCTGGTGCCGGTCCGCTCGGCGGCCGGGGTGATGTCGGGGGTGTCCCCGCCCCGGGTGAGACCGGCGCGCACCGAGCAGACCGGCCAGGCACCGGGGCCCTGGCCCTTCAGCACCTTCTCGGCGATGGCGATCTGCTGGTCCTTGGTGGCCTGATCCGCGCGTGGGGCGTAGACCTGCCCCCCGTACGCCTCCCAGGTGGACTGGGTGAACTGCAGTCCGCCGTAGTAGCCGTTGCCGGTGTTGATGCTCCAGTTGTCGGTGGACTCGCAGGCGGCGACCTTGTTCCAGGTGTCCACGTCGGCCGCGTGTGCGACGCCGGTGCCGATCAGCGGGAGTGCCATTCCGGCGCCGCCCGCCGTGACGGTGAGTGAGGCGCGGTTGATCCTGTTCGGCTGATACCGGCGGTGCCGGCCGCGTACGGCCATGTGGGAGCCCCCTCGACATGCGTCAGGAGCGGCAAAAGTAAGCGCTGCGAACAGGCCATGACAAGAGCGCAATCGGCCGTGCTGTGCGCCCCGGGCGCCGCTCCCTCGCCCGGGGAGACAGCGGGTCGTTCTTCTGCGTACACGTCTCCGACGCGTCAGGATGGCCGGAGGAGTACCGACGAACAGGAACGACAGGATCACCGACAGCGGCGATACCGACTCATACCGACCAATACCAGGACCTCTTACCGGATCTCTTAGGAGCCAACCGTATGAGCAACTCAGCCCAGATCGGCGTCACGGGTCTCGCGGTCATGGGGCGCAATCTCGCCCGTAACTTCGCCCGCAACGGCTACACGGTCGCCTTGCACAACAGGACCTCGGCCCGGACGCACGCGCTGGTGGAGGAATTCGGCCACGAGGGCGACTTCGTGGCGACGGAGACCGCGAAAGAGTTCGTCGAGGCACTGGAGCGCCCGCGACGTCTGATGATCATGGTGAAGGCCGGTGAGCCGACCGACGCGGTGATCCAGGAGTTCGCCCCGCTCCTTGAGCCCGGCGACATGATCATCGACGGTGGCAACGCGCACTTCGAGGACACCCGGCGCCGGGAGCACGACCTGCGGGGCCAGGGCATCCACTTCGTCGGCACGGGCGTGTCCGGCGGCGAGGAGGGCGCGCTGAACGGTCCGAGCATCATGCCGGGCGGCTCGAAGGAGTCGTACGCGTCGCTCGGTCCGATGCTGGAGAAGATCTCCGCGAAGGCGCCGGACGGCTCTCCCTGTGTGACCCACTGCGGTCCCGACGGCGCCGGGCACTTCGTGAAGATGGTGCACAACGGCATCGAGTACGCCGACATGCAGCTGATCGGCGAGGCCTACCAGCTGCTGCGCGATGTCGCCGGGTACTCCCCCGCGCAGATCGCCGACATCTTCCGCACCTGGAACACCGGCCGGCTCGACTCCTACCTGATCGAGATCACGGCGGAGGTCCTGTCGCACGTGGACGCGGCGACGGGCAAGCCGTTCGTGGACGTGGTCCAGGACCGCGCGGAGCAGAAGGGCACGGGCCGCTGGACCGTGCAGATCGCGCTGGACCTGGGCGTTCCGGTGTCCGGCATCGCGGAGGCGGTCTTCGCCCGCTCACTGTCCGGGCACGCCGACCTGCGCGCCGCATCCCGGGAGCTCGCGGGCCCCAAGGCGAAGCCGCTCGGGGAGTCCGAGGCGGGGGCTTTCGCGGACCGGGTGGAGCAGGCGCTGTACGCGTCGAAGATCGTGTCGTACACGCAGGGCTTCCACGAGATCAGTGCGGGCAGCGACCAGTACGACTGGGACATCGACCTCGGTGCCATCTCCGCGATCTGGCGCGGCGGCTGCATCATCCGGGCGGCGTTCCTGGACCGGATCCGCGCCGCGTACGACGCCCGGCCCGATCTGCCGAGCTTGCTGTCCGACGAGACGTTCGCGCAGGAGATCGCGGCCGCGCAGGACGACTGGCGTGAGGTCCTGGTGGCCGCCACCCGCCAGGGCGTGCCCGCACCCGGTTTCTCCGCGGCCCTCGCCTACTACGACGCGCTGCGCGCCGACCGGCTGCCCGCCGCCCTGACGCAGGGGCAGCGGGACTTCTTCGGGGCGCACACCTACCGGCGCGTCGACCGGGAGGGCTCGTTCCACACGCTGTGGGGCGGCGACCGGTCGGAGGTCGAGGCCTAGGCAGACGTAGGGGTACCAGGCGTACGGGTACACGGCGTACGGCCGCGCCACCGAGGCCGTCACATCCTGGAACCCGGGACGTGACGGCCTCTGTCGTTCACCCGTTCACCCGTTCACTCATTCACCCGGCTGTTCGCGTGAGCGGGGGTCCCGGTTCGGGGTTCGGTACCGGCTCGGGGCCCGGCGGCACCGGGCCCGGGCTGGGCGGCACCGGGCCGGGGCTCGGCGGGGTCGGCTCGGGCCCCGGCGGCTTCGGCACCGGGGTCGGCGGAGGGGTGGGCTTCGGTGGGGGGTGAGGGCCCGGATCCGGGGTCGGGTCAGGGAAGGGGTGAGGCTCCGGGAAGGGCTGCGGACGGTCGGGGCCCGGCCCGGGCGTGGGACCCGGTTGCACAGGATCGGGGTTCGGATGCGTCATGGTGTCCTCCAGCCAGTCGATACGTCAGCCCTGGACTTGTCCCACGCGTACCCGGCCACCGCTCCCCCAGTCACCCCGTCGCGCAGGGCGTGCGGACCAGTTGGACCAGACGGACCCGGCCGTTGCACCGGTGGCGCGCCCGCCCATGGGGCATCTACCCGTGGAGCGTCTACGCGTGGCGCACCGCGTCCGCGCCGGCCGCGAGCCCCGGGCGGGGGCTGGACAGTACCGGGACCGCGGTCGTGGTCAGCCGCTGGGCCGGGGTCATGGACGCCTGGGCGAGGACGATCGCGTCGGCGTCGATGACCGAGTCGGCGGCCGTCGCCACACTGCGGACGTACCCCTCGATGTCGCCCGCCTCGAAACGGGCCCAGGCCCCGTCGACCAGCAGCGTACGGACCCGTACGGAGCGCCCGGAGGCGCGGGCCTCCTCCTCGACGAGGGCGACCGTCGGCTCCAAGGTGCTCTCCGACGTCGCGACGACCACCACACGGGGGCCCGCGGCGACCGCGGCGGCGGCCATCGGACGGTCCACCCGGAGCACGGGCACCCCGGCGCCCGCCTCCTCGGCGACGGCGCCGATCGTCGAGCAGGTGCACAGCACGGCACGCGCCCCGTCGGCCACGGCTCGGTCGAGGGCCGCCCGCACCTCGTCGGCCACCGCGGCCGGGCCCTCGCGCCGGGCCCGGGCCAACAGTTCCTCGTCCACCATGTGCCGCAGCTCCAGCCCCTGGTGGTCCTCGTCGCGCAGCGCGTCGAAGACGGGGATGTGCAGGGGCGAGGTGTGCAGCAGGGCGAGCGGACCCGATCGGTTCATCAGAAGCGCCCGGGATGTGTCTCGAGCCACTCCGTCGCCGCCCCGAGCAGCTCCGGGTCGGCCGCCGGAGCCTCCTCGGGGTGGCGCGCCGCCCACTTCACGACGTACGGGCACAAGGGCGCGACCACGATGCCCTCGCGCGCGGCGATGCCGTACAGCTCACGGGCGAGGGAGCCCGCGATGCCCTTCCCCTCGTGCTCGGGTTCCACGATGGTGTGCACGGGGACGAGGGCGCGCGCGGGGGCCTCGAGGACGAAGTACTCGATGTGGCCGACCACTTCGTCCCCGGCGATCGCCTCGAGGCGGCCACCCGCACGGTCGTCGCGGATCTCTATGTCGCTCACGGGCAACTCCTCACGTCCTCGGGTCATCTGCTTGGTCAGCCGCTGCCCCGGGCCCGGGGTTCAGACGGTGACCGCCTGCGGGCTGCGCTCCTGGTCCGAGCCCGGCACCGGTTCGGACGGATCGGCACCGAGGGCCACGATCCGGTTGTCGTGGTCCACGTGCACGACCCTCGGCCGCAGTGCCCGCGCCTCGGCGTCGGAGACCTGAGCGTAACTGATGATGATCACCAGATCTCCGGGATGCACGAGATGGGCCGCCGCCCCGTTGATCCCGACGACCCCGGAACCGCGCTCGCCCTCGATGACGTACGTCTCCAGGCGGGCGCCGTTGGTGATGTCGACGATGTGCACGAGCTCACCCGGCAGCAGATCCGCGGCATCGAGCAGATCGGCGTCGATCGTGACGGATCCGACGTAGTGCAGGTCGGCCTGGGTGACGGTGGCACGGTGGATCTTGGACTTGAACATGGTGCGCAGCATTTGGGTGCTCCTGCTGTTCGGCTCCCTGCCTGCTTGTGCAGGTCAAGGGCGTTTTTCACTCTACAACGGCCGGCTTCCCACTGATTTCCCGCCCGCTGTTCAGGTATCGACACCGACCGATTACTGCTCCGCTCCGCCCTCGGCGTCGACAGGCGGAACCAGGGTACGGAACGGCACTCGGGACCGCACTGAGAGCCCCGTCACTGAGCATGAACTGACGAAGGTTCAGAGGGCGGCGCCTGGGTCATCGGCGGCGGCGCGGGGCGGACAGCACAGCGGTGAAGTCGCCCAGGGCCGCGAGGTTGTGGGCGCTGACGACGGCGTCGCAGTAGGGCAGTGCCGCGGCCATGCCGGCCACGAGCGGACGGTAGCGCGGGCTCGCCGTGCGCGGGTTGACCCATACGACGCGGTAGGCGACCCGGGACAGACGTGCCATCTGGGTGGCGAGGTCGGCGGGCGCTCCGGTGTCCCAGCCGTCGGAGATGAGAACGACCACGGCGCCGTGCGCCATGCCGGGCCGGCCGAACCGCTCGTTGAACTCCGCCAGGCACTCCGCTATCCGGGTGCCTCCGGACCAGTCCGGGGCCGCCCGGCCCGCCCGTGCCAGGGCGTCGTCCGGGCCGGCCCGCCGGAGGACGGGTGTGAGGCGTGTGAGGCGGGTGGCGAAGGTGAAGACCTCGGCGTGAGTGGCGCGGGCGGCACAGTAGAGCAGTTGGAGCATCGCTCGGGCATAGGGCTCCATCGATCCGGAGATGTCGCAGAGCACGATGAGGTCGCGGGGGCGGGCACGAGGCACGAAGCGGCGTAGCCGCAGCGGGTATCCGCCGGTGCGCCGGCTGACGGAGAGGGTGCGGCGCACGTCGATGCGCGCACCGTGGTGCGCGGTGCGGCGCCGGCGGGACGGCCGGGTCGGGGTGCGAAGCACCATCGTGCGCATCACTTCGGAGAGCCGCGCCAGTTCCCCGGCGGACAGCTCCGCGAAGTCGCGGCCGGCGAGACGGTCGAGCGGACTGGCCGCGAGGGGTACGGGAGCCTCCCGCGGCTGTGCGTCGGCCTCCCGGCCGCGTCCGTCCCCGGTGGCCTTCCGAGTGCCGGGGACGCGGCCGGGAACGGTGTCCCTGAGCGATCGGGCCGGGTCGCCGGGTTGCCCGCGTTGCGCTTCGCGGTCGGCCGGGCCGCCGAAGACCTCACGGAAGACCGTGTCGAACGGTTCGATCTGCTCGGGGTCGGACACCAGGGTGGCGAGCGCGCAGTGCCGCAGCTCGCGCGTCGTCGACGGTGCCAGCAGGGTGAGCGCCCGAGCGAAGCTCCGGGTACGGTCGGGGCCCACCGCGATCCCCGCGCCGTGCAGGGCGGCGGTGAACGAGGCGGCCAGTTCCGGCAGGTCAGGCATCGGACCCGGCCTCGGCGTCGACCAGCTCCGCCAATCCGGCCCGGCGCACGGCCTCCAGGTCCTCGGCGTACTTGAGGACCGCCCCCAGGGTGCGGTCGGCGGCGTCGGCGTCGAGAACGGAGAGCCCCAGCGCGTGCAGCGCGCCGGCCCAGTCGATCGCCTCGGCGATGCCGGGCGGCTTGGTGAGCTCCTGCCGGGCACGCAGGCGCGCCACCCCGCGCGCCACGTTCGTGGCCAGCCACTGGGCCGACTCCGGCACCCGTCTGCGGATGATCGCGGCGACCCGTGCGGTGTCCGGGTAGTCGATCCAGTGGTAGAGGCAGCGGCGTTTGAGCGCGTCGTGCAGATCCCGGGTGCGGTTGGACGTCAGTACGGCCACCGGCGGTACCGCGGCCGTCCGGGTGCCGAGTTCGGGGATGGTGACCGCGGCGTCTGCGAGCAGTTCCAGCAGGAACGCCTCGAACTCGTCGTCGGCGCGGTCCACTTCGTCGATGAGCAGCACCGCCGGCCGCGGTCCCGGGTGGCAGATCGCGGCGAGCAGCGGCCGTGGCAGCAGGTAGTCCTCGGCGAACAGGTCGGCGTCCCGCAGGGGCTCCCCGCGGGACTCGGCCAGCCGGATGGCCAGCAGTTGCCGTGGATAGTTCCACTCGTAGAGGGCCTCGGCCGAGGACAGTCCCTCATAGCACTGCAGCCGGATCAGCGGCGTGTCGAGCACGGCGGCGAGGGCACGGGCCGCCTCGGTCTTGCCGACGCCGGGCTCGCCCTCCAGCAGGATCGGCTGCCGCATGCGCACGGCCAGCAGCAGCGCCGTGGCCAGGGCGTCGTCGGCCAGGTAGCCGACGGCGTCCAGACGCGAGCGCAGGGCGGCGACATCGGGTACGAGGGCGTCGACGTCAGGCATGCGCGTACCGGGAGGGGTCGTCGGCGAAGGCGTGCTGGCACCCCGGCCCGCAGAAGTACACCCTGCCGGCGGCCCGGTCGAGTGAGAGGGTGGCGGGCGTGATCGCCACGGTCATGCCGCACACGGGATCCACGTTCTCGGTCACGGCCTGCGGCGCGGCGGATCCGGCTGCGGGGCGTGCGGCTCGGGCCACCTGCGGCCGCAGTGCGATGATCTCGGCGTACACCGACAGCGCGATCTCCGCCGGGGTCCGCGCGCCGATGTCCAGGCCTGCCGGGGTGTGGACGTGCGTGCGCTGTTCCTCGCCGAGATCCAGCCCGGCGAGTACCGCCGCGCCACGCTTCGGGCTGGCCACCAGCCCGATGTACGGGACCTTGGATCGTGCGGCCTCGATCAGTATCTTCTCCTCGTCGCGGCCGTGCGTGGCGATGACGACGACGTCCAGATCGGGCGGCAGCGGCTCCCCGGGCGAGGCCGGGCGGGCGTCGAGGCCGAGCACACGACCGACGTCGAGCAGGGCGCGGGCGATGGGGGCGTGACCGTAGACGTAGGCCAACGCCGGGGGGAGGTTGGCCTCCAGGAAGATGTCGAGCGTGCCGCCCGACAGGCAGGGGTTGGCCACCGTGACCAGACCTTCGGCAGGATCCCGCGCGCCTTCGGTGCCGGTGTCCGCGGCGGGCGTGATCCTCAGCAGCAGCGACTCTCCGGTCTCCAGCACCCGCAGGCCCTGCAGTTGCACCGTCGTCTCGGCGCATGTGCCGCCCACGAAGCCCTCGACGGTGCCGTCGGGCAGCACCAGCGCGCTGTCCCCGGGCCTGGCGCTCGTGGGCCGTTCCGTGTGGACGACGGTGGCCAGGACGAACGGGGTACGGCCGTGCCGGAGCACGTCCGCGCGGGTCAGCAGTTCGGTGTTCGTCATCGCCGGCACCTCAGGTGATCGCCAGGTCGGTGCGCAGCGGCCGGCCCTGGGCGGCCCGCCACACCGCGGCGGGCGTCAGCGGCATGTCGACATGGCGTACGCCGAGCGGCTTCAGCGCGTCGACCACGGCGTTGACCACCGCGGCAGGTGAGCCCACCGTGGCGGACTCGCCGACGCCCTTGGCTCCGATGGGGTGATGCGGAGAGGGGGTGACGGTCTCCCCGAGCTCCCAGGACGGGCACTCGACCGAGGTGGGCAGGAGGTAGTCCATGAACGACCCGCCGAGACAGTTGCCGTCCTCGTCGAAGGCGATCACCTGCATCAGCGCCATGCCGACGCCGTCGGCGAGTCCGCCGTGCACCTGCCCCTCGACGATCATGGGGTTGATCCGGTTGCCGCAGTCGTCCACGGCGATGAACCGGCGGACCTTCACCTGGCCGGTGTCCGCGTCCACGTCGGTGACGCAGATGTACGCGCCGAAGGGGAAGGTGAGGTTCGGCGGGTTGTAGACGCAGGTCGCGTCCAGCTGGCCCTCGACACCCTCCGGGAGTTCCAGGTTGGAGTGCGCGGCGAGCGCGATCTCGGTCATGGTCCTGCCCTGGTCGGGGTCGCCCGTGACGAACCAGCGGCCCTTCTCCCACTCCAGGTCGTCCGGGCTCACTTCGAGCATCGCGGAGGCGACGATCTTCGCGCGTTCGCGCACTTTGCGGGCGACCATCGCGGCCGCGGCTCCGGACACCGGTGTCGAGCGGGATCCGTAGGTGCCGAGCCCGAACGGGGTCTGGTCGGTGTCGCCGTGCACCACCTCGACGTCGTCGGGCGGGATGCCCAGTTCCTCGGCGACGATCTGCGCGAACGTGGTCTCGTGGCCCTGCCCCTGGGTCTGTACGGAGATCCGCAGGACGGCCTTGCCGGTCGGGTGAACGCGCAGTTCGGCGCCGTCGGCCATGCCCAGTCCGAGGATGTCCATGTGCTTGCGGGGGCCCGCGCCGACGGCCTCGGTGAAGAAGCTGACCCCGATGCCCATCAGCTCGCCGCGCTCGCGTTTTTCGGCCTGCTCCCGGCGCAGGTCCTCGTAGTGCGCGATGTCCATGGCCAGCCGCAGGGCGC
The DNA here is from genome assembly GCF_036178845.1 of Streptomyces sp. NBC_00271. Lineage (NCBI taxonomy): Bacteria > Bacillati > Actinomycetota > Actinomycetes > Kitasatosporales > Streptomycetaceae > Streptomyces > Streptomyces sp. NBC_00271. The sequence continues at coordinate 9,888,840 of NZ_CP108070.1, read as the reverse complement.
GCGGGTAGTCGCCGGAGTCGTACTCCCACCCCGTCTGCGTCTTGTACGGGAACTGCCCGGGCCGCAGCAGGTTGCGCATCCGCAGCTCGGCCGGGTCCGTGCCGAGCCTGTCGGCGAGCAGGTCGACCATCCGCTCGACCAGGTACACGGCCTCGGTGACGCGGAACGAGCAGGCGTAGGCGACGCCGCCGGGGGCCTTGTCGGTGTAGACGCCGGTCACGGTGCAGTGTGCGGCGGCCAGGTCGTACGAGCCGGTGAAGACGCCGAAGAAGCCGGCCGGGAACTGCGTCGGCTGTGCGGTGGCGTTGAACGCGCCGTGATCGGCGATCACATGGACGCGCAGGCCCAGGATCTTCCCCTCCTTCGTCGCCGCGATCTCGCCGTGCATGTGGTAGTCGCGGGCGAAGGACGTGCTCATCAGGTTCTCCGAGCGGTCCTCCACCCATTTCACCGGCTTGCCGGTGACGATCGAGCCGACGACCGCGCACACGTAACCGGGGTAGATGCCGACCTTGTTGCCGAAGCCGCCCCCGATGTCCGGGGAGATGATCCGGATCTTGTGCTCCGGGATGCCGGCCACCATCGCGTAGATCGTGCGGTGGGCGTGCGGCGCTTGGGTGGTGGACCACACCGTCAGCTTCCCGGTGATGGCGTCCATGTCCGCCACGGTGCCGCAGGTCTCCAGCGGCGCCGGGTGCACCCGCGGATAGAGCATGTCCTGCTCCACCACGACGTCGGCAGCCGCGAAGACCGCGTCGGTGCGCTCCTTGTCGCCCGCCGACCAGTCGAAGATGTGGTTGTCGCTCTGATGCTCCTTGTCGTCGCGGATCACCGGCGCGTCCGGGTCGAGCGCCCGGCGGGCATCGACGACCGGCGGCAGCGGTTCGTACTCCACGTCGATCAGCTCGAGGGCGTCCCGGGCGGCGTAGCGGTCCTCGGCGACGACGAAGGCGACCTCCTGGCCCTGGAAGCGCACCTTGTCGGTGGCGAGCACCGCCTGCGTGTCGTACGAGAGCGTGGGCATCCAGGCCAGCCCGAGACCGGCCAGGGTCTCCCCGGTGATCACGGCCTTGACCTTCGGGTGTGCCTCGGCGGCGCTGGTGTCGACGGACACGATCCGGGCGTGTGCCAGTGGGCTGCGCAGGATCGCGCCGTACAGCATCCCGGGCAGCCGTACGTCGTCGACGTAGGTCCCGTGGCCGCGGACGAACCGCGCGTCCTCCTTGCGGGGCATCCGTCCGAAGCCGACCGGCCGTTCCTCGGTGGTCGTCATGCCCGCACCTCCTCGCGGCCGGGCGCCGGCTCGGTGTCCGCGGCTGCGTCCGCGGTCTGCGCCCCACCGCCGTGCTCGGCGGCCCAGCGGATGGAGCGCACGATGTTCTCGTAACCGGTGCAGCGGCACATCTGTCCGGAGATGGCCTCGCGGATGTCCTCCTCCGACGGATCCGCGTCGTGGTCGAGCAGCCAGCGTGCCGTCAACATCATCCCCGGCGTGCAGAAGCCGCACTGCAGCCCGTGGCAGGCGATGAATCCCTGTTGCACCGGGTCGAGTTCGGCCCCGTGCGCCAGGCCCTCGACGGTCCGCACCTCGTGGCCGTCGGCCATCACCGCGAGTACGGTGCAGGACTTGACCGGCGTCGCGTCCAGCCAGACGGTGCACACCCCGCAGTTGGAGGTGTCGCAGCCCCAGTGGGTGCCGGTGAGTCCGAGTTCGTCGCGCAGGAAGTGCACGAGCAGCAGCCTGGGTTCCACGTCCCTCGTGTGCTGCTCGCCGTTCACGGTCACCGTGATCCGCATGTCACGCCTCCTGCCCCTGGGCACGCGCGGCGGCGGCGCGCAGCGCCCGCGTGGTGAGCTCCCCGGCCAGATGCCGCTTGTAGTCGACCGGGCCGCGCTGGTCGGCCGTCGGCCTGCACTCCTGCGCGGCGATCCGGCCCGCCTCGGCGAAGCCCTCGTCGTCCGGCCGTCCGCCGCGCAGGAAGTCCTCCGCCTGCTCGGCCACGAACCGTCGGGCACCCACCGCGGTCAGTCCGATCCCCGCCTCGGTGATGACGCCGTCGGAGATCTCCAGCACCGCTCCCGCGGCGACGACCGCCCAGTCGCCCACCCTTCGCTCGACCTTGCGGTAGGCGCTGGCGTGCGAACGGATGGGCACTCGGATCTCCACCAAGAGCTCCGCTTCGTTCAGCGCGGTCTCGTACGGCCCGAGGAAGAACTCCCTGATCCCGATGGTGCGCCTGCCTCCCGGGCCCTGGGCGACCAGGGTCGCCCGCAGGGCTGAGAACGCGGCGGACAGGTCCTCCGACGGATCGGCCTGGCACAGCGAGCCGCCCACGGTGCCCCGGTTGCGGACGAGCGGATCGGCGATGACCCGTTCCGCGTCCCTCAGGATGGGGAAGTGTTCGCCGACAACCGGCGAGGCCAGCAGCTCCGCGTGGCGGACCATCGCTCCTACGGCCAGGTCGTGCCCGTCCACCCGGATCAACGCCAGCTCGCCGAGGTCGTTGATGTCGATCAGGGCTTCGGGCTGGGCCAGCCGCAGCTTCATCATCGGCAGCAGACTGTGTCCGCCCGCCACTACCCGGGCCTCGGGGCCGTAGCGCGTGAGCAGCTCGATCGCCTGCTCGAGGCTGGTGGCCCTCTCGTACTGGAATGCGGCCGGAACCTGCATCGGGCCCTCCTCACACGCTGTGCCCGTTGCTGCATCGATGCTGCGCTCTTCCACACCGGTCACGCAATGGGTGTATAAGCATTCACTTATCGCCCTAAACGCGAGAAAATCGGATAGTGACCGTTACGCAGCTCAGTACCTTCGTGCTGGTTGCCCGGCTCGGTTCGGTGGGCGCCGCGGCGCGGACTCTGAACGTGAGCGAGTCCGCGGTGTCACAGGCGCTCGCCGCGCTGCGCACCCACTTCGGCGATCCACTCATCCGGCGCACCGGCGGTGGTGGGATGCGTCTGACGCCCGCCGGGGCGCGGCTGCTGCCGGTCGCGTCGCGGATGGTCGCACTGAGCGCTGAAGCCGAGGCTGCGGTGCGGGCGGCCCGGGGTGCGCCCGACGAACTGCGGGTCGTCGCCACGAGCGCGCTGGCCGAGTTCGTGCTCCCGTCGCTCGTGGAGGCCTTCGCCTGTCGCTCGGGGCGCAGGACCGAGACCTCGTTCGGGGTGGCCGCCGGCAACGAGATACGTGTGCTGGTGGAGAACCGGCTGGCCGACGTCGCGCTCGGGCCGTGTCTTGGCGCCGCCCGCAGGGGCGAACTGGTCTGCGAGCCGCTGTTCCGCACCCGGTTGGTCGTGGTGATCGGCGCCGGGTCGCCGCGGCCGCCCGGTCCGCCGCCGCGGTGGTCGTGGCTGGTCGATTCCTCCGGAACCGATCCGGACGCGGACTCCGGGCGGCTGCTGCGTCGGCTCGGAGTGGCCGAGGGACACGTGCGGGTGTTCCCCAACCAGGCCGCGACCTGGGCGGCCGCCGCCGAGGGCGCGGGGGTGGCACCGGCGTTGGCTCATCTGGTGTCGCCCCGCATCCGGCGTGACGAGCTGCGCATACTGGAGACCCCTGCCACGCCGTCGGACGCCACGTGGCACGCCACCGTCCTGCAGCCCGAGCATCGTTCCCCGGCCACCGACGCGTTCCTGCACTTCCTGCACACGCCCGCAGCGACCCGCATCATGCGCGCGCCCGGCACCGGCGTCCCACCCTCCCGGTTCCGGCCCCCGGTGTACGTCACCCTCTGGGGCACGTGAGAGAGCAGGCTGGCACAGCCGCAGTCCTTGAAGAAGGACGCCATGCCGCGGGCGGGCTGTCGGGCCGTCTGTCGAAAGCAGGCGGGGACACCGCTGCGACGCATGCCGCCCTCTTGCTGGCCCGAACGGGCACCGTCATGCCCCTGACCTGCGCAAACGTCCGAATACTAGATCTTGGACTTGAATACGGTACGAAGCATTCAGAACTCCCTGAATTGAGCTCCCTGCCTGCTTTTCGCAGGTCAAGGGCCTTCTTCCGGCCTACTGTGGCTCGCTCTCCAGCTGACGCCCACCAGTCATAGACGGATTCACTCTGACCGCTTGCCGGCTGACGCTGCACCAGTGACGGGCCTTCCACCTGACTCGCGCACGACATCCGGACCAGGGTATGGACATGTGCGGCAGAGCCGCATCGAGAGGCCGAGCTTCCCCTGTTCCAGGTGCTCACCGCCGGGCTGTGCACCCACCCTCGGTCCGTGCGGCTGCCCACAGTGCGATCTGCGTGCGAGAGCGCAGGCCCAGCTTGTCGCGGACCTTGTCCAGGTGCGTGGCGACCGTGTGGATCGAAAGGCCGAGCCGGTCCGCGATCTGCCGGTTGGTCAGCCCTTCGGCGACCAGTTCGGCCACCGTGGACTCCCTTACGGTGAGCCGGAGCCGCTCGTCGGTGGCGCGGACATCGCGCCTCGTTCGGTCCTCGCCGCTCCCTGCGCCGAGCGCGTACGCGACCAGCCGCTCTCCGCGCAGCCCACGGGCACCGGCGACGGCTGCGTCCTGCGCCGCTGCCGACAGCCGTGTCCGGGCACGCGCCGCCGCCTGTTCCATCCTGTGCCACCAGGGAGCCTCGGGCTCCGTGTCCAGGCGGCGCCGCGCCCGCACGCTCGCCTCGTACAGCCGCAGCGCACGCTGCATGTCGCCGCTCTCCGCGGCCACGAGGGCCAGGCCCTCCACGGGGTACAGGGCATGGAAACTGGCCCCTGGAGCGATCCGCAGCACCTCGGCGAACAAGGTCTCCGCGCTGCGCAGACGCCCCAAGGCCAGCCGTACGGCCCCCGCGGTGTGCAGCGCGGCCGCGGTCCGAGGCCATGGCGCTTGCTGCCTCAGCACGGGTAGACACCGTGACATCAGTTCGTCGGCCTCCAGCTCCCCGCCGGCCTGAAGCAGCGCCCAGGCCAGGTGATGGGTGCACCAAGCAGTGTCCTGTGGCCTGCTGGGGGAAGCGACGACCTCCAGGCACTCCCTCAGATCCGCGACGGCCTCGGCGAACTCACCCCGGCACAGTCGCGCCGCCGCCCGGGCGTCCAGGGCATTGGCCAGTCCGGCGGCGTCACGACGCATCCGCTCGCTCTGCACCGCCTGCTCCCCCAGGCGCAGCGCCTCGTCCAGATCGGCCTGCTGGCAGGCCACACGTGCGGCGAGCGCCGGCACCTGCCCACCCAGCGCCCGGCCCCCCGCTCCCCGCAGTAGTCCGGTGAGCAGCGCACGGGCGGCCGACGGCTGCTCCTGCTGGTAGTGCACACGCGCCAGTTCCAGTGTCAGCCGCACCAGGACGGCATCGCCGTGGCCGGCGCTGCAGGCCAGTACCGAGACGAGATTGTCCCGTTCCGCCGCGAGCGGGCTGCCGGCCTGGTCGGCGAACACCTCCCCGCGGCCCCGCCCGGCCAACTCGGTCAGCCACGCGAGCGCCCGGCGCAGGGTGGCGTGCAGCTCGCCGGATGCACGCAGACGGTCCAGGGCGCAGACACGGATGGCGCTCAACTGCCTGAAACGTGTGGGCGCCGTCTCTCCCGGCAGACGTACGACGAGCGACTTCGCTTCCAGGGCGCACAGGATGCGGAAGACCTGCCGCCGGCCTATGCCGTCACCGGCGCAGACTGCTTGCGCAGCGGTCGCGTCGAACCCGCCGACCAGGACCGAAAGGCGCCGGAAGACCGCCTGCTCGGCCGGATCCAGCAGCCGATGGCTCCAGTCGACCGCTGCGGCGAACCCGCTGTGGCGTGCGGGTCCGGTTCTGCTTCCCCCGGTCAGAAGGTCCAGCTGGGAGAACTGGTCGTCCAGCCCTGCCAGGATGTCGCTCAGCGCGAGCGCACCGACGTGGCGGGCGGCGAGTTCGACGGCGAGCGCCAGGCCGTCCAGGCGCCGGCAGATCTCGGCCACCAGGTGGCCGTTGCCGCGATGGAGCGTGAACCCCGGGGAGTTGCTCGCGGCGCGGTCGACGAAGAGCCGTACGGCATCGGACTGCATGAGGGCCGTCGCATCGTCTCCGGCGTCGGCCGGCGGCAGGTACAGCTCGCCGACCCGGAACACGGTCTCTCCGGGCACCCTCAGGGCCTCCCGGCTGGTGGCCAGGATCCGCAGACGGGGGCAGCGGCCCAGCAGGGTCGCCGCCAGCCGGGCGCACGGCTCGGCCAGATGCTCGCAGTTGTCCAGAATCAGCACCCGGGAGGCGTCACCGATCGCCCGGACCAGCACGTCGACGCCGGTCCGGCCCGCTCGTTCGCCCACCCCCAGCGCGGCGGCCAGGGACTGCGTCACCAGCGTGCTGTCTTGGAGTGAGGCGAGTTCCACGAGGTCGACTCGTGCGAAGCGCTTCGGTAATCCCTTGGCGAACTCCAGCGCCAGCCGGGTCTTGCCCACACCGCCCGCACCGGTCAGCGTGAGGAGGCGCGAGCTCCTCAGGAGGGTACGCAGGCCCGACAACTCGTGCCGGCGACCGACGAAGGAGTCGAGCGCCGGCGGCAGGACGCTCCCACCGGCCGTCGAGACCGCAGGCGTGACACCCGAAGCCGCCCGTCGCCGAAACGCCAGCTGCCGGCAGGCGCTGGAGCAGTATCGAGCCGGCCGACCCCCGTGCGGGCTCACGATCAACGTCGCACCGCACACATCACACGTTCGACTCCGGCTCATCCCCGTTTCCTGGCCGTACCGCCCCGGAACGAAACCATCGCCTTCAGCCATGTGTCTCTACGAAGACTGCGCGGGTCGGCTTCGGCAGGAGCAGTGCGGCCGCAGTCGCGCGTGCGATGTCCGACCCCGTGGCAGGGCCGGCCACCGCAGGCATCCAGGTGCGTCAGGGGGTGGTGGCGGGGTCGATGCCGAGTACGACGGTTCCGGTCACTCCCTTGCCGAGGTCGCTGCCTGCCTGGGAGAGGGTCAGCAGGGTCGAGGATCCCCCGTTCCGGTAGATGCCGTCCCGCGCGTTGAGGGTGCGGGTGACCGTGTTGTTCCGGTACGGGGACAGGGCGGCGATCCTGGTGTTGTACGCCTCCGGGAAGTAGAGCTGGCCCGTATGGGACACGTGGCCGCCGTGGTATGTCCCGTTGGACACGCTGCCTCCCACATGCGTCTTGACGTGGATGTGGAGGGCCCGGCCGACGTACCAGCCGGGGTAGACGGTGGTGAACTCCGCAACACCGGCGGAGTCGGTCAGCTGCACGCCGCGCAGGAAGGTGGTGTCCGGGGTGGAACCACCAGCGACATAGCCGGAGTAGACACCGAGGGCGTCGCAGTGCCAGATGTCGACCGCCGCCTGGGGCAGCGGGGCGCAGGTCGCTGCGTCGACCACCGTCACGCGGAGAGTCAGCGCAACACCCGCCTTCCCCTCCGTGATGTCCTTGCGGACCGTCTCCAGGTCCAGGTAGTAGGGTCCCTCGGTCTGCTCGGGCGTGAGGACACAGGCGGCAGCCGGCCGGGCCGCGGCCTGGTGCTCGGTGGCGGCGGTCGCCTGCGTGGCGGCGAGACCCAGCGCGACCACCCCGAGGGTGGCGCCGCCCAGGGTGGCTATGACGGACCTGCGGGTGGCACCTGCGGGAACGTCCGACGGCTCGAGGCCGCGCTGCGGTTCTGCGGTGTTGTGGTGGGGGATGTCAGTCATGGCGTGAGCATGGCGCCTGTGACGGCCCATGGGATCGCACGGACGACCCACGAGGCAACCGCGTTACGAAACCCTCCATCGGTGCCGCGTGCGCTCCGTACATGGCCGCCGCGCCCATGACCGACCGGGAAGCAGGACGAGGGCCTGACGTCGTCCTGGGCCATGCGCGGGCGGCGACGCTCCAACAGGCCCAGCAGGTCCGGTCGTTCACTCCCCACCGCGACGAGGGTACGGGGTCAGAGCTCGATGAGAGGCGACTGGACGTGCAACCGCGCGAGCCACCACGTCGTCGCGACCAGGTTGTGCTGCGTTGCCCTGATCGTCGCACGTGCGGGTCTCTGCCTCAGGTGGTCAGATGGATCCGCCCACCCTTGCGGTGGGCTCGGTCACTGCAGCCTTGCGGCCGGTGCAAAGGCGTGGGGTCCGGCACGGGAGGTCGATGGCATGTCCGATGACGAGCACGTGACGGGTGACGGTGCGCTGCCGCACGCGTCGGGTGCCTCCTCCCAGCCCCCCGGAGGTTTCCGCTCGAACCTGACGCGAGGTGACGACGTCGTCGACGTGACGACCTGGGCGGGCTCTGTTCCGGCTTCCAGCGGGGTCGCTCCGCGGGTGCGCTTGGGCAGCAGGTGGTTCAACCTGCTGTGGCTGCTGCCGATCGGCTTCGTGGGTTTGCTGGGGTGCGTCGCCGCGGCGAAGGGACTGCGGGGCATGCCGTCGGTGCAGCGGTTCATCGCCGAGTATCCCGGCATCGATCCGCGCGCGGATCGCGACGGCGCCTACCTGGGCGTTCCGTCATGGGCACGGTGGTCGCACTTCTTCAACGTGTTCTTCATGCTGTTCACCCTGCGGTCGGGCCTGCAGATCCTGGCCGATCATCCGCGCCTGTACTGGACCCGGCACAGCACCCCGGGGCGGGAATGGTTCCGGATGCAAGAGCCCGTCTCCGCCGACCCGCTGTGGACCGCGAAGCAGGACTCGATCGGCGTGCCCCGCGGGGTCGGCCTCCCCGGGATCCGGCACTCGATCGGTCTGGCCCGATGGTGGCACCTGGGGGTGAACACGCTGTGGCTGCTCAATGGTCTCGTCTTCTACGTGATGCTGTTCGCCACCCCGCAGTGGAAACGCCTGGTCCCCACCAGCTGGAGCGTCTTGCCCAACGCCGCTTCTGTGGCCATCCAGTACTTGTCGCTGGACTGGCCGCGGGAGAACGGCTGGGTGGCGTACAACGGGCTCCAACTGCTCGCCTACTTCGTCACGGTCTTCGTCGCGGCTCCCCTTGCGTTGATCACCGGGCTGGGTATGTCACCGGCGCTGTCGACCCGCTTCAAGCGGCTCAGCCGGGTGCTGAGCATCCAGACCGCCCGGTCTGTGCACTTCCTGGTCTTCACCTGGTTCGTGCTGTTCATCGTGATCCACGTGAGCCTGGTCTTCACCACCGGTCTGCTCACCAACCTCAACCACATCGACAGCGGGCGCAACGACAGCAGCTGGCTCGGCTTGTGGATCTTCCTCGGCTGGATGGCGGTGGTCGTCGCCGCCTGGGTCGCGGCCACACCGCTGACCCTGCGTCACCCCCGGGTCGTGCAGCGCGTCGGATACACCCTCATAGGCCCCGTCCAGCGCCTGTTCGAACACCTCGATGTCTCCCCCGGCGAGTACACCGAGAAGGACATCTCCCCCTACTTCTGGCACAACGGCCGCTACCCCGACTCCGCCGAGTACAAGGCCCTGCAGTCCGGCGGTTTCGCCGACTACCGGCTGCGCATCGGCGGCCTGGTCGCCCACCCGGTCGAGCTGTCCCTCGACGACCTGAGGAAACTGTCCGCGCACGAGCAGATCACCCAGCACTTCTGCATCCAGGGCTGGTCCGGTGTCGCCAAATGGGGCGGCGTGTCCATGGCCACGATCCTCGACCTGGTCAACCCCGACCCGCAGGCCAAATGGGTGGTGTTCTACTCCCTGGGAGAAGGCTCCGACGGCGGTACCTACTACGACGCCCACCCCATCGAACACATGCGCAGCAAGCTCGCCATGCTCGCCTACGACATGAACGACCAACCGCTGCCATTCGGCCACGGCGCGCCGCTACGGCTGCGCAACGAGCTCGAACTCGGCTTCAAACAGGTCAAATGGATCAAGGAGATCGAGTTCGTCGCCGACTTCTCCGACATCGGCAGCGGCTTTGGGGGATACAACCAGGACCACGAATTCTTCGGCTACCGGCAGTCCCTGTAACGTCCGGCCACTCGGTCGGCGCGTGAGACTGTCGGCGACGGCGAGCAGCTCGTCGGCGAGCCGCGGTAGTCCGCCGCGCCCCGCAGGCGCCGAGCAGGTCCGGACCGGCCTACGAGGAAGCCTCCCGACCCCGGGGAGACGCGGGACCACACCGGTGAGGCCCATTGCCACGTGGCCCGCCCGGGCCACCCCGAGTTGCCCTCGCTCATCGAATCGGGAGACTGGTGGGGTGCAGAGAACCTCCCTGGAAGTGCTGGCCCGTCAACAGCTGGAGTTGGCAGCCGCCGCGGGTGGTGGTCACACCGCGAACACCGTCTATGGCGGCCGCGAGACGGTTCTGCGTCAGACAGTCATCGGCATGACCGAAGGCGCCAGTCTCGCCGAGCACGAGAACCCGGGCGAGGCGACGGTGCAGGTCTTGCACGGGCACGTGCGACTGTCGGCAGGTGAGCTGTCGCGCGAGGGCCGCACGGGGGACCTGCTCATCGTCCCTGACTCCCGCCACAGCCTCGAGGCGCTCGAGGACTCCGCCGTCCTGCTGACGGTAGCCAAGCTGTCCTGACCTGCGTCCCGTACCACGGCCACGTCGGCGGCGTGCGTCCACCGCGCGGCGTGGATCGCCCAGATGGCTCGTCTGTCCGAGCCCTGCGAGCAGCGTCGCCTGAAACCATGTGCGGGTGACGACGGCCCATCCCTTGACGAAGGATCGCCCTGCGCTCCATCGCTTCCCGCACCCAACGGGGCAGAGGGCCCCCTCGGAAACCCCCCTGTCTTGCGGTGCTTCAGCTTCGCCGGCTCGTGCGTATGGGAGTGGATCTGCTCGTGCGCCCGGTAGACGTCGTCCGCCAACGAGCTCGTGCACGGTGGGACGTTGTTGATGTGCACCGCGCGGGCTTCCCCGTTTCGTAGGCCGCCGCCCACCATCATGACGATCTCAAGCGCGAGATTTTCGCCAGCGACTGTCAGCGCCTTCTTCACATAGGCGAGGGAGGGGATGACCACCTTCTCGCGGACGTACTCCGGTTCCTGGACGCCCTTCACAGGGTCGTCCGCCATGGCCCCTTTGCCATAGGCGTCCCGCAGGACGGACTTCAGGGTGCGGAATTTGCCTGCCCGCGGTGTCGACGCGTACGGCGACCGCCCACGAGGCACGGCGGGCGGCGGGGGAACCGGCCGAGCCAACCGCCAGTCGGCCACGGGCTCCAGGACCGTGGCGGCGTACTGCTCCCAGGTCTCCTGCGCGACCGCTTCGGTTATCTCGACCTGACGCGCCTCGTACGGTCCCGCAGCCACTGCTCGGCAGGAACAGCCGCCGGTTGACCGGCACACCCAGAGTGTCGGACACGTGCCAGAGACCGAAGCCGCGCTGACCGTGGAACGTCTGGTCCGTGCCCGGGTCCACACCCTCGTGGACGCCCACGGACCGATCGCCGACCTGCGGTATCGGCATCGGCCGCACCACCCACACGTGCGGGGCGCTGACCTGCTGAAGGTGTCCGGCCAAGGCCCGCCGCACCGGCATCCAGTCCCAGGTGGAGCTGCTGGACAAGTGGTGCAGGCTGTGCTCCATGGCCGCCCCGCCGACGTGGGCACCGATGTTGCGGATCGTCTTGCGTCTCTCGGCCAACAGCAGACCGCGCAGGTACAACTCCCCCTTGCGACGCTGGTCGCGCCGCGGGAACGAGGCGAACAGCGCGTCAGTTCCTGCGTCGCCTGCTCCCGTGCCTGGGCCGGACCACCGCCCGGACCGGACGGCGCGTACTCTGCCGGGGTCGCGTCAATCTGAACGCTCGCAGTGGTCCCTTCCGTTTGCCGCGCCGCTGGCCAGACTGACCTCGCCGAACTGCGCGGACGAGGTCGGCGGGGCACCGGATACGCACCCGGGGAGGGGCGCTCGGCCACCTCCGGGGTTGGGGGACGAAAGACACGGGGGCCGTGGGCACGGGCGGGCGACCGGGGGAGGTGACGGGACCGCACAGCCCGCCCGGTTCCGGGTGTTTGGTACCTTCGTCGCCGTGACAGTGGCGTTGATCGACTCAGGGCTGGGACTCGTGCCCACCACCGGCTGGCTGCGGCACCTCGCCCCGCGGCTCGATCTGCTGCTGCTCATGGACCCCGACGGCGCGCCCTGGGGATCGCGGACGGCGTCGTACGTCACGGACCGCCTCCTCGTCGCGGCCCGGACGGCCGTCGCGCGAGGTGCGCGGGCTCTCGTCGTGCCCTGCAACACGGCGACCGTCACCGCGATCGACCTGCTGCGCCGGGAGTTCGAACCCGACCTGCCGGTGGTGGGCACCGTCCCTGCGGTGAAGCCGGCCGCGGCGGCCGCCCGAAGTGTCGCGGTGTGGGCGACCGTCCGTACGACGGCGAGTGTCTATCAAGAGCGGCTCATCGCCGACTTCGCGAACGGCACACCGGTCGTGCGAGTCGCCTGCCCGGGTCTCGCCGAGGCGATCGACCACGGCGACAAGGACGGGGCGACCGCTGCGATCGCAGCCGCCGCCGAGCGCACGCCCGCCGACTGTGACTCCGTGGTCCTGGGCTGCACCCACTACCCTCTCGTCGCCCCTCAGATCCTGGAGCGGCTGCCGGCGGGGGTCACCCTGTACGACAGCGCAGAGGCGGTCGCCCGGCAGACTCTGCGGCGCCTGAACGGGGCCGTGGAGGCAGTGGAGGCGGAGCTGGCCGAGGGGGCCGGGCAGGCCGTAGGTGCCGTCGATGTGCAGCTCAGTGGCCGGCCCGGAGTGCTCCCGGCGGCGGCCCTCGCCTACCCGGTGGGCCGGGCGCTGGCCTCGGGGACGTGGGTGCCGCGTGCGGCACTCATGTCCGCGGCGACCCGGCTGCCGGTGACCACTCCGGCGAACTGAGCCGGCCTGGCAGGGGAATCGGCCGCGCGTGCGGACAGCAGCGACCCGGCCATGGCCGTCGTGACGAGAGCCGTGATCACCAGCACGGTGAAGACCGTTCCGTCGAGGACACCCATGCTCACGCCGGCGTTCAGCACGACGAGTGCCCTCGTACCCGGACACGTTCCCTCGCGCTCCTCCCGCTGAACAGCCCACGACCCAGAAGCACTGCCCACGCGGAGGCATCAACCCTGACTCTTCGCTCATGAACGGGGCCGAGCCGTCGGCGTCGCCCCCTACGAGGTGCCCCCCTCCGCATCCGTCAGCGTCGCGAAGGCCGCGTGGGCGAAGTCGAGGACGCCGATCTCGTCGCGCGTCGCCTCCGGCAGGCGGGCGTAGGTGAGTCGCAGGGCGCGCAGCACGCCCACTCCCGCGCGGGCCAGGACGGACGCCCGCAGCACGCTTTCCGGCGCGGCCGGGTCGGCACCGTCCACCGTCATGCGGTCCAGGAACGCCGATGCGACGGCTTCCTCCAGGTCGAACAGGAGGAAGCGTTCGCCGCGCCCTGACGGAGCGGTCGACAGGGGCTGCGGTCCGGCGAGGAGGATCCCGGCGGCCCAGTCGTCGCGACCGGCGAGTTCCAGGACGGCGTTGCGCAGGGCCGCGAGGGGAGTCTCACCCTGCGGGCGGGCCCGGATCGCCTCCTCCAGCAGCGGGATGAAGTCCCGGACGTGCTGCAGGATCAGGCTCTCCTTGGAGGGGAAGTAGCGGAAGAAGGTCCGCTCCCCCACGCCCGCGGCGGCGGCGATGTCCCGCACGGTCGTCGCCTCGTAGCCGTTTTCCTGGAACAGCCCCGCCGCCGCGTGAATCAGCGCCTCGTGCGTGCGCCGCTTGTTCTGTTCCCTGCGTCCCGGTTCTGTCGCGCTCTCCACACCTCTGAGTATCCCAGCCCCGCGAGAACTTGGCAGTCCTGCCACTTTGTTATTGTGGCAGGACTGCCAGTTTCTTGGGACCGCTTTCTCACCATGGAGCGCCATGCCCGCCTTCCTTCACCGCCTCGGGCGCCTCGCCTTCCGCCACCGACGACGCATGCTGGCCCTGTGGTTGGCGCTGGTCGCGGCCGCCGTGCTCTGCATGACGGCCTTCGGCGGCACCGGCAAGCTCGACAACACCTTCGCGATCCCCGGCTCCGAGTCCCAGCGGGCCCTGGACCGGATGAAGACCGACTTCCCCACCTTCTCCGGCACGAGCGCGCAGATCGTGTTCACCGCGACGGACGGCCAGAAGGTGACCGGCCCGGCCGACAGCGCCCGTATCCGGGCCGCCCTGGACGCGGCCGGATCCGCGCCCCAAGTCGCCAAGGTGGTCAGCCCGTTCGACGCTCACACCATCTCCGCGGACGGCACCACCGCCGTCGCGCAGGTGCGCTACGAGGTCCCGCAGAGCGCGTTGGAGCCGAACGCGCTGGATGAACTCAAGTCCGCCGTGGCCGGGGCGAACCAGCAGGGCATGCGGGTCGACGTCGGCGGCTCCGCGTTCGGCAACGCCCCGTCGGAGTCCCACCGAAGCGACATCATCGGCGTCGGCGTCGCCCTGGTCATCCTCACTCTGACCTTCGGCTCCCTGCTGACCGCCGGAATCCCCGTCGTCACGGCGCTCTTCGGTGTCGCCACGGCCATCTTCGGTGCGCTGTCGCTCACCGGGACCGTCTCGATCTCCTCGACCGCGCAGAGCCTGGCCCTGATGATCGGGCTCGCGGTCGGCATCGACTACGCCCTGTTCATCGTCAGCCGTCACCGGTTCCACCTCGCCCACGGCATGGAGCCGGAGGAGTCGGCCGCGCTGGCGGTGGGCACGGCGGGCAGCGCCGTGGTGTTCGCCGGACTGACCGTGGTCATCGCGATGACCGGCCTCACCGTGGTCGGAATCCCCTATCTGACGGCCATGGGACTGGCCGCCGCCGGCGCGGTGCTGATCGCCGTACTGGTCGCGACCACGCTGCTGCCCGCGGTCCTCGGCTTCGCCGGCACCCGTCTGACGCCCGGGCCGGGCTCCCGCGCGATGCGCCGCGAGCAGGCCGTCGGCGGTGCGGGCGAGGACGCCGACGGCGAGAACGTCGTGAGCACTACTGGGGATAACGTCCTGAGCGGTACCGGTGACAACGTCGCCCGCGGTACCGAGGAGATCGTCGCGAGCGATGCCGAGGAAATCGTCGCGAGCCGTACCGGCGAGCGCGTCATGAGCCCCACCGGCGAGCACGTCGCGGGCACGGCCGCCAACGCCGCCGAGCGCTGGTTCAGGCTGGTCACCCGCCGCCCCCTGCTGACCCTGGTCGCGGTGGTGGCCTTCCTCGGTGCGCTGGCCTGGCCCGCTCACGACATGCGCCTCGCCCTGCCCGACAACGGCACCGCGCCCGGCTCCTCCTCTCAGCGCATCGCCTTCGACAGGATCGGCGAGAAGCTCGGGCCCGGGTTCAACGGCCCGCTCCTCGTGCTGGCGGACACCAGCCACAGCTCCGACCCCACCACGGCCGCCCAGCGGGTCGCCGCCACCATCGGCGCGCTGCCCGACGTGGCCACCGTCGGCAAACCCGTGGCCAACCCGGCCACCCACACCGCGCTCATCCAGGTGATACCGGACAGCGCGCCCAGCGATCCGGCGACCAAGACACTGGTCAACACCATCCGCGACGACCGGGCCGCGATCCTGCGGGACACCGGCGCCACCGTCCAGGTCACGGGCAGCACCGCCGTGAGCGTCGACGTCGCCGCGAAGCTCGATTCGGCGCTGATCCCCTTCGCCGCCGTCGTGATCGGGCTCTCGCTGCTCCTGCTGCTCCTGGTCTTCCGCTCACTGGTGGTGCCCCTCAAGGCCGCGGCGGGCTTCCTTCTCTCGATCGCGGCGACCCTCGGCGCGGTGGTCGGCGTCTTCCAGCTGGGCCACCTCGGCAGCCTGATCGGTGTGGACACCACCGGACCGGTCAGCAGCTTCCTGCCGATCATCCTGCTGGCCGTGCTGTTCGGCCTCGCGATGGACTACGAGGTCTTCCTCGTCTCGAGGATGCGGGAGTCCTACCTCCGCACCGGGAGTCCGCTGGGCGCGGTGCACAGCGGCGCGCGGCACAGCGGGCGGGTCGTGACGGCCGCGGCCCTCATCATGACCTCGGTCTTCGCCGCCTTCCTCACCTCCGACAGCACGATGCTGAAACAGATCGCCTTCGCACTCGCCGCCGGTGTCCTGCTCGACGCGTTCGTCATCCGGATGACCTTCGTCCCGGCCGTCCTGGCACTGACCCGGCACGCGGCCTGGTGGCTGCCGAAGTGGCTGGAGCGGCGCCTTCCCGACCTCGACATCGAGGGCGACCACCGGCTCGGCCCCGTCCACGCCGTACCGGAATCCGTCCCCCTCACCCCGTCGACGGCCGACTGACGACACCTCACTGCCGCCGCGCCCCCGGATCCGGTGATCCGGGGGGCGGGGCGTCGGCCGACGGTCCTACGGGATCGCCTCCGCCGCGACGGCGACCTCCGCCACGCCGTCCCGGTCCTTGCCGACTTCCCGGTCCTTCTTGAACTGAGTCCGGTACAGCTCCGCGTACCGACCCTCCGCCGTGAGCAACTCCTCGTGCGTGCCCCGCTCCACGATCCGTCCGGCCTCCACGACGAGGATCACGTCGGCGGTTCGCACGGTGGACAGCCGGTGCGCGATCACCACGGCCGTGCGCCCTTCCAGCGCCTCGGTGAGCGCCTCCTGGACAGCCGCCTCCGAGGTGTTGTCCAGATGGGCGGTGGCCTCGTCGAGGATGACGACACGCTGGCGGGCGAGCAGCAGCCGGGCGATGGTCATGCGCTGGCGCTCGCCGCCGGATAGACGGTAGCCGCGCTCGCCGACCACGGTGTCGAGGCCGTCGGGCAGGGAGCGTACGAGGTCTTCGAGGCGGGACCTGCGCAGTACGTCCCACAGGTCGTCCTCCGTCGCGGAGGGGCGGGCCAGGAGCAGGTTGGCGCGTACCGAGTCGTGGAAGAGGTGACCGTCCTGGGTGACCATGCCGAGGGTCCCGCGCATCGACTCGGCGCTCAGGTCGCGGACGTCGACGCCGCCGATACGGACGGTGCCCTCGTCGGTGTCGTACAGGCGCGGCAGCAGTTGGGCGATGGTCGACTTGCCGGCGCCGGAGGAGCCGACGAGGGCGACGGTCTGGCCGGGCTCGGCGCGGAAGGACACGCCGTGCAGGACCTCGGCGCCGCCCCGGGTGTCGAGGGCGGCGACCTCCTCGAGGGAGGCGAGGGAGACCTTGTCGGCGGAGGGGTAGGCGAAGCGGACGTCCTGGAACTCCACGGCCGCCGGGCCCTCCGGGACCGTACGGGCGTCGGGTTTCTCCTCGATGAGCGGCTCGAGGTCGAGCACCTCGAAGACGCGCTCGAAGCTCACCAGGGCGCTCATGACCTCGACGCGCGCCCCGGCGAGCGAGGTGAGCGGCGCGTACAGGCGGGTCAGCAGCAGCGCCAGTGAGACGACGGCGCCCGGCTCCAGGCTGCCGCGCAGGGCGAACCAGCCGCCGAGCCCGTACACGAGCGCGAGGGCCAGGGCGGAGACCAGCGTGAGGGCCGTGATGAACGCCGATTGCGCCATCGCCGTACGCACCCCGATGTCCCGCACCCGCCGGGCCCGCGCCGCGAACTCCGCGGACTCGTCCCCGGGCCGCCCGAAGAGCTTGATGAGCGTGGCGCCGGGCGCGGAGAACCGCTCGGTCATCCGGGTGCCCATCGACGCGTTCAGGTTCGCCGCCTCCCGTTGCAGGCGTGCCATACGGCTGCCCGTCCGCCGCGCGGGCACCACGAACACCGGCAGCAGCACCAGCGCGAGCAGGGTGATCTGCCAGGACAGGGTGAGCATGACGGCGAGGGTGAGCAGCAGCGTGACGAGATTGCTGACGACTCCGGACAGCGTGTTGCTGAAGGCGCGTTGGGCGCCGATCACGTCGTTGTTGAGTCGACTGACCAGCGCGCCCGTACGGGTACGTGTGAAGAACGCGACCGGCATGCGCTGCACATGATCGAACACAGCCGTCCGCAGATCGAGGATGAGCCCCTCGCCGAGCGTCGCCGACAGCCAGCGGCCGAGGAGCCCGAGCGCCGCCTCGGCGAGCGCGATGAGTGCGATGAATACGGCAAGGCGGATGACGGTTGCTTCGTCGCCGCCGGACACGATGGCGTCCACGACGCGCCCCGCGAGCACCGGCGTCGCGACGGCCAGCAGCGCGGTCAGCACGCTGAGGACCACGAACTGGCCGATGCGGCGGCGATGCGGACGGGCGAAGGCGGCGATGCGACGCAGGGTCGCGCGGGCGAAGGGACGGCGCTCCTGCTGCGCGTTCATGACGCTGTACAGCTGGGTCCAGGCTGTGCTCTCCATGCTCATGGGAGTGACCGTAGGACCTCAAGCATCGTTGAGGTCAATGATTCCCGGATGAAGTCCACGAAGAACCGGTGAAGAACACGGTGAAGAACACAGTAAGGAATTCATGACGGCACCCACGACGGCGACGACCCCTCCCGCACCTTGCCCGGCACGTCGTCCGCCGGACGCGCGCCCGCAACCCCCCGTTGGCGCGGCGTGGAGAACCTCTCCCGATGTGACAGCGGTTCGACTTCCCCAGAAGCTTCCCCAGGGATTCTCCCAAGGATCCCGACGCTTCCCGCTCAGGTCGGTCCTGTGCGTGATCCCGCTCGCCCTCGTCCTGGTGGTCGCGGTGCGGCATCGGTCCGTCCTCATGGAGGGCTTCGGCCATCTGCGCTCGGCCGAGTGGCCGTGGCTGCTGGCGGCCGCCGTCGCGACCTGCCTGACCTGGGTCGCCGCGGCCTCCGCCCGGCAGGGCGCGGTCATGCAGCGGCTGCCCGCGCGTCGGCTGCTCGCCACCCAGTTCGCCGCGGGCGCGGCCAACCACCTGCTGCCGACCGGTCTCGGCGCCGGCGCGGTCAATCTGCGCTTCATGACCGTGTGCGGCGTGCCGCTCGCGCGCTCCTCCGCCGCGCTCGCGCTCTACATGCTCGCGGAGTCGATCGCCCGGCTGACCCTCCTGGTGGGCCTGCTCATCGCGTTCCCGGGAGCCCTGCACATCGGGTCCCTCCTCCCCTCCGGCGCGATCGGCCCCTTGCTGCTCGCCGCGGGAGTGGTCCTCCTGGCCGCGGTGGCCACGCTTCTTCTCGTACGACGGCTGCGCGGGGCCGTGTTGTCGTTCCTGCGCACCGCGCTCGGCGAGGCCCGCTCCGTGCACACCCGTCCGGCACGCGCGCTCGCCCTGTGGGGCGGATCGCTCGCCTTCCCTCTGCTGCAGGCAGCCGGGCTGACCGCGGTCGGTCAGGCGATGAACCTGGCGGTGCCGCCCCTGCACATGGCTCTCGCGTATCTGGCGGCGACGGCGGCCGTCGCGATGGTGCCCACGCCGGGCGGCATCGGTTCGGTGGAGGCGGCGCTGATCGTCGCGCTCGTGGCGGCGGGCGGCCCGGTGGCCGTGGCGACGGCGGTCGTGCTGGCGTACCGGATCATCACGGTGTGGGTGCCGCTGCTGCCCGGGGCGCTGACGCTGGGGGCGCTGGTCCGTCTGAAGGTGATCTGAGCGGCACGGCTCCGCGTCGCCACCGGAAGCTCCGGAGTAACCTCCCTTTACGCCGCTCAGGAGAAGGCGTACATGGCCGGGAGAAGGGGACAGCACGATGTCGGTCCGGATCGAACGCCAGGGGTACGTCACCACGGTCGTCCTCTCCCGCCCCGCCGCCCGCAACGCCGTGGACGGACCGACCGCCGTCGAACTCGCCGACGCCTTCCGGGAGTTCGAGGCGGACGAGACGGCTAGGGTGGCGGTTCTCTGGGGCGAGGGCGGCACGTTCTGCGCCGGCGCGGACCTCAAGGCGATCGGCACCGAGTACGGCAACAGGGTCGCGGAGGACGGTGACGGGCCGATGGGTCCCACCCGGCTGCGGCTGTCCAAGCCGGTCATCGCGGCGGTCGCGGGGCATGCCGTGGCGGGCGGCCTGGAACTGGCGCTCTGGTGCGATCTGCGGGTCGCCGAGCAGGACGCCGTCTTCGGCGTCTTCTGCCGCCGTTGGGGCGTCCCGCTCATCGACGGCGGCACCGTACGGCTCCCACGCCTCATCGGCGCGAGCCGTGCGATGGACATGATCCTCACCGGCCGCGCGGTCCCGGCCGCCGAGGCGTACGAGATGGGCCTCGCCAACCGGCTCGTCCCGACCGGCCGCGCCCGGGCCGAGGCCGAGGAACTCGCCGCGGCCATCGCCGACTTCCCCCAGTCCTGCCTGCGCAGCGACCGCGCGTCGGTCCTCGACCAGGAGGGCCTGGTCGAGGAGGCGGCCATGCGCGTCGAACTCCGTTACGGCATGGACGTGTTGGCCGAGGGCATGGAGGGCGCCGCCCGCTTCGCGTCGGGAGCCGGGCGGCACGGCTCGTTCACGGCGAGGTAGTGGGCCGGGGCCCGTGCCGTGCCACGGCTCCTCGGCTCGATCGGATCGCCCTCGACCGGATCGGTCCCGGCCGAAACCCTGGTGACGGACCGACAGGTGTGGTCCGCAGGGACGGTCGGCAGGTGTGCCGCAAGCATGTGGGCCCGGTAACGGACGTACCCGCAAGTACGGCAGGATGAGAGGTCGCCCCGGACGACGAACACGCGTCCGGGCGTGATCGTGCATTCCCGGATTCGAGCAGGTGGCAAGTGACGACACAGCACATCCGGCCCGCGGGCCTTCCCCTCCGTCACACGGGAGGCGGCCGGTGAAACACTCCCTCACACTGGACGACCTGATGATGGCCGGGATTCCCGTGGTGGCGGGTCTGCTGGCCGCGTTCCTGTTGCGCATACTGCTGCGCTGGCTCGGCAAGCACGCCTCGCGCACCCGGTGGAGCGGTGACGACTTCATCGTCGACGCGCTGCGTACACTCGTCCCCTGGGGAGCGATCGCCGCGGGTGTCTCGGCGGCGGGCGCGGTGCTTCCGCTGACGGCTCCGGTCGGACGCAACGTCAACAGGGTCCTGACCGTCGTCCTCATCTTCGTCGCGACCCTGACCGCGGCCCGGGTCATCACCGGTCTCGTGCGGTCGCTGGCCCAGTCCCGCTCGGGTGTCGCGGGTTCGGCCACCATCTTCGTCAACATCACCCGAGTCGTGGTGCTGGCGATGGGCTTCCTCGTCATGCTGCAGACGCTGGGCATCTCCATAGCCCCGCTGCTCACGGCCCTGGGTGTGGGCGGTCTCGCGGTGGCGCTCGCCCTTCAGGACACCCTCGCCAACCTCTTCGCGGGCGTCCACATCCTCGCCTCGAAGACCGTCCAGCCCGGCGACTACATACGGCTCAGCAGCGGCGAGGAGGGCTACGTCGTCGACATCAACTGGCGCAACACGACGGTCCGTCAGCTCTCCAACAACCTGGTCATCATCCCCAACGCCCAGCTCGCGGGCACCAACATGACCAACTTCAACCGCCCCGAGCAGCAGATGACCCTCATCGTCCAGGTCGGTGTCGGCTACGACAGCGACCTGGACCATGTCGAGCGCGTGACCACCGAGGTCGTCACCGAGACGATGACCGAGATCACCGGCGCCGTCCCGGACCACGAGCCCGCCGTACGCTTCCACACCTTCGGCGACTCCCGCATCAGCTTCAGCGTCATCCTCGGCGTCGGGGAGTTCAGCGACCAGTACCGGATCAAGCACGAGTTCATCAAGCGCCTGCACAAGCGCTACCGGGAGGAGGGCATCCGGATTCCGGCGCCCACGCGGACGGTGGCGCTGCAGCCGGGCGGGGCGGAGCTGCTGGAGGCGGGCATACCGCACCAGCGCGAGGCCACGTCGGGGAGGTAGCCCCCGGACGAGGGCGACCCCCGGCCGACTCCCCGGTCCCTGTGCCGTCGGCGCGGCGCGACCAGGCCCGGGGGCACCGGGGCGACCGTCCGGTCGGGATGGTTCGGCCTCGGTGCTCGCGGCGGAGCCCCGGTGACACTCGGCGGAGCACTCGACACGGACGGTCACCCGGGCGTGCTCCGGCAGCGGGCGCGCCGGGGTGACCCGCGACTTTTCGACCATGCGCGGGTCGCGGTGGCGTCGCGCCACTTCTTGTTCACGGCGATGGCGGGCGGACCCCTGTCGAGTCGGGGTCGCTCACGAGATATCTTGATGTCGAGCAATGTTGCAGACGTGGAGCGGAGCACCCGGTGACTGACTCGACCATCATTTACACGCACACTGACGAGGCCCCGGCCCTGGCGACGTATTCGTTCCTGCCGGTGGTCCAGGCGTACGCCTCGCAGGCGGGTGTCACTGTGGAGACCCGTGACATCTCGCTGGCCGGGCGCATCCTCGCGCTCTTCCCCGAGTTCCTCGAGGAGGGTCAGCGCGTTCCCGACGCCCTCGCCGAGCTCGGTGACCTGGCCAAGACGCCCGAGGCCAACATCATCAAGCTGCCGAACGTCTCGGCCTCGATCCCGCAGCTGAAGGCGGCGATCGCCGAGCTCCAGGAGCAGGGCTACGCGCTCCCGGCCTACCCGGACGACCCGAAGTCGGACGAGGAGCGCGACATCCGCGCCCGTTACGACAAGGTCAAGGGCTCCGCCGTGAACCCGGTCCTGCGCGAGGGCAACTCCGACCGCCGCGCCCCCGCGTCGGTCAAGAACTACGCCAAGACCCACCCGCACCGCATGGGCGCCTGGACCTCCGAGTCCAAGACCAACGTCGCCACCATGGGTGCCGACGACTTCCGCTCCACCGAGAAGTCCACGGTGATCTCCGAGGCGGGTTCGCTCCGCATCGAGCTGGCGGGCGACGACGGCTCCACCACCGTGCTGCGCGAGTCCGTACCCGTCCTCGCGGGCGAGGTCGTCGACGCGTCCGTCATGCACGTCGCGCCGCTGCGCGAGTTCCTCACGGCGCAGATCGCCCGCGCCAAGGCCGAGGACGTGCTGTTCTCCGTGCACCTCAAGGCCACGATGATGAAGGTCTCCGACCCGATCGTCTTCGGCCACGTCGTGCGCGCCTTCTTCCCCAAGACGTTCGCGAAGTACGGCGAGACGTTCGCCGCCGCCGGTCTGACCCCGAACGACGGTCTGGGCGGCATCTTCAAGGGCCTGGAGGCGCTGCCCGAGGGCGCCGAGATCAAGGCGTCCTTCGACGCCGAGCTCGCCGAGGGCCCGGCCCTCGCGATGGTCGACTCGGACAAGGGCATCACCAACCTGCACGTCCCCTCCGACGTGATCGTCGACGCCTCCATGCCGGCGATGATCCGCACCTCCGGCCACATGTGGGGCCCGGACGGCCAGGAGGCCGACACCCTCGCAGTCCTCCCGGACAGCAGCTACTCCGGCGTCTACCAGGTCGTCATCGACGACTGCCGCGCCCACGGCGCCTTCGACCCGTCCACCATGGGCTCGGTGCCGAACGTCGGTCTGATGGCCCAGAAGGCCGAGGAGTACGGCAGCCACGACAAGACCTTCGAGATCCCCACCACCGGCACGGTCCGCCTCGTCGACCAGGCCGGCAACGTGGTCCTGGAGCAGGCCGTCGGTGCGGGCGACATCTTCCGCGCCTGCCAGACCAAGGACGACCCGATCAGGGACTGGGTGAAGCTGGCCGTCACCCGCGCCCGCGCCACCGGCGACCCGGCGGTGTTCTGGCTGGACGAGACCCGCGCCCACGACACGCAGCTGATCGAGAAGGTCAACGCGTACCTGCCGGAGCACGACACCGAGGGCCTGGAGATCAAGATCCTGTCCCCGGTCGAGGCGACGAAGTTCTCCCTGGAGCGCATCCGCAAGGGCCTGAACACCATCTCGGTCACCGGCAACGTCCTGCGTGACTACCTGACCGACCTGTTCCCGATCCTGGAGCTGGGCACCAGCGCCAAGATGCTCTCCGTCGTTCCGCTGATGGCGGGTGGCGGCCTCTTCGAGACGGGTGCCGGCGGCTCCGCCCCGAAGCACGTCCAGCAGCTGGTCAAGGAGAACTACCTGCGCTGGGACAGCCTGGGCGAGTTCTTCGCCCTCGCGGCCAGCTTCGAGCACCTCGCGCAGAGCACGGGCAACGCGCGCGCCCAGGTGCTCGCCGACACCCTCGACCGCGCGACGGCGACCTTCCTCAACGAGGACAAGTCGCCGACCCGTCGCGTCGGCGGCATCGACAACCGCGGCAGCCACTTCTACCTGGGCCTGTACTGGGCGCAGGAGTTGGCCAAGCAGACCGACGACGCGGACCTCGCCAAGGCGTTCGCCCCGCTCGCCGAGACGCTGACCGCGCAGGAGCGGACGATCGTCGACGAGCTGCTCGCGGTCCAGGGCAAGCCCGCCGACATCGGCGGCTACTACCAGCCCGACCCGGCCAAGGCCGCGACCGTCATGCGCCCCTCGGCCACCTGGAACGCGACGCTCGCGACCCTCGCCTGACACACCGTCGGCGCCCACGCGTCACCACCGCACCGCCCCGGCCGGGTTCTCCGGCCGGGGCGGTCGCGTGTCAGCCGACGCCGCTGCCTCCGACGGCTCACCCTTACGCGCGCAGGCAGGTGACATCGGCGGTCCACCTGGGTGATCAGCGGTGGCGAGCCGGAACACCCGCTCTTAGCTTCGGCCTATGACGAAACGACAGATGGCCTACCTCGCCTGCACCGCAGCCGTCACGGCGTCGCTGCTGGGCGCCGCCCCGTCGGCCGAGCACCAGACGGTGCACTGGGTCAAACCCGGCGGGTCGATCCAGAAGGCCGTGAATTCCGCACACTCGGGGGACACCGTCGTCCTCTCCCCCGGCACGTACCACGAGAGCGTCCGCATCACGGTGTCGAACCTGACGCTGCGCGGCTACGGTGCGCGCTCCACCGTCATCGTGCCGGGCAAGGCCTCCGGCAGCTGCGCCAAGGCCGGCAACGGAATCTGCGTCACCGGCACGGACAAGAAGCGCGTCAAGGGCGTGACCGTCAGCTCACTGACCCTCAGAGGCTTCGCCAAGCAGGGCCTGTGGGCGTCGGGCACCGACCGGCTGACGGTCCAGGGAGTGGTCGCCGAGAAGAACGGCCAGTGGGGCATCGCCCAGGAGCGCTCCGTGCGCGGGGCGTTCCGCTACAACCTCGCCCGGAACAACGGCGACGCCGGACTGTTCCTGTCCAACACGGTCAGCACGGAGGAGGGCGCCCGGGACGCCCAGGGGACGGTCGTCAGTCACAACCTTCTGTCCGGCAACCGGATCGGCGTCACGGTCCGACGGCTGCGGAACCTGACCGTCGATCACAACGAGGCGACCGGCAACTGCGCCGCGGTGTTCGTCGTGGGCGACGAGAACAAGCCGCACGTCGGGGCGCTGAGCGTGGTCCGCAACTACATCCACGCCAACAACAAGTTCTGTCCCAAGACTCCCCGGCTGCCCTTCCTGCAGGGCTCCGGAATCGTCCTCACCGGCGCCGAGAAGACGCTGGTGGCGGAGAACAGGGTCGAGGACAACGTGGGCACCTCCCCGCTGTCCGGCGGCATCGTTCTGTACAAGAGCTTCGTGGGTGCCGTCAACGAGCACAACGAGATCCGCAACAACGTGGCGCAGCGCAACGGCAAGGCCGACCTCGCCAACCGCGACCGCGCCAAGGGCAAGCGCAACACCTTCCACGCCAACACCTGCACGCACTCCGAGCCCGCCGGACTGTGCTGACCCCTCCCCCTCCCCCACCAGCACGACCCCAGAAGCGAGGCACCACCATGACCACTGTTGATCCGGCTCCACCGACCACGGTCGATCCGGCTCCCCCGCCGCCGTCCATGCGGCTGCGGGAGCTCGCCTTCGGAGCGGCGTGCGCCGCCGCCGTACGGGCGACCGCCCGCCTCGGCGTGGCGGACGCCCTGGGCGACACGCCCATGCGCGTGGAGGACCTGGCGGCGACGGTGAAGGCCCAGCCGAAGACCCTGCGGCGGCTGCTGCGCGCGCTGTCCTGCCAGGGGGTCTTCACCGAACTCCCGGACGGCACCTTCGCGCACACGGAGATGTCCCGGCTGCTGCGCGAGGACGACCCGCACAGCCTCCGCTACATCGTCCTGTGGTGCACCGAGCCGTGGACGTGGAACGTCTGGCCGAAGCTCGACGAGGCGGTGCGCTCGGGCCGGAACGTCTTCGAGGACGTGTACGAGCGGGAGTTCTTCGACTACCTCAACGAAGAGGCCCCGGAGTCGGCGTACGTGTTCAACCGGGCCATGACGACGTCCAGCGAGCAGTCGGCGCGGGACGTGGCGAACCTTCTCGATCTGCGAGGCGTGTCCTCGGTCGCGGACATCGGCGGCGGTCAGGGCCAGGTCCTGGTCAGCCTGCTGGAGAAGCACCCCGGGATGCACGGCACGCTGCTCGACCTGCCGGGAGTGGTGGAGAACGCCGATCCCCGGCTGCGCGGCGGCGGTTCGCTGGCCGAGCGGGTGCGCGTCGTGGCCGGGGACTGCCGTGAGGACATCCCGGTCCAGGCGGACCTGTACATCATCAAGAACATCCTGGAGTGGGACGACGACAGCACCCGCAGGGCGCTGGCCAACATCCGCAAGGCGGCGCGGCCCGGTGCCCGCGTCGTCGTCATCGAGAACCTCGTGGACGACACCCCGTCGATGCGGTTCACCACGGCCATGGACCTGCTGCTGCTCCTCAATGTCGGTGGTGCGAAGCACACCCGGCAGAGCATGGTCGACCGGCTGACGGACGCGGGGCTCGTCATCGACGAGTTCCGCCCGGTCAACGCGTATCTGCACGCCTTCGAGTGCACGATCCCCAGCTGATCCGGCCTTTCCGGCGCACCGGGAAAAACCCGAGGCCGCCGGCTCCGCGTCCATCGCGGGGTCGGCGGCCTCGGGTTGTGTCCGGGCGTTCGCCTCAGGAGACGGCGTCCCGCTCCCAGCGGTAGAAGCACTGGGCCATGGCGTCCTTGGGGCTGCGCCACGTCTGCGGGTCGTACGCGCTGACGTACGCCGACAGCTGCTCGCTGACGCTCCGGAACTCGGGGTGCCCGACCACCTTCGCGATGGCGGGCGCCGGGTCCTTGTCGGCTTCGATGAGGTGCATGTACACATCACCGAACTGGAAGAGGCTGCGCCGCTTGACGCCGATCAGGTGCGGGAGTTCACCGCGGTCGGAGGCGGCGAACACATCGGCGATCGCCGGGGCCGAGTCGGGCGCCATGCGCGCGACGATGAGGGCGTGGTGCATCGGATGTCCTTCCTGAGCTCCGGCTGTCAGCCGGGCATCGGCGCGTTCTGACGGTCGCGGGCGGCCTTCTCGATCCGGTCCCGGATGAGCTCCATCTGGACGCGGGAGTTGCGGTTGATGTTGTCCGTCATCCAGGCGTCGTCGACCGGGGCCTCGGGCTTCATCGCGAAGTCCTGCACCCAGTGCATGTGGGTGCCCTCGGGAGTCTCCTCGTACTCCCACCGGATGTTCATGTGGTCGAAGGGGCCCGTCTCGACGCGGCGGGCGCGGACCGTCCGCCTGACGCGGTCCACGGTCCGCTCCGAGACCCAGCTCCAGACCTTGCCGTTCTCGTCCGGGTGCATGGTCAGGCGGAACTTCGTCGTGTCGCCGTCGCGGGAGAGCACCTCCAGGGACGCGTACTCGCTGAAGAGCTGCGGCCAGTTCTCGATGTCGTTGGTGATGTCCCAGACGAGGTCGAGAGGGGCGTCGATGGTGATGCTGTTCTCGGTGTGTCCTGCCACTTTCAGGCTCCAGCCTTGAGGGTGTTGTTGACGAGGTTGAGGAACTCACGGGGGGTCTTGCAGCGCTCGGCGTCGGGGGGCAGCGGCTGGCTGTACCGGTTCTCCAGCTCACCGACGATGCCGAGCAGACCAAGGGAGTCGAGGCCGAGGGTGCCGAACGGGGAGTCGGACGACTTCTCGAGGTCCTGGGGGTCGACGGAGACACCGGCCGCCTTCTTCATCAGCGAGGCCAGTTCGATGAGGGTCACTTCGGTGGTGATCATGAGTCTGTTCTCCTTCCCGCCCGGTCCTATCGGGCGGAGTCGCCGCCGCGGCGCACTACCAGCGCCGCGTTGGAGCCCATCAGTCCCCTGCTGAGGACCAGGGCCGTGTGCAGCTCGGTGGGACGAGCGCTCGACATCACCAGGTCGAGGTCGTGGCAGATGTCGAACACGTTGGGGGTGGGGGGCACCTGACCGTTCTCCATGGCCAGCACCGCGGCCGCGGTGTCCAGCACGGGTGCCCCGCAGTAGGCCCGCCCGATGCCCGTCTTGGGCGCCGTGACGGGGACCCGGGTGCCGTGCTTACCGAGGGCGTCGGCAATGGCCAGGGCTTCGGCGCGGTCCGCCTCCGGAACGCCCAGGGCGTCGGCGAACACGACGTCGATCTCCTCCGGAGCGCAGCCGGCCTCGTCGAGGGCGCCACGGATCGCGTGGGCGAGACCCTCTCTGGACCGCTCCCAACGGGAGGCTCCGGTGAACGTGGCTCCATGGCCGGCCACGATGGCCCGGACGGCCGCCCCGCGCTCACGTGCGCGGGTCTCGTCCTCCACGACGAACATGGCTCCCCCCTCCGCGGGAGCGAAGCCGCACGCTCCCGCGGTGAAGGGCCGATAGGCCTGATCGGGATCCTCGGCGGTGCTGATCTCGGGGTATCCGAGCTGGCACACCATCGAGTACGGGGCGAGGGGGGCCTCCGCGGATCCGACGACCACCGCGCCGGTGCCGCGCCGTACACCCCGGGCGGCGAGCGCGATGGAGTCCAGGCCACCCGCCTCGTCGCTCGCGACCACTCCACACGGTCCCTTGAAGCCGCCCCGGATGGAGATCTGGCCGGTGCTGGCGGCGTAGAACCAGGCGATGGACTGGTACGGGCCCACGTACCGGGATCCCTGGCCCCACAGCTTCTGGAGCTCGCGCTGTCCGAACTCGCCGCCACCTGATCCGGCGGCGGTGATCACGCCGATGTCGTACGGGTCCGCGGGGTCACCGTGGCCGAGGCCGGCGTCGTCGAGGGCGAGCACGGTCGCTGCCATCGCGAAGTGGCTGAAGCGGTCCGTCTGGACGAGGAACCGCTCCTCGATGAGGGCCGCGGCGTCGAAGGCCCGGACCTCGCCCGCGATACGGAGCGGCAGGTGCTCGCATCCCTCGCGGGTGATCCGGTCCAGGACGACGAGGCCTTCTCTGACGGACTTCCAGTACGCGTCGGCGCGCAGTCCGTTGGGCGCGATCACACCGATGCCGGTGATGGCCGCGCGCCGGGGGCGCTGAGTGCGCTGAGTGGTCATCGGTTCCTCCCACCCGGCCCGGTCAGGAGCACCGCGGACTGGAATCCGCCGAATCCGCTGCCCACGGAGAGCACGTTGTTCAGCTTCCGCGGGCGTGCGGTGCGCGGCACGTAGTCCAGGTCGCACTCGGGGTCGGGAGTTTCGTAGTTCGCCGTGGGCGGCACCACTTGGTGCTTCAGGGCGAGGACGCAGGCGACGACCTCTATCGCGCCGATCGCGCCCAGCGAGTGCCCCACCATGGACTTGATGGAGCTCATGGGCGTGTTGTAGGCGTGCTCGCCCAGGGACCGCTTGACCGCGGCGGTCTCGTGCCGGTCGTTCTGTCGGGTGCCCGAGCCGTGCGCGTTGACATAGTCGATCAGGGTGGGGTCGAGGCGGGCCTGGTCGAGCGTGGTGTCGATCGCCCGGGCCATCTCCAGCCCCTCGCTGGTCAGACCGGTCATGTGGTAGGCGTTGCCGTAGGTGGCGTAGCCGCTTATCTCGCAGTAGATGTGCGCGCCGCGGGCTCGGGCGTGCTCGTACTCCTCCAGGACCAGTACCGCGCCGCCCTCGCCCATGACGAAGCCGTTGCGGTGGATGTCGAAGGGCCGGGAGGCGTGCTCGGGGTCGTCGTTGTCGGGTGAGGTGGCCTTGATGGCGTCGAAGCAGGCCATGGTGATCGGGGATATCGGAGAGTCCGACGCCCCGGCTATGCAGACGTCCGCCCGGCCCTCCTCGATGGTGTGGAAGGCGTAGCCGACCGCGTCGAGTCCGGAGGTGCAGCCGGTGGATACGGTCTGCACCGGTCCCTGGGCACCGAACTCCTCGGCGACGACCGAGGCCAGCGTGCTGGGCGAGAACGCCAGGTGCAGCTGCGGGTCGGCCGCGCGGTGGTCCACGTCCCACCGCCGGCCCCGTTCGCTGACCTGGACGTAGTCGTGTTCCAGGCGGGTGGTGCCGCCGACGGCGCTGCCCAGGGAGACCGCGACCCGCCAGGGGTCCTCCTTGCCGGTGTCGAGTCCGGAGTCGCGGACGGCTTCCCCGGCCGCGACCACGGCGAACTGGATGTACCGGTCGGCGTGGCGGCTCAGCTCCGGGTCGAGGCCGTGCGCGAGCGGGTCGAAGTCGCATTCGGCGGCTATGCGGGAACGCAGGCCCGCCGGGTCGAACAGCGAGATGCCGCGGGTCGCGGTGCGGCCGTTGGACAGCAGGTCCCAGAACGCCGTCGCCCCGGTGCCACCCGGAGCGACCACACCGATACCGGTGACGGCCACCCGCCGGGTCACTTTATGGCCCCACTTCGCTCGGACGGCTGTCCGTGGTCCGGCGCGGACAGGTCCGCCCCGGCGGTGGCGAACTCGGGGCCGGGCGCGGTGTCGTCGGTCACCTCCGTGTCGACGTGGCCGAGGCTCGGACGCGGAGCGAGCGGGCCCAGGTGGAAGACCATGCGGGCTTCCGTGTCGCCGACGTTGCGGAAGCGGTGCCGCATGTTGATCGGGATCAGCAGACCCTGATCGGGCCGCAGGGCGAAGGAGTCGCCGTCCAGGTCCACTTCGAGGGCGCCGTTGACGACGTACACGAACTCCTCGGAGTACGGGTGGTAGTGCTCACCGATGCGCTCGCCGGGCTGGATGAGGGCCAGGCCCATGAAGCCGCTGGTGGACCCCGCCGTGGCGGGCGTGAGCATGGCCCGGATGTCGCCTCCGCGCCTGCGGTTGGGTTCCGTCTCGCTCAGGTCCACGATGCGTGGATGCTTCTTGAACATGCTTGATACCTCCGGGTGGGGCAGTGACGTCCGGGGAGGGAGGGCCGCGGACGAAGCCGCGGCCCTCTGTCAGGAATCCGCCGTGCGGTCGGTGACGGGCATCATGTCGACGTGCGACAGGAGGCGGTTGATGTTGCGTTCCGTCTCCAGCGAGCCCTCGACGCCGATCGCGGCACCGTCGAGGAGACGCTCCAGCTCCGCGGCCTTCTTCGCGCCCTTGACACCGAGCGCGGCGACGGGGTCCGCGTCCAGCTCGCCCGTCACGTCGATGAGACGCACCACGATGTCGTCACGCTGGAAGACCGTGCTCCGGTACACCGGGCTCTTCGGGTCATCCGCCGCGGCTTCATCCTGGTGGGCGAGCAACCTGGCCAGCTCCATACCGCAGCCTGGCTTGGCCGGGTAGTAGAGCGCGTGGCGGCGCAGTTCCTCGGGTGCCTTGCTGCCTGACGTCACGTGGTGCACGGACGGCAGCGCGGCCCGGGTGAAGAAGACCCGTGCCGAGTCGGGGTCCCTCAGGTCCCGGTCCTGCTCCAGGTACGGGTTGATGGCCTCCTCGACCGCCCGTACCTCGGGCTGACGGGCGACGTGACGCAGTGCCGCCATGAGGTCGCCCTCCACCTCCACCGCACGCACGACACGGTTGCCGTGCATGAAGAGGGAGGTGCGCCGCAGCCGCGTGGTGTCGTCGACCTGGGCCTGGGGGGACTCGTACCCGGCGAGGATCTCCGCGACCTTCGACTCGGTTCCCGGCTTGACGGTGAAGGTGAGGGCATGGCGTGCCACACCTTCGCCCACCCGGGCCTCGACCTGCATACCCGCCTTGGCCGACTTCTGGCCGTGCGGCTGGGCGGGGGTGGTCTCCCGAAGGATGCTGTAGCGCATCGAGCGGGTGTCCCGGACGCAGTTGTGCATCGGCCGGACCGTCTCGACGTGCTCCTCGCTGTTGACCCAGGCGAGGAAGGGCGGGGCGCTCTCCCATTCGCTGGTGATGAGCCACTGCGAGGGGTTCTCGATCGACTGGCAGAGCTGGTCGCTGAGGTGTCCGGGGACGGACGCGACCTGATTGCGCATGTGCTCGTACGCGTCGAGGAACTGCTCCTGGGCTCCTTCGTACAGGTCGAGCAGCAGGATCACCCGAAGCCTGGAGCCGTCGAACGCCGATTGCGATATACGTCCCGAATTAGTCATCCGGCACACCTCTTCTCTTCTTCACGGAAGGTCAGGAACGACCGCCGTGTCCAAAGACCGGGGTCGCCATGTGCCGATCGTTGACGCGACCCCCGAGGCGCGCGAGCCCGCCGGTGCGGACGAGTGAACTGTGTGCCATCCGGGTGCCCGGAGCGCGCGATCCTCTCCGCACAGGGCATGGAAACTGATGGCCGTTCAAAGCGGCCGGCATCCCATCCCTGACTCACCTCGCGGGTGACGCTGGAGGCAATCAATGAACCGATTGAAAGAGGCCGGCGAGGTCGGTCAGCACACGCCGGTCCTCATCGTCGGCGGCTCCCTGGTGGGCCTGTCCACCTCGCTGTTCCTTGGCCGGCTCGGTGTGCCGCACCTGCTGGTCGAACGCCATTCGGGCACCTCGATCCATCCGCGTGGGCGCGGCAACAACGTGCGCACGATGGAGCTGTTCCGGGTGGCCGGAGTGCAGCGGCGCATCGAGGAGGCCGCTTCCGTCCTGGCGGAGAACCACGGCATCATGCAGACGCCGACGCTGGTGGGCGACGCCGGTGAGTGGCTGTTCAAGGAGATCGACCCGGGCGGCGGGCTCGCCCGCTTCAGCCCCGGTGCGTGGTGCCTGTGCAGCCAGAACGACCTGGAGCCGGTGCTGCTGAAGAGCGCCCGGGAGCTGGGCGGAGACCTGCGCTTCTCCACCGAGATGCTGTCGTTCGAGCAGGACGCGCAGGGGATCACCGCGCAGCTCAAGAGCCGGGAGACGGGCGAACACAGCACCGTCCGGGCGGACTACCTGGTCGCGGCGGACGGCCCGCGCAGCCCGATCCGCGAGCGGCTCGCCATCGGGCAGAGCGGACCGGGCGACCTGTTCCACAACGTGAGCGTCACGTTCACCTCCCGGGGCCTCGCGGACGTCGTCGGCGACCGGCGCTTCATCGTCTGCTACCTGACCAACCCGGAGGCCGACGGGGCGCTCCTGCCGGTCGACAACAAGGAGCACTGGGTCTTCCACGCGCCCTGGCACCCCGAACAGGGCGAAACTTTGGAGGAGTTCACCGACGAGCGGTGCGCGGACCACATCCGACGCGCCGTGGGCGTGGCCGATCTCGATGTGCGGATCACCGGCAGGGCCGCCTGGCACGCCGCCGAGCGGGTCGCCGAGCGCTACTCGGACGGCAGGGTGTTCCTGGCCGGCGACTCGGCCCACGAGATGTCCCCCACCGGTGCGTTCGGCTCCAACACCGGAATCCAGGACGGGCACAACCTCGCCTGGAAACTGGCCGCCGTGCTGGGCGGCTGGGCGGGCCCCGGACTGCTGAAGTCCTACGACGCCGAGCGCCGCCCGGTCGCCGAGGCGACCAGCGCCCGCGCCTCGTCCCGTTCGGTCGAGCACAGCCACCCCGGGTACATCCCCGCCCCGGGAGCCGCCGGCCCCGGCGGCAAGAAGGGCGGCATCCTCAACGTGGCGCTGGCCTACCGCTATCCGCGCGGCGCGGTCCTGGGTGCCGACCAGTCGGTGCCGATCGTCCCCGACGGCCTGCGCCTGACCGGCGAGCCCGGCAGCCGGGCACCGCACATGTGGCTGAACCGCGCCGGCACCCGGGTCTCCACCCTCGACCTGTACGAGCGGTCCATGGTGCTGCTGACCTCGTCGGACAAGTGGCACAGCGCGGCGAAGGACGTCGCCCAGCGGCTGTCCGTCCCGCTCGACGCGTACCGGATCGGCAGCGGCGCCGACGCGGAGCTCTCCCCCGCGAGCGACACGGACTGGGCGGAGGTGCACGGCGTCACCGAGGACGGAGCGGTGCTGGTCCGCCCCGACGGATTCGTCGCCTGGCGCTCCGAGGGCCCCTCGGCGAGCCCCGAGACGGCACTGCGGGAGGCCCTCACGGCGATCCTGGACCGGGGCTGACGGCTCCGCTCACACCGTGATCCCGACGTCCGCGTCGGTGCAACGCGCCGGTACCCGTTCCGGGTGAGCCGAGGGTCTCACTCGGAACGGGTACCCGACCGCCGCTCCTCCTCGCGTGCGCGGCGAGCCTCCTGACCGCCGTCCAGCCATGCCTTCAGACCACGGTGTCCCCGATACGTCAGGAGATAGTGGTTGGCGCGGAACAGCGGGCGAAACGGCACCTCGAGCCGGCGGATGAGTGCCTTGCGCGCCACCATGTCCTGCTCGAGGACCGCCCGGCTGCCGGTCCCGTGCGGGCGCACGCTCCATCCCGACACACCCTCCAGGTCGCCGTCGACCACCCCGCGCAACACCCTCGACTCCGTGTCCTCGAACGCGCCGGTGATGGTGAGGTCGAGGTCGAACGGCAGCAGCGAGCGCAACAGGAACGCCCCCGACTGCTCATCGACACGGCGCGCCCGCCGCACTCCGGGCCACCACAGGGGCCAGTCGTCGACCACCCGCAGCACCGCGAACACCTCGTCCGGCGGTCGAGCGAAGTCCCACACGCTTCTGAACCGATAACGATGCAGTTCCATGAACAGCAGTGTGCGGGCGCCCGCGACGGTGGCGTGAGGGCGCGGAGACCCACGTCACTCGGCGCGCGGAAGCGCGACCCGTCACCCGGCGCCGCTCCCCGGAGACGAGGTGAGCCCCCCCAGTTGGGTGCTACGAGCCTCGGCGCCGGTGGTGGGCATGGCCGTGCGCGGCGACCACATCAACCGGGGAATGATGCGCATCCTCGACCGGCTCGAGGACACTCCCGCCCAGGTGGTCAACCCAGTCTGCGCTACCGGTGGTTCACCGACCCGGCCTCCTGGCTGCTCCGTTCCGAGAGCGACCACGCCTCGCAGAGCCGCCTGCTGGTGGCAGATCTCCATGGCGCGTACGCACGGGACGGCCATGACTCCCGCACCGCCGACTTCGTCGACCCCGACCAGTCACAGCGGCTTCTGGTGTTCACCGCGGCGGCGCGGCCGCCGACACCCATTTCCCGGGCTTCACCTGGCACGAGGGTATCCACAACCGAAAGGATGAGACTCAGGTCACACTGAGGCAGTGTCACACGTCTTCGCTCACCCCGGTCAATAGTTGTGTATCCACAACACTGCAAGGAGATCACCGTGGAATCGCGTCTCAACTTCTTCGGCCACCCTCTCGCTGGGAAGGTGCTGAAGCACATCAACTCCGCCAACAAGGTGATCGCGGACTCGACGCTGCCGGTCGCGACCCAGGAGCTGGTGAAGATCCGCGCCAGCCAGATCAACGGCTGCGGTTTCTGCACCGACATGCACACCAAGGACGCCACGCACGCCGGGGAGACCCCGCAGCGCCTCAACCTGGTCGCGGCCTGGCGGGAGGCCAAGGTGTTCACCGACGCCGAGCGCGCCGCCCTGGAGCTGACCGAGCAGGGCACCCGCATCGCCGACGCGGCCGGTGGGGTCACGGACGAGGTGTGGGAGAACGCCGCCAAGCACTTCGACGAGGACCAGCTCGCCGCGCTGGTTTCCCTCATCGCCGTCATCAACGCCTACAACCGTGTGAATGTCATCGTCCAGCAGCCGGCCGGCGACTACCAGCCCGGCCAGTTCGGCTGACGGACCTCCCGGCCGCACAGTCCGTCTCCGCGCGCCCCGACCCACGGCGCGGAGACGGCCCGCCACCACCCACGAGGGCGGGCCGTGCGGAGGACTTCGCCACCCCGCAGCCAGGGACACCATCGGCGGACGCAGTCCGATGGGTGATGTCGGGGAAGCCAACATGTCCTGTGCGGGCTGGTGGATGGACCGGGCCGGCGCTGGATCGGCGGGCCCATGGGTGGCTGACGGAACCACCTCTCGCGCCGCGGTTTTCGCACGACCACGGGAACAATCCATGAAAGCAGGCGCTGTGACCGATTCTCCTCTCGCGCAACTGCGGCCGATGCCGACCGACTGGCAACGTGCACTGGCCGTGGTGGCCCATCCTGATGATCTCGAGTACGGGTGCTCGGCCGCCGTCGCGTCCTGGATCCAGGACGGCCGTGAGATCGCCTATGTCCTCGCCACCCGCGGCGAAGCGGGCATCGACACGCTGGCACCGGCCGAGGCCGGACCGCTGAGGGAGAGGGAGCAGCGCTCCAGTGCAGCCGCCGTCGGGGTCTCCGCAGTGGAGTTCCTCGACCACCGGGACGGCACAATCGAGTACGGCATCTCCCTGCGCCGCGACATCGCCGCTGCCATCCGTCGTCACCGGCCCGAGTTGCTGATCACTCTGAACCACCATGCGACCTGGGGTTCGGGGGTCTGGAACACCCCGGATCACGTGGCCGTCGGGCGCGCCGCCCTCGACGCGGCGGCGGACGCGGGCAACCGCTGGATCTTCCCGGAACTGGCCGAACAGGAACTGCGGCCCTGGAACGGCGTGCGATGGGTCGCCGTCGCCAACTCCCCGAATCCCACCCACGCGGTACGTGCGGACCGGGGCTTCGAACAGGCAGTGCAGTCGCTGCTTCAGCATCGTGCGTACATCGAGGCATTGAGCGACGAGGATCCCGAGACGTACACGCGCCGCTTCCTGATGGACAGCACCGGCGAGCACAGTGCGCGCTTCGGCGGGAAGCCGGCCGTCGTCTTCGAATTGTTCAGCCGCTGAGCGTGGCGGAACGGCTCCTGCCGCGCCTCCAAGAGAGTGGCGGGGAGGTCAGTGTCGCTTTCCGTCCATGCCTTCCGCAACGACTCCGACGCCCCGACCGAAACGCTGAATTTGACACCGTTCCGTCCGTCGTGGCACACGTTGTTGTCAAATGGTCACACGGCCTTCAGCGCCCGTACTCCGGTGACCGCGTCGCCGGCCTTCGACCCTGTGGAGTGACCGAGGTTCGTCATCCAAGCCATTGCGGTCATGCCGACCGCATACGGCAACCTCCGTGCGACATCGGTCAGTTCGAACTGCCGGTGACGGCTCACGGCGGTCAGCGGGAACCACAGTGCGGCGGCGGCGAAGAAGGGTCAGTCGGTGGGTCGCGGGGCCCGCAGGTGGGCCCGCTGCTCCAGTTCCTCCGCATCGACCAGTTCGAGCATGGGCTTGCCCGGCGCGCACATCATGGTCACGACGAACCGGGTCCGCGCATCGGCCAGCGCGTTGCCGTCCTGGTAGTGGATCGGGTCACCACCCGGTTCCCAGAACGTCCCGCCGGCCTCGACCACGCGCTCGAGCTCGCCCTCGAGCTCGAAACGGACAGCACCCTCGATGACGTACCCGAACGCCGGCCCCGAGTGGCGGTGCGGCGGAGTTCCCGGGTCTCCGGGCTCCCACTCGACGTGAAGGGTCATCGCCGAGGCACCCTCCGGGACGGAGATCGGTGCGGCGTCCTGCAGCATCGTCACCGCCGTCTTCCACCCCTCCGACGGTGTCTGGCGGCCGGTCCCGGGCACCGAGTCCTGGTTCGACACCGTGTTGCACCTCCATGCATCCGTCACGCCATGGGATGGGCATACCGTCAGCCCGACGCGTGTCCGCGCATCCAGGTCCCATGGCCGTTTCCCACTGATGACCGGACGCACAGTGGATCTGTGAAATGAAAGACCGTATCCGACCCCCGGGAGGACCGCTCGGCTGACGGAGGTTGTCAAGCGGTGTCACAACATCGGGTCCAACGCTGTCCTAGGTGTAGAGATTCGCTGCCGGCACCGTCACCGGCCTGATCGGTTCCAGAACTGTCGCCAGGCCCCGGGACCACGGTGTCGAGGTCGTACCGGTAATCACGTGGTCCTGTCCACGTACGGCGAGGGCGTGCTTGTTGCGCCCGTGCTGATGTGACCTGTGTCGACCGACGACGTCGCCGCCGCGCTCGCTGATGTCGCCGGGCGCTGGTGCCCGAAGGTGTGCTGCGAGAGCGCAACGAGTCGTTCTGGATGGCGCGCGACAGCGGTGACCATCGCCCGAGGTCGGCAGCCACTCTCGCATCGCTTCTCGCATCGCTCAAGATCCTCCGGAGAAGACGCGCACCGCTGCGGCAGCTTGTAGCATGGTGCTGCACTTCTGGAGGACACCTATGCGCGCCCGGGATGACGCAGACTCTCTCGACCAGGCAACGAGGGAATTCATGGCGGCGCGTCCCCACCTCTTCGGCATCGCTTACCGCGTGCTGGGGAGTGTCGTGGAAGCCGAGGACATCGTCCAGGATGCGTGGGTGCGCTGGCAGAACACCAATCGTGCCGACATCGTGGAGCCGGGCGCGTTTCTGGCCACGGTCACTTCCCGTCTGGCGATCAACCTGGCCCAGTCGGCACCGAAGCGACGTGAGTCGTACATCGGGCCGTGGCTGCCGGAGCCGGTCGACACACGTGTGGATCCGCAGCTGGGTGCGGAACGAGCGGAGGCGCTCGACCTGGCGGTTCTTCACCTCATGGAGAAACTGAACCCTGTGGAACGGGCTGCCTACGTTCTGCGGGAAGCCTTCGACTACCCGTACAAGCAGATCGCGGACATGTTGGAGACGAGCGAAGCCAATACGCGCCAGTTGGTGAGCCGTGCCCGGAAACATCTGTCGGCGGAACGCAAGGAGCCCGTGAGTCCTGCCGCTCACCGGCGGCTCCTGGAGGTGTTCCTCTCCGCAGCGCAGACCGGCAACCTGTCGGTCCTCGAGGACGTTCTCACCGAGGACGTGGTCAGCTACAGCGACGGCGGAGGGATTCGCGGAGCATCCAAGATTCCGGTCGTCGGACGTTCTCATGTCTCCAAATACCTCGCCGCCTTCGCCCCACGCCTCTGGCCTCAGGCGGACGTTCGCTGGGTGGAGGCCAACGGCATGCCGGCCGTCCTTGTCTCGGCCGATGGACACAGCGTTGCTCTGCTGTGCGTCGATGTGTCGGAGCGCGGCATCGAACGCCTCATGTGGGTCATGAATCCGGCGAAACTGGATCCCTACGTGGCCTCGCTGGACAGCTGAGGCAACTCGGCGAACGATGCTGCGCCGGGGCTGCCCGCAGGCGTCACAAGAGGAGTGACTTGCCGGTCAACTCGTTGTCCGGAATCGCGGATTCTCTGAGACGCGAAGGTAGCTCACCACCATGACGCTTTCCGCAGTTGCTCCTCCCCGCCCGCCCGTGTCCTGGAGCACTGACGGAGCCGCGCGGTGAACGACCCGTTCCGGTTGCCCGGTCTGTCCACCGACAAGGACTTCGAGGGCGATGCCTTTGCGCCCCTCTACACCACGACGGTGACGGTGAGCGGGGGGCCAGCGGCTCATGGCCGAGCCTCCGGGAGGGCCCGCTCGGACGACGGAGTCCTGGATCTCGACCTGCGTATGCCTGCCGAGCTGGGCGGAGACGGCCACGGAACGAATCCCGAGCAGTTGTTCGCCGCCGGCTTCGCCGCCTGCTTCCATGGCGCCGTCACTCTCCTGGCACGACAGGCCACGCTCGACCCCACCCCGATCTCCGTCGAGGCGACCGTGGCGTTCGGGCGGGATCCGGAAGACGGCGGCTACGTACTGCATGTCGACCTGGTGGTCACATGGCCTGACATCGATCCCGAGGTCGCCGCTCCGGTTCTCGAGAAGGCAGATTCGCTGTGCCCCTACGCGAGGATGACACGGCAGGGAACGCCGACCACCATCACGCTGGCTTCCTGGCGTTGATGTGACCCATGGCGTTGTGACAGCCGCCGCGCGTTCTGATGGGCGACCGTTTCGATGCGCCTCAGACGTACCTCTGGACCGCGTCCTGCCGTGACACCCCGATGGCGGCGAGCGTGTCACAGATACCTCGGCGGCCCGGTCGTAGTGAGTGACAACCTTGGCGATCGGAGTGAACCGTGGCTATCACCGAACAACGTCTTGCCACCATGGTGCTGGTGATCGGCACCGGAGGAGCCGGGCTGCGAGCGGCGATCGAGCTGGCCGAGGCCGGCGTCGACGTCCTGGCGGTCGGCAAGCGTCCCAAGGAGGACGCCCACACCGCGCTCGCCGCCGGGGGAATCAACGCGGCCCTGGCCACCATGGATCCCGAGGACAGCTGGCAGCAGCACGCCGCCGACACTCTCAAGGAGAGCTACCTGCTGGCCGACCCTCGCACCGTCGAGATCGTCACCCAGGGCGCCGCCCGAGGCATCGACGACCTGGACCGCTACGGCATGGCCTTCGCCCGGGAAGAGGACGGACGGATCTCCCAGCGCTTCTTCGGCGCGCACAAGTTCCGGCGGACCGCCTTCGCCGGTGACTACACCGGTCTGGAGATCCAGCGCACGCTGATCAGGCGGGCGGACCAGCTCGGCATTCCGGTGCTCGACGGCGTCTACATCACCCGGCTCCTCGTACACGACGGCGCTGTCTTCGGCGCCTACGGGTTCGACCTCGCGACCGGGAAGCGCTACCTGATCCACGCGGACGCGGTCATTCTTGCCGCGGGCGGCCATACGCGTATCTGGCGGCGTACCTCCTCGCGGCGCGACGAGAACACGGGCGATTCCTTCCGCCTGGCGGTGGAGGCCGGAGCCCGTCTGCGCGACGCCGAGCTGGTGCAGTTCCATCCTTCAGGGATCATCGAGCCGGAGAACGCGGCCGGAACACTGGTCAGCGAGGCCGCCCGGGGTGAGGGCGGGATCCTGCGCAACGCGCTCGGGGAACGGTTCATGAGCCGTTACGACCCCGTCAGGATGGAGCTGTCCACCCGCGACCGCGTGGCGCTGGCCTCCTACACGGAGATCAAGGAAGGGCGCGGCACACCCAAGGGAGGCGTGTGGCTCGACGTCTCGCACCTGCCACGGCAGACGATCATGACGCGGCTGCCCCGGGTCTACCAGACGCTTCTGGACCTGCAGATGCTGGACATCACCCGCGAACCGATCGAGATCGCACCCACCGCGCACTACTCGATGGGCGGGGTGTGGGTGCGTCCCGAGGACCACAGCACCGATGTGCGTGGCCTGTACGCCATCGGTGAGGCGTCGAGCGGGCTGCACGGCGCCAATCGCCTCGGCGGGAACAGTCTCATCGAGCTGCTGGTCTTCGGGCGCATCACGGGCCGGGCGGCGGCCGCCTACTCTCAGTCGCTGACCGCACAGCCACGGTCGGCGTCGGCCGTCGCGGAGGCCCGCGCGGAGATCGACGACCTTCTCGCCGCCGACGGGCCGGAGAACGTCCGTGCCCTGCAGCGCGCCATCCGCAACACCATGACCGAGCATGCGGGAGTCGTACGCGACGAAGAGGGCCTGCGTGCCGGTCTGGCGGAGCTCTCGGTGATCGAGAAGAGGATGGCGGACATCGGCGTCCACCCGGACATCGCCGGCTATCAGGACCTCGCGCACACCTTTGATCTCAAATCCGCCGCCCTGGCGGCCCGGGCCACTCTCGAGGCGGCGCTGGAACGTCGTGAGACGCGTGGCTGTCACAACCGCAGCGACTACCCCGAACAGGATCCCGCACTGCAGGTCAATCTCGTGTGGTCCCCGACGACGGGCATCACTCGCGAAAGCATTCCGGCCGTCCCGGACGAGATTTCCGCGCTGATGGAAGAGGTCTCGACCGACGGAAAGCTTGCCGAATGACCTGCCTCGTGCAACCGGGCAACTGAGGGCTGATAGGAGGAATCTTCTCGATTCGTCCGAACCAGCTGTCACAAAGAGAGCCACTTCCCTGTCTCTTCTGATGCAGACGAAATTTGTACGGGTGCCGGTGAGCAGCTCGTCACAGGGTGCGCGCCGCACCAGGAAATCTTCCGAGAGGATCCGTCATGAAGGTCGTAGTGATCGGTGGAACCGGGCTCATCGGCTCGCAACTGGTCGGCAAGCTCAACGAGAACGGGCACGACGCGGTCGCAGCCTCGCCCAACACCGGTGTCAACACCCTGACGGGCGAGGGTCTGGCCGAGGTCCTGGAGGGTGCCTCGGTCGTCGTCGACGTGTCCAACTCGCCCTCCTTCGAGGACGAGGCCGTCATGGACTTCTTCCGCACCTCCACGGCCAACCTCCTGAAGGCGGAGACCGACGCGGGCGTGCAGCACCACGTGGCGCTGTCCGTGGTCGGTACCGAGCGTCTCCAGGACAGCGGCTACTTCCGCGCCAAGCAGGTCCAGGAGGAGCTGATCAAGGCGTCCGGCACCCCCTACTCCATCGTCCACGCCACCCAGTTCTTCGAGTTCATGAAGGGGATCGCCGACTCGGCCACCGACGGCGACACCGTGCGTCTTGCCCCCGGCAAGATCCAG
Organism: Streptomyces sp. NBC_00271; assembly: GCF_036178845.1. Classification (NCBI taxonomy): domain Bacteria; kingdom Bacillati; phylum Actinomycetota; class Actinomycetes; order Kitasatosporales; family Streptomycetaceae; genus Streptomyces; species Streptomyces sp. NBC_00271. The sequence goes on along the minus strand of NZ_CP108070.1, from coordinate 9,846,803 downwards.
CCCATCTACTCCGGCGACGTGGCCGCTGCCGTCGGCCGCACCGCCGTCGGCGCTCCGGTCAACGGCATGGTGGAGGTCGCGGGCCCCGACGCGTTCCAGCTCGACGAGTTCATCCGCACGGGGCTCGCCGCCACGAACGACCCCCGCGCAGTGGTCACGGACGCACACGCGACGTACTGGGGTGTCCAGCTGGAGGAGACCACGCTTCTGCCGGGCCCCGACGCGCACATCGCCGAAACCCGTTTCACCGACTGGCTCGCACAGCAGCAGTAAGTCCCGCGGGTGGCCCCTGTCAGCAGGCGGGGGCCACCTCTTCTCTCCGGCCACGGGTCACGAGCCCGGCCTTCGCGTTCACGACGGGCAACATTTCACTCAAGCAGAGTTCTTGGAATCCGCTGCAGGGCCGCAGCGCGCCGGAATTGACCCCCGCCCGAGATTTGTACGTGAACGAGCCGACTCGACATGTCGAGTCGCGGGGAAATCGCCGCTCCCAAATTCACCGCCTTCGAGGGGCTCCTCCTCGACTCGGCGTCCTTCCCCCACGTTGCGACGTTCCGACTGGGGACTGGACCGGAACACGGCACTGGCCGGAGGCGGGGTCCTGATCAGCGACAAGGTGAAGCTGACGCTTGACGTCTCCGCTGACCGGCTGGAGCAGACAGACACCGCCTAGGGCCAATGCCGTTGCCTTTGCTGTAGGCGTACTGTGCTTGGCAGTTCGTCCCGGGGGTGGTTCGGGTGGCTGCGAGTGTGTCTGACTTATCGGGTCTCGGTCTGTTGACCTGGGTGTATCCGCCAGGCTTGGTGGACCGGGTGGTGGCGGCGTGCGGTCGTGCCGAGCGGCGTCAGCGACTGCTTCCCGCGCGGCTGGTGGTGTACTTCGTGCTGGCGTTGGCCCTGTTCTCACCTGCCCCGTATCTGGAAGTGATGCGCCATCTCGTCGAGGGCTTGCGGGGCTCGGGGCTGCTGGGCAACTGGCGTGTTCCGGCGAAGTCCTCACTGTTCAGGGCCCGGCAGCGGCTGGGCTCCGAGCCGCTGCGGGTGCTGTTCGCCACGACCGCGAAGCCCATGGCGACCGAGGCGACGCCCGGCGCGTTCTGGCGGGGCTTGCGGCTGCTCGCCGTCGACGGCACGTGCTGGGACGTCGCGGACAGTGAAGCCAACGAGACTGCCTTCGGACGTCCGGGCAGTGGCCGCGGGTCGGGCAGGAGCGCGTTTCCGCAAGTGCGAATGGCAGCTCTGGTGGAGATCGGCAGCCATGCGGTGCTGGACGCGGAACTGGCCGGCTGCCGCACCGGGGAAGTCACTCTGGTAGGCCGCCTACCACGTTCGACCGGCCCAGGTCAGCTGATCCTGGCCGACCGTGAGTTCCTTGGCGTCGCGTTGTGGCAGGCGTTCACAGCCACCGGCGCCGACCTGCTGTGGCGGGTGCCCGCCAACCGCGTCCTGCCCGTCACCAAACAGTTCCGCGACGGGTCATGGCTCTCACACATCAGAGCGAGCAGCGGCCCGGCCCGCAAGGAGCCGGTTGTGGTCCGTGTCCTGGCCTACCGGCTCAAGGACCGGGCCGGTGAGGGTGAGACCGACGGCTATCGCCTGGTCACCAGCCTGCTGGACGCCCGACGCTATCCTGCCCGGCAGATGGCCGCGCTCTACCGCGAACGCTGGGAGATCGAGTCCGTCTTCGCCGAGATCAAGACCCATCAGCGTGGCGCACGCGTCGTGCTCAGCAGTAAAACACCCGACGGTGTTCACCAGCAGATCTGGGCACACCTGCTGGTCCACCACGCTCTGCGGGAACTCATGCTGAGAACGGCTGCCACCCGTGGCCTGGACCCTGACCGGGTCTCCTTCACCGAAACCCTGCGCTCTGCCCGGCGCAGCGTGACCGTCACGCCGGGCAGTTTTTCCCCCTGACCTCCTGGTCAGAGCACTGGTGATGCTCGAGCAGGACCTCCTGGAACGGCTCCTGCCCGTCAGACGCCTCCGCAGCCAGCCCCGCGTGGTGAAACGCAAGATGTCCAACTACCACCTCAAGCGAACTGAACACCGTTCCTGGCCACAGCCGACCCGCACCGGACCTCAAGCGGTCCTCATCACAAGACCCCAACCCGCAAGCCCGTAACGCAACGGCATTGCGCCTAGGGCCTGTCCGGCGGATCAGGTCGGAGGAAAGTAACGGCGCCTCATAAGTGCAGGTGAGCGGGGTCTGGTGCGTGCAGCTGCAAGGCGGAGGAGGGCGTCGACGCGATGGGGGTCCCCCCTGCTCGAGCGAAGCCGAGAGCTCGGGGGAGTCGGCAACCGACGACAACGCCGCTGGGGGTACCCCCTGCTCGAAGAGCTTGGGGGAGGGCGTGCCAGACCCCGCGTCTCCGGCATGATCCGCCGGACAGACCCTAGGGCCGCGGAGGGACACCAGATGACTCACACCGCCGAGAACCGAACCGACATCGCGGCCGCCGTCGTATCGCTGGCCGCGGAAGCCGCGGAGCTGGAGACTCGTGTCAACGAGCTGCGCCAAGAACTCGCGGATCTCAAGGAGCGGATGAAGGCCGTCGCCACCGCTCTGTATCAGAATCCCCCCACGTGAGCTGCCGAGACGCTGATGGGCGACGCTCATGTGAAAGGGCGCCATGTCACAAGACCCGTGTGTGCCTGGTCAATCGGAATGAGTCTCGACGACGAAAGGATCACTTGGCTGGAGTTGTGTGGGAGGAGGGATGACGTATGGACGAGGCCGACGTGGTGTCGATCGCGGAGTTGCTGGACGAGCGTCGATATCTCCTGGATGTGGCTTGCTGGATGTTGGGCAGTGCCGGCGAGGCGGAGTGTGTGGTCGATGAGGTCTACCGCCGGTGGTACGGGTTGTCGGGTGCGGCGCGCCGGGAGATCGCCCGGCCCCGGTCCTGGCTTGCGAGGAGTACGGGCAGGAGTTGCCTGACCCGGCTCGAGCTGGTCGAGCGGTCTGGCGACAGCGCTTTTGAGGCGGGGGCCGAGGGAGTTGAGGCAGGGGTGGGGGCGGAGGTGAGTCGGGTTCTGCTGGATGCACTGGGTTGCCTGTCGCCGGACGAGCGGGCCCGTGCCAGTCTTCGGGTGCGGCGTTCGGACCCCGTGGCGCCGTGGGAGCACGATGCCCTGGTTCGCGCGGTGGGTCGGGCCTGCCTGGACGAGGATGCCGGGCAATTGGTGTCGCTGTTGCGTCCGGACGTCACGGCGGTCTTCGACGGCGGGGGCAAGGTGCGGGCGTCGAGCAGGCCGGTGCACGGGGGCCGGCAGGTGGCGCACAGTCTGCTGACGTTGCTGGCCCGCCGGCCGCGCACCGCTTTGACGGCTCAGTCCGTCAACGGTCGTACCGGCCTGGTCGCCCGTTACGGCCGTCAGGTCGCCGCGGTCATCAGCCTCGACATCGCAGACCACCGTGTCATACAGGTGTGGGTCGTCCTCAACCCCGACAAACTACGCTCCTGGAACCAACCTTGAGCCATGCGGTTGCCGCACTCACGCGCCACTCGGCGCAGGCCTGAGGGCAGTTGTGGATCGGAACCGTGAGTTGAGGAAGGCGTCGATCTTTGTTGGGTTGAACACCCACATCACCCTGTAGATGCCCGCCCTCTCGGCCGCTATGGTCATGAACGTGGAGGGCTCGCCATCTCGGTAGATCATCGCGCCCATACGGCCGTTGGCAGCGACGAACTCGATGCCCACATTCCCCCAGAACCGCGGATACGCGGTCAGCAGATGGGCCACGCGGGCACGGCCCAGCACGGGAATCCGAGCGACGCCCAGGATACCGTTCCCGTCCGACAGACTGACGGCATCGGGGGTGAGCAGGGCTTCCAGTGACGCCACGTCCCCCGTTCGAGCAGCTGAGACGAAGGCGTTCAGAAGGCGTCGGTGCTCGACCGTGTCCACGCTCTCCCGCTGCTCGTCCGTCAGATGCTTGCGAGCACGGCTCACGATCTTCCGTGCGTTGACGAGACTGATCTGAAGCATGTGAGCGATCTCGGGATAGCTGTAGTCGAACGCCTCGCGCAGTATGTATGCGGCACGCTCGGTGGGGCTCAGCTTCTCCAACACCAGCAGCAGAGCCAGTTCCAGGGCCTCGGCGCGCTGCGCGCCCACCTCCGGGTCCGAACTCGTGTCGATGGGCTCCGGCAGCCACGGTCCGATGTAGGTCTCCCGCCGCACGCGCGCCGACTGCGCGACGTTGATGGCCAGTCGGGTCGCGGTGCTCGACAGGAAGGCCACTGGGCTCACCACCACGGAACGCTCGGTCCTCTGCCAACGCAGCCACACCTCCTGGACCACGTCTTCGGCCTCGGCCGCGCTGCCGAGTACGCGGTAGGCGATACCGAAGAGACGTGCCCTGTGCTGCACAAAGACCGAAACAGCCTCGTCAAGGTCACTTGCCGTGGGGGACGGCTCGTCATGCATGATCCTCGGTCTCCGTTCCTCCGCTTGGTCGGGCGCCGCGGGTCATGTGCTCACTGAAGGTCACGACTGCTCCGATCACATCCCCTTCATAGACCGGGGTGAGCCCGTCCCTGTGACAGGTTTCGGCAGAGAAATACCGGCCGGCTCATGTCGGAGGAGCCGCCCCGGGCGGACACACGGTGTTTTCGCGGCCCATGACACACACCTGATGAGCTTGCCCCGCAGGCCTTGAAGAGGCTCACCCGTGGGAAACCGTGGGACCGTCCACAGCATCTACATTCCACATGGGCTACTGCCTATGATGTCGAAGGTTGAGGATGAGAGGAACACATGGTCTCCGTAACCCACGCGGCGCACAACATCGAGATCACCGCTGAGGGCCTTCAAGAGGAACTGGCCCGCCTGGAGCTTCAGAAGGAGGCACTGGAAAGGGAATTGGCCGCGGTCGTGGCGCATCTCGGCTCGGTGCGGCGGACCCTCAGGGCCTTTGAGTCGCTGTTGCGTGCGCCGGCTGCCGCAGCGTCGACGGGGTCGACCGAATCCGCGGTTGCGGGGCACGGTCAGGCCGCTCCCCCGGCCGCCCCGCAGGCAGCCGTCACTTCCTCCGAATCCGCGGACGCCGCAACCCCCTCCGCAGCACCCACAGCTCGGAAGGCCAGCAGCGGCAAGACCACGGAACGCCCTGTTTCCGCCGATACCGGAACGGACACGGACGAGCCGAAGCAGTACGGCAAGCTCACCGAACAGATCATGGAGTACTTCGCCGAAGTCGGCGACCGCGACGTGCGGGCCCGCGATGTCGCCGCGGCTCTTGGCCGTGACACCGACAGCGGGAGCATCAACGCGGTCCGCAGCACACTCGATCGTCTCGTCGGCACGTACCGCGTCCAGCGAACCGGCCGAGGCCTCTACCGCGCCCCGCGTTCCTGAGCGGTGTCCCGCGGGTCAGAGCGCGGGATGGCGGTGGCGGTGGCGCTGGTCGAGTCGAGTCGCATGCCGGGCAGGTAGAGCAAGTTGAGCACACGGTGGGTCAGCCGGACGTCCCCAGGATCACGGCGACGCACACCGTGATCAGTGCCACGGTGATCAGGACCATCGCTATCAGCGTTCCCCGCAGCCATCGGCCGAAGCGGATGTGATGTTGCCCTTCCACCAGGCTGATGCGAGCGGCGATGTGATCCGTCACCATGCCGGCGACGTAGTTTTGCTCTTCGAGATACCACCGCTCGATATCCCTCTTCTGCCCATCGGTCAGCCCCGCCGTTCGGGCGGTGAAATCCGCCACGCGCCGATGAGCCGCTTCGAGATGTACCTCCCGGTACAGGAAGTCTTCGATGTCGTTCAGGCCCCGTGCGGCCTCCTTGCTCGTGTCCATGGTGTACCTCCAGAGAGGGTTGAGAGGGACCAGTCACCGCGATGCCGGGTCGGGCAGGCAGCCCAGATGATCTGGTCCTCCGCGTCGGCGGCCTCTCCCATGGACGGGACAGCTCGTCTGTCTGTGACATCCGCCGTGGGGAGCCGACGGCGTTCGGTGAAGCCGCCGGCCCGTTGTCGCTCACGCAGCCACGTTGTCACTCGCCCGGCTCTCGCCGGAGCGCTCCGGATTCACGCTCGTGACGAACGCGTGCCGGGGGTGCTGCACGGAGGCGAGGGAGACAAGATCACGGCCGAACACGGCAGGGCTGATAGGTCATGTAGGGACGGGGATCGACAACCGTCACCCGCGCCTCACCCGCACAGCCCCATGCCGTGCAGAAGCCTGCGTAGCCGCCACCGATGATCACAAGCTCACGCATGATTCCCTCTGCCTGAGCCGGAACGTTCCACGCGAAAAGGGCCCCCGCAGGCTCTCGCCTGCGAAGACCCTTCGCACCGTCGGGACGACAGGATTTGAACCTGCGACCCCTTGACCCCCAGTCAAGTGCGCTACCAAGCTGCGCCACGTCCCGGTGCGTTCACCCGCGGTGTTCCGCGTGATCCTGCAGGTAAACCCTACCGCACGTGAGGGGGCGGCCCCGCACACGTGGAGGTACGGCGGGTGCGGGGCGCTGGTCACGGCGCGGCGCGAGCCGCGTCCGCCGGACCTACATCTTGCCGTCGGCGAGCTTCCACTCCCGGTGCAGTGTGCCCAGGGGGATGGCGTGCTGGATGACGGGGGTGCCGAAGATGGCCAGCTGGATCTGGAGGGTGCCGCTCAGATCGAGGCCGCCGTAGAGGGCCCAGGAACCACTCGCCGCGACGTCGGACTTGGTGCCGGAGCCGACCGGGGTGGTCGCGGTGACCGTGCCCGCCGCCTCACCCCGCAGGTACGGGGCCAGGTCGGCGGTGACGCCCACGGCACCGTACAGGCCGACGGTGGCCTGTGCGCCGAGGGCCGCCTTCACGCTTCCGGCGGTCGTGACGGACGTACGGACCGGAGAGCTGTCCATGTGGGACTCGTTGACCGGTGTCCAGCCGGCCGCCGTGCCGAAGGTACCGCCCGCCTTGAAGTCGCCCTTGAGGTCCTGTTCGACGTCGACGGTGACCCGGCCGTCGCCGCTGATCTCGAAGTAGCAGGTCAGGTCGAGGTTCACGACGACGGGGACGGGGCCGACCTGGAGGACCGGGTCGGCGTGCAGCTTCGCGAACGGCAGCCGGACCGGCTTGGCGGTGGCGCCGGCGCGCCCCTTGAGCGCCCACTGCGAGGTCCAGTCGCCGGAGACGCCGAGGTAGGCCGCCCCCGGTCCGGAAGCGGTGGAACCGTTGGAGGCGGTCGAGGCGGTCGAGGCGTCGCCTCCGTAGGAGAAGTCCACCTCGGGCTTGACCTGGACGAAGCCGGACACGGAGGCGTCCGCCGAGGCCGGTGCCCCCTCGGCCGTGGCGACCTTCGTCGCGACATCGACCCGCAGGCTGCCCAGCGGGACCTTCGTCCCCTCGGGACCGGAGTGGATGTCTCCCGTCTTCGCCCAGGAGACCTTCACATCGGGCAGCAGCCGCTCGACGTCGAAGGAGGCCGGGTCGACCGGGACGGTGCCCTTCGCGTCGTCGTCACCCAGCAGCGTGTCCAGGGTCGTCGGCGCGGTCTGGACCTCGGTGCCGTCGGCCGTCTCACCGATCACCTTGGTGACCTTGGCGAGAAGTCCGTCCGGGGCGCCGGGCGCGGGGGCACTGGCGATGACGTCGCCGACGGCGGTGCGACCCGGCGTCGCGGTGCCTGCGGGGGTCGGGCTCCCGGTCGGGGACGGCGATGAAGTCCCCTTGCTGACCGTGGATATGACGGCTCGTCGGGTGTGGCTGTCGTACGACTTCACCTTGAGCGAGGTCTTGCGAGCCTTGCCGCCGACCGTGCCGGGCCGCGCGACTGCGGTCGAGGTGGCCGCCGCCGCGGGGGCGGCAGCGACGGCGAGCGGTTGGTCGCTGTTCGCGGTCGCGGTCGCGGATGCACCGGCGTCCGGGGTCCGTGCGGCGGCGGAGCTCTGGCCGGGGTCCGCGGAGCAGCCGGCGGCGAGGAGGAGAGCGGAGGCGGCGAGCGCGGGCACGAGGGCGCGCGAGGGCCGCTTGCGGATGCGCAAGATCAGTCCTGGGGGGGTGGGGGTGGCATGCGATTACCAGCGAGTAACTAGATGTGAGCATGCCATGAAGACGGGAAGCCCTGCTTCACGTTTCCACCCCCTCCAGGGTGATGTACGCCACGATCACGCATCGAGAGCCGCCAATGACACCACCAACTCACCCGGTTGCCGTGTCATCTGACGGAGCATCACGCATTGGGATCGAACGGGATGCCGGCCGGCTTCGCCTTCTCCAGGTGGTAGTTGAAGTTGCCGTCCTTGAGGCCGAAGACGGCACTGCCGAAGTCGTAGGCGCTCAGCTTGTCGCGCAGACCGGCGGGGTAGCCGTTCCAGCCGACCAGGTCGGGGAACTGCCAGGCGTGGTAGTGGTTCTCCGGCGGTTCGTCGTTCGAGTTCGCGGGCCGGAAGCAGTGGGTGCTCAGACCGTCCTTGTGATAGACGACCTTGGGGTGGGTCCCGTCCCAACGGATCTGGTCACGGCCGTAGATGTTGAAGTTGCCGTGGGCGGAGGTGGAGACGTACTGGGCCTCGTTGTTCTGCACCCACACCACGACGTGTTCCCAGTCGTTGCGGTGCCCGCCGAGGCTGCTGCCGAGCACGGCCTGGTCCTTCTCGAAGTAGAGGCCGTACATGATGGCGCACCAGCCGTTGTTGCACTTCTCGCGCGAGTAGCCGTTGGTGTTGTCGAGGTCCGAGGCGTCGTGGCACTGGCCGTTGAGGGCGCCGGACGGGTTGAGGCCGGGGTTGATCGTCCCGTCGGGGCCGATGGCGGGGGTGGGGTAGCAACCGTCCGTGTCGTAGTCGAAGGCCGGCTGGAACGTCTGCTCCAGTCCGTCCGCGTTGGCGGGCAGGGCCTGGGGCGGGGCGGCGAGAGCGCTGCCGGGGAAGGCGACGACCAGGGCGACCGCACTGCCGAGGATGAGCGAGACCTTGCGGATGCGCGAGCTTCTCTTCACTGCGTCCTCCTGATCGACCGCGATGTGGGGGTGGGCCGGGCACACCCGGTCGAGTTGGCATGCCCAGATCACCATTCCCCCTCTCGTCGACAACGCATGCGTCAGGGGGTGTCTGAGTGATGAATGATGAAGGGCCAACCAACGGATAAGGAGGCGGAGTTGGGCGACGACTCCCCGCCCGGCCGGCCGGGACGTGGGACGCGCGCGAGGAAGCGGTGTTGCGGGTACGGCGCGTAGGACGACTACGGCAAGGCCACCCGACGGCAGCGCGGCAGCTGCACGGTGACTGCCTCACGGGACCTGAGCCCGGTAAGGACCCGCGATCGAACGCCGCTGCGACCGACCAACCAGCACCAAATCGGCCCCACCCAGCACGTCTTCCTCGAAGGCGCCCCGAGGATACGGCTAAGCCCCGGACGTCACTGCGGCGGAGCCGACGAGGGCAGGCTTTTGAGCCAACGGGTGGCGAGTGGGTGGGCGAGCGTCGCGACCAGGATTCCCGTCAGGGCGGTGACACGGTGCGCGTAGTCGGGAAGCAACCGGCTGACGGGTTCGAAGACCAGGGCCTGCACGACCACGAAGGCGGCGGTGGCCGCGAAGAAGCCCCCGGCCGACTCCTTGGTCCACCGCCGCCGCTCCGACGCGACGGTGGTGGACCCCGTCTCCGGGGGTGGTGCGAACGGGTCGGTGACGCTCCCGTTGTGCCGGTCAGCGATCGGCACGACAAGACGCACGATCAACGGCACCGCTGAGCGCCGCCGGACGGACGTACGACGGTTGCACGAGCGGCCCACCGCGCGGCGCGGCCACAGGGGACGGCCACAGGGGCGCCCTCATCCGCGGGTCTCGGGCCCCCAGTACTCCGGGCCCACACCGCGCCAGTCGATGAGGGGGGACACCGCCGCGGTCACGGGGTCCACGTCGAGACCCGCGCGTCGCAGGAATTCGGACAGGTCCTCCAGGTTGTAGGCCAACCCGAGGTTCTCGCCGTGCACTCGGACTCGGCGGCCACCGGTGTCACTCGGCGGAGCCACGATGACAGGCAACGGTTCGGACATGGATCCAGCCTCGCCTCTCCGGTCCCGGCCTGCATCCCGGCCCTGGAAGTGTGGGTACGTCATACCCGAATTCAAGCACGTGTTCGATTTCCAGCGCACGGCCACGCGTCACTCGCGCAACCGGCGGTCACACCCCGGCGTCGGGAGCCTTGATGATCTTGCCGTTCTCGTCGATGGTGTGGGTGCTCCAGTAGGTGTCCCACTTGTCGCCGACGTGCTCGGGGACCTTCCCTTCGGGATAGCGGACGTACCCCTTCGGCGGCTCGTCGCCGTTGGACACGCAGGCGCTGCCGGTGCCGCCCACCGTCATGACCGGGTACTCGCCACCGCCGCAGCTCGCGTCCTCGGCGGAGCAACCGGTCAGCATCGCGAGGGTCACGCAGGCCAGCGCGAGGCCCAGGGCGGACCGCGCCGGGCCCCTGCTGATCACGGACGACGGTCGGTGAACTCGGCTTGTCATACGCACGATGGCTCCCTCTGGACGGCTTGTGGGACCAGCCTGCGCGAGACAAGGAAACCGATCATGAGTACGCGTACTCGGATGCGGTGGGCCGTCGTACCCGATTCCGCGTAGGCACGGGGGCGGCCGACCCCACCCGACCGAGCCACCCTCAGGTCGAACCGCTCTCAGCCCGCGTCACCCTCAGGCCGGGTCGCTCCCAGCCCGGGTCACCCTCAGGCCGGGTCACCCTCAGCCAGGATCGGCGATTCGGTTGAGCCACTCCTCCATGAGGCCGCGTTCCGGCGCCGTCAGGGCGTCGATCCGTGGGAGTACGGCCCGGAGGGTGACGGCGGCCGCGACGGGCCCGGGTGCGGGCGCGACAGGGGCGTCCGTGGCGATCGCCGCGATGACCGCCTCGCGGGCGGTGCGGGACAGCTCCGGGTCCCGGCGGCCTTCGGGGGTGGCGATGAGCGTGAGCGTCGTACCGCAGCCGGCCGCGTGGACGAGGTCCGCGGCGCGGTCCTCGGGGACGCGCAGCCGGCCCGCCTCGGCGATGCGCCGTATGTGCGCGGCGAGGACCTCGAAGGCGGCGAGCGCCGCGGGCGAGGGCGTACCGGGGCGGTATCGGCCGTACATCAGGGTGTACAGCGCCGGGTTGGCCAGGCCGAGGCCTACGTGCAGATCCCAGCCGGCGCGAAGGTCCTCGACCGGGTCATCGGTGGGCTTCCGGGCGGTCTTGCTGGTCAGGTACGCGGTGAAGCCGTCGGCGACGACCGCGTCGAGCAGGCCCTCTTTGTCACCGAAGAGCCGGTAGATGGCCGGCGGCTGCACGCCCGCCGCGGCGCTCACCGCACGGGTCGAGACCGCGTCCGGCCCGCCTTCGGCCAGCAGCCGGGCAGCTGCCGCGACGATGCGTTCACGATGCCCGTCCGCCGCGGTGACGTCCTCACTCTCCATGATTCCGACGATAACAGAATCCTGTTACCGATGAGAATTTCCAGTGATACCGTCATTGCGTTGTCGATGGAAACAGAGATGAGGTTGTCATGATCATCGTCACCGGAGCCAACGGCGGACTCGGTCGGCTTGTCACCGAGCGGCTGCTGGAGCGCGTCCCCGCCGAGCGGATCGGCGTCAGTGTGCGCGACCCGGAGAAGGCCCGAGAGCTCGAAGACCGGGGCGTGCGCGTCCGTCAGGGCGACTTCGGCGACCCCGCGAGCCTGGCGGACGCCTTCGAGGGCGCCCGGCAGGTCCTCGTCGTGTCGACGGACAGCACCGGCGCGGACGCCGTGCACCACCACCGCACCGCCGTCGAGGCCGCCGCGGCAGCCGGAGCCAAGCGCATCCTCTACACCAGCCACATGGGCTCGAACCCGTCCTCGCCCTTCGCTCCGATGCGCGACCACGCCGCGACCGAGGCGGCCCTCCGGGAGTCCGGGGTCCCCTTCACCTCACTGCGCAACGGCTTCTACGCCTCCTCAGCCGCGATGCTGCTGGGCCACGCGCTCGAGACGGGCGAACTGGCCGCGCCGAAGGACGGACCGGTCGCCTGGACGGCCCACGCCGACCTCGCCGAGGCGGCGGCGCTCGCGCTCACCGGCGAGGGCCTCGACGGGACGACACCGGCGCTCACCGGCCCCGAGGCGCTCGACCTGGCCGACATCGCGGCGATCGCCACGCGGCTCACGGGCCGCGAAGTCCGCCGGGTGGTCGTCTCCGACGCCGACTACCGCGCGAGCCTGCTCGCCCGCGGTCTGCCCGAGGCCGGCGCCGACCTGCTCCTCGGCCTGTTCGCCGCGAGCCGACAGGGACAGTTCACGCCGGTCGACCCCACGCTGGGCCGCCTGCTCGGCCGACCCACCACGCCCCTGGCGGACTTCCTGAAGACAACGATCACGCCGACCGGCTGACGTCCGGGTTCCCCTTCGGTCGCCGCGGACGACGGCCTCGTCCGCCATGCCGACGGATCCGCGGCGTTCAGGCGCGCGTCCGCCAGCCGTGGTCGACCGGTCCGAGGCCCGCGCCCAGGGCGAATCCCGCGGCGATCGCGCCGGTGACGTACTCCTTCGCCAGCCGCACCGCCTCCGGCACCGCCCGCCCCTGCGCCAGCCCCACCGCGATGGCCGAGGCCAGGGTGCAACCGGTGCCGTGCGTATGGCGGTTGTCGTGGCGCGGGGCCCGGAACCAGTGTTGTTCGGTGCCGTCGGTCAGCAGGTCGACGGCCTCGCCGGGCAGGTGGCCGCCCTTCACCAGGACCCAGAGGGGCCCGTACGACAGCAGCTGTTCCGCGGCCCGGCACATGTCACGCTCCCCGGTGGCCTTGATCCCGGTCAGCTCGGCGGTCTCGTCGAGATTCGGGGTGGCCACCGTCGCCAGCGGCAGCAGGGCGGTCCGTACGGCGTCCAGCGCGTCGTCCGCCAGCAGGCGGTCGCCGTGCTTGGAGACGCTCACCGGGTCCACCACCACGGGCGCGCCGACGTCCGAGAGCAGTTCGGCGACGGTCTCGACGAGCAGGGGCGAGGCGAGCATGCCGGTCTTCACGGCCTGCACACCGATGTCGTCCACGACGCTGCGGTACTGGGCGCGCACCGCCTCGGCGGGAAGCTCCCAGGCTCCCTGTACGCCGAGGGAGTTCTGCGCGGTGACGGCGGTGAGCACGCTCATCCCGTGCGCGCCCAGCGCGAGCATGGTCTTCAGGTCGGCCTGGATGCCGGCGCCGCCCCCGGAGTCCGATCCGGCGATGGTCAGGACACGGGGCGGGGTGGTCGGCGTGTTCGCGGACATGGTGGGTGTCACTCCGTACGAAGGGGGTGAGAGGGGGGGCGGGGTCAGCGGCGCAGGCGCAGCGGGGCGTAGACCAGCAGGGCCGCGAGGAACGCCACGCCGTAGGCGGTGTCGGCGCCGTGCAGGGCGTGCGCGACCGGGCCGACGTACAGGCTGGTGCTCATGAACGGCACCGCGGCGGCGAACGCGGCGGCGAACGCCACGAGCGCGGGCCACCACGGATACGGGCGGGCGCTCTCGGCGGCCAGGTCGACGGGTGCGCCGCCGCGGGCCCTGGCCCGGGCGAGCCAGTCGACGGCGACGATCGCGACGAACCCGGGAATCCAGTAGCCGACGAACAGCAGGACGTTCTGGAAGCGGGCCGTGGTGTCGGCGGCGTGCATCCACAGCACGAGCGGGAAGCCGAGGACGGCGGCCAGCGCGGCGGCGGCCGGGCGCGGCAGCCGTACGCCCATGGTCTGCAGGGCGAGCGAGCCGCTGTAGTCGTTCATGGCGTTGCTGCTCAGCGCGGCGAGCGCCACGGCGAGCAGGCCGAACGCGCCGAGGGCGCCGCCGCCGAGCAGGGTGTCGACGCCGCGGGCGGTCTGGTCGGTGAAGACGGCCGCGCCCCACAGTCCGAGGGCCTGGACGGCCACGAAGGACACGCTGATGCCCGCCAGGGTGTACCAGAACATGCGCGGGCGGGATGCCGTGCGCGGCAGATAGCGGCTGAAGTCGCTCGCGTACGGCGCCCACGACAGCGCGAGGCTGAGCGCGATCGTGCAGGTCAGGACGAAGGCCCCGGCCCGGTCGGCGCCGTGCGCGGTGGCGGCGGGGGTGGTGTGGGCACCGCTCAGGAGTTTCACGGTCAGGGCCACGAACGCGGCGGCGAGAGCGAAGGTCATCACGGTCTGGAGCCGGTGGATCACCTCGTAGCCGAGGACGCCGAGCGCCCCCTGCGCCGCCATCATGACGAGCACGCCCAGCCAGAACGGCCAGCCGCACAGCTGGGCCAGCGCGTCCCCGCCGAAGAGGCCGATCAGCGCGTCCCAGGCGATGGACGACAGCCACTGCAGGGCCCCGGGGACGACCACGGCCCGGCCGAACGCGAGGCGGGCGAGCGGCAGCTGTCCGGCGCCGGTCTGGCTCCCCCAGGTGCCGAGGTACGCGGTCGGTACCGCCCCCAGGAGGGTGCCCAGCACGACGGCGACGAGCGCGGTGGAGAAGTCCAGGCCGAGCGCGATGCCGACGGTGCCGGTGAACACGCCGGTCATGGTCAGGTTGGGGGCGAACCACACGGTGAACAGGCGGCCGGGGCCGCCGTAGCGGTGGTCCTCCGGGACCGGGGCGATTCCGCGCGCCTCGACGTGCAGATCCCCCGGGGCGGTGGGCATCCGCCCGTCGAATACGCCCTGCGGGCCTCCGACGGCCACCTCACCGCGAGCGTTACGGGCATACGGCAACGACATGAGACATCCCTCCGCCAGTCCTAACTGGTTCAGGTTCGACGGGTGTGATCTCAGCCCTCGTGCGGGGCACCCCGTGTCCGGTTCGGCGGTCAGGATAGCCCGGCGGGCGCGGTCTGCCCCAGGGGGAGGGGTCCGCGCGGGACCGTACGGGCCCGTGGCTACGCGTGGACGCTCGGCTCCCTGCCCTCGTACGCCGCCGTCAGCAGCGCCAGTACACCGTCCACGGTGACCTCGCGCGGGTTCGGGTACGGCTGCCCGGCGGCCTGCTCGGCGGCCACCGCCAGGTCGGTCTCCTTGAGGCCGAGTTCGGCGAGGCTCCGGGGGGCGCCGAGGCTTGCGGCCAGGGCCCACAGGGCATGGGGGACGTCGTCGGCGCCGCCCAGGGCGCGCGAGAGCGCCGCGACGGCCCGGGGTGCGGCGGGCGCGTTGTAGGCGAGGGCGTACGGGAGGACCACCGTGTGCGTCTCGGCGTGCGGCAGGCCGAAGGTCCCGCCGAGGACGTGGCACAGCTTGTGGTGCAGGCCCATGGTGGTGGCGCCCAGACAGGCGCCGCAGAGCCAGGCACCGTACAGGGCCCGGCCTCGCGCGTCGAGGTCGCCGGGGGCTGCGGCCACCAGCGGTAGGGCCCGCGTCATCGCCCGTACGCCCTCCTCGGCCATGAGCGAGACGAGGGGCGAGGCGTCGGGCGCGTAGAGGGCCTCGACGGCGTGGGCGAGCGCGTTGACGCCGCTGGTGACGGTGAGGGGGACGGGGAGCGAGAGGGTGAGTTCGGGGTCGTAGACGACGCTGCGGGGCTGGACGGCGGGGTCGCGTCCGGTGCGCTTGGCGCCGTGCTCGGTGAGTCCCCAGACCGGGGTCATCTCGGAGCCGGAGTAGGTGGAGGGCACGGCGATCAGGGGCAGGCCGGTGCGCAGCGCGATCGCCTTGCCCAGGCCGATCGCCGAGCCGCCGCCGACGGCGACGCACCCGTCGGCGCCGGCCGCGCGCGCCGCCTCGACGGCCCGGTCGGCCAGCTCGACGGGTACGTGCATCCGGGCCTCGGCGTGCAGCCCCGCGCAGGCCTCGCCCAGGGCGTCCGCGACCGCGCGTGCCGTGCCCTCGCCCCTGCTGCCGCAGACCACCAGCACCCTGCGCAGCCCGAGCCTGGCGGCCTCGTCGGGGGTCGCGGAGACGGCGGCGCCGGGCCGGAAGACGATCCGCGCGGGCTGGGTCTCGTACGAGAAGTCGAGCGGGGTGTTCCTGTCGGTCATGGTGCTCATTCCGGTTCGAGTACGAGGTCGAAGCGGGCGTGGCGGAAGGGGTTCGGGACGCCGAACTCCCGCGCCAGGGACGGGTCGTCGGTCTCCGTGAAGTCCTGTACCAGGCTCTTCTTGACCGCGAACACCGCGTCGGAGTCCAGGTAGTCGCTGCCCGCGACGAAGATGTGCGTGGTGACCGGGGCGTGGCCCTCGGCCGAGGCGATGAAGTGGATGTGGGCGGGGCGGTAGGGGTGCCGGGCCGTGGCGCGCAGCAGTTCGCCGATCGGCCCGTCGGTGGGGATCGGGTACGGGCTCGGTACGCAGGTGCGGAACCAGAAGCGGCCCTCGGCGTCGGTCGTGAACAGTCCCCGCCCGTTGCCGGCCGGCTGGACGTCCGGCTGCTGTACGTCGTAGTAGCCCTCGGAGTCGGCCTGCCACACGTCGAGGACCGCGCCCGGCAGCGGGGTGCCGCCCTTGCCCAGTACCCGGCCGCTGACCACGCACGGCTCGCCCCTGCCCACCAGGTCGATGTTCGCGCCGAGTGCGCGGATCGGCGATCTGGTCAGGTGGAACGGGCCCAGGACCGTCGACTCGGTGGCACCCGGGTCGCGGTGACCGCCCAGCGTCTCCACGAGCATGGAGACACCGAGCACGTCCGACAGCAGGATGAACTCCTGACGGGTGTCGGTGCACTGTTGCCCGGTCGCGGTCAGGAATCCGATCGCGCGTTCCCATTCCGCCATCGTCGGCTCCGTCTCGCGCACGAAGTCGTGCAGATGACGGGTGAGCGCGCCGAGCAGTTCACGCAGCCGCGGATCGGTCGTGCCCCGCAGGCTGTCGACGACGGCGTCGGTGATGCCGTGCGTGA
Organism: Streptomyces sp. NBC_00271; assembly: GCF_036178845.1. Taxonomy (NCBI): domain Bacteria; kingdom Bacillati; phylum Actinomycetota; class Actinomycetes; order Kitasatosporales; family Streptomycetaceae; genus Streptomyces; species Streptomyces sp. NBC_00271. Next base: position 9,830,024 of record NZ_CP108070.1, on the reverse strand, counting down.
AGTCGGTCGTGGCATCGGTCGTCGTCCAACGGTTCGGTTCGTCTGTCATGCCGCTCCTCGTGGTGCTATCGGGACTGGTAGCCGTCGGTGCCCGGGTCCACGAAGTGGAAGCCGGGCTCGGGCAACCTGGCGAACGCCCGGTGGGGCACGGACGAGGTGTAGGCACCCGCGAGGGAGAACACCACCCGGTCGCCGGCCCGCAGCCCCGGCGCCCGGACGTCCCGGACCAGGATGTCCCTGGAGTTGCTCAACTGGCCGGTGAGCGTGACCCGTTCGCGGCGCACCACGGGCCGCGGCCAGGAGTAGGGCCACGCGTCCACCTCGAGTACCGACCAGGGCTGGTCGGGCCACGGCTGGTCGGGCCTCCGGGACGCCGACGTGCGCAGGTTCACCCCGCCACCGCGGACGACGGCGAAGTCCTCGCTCGCGCCGTGCTCGACGTCCAGCACCTCGCTCGCGTACCAGCCGCAGTACGCCGTCAGCGCGCGACCGGGCTCGACACTCAGGGTCAGTTCCGGGTGCGCGGCGACGAGTCGGGCGAGTCCCTCGCCGTACGCCCGCCAGTCGAAGCGGCGTTCGGGGTGCTCGTAGTCCACCGCCATGCCGCCCCCGAGGTTCACCTCGGTGAGACGCAGGCCGTGCCGCGCGGCGAGTTCCGCCGTCCAGGCGACGACACTCCCGGCCACCGCGAGGTGTTCGGGGGCGTGCAGGCCGTTGGCCAAGTGGGCGTACACGCCGCGCAGTTCGAGGTTCGGGTAGCTGCCGTCGGTGAGCAGGCCGACGATCGTGTCCGCCTGTACCGGGTCGAGGCCGGAGATCCTGCGGCCACCGCCGCCGTCGGCGAACAGGTGGTCGGCCACCGGGAGGTTGAAGCGCGGCAGGACCGCCACCCGGCCGTCCGGAGCGTGCCGCTGGGCCAGCCCGGCCAGCATGTACAGCTCGTACTCGCTCTCCACGAGGAAGCGTGTCACGCCCCGCTCCAGCGCGTCCAGGAGCTCCGTCGGGGTCTTGTCCTGGCCGCCGAAGGCCAGTGGATGGTCCGGCGCCACCCGGGTGACGTGGTCCAGTTCGCTGCCGGTGGAGACCTTGTAGCCGTCGACGTACGGGGCGAGCGCGGCCAGGATCTCCGGTTCCCGGTTGGCCTGGGTCGCGTAGTACAGCTCGACGCACTCGGGCAGCGCGGCCCGCACCGACGCGGCGTGTGCGCGCAGTGCCGCCAAGTCGTACACATAAGCGGGAAGTTCCGTGGGCGGCAGGGTCAGGATGCGGTCGCGCACCGCGAGTGAGGGTGTGTTCATGGGGCACTCCGGGTCGTGTGGCGCAGGATACCGTCGGCACGCGAGGAAGGCGGCGGACGGGGACCGGAGTGACGGCCCGGCGGACGCAGGCGGTCGGGGACATGACACGTGCCACGGCAGCCGCCGAAATCGACGGGGCCGAGCGTCCGGTTCGGCGCGGTGGCCGGGAACCGGGAGACCGGCAGCGCCGTGCTCGCGCACGCCGACGCCTCCGCTCGCAGGGCCCGCGCCCTGTGGCATCCCACCATCATGCTGATCCGCGACTCCATACCCGAGGCCCCACACGATCTCTACCCGGTGGGAGATCCTTCGGCACCTCGAGCGGTCGCCGGTGTACCTGAACGCGGCGCGGTGCCCGACCCCGGGTCGGGGTCGGGCACCGCGTGTGGGTCGGTCAGCAGGTGGCGGAGGCCGGAAGGCCGCCGTACTGGTCGCCCTTGAGGTAGACGGCGCTCACATAGCCTTCGGCCAGTCGCACCCAGACGTCGTTGACGTAGCCGTTGTCGCGGATGGTCTCGCCGTGGGTCCAGCAGGAGGCGCCGCGCGGTTGCCCGGCGGCGACGTGCCCGGTGATGTCGGTGGTGGTCGAGGGCCCGGAGCGGACGTTGACGTTCACATACGGCGTGACGGCGTACGGCAGTCCCGCCGCCGCGGCCTGCGCCCCGGCCGCGCCGGTCAGCAGCAGTCCGGTGGCCAGCGCGCCGACCCCCGCCGTGGCGAACGCCTTGGTCCTCATCCTCATGGTCATACGGTCCTTCCCCGTGGTGGAGTCCGGGCGTGTTCCCGGGCCGGGCCGTACGGCCCACCCGGTCACGCCCGGGCCCACCCTGCCGGGTCGACACCCGGGGGCGGTACTTCTTTCGACGACGCTCGAAACGTCCGGTCCCGACGGGCCGGTACGCGCCGGTGGCCCGGAGTTCGAAGCCGACGCATCCGTCCGCGCGGCCCCACGGCGCGTCCGACCTGTCGCACAATGGGGCGATGATCGACGGTACTTCGCCGACAACAGCCCCACCGCCACCCGAGTTGGTCAAGGACGACGAACTGACCGGCCATGCCGTGGTGGCCAACAGCACCATGAACCGCGCACGCGTCCTAGCAGGCGTCAACAGCTACGCCCGCGAACTCGGCTTCTCCCCCGCCGAGTTCCTGAACGACCACGGACCCGCGCCGTCCTGGCTGGACCTGTGCAGCGGAGAGGGACTCGCCCTCCGCGAGGCGGCGCGGCAACTCCCCCGGGCCGTCATCACGGGCGTGGACCTGGTCGGCCCCCTGCTGCGGACGGCACTGCCCGACGGCCTCGAACTCGTCACCGCGAACCTCGGCCGATGGTCGCCGGGCCGCCGCTACGACCTCATCACCTGTGTCCACGGACTGCACTACATCGGCGACCGGCTCGCCCTGCTGGAGCGGGCCGCCTCCTGGCTCACCGGCACCGGTCTGCTGGTCGCCCATCTCGATCCCTCGACGCTGCGGCGCCCGGACGGCAGCGACGCGTCCCGACCGGTCCTGGCGGCACTGCGGGCCGCCGGCTTCCAGTACGCGGCCCGCCACCACCGTCTCAGCCTGCGCGGCGGCCGCCCCGTCACGCTGCCTTTCGCCTACCTCGGCGCCGACCCGCACGCCGGCCCGAACTACACCGGCCAACCGGCCGTCGCCTCGTACTACCGCTGAGCCCCCGGCCGACACCCGGAAACGAGGAAGAGGCCGTATCGAAATGTCCGATACAGCCTCTGACCCGCGACTTCAAAAGTCGGGACGACAGGATTTGAACCTGCGACCCCTTGACCCCCAGTCAAGTGCGCTACCAAGCTGCGCCACGTCCCGGTGCGTTCACCCGCGGTGTTCCGCGTGATCGTGCGAACAGAACTTTACCCCACGTCGGGGGCTGCTCCGCAGGGGGCGCGGGACGCGCGACAATCGGGGCATGAACGCAACATCCGGAGGTCGGCGGGGCGACGGGCGGGATCGGGACACGACGGGGCGGGCGCGGAACGCCCGGCCGCGGGACGGACTGGGACGGCCGCTGCCGTACGGCACCGACGGCGTCGAGCGGCAGCCGGAAGGAGTCGTCCGCAGCCCCGAGGAGACGGTCACCGAGGCGCAGGCGCTGCTGGACGCGGGGAAGCCGTTCCACGCGCACGAGGTCTTCGAGGACGCCTGGAAGTCGGGCCCCGAGGGTGAGCGCACACTCTGGCGGGGGCTGGCGCAGCTCGCGGTGGGGCTCACCCACGCGGCCCGTGGGAACACGACGGGCGGTGCCCGGCTGCTGCGGCGCGGGGCCGGGGCGGTCGAGGAGTGGGCGGCGGGGGCGGACGGCCGGGGCCACCCGCATGGGCTGGATCTCGCCGAACTCGCCTCCTGGGCACGCGAGCTGGCGACGGTTGTGGAACGCGAGGGCGCCGCGATCAGCGCGGTGACGTGGGCGCCCCGGCTGCGGGGGCGCCGGGACCGACGGGTGCGGTGACACCGGGACGGGTGAGCGCGGGGCCGCCGGTGCTGACAGGTGCGGCGGCGTCGATCGGCGCGCGGTGCGTGCGGCGTCACCCGGGTGCGGTGCGTGCGCTGTCAGTGGCGTGCGGCAGACTCGGGGTGTGCGAAAGATTCATGTCATCGGCATCGGCGCGGGCGACCCCGACCAGCTCACCTTGCAGGCGGTCAAGGCGCTGAGGAGCACGGACGTGTTCTTCATCCTGGACAAGGGCGAGGTGAAGTCGGACCTCGTCCAGCTGCGCCGTGACATCCTCGACGCGCACATACCTACGGGGTCCTACCGCCTGGTCGAGGCGCGCGACCCCGACCGCGACCGGGCCGCCGGGGGCGCCGCCTACTCCCCCGCCGTCGGGGACTGGCGCAGTGCCCGCGCCGACATCTACCAGCGGCTGATCACGCAGGAGCTGGGCGAGGACGAGAGCGGCGCGTTCCTGGTCTGGGGGGATCCCGCGCTGTACGACAGCACGCTCGGGATCCTGGAGGAGATCCTGGAGCGGGGCGCGGTGGCGTTCACGTACGAGGTCGTGCCCGGCATCAGCAGCGTCTCCGCGCTGGTCGCCCGCCATCGCACCGGGCTGAACCGGGTGGCCCGTCCCGTCCAGATCACCACGGGGCGGCGGCTCGCGGAGGGCTTCCCCGAGGGGGTCGACGACGTGGTCGTGATGCTCGACGCCCATCAGACCTTCCGGCAGTACGCCGACGAGGACATCGACATCTACTGGGGCGCCTACATCGGTACGCCCGACGAGATCCTGGCCTCCGGTCCGATCGCCGAGACGGCCCCGCGCATCGAGCGACTGCGGGCCGAGGCACGGGACCGCAAGGGCTGGATCATGGACACGTATCTGCTGCGCAGACATCCGCGCGGCTAGGCGAGCTGACCGGTCCCTCCGTCATCGAGGGCCGAGATCCAGCAGGGCCAGGGCCGACGGCACGTCCGGCGCGGTGGTCACGTCCGCCGGGAGCGGGGGGCGGCGTACGACGACCACGGGGAGGGCGAGGTCGCGTGCGGCGGTCAGTTTGGCGGCTGTCGCCTCTCCTCCGCTGTCCTTGGTCACCAGCACGTCGACCCGGTGTGCGCGCAGCAGGGCCTGCTCGTCGTCCGGTGTGAAGGGTCCCCGGGTGAGCAGCACTTCCATGTCCTGGGGCATCGGCGGCTCGGGGGGTTCCACCGTACGGACGAGGAAGTGGAGCTCGGAGAGGTGGGCGAAGGCCGCAAGGCCCAGGCGGCCCGTGGTGAGGAAGACACGGCGGCCCAGGGACGGCAGGAGCGCGGCGGCCTCGGGGAGGGAGCCGACCCAGTGCCAGCGGTCGTCGGGGCCGGGGGTCCAGCCGGGGCGGCGCAGCACCACGGCCGGGATTCCCGTGGCCGCGGCGGCGCGCGCCGCGTTCGCCGTGATCGCGGCGGCGAACGGGTGGGTGGCGTCGACCACGGCGTCCACCCGGTGCTCGCGCAGCCACCGCGCCAGCCCGTCCGCCCCGCCGAAGCCCCCGACGCGGACGTCACCGTCGAGCGCTCCCGGCCGGGAGACGCGTCCCGCCAGGGATGTCGTCACGCGGACACCGGGGCGCGCCGCCAGTTCGGTGGCGAGTCGGCGTGCCTCGGTGGTGCCGCCGAGGACCAGGACGTGGGGGGACATGGCGTCGAGCCTACGAGGTGGTCAGCGCAGCAGGAGCTGCACCCCGCCCACCACCGTCGCCGCGATGACCAGCCGCTCGAACAGGATCTGGTTGATGCGGTGCACGGCCCATTTCCCGAGGAACGCCCCCGGTACGACGAAGATCGCGAGTGCCGCGTCCAGGAGCAGCGAATGCCAGTCGATGAGACCGAGGCCCACGCTGAAGGGCACCTTGGAGACGTTCACGATCAGGAAGAAGAAGGCCGAGGTCCCCAGGAAGCCGAGTTTGCGGAAGCCGGCCGACAGGAGGTACATCGACATCACCGGGCCGCCCGCGTTGGCGACCATCGTGGTGAAGCCGCCGAGGACGCCGTACGAGCGGGCCTTGACCCGGCCGGCCCGGGTCGAGACCGAGTCGGGTTCCTCGTCCTGGGCGGCGGCCCGGCGGCGCCACATCGTCACCGCCGCCATCAGCAGCAGGATCGCGCCGATGGAAGTCCGTACCATCCCGTCGTCGGCCCACACCAGGAACAGCGTGCCGAACACGACGCCCGCGGCGACCGCCGGGAACAGCCGCCACAGCGTGGGCCAGTGGGCGTGCCGCCGGTAGGTGAGCACGGCGAGCACGTCCCCGACGATGAGGAGGGGCAGGAGCACGCCGGTCGAGGCGCGGGCGGGCAGTACGGCGGCGAAAATCGCCAGGCTGACCGTGTTGGCCCCGCTCACGGCGGTCTTCGAGAAGCCGACGAGCAGGGCCGCGGCGGCGAGCGCGGCGAACTCCCAGATGGATATGTGCCAGAGCGTCATCGTGTTCATGCGGAAACCGATGCTAGGCGCACGCATGTCCCGGCGTAAGGACCGTCTCGCCAGGTGACCCCTGCGGCGGCGGTGGACCCGTGGGTCGGGGCCTCGGAGAATGCCCCCCGCCCGGTCCAACTCCCGTGGCAGACTGCTCGAACATCAACACGAGCGTGAGCAGAGGAGTGCCGCATGACCGCGACCGGGCCTTCCGCCCAGCGGATCGACACCAGCAGGCCGCACCCGGCGCGGATGTACGACTGGTTCCTCGGCGGCAAGGACAACTACCCGGTCGACGAGGAGCTCGGGCGGCGGATCATGTCCACGGACCCGAGCGCCCCCCGCTCGGCCCGCAGCAACCGCTGGTTCATGCAGCGCGCCACCCGCTGGCTGGTCCGGGAGACCGGCATCCGCCAGTTCCTCGACATCGGCACCGGCATCCCCACGGAGCCGAACCTCCACCAGATCGCCCAGGCCGTCGTCCCGGACGCGCGGGTCGTCTACGTGGACAACGACCCGATCGTCCTCGCCCACACCGAGGCCCTGTTGCGCGGCACCCCCGAGGGTGTGACGGAGTACATCCAGGCCGACGCGCGGGAACCGGGGAAGATACTCGAACAGGCCGCCCAGGTTCTCGACTTCGACCGGCCCGTCGCGCTGTCGCTGATCGCGCTGATGCACTTCATCGCCGAGGAGGACGGTGCGTACGACCTGGTGGACACCCTGGTCGACGCGCTGGCGCCGGGCAGCTGTCTGGTCCTGTCCGCGCTGACCGGCGACTACGACCCCGTGACGGTCGCGACCGGGATCGCGGCGTACGCGGCGGGCGGCGTGACCCTCGTGGCCCGCTCGCACACCGAGGTCAGCCGCTTCTTCCGGGGACTCGACCTCGTCGACCCCGGGGTGGTGTCGCTGTCGAAGTGGCATCCCGAGCTCGCGCTGGACGAGGACGAGATCGGCGACGCGCCCGTCCCGCTGTACGGCGCGGTCGGTTTCAAGTCCCCCCGTTCCTGAGGCACTCGGCCATCGCGCCCACGTCCCGGCCCGCCACACGGGTGGGCCGACCCGCTCGGCGGGGGCCAGGATCAAGTCCGGGTTCTCGCCGACGAGTTGAGGCCTGAAGAATCCCGCGGTGCAGCCAGCGCCCACGACCACCCCACCCACCGCCCCACCCGGTAGACCGCCGATGACCTTGAGCTTGTACCGTGCGGGCGGTGGCGACCGGGGATAAGCGGGAGGCGGGCTGTGGGAGCGGATCACCGTGTGGGGGATGTCCTGTTGGTCTCGTGCCCGTACACCGACGCACGGGTCGCCCGTCTCACCCGGCAGGAAGTGGTCGTCGAGTGGCCGTGGTGGGAGGTGGACCCGGAGTGCGACTGGATCGAGTGGAACGGCCAGGTGGCCCTGGCCGGCGATCCGGCCTCGTACGACTGGGACTTGGAGCTGTTCCGCACCGAGCCGCCGCCCCGGCACCTCGAGGTCGGCGCGGTGTGCAAGGTCGGCATCCCTCCCACGGTGGTGCATGTGATGAGCGTCGAGCGGATGGATCCACCGCTGGAGACAGGACGTCTTCCTCGTCCGGGAACGCAGGTGATGGTGCTGCGCACGGGGCAGTCGCACGATCCCGACCTGGAGTGGCAGGGTTACGAAATCGCCCCCGACGACGGGATCCCGATCGCCCTCGACCTGCTGTTTCGCCCGTACGCCTGCCTCGTGGCGGGTGACGAGGTCGCGGACGCCGTGGGGCGTGCCTGGCGGTTCGACGCGCCGTGGGACTGGCATCCGTTCGACGGTCAGGAGCCCTCCGAACCCGCCTGGCCGCTCAGTCTCCTGACCCGCGACGGCCGCCCCGACGACGCTGCGGCGACCGTCGTGGCGCGGGCGACGCGCAGCGGTTCGCACGAGCAGGAGCTCGCCCGCTGGGTGGAACTGACCCAGGCCAGACCCACCCGCCTCGTCGTCGTACGGGACTCGGCCCGGCAGCCGAATCGCTGACCGTCGAACGTTCCAACATCCTTTTTGCCCCGAGGGGTTCCGCCGGTTCGCGCGTAAACAGAAACGACGCTGCCGGCGACACCTGAGGATCAAGGAGCAGGGGACGACATGAGATTCCTGGAGCGTGAGCGCGCGGCCCTCGCCACACTGCTGCCCGGCCTCGACGAGAGTCTGAGGGCCGTACCGCTGATGACGCTGGAGGGTCCGAAGAGCCCCGGCATCGGGTTGTTCCGGGAGGCGGGCGGGCCGGGTCTGCTGGCCCCGACCGCCCTCCAGGGCCGGGGCGCCACCGCGCTGGAGACCCTGCGGGTACAGCGCGCGCTCGGCAGTCGTTCGCCCTCGCTCGCGGTGGCGACGACGATGCACCACTTCTCGATGGCCACGCTGGTCGGGCTGAGCGACTCCGGCGAGGGGCTGGAGTGGATGCTCGTCCAGGGCGTCGCGTCCGAGAACCAGCTGATGGCGTCCGGCTTCGCCGAAGGACGCAGCGGCACCGGCATCCTGTCGCCCTCCATGTCCGCCACAGTGACGCCCGAAGGGGTGCGGATCACCGGCGTGAAACGGCCGTGCAGCCTCGCCCGTTCCATGGATCTGCTCACCGCCAGCGTGATGGTGCCGTGCGAGGAGGGCGAAGGAGACGAACTGGCCGTGGCGCTGGTTCCCGCCGCGAGCGAGGGGCTGAGCGTCAGCGGCTTCTGGTCGAGCACCTTCCTGGCGGGCGCCGAGAGCGACCAGGTGACGCTGGACAACGTCCTGGTCCCGCCGGAGCTCCTGGTGCGCACGGCCTCGCCGGCCGGGGCCCGCCTCGATGCGGTGCAGACCGCCGGCCTGGTCTGGTTCGAGCTGCTGATGACCGGCAGCTACCTCGGCTCCGCGAGCGCCCTCGTCGAACGGGTGCTGCTCAACGACCGGGTGCCCGACGCCGAACGGGTCCGGCTGCTGGTGGAGATCGAGGGCGCGACGGCGGCCGTCGAGGGCCTCGCCCGCCGGGTGGACGCGGACGCGCCCGACGAGTCCGCGCTCGCCGACTCGCTCTACGCGCGCTACACCGTGCAGGACGCCCTCGCCCGGATCGTGCCCCGGTCCGTCGAACTGCTCGGCGGGCTCAACTTCATGACCTCGGACGAGGTCGGGTACCTCGCCGCCTGCGCCAACGGCCTCGCCCTGCACCCGCCGTCGCGCTCACGGATGACCGGCCCGCTGTCCGCGTACCTCGCCGACGAGCCGCTGACCATCGCGTAACCCCGGCGCGCCCGAGCGCCCCGAAGGGGGCGCGAGGAACGGCGCGACCAGTCACAGACAACCCGCGGTCGCCGCCGAACAACGAGAACCGAGCTCATAGGCGCTCCGCGCGCGCACAACCCCAGCACCCGAACACCCACCCGCCCGGACACCCGCCCGCCCGCCCGGCAGGACCTACGCTCACTCGACCGAGGGGATCACCGCCATGCCTCTGTCCCGGCCCCGGCCCAGCGCTCCGACCAGCCCGCAACCGTCCGCGAAACGCCCCACGATTCTGCTCACCGGCGGCGCCGGGGTACTCGGCAGAGCCCTGATCGAGGAGCTGTCGCCGGATTTCGGAATCGTCTGCCTGCGCCATCGCACGCCGGTGAACGACCACCGGGTCCGTGAGGTCCGCGCCGATCTGCTGCAACCCGGACTCGGCCTGGCCCAGGCGGACTTCACCCAGCTCATCGCCGAAGTGGACCTGGTGGTGCACTCCGCCGCCGCCACCAACTGGAAGGCGGAGCCGGACCAGATCCGGCGGGCCAACCTCGACGGCACCATCGCGATGCTCGACCTCGCCACCCGTGCCGAGGCTCCGTTCTTCCACATGAGCACCGCCTTCGTCGCCAACCCGCTGGCGCCGGAGGAGCAGGAGCGCTTCCCGGGTGCCGCCGGGTACCTCGCCTCCAAGACGGCGGCCGAACAGGTCGTGCGCGACGCCCCGGTGCCGGGCGTGATCATGCGCCCGTCGGTGGTGATGGGTGATTCCGTCACCGGTCGGATCGCCGGGATGCAGGGGCTGACGCGGGCACTGGGCGCCATCGTGAAGGGGCAGGTGCCGGTGCTGCCGGGAGCGCCGGACGCACGGATCGACATGGTGCCCCAGGACATCGTCGCGCGCGCGGTGGGTGACCTGGTGAGGGCGGGTGTCACGGGCGGCGAGTACTGGCTGACGGCCGGCACCGAGGCGCTGCTCCAGCGCGAAGTGGTGGACACCTGCCTGGAGTTCGCCGACCAGTGGGGACCGAGGCCGCATCCGCCTCGGCTCATCCCGCTGGAGTCGGTGCACCGGCTGCTGCTGCCGCTGATCGAGGGCCCCACGTTCCCGGAGTCGCTGCGCCGCCGCTTCCAGACGTACGCGGAACTGCTGCTGGTCTTCCAGCGGGCCCTCCCCTTCGAATCGTCGCTGGGGTCGCCGCACTGCGGCACGGCCCTCTCGAAGGACGACCTCCGGCGGGCGCTCGTCCGCAACCTGGCCGCCTGGTCCACCGGGCGCGGCGGCATGCGCGCCCGCCTGCGTCCGGGGCCCGCGCAGGACACGGGAGCTAGGTCCCAGCCCTCGCAGGCCACCCACACCCAGGAACTGGCCTCATGACCGCGGCCCCCGCCCCCGTCGAGACGCCGGACATCGGAACCGTGACACCGGTCGCCGACCTCGCCACGGACCGTGCGCACATCGCCCGGCTCTACCGCGAGCACCTCTCCTCCGGCCGGTCCGTCCTCGGCACGGTGCTCGGCGGCATGCTGGAGACGGCGTCCGACGGCGCGTGGGTGTTCACCGAGGACGGCCGCCGCTACCTCGACTTCGGCGGTTACGGGGTCTTCATCCTCGGTCACCGGCATCCCCACGTGACCGCGGCCGTGCACCGCCAGGTGGACACCCACCCGCTGGCCGGGCGGGTCTTCCTGGAGCCCGTCGCGGCCCTCGCCGCCGAGGCACTGACCGCACGGACCCCACCGGGCCTCGACCACGTCCACTTCGTGAACTCCGGCGCGGAGGCCACCGAGGCCGGTCTGAAACTGGCCCGGGCGCACGGCCACACCGCCCTCGTCTCCACCATCGGCGGTTACCACGGAAAGACCCTGGGCGCGCTGACCGCCACCGCCAACCCGAAGTACCAGCAGCCCTTCCAGCCGCTGCTGCCGGACAGCACGGCGGTCCCGTACGCGGACACGGCCGCGCTGGAAGCCACGCTCGCCGAACTCGGCCGCCGGGCCTGCGTGATCGTCGAGCCGGTGCAGGGCGAGGGCGGCGTACGCATTCCACCGCCGGGCTATCTGGCGGAGGTGAGCCGGCTGTGCCGGACGTACGGGGCCTTCCTGATCGTCGACGAGATCCAGACGGGCCTGGGCCGACTGGGTTCGTGGTGGGGCATGGACGCCGACGCCGAGAGCGGCCTGCCCCCACAGCCCGAGGTACTGCTCGTCGGCAAGGGACTCAGCGGCGGTGTCGTGCCCGTCGCGGCGATGGTCGCGACCGCGGCGGCCTACGGGCCGTTCTCCCGCGACCCCTATCTGCACACCTCCACCTTCGCGGCCTCCCCGATCGCCTGCGCCGCCGCGCTCGCCGCGGTCGAGGCCCTGGACCGGGAGGGCGTCGTCCCGCGTGCCAAGGCACTGGGCGAGCGGCTGCTCGCGGGCGTCCGGTCCGTCTGCGCCCCGTACACCGGCGGCCTGGTGCGCGAGGTCCGCGGGCGAGGGCTGCTGATCGGCCTGGAGTTCACCGAGGAGCAGGCCGTGGGTGAACTGATCCTCGAGCTGGTCGGGCGCGGCGTCCTCGTGAACCACTCCCTCAACGCCACCCGGGTGCTGCGGCTGACACCGCCCGCGATCGTCGGCGAGGAGGAGGTACGGCTGTTCCTCACCGCCCTGGCCGAGGCGCTGCGCGTCGTCGCGACCCATATCGGCTGACCCGTCCGCCACCGCCGACCCGTCCCTACCGTGGAAAGGCAACACCTCCCATGCGTCACGTGACCGTACGGCTGACCGCCCACGACGTCGACCCCGAGACCGCCTACCAGCGGATCCGTGATTTCCGCCGGTATCCCGAAGTCACCGAGACCGTCCGCGAGGTCGTGGTCCATCCACCCCATGACGACGGCACGGTGGTGTCGGACTGGACCGTGCGCTTCAGGAACGGTCTGATGCGCTGGTCGGAACGGGACGCGTTCTTCCCGAAGACGCGGACCATCGGTTTCACCCAGCTCACGGGTGACTTCGAGCTGTTCGAGGGCACCTGGCGGTGCGCGTCCGGCGAGGACGGCACGGCGGTGACCTTCGACGCCGTCTTCGACCTGGGGATCCCCACGCTGGCGGAACTCCTCGACCCCGTCGCCGACTCGACGCTGCGCAGCAATATCGAGCGCATCCTGCGCGGGCTGCTCGGCAGGGTCACGCCCGCCCCGGCCCAACTCGCCGACAGCGTCGCCCCCGCGCATGGCTGACCTCACCCTCGTGCCCCGCCGGCCCCGTCCCGACGGCCCGTCCGCCGCGGGCTGGGACCCCCTGCGGGACGAGCCCGGCCCCGACACGGTCCGCTGTCTCGGTCTCTACGCCAAGCTGACGGCCGGCGTCACGGTCGTCACGGCGCTGGACGGGGCGGGCCCGACCGGGATGACGGTCTCCGCGCTGACCTCCCTGTCGGCGCGGCCGCCGCTGATCCTTGCGTGTCTGCGCGGCAGTTCCCGCACGCTCACTGCCCTGCGTGAGCAAGGCGCCTTCGCCGTGAGCCTGTTGACAGACCATCAGAGAGCGGTCGCGGAGCTCTTCGCCGACTCCTCCGTGCCGCCCGCCAGGCGGTTCGAGGGCGGCCCGGTACGCCGGGTGCTCGGCCTGCCGGTCCTCGCCGACGCGCTCGCGTGGTCGGTGTGCCTGGTCGAGGACGTACGACCGTACGGGGACCACCACGCCGTCGTCGGACGGGTGCTGGCGGTGGAGGTGAACGGCGGACGGCCGCTGCTCTGGCACGACCGGGCGTTCCACGCGCTGCCCGCGGCGACCACCGACTGAGCCCACCAGAAGTCAGGACGGAGGCCCGGCCGGGGATTCGCACCGGCCGGGCCTCCCTCGTATCCACGACCACTGCGCACACACAACCGAGGCCAAGGAGGCCCCATGTCCCTGCCCCGCATTCCCGGCGTGAACTCCGAGAGCGCCGCGACCGAACTGCTCAGGACGCCCGAGCGGCTGGCCGGCAACGCCCAGTCCACCGCGCACCGGCTGGTCGCCGGGCTCGACGGCGACCCCGAGACGGACGACTGGGGCCTGCCCCCGACGCCGGAGCGTCCTCACCCGGTCGTCCTCGTGCACGGCACGCTCGGCGACCGGGAGTCCGTCTGGCGGAAGCTGGCGCCCGCGCTCAGGACGGCAGGGCACCGCATCTTCCGCCTCAACTACGGGGAACTGCCCACGCTCCCCCGCCTGTACGGTCTCGGCGACATGCGGAAGTCCTCCCAGGAGCTCGCGAACTTCGTGGACCGGGTGCTGGTGGACACCAAGGCGTCGAAGGCGGACCTCGTGGGCCACTCGCAGGGCGGGATGCTCCCGCACTACTACCTCAAGTACCTCGGCGGGACCGGGAAGGTGCGCCGTGTCGTCGGGATCGCGCCCAGCAACCACGGGGTCGAGGTGGCCGGCCTGACGAAGCTGGTCCGCCAAGTCCCGGGCGTACAGGCGGTCGTGGAGGACCAGGTGCTCTTCCGGATCAGTCCGGCCTTCACCCAGCTGCTGCACGACTCGGAGTTCGTGGGAGAGCTGGTGGCTCCGGGCGACACGGTGGACGGGGTCGACTACACCGTCATCTGGTCGACCCGGGACGAGCTGGTCCAGCCTCCGGAGGCCCAGCAGCTGAAGCCCACCCGGCCGGAACACCCGGTCACCAACACCTGCCTTCAGCTCCTCGCCCCGAAGAACCGGACCACCCACCTGGCCATGCCGTACGACCCGATCGTGGTGCGCGAGACGCTCAAGGCGCTGGCCGACTGAGTCCCGTACGACGACGAAGCACCCCTACGACGACGGACCATACGGCGAGGGAAGGGACGAAAGGGAGGGGGTGGTGCGGGCCCGTCGGCCCGCACCACCCCCTCCGCGTGGTCGGCTCAGAACGCCGTGCAGCGGCCCTTCTCACCGGGCCAGAAGCAGACCTGGCCGATGACGTCGAAGCCCGCGACCCCGTCCGGGGTGATCTTGTCGAACCGGGGGGTGGGGATCTGCAGCCCGTTGATCCCGTCGCCGGCGAGCGGGCCGCTCGTCACGGTGCGGTCCGGCACGGGGCTGCCCTGCTTGAGGTCTCCCTTGAAGTAGAGACTGCCGACCTCACCCGTGTTCCAGGTGCCCACGCCGTTGCCCTCCACGGAGAAGGTCGGCGGGAACACACCGAATCTTCCGGTGCCCTCGACACCGAAGACGATGTCGGTCAGCTCCGGCGCCGCGCCGCTGGGCGAGCGGCAGTCCAGGTAACCGATGTGCCCGGTCACCTCGGCCTCCTTGACCCGCACACTGAGCGGCGGGCTGAAGTTCACCTCGGCTGCGAGGCGGCACACGAGGTCGGGGACCGGTGCGGCCCGTACCGCGGCCGCTTCTTCGGCCTGGGCCGCGGGGGCGGCCAGGGCGGTGCCCGCGAGGAGGGCGGCGGCCAGCACCGACCTCCTGCCGAGGCGGGACAGCGGGGGCATCTTCGCTTTCGCCTTCACCGAGAACGTCACTGCGTCTGGTTCCTTTCCTTCACGCCGTGGTCGTGGTGCCACGGAGAACCTCGCTCGCGGAGCCGAGATGCTCGGCGAGGTCGCGGTACGACTCCAGGACGCCCGTCTCGACGTACGGGATATCCCGCTCGACGCAGAACTGCTTGACGAGCGGATAGGCGCGGCGCAGCGCCGCCCTGGGCATGCCGGGGAAGAGGTGATGCTCGATCTGGTAGTTGAGGCCGCCGAAGAAGAAGTCGCCGATGTAGCCGGTGGGCAGGGTGCGCGCGGTGAGGACCTGGCGCTCCAGCCAGCTCCACTCCTTGCCCACGCGGGTCGGCAGGCCCTTGTGATTGATGGCGAAACCGAGGCCGAGCAGATACCCGAGGAGGACCTGGTGGACGGCGAGGAAGAGCAGGACGGACGGCCAGGGCAGGAGCACGAAGAGCGCACCGAAGAACAGCACCGCGTGCAGCACCATCAGGCCGCCCTCCAAGAGGGGCTTGCGCAGTGCCCGGCGGCGCAGGGCGATGACGCCGGCGACACGCAGCACCAGGGCTTCGAGGCCCAGCAGTGGGAAGAACAGATAGCGCTGGTTGGCCGCGAGGAAGCGGGCGAATCCCTTGCGGTCCTGGGCCTGTTCGGGCGCGAAGATGGCCACGCGCCGCAGGATGTCGGGGTCGAGCTCCAGGTGGTTGGGGTGGTTGTGGTGCCGGTTGTGATGTTGCACCCACCAGCCGAAGCAGACCCCGAGCATCAGGTTCCCGTGGACCAGGCCGAGGGCCTGGATGAACCTGCGGGACCGGGTGATCTGACGGTGTCCCGCGTCGTGCACGAGGAAGGCGAGCTGTTCGTGCCAGACGGCGAGCCAGACCGCGGCCAGGACCACCTTCCACCAGGTGCCGCCGGAGAAGGCCAGCGCGGCCCAGCCGAGGGCGTTCATCAACCAGACCACCGCGATCCCGGTCACGTACTGGCCCGTGCGGGGCCGCATGAGCCCGGCGGCCTGGACGCGCCGGGTCAGTTCGCGGAAGTCCTCGTCCTGTGCGGCCGGTTCATACGGTGAGGAGTTGACTGCCGGGCTGTCGGTCATCGGTGTGCCACCGACCCTTCCGTTGTGGGACGCCCGCGACGCGGGCGGGTGTGCATGGCCTGTTCACGGGGTCAGACCCATGTCGGTGAGGCGCGCTTCCTGGGTGACGCGCGACCATTCCGCGGCGGCGAGCATCCGTTCCTCGGCGGTGGTGTCGACCAGGCGGCGGCCCGGCCACAGCTCGTAGTCGCCGGCGAGGTCGCGGTGCTGGTCCAGTCCCTGCTGATAGAGCTGTTCGCGGCGGAAGGTCATCTGCTGCACCGGGAGTTCCGACCACAACCGCATCCCGCGCGCGACGAGTTCACCGATCCGCTCCAGGTCCTCCGGGTGTTGCCGGACATGGCGGCGGACGATCGTGGTGCCCACGGACAGATGCCGGATCTCGTCGATGCCGGCGGCGCGTTCGATCTCGGCGGCGGGCGCGTCGAAGGGCCGCCATTTGCGCTCGCTCAGCTCGGCGGTGGGCGCGAGGACCCCCTCCACCAGGACGGTGAGGGTGATCACGCCACCGATGTAGTCGCGTTCCTTCTCCATGACGGCGAGCCCGAACTCCTCCAGGGGGTTCAGGACGGCGTCCCGGTCGACCCCGGCGAGCGACTCCATGGTGGCCGCCAACTCGCCCTGCGGTACGCCCAGTTCGAGCAGGTGGCCGCGGAAGGCGTAGGCGTGGCGGGCCTCGTCCATCAGCTGGGAGGTGTAGAAGTCCATCCCGGAGAGGTCGGGGGCGTACGCGACGAGGAAGGAGATGGCGCGGGCCGCCTTCTCCTCCGCCATCGAGCGGAAGGCGAGCTCCTGCATGACGGCCTGGCGCAGCGGCCCGTCCACCATCATGTGGTCCGGCACCGGCACGTCCGGGGAGCGACCCAGGGGATCGCCGCCGAGGGTGCCTTCCGGTACGGCCCGGAACCAGTAGCCGAGGTCGCAGCCCTCCGGTGTCAGTTCGGTGCGCAGCGCGCCTTCCAGGAGACCCGGGGCGCGGTGCCGGTCGGCCTCCACCGGGAACTTCTCGATGGATGTGGTCATTTCAGCCTTTCTGAGTCATGCGGACGGCCGGGACCCTGGAGCGGGTCAGACCGACTTGGTGAGGCGCATCAGCTGCCAGACGGCGCCGGGGCTCACCCGGCCCTGGAAGGCCAGGTACTCCGGTTCGATCAGCTGTGGGCGCCATTTGAGCTTGAAGGACTCCTGGGCGGCCGCCGGATAGATGGCGCGCCCCTTGGCCGCCAGCACCTCCACGCAGCGGTGCAGGAAGGCGCTGGTCGGGCCGGGCCCGGCCGTGTCCGGGCCGAGCTGGACGAACGGGGTGAAGCCGAGGTGCAGCCAGCCGCAGCCCTCGTCCTGGAACTGGCGCAGGGCGGTGGCGAACAGCAGCTCCACCGTGCCGGGCGGTGCGTCCGGGAGCCGCCGTGTGAGGTCGTACAGCCAGCCGGCGTGTTCGCCGAAGACCGGTGAGTACGACACGTAGCCGACCGTCCGTCCCTCGTGGACGGCGGTGAACAGGCGCCGGTGCGGTGCGCCGGGGCCGCCGCGTTCGCCGATCAGGAACTCGAGTTCCTTGACGCGTCGGCCCTTGGCGCGCAGCCAGGCGGCGTCCACGGCGTCGAGGGCCGTGGTGACCTTCGCGCCGTCCCGCTCCTCGGCGGGCACCTCGGCGACCGAAACCCCTTCTCTGCGGGCCCGGTTGACCATGTTGCGCACCTTGACCATGCGCTGTCCGCCGAGGCTGTATCCGTCGAGCGCGATGCTGAAGGAGGCGCCGAACTGGTTGACGACGAAGCCGTGTCCGGCGTGCAGTTCGGCCTGCGGGCGAGAGAGTTGGACGGCGGCGACCCGGCGTCGCTCACTGCCGGCCCGTGCGAGCAGCGCGCTCAGCAGGCTCGGCCGGTCCTCCACCGCGCACACGGGTCCGCCCAGTTGGAACAGGTGTCGTCGGCCGGCCTCCCGGTACGGGACGAAGCCGTCGACACCGTCCGTGTGGAAGCGGCGGTTCCCGCTGTTCATCGCGAGGAAGGCGCTGCTGTGGCTGCCGTACCGGCGCAGCATCTCGTACGCCTCCGTGTCGGCCGGCGCCTGTGCGGCGCTCACCGCACCGCCGCCTGGTGCCAGGGGACGGTGGCGAAGTCCCGCAGCGGGCCCTGGACTGCGGGGTGCGGAACCGGCTCGAAGGACACGGTGAACGACTTGGCGAAGTTGCCGAACAGCGCCCGGTCCCCGAAGAGATGGATGGGCAGGACCAGCAGCGCCCACTCCCAGCCGTACGCCAGGACCCAGGCGCCGAGGACCGCGCCCTGCACGCTCAGGCTGTGCATGGTGTTGTAGAGCACGTAGTAGACGCGGGAGACCTGCTGGTCGGGACTGCGGTGGTAGGCGAGCGCGCCCGGCAGATAGCCGATGACGTCGACGTAGACGAACAGGACGACGGCGACCCACCAGCGCACCTCGGCCAGATGCGCGAGGAAGAATCCCGCGGCCACCAGGAGCCCGAGCAGGTATTCCAGGCGCAGCAGCCGGTAGGTGGTGGGGGTCTGGCAGAGATTGTGCCCGTCCACGGTCACCGCCCGCCGACCGGGCTCGTCCCGTCGTCCCGGCTCGTCCCGTCGTCCGGGCTCGTCCCGCCCGCCGAGGTCGCCCCGCCCTCCGGAATCGTCGCGGTGACCAGGATCATGCTGTCCTTCTCGACCCCCGAGAACGCGGCCAGATGCGGGGCGAACCGCTCGACGGCGTACGGCAGGGCCAGCAGGTCCGCGACGCGCGCCTGCCAGCCGTAGCCGCCCCACCAGCGCTCCGCGTCCGCGAGGTGCCACACCCACGGTGTCCCCGAGCCGGACAGGGCCTCCAGCCAGGGCTTCACGAAGGGCGAGTCGGCGGTGTCGGCGTTGAGGCACTCGGCGCCGAGGCTGCTGCCGGGTGCGGAGAGCGCGCTCACCGTGCCGATCAGACGCTCCACCGCCTCCGGTGCCAGGTAGAAGAGCAGCCCCTCGCACAGCCAGGCGGTGGGCCGGCCGGGGTCGAACCCGGCGGCGAGCAGCGCGCCGCGCCAGTCGCCGAGCAGGTCGGCGGCGACCGTGGTGCGCCGGGCGGTGTCCGGCGTACGTCCGTCGACGACCCGTGACTTGAAGGTGTGTACGGCCGGCAGGTCGACCTCGAAGAAATGGGTTCCGGCGGGCCAGTCGAGCCGGAAGGCACGGGTGTCGAGTCCCGCTCCCAGCAGGACGACCTGTGCGCGTCCCTCCCGGGTCGTGGCGAGCAGGTGGTCGTCGAAGAAGCGGGTGCGGACGGCCAGCCAGTCGGGCAGCACCTTCTGCAGGACGCCGGCTCCCGGCGGGGCGCCGGCCGCCCCGGCGGCGTTCAGGAACTCGCCCGCGAGCCGGTCGTCGAAGAGGGCGTCCGCCCGCGCGGATTCATGGGCCCGCATGCGGACGGTCCACAGGGCCGTCTCCGAGACCCCGTCCAGGGCGCCGGGAGCCGCCTCGCGCTGAGCGTCGTGTTGCTGCATGGGCATGGGTGATTCCTTTGTGCGTGCGGTTGACATGGGCTGTGGATGGGGCGGTTGTCGAGGGTGGATCGGATGGTGGGTGGTTCAGCGGGGCGTGCGGCGGCGGTCGAGGAACAGGGCCGCGGCGCCCAGCGCCATGAGCCCGCGGGAGGGTGACCAGGGCCGCTGTCCGCCCATCGACGAGGGCGTGTGCGGCTCGTGGAGCTGGAGCGCGAACTGACGGTTGGCCGCGTCGGAGAGCAGCCCGCGCCACTGTTCGGGGGCGGACGCGGCGGCCGAGAGGAGGTCCATCGTGTTGCGGGCGACCTGGTCCACGGAGAAGTACTCGCGGATCAGGGCCAGGATGATCCCGCGCGCCTCCGCCTTGAAGACCTCCGCGAGGGCGATGTCCGGCGCGAGACAGCGCACCGAACCCTCCAGGTTCGCGAAGGACTTGCCGAGCAGGGAGATGGCGGGCGCCGAGCCGATGCCCCGCCGCGTCGCCTTCTCCAGGACGGTGGTCAGGGACACCCCGAAGTTGATGTCCTCCAGGGAGGCGGTGGCGACCTTGGGGACCAGCGCGGCCATGTCGGCGGCGAACGCGGGCAGGTTCGACCAGGCGGTGACCCGGCCCATGTCGGCCCACGCGTGGGCGAGACCGTGGCCGTCGTTCTGCGCGATGGCCATGAGCAGGGGCAGCAGCTGGAGGCTGGTGCGCCGGTCGAGGCGGCCGACCATGCCCCAGTCGATGAGGGTGGCCGGGCCGCCGGGCAGTGCGAAGACGTTGCCCGCATGCGGGTCGGCGTGGAACATCCGGTCGACGAAGTACCCGCGGTACATGAAGCGCAGCAGGTCCTTGCCGATGTCCGTGCGCTCCCGGTCGCTGAACGAGCGGCGGTCGAGATGGCGTACGGAGGTGCCGGGTGCCAGTGACTGGATCAGCACTTTGGTGGTGGCGTGGACGACCCGGGGCACGGAGAGCGACGGATAGCGGCGGATGTTCTCGCGGGCCTCGTCCATGTTGCGGGCCTCGCCGGTGAAGTCCAGCTCGGGTTCCATCGCGTCGAAGATGGAGCCGAGCATCGCCTCGACGTCGATGACCTCGTTGAAGCGGGGTGCGGTACGGGCGACGATCCGGGACGCCTTGCGCATCAGGGCCATGTCCGCGCGGACGGTGTCCCGGATCCCGGGCCGCTGGATCTTCACCACGGCGGGCCGGCCGCCGGGCAGGGTCACCCGGTAGACCTGGGCCAGCGAGGCCGCCCCGAGCGGGCGGACCGTCTCGATGTCGTCGAAGCGGCGCTTCCAGTCCAGTCCCAGCTCCTCCTGGAGCACGGGCTCGAAGAGGGCGAAGGGCTGGACGTCGACCTGGTCGTGGAGGTTCTGCAGTTCGCCGATCATGGAGGCAGGCACCATGTCGGGCCGGGTGGAGAGGATCTGGCCGAGCTTCACATAGAACGGGCCGAGGCTCTCCAGGGCGTGCCGCACCGCCTTCGCACGGCGTGCCCCGTCCGCGGAGGCGGTCCCGTCCCCGGCGGAGGCCTCGCCTTCCGCCGGGGAGTTCGAGTCCTGCCGGGACCGCCGGCGCTCCCGCGTCACCTGGCCGACCTCGTCGGCGACGAGGCTTCCCAGCACCTTCACAACCAGCCGGAGCCGATTGCCGAGCATGGCACCCATGTGTCACAACCTCCTGTGCCTGACGAGTTCCGTCGGTCATCCGTGCGATCGCCCACGCACGTGGGTCGTGCGGCGCGATCACTCACCCGAGGTGAGGCGGTACGCGCCCGGTGAGCCCCGGATCAGCGGCGGATCAGCCGCTCTTCCTCGCCGCCGGTGCCCGCCCGGCGCCCGCCATGGCGCCGGCCACCCCCTGGACGCCCTCCAGCACGTTCACCAGGGAGGCGACGAGCTCGGAGAGCTGGGCGATCTGCCGGGGCAGCGCGGCCAGGCCCTCCGCCATGTCGGTCGCGCCCGAGACGGCCGAGGCCGCCCCGCCCGCGACCTGTCCGAGCGCGCCCAGCGGATTGGCACCGCTGAGGGCGCCGAGCGGGTTCGCGCCGCCGCCCGTCAGGGCAGCGAGCGGGTTGGGGGCCGCGCCGGCGAGAGCGGCGAGCGGGTTGGCGGCGCCGAGGCCGGCCGCGGCGTTGGCCGCGTTGGCGAGAGCGGCCACGGGGTTGGCCACGCCGCCGAGGGCGGACAGCGCGCTGACCGTCCGCAGCACATCTCCGGGGAGCCCGTTCAACGCCTGATACGGATTCCCCGGGGTGAGCCAGTCCGCGGAATGCGAATCATCACCTTTCCGGTCGAGGATTTCGTCGAATGCCTTCTTGGTGCTGTCGGCGATATCGCCGATGAAATCCTTGATGGTGTCCTGGGTGTTATTCTTGCTCACGGTCACTACCCTTTCCATTTCATCCGCACTCCCGGAATTCGGGAGCCGTTTTCTTCCCCGCTCCCGGCCTGCACCGGACGCGGAAGGAAGGCGGAAATCCGTTATGCCGCGGCGCCGTCGAGGGCCCTGGCGCAGACCAGCCGCAGCCGAGCCCGCCCCCGGGTGAACGCGCCTTCGGCCGCCTTGACCGAGATCTGGTGCATGCGGGCGAATTCCAGCGTGGAGATCCCATGGGCGCGGGCGAGGACCACCTGTCGCTCCCGGCCCCGCAGCAGGTGCACCTGGCCGAGCAGCCAGCGTCCGAAGTCCTGGTCGCACACGCCTTCGTCCGGCAGCTCGGGTCCGCCCACGTCCGCCGCGCGGCGCAACAGTCGCCGTCTTCGCTCCAGTTCGCGGTAGTGGTCCACACAAAGACGCAGGGCGACCGAGGTCAGAAAGGGACCGATCCGGTCCTGGTCGAGATTGCCGTGGGCCGCCGCTCTGAGCATCGCTTCCTGAACGCAGTCCTCCGCGTCCTGGGCATTCGGCAGCCGGCGGCGGACCAGCCTCATCAGTCGCTCCCGGTGGCTGGCGATCACGCCCCAGGAGAACTCGCGCCGCACCTCTTCCTGGGATTCGCGGCTCGCTCGATCAATCCCTTGATCGGCGATTCCGCGCTCATCTAAGTGGTCTAGCAATTCCCTGTGACTCATGACCCCGAGCTTGATTCCCTGGTGCGAATCAGAATATTCGCACGGCCTATCCCCACCCGTCGCGAAGGTTCTTTTCCGAGTCAACACACCAACAAACCAGAGGGAATACGGACCACTCATCCGCATGGAAAACGGAGGACCGCGTTCCGGCGTACCCCATACCGTGCTACACATTTCATGCATGCACCTGCGGCCCCTCATGTCTGCGGAAACGTCACGCCATGAGCGGGGCCGCACCAAAAGGGGGCCGAAATCACATCCGCCTCAGCGGCGCGGGGGTCGATCGCGCCAAATTCCTCGACCGCGGACGGGCACCCGGAGGCCGACCTCGGACCACGGTGAGGGCCCAGGCACGGGCCGGGCCGCCGCAAGGGGCCACCGCCATCCCGAAAGTCGTCGCGGCCGTCTGGCTCGTTCTCGCCACCGGGCTCGGCACCCTCGCCCCCTCGGCGGCGTCCCCCCGGCGGTCACCCGGGCGCACCAGCCGGTTGACGATCCCGCGATAAAGAAGGTCATCGGACCGGGCGGACCGACCGGTGGAGGCGATCGGACGGCCGCCCCGTTGATACCCCAGGGGGTAAACTCAACAGCACCACCCCGAGGAGGACCCACCCCATGGCCATGTCCGTCGACGAGGAAGCCAGTACCGCGATCCTCAACCGCCTGCGCCGCGCCCAGGGGCAGCTCGCCGGCGTCATCGCCATGATCGAGGCCGGCCGCGACTGCAAGGACGTGGTCACCCAACTCGCCGCCGTTTCCCGCGCCCTCGACCGCGCCGGATTCAAGATCGTCGCCAGCGGGATGCGCCAGTGCATGGCCGCGGCCGACGACGAGACGCCCCCGATGTCCGAGGCCGAACTCGAGAAGCTCTTCCTCGCCCTCGCCTGAGCCGGCACGGGAACGACGACTTCACGGGAACGACGGACATCACGGGAACGACGACACACCGACGCGACGTGGGCCACCCTGGCGGGTGACCCACGTCGCGGCTGTTGCCGGGGAGGCGTCAGACGGTGTCGATCGGATCGATCAGCTGGTCGTGACGGCGGTGTCGTCGACGACGAAGCTGGTCTGGAGCGAGGAGTCCTCGACCCCGCTGAACTTCAGGGCGACGGTGGTACCGGCGAACGAGGACAGGTCGAAGGTCTTCTGGGCGTACCCCGTGGCCTTGTTGAGGTTGGAGTACGTCGCCAGCGTGGTGGTGCCCGCGGTGACCGTCAGCTTGTCGTAGGCGGTGCTGGTGGTCGTCTCGGCGCTGTCGATGTGCAGGTAGAAGGTGAAGCTGGCCTTGCAGCCGGACGGGATCGTCACCGACTGGGAGAGCGTGTCGGTGTGCGTCGAGCCGTAGCCGTCCAGCCAGGCCTTGTACGAACCGGCGTGCGCCGCCTGGCTGCTGGAGTTGGTGATGACACCGCTGGTCGCGGTCCAGGTGGTGTTGCCCGACTCGAAGCCCGGGTTGCCGAGCAGCTGGGTCGAGGTGCAGGTGCCGCCGCCTCCGGAGGAGCTGACGGTCCAGGTGAAGGACGCCGTTCCGGTGGCTCCGGTGCTGTCCGTGACGGTGACCGTACTGCTGTACGTCCCGGCGGTGGTCGGCGTCCCGGTGATCGCTCCGGTGGAGCTGTTGATCGACAGGCCGGTGGGCAGCCCGGTCGCGGCGTAGCTCAGCGTGCCGGTGTTGGTGCTGCTGGCGGAGATCTGCAGGCTCACCGCGGTGCCGACGGTGGAGGACTGGCTGCCCGGGTTGGTGACGGTCACCCCGCTCGACGGCGGCGTGACATGGCTGCCGACGTTGATGCCCGCGAAGGCGTTCGCCACCCCCGCGTACTGGGTGGAGCTCGCGCCGTACAGGGCGGTGGCCGCGTTCAGGGCGGCGGTGCGGGCGCCCGCGTAGTTGGTGCTGGACGTCATGTACGTCGTCAGCGCCTTGTACCAGATCTGCAGGGCGGCGGCCCGGCCGATGCCGGCGACAGCGACCCCGTCGGAGGTCGTGCTGTTGTACGTGACGCCGTTGATGACCTTGGTGCCGCTGCCCTCGGAGAGCAGGTAGAACATGTGGTTCGCCGGGCCCGAGGAGTAGTGGACGTCCAGGTTGCCGACGCCGGAGTACCAACTGTCCGCGGAGCCGCCGTCCTTGCTCGGCTTGTCCATGTAACGCAGCGGCGTGCCGTCGCCGTTGATGTCGATCTTCTCGCCGATGAGGTAGTCGCCGACGTCGCTGGAGTTGCCCGCGTAGAACTCCACGCCGGTGCCGAAGATGTCGGAGGTCGCCTCGTTGAGGCCGCCGGACTCACCGGTGTAGTCCAGGCCCGCGGTGTTGGAGGTGACGCCGTGGCTCATCTCGTGCCCGGCCACGTCGAGCGAGGTGAGCGCGTGGGTGCCGCCCGAACCGTCGCCGTAGGTCATGCAGAAGCAGCTGTCGTCCCAGAAGGCGTTGACGTACGCCGAGCTGTAGTGGACGCGCGAGTAGGCGGCGACCCCGTCGTTCTTGATGCCGCTGCGGCCGAAGGTGTTCTTGTAGAAGTCCCAGGTCTCCTGGGCCCCGTAGGCGGCGTCCGCGCCGGCGGTCTGGGTGTTCGAGCCGGCTCCGGTGCCCCACGTGTCGTCGGAGTCGGTCATCAACGTGCCCGTGCCCGACGTGCCGTTGTTGAGGCTGTACGTCTTGTGGCCGCCGCGCGTGGTGTCGTACAGCTGGTACGTCGAACCGGACAGCGTGGTGTTCAGCGTGACCGTGCCGCTGTACTGGGTGTTGCCCGTGCCGGTCTTGATGCCCTGGTAGCGGTAGAGCTCCTGGCCGCTGGTGGCGTCGGTGATGACGTGCAGCTGGCTCGGGGTGCCGTCGTCCTGGAGGCCGCCGATCACGGTCTCCCAGGCAAGCTTCGGGGTGCCGCTGCCGGCCCAGATCACCTTGCGGGCGCTGTCCGTGGTGGGCTTCTCGGCGGCCAGGGACTTGGCGGCCTTCAGCGCCTTGCTCGCGGCGGCGGACTTGGTGAAGGTCGCGGTGGTGGAGGCGACCTTGATGGTCCGCTTGTTGTTGAAGGTGCTGCTCACCGTGCCGGCGGCGAGAGAGGCCGGCGGGGTGTGGACGATCACGTCGCCGCCCAGCACCGGCAGGCCCGCGTAGGTGCGCTCGTAGCGGGTGTGGAGCGTGCCGTCCTGGTCCTTGACGACGTCCTTGACGACCAGCTTCTCCTTGGCCCCGAGGCCCAGGGTGCCGGCGGTCGCCGTGGTCTTCTGTGCCGCGCTCTTCAGCAGTGCCGAGTGCTGGGCAGGGGTGAGCTTGGCCTCCAGGCCTCCGGTGCGCAGCGGACTGGGGTGGGGGGCGGCAGGCTTGGCGGCCGCGGGGACCGTCTGTATGCCGACGGCCAGGAACGCGGCGGTGGCTGCCAGCGCTCCGGCCGCGACCGCCTGACGGGGGATTCGTCTCACTCGTACTCCTACTGCTGCGGCCGCGCGTCGACGACCGGTGACAGACCCGGGCAGACGGGATGTGCTGACCGGGACGAGCTGAGCAGTGCGGGGCCCCTGCGCGGACCGTGTGAGGCCTGTCCGGCAGGTGAGGAAGAAGAATGGCAGCTTGACCCAGACATGTCATGCAGGTCGGGGGCAAACGAGGGTTAACCCTCGACGACGTTCACGTGGGGCGCACGGACGAGGTCCACCCGGGGCGCACGGAAGACCGCCTTCACTCGGATGGCGGCGCCCGGCGAAGTCGCGGCCGCCTCGGGCACGTCCACCTCAGCGGCCGCGACTTCGCCGGTGGCACGGCGACGGAGTACGCGAACGCGGAATGGGGATAAGCCCGGAGAGCACGGCATCGCGCCGGACCGTGCCCCAGGGTCGGCATCCCTCCTTGGTAGTACGACCGGGTCGCGCGTCTGCTCCCCAGGGAGAGGTGCGGGTGACCCGTGAGCACGACGCGCGTGAGCGCGGCGGCGTGGAAGCTGGTCGTACGAGTCCGAGGAGGCCGCCATGAACCGCCAGATCCGCATTCGCCCCAGCCGTCGCCCCGCCACCGGGCGCGAGGTGACGATCGACCGCAGGACACCGTCGGGTCGCCTGCTGC
This sequence comes from Streptomyces sp. NBC_00271, assembly GCF_036178845.1. Classification (NCBI taxonomy): domain Bacteria; kingdom Bacillati; phylum Actinomycetota; class Actinomycetes; order Kitasatosporales; family Streptomycetaceae; genus Streptomyces; species Streptomyces sp. NBC_00271. Next base: position 9,803,414 of record NZ_CP108070.1, on the reverse strand, counting down.
CCTACTGACGCGACGGCTGCCCTACTGACGCGACGGCTGCCCTCCTGGCCCGACGGCTGCCCTGCTCATCCGGCGGCCTTCTCCAACGATCCGGCCAGTCGGCGTATCCGTTCCACCGCGCGCACGTTGTGGGTGATGACAATGGCCACCAGACACCACGGCGAGCACTGCGCGCGGATCCGGAAGGGTTGAAAGTATGATCACCCAATGTCTGACATGACCGAGACCACGCCGGGCTGGCTGACGCCCGACGAACTCGAAAGCGCACGCGCACGCATGCCGATCCTGTACGTCGAGGCCGTGCCGGTCCGCGTCGACGACAACGGCGAAGTCACCAGCATCGGACTGCTGCTGCGCATAGGGCCGGACGGGACGGTCAGCCGCACCGTCGTCTCGGGCCGGGTGCTGCACCACGAGCGGGTCAGGGACGCCCTCCTGCGCCACCTGGAGAAGGATCTCGGCCCGGTGGCGCTCCCCCGCATCCCGACCTCGCTCCAGCCCTTCACCGTCGCCGAGTACTTCCCCACGGTGGGCGTCACGCCGTTCCACGACCCCCGCCAGCACGCGGTCTCGCTCGCCTACATCGTCCCGGTGACCGGCGACTGCCGCCCCCGGCAGGACGCCCTCGACCTGGTCTGGTTCAGCCCCGAGGAGGCCTCGTCACCCGCGGTCCTGGGCGAGATGCCGGGCGGCCACGGAGCCCTCCTCAAGCAGGCCCTGGCCCACGTGGGCCGGCTGTCCTGACGTAGGCCTCCGCTACAGTCGGCGCGGTCCCCGGTCAGACCTGCTGCCGCGGGGGTGGTCCTGCGCTGGGGGATGACGGGCACGATGCGGTTCGAACGAATGCAACTGGCCGGGTACGAGATCCAGGAGGTCCTGGGCCAGGGCGGGTTCGCCACGGTGTACCGGGCGCGACAGCTGGCCGTGGGCCGCGAGGTGGCGCTCAAGGTGGACAGCAGGGTGCTCGACTCGCCCCGCGACCGGCAGCGGTTCATGCGGGAGGTCACCGCCGCCGGGCAGCTCTCCGGGCATCCGCACGTGGTCCCGGTGTACGACGCCGGGGTATTGGGCGACAACCGCCCGTACATGGTGCTCGAACTGTGCCCCGGCGGCTCCCTGGGTGATCGTCTGCACCACCAGGGTCCTCTGTCCGTGAAGGAGGCCCGCGACATCGGCGTGGGCATAGCCGACGCGGTGGCCGCGGCGCACACCGCCGGGGTGCTGCACCGGGACATCAAACCCGGCAACATCCTGGTCAACCGGTACGGCGGTGTCGCGCTCGCCGACTTCGGCCTCGCGGCCATGCCCCGGCCGGACCGGGAACTGTCGGTCACCCGGGAGGCGTTGACCCCCGCGTACGCTCCGCCCGAGGCGTTCCACCTGGCCGAACCGACCCCGGCCGGCGATGTGTACTCGCTCGCCGCCACGGTCTACGCCCTGCTGAGGGGCCGCCCGCCGCACTTCCCCGAGGACGGCACCCAGCTCAGTCTCGCGGAACTCATCGTGCGGCACACCTGGCCCTACCCCGACCTGCCGGGAGTGCCGGCGGCCCTCAACGAGGTGCTCGGGCGGGCCCTGGTGGCGGACCCGGCGCGTCGGCTGTCCGACGCCGGGGCACTGCGTGACGCGCTCGCCGCCGTCGACGTGGACAGCGCCGGCCGGGTCGGCTTCGGTCCCGTACCGGGTGGCCGGACCACCACCGTCCCCGTGCTACGGGACACCACGCCGCCGCCCGACCCCGGTCCGCCGGGCACGACCACCGCCCCGGCGCAGCGGGACCGGCAGAAGAAGAGGCGGCGCCCCCGACTGATCGCCGCGGTGGCGGCGGTGGCGGTCTCGGTGAGCGTCTCGGTCGCCGTGATCACCCACCGGGGTGAGGGGTCCGACAGCCCCAAGTCCCCCTCGACCGCGTCCCGGCCGTCCGGCACCACGTCCGCCGCGAACACGGGGTTCGGTGGGGTGTCGACCACCGCCCGGGAGTGTCCCGCCGCCGCGGTCGACGGCGCGGGCGGCCGGTGCGTCACGGCCCCCGAGTGCTGGAGCGGCATCACCGACATCTCGGGGACGATCACCGTCAGCCTCGCGGACTGCCGGGTGAAGCACGTGTGGGAGACCTTCGCCATCGCCCCGCTGCCCAAGGACGGGATGACGAACAACGCCCGGGACCTGATCAAGCACCCCACCGTCAAGGCGCTGTGCTCACAGGAGGTCATGCTGAAGTCCCGGACGGCCACCGGACGGGCCGTCACCGGCCGGTGGAGTACGGACATCCTGCCGCCGACCGCCCAGCAGTGGTCCGACGGACTGCGCGCCTTCCGCTGCGTCGCCCACGCGGCCACGGAGGACGGGGAGATCACCGACAGCCACTTCGGGTAGGAGCGGCCGATCGCCGACGAGCCGCTGCCCGGTCACGTCGTTCACGACGCGACCGGGCAGCGGCCTCAGGACGGCGTTTCCCCCGCCCGCTACACGGTCACCGGCTGGAGCTTGGCGCGGAAGTGCCGCAGGATCGGGGACTGTTCCACGATCCGGTAGCCGTGCACGGACTCCGCGTTCTTGGCGATGCTCTCCAGGGTTCTGCCGACGTGGTCGTAGTGGCTGCGCGTGTAGACGCGCCGCGGCAGCGCCAGCCTCACCAGTTCGTACGGCGGGCTCTTCACGGGGTTCCCGTCCTCGTCCTCCTCGCCGAGGTACAGCGACCCCAGTTCGGCCGACCGGATGCCACCCTCCAGGTAGAGCCGGCAGGCGAGAGCGTGGCCGGGGTACTGGTGGGGCGGTATGTGGGGCAGAAGTCGGCCCGCGTTGAGGTAGATGGCGTGCAGACCGGGCGGCTCCAGGATGTCCACGCCGGCGGCGCGGACCCGCTGGGCCAGGTGGTCGGCGCTCTCCGCCCGCTCCGCGAGGTAGGAAGGTTCGGTCACCTCCTGGAGGCCCTGGGCGATCATGTCGAGGTCGCGTCCGGCCAGCCCCCCGTAGGTGGGGAACCCCTCGGTGGCGATGAGGAGGAGTTCGCACTTCTGGGCGAGTTCCGAATCGTTCAGTCCGATGAAGCCGCCGATGTGGACGATGCCGTCCTTCTTGGCGCTCATCACACAGCCGTCGGCCAGACGGAACGCTTCTTCGGCGACCTGGCGCGGGGTGCGGTCCTTGTAGGCCGCCTCGTGCCGGGTGACCAGCCACGCGTTCTCGGCGAACCGGGCGGCGTCCAGGATCAGGGGGACACCGTGCCGGCGGCAGAGTTCGGAGGTCCGCTTCAGGTTCTCCATGGAGACGGGCTGACCGCCACCGCCGTTGTTGGTGATGGTCATGACGACCGCGGCGACACGCGAGCCGGTCGTCTCGGTCAGCCCCCGCTCCAGGGCCTCGAGGTCGATGTTCCCCTTGAAGGGCTCCGAGCTGTCCAGGTTCCGCGCCTCGGCGCAGGGCAGGTCGCGGGCCACACAGCCCGCCAGCTCCACATTGGCGCGGGTGGTGTCGAAGTGCGTGTTGGACAGGACGGTGTCGCCGGGCTTGAGGAGGTTGGAGAACAGGAGTCGCTCCGCCGCACGCCCTTGGTGGGCCGGCAGGATGTGGCTGAAGCCGGTCAGTTCCGCCACCGTGTCCCGGAAGCGGTAGAAGGACCGCGAGCCCGCGTAGGACTCGTCACCGGCCATGCCCACGGCGAGCTGCGCCGAGGACAGCGCACCGGTCCCCGAGTCGCTCAGCAGATCGATGGTCACCTCTTCCGCGCGCAGATCGAACAGGTTGTAGTGCACTCGTTCGAGTGCCGCCTTGCGCTGCTGGGGGGTCGTGAGCGGGATAGGTTCGACGACCTTGATCCGGTACGGCTCCATCCTGATTTCTGCTCCTGCCTTTCCGTTTCCTACTGAGTGGAGGGTCTCGCGCGGCTCGGTACCGGCCGTGCGATGGGGGGAGAACGTCTGAGGGGGCGGCTGCGCCGGCAACGGCGGCCGTACCGCGTACGCCTCCGAGGAGATGTACGCGGTCACACGGGGCGGTCGGCCCCGCTCGTACACCAGCGCCAGATAGGCGATGAGCCCCACGCCGTCGTGCAGCAGCCGCGAGGTGACGGTGGCCAGCGACCGGTCCAGCGCCGCGGTGTCCATGCCGTGTCGGCGCAGCACGGCCACCGCTCGCGCATAGGCCTCCCCGTCGTGCCGGACGTAGGCCCTGACCGGCACGTGGAGGGTGAAGCCGCTCGGCAGGCCGGTCCCGGACTCCGTGAAGGAGTGGCAGGAGAGCACGGGGCGCCCCTCCAGCCGTACGCCTTTCCCGGCGCCGGAGTGCTGCGGCGAGCTGTCGAGACCCGCCGCGACCCGCAGGAACTCCCGTACGGTCTCGGGCCGTGGCCCGGGGTCCGTGCGGGGCAGTTCACCCGCGTCGGCGGCGGCCAGGTTGCGATGGGTGACGTAGACCTTCACCCGGGGTGTCTCCCAGTCCCCGAGGTCGAGGGCGAAGAACGGATAGCCGTCGGCCTGGGGCAGCGCGGCGAACGCCTGCCGGTGGCCGAGCCTGTCGAGTGCCTCACGCACCGTCTCGGCGGCCCGGTCCACCCCGGACGCCGCCGGGTTCAGATAGACCTTGACCTTGGGGACTCCGCCGGGCCGCAACTCCAGGGCCAGCCACAGCGCCAGCGGGCCCTCGGGGGCCGGTGGGAAGAACAGGTCCTCCAGCCGGTCGAGTTGGTCGGTGGCGAAGCCCCAGCGGTCCGCCATGGCCCGGACCACCCGCAGTCCGACGCGCCCGTTCTCCGCCAGGCCTTCGGCGCCGTACCCCGGTTCCAGCAACACACGCAGGGTCGGGGGCGCGTCCGGCACGAAGGCGAGGGAGTACTCCACCGGCGTGTGGTCGTCGGACAGGAAACTCGGGTAGGTCGGCGGTTCGTCCAACGGACGCTCCGCGACGGGACCGAGACAGTCGGTCAGGACACGCGCGTAGATCTCGCCGTCGGACGGTTCGAGACCTATGGCTTGGCACAGTCGGAGTAACTGGTCGGCCACGTAACCGCCGAGCGGCTGCGTGTCCGTGACCGGTCCACCCCCTGTACGGAAGGTGATCACCGGCCCTCCCGGCGGGTGGGCCCGGGAAGGAGGGCAAAAAGATACCCGCCTGTGCGGGCGGGTATCTCGCCATCCGGCTTGTGTGGTGCGACGGGTATGGCGCGGGGGTCGAAGCTCCCTTGGGAGGTCTGTCGTCGGGGGCGGAGCATGGCTGCGGAGTGCTGTGCTGAAGTGGCGTCTGTGGTCGAGGGCTCCACGACACCTCCTTAACTTGTGATCAACACGATTGCCGCGCTCTTCCCTACCCCTCCGGTTGAATGTTGATGCAGTGCGAGGATGTTGGCAGCTGTTGCGTATCTCACGCCTTCCACCAGGACAGGAACGAACTCCACAGCCCACCACGCTCCTGCCGGCCCTGCGCACCTCCTTGGTCGCCGCGCGCCGTGGTCTCCGGGCGGTGCTGCGGGTCGGGCTGCCGGGCGGCCCGTACGGGGGTGAAACGGGCCGGAAGCGCGGCCAGCGCCCGGTTGAAGGGACCCGGACGCCAGGTCAGACTGTCCTCGGGTATGGCCAGTTCGACGTCGGGCAGCCGGTTGAAGAGGTTCTCGATGGCCGTCACGGTGATGAGCCGGGCGGGGTCCTTGGCCGGGCAGGCGTGCGGTCCCGCGCTCCACGCCAGGTGGGAGCGGTTGCTCGACGCGTGCCGGGACGCCGCGAGCGCCGGGTCGGAGTTGGCGGCCGCGAAGCTGACCAGCACGAGGTCGCCCGCCGCCAGCTTCTGTCCCCCGAACTCCATGTCGGCCGCCGGGTAGTGCGGCGCGTAGTTCGCCATGGGCGGGTTCTTCCACAGCGTGGTGTCGATGGCCTCTTCGATCAACCCGCCTGCCGCGTAACGGTCGTTGGTCAGCAGCAGATGCAGGGTGTTGGAGATGAGGTTGCGCAGCGGCTCCGCACCGGCGCCCAGGAGCAGGACGAGTTGATGGGCCATCTCCTCGTTGGTCAGGCGCGCCTGATGCTGCATCAGCCAGGAGGTGACGTCGTCGCCGGGCCGGGACCGCTTGAGGGCCACCAGCTCGCCCACGGCCTGACCCAGTACCTCGTTCGCCTTCTCGGCATTCACACCGTCGAAAATGCCGGATATACCGAAGAGGACCCGGTCGCCGATCTCCGCGGGGCAGCCGAAGAGTTCGTTGAACACGAAAAGCGGCAGCAGCTTGGCGTAGTCGTTGAGCAGATCGGCCGAGCCACGGGTGTGGAACTGGGCGATGAGGTAATTGGAGACCCGCTCGGCGCTCTGGCTCAGCCAATGCGAATCGACACGCGCGAAGCTGTCCGTGATGGCCTGCCGCAGCCGCATGTGGTCGGCCCCGTCACTGAACATGGCGTTGGGCCGGTACACGAGAAGCGGAAGCACCGGACTGTCCGGACTGATCTCGCCCTCGTTGAAATCCCGCCAGCGGCGCGAGTCCTTCCGGAAGGCACCCGCGTTCTGGAGCAGCTGGAGCGCCGCCGAGTAATCCGTGACAAGGGTCGCCTCGACACCGGGGGCGAGTTCGACCGGAGCGGTCGGCCCGTAGTGACGCATGTACTCGTAATAGGCTTGCGGATCGGCCGCGAACTCCGCCCCGTGCAACGGCACCGGCTCACCCGTGGCATGAGCCGGGCAGCCGGGTGGTGGCACGGGGACGGTGGATTCAGTGTTCATGCTTGCTCCTAGCGGGCACGGTCCTGCAAATAGTGAACGAGGGTGATCAGGGCGCTTGCTGATGAATTCTCGTCGCGAGCGTCGCAGGTGACGACCGGGGTGTCGGGGAGCAGGTCCAGCGCCTCACGCAGCGCCTCTTCGCCACGAAGCGGCGTGCCGTCGAAGTGGTTCACGGCAATGGCGTAGGCGAGTCCGTACTGCTCGATCAGGTCGATGACGGCGAAGGAATCCGCCAGCCGCTCGGGGTCGACCAGCACGAGCGCCCCGAGAGCGCCGCGCGCCATGTCCTCCCACATCTGCACGAACCGCTGCTGGCCCGGCGTACCGAACAGGTACAGCACGACGTGATCACTGATCGTGAGGCGTCCGAAGTCCATGGCCACCGTGGTGGTGGTCTTGCCGCGGACGCCCTTGAGGTCGTCGATCTCCTCGCCGGCCTGCGTCATCGTCTCCTCCGTGGACAGCGGAGGAATCTCCGACATCGTCCCGACGAAGGTGGTCTTGCCCACCGCGAAGTGCCCGACGATCAGGATCTTCACGGCGGTCTGCGCCGCTCCACCGCGGACGTACGCCTTCTCATCCAAAACGGGCCCGGAGACCATCCAGCACCTCCTGAAGAATCTGCTCGTCGACCAGGCGGGCGCGCGCCACCGGCGCGCGCGTGATGAGGTAACCGCCTTCGGCGAGGGCATTGAGAAGGATCTTCACCACGCCCATGGGCAGGCGCAGGTGTCCCGCGATCTCGGCGACCGAGAGGTAGCCGCCGGAGCACATCTCCAGCAGGCTCTGTTCCTCCGGGGAGAGCCGGGCCGGCCGCTGCTGATGGTCGGCGGCCGCCGTGACCAGCGTGATCAGGGAGAACTGGTCGCCGTCGGGAAGATCCCGGCCATTGGTGATGACGTACGGCCGCACTAACTCCGCGGCCTCGGGCTCCTGCCGCTCGGAATCGGTCACTGGCGTGCGCCGATGTTCTCGCGCGGCGGAGTCGTCAGCGCCTTGCCCAGCTGGCCGACGAGCTGCTGCATACGGAAGGTGATCTCCCCCATCTCGACGTCGGGAGAGGCCGAGACCGCGAGGTACGCGCCGTCACCGGCGGAGATCAGGAAGACCCAGCCACCGTCGAACTCGACGAGCGTCTGCCGCCACTTCAGATCGGACCCGTCGCAGAAGAACCCGATCGAGCGGCTCAGTGACTGCACACCGCTCATCGCGGCGGCGACGGTGTCCGCGTGGTCCCTTCCGACCCCCTTCGAGGACGCCATCAAGAGCCCGTCGGCGGAGACCAGGACCGCGTGCAGAGCCCCGGGAATCTCCAGGACGCCGTCAAGCATCCATGACAGATCGTTGTTCACGAAACCTCATGCCCTTCGCTGCTTGCGTCATGTGCGTTGCTCGTGCGGCCCGCAGGCTCCGGGAGCGCGGCTCGACCGGACTGCGTGCCGCGCTGGAAGGCACCCATGATCGAGGCGGTCTCCTCTTCGGAGCGGATCGGGGTGCCCGTGGTCATGGGGGCGCCCGTGGTTTCGGAACTCGGCGGCACGATGGCCATGGCCCGCCTGCGGCGGCGCTTGGGAAGACCGTCGGCGGTCGTGGACACGGCCGCGGCGGGTTCCGGGCCGCTCGGGTTCAGCGAGGGAACAGTGCTCACAGTCTGTGCTCGCTCCTTTGGTTGCGGCATGCTCGTGAGCAGCTCGTCCGGCAGCAGGACCACCGCTCGCACACCCCCGTAGGGAGAGGTCGAGTCGACGGACACCGTGAAGCCGTAGCGCTCACAGAGCACACCGATCACCGCGAAGCCGAACTGCGGAGGATTGCCGAGCCCGGAGACACCCGAGGCCCGCTCACTCGAAAGGAGTTTCGCCGCTCGGGCCTTCTCCTCCTCGTTCATGCCGACACCGGCGTCGTCGACGACGATGCAGATGCCCTTGGGTACGGCACGGACATTGATCTCGACACTGGTTTCCGGTGCCGAGTAGCTCGTGGCGTTGTCGAGCAGTTCCGCAAGGGCCAGCGCCACCGGTTCGACGGCTCGGTTGGTGACCGCGAAATCGACCTGCGAAAGGATTTCGACCCGCTGGAAGTGCCGGATCCTGCCCTGCGCGCTGCGGACCACGTCGTATACCGACGCGACGTCACGCTGCCGTCCCAGCCAGCCTTCGCAGAGCACCGCGATGGACTGTGCGCGCCGCCCGAACTGCGAGTTCATGTGGTCGATTTCCAGGAGGTCCTGGAGAATCACCGACTCGCCATACTTGCTCTGCAGTTTGGAAATGGCCAACTGCTGTTCGGCGGCGAGACCCTGAAGCGTCCGCATCGCCGATTTGAGCGCGGTTCTCGTTGCTTCTTCGGCTTGCTCCTGAGCCTTCTTCACCGAGGCCGAATATTGATTCTCAAGCTCAGCGTAGTGATCCCTGAGTTCTTGATTTCCCTGCCTTAAACTCCGCGCAGACCGCTTTCCGCGAATAATGGCGGTAGCTGCAAGCGGAGTACCAGCGATAAGAGCCCAGAGAGCCGGGTCCTGCATGTATTGCGTCATAAGACTCTCTTCAAGCGACTGACAGCCAGCTACTGAAATCCGTCAGCGCGGCGGGCCGACAGCCCACTGCGCAGGGTTTACCGTTCGGGCCGCACAGTTGGCCAGAAGAGTCGTTTGGCCGGAAGAGTCGTTTTGTGCCCATAGCCCGCTCGGCAAGTGCGGCGATCGTATCATCGCCCCAACTCGTGACGGACCGTCAATATGAGGAGTACTTGCGAACATTGATGAGTAGTCAGATCCTCAACGACATCCGAAAAGGGGGCTCTGCGGCTTTCGTCAATCGGTGCCCGGAGTGGACACCGGAGTGGACATCGGGGAGCGGGTGCCGCCGAGCGGGCGCGGGGGGACCCCACGCCCGCCGGGTTCGCGTTCAGTGCAGGTCGGCCGGCTCCTGGCTGTCGTCGAGGAAACCGCCCGACTGGTGCTGCCACAGCTTCGCGTAGGCGCCTTCCGACGCGAGCAGTTCCTGATGCGTGCCCTGCTCGATGATGCGTCCGCGGTCGAGGACGACGAGCCGGTCCATGGTGGCGACCGTGCTCAGTCGGTGCGCCACGACGAGCGCCGTCCGGCCCTCCATGAGCCGCCACAGCGCTTCTTGTACGAGGATCTCGCTCTCGGAGTCCAGCGCGCTGGTCGCCTCGTCGAGCAGCAGGATCGGTGCGTCGCGCAGGATCGCCCTGGCGAGTGCGACCCGCTGGCGCTGTCCGCCGGACAGCTTGACCCCGCGCTCGCCCACCATGGTGTCGAAGCCGTCCGGCAGCGCGTCGGCGAACTCCGTGACATGCGCCGCCTCAGCAGCGCGACGGATCTCGGCCTCGGTGGCGTCCGGCCGGGCGAAGGCGATGTTGTCCCGCAGGGTGCGGTGGAACATCGCCGGGTCCTGCGGCACGTAGGCCATCAGCCCGCGCAGGTCGGCCTGGCGCAGCCTGCTGATGTCCTGCCCTCCGATCAGGATGCGTCCGGAGTCGATGTCCGTCATCCTCAGCAGCAGCCGGGCCAGCGTGGTCTTGCCCCCGCCGGACCGGCCGACGAGACCGATCTTCGCCCCGCTGGGCACGGCCAGGTCGAGTCCCTCGAAGAGCGGCTGCGCGCCCGCGTGGGCGAAGGTCACCTGCTCGAAGCGGACGTCGGCGGCCCGGGACAGCAGCGCTTCCGGCGCCTTCGGGTCGAGTACGGTCGGCGGCTTCAGCAGCAGTTCGGTGAACTGCGCGGCCTCCGTCATCGAGCTCTCCAGGCGGCGGTAGATCTGGTTGAACTCGAACATGATCCGCGTCGCGTTGCTGTAGTACGTGAAGGCGACCACGACCGCCTCGACGCCCTGGCTGCCTCCGCCGAGCGCGACCGCGAGCAGCAGGCCCAGCGCGTTGGTCAGTACGGACATCGGCGCGACCAGTGTGTCGATGCGCAGGTTGCCGTAGTCCCACGACCGCAGCATGAGCCGCCGCGAGGCCGCGACACGGGACCGGTGCTCGGCGGCCTCACGCTCCTCGGCGGCGAACGCCCGGACCGTGTCCATGTTCATCAGGCTGTCGGCGACATGGCCCGACACCCGGGCGATCGCCTCCTCGCGCTGATCGACGAGCGCCTGACGGCGGCGGATGAGGGGTAGCACGCAAACCGCCGTCAGCGCGATCATCGCCAGGAGCCCGACGACGAGCAGCGGTTCGTAGCGCCACAGCACCACCGCCCCGAACACCAGCGGCACGAAGCTGCCCACGACCTGGAACGTCATCGTGTCGACGAACTCCTCGAAGCGGGAGGCGAAGCTCAGCACCCGCTTGGTCAGTGACCCGGCGAAGTTGTCGTGGAAGAACGCGGCGTCCTTGGCGAACAGCTCGTCCATGCCGATGACGTACAACTGCTCGATACCGAGGGCGTCGAGACGGTTCAGGCAGTGCAGGCCGAGGCGCCACAGCATCTCCGCGAGCAGCAGGACGCCGCCGAAGCCGAGGACGTACGGCAGCGTCGAGCCGATGGAGATGCCGGCGTCGCCGGCGATCCGGCCGACGAGCTTCGCGACGATCAGAGGCGCGATGTAGTTGATGCCGATGTTGCCGAGCGCCGGCAGCAGCATGGCGGGGGCGGTCAGCCGTCGGAGCCGGGCCAACTCCCGTCCGTAATAGCGAAGGGCGAGGAGCACCGAGCCTTTGCTCGGTGAACCCTCGCGCGATTCAGGCGATCCCATCCCAACCCTGTGTGGTCGTGCGGCAGCCTGCCGCGTGCTTCTCCGGGGAGATTCCGTTGCCTCAGTGGCCTTGTGGAGCTTCGGTTTCGAGTGAGCGCGTTCGCTCGGGTCGTCCTGCGATGGGCGGGGTACGACGACGGGCCCGCGGCGACACCCACGTGCGAGTACGGCGGGCCAGGAATGGCAGTGTCCCGCGAGGGTTCCCGCGCAGTCCAAGCGTTTTTATCGGCCAACGGCGCACGTCGCACGCCTGCGCGACCCGGCCGAACAGGCGTGTGCCCCTGAGCCCGGGCGGCCCGATCGCACCCTTCCCGATGCGCCCGCGTGCCTCTTCCGCGCAGTCTTTTCTGCAGATCACCGACGACCTCATCGACAAGATGCCGGCGGGACCCGACCCCACCGACCTCAACACGGCCCTGCCTCCTGCCCCTGCCCCTGCCCCTGCCGTCACTGATGATCTGTGAGCTGCTCGGAGTGCCCTACGAGGACCACGAGTTCTTCCAGGAGCACGCCGGCGTCACCAACGCGCGGTTCAAGACACCGCAAGACGCAGCCGAGACGACAAGGGAGCTGCGCCGCTACATCTCCGGGCTCATCGAGGCCACGATGGACGACCCCGCCGAGGACGTCCTGTCCGACCTTGCCGCGCGCCTCAAGGAGGGCGATCTCAGCCTGGCGGAGGCCACTTCCCTGGGGCAGCACATCCTGCTCGTCGCCGGCCGCGACACCAGCGCCAACATGATCACTCTGGGCACCGCGCTGCTGCTCCAGAACCCCGACCAGCTCGCGGCCCTGTCGGCCGCCGACCGGGATCCGCCGGCGTTCCCCGAGCCCGAGAAGCTCGACCTCGCCCGCCGGGCGGCGCAGCATGTCGCGTTCAGCTGGGGCTCGGACCAGTGCATCGGGCAACGGCTGGCCCGTATCGAACTCCACATCGTGTTCAGCACACTGTTCCGTCGGGTGCCGACCCTGCGGCTCGCGGTCGACGTCTCGGAGCTGAAGTTCAAGGAGGACTCACAGGCGTACGGCATCTACGAGCTGCCCGTCACCTGGTGGCTCCTGGAGATCCGTGAAGGAGCGGACACGACAAAGCCGTCTTCTCATCGCCGAGAAGACGGCCTCCGACCTGCTGTGAAGCTGGTCGGGACGACAGGATTTGAACCTGCGACCCCTTGACCCCCAGTCAAGTGCGCTACCAAGCTGCGCCACGTCCCGTTGCCCGTCTGACCTGGGGTTTCCCCTGGCCGAACGCGCACGGAAACAATACCGCACTCGGGGCGATGGTCGCGCATCCGTTTATTCGGGGCCGACCGGGGCGCGGGGCCACGGGGGGAGGAGACTTCGAGGCGACACTTGACCTGAAGTTTGATTGAGGTTGCACGATCGTCGGCATGACGATCATCGAGGCAGAACGCCGACACCCGTACCAGGACCTGCCCCGCCTGATGGGGCTGATGACCGGCGACGAGAAGCACGGACCCGCGGCGACGTCCACGCTGGACGCGCTGTGGGTGCTCTACGACCGGGTGCTGCGGGTCGGGCCCGAGCGGATGGACGATCCGGAGCGGGACCGGTTCCTGCTCTCCAAGGGGCACGGGCCGATGGCGTACTACGCGGTGCTCGCGGCCAAGGGCTTCGTGCCCGTGGAGTGGCTGTCGGACTTCGGCGCGTACGACTCACCGCTCGGACACCACCCGGACCGGGTGCTGGTACCCGGTGCCGAGATCGGCAGCGGGTCGCTGGGGCACGGGCTGCCGATCGCTGTCGGCACCGCGCTGGGCCTGCGCGCGCAGGGGCTGGGCGAGCCCCGTGTGTGGGTGCTGGTCGGCGACGCGGAGCTGGACGAGGGCAGCAACCACGAGGCGATCGCGTACGCCGGGCCGACCGGTCTCGACCGGCTGCACACCGTGGTGATCGACAACTCCTCCGCCAGTCATGCCCGGCCCGGCGGTATCGCCGCCCGGTTCGAGGCCGCGGGCTGGTCCGCCCTGACCGTCGACGGCCGTGACCACGAGGCGCTGTACGCCGCCTTCACCGCGCCCCACCCGGGTCGCCCGCACGTGGTGGTCGCCCGGGTCGAGCCCAAGTCCGCCTGAGGCATCCGAGACGCCCGAGACGCCCGGGACGACTGAGGCACCTGCGGCACCTGAGACATGCAAGGCATCTGCGGCTCCGGACGCACCCCTCTCCTCATCCCGTGCCCCCTCCCCCGAAAGGACCCCCTTCCATGGACACCATGCGTGATCGTTTCGCCCCCGTCATGACGCGGCTGCTCGACGAGGACCCTCGGGTCGCGGTCGTCCTCGCCGAGATCGGCAAGGACGGTTTCACGGAAGCCCGGCGCAGGCATCCCGATCGGGTGATCAACGTCGGGATCCGCGAACAGCTCCTGGTCGGGGCGGGCGCGGGCCTGGCGCTGACCGGTCTGCGGCCCGTCGTGCACACCTTCGCCAGCTTCCTCGTCGAGCGGCCGTTCGAGCAGGTCAAGCTGGACCTCGGACACCAGGACGTGGGCGCGGTGCTGGTGAGCGCTGCCGCGTCCTTCGACTGGCCCGCCGGAGGCTTCACCCACATGGCACCCGGCGACGTGGCCCTGCTCGACACACTGGACGGCTGGACCGTGCACGTTCCCGGCCATCCGGACGAGGCCGAGCAGCTGCTGCGGCAGGCGGTCGCCGCCGGGGACGACAAGGTGTACGTGCGGTTGTCCGTGCAGTCCAACGCGCAGGGCCTGCCGGTCGACGGGGCCCGTTTCCGTACCGTCCGGGAAGGGCGCGCAGGGGTCGTCGTCGCCGTCGGGCCGATGCTCGACGCCGTACTCGCCGCCACGGAGGGACTCGACGTCACCGTCCTGTACGCGGCCACCGTGAGGCCCTTCGACGGGCAGGCCCTGCGCCGCGCCACGGAGGCGGCGGGCACCGACGTCGTCCTCGTCGAGCCGTACCTGGCCGGTACGTCCACGGCCGCCGCGGGCGACGCGCTCGCCGACGTACCCCACCGTGTCCTCGGCCTCGGAGTCCGTCGGCGTGAGCTGCGCAGGTACGGGACCGTGGACGAGCACCTGACCGCGCACGGCCTCGACGCGGGATCCCTGCGCGAGCGGATCGGCGGCTTCCTGAGCGCCTCGGGCCGACCGCGCCCCTGAGTCCGCCCCCACGCGGACCCGCGGGGACCCGAGCGGACATGCGTGTCAGTCGGCCCTCGGAAGTCCCAGCTCCGGGTAGGCATCGAGCAGCCGGGGCGGAGCCGCCTGGCGCCAGGAGTCGGCCAGGATGTCGCGGAGTTCGTCGCCGTCCTCCAGGGCGGCGAGCCGGACCCTGACCCAGGCGAAACCCGCCTCGTGGTCGGCGATCCAGAACTTGCCGGGCTCCGCCAGGACGAGTTCGTCGCGCTCCTCCTTCGGGCAGCGCACCGCGATGGACGTCTCCTCCTCGGGCAGCGTGGCGAACATCTTCCCCGCGACCCGGAAGGTGGGCATGCTCCAGGCGATCTTCTCCGCGGTGTCCGGCAGGGAGAGGGCGGTACGGCGTACGTCGTCGGCATCCGGCATGAGAGGCACGGTAGCCAAAGGCACTGACATCGACAGGGGGCGGCGGGTCCGGTCGCTCCCGGCTCCCGTCCGAGACGATCGATGATTGAACCAGCTGCAATCAGATCGATACTGACCGTAATATTTTTCGAGCACCGGCTGCACGTTCGGGTCGCCCCGGACGCTTCATGGGTGGAGGCGGACGGTGCCTCTGGTGCCGGGGTGGGGACACGGCACCTTCGATCAGCACAGGTACAGGGGAGGACCCCGTGCAGCAGAGCGCTGCCGCGTGGTTGTTCGAGATCGCGCTTGGCATGAGGGTGTTCGGCCCGGACGTCGTCCGTGGCTGCCGTCGGCTCCTGACGGCCGGCGTACGGATCGGCATCACCGGACTGACCGGCACCCGCGCCCCGTCCCGCTCCGCCGAGTCGACCCGGGACGTCCCGTGAACGGCGACGGCGGGCCGGAGGAGACCGGCGGGGCCGTCGGCACACCGCGGGTGGTGCCCATCGACCAATGGCACCCCACCGTGCAGATGGCGTACTGGGGTTTCCACCATCAGCGCCGCCAGGACTACATGCGCTACGCCTATCTCCAGCTCGGCTCCGACGCCGACGCGGAGGAGGCCGTGGACCTGACCTTCGACCAGGTCATGGACCGCTGGCCGCGGATGCTGCGGATGGAGAACCTGGAGGGCTACGCCTGGACGATCCTCAAGCGCCGCATCATCGACATGCACCGCAAGCGACGGCGTCGCCCGGAGCTGATGGAGATCGCCGCCTTCGAGGCGGCGCTCGCCGACCCGGCCGAGGATCCGTACGACACGCTCACCGACGCCATCGCCCTGTACGTCGCGGTCGGCTCCCTGAGCGAGCGGCAGCGGGACGCGATCCTCCTCTACTACGGCATAGGTTTCACGGCCGCCGAAGCCGCCGTACTCATGGGCAACGAGGAGGCCACCGTCCGCTCCCAGCTCCGTACCGGCCGGCGGCGCCTCGCCACCTTGCTCAAACTCCGCTGCCCGGAGCACTCCGACGGGAAGAACCCCCGATGAGCACCCTGCCGTCCGACCGCCGCACCATCGACGACCTGTTGGCCAAAGCGCGTACGCAGGATCGTTACGCCGACTACGACCTCGCGGCCTCCGAAGCCCGTCTGCGCAGCCGTCAGGCGGCCCGGCACCGCCCGCGCAACCCCGATGCCGCGCTCGTCCGAGCCGTGTGGACCACCCCCGAGGACGACCGCACTCCGGACGCGGACCGTGCCTGGTGGGACCTGAACGCCGTGAGCCTGCTGGTGCTGTTCGGGCCGGACGCCGACCGTCATCTGAGCGAGTTCATCGACAGCCAGTACGCGGACAAGACCGGCGCCCTGGTCTTCGCATGTCTGCTGCACGTGGCGGGCGACAGCAGCGGGGCGCGCTTCTGGTGGCGTTTCGCGGCCGGGGTCGGCCACCAGGTCGCCGAGTACTGCCTGTTCCTCGAACACGCCCACAGCGGTGAGTACCACGACGCCGACCACTGGCGCACGCAGCTGGTGCGCGAGCACTTCGAACCCACCTATATGTGCGGCGAACGCGTCACCGCCCCGTTGGTGAATCCGGCGTTCATCGACCACGTCCACCCGCACATCGCCCGCCCGCACCACCCGGAGATCGGCATCGTCCCGCTCCCCCGGCCACCTCTCGTGAAGGAGCTGCGCCACCTGACCTCCCTGCTGTAGCCGCGGTGGGAGCGGCGGCTCTTCACGCGCCGGGGACCGTCGCTCCCACCCGCTTGTAGAAGATCGTCGTCGGGCGCAGCTCACCCGACGGCGTCGCCGCGTAGTCGGGTATCGCCCCGAGCCGGGTCCAGCCCGCGGAGCGGTAGAGGGACTCGGCGGGGCTGTCGGTCTCGGTGTCCAGATGCAGGAGGGTGATTCCGGCGGTGGCGGCCGCGTGCTCGGCGGTGGTCAAAAGGCCCCGGCCGAGGCCCTGTCCGCGGCCGTCGCGGTGCACCATCAGCTTCACCAGCTCGGCACGGTGGCGGCTGTTGGGTTTGTCGGGGAAGACGAGGCTGACGGTGCCCAGGATCCGGTCCGCGGTGTGCGCCACCCACACGGCGAGGCGTCCGGCCGACACCGCGTCCACGCGCTCCTCCCACCAGGCGACGGCCGTCGTCCGCTCCAACGGGGCGAGGAAGCCGATCGAGGCCCCACCCTCCACGGTGTCGATCAGCAGCTCGGCCAACTCTCCCACCGAGGCGCGAAGGCGCCGGGCGTCCAGCCGGGAGACGGTGGTCACGGCAGCACCACCACGAGCGCGTACCGTACGTCCTCGGGGCCGGGACACCGGAAGCGGGTGGGCCCCCACACCCGCAGCCGCAGACAGTCCCCGGCGTCGAGCCGGTGTTCGACGTCCTGCGCGGTCACCTCCAGCGTTCCGTCGAGGACCCAGATGTGCTGCTCCAGGCCGGGCACGGGAGGCCGGTCGTAGGCGATGTCGGCGCCGGCCCTGAGCCGCCCCTCGACCAGTTCGCCGCGCAGCCCGGCGTGCGGCGCGGACACCGATCGTCGTACGAATCCGGAGGCTGCGTCGGCCCAGACCGTCTGGTCGGCCGCCCGCACCACCGCAACGGGTTCCGCCTCGACCTCGCTGAGCAGCTGAGACATGGTGCGTCCGTACACGGCGCACAGCCGGTTCAGGAGCGAGGCCGTGGCGCTGATCTCGGCCCGCTCGGCACGGGACAGTGTGGAGCGGCTGACCCCGCTGCGCTCCGCCAACTCCCCCAGGGACCAGCCACGTTCGGAGCGCAGCTCGGCCAGTCGGGCCCCGAGCCGGACATCGACCCCATCGAGCTCCCCATTGTTTCCCATATTCGGGATGTTATCCCAGATATGAAAACAGTAGGGTGCTCCGCCGACCACTCCCCTCCGACCACTCCCCTCTCCGACCGCTTCCCTCAGTCCACCGTCGCGGCTTCCGCCAGCGCATCCAGCACCGGGCGGATCAGCGGATGCCCCTCCGCGCCCCGGCGTACGGCCGCGAAGACTCGGCGCGTGGGCGCGACGCCGTCGACCGGTCGGACCAGCACGCCCGTGAGGTCCATGCCGCGCAGGGCGGAACGAGGCACCAGGGCGACACCCGCGTCGGCCGAGGCGAGGGCTACGACGGCCCGGAAGTCGTCGGAGGAGTGTTCGAGGCGGGGTTGGAATCCGGCGTTCTCGCAGGCCAGGACGACCACGTCATGGCAGGGGTTGCCGGGGTACGGGCCGATCCACGGGTCCTTGGCCAGCTCGGCGAGCGGGACCTCGGTGGCGTCGGCGAGCCGGTGACCGAGCGGGACGACCGCGTCGAAGGGCTCGGCGTACAGGGCTACGGGGGTCAGGCGCGGGTCGTCCGCGTCCGGGGCGCCCCGGTACTCGACGGCGACCGCGATGTCGACCAGCCGGTCGAGCACCATCGGCAGACTGGCGTCGCCCTCGGCGTCCTGGACGCGGACGTGGATGCCGGGTGCCGTGCGGGCGAGGCGGGCCAGCGCGGGAGCCACCACCAGGCCGATGCCGGTCGCAAAGGAGGCGACGGTGACCGTGCCCGCCGAACCCGCACTGTAGGCGGCCAACTCCGCCTCGGCGCGCTCCAGTTGGGCCAGCACCTCGTTGGTGTGGCTGAGCAGGATCTCGCCGGCCGGAGTCAGCCGTACGCCCTTGGCGCCGCGCTCGACGAGCCGGTGGCCGGTCTCCTGCTCCAGCGCGGTCAGCTGTTGGGAGACGGCCGAGGGGGTGAGATAGAGCGCGGCGGCCGCCGCCGTGACCGTGCGGTGGTCGGCCACCGCACGGAGGATGTGGAGCCGCCGCGCTTCGATCATGTGACCGATTCTCTCAGGTCACAGGCGTCTTTCAGCCCTCGAGCTCCGCGCGGGCGGACACGAACGCGTCGACCGCCCGGTTCACGTCCTGCGTCGAGTGCGCGGCCGAGAGCTGGACCCGGATCCGGGCCTGGCCCTGCGGGACGACCGGGTAGGAGAAGCCGATCACGTAGACGCCGCGCTCCAGGAGGAGCTCGGCCATACGTCCGGCGACGGACGCGTCACCGATCATGACGGGGGCGATCGCGTGGTCACCGGGGAGGATGTCGAAGCCCTCCGCGGTCATCCGGGAACGGAACAGCGCGGTGTTCTCCGCGAGGCGGATACGCAGGTCGTCGGCCGACTCCAGCAGGTCGAGCACCTTCAGGGAGGCCGCCGCGATCACCGGGGCGAGCGTGTTCGAGAAGAGGTACGGGCGCGAGCGCTGGCGCAGCAGCGCGACGATCTCGGCGCGAGCGGCGACATAGCCGCCGGAGGCGCCGCCGAGCGCCTTGCCGAGGGTGCCGGTGATGATGTCGACGCGGTCCATGACACCGTGCAGCTCGGGGGTGCCGCGGCCACCGGGGCCGACGAAGCCGACGGCGTGCGAGTCGTCGACCATGACCATGGCGTCGTAGCGGTCGGCGAGGTCGCAGATCTCCTTCAGGGGCGCGACATAGCCGTCCATCGAGAAGACGCCGTCGGTGACGATCAGCCGGCGGCGCGCGTCGGACGCCTCCTTGAGCTGGGCCTCCAGGTCGGCCATGTCGCGGTTGGCGTACCGGAAGCGGCGAGCCTTGGAGAGGCGGATGCCGTCGATGATCGAGGCGTGGTTGAGGGCGTCGGAGATGACCGCGTCCTCGGCGCCGAGGAGGGTCTCGAAGACGCCGCCGTTGGCGTCGAAGCAGGAGGAGTAGAGGATCGTGTCCTCCTGGCCGAGGAACGCGGACAGGCGCGCTTCCAGCTCCTTGTGCACCTCCTGCGTACCGCAGATGAAGCGGACGGACGCCATGCCGTAGCCCCAGCGGTCCAGGGCCGCGTGGGCGGCGGAGACGACCTCGGGGTGGTCGGCGAGGCCGAGGTAGTTGTTCGCGCAGAAGTTGAGGACCTCGCCGGGGCGGCCGCCCGCGGTGACGCTCACGGTCGCGGACTGCGGGGTGCCGATGACGCGCTCGGGCTTGTGCAGACCGGCGGCGCGGATCTCGTCGAGGGTGGTGCGGAGGTCGTCGCGCACGGAGTCGAACATGGAGGGGCTCCTAGGGGGTTACGCGGTTCGGAGTGGCTCTTGCGGACGCTCACGCGCTCCAGTCGAGGATGACCTTGCCGCCGCGGCCGCTCGCGGCGTCCGCGAAGGCCGCCTCGTAGTCGCGGTAGCCGTAGCGGCCGGTGATGACCGGCGCGAGGTCGAGGCCGCCTTCGAGGAGGACGGACATCGCGTACCAGGTCTCGAACATCTCACGGCCGTAGATGCCCTTGATCGTGATCATGGAGGTGACGATCCGGGACCAGTCGACCGGGAACTCCTCGGCGGGCAGGCCGAGCATCGCGATCCGGCCGCCGTGCGTCATGTTGGCGATCATGTCGCGCATGGCCTCGGGGCGGCCGGACATCTCCAGGCCGATGTCGAAGCCCTCGCGCAGGCCGAGGGCGCGCTGTCCGTCGGCGATGGTCGACTCCGCGACGTTCAGCGCGAGGCTGACGCCGATCTTGCGGGCGAGGTCGAGGCGCTCCTCGCTGACGTCGGTGATGACGACGTTGCGGGCACCCGCGTGCCGGGCCACGGCCGCGGCCATCAGACCGATCGGGCCCGCGCCCGTGATGAGGACGTCCTCGCCGACCAGGGGGAAGGACAGCGCCGTGTGCACGGCGTTGCCGAACGGGTCGAAGATCGCGGCGACGTCGAGGTCGACCGGGACGCGGTGCACCCACACGTTGGCGGCGGGCAGGGCCACGTACTCGGCGAACGCGCCGTCGCGGCCGACGCCCAGGCCGACCGTGGCACGGCACAGGTGGCGGCGCCCGGCCAGGCAGTTGCGGCACTTGCCGCACACGAGGTGGCCCTCGCCGCTCACGCGGTCGCCCGCCTTGATGTCGGCGACGTCGCGGCCCGTCTCGACGACCTCTCCGACGAACTCGTGGCCGAGGACGAGCGGCGTGCGGATGGCCTGCTGCGCCCAGCCGTCCCAGTTGCGGATGTGCAGGTCGGTGCCGCAGATCCCGGTCCTGAGGACCTTGATCAGTACGTCGCCGGGGCCGATCTCCGGTTCCGGGACGTCCGTCAACCAGAGCCCGGGCTCCGCCTTCTCCTTGACCAGCGCCTTCAAGCTGCGGCTCCCGTGGTGAGGTCCCGGAGCAGGGCACGCCGAAGGGGCCCGTACCGGGGAGAGGGGTGATTTCCCGGAGAAATCTGCCGCACAGGGGCGCCGTTGGTCCATCGAGGATTTCTTAAGCGCTGCCGCAGCTTTCCTTCACGCCTCCGGCCGCGGGCGTCAGATCCCCCCGGTGTCCTCCCTGCGCTCGATCTGCTCGACCAGTTCCGCGGCCATCGACTTGATGGTCTCCAGGCCCGCCTTCCCCCACGGGCGCGGTTCGAGGTCGACGACGCAGATCGTCCCGAGGGCGATGCCGGTGTGGTCGATGAGCGGGGCCCCCAGGTAGGAACGGACGCCGATCTCGTCGACGACCGGGTTGCCGGCGAAACGCGGGTAGTCGCAGACGTCCTCCAGGACCAGCGCCCTGCGGCGGACCACCACATGGGGGCAGAACCCGTAGTCGCGGGTCATGTAGCGCCCGACGACCTTCACGGTGCCGTCCGGGGCGGCCGGGAGCGGCCGGGTGACCGAGACGTTTCCGTCCGGGGTGTGCAGGCCCGCGAAGAACTGCCGGTTCTCGTCGATGAAGTTGACCATCGAGTACGGCACCGCGGCGACCTCGGCGAGCCGGTCCGCGAAGGCGTCGAAGGCGGGTTCCGTGTGCTCCCCCAGGCCCAGTCGGCGCAGTCGGCCGACCCGGGCGGGGGCGTCCTTGTCCTCCGGGGTCAGCAGCAGACGACCGGCCGGGCGCGGCGGGTCGTAACTCATCTACGGGCTCCCTGGTGCGGGGCGGGCGTCATGGTGTGTGGGCTCCGTGGCGGGGGACGTGGGTCGGGTGCGGGCTCAGCGGTCGACGGCGTACGCCGGGTGCGGGCTCAGCGGCTGGGTGCGTGCGTCGGTGCGTGGGCGAGGAGGTGGCGGACCAGGGTGAGCAGGGTCTGCACGCCCGAACTGGAGATCCGGGCGTCACAGCGCACGATGGGGATCTCGGGGTCGAGGTCGATGGCCGCGCGCACCTCCTCGGGGTCGTAGCGGTAGGCACCGTCGAACTCGTTGACGGCGACGATGAAGCCGAGACCGCGCTGCTCGAAGAAGTCGACGGCCGCGAAACAGTCCTCCAGGCGACGGGTGTCGGCGAGGATCACCGCACCGAGCGCGCCCTCGGACAGCTCGTCCCACATGAACCAGAACCGCTGCTGCCCGGGTGTGCCGAACAGATACAGGACGTGTTCCGGATCGAGGGTGATGCGGCCGAAGTCCATCGCCACGGTGGTCTCGACCTTGTTCTCGACGCCGTCGAGATTGTCGGTCGCGGCGCTGACCGTGGTGAGCAGCTCCTCCGTGCTGAGCGGCGCGATCTCGCTCACCGCGCCCACGAAGGTCGTCTTGCCGACCCCGAACCCTCCGGCCACCAGGATCTTCAGCGCGGTGGGGAAGGGATCAGAGCTGTCGTCGTAGTCCATCGAGCACTGCCTCCAGAAGAGACCGGTCAGTGGGGTTGTGGTGGAACTCGGGCGGCTTGGTGGTCAGTGCCCCGCAGTCGACGAGGTCGGAGAGCAGCACCTTGGTGACCGCCGCGGGCAGCTTCAGGTGTGCGGCGATCTCCGCGACCGAGACGGGCGCCCGGCACAGTTCGAGTGCCTGGGTGTGCTCGGGGCCGAGGTAGCCCAGAGGTGTTGCCCCGGTGGCCATCACCTGCGACAGCAGGTCGAGGGCGGTGGTCGGCCGGGTCCGGCCGTTGCTGACCGTGTAGGGGCGCACCAGCCGTCCGGCCGCGTCGTCGAGCCAGGGCCCGTCGCCGGCCGCGGCCACGCTCAAGGCCTCATCGCCGGCGGTTCCACGGCGGCCTGCCGGGGCGCGGTCATCAGATACGGACGGACGCTCTTGACCAGCATCGCCATCTCGTAGCCGAGCACCGCCGCGTCGGCCTCGCGGCCGGCGAGCACGGCGAGACAGGTGCCGGAGCCCGCGGTGGAGACGAACAGCAGGGTCGAGTCGAGTTCGACGACGACCTGGCGTACCTCACCGCCGTCGCCGAAGCGCACGCCCGCGCTGCGGCCGAGCGAGTAGAGGCCGGAGGCGAGCGCCGCCATGTGGTCGGCGCTGTCCGGGTCGAGTCCGTGGACCGACTTCACGAGTCCGTCGCAGGAGAGGAGTACCGCGCTGGTGGTGTGCGGTACGCGCTGTACGAGGCCGCTCATCAGCCAGTCGAGATCGGATACATGGGCGTGGGCGGTCGGCGCGTCGCTCGCCATGGTGGATCGACTCCTTGAAGTACGAAGGTCTGCCGGAGCGCAGGGTGTGGGGGTGTGGGAGGGCGTGCGGGTGGGGGTCGTCAGGGGGGTGGTGGTCATCCGGCCGCTGTGCTCCCGTCGTGCCGGGCCGTGTGGTCGTGTCCGGGCGCGGGTGCGTTGTCGGGGGTCCCGTGCGCCTCGCGCGGGGCGGGCGCGTGCGCCGTGTGGGCGTCGGCTATGCGGGGCGCGCCCGTGGACGTCTGGTCGACGCGGATCACATCCAGCGGCGGCAACGGGTCCAGGTGCCGCAGATCCGGGTGCGGCGGGTCCCCGTACAGCAGGTCGGAGTGCGGCAGATCGGGGTGCGGCCGGTCCATGGGCGGTGCCTCGATGTGCGGTGCCTCCGTGCGCCGTTTCTCGGCGTGCTGGGCCTCCGCGAGCCCGATCCCCCGCTGGAACGCCGCCATCAGGCCGGGGTCGTGGCCGACGACCTGCTCCGGATCCTGGCGGGGCACGGGCCCGTCGCGCAGTTGGGGTGCGATGTGCTCCTGGGCGCGTCGTTTGGGCAGTTGGGGCTTGCCCATGGTGCCGCGCACCGCGCCCTTGCGGGGAGTGGGCGGCATGGCCGCGTTCTCCGCGACCGCGGGCCGGTCGTCGGGGCGGATGCCGGGCAGCGCCTCGGCCGGATTGGGCCGCTCCGCTCGGGCGCCGCGCACGGGGAGCGGTGCCGGGCCGCTGCCGCCCGTACCGAGCGCGGCGGGCGGCATCTGGTCCCGCTGCGCCTGCCGTGGCACGGAGGCCACCGTCGCGCCGGCGGACGACACGGGCGCGGTCGGCCCTGCCTGTGGTCCGGCGGGCGGACGCGGGCCGCGGGCCTTGGGCTGCTGTGTCTGCTGGGACTGCGCTTGCGATACGTCGCCGAGGGCGCCCGGCGCCGCGCCCAACAGCGCCTGCGGTACGACGAGTACGGCCTGGACACCGCCGTAGATGTTGGTCTGGAGCCGTACGTGGATGCCGTGCCGCCGGGCGAGCTGGGACACCACGAACAGACCGATCCGGCCGTCCTGGAGGAGGCTGGCGACATTCACCTGATCGGGGTCGGTGAGCAGCGCGTTCATCTTGTTCTGTTCGCCCAGGGGCATGCCCAGGCCCCGGTCCTCGACCTCGACCGCGAGGCCGGAGGTGACGAGGCCCGCGCGCAGCAGGACTTGGGTGTGCGGGGCGGAGAACACCGTGGCGTTCTCGACGAGTTCGGCCAGCAGGTGGATGACGTCGGCGACGGCGTGCCCGCGCAGGGTGCCGTCGATCGGGGGCACCAGCTTGACCCGCGAGTACTGCTCGACCTCGGCGATCGCGGACCGCAGCACCTCGGTCATGGAGACGGGGTTGCTCCACTGGCGGCGTGAGACGGCGCCGCCGAGCACGGCGAGGTTCTCGGCGTGCCGGCGGATGCGGGTGGCGAGGTGGTCGACGTGGAAGAGGCCCTTGAGCAGGTCCGGGTCCTCGATCTCGTTCTCCAGCTCGTCGAGGATCGAGATCTCGCGGTGCACGAGGGACTGAAGCCGCCGCGCGAGATTGACGAAGACCTCGACCTTCTGCTCGCTGCCCGCCTGGCTGGAGAGTTGGGCCGCCTGCACGACGGCGGTGACGGCGCCGTCGTGCGCGCGGGAGAGGTCGGCGGCGAGCAGCTCGAACTCGTCGGCGTCCGGCTTGGGCCGTTGGCGCGGCTTGGGCGTGGGAGGGCTCTCGCCCCGGCGCAGGCCCTCGACGACGGCGCGCAGGTCGGCCTCGGTACGGGCGCTGCCGCGGCGCAGGGTGCCGATGCGTTCCCGCACGGACGTGGCGGCCCGGTCGGCGCCGACGGCGGCGATCAGGATGCCCGCGAGGGCCACGCACCCGGCGCCGGCGAGCACCGCCCACAGGACGACGCCGGGGCGTGCGCCGGTGGAGCGGACGGTGAACAGCACGGCCGCAACGCCGCTGAGCGCCACCGCGATCGGCGGCAGGACCGCCAGCCGCAGCAACTGGGGCCGTAGGCGGGCCTCGGGCTGCGGGTGGACCGTGCGGGCGACCGGCCGCCCGTGCCGCCCGCCCTCACGGCGGTCTGCGCGTGCGGCCGGTGCGCGGAGGTGAGACATCTGCGTCCTCGTACTGGTGCGTCGGGGGCCACGGGGGCTCCCGCGGGTCTGCGCGACTCGGGCGTGCGCCATCGCGATGCCGGTCGAGAGAGCCGAAAAAATCGGCCCCGCGTCGCCCGGCGGCAACTGACAGTAGTCGCCAACCCATCATGTGCGGTGGGCAGTTGACAAACTCCCCCGGAAGGCGTCCCGCTCTGGTATGAGGCCTCGCACGGCAGACCGATATCCCCTTCGGACGCACGTTCCCTTGCGTCATCGATCCGATCAGAGCTGGTCAGAACCGGTCGCGAACAAACGGCGAGGGTCGGGGAGCAGCTCGCTCCCCGACCCTCGCCGTTTGTTCGGACATTCAGGAAATTCAGCTCGCGGGCACCGTCTCCGGCTCTCCGGTGCCTTCGGAAGCTTCACCCATGACATCACTCGGAGTATTGGAAGCGGAGGCATCCACTCCGGACTTCTCGACGGCGGGCCAGCCACCCCTCGGCGGCACGGCCACACCGCGCCACCAGGGCTCGGCCGGGACGGTCCCGGCGGTGGGCTCGAAGGGCTGGCCGGGGCGGGGCAGTGCGACACGGGCGCCCACCGCGTGCGCGGCTGCCATCGTGCCCTCGCCCGGCTCCACCCACGGGTGGGTCGCCAGGTTGAACGTGGCCCAGTGGATGGGCAGCATCACGCCGGTGGGCTGCCCGCCCTGGAGGTCCAGGTGGGTGCGCATACCCTCCTCGGGCGTCATGTGGATGTCGGGCCAGAACTCGCTGTACGCCCCGATCTGGATCATCGTGATGTCGAAGGGGCCGTGCTCGGCGCCGATGTCCTTGAAGCCCTCGAAGTAGCCGGTGTCCCCGCTGTGGTAGATCCGGTGCTCGTCACCCGTCACCACCCAGGAGGCCCAGAGCGTGTGCTGGGTGTTGCGCAGGCCGCGGCCGCAGAAGTGCCGGGCGGGTGTCGCGGTCAGGGAGATGCCGCCGACCTTGGTGCTCTCGTTCCAGTCCAGCTCGCGCACGCGGTCGGGCGAGACGCCCCAGTGCTCCAGGTGGGCGCCGACGCCGAGCGGCACCGCGAAGACCGTGTCCGTGTCGGCCAGGGCCTTGATGGAGGGCAGGTCGAGATGGTCGTAGTGGTCGTGCGAGATGACGACGACGTCGACGGGGCCGAGCGCGGCCAGCGGCAGGGGCACCGGGTGCAGCCGCTTGGGCCCGACGAAGTTGAAGGGGGAACAGCGCTCGCCCCATACGGGGTCGAACAGCACCCGGTGCCCGTCTATCTCGGCGAGCACACTGGAGTGCCCCATCCAGGTGATCCGCAACCGGCTCGCCGCGGGCTTGGCGAGGTCGGCGAGCGTCGTGGGGTACACCGGCACCGTGCCCGCCGGGGCGCGGTGGGCGCGCTCCTCCTTGCGGAAGAAGATCTTCGCGAACTCGAGCATGGAGCCGTCGGGGCGGGTCCGGGCACTCACCGGGTTCTGGAAGACACCGTCCGCGAAATTCGGCGATCTGCGGATGCGCTCCATGCGCTCACCGCCGGGGTCCGCGCCGAAGGCGGCGGGCTGCAACGCGCGGAGCCCGGAGCTCAACGTACGGAAACCGGTCACGGTACCTCCAAGTGGAGTCGGTCAGGCCTCCCATTATGGTCGGCCCCTCTGACAGCGCCGGGTCGACGGTGTCACAGCGCGATGTCCCCGGTACACACCGCGAGATCCGGGCCCTGGTGCGACACACCTGGGGGTGACACACCTGGGGCCCAAGATCACATCAGGTGGCCCCCATGACCCGCATTTCCCTAACCTCGCGGCGCACGCTCTTCTTCCGCGGGTGCTCCTGGCGCTCCGGCGAGTCGACGGACACCCGGGACCCCGGAGGGCTGCGGGCGGGACGGGGGGTGCGCCTCAGACCCCCTACTGATGATCCGTTCAGTAAATTGACAGACTTCGGGGCCGCTCCCGATACTGAATGGCGATTCAGTAAAGATTGCCGGTGGGTCTTCGGTCGCGCCGCTCGTTCCGCACCTGGAGGCACCATGGAGGCCGACCCGCGCACTGACCTGCGCACCGACTCGCGCACCGGCGTGCTCACCGGTGGCGAGGCGCTCGTCCGGGCGCTCGCCGCGCATGACGTGACACAGGCGTTCGGCATCCCCGGCACGCACAACCTGGAGATCTACCGGCACCTGGCGGCGTACGGCGTCCGGCACGCGACCCCGCGCCACGAACAGGGCGCCGGCTACGCCGCCGACGGGTACGCGCGCGTGACGGGCCGCCCCGGTGTCGTGATCACGACCACCGGTCCCGCGCTCCTCAACGTCACGGCCGCCGTCGGGCAGGCCTACTCGGACAGCGTGCCCCTGCTGGTCGTCTCCCCGGGTATGCCGCTGCGCCACCCCCGGCTGTCGACCGGGCTGCTGCACGAGATGCGCAGCCAGACCGAGGCGCTGCGGGGCGTCGCCGCGTTCAGCCACCGGGTCTCCTCGGTGGCCGAGATCGGCGCCGCCGTGGCGCGCGCGTTCACCCTCTTCCGTACGCGGCGACCCCGGCCGGTGCACCTCGAGGTGCCGCTGGACGTGCTGACGGCGGCCGAGACCGCCGGGCCGGTGCGGCTCGCCCCGGCCACCGCGCCGACCCTGCCGGACGCCGAGGCCGTACGACGGGCCGCGCGCGCCCTGCGGGAGGCGCGGCGGCCCGCACTGGTGCTCGGCGGTGGCGCGCGCGGCGCCGCGACCGCCTGTCTCACTCTCGCGGAGGCGTGCGGCGCGCCCGTCGTGACGACCGCCAACGGCAAGGGCGTCGTACCCGAGCGGCATCCGCTCTCGCTCGGCGTCTCGCTGCACACTGAGTCGGTGCAGAAGTGGCTGGTGGGTCGCGATGTCGTCCTCGCCGTGGGCACGGAGCTGGCCGAGTCCGATTTCTGGTCGCCGCCGCCCGCCCTCGGGGGCACGCTCGTCCGGGCCGACCTCGACCCGGACCAGATGCACTCCGGGCTGCCCACGGACATCGCGCTCGTCGGCGACGCACGGGCCTCCCTGGAGGGACTGTTGTCGGAAATGGGCCTCCACGCGCGCGTGCGGCACGACATCCCCGGCCCACGAGGCGGCGTCGACGAGGTCGCCGCGGTGCGGGACGCGCGGTACGCCGGGAGTGCCGCGCGCGACGCGCGCTGGATCCCGTACCTGCGGGCGATCCGCGCCGTCCTGGCCGACGACGCGGTCATCACCTCGGACAGCGCCCAGTGCTGCTACTACGGCGCGCTCCCGCACCTCCCGCTGGGCCCGGCGGGACGCTATCTCCACCCGACCGGCTTCGGCACGCTCGGCTACGCGCTGCCCGCGGCGCTCGGCGCCAAGGTGGCGTGCCCGGAGCGCCAGGTGGTGGCGCTGAGCGGGGACGGCGGCCTCCAGTTCACGGTGCAGGAGCTGGCGACCGCCGCGCAGCTGCGACTCCCGCTGCCCGTCGTGGTGTTCGACAACGGCGGCTACGGAGAGATCCGCGACGAGATGGCCGCCCGTGGCGACCGCCCGACCGCGGTGGACCTCGCGCCGGTCGATCTGCCCGCCCTGGCCCGCGCCTACGGAGGACAGGGCACACGCGTGTGCCACCCCGACGAGCTGGCCCTCGCTCTCACCGAGGCGCTGCGCACGCCTGGTCCCACCCTGATCGCCGTCCCCGAGGAGACCCGATGACCACGCCCACGACCACGCCCCCGACCGCACCGTCGGCCGCGCCGCCCACCCCGCCTTCGACCGCGCCCCTGATCACGCTCACCTGGACCGACCACGTCACGGGCAGACCGGGCTATCTCGTGGTCGACCGGCTCGTCCGGGGCGTCTCCAGCGGCGGCCTGCGGATGCGCGCGGGCTGCACCCTGGACGAGGTCGCCGGGCTCGCCCGCGGGATGACGATGAAGGAGGCCCTGCACTACAACCCCGAGGGCCGCTACATCCCGCTGGGCGGCGCCAAGGGCGGCATCGACTGCGATCCCCAGGACCCGGCGGCGTACGGCCTGCTGGTGCGTTACCTGCGCGCCATGCGCCCCTACATCGAGAGCTTCTGGACCACGGGTGAGGACCTCGGGCTCACCCAGGACCTGGTCGACCGGGCCGCCGAGGAGGCGGGGCTCGTCTCGTCCATCCAGGCCGTGTACCCGCTGCTCGACGACGAGACGACGGCCCGTCGGCGGCTCGCGGACGCCTTCGCGGTCGACGTGGACGGGATCGGGCTCGACGAACTGGTCGGCGGCTGCGGTGTCGCCGAGTCGGTGCTCGCGGCCCTGGACCGGGCCGGGGTGGCACACGCGGGGACGCGCGTGGCCGTGCAGGGCCTGGGCACCATGGGCGGAGCCACGGCCCGCTTCCTCTCCCGCGCGGGCCTGGCCATCGTCGCCGTCGCGGACGTCAAGGGCACGATCGCGAACCCGGACGGGCTGGACATCGACGCGCTGCTCGCGGCGCGGGACGCCTACGGGACGGTCGACCGCGGCGCGCTGCGCCCGGCCGACCAGGAACTCCCGGGCGACGCCTGGCTGTCCATGGACGCGGAGGTGCTGGTTCCCGCGGCGGTCTCGTACGCCATCGACACCGAGAACCAGCGGCAGATCGGCGCCCGCTGGATCGTCGAGGCGGCCAACATGCCCGTACTGCCCGAGGCGGAGGAACTGCTCGCCGCGCGCGGGGTCGTCGTGCTGCCGGACGTCGTGGTCAACTCCGGTACGAACGCCTGGTGGTGGTGGACGCTCTTCGGCGACATCGGCGCGGACGCGGACGAGGCGTTCGCATACACCCGGCGTTCCATGCGCGACCTGATCGACCGGATGCTGGCCCGCGCGGAGGCCGACGGGACGACACCACGGGCCGCGGCGCACGCCATCGTCGCCGACCGGCTGCCGGTGATCGCGGAGCGGTTCGGGTGGTACCGCTGACGGGCACCCGTCTCGCGGCCCCCGCGTCATTCCTCCTGGGGAATTGAGGCGCGGGGCCGGTGACAGCAGAGTCGGTGCAGCGAGGGCGCGCGAGCGCGAGTGACCGCCCCTCCCCACACGAAGTCCGACTCGTACCGGGAGCATCCATGCCCACCATCGACCCGCAGGACCTGATCGAGCGCTACATCGGCGTCTGGAACGAGCCCGATCCCGAGATCCGCCGCAAGACCGTGGACGAACTCTGGGCTCAGGACGGTCTGCACGTCCTCCGGCCGCCCCAGCAGATGCGGGACACCGCGGTGGGCCTCGGCTTCACCACCGCCGCCCTGGAGGCCCGTGGCCACGACGAGCTGCACACGCGCGTGACCCGCGCCCACGACGAATTCGTCGCTCCGGGGACCTACGTCTTCCGGATCCAGGAACCGGCCCAACAGCTGCGGGACGTCATCACGTTCCGCTGGGAGTCCTTCCACACCGGGGAGGGACGGGCCACGGGCGGTGGCCGGGAGTTCCTGGTCCTCGACGAGGACGGCCGCATCCGGTTTGACTACCAGTTCGTCGACTGACCCTGTCGAGCATTAGGGTTACCGCGTGGCGAGGGTGCGGTTGAGCGTGGCGGAACGGCGCGAGGAGTTGCTGCGCGCCGCCATCGAGCAGATCGAGGCGCGGGGCGTGGCGGCGGTGCGGATCGCCGACGTGGCCTCGGTGCTCGGGGTGAGCAACGCGTTGGTGCTGTACCACTTCTCCACCAAGGAGAAGCTGGTCGCCGCCGCGTTCACCTACGCGGCCGAGGACGACCTCGCCCATCTGCGCAAGCTGCTCGGCCGTCGGACGTCGGCGCTGCGCAGGCTGCGCGCCGCCGTGCGCTGGTACGCGCCGACCGGTCAGGCCAAGGGCTGGCGGCTGTGGATCGAGGGCTGGGCGGCCGCCCTGCGCGAGCCCGCGCTTCAGGAGGTCACGCGTGATCTCGACAAGCAGTGGAAGGCCGCGATCACCGAGGTGATCGCGGAGGGAGTGGCGGCTGGCGAGTTCGAGTGCCCGGATCCCACGGGTGCCGCCCTGCGGCTGACGGCGCTGCTCGACGGGCTCGCCGTGCAGATGACCGCCTACACGGGAGCGGTGTCGCGGGCGCGGGCCCAGGAGTGGGTGGACGAGGCGCTCGCCCGGGAACTGGGGCTCGCGCGGGAGGCGTTGACGGCGGCGGTGCGCTGAGGCGCACGCCGGGGCGCGCGCCCGGACGGTTCGGCTCGGCCGTCGCCGCTCCACCGCCCACCGAGCGGGTCGGTTCGGCTGCTGCCGGCCCACCCCGGGCCGTTCACCTCGTCGGCCGCCGGATCACTGCCACCAGAGTCGGCTCCGCCCACCGCCGAGCCACCGGGGAGGCGTGTACGGGGCACGGCCGACCCGACCCGGCGACAGCCGCCGCGCCATGTCGACGCGCGACGACACCGCCGCGCCACGAGGGCCGCAGGCGCGGGGGCAAGTTCGGCCCGAGCCCGCCTGGCGGGCACGCCACCGATGCGGGTCCGTGACGGACGGCACGTCCCGCCACCCGGCTGCCGGCAATGCGTTGATGCGCCGATGACACGACGGACACCGACTCCCTGCCCACGCACGGTGAAGCCGACACCGACGACGGCCCCGCGCATCACGCCTCCGGCCCCCGCGCCCACTGCCTCCAAGCCACCGGCACGTCGGAGACCCGTCGTTCAGGCCACCGACTCGATCCGCATCTTGATGTCGTCCGGCGAGAGGCTGCCCTTGGCGGCCACGTGGTCGCCGGAGGACTCCCCGCGCAGTCGGCGCCCGATCCACGGGACGAGGTACTCGCGTGCCCAGTGGATGTTGTCGCGCCGGACCTCGAGCGTGCCGCGGGGCGGCAGCGGAGGCCAGGGCTGGTCGGGGTCCGCGGGCACTTCGAGACCGAGGACCTGGCCGGCGCGCAGCGCGACCCGGGTGTGGCCCTCGGGCGAGAGGTGCAAACGGTCGCCGTCCCAGGCGCGTCGGTCCTGGATCGTCTTCAGGGACCACAGGTCGAGGACCGGACAGCCGTACCGGTCCGCGATGGCCCGCACGTGCCCGTTGTACGTGGCGATCTTGCCGCGCAGATGCTTCAGCACGGGGACGGTACGGGTGTCGAAGCCGGTCGTCACCAAGACGGTGCCGACGGCGGAGGTGAGGTCGGCGACCGCGCGCTCGAAGCGCTCGGCGACCTCGTCGGGGTCGGTGCCTGGCCGGATGATGTCGTTGCCGCCCGCGCAGAAGGAGACCAGGTCGGGGGCGAGTTCCTTGGCGCCCCGGAGCTGGTCCTCGACGATCTGGTCGAGCAGCTTTCCGCGTACGGCGAGGTTGGTGTAGGTGAAGTCGCCCTCGGGCCGCCGGTCGGCGAGGAGCACGGCGAACCGGTCGGCCCACCCGACGAAGGCCCCGTCGGGGCCGGGGTCGCCGACGCCTTCGGTGAAGCTGTCCCCCACCGCCACGTACGACCCGATCACTGATCTGTTGTCACTCTTCGAATCGTCTGCCACATCGGCCCATGATTCACCTTTCGATGTGAGCTACGCGACCGTAGGAAGGGGTTGACGGGTGGTGAGATAAGCCACTCGTAAAGTGTGACCGAACCCGGAATAAGGCCCTGTCAGGAGTGGTTGAACAGCCGCCACACCCGGAAGCCCTCGATCCGGAAGTGGCTCCATGTGGTCCGGAACGCGAAGTGCCCGCTCGCGTACGGCTCCGGGTCGCCGTAGTCGAAAACGAGCCGTCCGTTGTTCCACCAGCGGACCGTGGAACCGTCCGAGACGATCCGGACACGGTTCGGCTCGTTGGCCGTGAGCAGCGGCTCCGTGTAGTCGTAGACGAGCGGGCGGACGCCCGGCTCCCCCACGTACCGGCGCAGCCGCGTGGTCGTGTTGGTGTTGGCGCCGTATCCGACGTAGTACGTCTTCAGGTAGTCGTATTCGGCCAGGGCGCCGCCCCGGGGTGTGGCGAAGAGGTCGTCCGGGGAGCGGACGTCGATGGCGTTCCAGAAGTTGTTGAGGTCGGAGACCCGGTCGTTGAGGCCGCCCTCGGAGACCGGTGTGGCGGTGTACTCGATGACGTAGGGCCCTTCGAGCCGCTGCTTGAACCAGACCGTCGCACCGCTCGGTACGTCGATCTCCAGGACGCCGTGCGAGGCGGTGACCGTGCCGCCGTCCTGCAGTTCGGTGACCCACTGGCCGAGACCGCGGCGGAAGCCGTCGTGGGCGATGAGTCGGCCGCGGCGGTGGCGCGGCGAGGCGCTCGCGGTGGTGGCCGGGGCGAGCGTCGACAGCGCGGCACCGGCGGCGAGGGTCGCGAAGGCTCTGCGGGTGGTCATGAGGTTCCTTCCGTGCGAGCGGTGGTGGTGATGGCAGGTTTCGGCACCCGCCGGGTCTCGGTGCCCAGGTAGTAGTCCGTGTACGTCGACTGGAGATAGCCGCGCACGGTCCAGCCGAGGCGGTAGCCGGGGTTCTGGGCGAGCGTGTAGATGCGGGTCTTCGTCGGTTCGGTGGTGGTGTACAGGCGCAGCGCGGTGTGGTCGCCGGTCTCGGCGAGGATCTCCTCGCGCCAGTCGCCGAGGAGGTCGCCGTAGAAGGGGGTCGCGTTGCGGGCGCCGGAGACGACACCGTCCGGGTCGAAGAGGCGCGTGCTGGTCTCGGCCTTCGGGTCCCACTTGTCGACATGCGTGGAGTCGAGGAGTTCGGCGCCCTTGTCGCCGTCCCACCAGATACGGAAGTTGACGCTGGGCGTGGTCGTGGAGACCTTTCCGTCCTGGACGTTGAAGACGCCCGCGCCGGGGCGGGTGACGTCGGCGGTGGAGGTCCAGTACTCGTAGCCGGGGTGGCCGGGGTCGATGTCGGCGGCGCTGCCCCGGCCGACGTCGAGGTCGGATTCGCTCGTCGGGTCGGCCGGGTGCTCGCCGGTCACCAGGCGCTGCCCGGTGTCGGCGTCGTAGTAGTACCAGGGGAACCTCGATACGACGCCCAGTTCGGACTGCTGGATCGCGAAGCCCTCCAGGCCGGGCCGGTCGGGGTCGAGGTCGGCGATGTCGAAACGGTCGCCGTGTCCGGCACCGTCGACGACATAGCGCAGCGTGCCGTCGCTGCCCACGACGTAGTTGCCGTCGGCGATCTCGTCCTTGCCGTCCTGGTCGACGTCGACGGTCCGGATCTGGTGGAAGCTGGTGGCGCCGCTGCCGACCGGGACGACGTACTTCCAACGCCGGTTCAGATCCGTGCCGTTGAAGTCCCAGGTCTGGAAGAGGATCCGGAAGGCTCCGCGTTTGGCGCCGACCCGGGTGACCAACTTCGTGACGAGGCTGGGATGTACGCCGTCGAGGTACGCGATGCCGAAGTGTCCGCCGGAGGGGCCGTCGGCGACGAGGTCGTCGGGCACGGGCTGCCGGGTGCGCTCGCTGCCCGTCTTCCCGTCGATCACCGAAATGAACTGGTCGGCGGGCGAGTCGGCGGTCACCTTCGCGCCGTCCGCGAAGGTGGTCCCGTCGGCCGTGTGCACCAGCACCTCGGCCTTGCCGTCGCGGTCGAGGTCGTACACGGTGACGTTGTCGTCGTTGCGGTAGCCGCCGATCGGCGTCGAGCCGCTGATCGCGGCGGGCGCGGGATCGTTGGCGCCGTTCCCGCCGACCTGGGTGTACGAGCCCGGGCCGAGGTCGACGCGCCACAGCCGCGCGCCGGTGAGCGTGTACGCCTCCAGGAGGTCGGGCTTGTCGCGGGTCTGCGCGAGCCGGCTGACGACGAGTTCGTAGCGTCCGTCGCCGTCGAGGTCGCCGGGCCAGGCGTGTTGCACGGTGTATCCGTCGGCGGCGGCCAGCGGAACCTCGGCGTAACCCCGCACGAAGTCGAGCGCCGCCGAACTCGGTTTCCGCTCACGGCCGTTGACGACGGCACGCACGGTGTAGGTGCCGGTGCCCCGGGTGTCGTCCTGGTACGTGGTCGACCGGGTGACCGGCGCCTGGTTGAGCCGCCGTCCGCCCTTGTACACGTTGAACGCGATCGCGTCCCCGGTGGGGGTACCCCCTGTTCGAGCGGAGCCGAGAACTTGGGGGAGTGCGTACTCCGTGCCGAGTAACCGCCAGCTCAGGAAGGTGCCCTTGCCCGAGGGGACGGCGACCAGGCCGCGGTCCAGGTTCTCCACGATCCGGCGCGGCGGCGGATGCCGTTCGGTGGCGTGCGAGGGCGCGGCGACCAGACCGGCCAGCAGCGCGGCGGCGGTGACGACGCCGAGTCTTCGAGGTCTCACGATGGCGTGCTCCTTGCGGTGGCGACGACGGCCGCGGTGCCGCCGCCGAAGACATAGAAAGCGCTTACGGAGATCACTGTGGAGCCACTCTCGCACCGTGTCGAGACCTCGTTCGCCGGTGCCACAAGACCGCAATGTGCCGATCATGAAAGGACCACGCCGGGACGCGTGGAGAAAAGCCGAGGGCCGGACCCCGCGATCGCGGGGTCCGGCCCTCGAAGATGTGAGAGGCGCGGCGGACGTCAGCCGACGGCGACACCGTGCGAGCGAAGGTACGCGACCGGGTCCATGTCCGAGCCGTAGTTCGGGGTGGTGCGGATCTCGAAGTGCAGGTGCGGACCGGTGACGTTGCCGGTCGCGCCGGAGAGGCCGATCTGCTGGCCATTGGTCATGGTCTGGCCCGCCGAGACGGACAGGGCGGACAGGTGAGCGTACTGCGAGTACCGGCCGTCGGCGTGCTGGATGACGACCTGGTTGCCGTACGCGCCGCCCCAGCCGGCCGATACGACGGTACCGGCGGCAATGGCCTTGATGGTGGTGCCGGTCGGGACCACGAAGTCCACGCCGGTGTGGTAGCCGCTGGACCACATGCTGCCGGCGACCTTGTAGCCGGTGCCGATGGTGGCGCCCCCGACCGGCAGGGTGTAACCGGTGTGGGTGGCGGTGCCGGTGGCCCGGGTGGTGGCGGCCTGGGTCTTGGGCGCGTCCGCCGCGCCGGACGATCCGGCGGCCGACTGCGCCGACGATCGCGTGGACGTCTTGGCGGACGACTGCGTGGACGGCTTGGTCGACGGCTTGGTGTCGTCGGTCGACGCGGCCCTCACGCCGATCGTGAGCTTCAGGCCGGGGTGGATCATCGAGGGGTCGCTGCCGATGACCTGACGGTTGTCGGAGTAGAGCTTCTGCCAGCCGCCGCGGAGGTGCTGCCGCTCGGCGATCTTGGAGAGCCAGTCGCCGGCCTTCACCGAATAGGTCTTCGTCGAGGCCGTGGAGGTCGACGCGGTCTCTTCCGAAACCGTCGCGGTCCTTTCGGAAACCGTCGCGGTCTTTTCGGAAACCGTCGCGCCGGAAATCGTCGCGGTCTTTTCCGCAGTGGACGAAACCGCGGCCGTCGGCGTCACGGCATGGGCACCGGCGGCCCCCATCAGCGGCAGCGCGAGGGCGGCGCCACCGGTTCCGGCCACGGCGATCGAGCGGGAGAAACGCTGGGACTTGGGTCGGCGGTGCTTACCCTTCGCGGGCATGAAGAATTCCTCTCCGGCGCCTGCGAGGTGAGCTGTCGGGTGCGGGCTGGAGATGCCCGGCCACGCGGCTGCGCGGCTATACCCCTAGCCGTTCCGGAGACCGGAACAGGCGTGGTACCTGTGGGTCCCCCGCTCCTGCCGGTTACCGGTGGGTGTGCGGATACCGGGCGGCGGCAGGATTGGGCGTCCGTCCGGATTGAGGGCGAACGTAAGCGACATGGGGGCGCATCGCCAACCATGTCGCTTTTCTGTGCGCGTGCCATTCTTGATCCATGCCGGAATTCCGGTCACCCTCCGTGGACAATGATCTCCCCCGCCCCTCAATCCGCCCGGAAATTCGGGCGGATCGAGAAAGCGGGCCGGCAACGCATCGTCACGAATATGACGCTGCTCACGCACGTCACACCACGGTCTTT
Organism: Streptomyces sp. NBC_00271; assembly: GCF_036178845.1. NCBI lineage: Bacteria > Bacillati > Actinomycetota > Actinomycetes > Kitasatosporales > Streptomycetaceae > Streptomyces > Streptomyces sp. NBC_00271. The sequence goes on along the minus strand of NZ_CP108070.1, from coordinate 9,766,107 downwards.
TATTCCAGGGCCAGTTGGAATTAAGGCATCAATAGGGACAGAACGCTCACATGCGACGCAGTCGGATAACTGCCGCATCGAAGTCCCCGCGCAGCCCCGTCCGCAACCCGTGATGCAACAGCACCGCACCTCGGTGCACTTCACCCGTTTCGCGGCATTCGTACGCGGCGCTCGGATCGAGCCCACGCAACCGGAGCGGGGCGACCGGCTCGCCGTGATGCTGCGCCTGGAGCAGGGCGAGGACGACGGTCTCGTCGCCGCGGACGTACTGCACGGCGCTCAGCCCGCCCTCCGGAGGCCGCAGCCGGTAGAGGTCGCCGCGCTGCACGACCGGCCGGATCTCCTTGTAGAGGTCCACCCACTCCCGCGCCTCGACGAGCTCCGCCTCGCTCCAGTCGGCCAGGTCACCGCCGACCCCCAGCACCCCGGCCATGGCGCTCACGAACCGGAAGCGCAGCGAGCTGATCCGACCGTTGAGCTGCGCGTTCGGACTGTCCGTGACCCAGGCGGCCATGATCCGGGCCGGGTGGATCTGGCTGAAGCCGTGCTGGATGGCGAGCCGGTCGAGCGGGTCGGTGTTGTCGGAGGTCCACACCTGGTCCGTGCGTGCCATGACGCCGAGGTCGATCCGGCCGCCACCGCCCGAGCAGGACTCGAAGGCTACCCCGGGATGCTCGGCCCGCAGCCGGTCCAGGAGCCCGTACAGGGCCTCCACGTGCTCGACCCACAGCTTCTGCGGGTACGGCTCACCGGGCCAACCGGCGTCCGTGAAGCAGCGGTTGAAGTCCCACTTCACATAGTCGATCGGGGCGCTCGAGAGCAGACCGTCGAGCTGCTCCCACAGGTACTCCTGGACATCCGGGCGGGCGAGATTGAGTACGAGCTGGTTGCGGAACTCCGTCCTGGTCCGCCCCGGCTGGAACTGCACCCAGTCGGGGTGCGCGCGGTACAGCTCACTGTCCGGATTGACCATCTCCGGCTCGACCCAGATCCCGAACTGCATGCCGAGCGCGTGCACGTCGTCGGCGAGCGGCTTCAGTCCCTGCGGGAAGCGCTCCGGGTTGGGGGTCCAGTCGCCGAGCCCGGCGCGGTCGCTCGTCCGCGCCCCGAACCAGCCGTCGTCGACGACGAACAGCTCGACGCCCATCTCCGCGGCCCGCCGGGCCAGCTCCCGCTGCCGCTCCTCGGAGATGTCGAAGTGGGTGGCCTCCCAGGAGTTGAAGAGCACCGGCCGGTCCTGGTCCGCGTCCGGGATCACGTACGCCCGCTGGTAGGTGTGCCACGTCCGGCTCGCCGCGCCGAAGCCGCCGTCGCTCCACAGCCCCGCGAAGACGGGGGTGGTGAACGACTCCCCCGGCTCCAGACGCAACAGTCCGGAGTCGTCGTATCCCGCGCCGCCGGAGATCTGCACGCGCGCGTCGGGGAGTTGGGCCACGCAGATCCGCCACGAGCCCGACCAGCCCAGCGCGCACCCGTAGACCTCGCCGCTCTCCTCGCTCGCCCCGCTGTCCAGCGCGACCCACGGCAGGTGCTGGTGCCCGGTGTGCCCGCGACGGCTGCCGATGACCTTCTCACCGTAGGTGAGGGGGGAGCGGGCGAGCCGGGACTCGGCCGCCCACCGCCCGTGCAGCTGGGAGAGGCGCCAACCGTCGCGCTCGGGCAGCGTCCAGGTCGCGGAGTCCGCGCGCAGCAGCTCCAGGGAAGGTCCTTCGTTGGCCAGGGTCACCCAGCGCTCGACGACGTCGCCGCGCATCCGGTAGTGCAGGGTGACGCCGAGCCCGCCGTCCGCGAAGCGCAGCCGCAGTTCGTCACTGTCGGCCTCGTACGACTCGAAACGCCATTCGGTGCCGCGCCGCTCCTGCGTCCGTACGGACAGCGCCGGACGTACGAAGCGGGGGCCGCCCTCGACGGGATACTCCTCGCGCCCGTCGAGCCGGGACTCGAAGGGCCGGTACGGCGGGCCGGGCAGGGCGGCCAGCGACTCGGCGTCGGCGAGGGTGATCCGTGGCCCCCAGTGGAGATGGAGCAGTTCGTCGAGGTCGGTCAGCCGCAGTGCGTAGCTGCTCGTGGGGCCCGAAAGAAGCCACGTACGACCATCTTCGCCGATTTCGATCATCAAACCCTCACAGATTCGAACATCCGCACTCAATCACCAACATCATCAACGGCGTCTCACCCGGGAGGCAACGGCTGTGGACAACTTCATTGCCTGAGGAACCCATGTCGTATCGTCGAAGGCGCGATTCCCGTCGGCGAGCGTCGCCGAGCAGCGCCGGCGGTCCAATGGGAGGAGCCCCCGTGACGCAGCAGGTCCCGTCGACCGAGCCGGAGCTGGCCGGAGTGCGCAACTTCCGAGACGTGGGCGGCCTGCCCACCGTGGACGGCCGCCGGGTGCGCTACGGACGGCTGTTCCGCAGCGGTCATCTCGCGCACGCCACGGAGGAGGACGCCGCGTTCCTCTCCTCCCTCGGGCTGCACACGATCTTCGACTTCCGCAATGCCGCGGACCAGAAGCTGGAGGGTCCGGACGTCGAGCTGCCGGGTGTACGGAACGTGAACCTTCCGCTCACCGACCCTGCCGACGGCAGCGAGTTCTGGAAGATGGTCCGCGACGGCGACATCGAAGAGCTGCGCGGGCACCTCGGCGACGGCAAGGGGGCGAACCGGATGATCGGTTCCTACCGCACGATCGTCAAGGAGCGCACGGCCGAGCACGCGCACGTGCTGCACGCCCTGGCCGAGGACAGCGTGCCCGCGCTGATGCACTGCGCGGCGGGCAAGGACCGCGCGGGCCTCTCCATAGCCGTGACGCTCCTCGCCCTCGACGTCGAGCGCGACGCGATCGTGGCCGACTACCTGGAGTCGAACGCGACGCACCGCCGCTACAAGGTGCGCCGCAACGGCTCCTCGGAAACGGCCCGCTCCCCCGAGGTCATGGAGCTGCTCAGTCCCCTGTTCGACGCCCGCGCCGAGTATCTGACCGCGGCCTTCGAGACGATCGAGGAGACCTGGGGCGGCATCGACGCCTACCTGGAGCGGGGGCTGGGGGTCACGCCCGAGCAGCGGGAGCGGCTGCGCGAGCGCCTGCTGGACTGAAACGCGGCGGTCCGAAGCCTGGGGCCCGAACCCTGGGCTACTGGTTCTGCCCGCCCAGCTCGAACAGCAGATAGATGAAGGCCGCGAAGAGATGGCCGACGGCGATGTAGATGAAGAGCCGCACCCACAGGGCGCGGGGGAACTTCTCGACCATGCGCCGCCGCGTGGCGGGGTCGGCTGATTCGGTGGGCTCCGAGGGTTGTGTGGATTCCGTCATGACAGCTCTCCCATGGTCGGGTGCCCTGCCGCCGGGCCGAGGCACAGCGCGGCGGTGGGGCTCTGCAGCAGGGTGTGTACGAAGAGGAGTTCGGCCCCCGACTGATCGGCGGCCGCGATGCGGTGCGGGGTCAGCGAGTCGAAGTGCGCGCTGTCCCCGGGCGCGAGCACCTGGGCGGTGTCCCCGAGGCGCAGCCGCAGCCGCCCCTGGAGGACGTAGAGCCACTCCTCGCCGGGGTGGACGCGCACGACGTCGCCCTGCGAGCCGTAGGGGACGTGCACCCGCAGGGCCTGCATTCCGCGGCCCGGGGCACCGGCCTGCCAGTAGGTCCAGCCGCCCGCCTTCGTCGGCTCCATGTCGGCGGCCCGGACGATCGCGTCCCGTTCGGCGACCGTCTCGCCCAGCAGCTCCGAGACCGTCGTACCGTAGATACGAGCGAGTGCGAGGAGCATCGGCAGCGAGGGCTGGCGCTGTCCCGTCTCCAGTCGGGAGAGGTGGGCAGCCGAAAGGCCGGCGGCGCGGGCCGCGGCCTCCAGGGTCAGCGAGGCCCGGCGGCGCAGCGCACGCAGTTGCGGTGCGACGGCGGGCAGCGCCTCGGCTGCTGCGGACTCGGGCGGTGTGGCGGCCGCCCCCGACTCGACAGGGCTCATGACTCCATTGAGCCGCACCCTTGCCTCTCGGGCAAATTTGTTGCCCCAGAGGCAAAACCGCCGGCCCTCGTCGAGGCGGGCCCGTACTTCGAGCCCGCCCCGATCCGGACGGGCCCCTGCTTCGAGCCCGCCCCGCCTCTTCGTGCCGCAGGGCTAGCGGTTGGCGACCGCCTGCTTGACCAGGGTTTTTCCGAAGTCCCACATCAGGCCGCCGCCGCTGTGCGCGTCGTCCATCACGTCGGTGAAGGCCTCCACGAACCGGTCCACGTCCCGTTCGCCGATGATCAGCGGCGGGATCAGCTTGATCACCTCCAGGTGGTCGCCGGAGACCTGGGTGAGGATGCGGTGCCGCTGGAGCAGCGGGACGACGACCATCTGCGCGAACAGGCCCTTGCGCGCGGCCTGCAGCATGGTCCACCGGCTGCGCAGCTTGAGCGACTTGGGCCGACCGAACTCGATGCCGATCATCAGGCCCCGGCCGCGTACGTCGCTCAGCAGCTCGTACTTGTCGATGAGCGCCGCGAGCCGGGACCTGAGTTGCTCTCCCGTGGCCCGGGCGTTGGCGACGATCTGTTCGTTCTCCATCACGGAGAGCACGGCGAGGCCCGCCGCCATGGCCTGCGCGTTCGAGCCGAAGCTCGCCGAGTGCACGAGGACCCGGTCCATGGACGAGTAGACCTTCTTGAAGATCCAGTCCTTGCCGAGCGTCGCGCCGACCGGCACATAGCCGCCGGACAGCGCCTTCGCCACGCACACCAGGTCCGGTTCGACGCCCTCCTCGTGCTGGTAGGCGTAGAAGTCCCCGGTCCGCCCGAGGCCCGTCTGCACCTCGTCCGCGATGAGCAGCGCCTTGTGCCGGTGCAGCAGCTCCTGCGCGGCACGCAGATATCCGGGTGGGGCCTCGTGCACGCCCTTGCCCTGGATGGGCTCGACGATCAGCCCGGCGACATCCCCCTTCTTGAGCTCCCGGGCCAGAGCGTCCAGGTCACCGAGCGGAACGGCGGTGTCGGGCAGCAGCGGGGCGAAGCCGTCGCGGAAGCCGTCCTCGCCGTTGACGGACAGCGAGCCGGTGGTCAGCCCGTGGAAGGCGTGGGAGCAGTAGAGGATCCTCGGCCTCCCGGTGGCGTACCGAGCGAACTTGAGCGCGGTCTCCACCGCCTCCGTACCGCTGTTGCCGAAGAACACCCGGTCCAGGTGGGGACTGTGGGCGAGCAGCCTCTCGGCGAGGAGCCCGGGCAGCGGCTGGCAGTCGAAGCGGGTGAGGTCGGCGAGCGAGGCGTCCAGGACGTCGTGCAGCGCCTTGCGGACGACGGGGTGGTGGCGGCCAAGACCCATCACTCCGAACCCGGCGAGCATGTCCAGGTAGTCATTGCCGTCCGCGTCCCAGAAGTGCGCCCCCTCGGCCCTCTCGTACACCTTGTCGAAGCCGATGGTGTGCAGCATGCGCGGGAGCTGGTGGTTGAGGTACTTGGTGTGCAGCTCGTAGCGCTCGGCTCCGCGCTCGGCGAGGAGCGCGCCGAGGTCGAACTCCCCCTTCTCCGCAGGGTCGGTCATTCCTGTTTCTCCTTGGACAACTCATCCTCGAACGGCATGTCCTTCGACAGCGCGTCCTTGACGGCCAGACCGGCGCTGATCCGCCCGGCGATCTCGACGGGCGTGAGACCTATGTCGGCCAGCACCTCCCCGCGCTTGGCGTGCGCGAGGAACTGATCCGGGATGCCGAAGCGCCGTACGGGCACGTCGACCTCGGCGTCCCCGAGCGCCAGCGCGACCGCCGCTCCGACGCCGGCCGCCCGGCTGTTGTCCTCGACGACCGCGACGAGCCGGTGCTCGGCGGCGAGGCCGGGCAGCGCGGGGTCGACGGGTTTGACCCAGCGCGGGTCGACGACCGTGCAGCCGACACCACGGGCCTCCAGCAGCTCGGCCGCCTGGAGGCAGACCGGCGCCATCACGCCGACGGCGACCAGGAGGACCTGCGGGGTGTCGTCGGAGCGGTGCAGGACGTCGAGTCCGCCCAGATGGTCGACCGCCGGGATCGCGGGGCCCACCGACTCCTTCGGGAAGCGGATCATCGTCGGCGCGTCGTCGACGGCGACCGCCTCCCGCAGCTGGGCCCGCAGCTGGTCGGCGTCGCGCGGCGCGGCGATCCTCAGGCCCGGCACGACCTGGAGGATCGACATGTCCCACATGCCGTTGTGCGAGGCCCCGTCGACGCCGGTGACCCCCGCCCGGTCCAGCACGAAGGTCACTCCGCAGCGGTGCAGCGCGACGTCCATGAGGAGCTGGTCGAAGGCCCGGTTGAGGAAGGTCGCGTAGACGGCGACGACCGGGTGGAGACCGCCGGTGGCGAGCCCGGCCGCCGACACCGTGGCGTGCTGTTCGGCGATCCCGACGTCCCACACCCGGTCGGGGAACCGCTCGGCGAACTTCCCGAGCCCCACCGGGTGCAGCATGGCCGCCGTGATCGCCACGACGTCGTCCCGCTCCTCGCCGATCCGGAGGATCTCGTCCCCGAACACCGAGGTCCAGGACGGCCCGCCCGAGGGCGCGAGCGGCTCGCACGTCAGCGGATCCATCACACCGACCGTGTGGAAGTGGTCCTCCTCGTGCGCGAGCGCGGGCTCGTAACCGCGCCCCTTCTCGGTCAGGCAGTGCACCAGCACCGGCCCGTGGAAACGTTTCGCGCGGCGCAGCGCGGACTCCACGGCCCCGACGTCGTGCCCGTCGATCGGCCCGACGTACTTGAGCCCCAGGTCCTCGAACATGCCCTGCGGCGCGAAGGCGTCCTTGAACCCCTTCTTCGCGCCGTGCAGCGACTCGTAGAGGGTGTGTCCGACGACGGGGGTGCGCAGCAGTACGTCCTTGCCCCAGGCGAGGACCTTCTCGTAACTGTCGGTCGTCCGCAGGGTCGCGAGGTGGTTGGCGAGGCCACCTATGGTCGGCGCGTACGAGCGTTCGTTGTCGTTGACGACGATGATCAGCGGGCGGTCCTTGGCGGCGGCGATGTTGTTCAGCGCCTCCCACGCCATGCCGCCGGTCAGCGCGCCGTCGCCGATGACCGCGACGACATGGCCCTTCTCGCCCTGCACCTGACGGGCCTTGGCGAGCCCGTCAGCCCAGCCGAGCGCCGTGGAGGCGTGGCTGTTCTCGATGATGTCGTGCTCGGACTCCTCACGCGAGGGATAGCCGGACAGGCCACCCTTTCCGCGCAGCTTGGAGAAGTCCTGGCGTCCCGTCAGCAGCTTGTGTACGTAGCTCTGGTGGCCGGTGTCCCACAGGATGCGGTCGACGGGTGACTCGAAGACCCGGTGGAGCGCGATGGAGAGTTCCACCACCCCCAGATTGGGTCCGAGGTGACCGCCGGTCCTGGCGACCGCGTGCACCAGGAACTCCCTGATCTCTTCCGCCAGTTCACCGACGTCCGCCTCGGACAGCGCCTTCAGGTCGCGTGGTCCCCGGATGCTCTCCAGAATCGTCACGCTCGGGCCCCCTCTCGGTCCGTGCTGATCAGCTCACGGTGACGGCGGGTTCGCCGGAGGCGACGCCGTCCTTCTCCATCTGCTCGGCGATCTTCATCGCTTCCTCGATGAGGGTCTCGACGATCTTCGACTCGGGCACGGTCTTGATGACCTCGCCCTTGACGAAGATCTGCCCCTTGCCGTTGCCGGAGGCGACCCCCAGGTCCGCCTCCCGCGCCTCGCCGGGGCCGTTGACGACGCAGCCCATGACCGCGACGCGCAACGGGACCTCCATCCCCTCCAGACCGGCCGTTACCTCGTCGGCCAGCTTGTAGACGTCGACCTGGGCGCGTCCGCAGGACGGACACGAGACGATCTCCAGGCGGCGCTGCTTCAGGTTCAGCGACTCCAGGATCTGGAGGCCGACCTTGACCTCCTCGGCGGGCGGGGCACTCAGGGAGACCCGGATGGTGTCCCCGATGCCCTCGCTGAGCAGCGCCCCGAAGGCGACAGCGGACTTGATCGTGCCCTGGAACGCCGGACCGGCCTCCGTCACACCGAGGTGCAGCGGATAGTCGCACTGGGCGGCGAGCTGCCGGTACGCGTTGACCATCACCACCGGGTCGTTGTGCTTCACCGAGATCTTGATGTCCCGGAACCCGTGCTCCTCGAAGAGAGACGCCTCCCACAGCGCCGACTCGACCAGCGCCTCGGGGGTCGCCTTGCCGTACTTCTGCAGCAGCCGCCGGTCGAGCGACCCGGCGTTGACGCCGATCCGGATCGGCGTCCCGGCGTCCGCGGCGGCCCGTGCGATCTCGCGGACCTTGTCGTCGAACTGCTTGATGTTGCCCGGGTTCACCCGCACCGCCGCACAGCCCGCGTCGATGGCCGCGAACACGTACTTGGGCTGGAAGTGGATGTCCGCGATCACCGGGATCTGGGACTTGCGGGCGATGGTCGCGAGCGCGTCCGCGTCGTCCTGCGTGGGGCAGGCGACGCGCACGATCTGGCAGCCGGACGCGGTGAGCTCCGCGATCTGCTGCAGGGTGGCACCGATGTCCGACGTACGCGTCGTCGTCATCGACTGCACCGAAACGGGTGCTCCGCCCCCGACCGCCACCGCTCCGACCTGGATCCGCCGCGACACACGGCGTTCGGCGATCGGTCGGACCGGCACCTCGGGGAGGCCCAAGGAAACGGCGGTCATGTCGTCACCCGCGGCTTTCCGTGAAGGTCTCGCGGGCGGCCCGGATCGACTCCTTGAGGGAGCCCATCGTGGCGAGGACGGCGGTCGGCTCGTAGCCGCAGTGCGCCATGCAGTTCGCGCACCGTTCGTCCTTGCCTCGCCCGTAGGAGTCCCAGTCGGTTTCCTCCAGGAGCTGCTTGTACGTCTGCACGTACCCGTCGCTCATCAGGTAGCAGGGCCGCTGCCAGCCGAAGAGCGAGTAGCTGGGGATCGCCCACGCGGTGCACGGGAAGTCGACCTTGCCTTCCAGGAAGTCCAGGAAGAGCGGGCTCTGGTTGAGCCGCCAGCGGCGCCGGTTGCCGCCCGAGAAGGCCTTCTTGAACAGCTCCCGGGTCTGCTGGACGCCGAGGAAGTGCTCCTGGTCGGGCGCCTTCTCGTAGGCGTAGGCGGGCGAGAGCATCATCTCGTCCACCTTCAGGTCGTCATTGAGGAAGTTGAGGACCTCGATGACGGTCTGCGGGGTGTCGGTGTTGAAGAAGGTCGAGTTGGTGGTGACCCGGAAGCCACGCCGCTTGGCCTCCTTTATGGCCGCGACCGCCTCGTCGAAGGTGCCCTCCTTGGCCACCGACTCGTCGTGCCGCTCGCGCAGCCCGTCGATGTGCACGGCCCAGGCGAAATACGGCGAGGGCTTGAACTTGTCCATCTTCTTGCGCATCAACAGCGCGTTCGTGCACAGGAAGACGAACTTCTTCTTGGCCACCAACTGCCGCACGATCTCGTCGATCTGCGGGTGCATCAGCGGTTCGCCGCCGGCGATGGACACCATCGGCGCGCCGGATTCGAGGACCGCTCCCACCGCTTGGGCAACGGGCATGCGCTGCTTGAGCACCCCCGCCGGGTGCTGGATCTTGCCGCAGCCCTCACATTTGAGGTTGCAGGCGAAGAGGGGTTCCAATTCCACCAGCAGCGCGAACTTGTCCCGCTTCCTGAGCTTCTGTTCAAACAGGTACGCAGCGACCTTCATGGACTGCCGAAGCGGCATGGCCATCTGGCTCACCTCCGGGGGAGCAACAAAGAACGGTGCCATTCAAAGAAAGCGGGAAGGACGGCACGAAGAACACGGAAAGCTGATATTCCACCGCGTACTGTGCCGATTCGGACGAGTTCATGTTCTGGAGCGTCCACGACCACCCGTACGGCCGCAACCGGGCGCACGCCCGCTCGCACGGCGCTGTGGAGCGTGGCCGCGGATTCCATGTCGACCGCGATCGCGCCGGTCGCGAGCAGATCGGACCGCTCGTGACCTCGGACGACGTGATCGGAGCCGGTGAGTGGCCCGGTGTGGACGGTGCGCCCGGGCACGGTACGCAGTAGTTCCTTGACGAGCAGTTCGGTGCCCACGCACGGAGTGCTGCCGCGTGGGTCCCGGGTCTCCTCGGCGACCACCAGGTCACCGGGGTGCATGCCCGGGGCGAGCCCCGCGCAGAAGCCCGTGGCCAGGACGGCTGCCTCCCTCAGCGCCGGGTCGGCCAGGATCCGGGTGAGCGAACGTTCGGCGGCCTTGGGCCCCATGCCGGTGCGCAGCACGGTGACGGGCCCGTCGGCCCCGGTGCGGTCGCCGCTGCGCAGGGCGAGGTGCTCGATGCCGAGCGCGCAGGCGATCAGCAGCGGGGCCGGATCGGGCTTTGTGCTCATCAACCCCCCTTGACCTCGGCGAACGACTCGCCGTGGACGAAGCTCGGTTCACCGTGGACATAGCGGCCGAGCGCGGTGAGCGGGAAGACCTGCCGGTAGAGGTGGTAGTTGATCGAGAAGTCCCACGGGAACCCGGTGCCAGTGAAGTACGGCTCGTCCCAGGAGCCGTCCGCCAGCTGGGTCTCCGCGAGCCAGGCGATCCCGCGTTCCACCGCCTTGGAGTCCCGCTCCCCCGCGGCCAGCAGGGCGAGCAGCGCCCAGCCGGTCTGGGAGGCCGTCGAGGCGCCGTGGCCGCTCCACTCGGCGGCCTCGTGGTAGGAGCGCAGGTCCTCGCCCCAGCCGCCGTCGTCGTTCTGGACGGTTTCCAGCCAGGCGACGGCCCGGCGGATCGCCGGATGCGAGGCGGGCAGTCCGGCGGCCACCAGCGCCGGGAGCACCGACCCCGTTCCGTAGACGTAGTTGACGCCCCAGCGCCCGAACCACGAGCCGTCCGGCTCCTGGTGGGCGAGCAGCCACTCGATGCCCCGGCGGGTGCGCGGGTCGTGCGAGAGCCCCTCGACCGCGAGCATCTCCACCACATGGGCGGTGACGTCGGCGGACGGTGGGTCGATGACCTCCCCGAAGTCGCAGAACGGGAGCCGGTTGGGGAAGGCGCTGGTGTTGTCGACGTCGAAGGCGCCCCAGCCGCCGTCCTTGGACTGCATACCGAGGTTCCAGCGCACCCCGCGCCCGATGGCGTGCTCGACGCGCTCCGGGTCGTGGTGGCGGACGCGGCGCAGCGCGAGGGCGACCTCGGCGGTGTCGTCGATGTCGGGGTAGTTGTCGTTGTGGAACTCGAAGGCCCAACCCCCGGGCGGAAGGTGGGGCCGCTTCACCGCCCAGTCCCCGGGCCGCACGATCTCCTCGCCGAGCATCCAGTCCGCGGCCTTGACCAGCTGCGGATGGTCGGCGGGCAGGCCCGCGTCGGCGAGCGCGATGGTGGCGAGGCAGGTGTCCCAGACCGGCGACTGACAGGCCTCGATCATCCGGGCGCCGTCCTCGCGCCAGACGGCGAACCGGTCCAGCGACGCCAACCCCTCACGCATCACGGGGTGTTGGAGGTCGTAGCCGAGCAGGTGCAGCGCGATGACCGAGTACACCGCGGGTGGCTGGATGCCACCCCAGCAGCCGTCGTTCTCCTGCCGTTCGATGATCCAGCGCGCCGCCGTGTTCATCGCGGCCCGGCGCAGCCTGCGCGGGACGACCTTGCGGTACTGATGCAGGGCCTTGTCGAGACGCTGGAAGGCCCCGTCCCAACTCGCCACGGGAGCGAGGGGTTTGACCGGGTTGGGGTTGTCGGCGTCGGTGTGCAGCTCGTCGAGCGGGAACGGCGCGGGCCGCACCGGGCGCTTCGCGGAGACGACGGTGAGCGGCACGATCGTCTGCCGCGCCCAGCAGCCGAAGTCGTAGATGTTGAGCGGCATCCACTTCGGGAAGTAGATGAGTTCCGGCGGGAGTTCGGGCAGGTCGTCCCACTTCCACCAGCCGAACAGGGCGAGCCAGATCCGGGTGAAGACGCGGGCCGAGGCGATGCCGCCCCGCTCGCGGATCCAGGCGGCCGCCCTCGCCATGTGCGGCTCGTCCGGGCCGTCCCCGGCCAGCCGCAGGGCGACGTACGCCTCGATGGTGGTGGAGAGTTCGCCGGGGCCGCCGTAGAAGGTGGCCCAGGTGCCGTCCTCGCGCTGCTCGCCGCGGATGAACAGTCCGGCGGCGCGTGTGGTCGTCTCGTCGCGGATTCCCAGGAACTGGCGGAGGAGCAGGTCCTCGGCGTCCATCGTGACGTTCGTCTCGAGGTCGCCCTTCCACCAGCCCTCCGCGTCCTGCCGTGAGAGCAGGAAATCGGTGGCGCGCTGTATGGCGTGCGTGGCGACGTCTCGGGTCTCGACTGTCCCGGCCGCCACGGGAGTCGTCTCTGGGTGGATTTCGCTGGCCGCGGCAGCGCGGGGCGGCAGTGCCCCGGTGCTTCCGTCGGTCGTCGCTGTCATGGCTTCCCCTTCGTGCAGTGGTACGACTCTGCTGGGTCCGCCGTCGGCCGGTGCGTGTGTCCTCCGCGGCACCGGCCGGCGACTACGCGAGGTTTATTCGACCGATAGTGATCATCTCTTCCGTACGACGACGAAGTCGGCGAGCGCCACGAGCTGGGCCCGCACCTGGTCGGGCATCTCCACGGCGTCCAGGGCTTCGATGGCGATGGTGTGCTGGCGGCGTGCCTCCTGGGCGGTCCACTCGCGGCCGCCCGCCTCCTCGATGAGCGCGGCGCGCACGGCGAACTCCTCCTCGGAGAAGTTCTCGAAGTCGCTGGCCTTGGCGTCCTCGGCGAGCAGTTCGCCGAGCCGCTCGGAGGCGGGCCCGCCCGCGGCGAGCGCCGCCACGACCGGCAGGGACTTCTTGCGCTGGCGCAGATCGCTCCAGGTCTGCTTGCCGGTGGCCTCCGGGTCGCCCCAGATGCCGAGGAGGTCGTCGACGGCCTGGAAGGCCAGGCCGAGGTGGTAGCCGTACTTCTCCAGCGTGTCCGCGGTGCGGTCGTCCGCGCCGCCGAGGACCGCGCCGATGGAGCAGGCGCAGGCGAGCAGGGCGCCCGTCTTGTTGCCCTCCATCTCCAGGCACTCCTCGACGCTGACGCGGTCGCGGTGCTCGTAGGAGATGTCCTGGGCCTGGCCGTCGATGAGGGCGCGGGTGGCGCTGGTCAGCCGGCGGGTGGCGCGGCCGGCCTCGACGGTGCCGAGTTCGAGGAGGATCTCGTTGGCCAGCGCGAACAGGGCGTCACCGACGAGGATCGCCTGGGCGGGGCCGTGCACCTTCCAGACGGTGTCGCGGTGGCGGCGCTGTTCGTCGCCGTCCATCAGGTCGTCGTGCAGCAGGGAGAAGTTGTGCACCAGCTCGACCGCGACCGCGCCGGGCACGCCGACCTCGGGGGCGGCACCGGCGGCCTGCGCGGAGAGCACGGCCAGCGCGGGGCGTACGGCCTTGCCGCCGTCGCCGTCCGCGGGGTTGCCCTGGGCGTCGATCCAGCCGAAGTGGTAGGCGGCGACGGTGTCCATGGGCGACGCCAGGCGGTCGACGGCCGCCTTCAGCACCGGTGTGGCCAGGGTCCGGCCGCGCTCCAGGAGCGCGGTCACGTCCACCGCGTCGGCAGCCTTGTCGGCCGGGGGCACAGTGGGCACAGTCTCTCCTCTTGTTGCGGTACCGGGGGTGCGGGGGTCTGCCGCGCGCTCGTCGAGCATCAGGCCGCCTCCTCGAACGCGAGGAGGTGGTCGCGGGGCCGGCCCAGGGCCCCCAGTGCGGTTCGCGCCGCACCGGCGCCGCTGCGGACCGCACTCTCCATGGTCGCGGGCCACCCGGTGGCGGTCCACGCGCCGGCCAGATACAGGCCGGGGGCTCTGGTGCGAGCGCCGGGCCGCAGCCGCCCGACGCCTGGGGTGGGGGCGAACGTCGCGGTGCGCTCCCTGGTCACGAAGAAGTCCTTCACCTCCGCGCCGCGCGCGGCGGGCAGCAGCCGCTCCAGCTCCGGCAGATAGCGCTCGCGCAGCACGGCGACGGGTTCGTCGATCTCGTCCTGGGCGGCCGACTGCGACAGGGCGAGGTACTGCCCTTCCCTCAGTCCGGACGCGTCGGTGCGGTCGAAGACCCACTGCACCGGGGAGCCGAGGGCGGCGAAGAAGGGTCGCGCGAGCACCTTCCGGTCGTAGACGACATGGACGTTGAGGATCGGCGCGGTGCCGATCTCCAGCAGCCGTTCGGGGGCGTCGAGCGCTCCCTCGGGCAGCAGATCGTGGGCCTCGCGCTGGGGTACGGCGAGGACGACGGTGTCGGCGTCGAGCGTCTCTCCGGGAACCTGAACGCTCCAACGCCCGTTCTCGTTAGGGGAGATGGAGGTGACGCGTGTACGGACTTCGGTACGCACGCCCGCGGAGTCGAGCGCCTTGCGGGCCAGGGTGTCGTGCAGTTCGCCCAGCGGGACGCGCGCCCAGCCGATGTCGGCCGCGCCCGGGTCGGACAGCAGACCGGTCTTGAACACCATCGCGGCGAGCCCGAGCGAGGAGTCGCCGGCCACCGCGTTGAGGGTGGCGACCCCCACCAGGTCCCACAGTGCCTCGACGGCACGCTCCGACTGACCGTGTGCGGCGAGCCATTGGCCGAAGTTCTGGTCGTCGAGGGCCGGATCGTCGAGATCGAGCGCTTTGAGCGCCAGTGCGGCACGGCCGACCTTGGCGCGCTCGGCGAGCGACAGATGCTGATAGGTCGCCAGGCTGCGCGCGAGATGCAGAGGTACGGGCAGCGCGCTGCGGCCGATTCTGCCGAGCCGCCGCCCGGGTTTCGCCTCGGCGTCGAGAACGGGCACGTCGAGACGATCCTGCAGGGGCGCGAGCGAGGCCCCGTCGATGCGGTCGAGGAACCAGCGGTAGGCGGTGCAGCAGCGCAGATACACATGCTGTCCGTTGTCCACGGTGAGTTCGCCGCGCTGGAAGGAGAAGGCGAGCCCGCCGAGCCGCGGCCGACCTTCGAGCAGGGTGACACGCACCCCGGCGTCGGCCAGTGCGAGCGCGGCGGTGATTCCGGCCAGCCCGCCGCCGACCACTACGGCGCCGGCCCCTTCCGGGCGGCCCGAAGCCCCCGTGGGCTGCGTGTCCTCGCTCATCGTGCACCCTCCCCAGCGGCCGTGCCGCGGTGATTGAACGGTGCACGGCAGGCCATCGCAGTCAGGGACGCCACCCGGCGCCGGAGGGTTGCGTGCCGCTTTTCGCCGATGGAATCACCTTGGCCCATATTGTCCATCAGGTACGCCTCCTGACGGTACGCCGGGAGACATGCCGGGCGTCCAGACCGGAGAGGCCGCGCACGGCGACGTACGCCTTCTCGCGCCCCGGCAGCGAGACGCGGCCGCGCAGCACGGCCTCCGGCTCCCGCTCGATGCGGTCGAGAAGCCGGCGGTAGATGCCGGCCATGGCCGCGACGCAGGCGCCGCTGCGCCGGTCGAGCATGGGCAGCAGCCGGTAGCCCTCGGCGAAAAGGGTGCGGGCCCGTCGCACTTCGAAGTGGACGAGGCCCGCGAAGTCGGAGCCCTCGGGCGGGGTCGGGCCGTTGAACCCGGCCGAGCAGCCGAACTTCGCGAGGTCGTCGGCGGGCAGATAGGTGCGCCCGCCGGCGGCGTCCTCCCGTACGTCCCGCAGGATGTTGGTGAGCTGGAGCGCGAGCCCGAGCGTGTCCGCATACTCCGGCGCGCGCTCGGCGCCGCGCGCCCCCGGTTCCGTACCGAACACGCCGAGCGAGAGCCGCCCGATCGCCCCGGCCACGCACCGGCAGTACACCTTCAGGTCGTCCCAGGTCTCGTACGTCTCACCGCGTACGTCCATCAGGACGCCGTCGATGAGTTCGTCGAGGCCACCCAGCGGCACCGGGAAGTACGCGGCGCTGTGGCTGAGCGCGACCGCGACCGGGTCGGTGTCGTCCTCGTCGACCCGGCCCTCGCGGACCCGGGCGAGCAGAGCCCGGGTGTCCTCGAGCCGCGCCGCCTTCACATCCGTTGCCAGCGCGCCGTCGCCGATGTCGTCGACACGCCGTGAGAACGCGTAGAGCGCCGACATCGCACGACGCTTGGGCGTCGGCAGAAGTCTGATGCCATAGGCGAAATTACGAGCCTGCTGACCGGTCACTGCCTCGCAGTAGCTGTAAGCGGCGAGTACCGGTGCGGACACGTGTTGTTCCGACTCCACGGTCCGGATCACCCCTCTCCTCGCAGAGTCACTCCCACCTCGCGCAGCAACTGGAGCTTGCCGGGCTTGGGCGGGCCGGGAAGTACGTCGTATTCGGCGGCGGCGATCGCGCGGATCGCCGCCCTTCCCCCTGCCACGAACCCCGCGAGCAGCAGCTTCAACCTGCCGTGGACGCTACCCACGAGGGGGGTGCCTTCATTCAGGAGGTGGCGCGCGCGTTCTGTTTCGTAGGCAACCAGCGCGCGCACCGATGCGCCCGCTGTGGCCGTGGCGAGATCCGCCTCCTGGACATGGAAGCGCTTCATGTCCTCGGCCGGCAGGTAGATGCGGTCGCGGCCGAGGTCCTCGGCGACGTCTTGGAGGTGCTCGACGATCTGCAGCGCCGTGCACACCGCGTCCGAGCGGCGGATCCGCTCGGGCGTGGAGGTGCCGGTGACGGACAGCACCAGGCGGCCGACGGGGTTGGCGGACAGCTCGCAGTAGGCCACGAGGTCGCCATAGGTCTCGTAGCGCTTGATCAGCTGGTCCTGACGGTTGGCCGCGATCAGCCCGAGGAAGGGTTCGGGGGTGAGGTCCGCGCGGCGGACCGTGGGCTGCAGGCGGCGCAGCAGCGGGTGGTGCGGCGTCGAATCGAACACGCGGTGCAGGTCAGCCTCGAAGGCGTCCAGGAGGACGAGACGGTCCTCGGCCTCTTCGGGCGACACGCCGAGCAACCTGGCGTCCGCGCCGCCCGGGGCGAGGTCGCCGTCACCGATGTCGTCGACGAGGCGCGCGAAGCCGTAGACGGCCATCAGATCGTCGCGCCAGGCCTGGGGCAGGAAGAAGGGTGCCACGGGGAAGTTCTCGCCCGCGGCCTTGTCGAGCGTTCCGCGCTCCGTCTCACCCGTGCGCGCCGTACCGGCTTGGGTCACCGCTCGCCGCCCGGCGCGGGGACGGCACACGCGTCGCGGAGCTGGAGAGTTTCCGTAGCCATTGCCGTCACATCTCCCGTTCTACACTGCCGACCCAATGGTGCCCTTTTCGGACACGCCGCCCGGGACTCCGCGCGGCGCGCCGGTGCCGGGTGTCGCGCAGTATCGCCCCACTTGCCGCGATTCAGCACCGGTACAGCTTACGTTGTACAACGCAGCAAGGTTCGTCGGGGTGTCCTGCACATCACAACAACACACCGATTGGTGTCAAGATTCCTAAGGCCAGCAGGAGTTGGCGTTTCCTTTGCAGACGCAGGGCCCCGCCGAATCGTTGCGGCGGGGCCCTGGCTACTACGAGCTACTTGCCCGTGAACTTCTCGTACTCCTTGAGGACCTCTTCGGTCGGACCGTCCATCCGCAGCTCACCGCGCTCCAGCCAGAGCACGCGGTCGCAGGTGTCGCGGATCGACTTGTTGTTGTGGCTGACCAGAAACACCGTGCCCGCGCTCTTGCGCAGCTCGCGGATCCGCTCCTCGGAGCGCTTCTGGAAGGAGCGGTCTCCGGTGGCGAGGGCCTCGTCGATCATGAGGACGTCGTGGTCCTTGGCGGCCGCGATGGAGAAGCGCAGCCGCGCCGCCATGCCGGAGGAGTAGGTGCGCATCGGCAGGGTGATGAAGTCGCCCTTCTCGTTGATGCCCGAGAAGTCGACGATCTCCTGGTAGCGCTCCCTGATCTGCTCGCGGGACATGCCCATCGCGAGCCCGCCCAATATGACGTTGCGTTCGCCCGTGAGGTCGTTCATCAGGGCCGCGTTCACGCCGAGCAGCGAGGGCTGGCCGTCGGTGTAGACCTTGCCCTTCTCGGCGGGCAACAGACCGGCGATGGCACGCAGGAGCGTGGACTTGCCGGAGCCGTTGGAGCCGATCAGGCCGATGGCCTCGCCGCGATAGGCCGTGAAGGAGACGCCCCTGACGGCGTGCACCTTGCGTACGCCCCGCTCCTCGCCGCGCTTGATGATGCGGCTGAGGGCGGCGGTGGCGCTGCCCTTGCCGGTCTTGGCGCCGTTCACGCGGTAGACGATGTGCAGCTCGTCCGCGATCACGGTCGGGATGGAGGATGCCTGCTCAGCCACGGCCGTACCTCTCTTCCGCCTTCCAGAAGTACACGAACCCGCCGGCGGCGACGACCACGGCCCAGAAGGTGGCGATGGCCCACACATGGGGCGGCAGGTTCGAGGCGCCGTAGCCGTCGATGAGGGCGAAGCGCATCAGGTCCATGTAGATCGCGGCCGGGTTCACCTGGAGCGCGCGGATGAACCACTCGGGCCGTCCGACGAGCACGTTGCTGATGGAGAACATGACGCCCGATGTGTACATCCAGGTCCGCAGGATGAACGGCATCAGCTGGGCGAGGTCCGGCGTCTTGGCGCCCATGCGCGCCACGATCAGCGCGAGGCCGGTGTTGAAGAGGAACTGCAGCACCAGCACCGGGACGATCAGCAGCCAGGACAGACCCGGCGCGCTGCCGAAACCGAGCACCACGACGAACAGCACGATCATCGAGAACAGCAGCTGCTGGAGCTGCTGGAGCGCGAAGGAGATGGGCAGCGAGGCGCGCGGGAAGTGCAGCGCGCGCACCAGCCCCAGGTTGCCCGAGATCGCACGGACGCCCGCCATGATCGAGCTCTGCGTGAACGTGAAGACGAACACACCGGTCACCAGGAACGGGATGTAGGTGTCGTGCGACATGCCCCGGCTGGCCTTGAGGATCACGCCGAAGATGAAGTAGTACACGGCCGCGTTCAGCAGTGGCGTCGCCACCTGCCACAGCTGGCCGAGCTTGGCCTGGCTGTACTGCGCGGTGAGTTTTGCCTGCGAGAAGGCGAGGATGAAGTGCCGCCGCCCCCACAGCTGACGCACGTACTCGACGAGTCCGGGCCGGGCGCCGCTCACCGCGAGCCCGTACTTGGCGGCCAGGTCGGCCGCGGAGAGCCCGTCATCGGGGGACGGACGGTCGCTCACCGCGACAGCTCCGTCATGCGTTGTCTCACTCACAAATGGAAACCTTCGTCTTCATGATGCGCACGGCCTGGTCGGGCAGGGGCTGAGGGCACGGGACACCGGAGTACGGCGAACGTGCTCCCGGAAACGAGCTTGTCAGATGGCGTAGCCGCTTGTCAGATGACAGGAGGACGACCGAGGCGGGTCAGCCGCCACACCGTACGCCACTTCATGGGACGCCGGGGCCCGCAGGAACTGGTCCAGCCCTCCTTGAAACCGCCGAACCACGCCTTCAGGGCAGGTCCGGAGGGACGGCGGGCCAGGGTCAGGAGCATCCAGACGCCGAGGTAGACGGGGACGAGCGGTGCGGGAAGGTTTCGGCGCGCGAGCCAGACGCGGTTGCGGGCCACCATGCGGTGGTAGACCGCGTGCCGCGAAGGGGCGGTCGTGGGGTGGTACAGCACCATGTCGGACCGGTAGTCGATCATCCAGCCCGAGTCGAGGGCCCGCCATGCCAGGTCGGTTTCCTCGTGGGCGTAGAAGAACTCGTCCGGAAGTCCGCCGACCTCGGCGAAGACCTTCGTACGGACCGCGTTGGCGCCACCGAGGAAGGTGGTCACGCGCGAGGAGCGCATCGGGTCGGAGGCGCGCAGCCGCGGTACGTGGCGGCGCTGGGTCTCCTTGGTCTCGGGGTCCGCGATCCGGAAGCTGATGATGCCGAGCTCGGGGTCGGCGGCGAAGGCCAGGCGGCACAGCTCGGCGGTGTCGTGGGTGGCGAGGAGGCCGTCGTCGTCGAGGAAGAGCAGGATGTCGACGTCCGTGCCACCGGGGCCGAAGGCCTCGATGCCCACGTTGCGGCCGCCGGGTATGCCGAGGTTCTCGGGCAGCTCGACCGTGCGTACGCCGTCGGGGACGTCCGGCACGGGCGAGCCGTTGCCGACCACGACCACCTCGACCCGGTCGCCGTCCTGCTTGGCGACGGAGTCCAGCAGGGCTCGGAGTTCGTCGGGGCGGTTGCCCATGGTGATGATGACCGCGCCGACCTTCATCGCCGTACTCACTTCAGCCTGCTGGAGGCAAGGATGGACACGAGGTGCAGCACGGTCTGGAGGATGGCGATGCCGGCCAGGACCGCGACGCCGAGGCGGCTGAAGAACAGGTCTCCGCGCACCGAGTCCACGATGGCCAGCACCAGGATCAGCAGGGACGCCTCGATGCCGAGCACCAGCCGGTGGAACTTCAGCGCGGCGGCGGCCCTGCGGGCCAGCGCCATGCCGGACGAGCGCGGCTCGGACGCCGACTCCTTGACCGGCGGCAGGCCGCCCTGGTGGCGGGCGACACCGACGAGGTCGGTCTCGGCCTTGATCAGGATCGCGCCGAGGGCCGCCAGGGTGCCGAGGAAGGCCCAGAGCCAGTCGATCCGCCCGGAACCCCAGGGATCGGCGGCGCGCAGGCCGAAGCCCACGAGCACCGCGGCGTCGGTCAGATAGGCACCGACCCGGTCCAGGTAGACCCCGCCGAGCGAGAACTGCTTCTTCCAGCGCGCTATCTCACCGTCGACACAGTCGAGCAGCAGGTAGAGCTGGACCATGAGCACGCCGAGCACGGCGCCCGGGATCCCCGGCACCAGCAGGGCCGGGGCGGCGAGCACGCCGAAGACAGTCATCAGGTACGTGAGCTGGTTGGGCGTGATCCTGGTGTTCACCAGGTAGCGGTCGCAGCGCAGCGAGATCTCTCGCATGTACAGGCGTCCCGCCCAATGCTCACCGCTGCGCCGGTCCTTCACCCCTGCGGGATGAACGACGGGGCGGAGTTCAGCTACTGATGGCCTTGGCATAGTCGGAGTAGATGTCCTTGATCTGGTTGGTTTTCAGGTCGAGGTGTTCGAGGATCGTGTACCGGCCCGGCCGGGTCTGCGGAGCGAACTCCACGACCTGTACGAACTCGTCCACGGTGAACCCGATCTCCTCGGACAGCACCGGCAGCCCGTGCCGGTGCAGCACCTCGGCCATGTACGCCGACTCCTCGTGCGCCCCCCGCAGGTACATCGCGAAGGCCGCGCCCAGACCGCACTGCTCGCCGTGGCTGGCCGCGCGCTTGGGGAAGAGGAGGTCGAAGGCGTGGTTGATCTCGTGGCAGGCGCCCGACGAGGGCCGTGAGTCGCCCGACACCGACATGGCGATCCCGCTGAGGACCAGTGCCTCGGCGAGCACCTGGAGGAAGTCGTTGTCGCCGATGCCGCCGGGGTGGCGCAGTACGGCCTCTCCGGCCTGGCGTGCCATCGCGGCCGCGAGACCGTCGATCTTCTCGCCGTTGACGCGGTTGGCCAGCTCCCAGTCCGCGATCGCGGAGATGTTGGAGACGGCGTCGCCGATGCCGGAGCGCACGAACCGTGCGGGGGCGTCCCGGATCACATCGAGGTCGATGACGACCGCGATCGGGTTCGGCACACCGTAGGAGCCGCGGCCCGCGTCGTTGTCGAGGGTCGCGACGGGCGAGCACAGGCCGTCGTGCGCGAGGTTGGTGGGCACGGCGACCAGCGGGAGGCCGACGCGCGCCGCGGCGAACTTCGCGCAGTCGATGATCTTGCCGCCGCCCAGGCCCACGACCGCGTCGTAGTGGCCGGCCTTGATGGCACCGGCCAGCCGGATCGCGTCGTCGAGGGTGCCGCCGCCGACCTCGTACCAGGTGGCGCTGGGCAGGGCCGGGGCGATCCGCTCGCGCAGCTTCGCGCCGGAGCCGTTGCTCACGGCGACGGCCAGCTTCCCGGAGTGCGAGATCCGCTGGTCGGAGAGCACGCTCGCCAGGTCGTCCAGGGCACCCGCGCGGATGTCGACGACGACCGGCGAGGGGATGAGCCTTGTCAGTACTGGCACGCGATCTCCCGTCCCTTGGCGAGGTCGTCGTGGTTGTCGATCTCGACCCACTTGACGTCGCCGATCGGTGCCACGTCGATCTTGAAGCCGCGGTTGACGAGCTCCTGGTAACCGTGCTCGTAGAACTGCTGCGGGTCTGTCTCCCACACCGTCTCCAGGGCGTCGGCCAGGTCGGCGGCGGCGTCGCCCTCGATGAGGGTGACACCGATGTACTCGCCGGTGGCCTCGGTGGGCTCCATCAGCTTGGTGATCTTCCGGACGCCCTTGTCGGGGTCGACGACGACCTTCATCTCCTCGTCGGCGAGCTTCTTCACCGTGTCGAGGGCGAGGATGATCCGCTTGCCGTCGCCGCGGGCGGCCAGCAGCGTCTTCTCGACGGAGACCGGGTGCACGGTGTCGCCGTTGGCGAGGATCACACCGTCCTTGAGGGCGTCACGGCCGCACCACAGGGAGTAGGCGTTGTTCCACTCCTCGGCCTTGTCGTTGTCGATGAGGGTGATCTTGAGGCCGTACTTGGCCTCCAGGGCGTCCTTGCGGTCGTACACGGCTTCCTTGCGGTAGCCGACGATGATCCCGACCTCGGTCAGACCGATCTCGGCGAAGTTGCCGAGGGTCAGGTCCAGGACCGTGATGCTGTCCTCCATGCCCTCGGGTCCCACCGGCACCAGAGCCTTTGGGAGGCTGTCGGTGTAGGGACGCAGACGCCGTCCGGCGCCGGCCGCCAGCACGAGGCCGATCATGCGGGTTCTCCTTCATCGTGTACGGCGGGGGCCCCGGAGGACACCCAGAAGCGGATGCTCTCGACGAGCACCAGCAGCGCCACGGCCACGGCGAGCACCGTGAGCGCGACCTTGAACTGTGCGGCGGTGAGCAGCACGGCCAGGACGGTGACCAGCAGCGTCCTGCCTTCGTGCCCGCCGATCGCCCGCACCAGCCAGTACGGGGGGGCTCCGGCGTTGCCGCGGATGCGGTACACCGTGTCGTAGTGATGGTAGGCGACGGCGGCCACCAGGCCGAAAGCCGCAGGAAGTGCTCCGTTCACATCGGCTTTAGCCGCCAGTACCAGAACGGTGAGGTATTCGGCGGCGCGGAAGAAGGGGGGCACCAGCCAGTCGAGGGGGCCCTTGAGAGGGCGCGCGACCGCGCGGCCCGCGCAGGCCGCGTAGACGAGGGCGCCGACGATCATCTGCCAGTTTCCGAACTGCCGGAACGACACGTCGACCAGCAGGATCACGGTGCCCAGTGCGGCCCAAAGCGGCGCGGAATAAGCGCGGGCCTTCGCCCTGCGGACCGGTCCCGAGGCCACAGCCTCGGCGATGGGGCCCGAGTCGGCGAGGTCCGCCAGCGCCTGCGCCGCGCGGTCGGTCCGCCGCGCCTTGCGGGTCAGCGAGCGCAGTACCCGGCCCGCCGTGGTGTACGTCGCGGCGAACGCGCAGCCGACGAGCAGCGCGTAGAAGGTGATGCGGGGGGTCGTCAGCGCCGTGAGGACGGCGATCATCGCCCATCGTTCGCCGATGGGCAGCACTATCATCTGGCGCACCCAGACCGTCCAGCCGACGCTGTCGAGCTTGTCCGAGAGGGCGGCGGTGGGGCTGGTGCTGGCGGTGGCGTCGTGGTTCGCCTCGTTGAAGGAGAAGTCCACGACGTGCCGGCAGGTCTGGAGGATCATCGCGCCGAGCGCCAGGGCCCATACGTCGTCGCCGCCGCGGGCGGCTCCGAGGGCGAGGCCCGCGTAGTAGGCGTACTCCTTGGCGCGGTCGAAGGTCGCGTCCAGCCAGGCGCCGAGCGTCGAGTACTGGAGCGAGTAGCGGGCGAGCTGCCCGTCCGTGCAGTCCAGGACGAAGGAGAACAGGAGCAGCAGCCCGGCCGCGACGAATCCGGCGCGGGTGCCGGTGGCGGCGCAGCCCGCGGCGATCAGCGCGGTGAGCAGGGAAGCGGTGGTGACCTGGTTCGGTGTCAGGCCGCGACGGGCGCACCAGCGGGCGATGTAGCGCGAGTACGGGCTGATGCAGTACGTGGTGAAGAAGCCGTCGCGGGCCTTGACCGCGCTGCGCAGGCGCACGGCCTCGTCGTCCACGGCGGAGACGGCCTGCCGGGCCTCGTTGCGCTCCTGCGGGTCGGTGGGGACCACGGCGACGAGCGTGCCGAGCTCGGGGCGGAACACGGCGACGCCGTCCGCGTCGAGGGCCGCGGTGAGGCGCTCGGCGAGGTTGTCGGTGGCGACGGCGAGGCCGCCGGAGGCGGAGCTCTCACGGGCCACGGCACGGGTCAGCGCCCGGCGGGCCTCGGGCTGTACCGATACGGCGCCGGGCAGTGCGGAGGCCGCGAACCGTGGGTCCGTGAGGCCGAGGCGCAGTGCGTGCAGGTGCCCCACGAAGCGGGCGTCGACGACGGCGACCCGCTGGTCCGCCGGTACGGCGGCCAGCAGTGTCTCGGCGTCACCGGCTTCGCCGGCGAGCCGCACGTCGAAGCCGAGCGACCGCAGATCGCTCTCGAGCGACGATCCGGGGACCGGCTGGCCGGTGAGGATGGCGGTCGACAGCGAACTCACTCCCTGGGTGCCGACGCGGCCTCGCGCCGGGCGTGTACGTGGTGGGAAGGCCCCGGCCCCAGGCCCGAGGGGGCTCAGGCCGCTGGGCGGCATGTCGGCAGAGGCTATCGGATGATGAGAAGCAGGCGTTCACCGCCCGTTCACTGCGCGATCAACCACATCTGCGTAGCGCCTCCGCCGCGATCATCATCCGTGATCCGGGGGTCCCGCCACAAACCCGCACTCGCAGAACGCACTATTCGCGTCATTGATCGCGACTCCCTTCCAGACCGTCCCGTAGCGGGGCAGGGCGGTCGGATCGATGGCCGGCAGCGGCGCCACCGGCCGCGGACCGACATAGGGTGGTCGTCCATGACATGGCTGATCACAGGCGGGGCCGGATACATCGGGGCACACGTGGCGCGGGCGATGGCGGAGGCCGGGGAGCGCGTCGTCGCCCTCGACGACCTCTCGGCCGGGGTTCCGAACCGGCTTCCGGAGAGCATCCCGCTGGTACAGGGCTCGTCGCTGGACGGGGACCTGCTCAAGCGGGTCCTCGCGGAGCACGCGGTGACGGGTGTGGTGCATCTCGCCGCGCGCAAGCAGGTCGGCGAGTCCGTGGCCCAGCCGACGCGCTACTACCAGGAGAACGTGGGCGGGCTCGCGACGCTCCTGGAGGCGGTCGCCGGGGCCGGCGTCAAGCGCTTCGTCTTCTCCTCGTCCGCCGCCGTCTACGGCAACCCGGATGTGGACCTCATCACGGAGGACACCCCCTGTGCGCCCATGAGCCCGTACGGCGAGACGAAGCTCGCCGGGGAGTGGCTGGTCCGCGCGGCGGGCCGGGCCCACGGCATCGCGACCGTGTGCCTGCGCTACTTCAACGTGGCGGGTGCGGCCACGCCCGAGCTGGCCGACACCGGTGTGTTCAACGTGATCCCGATGGTCTTCGACCGCCTCACCCGCGACGAGGCCCCGCGGATCTTCGGCGACGACTACCCGACGCCGGACGGCACCTGCGTCCGTGACTACATCCATGTCGCCGACCTCGCCGAGGCACACCTCGCGGCGGCCCGGCGGCTGGCCGGCGGCGCGAGCGGCGACCTCACGGCGAACATCGGCCGCGGCGAAGGGGTCTCGGTACGTGCACTGCTCACGCTGATCGGCGAGGTCAGCGGGGACACCCGGCGACCGGTCGTCGAGCCGCGCCGGCCCGGGGACGCGCCGCGCGCGGTCGCCTCGGCCGACCTGGCCGCGCGGGAACTCGACTGGAGCGCGCGGCGCGGGGTCCGGGAGATGGTGGAGTCGGCGTGGCAGGGATGGGTGCTGCATCACCCCCGGGCGCTGGATCAACGATCTTGACCATGCTCTGACCTGCGGATCGTTTCCGCAGGTCAGAGCATATGACAACGGTGTTCAGTGCCGCGTTGCCCGATACCCCCCACCCGTAGTTCACTGTGATCCCGGGCAGAGCACAGGAGGCGGCTTCCATGGGGGCTGGACACGATCACGGGCACGCCCATGGCGCGCCCGCCACCGGCACGGCGGCGGCCGCGTACCGCGGGAGGCTGCGGGTCGCGCTGTCGATCACGCTCACCGTGATGGTGGTCGAGATCGTCGGCGGCCTCATGGCCGATTCCCTCGCGCTCGTGGCCGACGCGGCGCACATGGCGACGGACGCGGTGGGGCTGGGCATGGCGCTCCTCGCGATCCACTTCGCCAACCGGCCGCCCAGCGGCAACCGCACGTTCGGCTACGCACGGGCCGAGATCCTCGCCGCGCTCGCCAACTGTCTGCTGCTGCTCGGGGTCGGCGGCTACGTCCTGTACGAGGCGATCCACCGCTTCGTGACACCCGCGGACACCGAGGGCGGTCTGACCATCGTCTTCGGTCTGATCGGTCTGGTCGCGAACACGATCTCGCTCATGCTGCTGCTGCGCGGTCAGAAGGACAGCCTGAACGTGCGCGGCGCCTTCCTGGAGGTGGTCGCGGACGCGCTGGGTTCGGTGGCGGTGATCATCTCCGCCGCGGTCATCATGACCACCGGCTGGCAGGCGGCCGACCCGATCGCCTCGATCCTCATCAGCATCATGATCGTCCCGCGCACCTGGAGGCTGCTCCACGAGACGCTCGACGTGCTCCTGGAGGCGGCGCCCAAGAACGTCGACATGGCGGAGGTGCGCGCCCACATCCTGGCCCTGTCCGGCGTCGAGGACGTGCACGACCTGCACGCCTGGACCATCACCTCGGGCATGCCCGTCCTCTCCGCCCATGTGGTCGTCAGCTCCGAGGTCCTGAACGCCATCGGCCACGAGAAGATGCTCCACGAACTCCAGGGCTGTCTGGGCCACCACTTCGACGTGGAGCACTGCACCTTCCAGCTGGAACCGAGCGGGCACGCGGAGCACGAGGCGAAGCTCTGCCACTGACAGGTTCCTGATCCAGCAGGCGATTAATTCGCGGGTGCGACCGGCGGCTCCGGTGCTAGCGTGGCCGCCGATCCGAGGAAGAGGTGGGTTGATGACTGTCGAGTTCGGTGCCGCTGCGCGCGGCCACAGGTGCGTCCCCATCCTCCGGGTCCACGGCTGACCCACGCCGAGCGGCGTGCGCGGCGGCCCGGGCCCCGCATCCAAAGGTTTCCCACGTTGTCCGAGCATCACGACTCTTCCGACCGCGACGCCCGCCACAAGGCCTTCTTCACCCTGCGCCACCGACTGCCCCGGCAGAGCCCCGGCTCCGACGCCACCACCCGTCACCTGCTCTCCCTCGCGGGCCCGCTGCCCGCCCGTCCCCGCGTGCTCGACCTGGGCTGTGGCCCCGGCCGCTCGGCGCTGTTCCTGGCCGCCGAGGCCGCGGCCGAGGTGACGGCCGTCGACCTGCACGAACCGTTCCTCGACGAACTGCGGACGGCCGCCGCGGCCCGAGGTCTCAGCGCCTCGATCGACACCGTCCACGGGGACATGGGAGATCTCACCCACCCCGACGGTTCGTTCGATCTGGTCTGGGCCGAGGGCTCGGCCTATCTGATCGGTTTCGACACCGCCCTGCGCTACTGGCGGCGACTGCTAGCCCCCGGCGGCACGCTGGTCCTCACCCACTGTGTGTGGACCACCGACACGCCGTCCGACCAGGCCCGCGCGTTCTGGGAGGACGACTCGTTGCGCACGACCGACCAGGACACCGGGGTCGCACGCGACGCCGGGTACTCCGTACTGGGGGTGTACCTCCAGCCGGAGTCCGACTGGGACGAGTACTACGACGCGCTCGGCGTCCACGCCGACGTGGCCGATGTCACCCGGCCCGGCATGGCCTGGGCGGTGGCGGGCGCCCGAGCGGAGATCGCCATGCGCCGCGAGCACGGGAGGGAGTACGGCTACGTGGGCTATGTCCTGCGTCCGGTCACCGTCGGCGCCTGACGCGTCCCGTCCGCCCGGTGCCCGCGTCGGTGCCTGCGTCCGTCGCCGTACGGCGGGTGCGCCGCGCACCGCGGTGAACCGGCCGCGGACTACGGCATCCGGCCCGGGTTCGGCGGGCCGGACGAGCACCGGATCCGGGGGCCGGGCGAACATCTGATGGCCCCTGTCCTGGACGGTTCCCCGTCCGTGGCACCGGGCACGATCAAGTGTCCGGCCGCTTTCGGTGACCGACGGACGTCGGCCGCGTGTCCCGCTCCGGGCTCCCGGAGCGGGACATGCGGGGAGCCGCGAAGTGCCGGGAGTGCCGGTTTCGTACGGCAGACTTGGGGCTCGAAGACCGATGCGAAGGATGGGTATGCCGATCACACCTGCCACCGCGACGCACAGTTCGTCGAACGGCACCGTTGAAGCGATCTTGCTCGAGTTGGTCGACGAGGACGGCAACACGATCGGCACGGCGGAGAAGCTCGCCGCCCATCAGCCACCGGGACAGCTGCACCGGGCCTTCTCCGTGTTCCTCTTCGACGAGCACGGCAGGCTGCTGCTCCAGCAGCGTGCCCTGGGCAAGTACCACTCCCCCGGGGTCTGGTCCAACACCTGCTGCGGCCACCCCTACCCCGCCGAGGCGCCCTTCGCGGCGGCGGCCCGACGGACGTACGAGGAGCTCGGCGTCTCGCCCTCGCTGCTCGCGGAGGCGGGCACGGTCCGCTACAACCACCCGGACCCGGAGTCGGGCCTGGTGGAGCAGGAGTACAACCACCTCTTCGTCGGCATGGTGCAGTCGTCGCTGCACCCCGATCCGGAGGAGGTCGGGGACACCGCGTTCGTGACCGCCGCCGAGCTCATGGAGCGGCACGCGAAGGACCCCTTCTCGGCGTGGTTCATGACGGTCCTGGACGCGGCCCGTCCGGCGATCAGGGAGCTGACGGGCCCGTCCGCCGGCTGGTGACGGACCCGTCCTCGCGAAGACTCCCCGAGAGCGCCAAGCCCTAGACGATGCTCACAGTGAGCGG
Organism: Streptomyces sp. NBC_00271; assembly: GCF_036178845.1. Lineage (NCBI taxonomy): Bacteria > Bacillati > Actinomycetota > Actinomycetes > Kitasatosporales > Streptomycetaceae > Streptomyces > Streptomyces sp. NBC_00271. The sequence goes on along the minus strand of NZ_CP108070.1, from coordinate 9,737,309 downwards.
CAGGGCGGCCCAGATCACCTTGCCGCCACTCGCCGTGTGCTCGACGTCGCACACCCCGCCCGACTCCCTGGCGACCTCCCGCACCAGCAGCAGCCCCCGGCCGCCGGTCTGGCCGTGGTCGGCCTCCAGGGCGGTGGGACGGTAGGGGTGGTTGTCCTCCACCGAGACCCGCACCCACTCGGCTCCCACGGCCACCTCCACGGCGAGCATCGGGGACAGCAGTGCCGCGTGCCGCACCGCGTTCGTGACCAGTTCGGAGACGATCAACAAAAGCCCGTGGACGAGGTCGTCCGAGACGGGCACTTGTTGACGGAAGAGCAGGTCACGAACGGCGTGTCGTGCCTGCGGAACCGAGGCGTCGATGGCGGGAGCGGTGAACCGCCACACCCCCTCGTACGGCAGCGGACCCGGCGGTCTCCGATCGGGAGCCACATCCCCGGCGCCTTCAGGGCGGGAGTCGAACCCCCGCCCGTGGTTCTCCATCGTCCGGTCGCCACCCTTGCGCTCGATTGTCACCACACGTCGAGTGTTGGTAACGCGCTGGTCCGGACCGCATCCCTGACCAGAAGTCAGCGACTATCGACGGCTTCTGACCGTTGACGCATGGCATGGTCGGCCGCGCGACCACTCCTGTCCGCGTGGTGTCTACTTCGAGAACTATTCGGGTTGTACGGGTTGGGCGCCGGGCTCGCCCGTCTCGTCCGTCACCGGTCGCGCCCCGAGACCATATGCACGATGCGCCGTCCGCCGAAGCCGGTGGCGATCAGACCCAGCCCGTCGAAGAGCAGCGCGAGCGAGAAGAAGCAGCCGATGACGTACTTGCTGCTGCTCGGCCAGTTGTTCAGCACCAGGATGCCGAGGAGCAGGTCGAAGGCGCCCTGCAGGAGGGTCCAGCCGAACTGCGCACCGCGCACCACGAGGCTGCCGACCACCCGGAACACCCCGCCGGTCAGGAACAGCAGGGCCGCGAACATGGTGAGTGCCTCGGCCGCCGCGTCCGGGCGGCGGATCACCACCACTCCGGCCGCGATGTTCAGGGCCGCGACCACCACCCCGAGCCAGAAGAAGTTGGTGCCGCGGGCCTGAACGGCGTGCAGCAGTCCGACCGCGCCGCCGATCAGCAGCAGCCAGCCGAACAGGATCATCGAGGTCAGGGTCGCCACGCCGGTGTAGACGAGCCCGACAAGCCCCGCGAGCACCAGGATCACGCCGAACGCGGCGGTCCAGCTGAAGCCGCGGGTCAGTTTCGCGGTCGCGTCGCTCGGTGCCCTGTCCTTGGTTCCGGCCATCAGCGCCCTCCTCGCGCCCGACCCCTTCTTGATCGTACGTTCGAGGGTTGCGGATAGCATCCGGCGTATGGAGCCGCAGCTGCTGCACAGCGTGGGCGACGGGGTCGCCACCGTCGTCATTCACCACCCGGCCAAGCGGAACGCCATGACGGCCGACATGTGGAGGGCGCTGCCGCCCCTGCTCGACGGGCTCGCCGCCGACCCGGACGTCCGCGTCCTCGTGCTCACCGGCGAGGGCGGCACCTTCTGCGCGGGGGCCGACATCTCGACGCTGCGGGGCTCCTCGGACGAGGCGCAGGGGCTCGCCGTGAACGCCGAGGAGGCGCTCGCAGCGTTCCCCAAACCGACGCTCGCGGCGATCCGCGGGTACTGCGTCGGCGGCGGGTCCCAGCTCGCGGCGGCCTGCGATCTGCGGTTCGCGGAGGAGGGTGCTCAGTTCGGGGTGACGCCGGCGAAGCTGGGAATCGTCTACGCGGCCTCGGCCACCCGGCGGCTGGTGTCGCTGGTGGGTCCGGCGACCGCCAAGTACCTGCTGTTCTCGGGCGAGCTGATCGACACCGAACGGGCGCTGCGCACGGGTCTGGTGGACGAGGTGCTGCCCGAGGGCGAACTCGACAAGCGGGTCGGGGAGTTCACCCGCGTCCTGGCCGCGCGGTCGTTGCTGACCCAGGCGTCCGCCAAGGAATTCGCCCATGGGCGGACCGACCGGGACGCGTACTGGGCCGAGCAGGCGCGCGGGAGCGACGACACCGCGGAGGGCGTCGCCGCGTTCCTGGAGCGCCGGCCGCCGCGCTTCACCTGGACCACGCCGCCGTCCACCGCGACCACCAAGTCGTCCACCGCGACCGCTCCGCCGTCCACCGCGACTACTCCATGATGAAGCGGCTCTTCGCCCGGAACTCCGCCACGAGATGTGCGGGAGCCTTCTGGGGGGACCCGGCGTCGTAGGGCGGCTGCGGGTCGTACTCCGTCAGCAGCTGTACGGCCTGTGCGTGTTCGTCGCCCGCGATCCGTCCGAGCAGGGCGAGCCCCATGTCGATGCCGGACGACACGCCGGCCGCGGTCACGTACTTCCCGTCGAACACCACCCGCTCTCCGGTCGGTTCGGCACCGAACCGCTCGAGGTGGTCGAGGGCCAGCCAGTGCGAGGTGGCCCGGCGGCCCTCGAGCAGCCCTGCGGCGGCCAGCAGCAGGGAGCCGGTGCACACGGAGGTCGTCCAGGTGCTCGTGGCGTCGGCGGCCCGCAGCCAGTCCAGCAGGACCCGGTTGTCCATCTGCGGGGTCTGGCCCGGTCCGCCGGGGACCACGACGATGTCCGGGTGCGGCACCTCGGCCAGGGTCCTGTCGGCTGTCAGGGCCAGGTTGCCGCTGTCGTTGCGGACGGGACCGGTCTCCTCGGCGACGAAGACGGTCTCCGCGTCGGGCAGGCGGCCGAGGGTCTCGTAGGGTCCCACGGCGTCCAGGGCGGTGAAGCGGTCGAAGAGGACGATGGCGATCTGCATCGGGTTCCTTTCCACGGCTGGGTGGGGCAGGCACGTCAGGTACGGGCTGGTCGACGGGTGGGGGCTGGTCACCGGGTGGGGGCGGGGCGGAAGCGGCGCCGGTACTCCGCCGGTGCCGTGCCGAGCGTCTTCACGAAGGCACGGCGCATCGCCTCGGGGGTGCCGTAGCCGCAGGCGCGGGAGATCTCCTCGACTCCGTCGGCGGTGTCCTCCAGGAGGCGCCGGGCGTGTTCGAGGCGGACGCGGTCGACGTACCGGCCCGGGGTCATGCCCGTCTCGGTCTGGAAGGCGCGGGCGAAGTGCCGCGGCGAGAGCCGGGCGCGGACGGCGAGCGACTCGACGGACAGGTCGTCGCCGGGGTGCTCGGTGATCCACTGCTGGACCTCGCGGAGCGGTTCGCGCCGCGCAGTCTGCGCGGCCAGCTGGGCGCTGAACTGGGCCTGGTTGCCCGGGCGCCGCAGGAAGACGACGAGGTGGCGGGCGACCGTCAGGGCGACCTCCCGGCCGAGGTCCTCCTCCACGAGCGCGAGGGCGAGGTCGATGCCGGAGGTGACGCCCGCCGAGGTGGACACCTGTCCGTCCCGCACGTAGATGGGATCGGGGTCGACCTCGATGGCCGGGTGGTCACGGGCGAGCTTGTCGCAGTACGCCCAGTGGGTCGTCGCGCGGCGGCCGTCCAGGAGGCCCGCCTCGGCGAGCGGGATGGCGCCGGTGCAGACGGAGACCAGGCGCTCGGCGCGCGGCCCGTGCGCGCGCAGCCAGTCGGTCAGCCGGGGGTCGGGGCGCCGGGTGCCCCGGCCGCCCGGGACCAGCAGGGTGTGCGGGGCGGGCGCGTCGGCGAGGGTGTGGTCCGGGACGAGGGTGAGGCCGCTGGTGGTACGCACGGGTGCGCCGTCCAGGGAGGCGGTGTGGATGCGGTAGGAGCCGCCGCGGAAGGCCTCGGCGCCCGCGAAGACCTCCACGGGGCCCGTGACGTCGAGGCTCTGCACATCGTCGAAGAGGACGACCAGGACGGTTCGCATGGTCTCGATTCTTGGCGTGCGGGGTGATGGCCGCAACGACGAGTACCCCACCTTTCCTGCCATCGCTCCTCTCACCTTCCCTACGTACCGACCAGTCGGTAACCTTCGGGCATGACCACACCTCTGCCGGAGCGCGCCGGGCGGCGCTGCCACAACGTCCTCAACCCGCTGCACTCGACGCACTACTTCTCGCCGGATCTGGGCCGGGAGCTGGCCGACGTCGGGATCGAGGACAGCAACGGCGCGTACTTCGCCGTGCGGGCCGCCGCCATGGGGCCGGTGGGCCCCGGCACGGTGACGGCGACGTTCTACAACTTCCGCCACGAGCTGGTGGCCCGGCATGTGCCCGAGGTGTGGAAGAAGGCCTCCCCGGAGACCGTCCTCGCGGCACGCGCGCGTGCCGTCGACGCGACCTGGCGCCGGCTCCTCGGCGAGGACGTCCTCGCCTCCAAGGAGGTCGCCGAGGCGGCGGAACTCGCCCTGCGGGCCGCGGAAGCCTGCACCAGGACCGCGCGCCCGCTGTACGCGGCGCACGCCGACCTGCCCGTGCCCGACGCGCCGCACCTCGCCCTCTGGCACGGCGCCACGCTGCTGCGCGAGCACCGGGGCGACGGGCACCTCGCGGCGCTGCTCGACGCGGAGCTCGACCCGGTCGAGGCACTGGTGAGCCACACCGCGACCGGCAAGGGCATGGCCCCGAAGTGGGCACTGGGCACGCGCGGCTGGTCGCGCACGCACTGGGAGGCGGCGGTCGAGCGGCTGCGCGAGCGCGGACTGCTCGACGCGGAGGGCGAGTTGACCGAGGCGGGGGTGGCCCTGCGCCAGGAGATCGAGGACCGCACGGACCGGCTGGACCGTGCCCCGTACGAGCATCTGGGCGCCGCGGGCGTGGAGCGCCTCACCGAGCTGGCGCGGGGCATCCTGATGCGGGCGCTGGCCGCCGGCGCGTTCCCCGAGGGCATGACCGGCAAGGGCTGACAGCGCCGATCGGCGCCCTGATCCCCCGTTGTCGGTGTCACCTGCCACAATTGCCGCGCAACCTCAGTGGAGAAGGCGGTACGGGATCGTGACGACACCCCTCGTAGGGTCCATCGAAGGCAGGATCGCCGAGGAGCTCGGCGTACGGGAGCGGCAGGTCAAGGCCGCCGTCGACTTGCTCGACGGCGGGTCGACGGTGCCCTTCATCGCCCGCTACCGCAAGGAAGCGACCGAGATGCTCGACGATGCGCAGCTGCGCACCCTCGAGGAGCGGCTGCGCTATCTGCGGGAGCTGGAGGAGCGGCGCACGGCGATCCTCGAATCGGTGCGCGAGCAGGGCAAGCTCACCGAGGAGGTCGAGGCGCAGATCCGGGGCGCCGAGACGAAGGCGCGGCTCGAGGACATCTATCTGCCGTTCAAGCCGAAGCGGCGCACGAAGGCGCAGATCGCGCGCGAGGCGGGCCTGGAGCCGCTGGCCGAGGGCCTGCTCGGCGACCCGTCGGTCGACCCGCTCGCCGCCGCGGCGGCGTTCGTCGACGCGGACAAGGGTGTCGCCGACCCGCAGGCCGCGCTGGACGGCGCCCGGTCGATCCTCACCGAGCGGTTCTCGGAGGACGCCGACCTGATCGGCGAGCTGCGCGAGCGCATGTGGGTGCGCGGGCGCCTGGCCGCCAAGGTGCGGGACGGCAAGGAGGAGGCGGGCGCCAAGTTCGCCGACTACTTCGACTTCGCCGAGCCCTTCAAGGAGCTGCCCTCGCACCGCGTCCTCGCCATGCTGCGCGGCGAGAAGGAGGAGGTCCTCGACCTCGTCCTGGAACCCGAGGAGCCCTCCGAGCAGCCCGGTCCCTCCTCGTACGAGGGAATCGTCGCCCACCACTTCCAGATCGCCGACCGCGGCCGCCCCGGCGACAAATGGCTCACGGACACCGTCCGCTGGGCCTGGCGCACCCGCATCCTCGTGCACCTCGGCATCGACCTGCGCCTTCGGCTGCGCACGGCCGCCGAGGACGAGGCGGTGAACGTCTTCGCGGCGAACCTGCGGGACCTGCTGCTCGCCGCCCCGGCGGGCACCCGCGCGACGCTGGGCCTCGACCCCGGTTTCCGTACGGGTGTCAAGGTCGCCGTGGTCGACGCGACCGGCAAGGTCGTGGCGACGGACGTCATCTACCCGCACGTCCCGGCCAACAAGTGGGACGAGGCCATCGCCAAGCTCGCCCGCCTCGCCAAGGAGCACGCGGTCGAGCTGATCGCGATCGGCAACGGCACGGCGTCCCGCGAGACCGACAAGCTCGCCGGTGAACTCATCACCAAGCACCCGGAGTTGAACCTCACCAAGGTGATGGTGTCCGAGGCGGGGGCTTCGGTGTACTCGGCGTCCGCGTTCGCCTCGCAGGAGCTGCCCGACATGGACGTGTCGCTGCGCGGCGCCGTCTCCATCGCGCGCCGCCTCCAGGACCCGCTGGCCGAGCTGGTGAAGATCGACCCGAAGTCCATCGGTGTCGGGCAGTACCAGCACGACCTGTCCGAGGTGAAGCTCTCCCGGTCCCTGGACGCGGTGGTCGAGGACTGTGTGAACGGCGTGGGCGTGGACGTGAACACGGCCTCCGCCCCGCTGCTAGCGCGCGTCTCCGGCATCACCTCCGGGCTCGCGGAGAACATCGTGGCGCACCGCGACGCCAACGGCCCCTTCACGTCCCGCACCACCCTCAAGAACGTGGCCCGGCTCGGCCCGAAGGCGTACGAGCAGTGTGCGGGCTTCCTGCGCATCCGGGGCGGGGACGACCCGCTGGACGCCTCCAGCGTGCACCCGGAGGCGTACCCCGTGGTGCGGCGGATGGTGAAGACGGCGGGCAGCGAGGTCGCCTCCCTGATCGGCAACACCGGTGTGCTGCGCTCGCTCAGGCCGACCGACTTCGTGGACGAGACGTTCGGTCTGCCGACCGTCACGGACATCCTGAAGGAGCTGGAGAAGCCCGGGCGCGACCCGAGGCCCGCTTTCAAGACGGCCACCTTCAAGGAAGGCGTCGAGAAGATCTCCGACCTGGCCTCCGGGATGGTGCTCGAAGGGGTCGTCACGAATGTGGCCGCGTTCGGGGCCTTCGTGGACATCGGCGTCCACCAGGACGGTCTGGTGCATGTCTCGGCGATGTCGAAGACGTTCGTGAAGGACCCGCGCGATGTGGCGAAGCCGGGTGACATCGTGAAGGTGAAGGTGCTCGAGATCGACATCCCGCGCAAGCGGATCTCGCTCACGCTGCGGCTCGACGACGAGGCGACTCCGTCGGATCAGCAGGCTGGGGGTGGGCGTCCGCAGCGGGGCGGGCGGCCTCCGCAGCAGCGCCAGCAGCAGCGTCAGCCGCGGGGCGGGGCGGGTGGAGGCGGTGGTGGCGGCGGCGGTTCGCGGCAGGCCGCTCCGCCGCCGGCCAACAGTGCGATGGCCGACGCGCTGCGGCGCGCGGGGCTTGTCGATCCCAAGAAGGGCAGGCGCTGAGCGGCTGAAGGTACGTGGGGAACTGCGGGTCGTTCGTGGCTGAGCGCGCAGTTCCCCGCGCCCCTTTCGGGGCGCTGCACGAGCCCCGCTCCTTAGAGTGTCCGTATGGCCAGCTCGCGCGTCCTCACCTGGGAAGTCACGGCGAGCAAGGGGCTCGAGACCTCTTGGATCATGTCCGGCGCCCGCTCCCTGCGGGCGCGGGGGCCGCCGCGGCGTAGGTCAGCGCTCCGTCACCTTGCCCGCCGCCACTTCCAGCCGGCGCGTGGTGTGGACCGCGTCGAGCATGCGGCGGTCGTGGGTCACGAGCAGCAGGGTGCCCTCGTACGAGTCGAGCGCCGCCTCCAGCTGTTCGATCGCCGGGAGGTCGAGGTGGTTGGTCGGCTCGTCGAGGACGAGGAGGTTGACGCCACGGCCCTGGAGGAGGGCGAGGGCCGAGCGGGTGCGCTCGCCGGGAGAAAGGGTGGCCGCCGGGCGCAGGACGTGTTCCGCCTTGAGGCCGAACTTGGCCAGCAGGGTGCGGACCTCGGCCGGTTCGGTGTCGGGGACGGCTGCGCTGAACGCGTCGAGCAGGGACTCGGAGCCGTGGAAGAGCTTACGGGCCTGGTCGACCTCGCCGACGACGACGCCGGAGCCTAGGGTCGCGTGACCGGCGTCCAGCGGGACCCGGCCGAGCAGGGCGCCGAGCAGGGTCGACTTGCCCGCGCCGTTGGCGCCCGTGACGGCGACCCGGTCCGCCCAGTCGATCTGGAGGGTCGCGGGGCCGAAGGTGAAGTCGCCGCGCCGCACCTCGGCGTCACGCAGGGTGGCGACGACGGCGCCGGAGCGCGGTGCGGCCGCGATCTCCATCCGCAGCTCCCACTCCTTGCGCGGCTCGTCGACGACGTCCAGGCGCTCGATCATGCGCTGGGTCTGCCGGGCCTTGGACGCCTGCTTCTCGCTGGCCTCGCTGCGGAACTTGCGGCCGATCTTGTCGTTGTCGTTGTTCGCCTTGCGCCGGGCGTTCTTCACGCCCTTGTCCATCCAGGAGCGCTGCATCTGGGCGCGGCCTTCGAGGGCGGAGCGCTTGTCGGCGTACTCCTCGTAGTCGTCGCGGGCGTGCCGACGGGCGGTGTCGCGCTCCTCCAGGTAGGCCTCGTAGCCGCCGCCGTAGAGGGTGATCTGCTGCTGGGCGAGGTCGAGTTCGAGCACCTTGGTGACCGTGCGGGTCAGGAACTCGCGGTCGTGGCTGACGACGACGGTGCCCGCGCGCAGCCCGGAGACGAAGCGTTCGAGCCGCTCCAGGCCTTCCAGGTCCAGGTCGTTGGTGGGCTCGTCGAGGAGGAAGACGTCGTAGCGGGACAGGAGCAGGGAGGCGAGTCCGGCGCGGGCCGCCTGGCCGCCGGACAGGGACGTCATCGGCTGGTCGAGGTCGACGCCGAGCCCGAGGGTGTCGGCGACCTCCTCGGCGCGCTCGTCGAGGTCGGCGCCGCCGAGGTCGAGCCAGCGCTCCAGGCTCTCCGCGTACGCGTCGTCCGCGCCCGGCGCGCCGTCGACGAGTGCCTGCGTCGCCTCGTCCATCACGCGCTGGGCCTCGGCCACACCAGTGCGCCGGGCCAGGAACTCCCGGACGCTCTCGCCCTCCCGCCGCTCCGGCTCCTGCGGCAGATGGCCGACGCTCGCCGACGGCGGGGACAGCCGCAGCTCCCCCTCCTCGGGCGTGAGCAGTCCGGCGAGCATCCGCAGCAGGGTGGACTTGCCCGCGCCGTTGGCACCGACGAGTCCGATCACATCGCCGGGCGCGACCACGAGGTCGAGCCCGGAGAAGAGCGAGCGGTCGCCGTGTCCGGCGGCGAGGTTCTTGGCGACGAGAGTGGCAGTCATCAGGAGGCCGATCCTAACGGCCCGGCCGCCCCGGCTGCGCCTCCGTTTCCGTGCGGGGCCACGTCCCGGATTCCGTGCGGGGCCGCACCCCCGCGTCCGTGCGGCCCGCTCAATGGGCCATCGCCTCCACCAGCACACTCCCCGAGGTCCGCGCCACGAGGAAGGACTCCCCCTTCACGGCCTTGGCGTCCAGGGCGATCCGGTGTCTGCCCGCCTCCAGGATCCCGTCGAAGACCTCCTGCGTGTGCGTGCGGTACAGCCGGTCGAGGCGGTACGCGGTGATCTGGACCCGGCAGGTGGAGGTGACCTCGATACCCGCCTCGCCGTCGGCGGCGACCAGGCGGGTGAGGCGGCGCAGCTCGTGGGGACTGCGGTCCAGGGCGTGCTCGATCTGCGCGACGAGGAGCGGGACGACGGGGGCCAGGCCGTCGACGTAGGCGACCTCGACCCCGGCACGCTCGAAGGACTGCCGTACGGCCGCGCGCTCCTGTTCGCCGATGGCGCGCCCGAAGGCCACCGCGCCGTACCCGCGGAGTTCCTCGGCCGGGACGTCGGTGGCGTCGCGGGTGATGTCGGCGCCGATACCGATGGTGCGCAGGGCGGCGGCGAGCTTGGCGAGCACGGCGACCCTGGCGCCGATGAGCAGGACCCGGCGGCGCGCCCCGGGGTCGCCGAGGAGCAGCGAGTTCAGGGCGCTGCGGTACTCGGCGCCCTGGAAGCGGAACGGCCCTATCCCGTGATAGCCGTTGAGCTCCAGATCGGCGTGTTCGCCGGTCTGCCAGGCGAAGTCGCGCCACACGTAGTCGTCGCGGGAGTCGTCCTTCTCGATGACGGCGGTCACGGCACCGCATTCGATGCCCTCGCACTCGGGACAGCCGTAGATCACGTAGCGGCCGTCGTCGAGCGGCGCCTCGGCCTCCAGGAGGAGGCTTCGGACCTGGGCGGTGAAGATGGCGGGTGGTACGTCGGAGGCGAGCGGGGACACCGCGTCGAGGTCGGAGAGCTGGTACAGCAGCGGGCGGCCGTCGACGATGAAGTCGACGAAGTCCCGGTGCACTTGGTAGTCACCGTTGGCGAGGACTCCACCGGCACGCATCGCCGGTGCCAGGCCAAAGGTCGCGTACTCGGCAGACATGCTGTGAGTATCCCCAGACTGGGAGTGATGTGAGCACGGCATGACATATTCCGCTAACGTCCCGGCATGGACAACGCGCCCAGCGGTGACGTGATCGTGGTCGGAAGCGGTGTCGTCGGTTTGACGACGGCGATCGTCCTGGCCGAGCGCGGCCGGCGGGTACGGGTGTGGGCGCGGGAGTCCGGCGAGCTGACCACCTCGGCCGTTGCCGGCGCGCTGTGGTGGCCGTACCGCATCCGGCCGAAGGCGCTCGCGGGCGAATGGGCTCTGCAATCACTCTCCGTGTACGAGGAGTTGGCGGCCCGGCCCCGGGAGACGGGCGTACGCCTGGTCGAGGGCGTACAGGGCGAGACGCGGCTGGACGCGCTGGAGCCGTGGGCCGCCCGGGTGCCGGGGCTGCGCGCGGCGACGCCCGAGGAGTACGCGGGTACGGGGCTGTGGGCGCGGCTGCCGCTGATCGACATGCCGGTGCATCTGCGCTGGCTGCGCGAGCGGTTCCTGCGGGCGGGCGGGACGATCGAGACACGGACGGTGACGGATCTCGCGGAGGTCGAGGCGCCGGTCGTCGTCAACTGCACGGGGCTTGGCGCCCGCACGCTCGTACCGGATCCGGCCGTACGGCCCGTGCGCGGGCAGCTCGTGGTCGTGGAGAACCCCGGGGTCCATACCTGGCTCGTGTCGACGGACTCGGACGCCGGGACGACCACCTATGTGTTCCCGCACCCGGACCGGCTCGTGCTGGGTGGTACGACCGACGACGATGACTGGTCGCTCACGCCGGATCCGGCGGCGGCCGAAGCGATCGTCGAACGGTGTGTGGCACTGCGGCCGGAGATCGCCGGGGCGCGCGTGCTGGGCCATCGGGTGGGGCTGCGGCCGGTGCGTGACACGGTCCGGCTGGAGCGTGAAGTACTGCCCGACGGGCGGGTGTTGGTGCATCACTACGGTCATGGCGGCGCGGGCGTCACGGTGGCCTGGGGCTGTGCGCGGGAGGCGGCCGGGCTCGCGCTGGGCGAGGAACCGGCCGCCGTGCGCCCTTGAGGGGGTCAGTGGATCAGCGGGTCTCCCCCGGGACCCGGAGGGCACTGCTCGGATCGCGTACGCCGTCGAGGCCGGCCGTGCTCGCGGCGGCGGCGGAGCCCGTGGTCGCCCTGGTGAAGGCCTTGGCGCCGCCGACAAACGGCACGCGGGCGGACGTACGGGACAGGTCCAGTGTGAGGGTCGGAGTGGTCGACGGCGGGTCGATGAGGTCCTTGTCGGTGCCCGCGACGATCAGGGCGAGCCGGTGGCCCGCCGGGACGACGTGGTCGGTGGCGGCCAGGTCGAGCGTGATCGTGTACGCCTTGCCCGGGGTGAGCGGGACGCCCTTGAGGTCGGAGGCGTAGTTGCCGAGGTCGGCCCAGCCGCGGCTGAGGACCGTGGCGGCGACGTCGGTCTTCTTCGCCTGGGTGACCTTGTAGCAGGAGCTGTCGCCGGTCGTGCTCGGGCCCCAGCAGGTGCGGTCGGTGAGGGTGGTGATGCCCTCGCCGCCGTCGGCGTAGTCGCGGATGGTGTCCGGGCCCAGGTCGACCAGGACCGCGGAGAGGTGGGCGGTCGAGGTGGTCGGCGTGGCGGTGACGGTCACCTTGGAGGAGCCGGACAGACGCAGGTCCTGGGTCAGCGGCTTGGTGACGAACCCGGCCTTCTCGGGGGTGGACCGGTCGATGTGGGCGGCCCAGTCGGTCTCGCTCAGCTGCGGGTCGTCGGTGAAGGTCTCGGTTCCGGAGCCCGTACGCAGGCCGAGGGTGCCGACGCCCGCCTGGGTGCCGGTGCCGGGGCGCAGTGTCGTCGTCTGCGTCCCGCGGGGCGGCCAGACGCCGGCGGTGGCCCACTGGTCGGGGTGGCGCTCGATGTCGGCCATGGGCTCGTCGTCGATGCCGTTGTCGTAGCCGAGGAGTTCGTGGTCGAACCAGCGGTGCAGGGTGTCGACCCAGGCGGTACGGCGGAAGTCGAAGGGGTCGACATGGCCGGTCTGGGAGAGCCAGATCTTGCGCTCGACGCCGTTCTTGGCGAGGGCACTCCACCACTGGCCGAAGTTCTTGGTGCGGACGTTGAGGTCCTGCATGCCGTGCACCAGGAAGACACTCGCCCTGACCTTGCTCGCGTCCTTCACGTAGTCGCGCTCGGTCCAGAACTTGGTCCAGTCACCGGTGCGCGGCGCCCCGTCGACGAGCTTCTGCTGCACGGCGGCGCACTTGGCGGTGGCCTCGGGGCTGTCGACGTAGCCGGAGAGCCAGTCCGGGCCCGAGTCGTACAGCGGGGCGCCCTTGGCGAAGTAGTAGTCGTACCAGGAGGAGATGGCGCTGATCGGCACGATGGTCTTCAGGCCCTCGACGCCGGTCGCGGCGACACCGTTGGCGATGGTGCCGTCCCAGCTCTTGCCGATCATGCCGGTTCTGCCGTTGGTCCAGGTCGCCTTGGCCCGGTCGGCGCCGGTACGCGTCGTGTAGCCCTTGGCCCGGCCGTTGAGCCAGTCGACCACGGCTTTCGCGGACTGGATGTCGGAGCGGCCGCCGACGTCCACACAGCCGTCCGAGCGATTGGTTCCGGCCAGGTCGACGCCGACGAAGGCGTAGCCGCGCGGCACGAAGTAGTTGTCGTAGAACAGCGGCATCTGGACGACGTCGCCGTTCGCGTCGTACGTCTTGAGCTGGCTCTCGTTGCCGCGCCCGCAGCAGGAGTAGTACGGGCTGGCGTCCATGATCACGGGAACCTTGCGGCCCTGCTGGGCGAGTTCGCGGGGCCGGACGATGTCGACGGCGACGCGGTCGGTCTTCCCGTCGCCGTCGCCGTCGAGCCCGGTGTCCACCCAGACGGACTCACGGATCGCGTTCTCGTACGAGTAGACCGGGGTGCTCTCCCGGGGCGCGCCGTGTGCGGCGGCGGGGGCGAGGAAGACGGCCATCAGGGCGGCGGTGGCCGCCGTCGCGAGCGATCTCCAGGTCGTGAAGCGCATACGGCGCGCTGGTTTCGGCATGCGCGGAAGGTACCCCGGTCAACTCCGGTACAAAAGAGGGTCCGTGGAGGCAGCCGGGCCCGAATCGGTCATGTCGGCCGAATGGCGATCGTGTGACAGGAGGGGCGATGGACAGGGTGACGGCACAGGGAGTCAATAGGCTCCGAACCGTCCTCGTTACCCCACGACTTGGAGCTCTCCGTGCACCGCAGACTCATCGCCCCGGGCGCGCTCGCCGCCTCCCTGCTGCTGGCGATCCCGGCATCGGCGGCGGACTACACCCCCGGGGCGCCCGGTATCGGCGACCCCTACTACCCGGCCTACGGCAACGGCGGATACGACGTCTCGCACTACGACCTGCGGCTCCAGTACCAGCCGGCCACCGACGAGTTGCAGGGAACGGCGACCCTCCTGGCCACCACCACGCAGGACCTCTCACGCTTCGACCTCGACTTCCTGCTCGATGTGAGCGAGGTGCGGGTCAACGGGGCGAAGGCCTCGTTCACCACCTCGGGCCAGCACGAGCTGGAGATCACCCCGGCGACTGAGCTGCCGAAGGGCACGCCCGTCACGGTCGTCGTCCGTTACAGCGGGGTGCCGTCGACGAAGAGCGCGTACGGCTTCTCGACCTGGCACCGCACTGCGGACGGGGCCGTCGCGGCGGACGAGCCCGAGTCGGCCTGGTGGTGGTTCCCCAGCAACGACCATCCGAGCGACAAGGCCACGTACGACGTCTCGGTGGCCGTGCCGGACGGTACGCAGGCGATCTCCAACGGCACGCTCCAGTCGACGAGTTCACGGCTCGGCTGGACCCGCTACAACTGGCGGTCCAACAAGCCGCAGGCGACCTATCTCGCCACACTCGCCATCGGAAAGTTCGACATCACGACGGGCACGACGTCCGGCGGCGTCCCGGTCGTCAACGCGTACAGCAAGGACCTCGGCGACAACGACGGGGCCGCGCGGGCGAGCGTCGAGCGGACCGGGGAGATCGTCGACTGGCTGACCGGCTACTTCGGCCCGTACCCCTTCAGCTCGGTGGGCGGATACGTGCCGAACACCACCACCGGGTACGCGCTGGAGACCCAGACCCGCGTCTACTACAGCCCCCGGCAGTTCGCGAACGGCTCCAACACCTCCGTGGTCGTCCATGAGCTGGCGCACCAGTGGTACGGCGACGACGTGTCCTTGAAGGGCTGGAAGGACATCTGGATCAACGAGGGCTTCGCGCGGTACGCGCAGTGGCTGTGGTCCGAGCACGAGGGTGAGGGGACGGCGCAGGAGCTCGCGGACTACGTGTACGCCTCGCATCCGGCGGACGACGCCTTCTGGAAGGTCGCGCCGGGTGACCCCGGTCCGGACAACCAGTTCGACACCGCGGTCTACGACCGCGGGGCGGTGGCGGTGCAGGCGCTGCGCAACGAGGTCGGGGACGACACGTTCTTCGCCATCCTGAAGGGGTGGCCGCGGGAGCACGCGTACGGGAACGCGTCGGTCGCGGACTTCCAGAAATACGCGGAGAAGGTGTCCGGCAAGTCGCTCGCCACGCTCTTCGACACCTGGCTGTTCGAGCCGTCGAAGCCGGCGGCGCCCGCGGCGCGGGGTGCGTCGATCGCGGTGGCCCCGGCGCAACCGAGGTCGTGGAAGAAGATCGCGGCGACCGATTCCGTCCACTCCGGCTGAACCGGCACCGCGGGCCCCTCAGCGAGGCCGTCGCCCACTCGCCCGCCCCTCTCCCTTTCCGGGGCGGGTGAGTGGGGGCCGTTCACGTACGGGCGTCAGTTGCCCTGCTCCACCGGGGCCGCGATCCGCTCGCCCACGATGCGGCTCGCCAGCTCCGAGGCCAACTCCGATACGGACATACGCAGTTCGACGTCGGCCGCCGCGCACTCGGACTCGATGCGGGCGCGACCGTCGGCCACCACGGCGTCACGTTCGCGTTGCCCGTCCGCGCGGGCCTCGGCGATCAGGGCGGAGCCCTGCTCGAGGGCCTGCTGACGGATGCGGGCGGCTTCGTGGCGGGCCTCGGCCAACAGGGCCTCGGTCCCGAGACGCTCACTCTCGGCGCGGGCGCGCACGGCTTCGGCGCGCTCCTTGGCGCCGTTGATCGCGTCGTCCCGCAGTTCGAGCGCCCGGTTCATCCGCGGGAGCACGCGGGAGACGAGCACGTAGATGAAGGCGAACAGCGCCAAGGCGTAGCCCAGGTCCTGAACCTTCGGGTTGAGTGGACCTATCGGGTAGGGGATGAGTTCCATGGCCGTGACTTACCCGCTCATGCGTGCGGACCAACGCGCATCTGCGCCAGAGTTGACCGAAAACAGCCCCTCCGACCGACCCCGGTGGCCCGCCGTCGGCGCGAGAAAACGCGCGCCCACCCTTCGGGCCCCGCTCACTCCCCGTGGTCGTACACCGTCACCGCCACCCCCCGCTCCGCCAGCCGTCGCATGATGAGCGGCTCCACCCGGGACCAGTTGCCGCCGGCCAGACCGCAGCCGATGCGGGGCATGTGGACGGACGCGTCGAGTTCGGCGGCCTTGGTCGCCACGTGGGCGAGGCCCGCATCGATCGCCTCGTAGCGGACGGGGACCCCCTTGCTGCCCGTCCGAGTGCCCCGCTGGCCTATCAGGTTCGCCACCCACACATACTTCTCGACCTGGACGAACTGGGTCGCGCCCAGCCCGAAGTCGTTGTGCGCCCGGTCCCGGTGCCACGCCCGGTACGCCGCCTCCGGCTCGGGCCAGCGGCGGGAGAGGGCAAGGACGAAGCCCTTCCCCCAGCCCCCGATGTCATTGCAGACATGGACGATCAGCTTGACGCCCTTGACCGACGGAACGGTGGCGTCACCCCGGACATACGTGATCCCCGACATGACGCCACCGTAGGCGCCGCCACTGACAACGGCGTCCGACCTGCTACTTCGTCAGCTCGCTCAGTTCCTGGTCGGTGGCCCTCGAGACCCGGTGGCGGATCGCGAACCAGCCGCCGACCAACAGGGCCGCGATCACCGGGATGAGGAGCAGGGTCTTGCGGCCGACCTCGGGGTCGTTCCCCATCAGGCCGAGCACGGCCAGCAGGAAGGCGATGGTGACGATCTCGGTCACGGGGCTGCCGGGAAGCCGGAAGGACGGGCGGCTGAGCAGGCCCTCCTTGGCGCGGCGGACGAACACCAGGTGACAGACCATGATGATCACCCAGGTGCTGATGATGCCCAGGGACGCCACGTTCAGGACGATCTCGAAGGCCTGGCTGGGCATGAGGTAGTTCAGGCCGACGCCGAGCACACACACCGCGCAGGTGAGCAGGATGCCGCCGTACGGGACCTGGTTGCGGTTCATCTTCGCGGTGAACCGGGGCGCGGAGCCCGCCATCGCCATGGAGCGCAGAATGCGGCCGGTGGAGTACAGGCCGGAGTTCAGGGACGACATGGCCGCGGTGAGGACGACCAGGTTCATGACGTCACCGGCACCCTGGACGCCGATCTTCGACAGGACGGTGACGAAGGGGCTCTCGTCGGCCGAGTAGACCGAACCGGGCAGCAGCAGCGCGAGCAGCACGACCGAGCCGACGTAGAACAGGCCCACGCGCCACATGATCGAGTTCACCGCGCGCGGGACGACCTTCTCCGGCGCGGCGGTCTCGCCCGCGGCGACGCCGACCAGCTCCAGGGCCGCGTACGCGAAGATCACGCCCTGCATCACCAGGACGACCGGCATGATCCCGTGCGGGAGCAGACCGCCGTGATCCGTGATGACGCTCAGGCCGGGCTTCTGGCCGCCCACGTCGTGGTGCGTGGCCAGCAGGAAGATGCCGACCAGCATGAAGGAGACGAGGGTGGCGACCTTGACGATCGCGAACCAGAACTCCATCTCGCCGAAGATCTTCACCGAGATCAGGTTGACGGCCAGGACCACCGCGAGGGCGATCAGCGCCAGCACCCACTGCGGGATGTCGGTGAAGAAGCTCCAGTAGTGCGTGTAGAGCGCGATCGCGGTGATGTCGGCGATGCCGGTCGTCGACCAGTTGAGGAAGTACATCCACCCGGCGACGTACGCGCCCTTCTCGCCGAGGAACTCGCGCGCGTACGACACGAAGGACCCGGAGGACGGCCGGTAGAGGACCAGCTCGCCGAGCGCGCGCACGACGAAGAAGGCGAAGACTCCGCAGACGAGGTAGGCGATCGCCAGCGCGGGTCCCGCGTTGTGGAGGCGGCCGCCGGCGCCGAGGAAGAGTCCCGTGCCGATCGCGCCGCCGATGGCGATCATGTTGACGTGGCGGGCCTTGAGGTCCTTGCTGTAACCGGCGTCGCCCGCGTCCGCGGGCGTGCGGGCCGCATCGGTCCGGGATGCGGCCTTGGCCGTGTCTACGGCGTCCTTGCTCACGCGTGGATCTACTCTCTGGTGCGCCCACGCACGGAGTACGCGGGTTTCCGGATGTGCCTCGGCCCGCACCACCCCTGACGCGGCGCAGACCAAGGAGCCACCTTCCCCGAGGGATCCCCCGGATGCGATGGCACAGCTCACACCGCGGAACATCTCACATGGTGATCAAAGGGTGCAGAACACGTCGACAGCGCTTTCACAGGACCGGTGAGACAGCAATACTGTTGCACCTGATCGCTGCACCATCGAAGGGGCGAGGACCTGCCATGACGACGGACACCGAGGAGCCGACGCTCACGGTCGACGAGCTGGCGGCACGCGCGGGCCTCACGGTCCGTACGGTCCGCTTCTACAGTTCCAAGGGGCTGCTCCCGCCGCCCGTGATCGGACCCCGCCGGGTGGGGCACTACAGCCAGGAGCATCTGGCCCGGCTCGCGCTCATCGAGGAGCTGCAGCGCCAGGGCATGACGCTGGCCGCGATCGAGCGCCATCTCCAGCAGCTGCCGGCCGACCTGAGCGCCCAGGATCTCGCCCTTCACCGTGCCGTGGTCGCCTCCTGGGCGCCGGACGCGGCGGAGGACGTGACACGCGAGGAACTGGAACGGCGGGCCGGCCGCCGCCTGGGCGCAGAGGACCTGGAGCGGCTGGTCGCGATGAACATCATCGAGCGGGCCGAGGGCACACCCGACAGCTTGGACGGCTCGGACTCCCCGGCCTCCCCGGACTCTCTGGCCTCCCCGGACTCCTTCCGCGTGGACCCGGCGCTGCTGGCGCTCGGCGTCCAGCTCCTCGACGTACCGCTCGCGCACGAGTCGATCCTCGCCGCGCGCGGCGTCCTGCTGGAGCACTCCCGCGCGGCGGCACGCGAGCTGTCCGCCTTGCTCCGCGAGGCGGTGGGCGAGCACGAGTCGGTGGCGGCGGTGAAGTCCCTGTCGGCCCACATGCAGCCGCTGGTGGTGCAGGCGCTGCTGACCACGTTCCAGCGCTCCCTGAAGGCGGAGCTGCGGGAGTGGCTCAAGGAGTCCTGAGCCGCTGAGGACTCCTGAGCCACACCCGCGCGCCGCCTGCTCTGCGATACGTCAGCTGTCGCTGAACCTCTCGCCCTTCTCCGCCTTCTCGACGAGCAGCGCGGGCGGCGTGAACCGCTCCCCGTAGCGCTCGGCGAGTTCACGCGCGCGCGCCACGAATCCGGACAGACCTCCGTCGTAGCCGTTGATGTACTGGAGCACGCCGCCGGTCCAGCCCGGGAAGCCGATCCCGAAGATGGACCCGATGTTGGCGTCGGCGACGGACGTCAGCACGCCCTCCTCCAGCAGCCGGACGGTGTCCAGCGCCTCGGAGAAGAGCATGCGCTCCTGCATGTCCTTGAACGGGATCTCGTGGCCGGGCTTGGTGTAGTGCTCGCGCAGGCCGGGCCAGAGCTTGCCGCGCTTGCCGTCCGCGCCGTACTCGTAGAAGCCCGCGCCGCCGCTGCGTCCGGTGCGGCCGAACTCGTCGACCATGCGGTCGATGACTGCCTCCGCCGGGTGCGTCTGCCAGGTGCCGCCCGCCTCCTCGACGGCCTGCTTGGACTCCTTGCGGATCTTGCGCGGCAGGGTGAGCGTCAGCTCGTCCATCAGGGAGAGGACCTTGGCCGGGTAGCCCGCCTGGGCAGCCGCCTGCTCGACGGACGCGGGCTCGATGCCCTCGCCGACCATCGCGACGCCCTCGTTGATGAAGTGGCCGATGACGCGGGAGGTGAAGAAGCCGCGCGAGTCGTTGACGACGATCGGGGTCTTCTTGATCTGCCGTACGAGGTCGAAGGCGCGCGCCAGTGCCTCGTCGCCGCTCCGATCGCCCTTGATGATCTCGACGAGCGGCATCTTGTCGACGGGCGAGAAGAAGTGCAGTCCGATGAAGTCGTCCTGCCGCTCCACACCCTCGGCCAGCACGGTGATCGGCAGGGTCGAGGTGTTGGAGCACAGCAGCGCGTCGGGCTCGACGACGTTCTGGATCTCCTGGAACACCTTGTGCTTGAGGGCCGTGTCCTCGAAGACGGCCTCGATCACGGCGTCGCAGCCGGCCAGGTCGTTCGGGTCGGCGGTGGGCGTGATGCGGGCGAGCAGCTCGTCGGCCTTCTCCTGCGTCGTACGGCCCCGGGAGACGGCCTTCGCGCAGAGCTTCTCGGAGTAGGCCTTGCCCTTGGCCGCCGCCTCCGCCGACACGTCCTTCAGGACGACGTCGATGCCGGCGCGGGCGCAGGAGTAGGCGATGCCCGCGCCCATCATCCCCGCCCCGAGGACGGCGACCTTGCGCACCTTGCGCGGTTCGATGCCCTGGGGACGGTTGGCGCCGGAGTTGACCGCCTGGAGGTCGAAGAAGAACGCCTGGATCATGTTCTTCGAGGTCTGCCCGGTGACCAGCTCGGTGAAGTAGCGGGCCTCGATGACCTGCGCGGTCTCGAAGTCGACCTGGGAGCCCTCCACGGCGGCCGCCATGATGTTGCGCGGGGCCGGGTAAGGGGCGCCGTTGAGTTGCTTCCTCAGGTTGGCCGGGAAGGCGGGCAGGTTGGCGGCGAACTTCGGGTTCGACGGCGTGCCGCCCGGGATCTTGTAGCCGGGCTTGTCCCAGGGCTGCCGCGACTCGGGGTTGGCGTTGATGAAGGCGCGCGCCTTGGCGAGCATCTCCTCGGAGGTGGCCGCCACTTCGTGGACGAGCCCGTTCTCCAGGGCCCGCTGCGGGGAGTACTGGGTGCCCTGGAGGAGCACCTTCAGCAGCGCGTCGGTGATGCCCATGAGGCGGACGGTGCGGGTGACGCCGCCGCCCGCGGGCAGCAGGCCGAGGGTGACCTCGGGCAGGCCGATCTTGGAGCCGGGGGCGTCGAGGGCGACGCGGTGGTGGGAGGCGAGGGCGATCTCGTAGCCGCCGCCGAGGGCCGCGCCGTTGATGGCCGCCACGACCGGCTTGCCCAGGGTCTCGATGCGGCGCAGGGAGGACTTGATGGCCATGCCGGTGTCGAAGGCGTCCTGGGCGTTCTCCGGACCTGCCTTGATCATGTCCTTGAGGTCGCCGCCCGCGAAGAAGGTCTTCTTGGCGGAGGTGTAGATGATGCCCCGGATGGAGTCCTTCTCGGTCTCGGCGCGTTCGGCGATCGCCGCGATCGAGTCCTTGAAGGCCTGGTTCATGGTGTTGGCGGACTGGTTGGGGTCGTCGAGGACGAGGGTGACGACACCGGTCTCGTCCTGTTCCCAGCGGATGGTGGTGCTCTCGGTCATGAGGAGGGTCTCCGTAGAAGCCGTTTAAGCCGTGGAAGTCTGGGGGTCCCGCCGGGGGTTACAGGCGCTCGACGATGGTCGCGATGCCCATGCCGCCGCCCACGCACAGCGTGGCGAGGCCGTAGCGCTTGTCCTGGCGCTCCAGTTCGTCGACGAGGCTGCCGAGGATCATCGCGCCCGTGGCGCCGAGCGGGTGGCCGAGCGCGATCGCGCCGCCGTTGACGTTGACCTTGTCGAGGGAGAGGCCCATGTCCTTCACGAAGCGCAGGACGACCGCGGCGAAGGCCTCGTTGATCTCCACGAGGTCGATGTCGTCGATGGTCAGCCCGGCCTTGGCGAGCGCCTTGCGGGTCGCGGGCGCGGGGCCGGTGAGCATGATGGTGGGCTCGGAGCCGGAGACGGCCGCGGCGACGATCCGCGCGCGGGGCGTGAGGCCGTAGCGCTCGCCGACCTCCTTGGAGCCGATGGCGACCAGGGAGGCGCCGTCGACGATGCCGGAGGAGTTGCCCGCGTGGTGGACGTGGTCGATCTCCTCGACCCAGTGGTACTTCTGCAGCGCCACGGCGTCGAAGCCGCCCAGCTCGCCGATGTCCGCGAACGAGGCCTTCAGCTTGCCGAGGGAGTCGGCGGTGGTGCCGGGGCGCATGTGCTCGTCGTGGTCGAGGACGACGAGCCCGCTTCGGTCCTTCACGGGGACGACGGACTTCTCGAAGCGGCCGTCCTTCCAGGCGGCGGCCGCGCGCTCCTGGGAGAGGGCCGCGTATTCGTCGACGTCCCGCCGGGAGAAGCCCTCGATGGTGGCGATGAGGTCGGCGCCGATGCCCTGCGGCACGAAGTTGGTGGCGATGTTGGTCATCGGGTCGGCGAACCAGGCGCCGCCGTCCGAGGCCATGGGCACACGGGACATCGACTCGACGCCGCCCGCGAGCACCAGGTCCTCCCAGCCGGAGCGGACCTTCATCGCGGCCAGGTTGACCGCTTCCAGGCCCGAGGCGCAGAAGCGGTTCTCCTGGACGCCGGCGACCGTGTCGGGCAGTCCGGCGGCGATCGCGGCGATCCGCGCGATGTCGGAGCCCTGGTCGCCGACCGGGCCCACGACACCGAGCACGATGTCGTCGATCGCGGCCGGGTCCAGGCCCGGCAAGCGGCGCTGGATCTCGTGGATGAGGCCGACGACCAGGTCGATGGGCTTGGTGCCGTGCAGGGCGCCGTTCGCCTTGCCGCGCCCGCGCGGGGTGCGGATCGCGTCGTACACGTACGCTTCGGTGCTCACTGATAAGCCTTTCGGGGAGGGTGCGGAGGATCAGCCGAGCAGGGAGCGGCCGATGATCTCCTTCATGATCTCTGTGGTCCCGCCGTAGATGGTCTGGATGCGGCCGTCGATGAAGGCCCTGGCGACGCGGTACTCCGTCATGTAGCCGTAGCCGCCGTGCAGCTGGAGGCAGCGGTCCGCGACGCGTTTTTGCAGTTCGGTGGCCCACCACTTGGCCATCGAGGCGTGCACGGCGTCGAGTTCGCCGTTCGTGTGGTCGACGACGCAGCGGTCGAGGAACGTACGGGTGACGGCGCACTCGGTCGCCATCTCGGCTATCTCGAAGCGGATGTGCTGGAGCTTGGACAGCGGGCGTCCGAAGGCCTCGCGCTCCTTGACGTACTGGGTGGTGATCTCCAGCAGGTACTCGGCCGCCGCGATCCCGGCGACGGCGATGCCCATGCGTTCCTGCGCGAGGTTCGTCATGAGGTGCACGAAGGCGCCGTTGAGCTCCCCGAGCAGGTTCTCCTTGGGGACGCGTACGTCGTGGAAGAACAGCTCGGCCGTGTCCTGCGCCTTCTGCCCGATCTTGTCGAGATTGCGGCCACGCTCGAAGCCTGCCATGCCGCGCTCGACGACGAGCAGAGACAGACCGTGGGCGCCGCCCTCCGGGGTCGTCTTCGCGACGACGATCACCAGGTCGGCGAGGATCCCGTTCGAGATGAAGGTCTTGGAGCCGTTGAGCAGCCAGTGGTCGCCCCGGTCCTCGGCGTGCGTCCTGATGCCCTGGAGGTCGGATCCGGCGCCCGGCTCGGTCATCGCGATCGCCGTGATGAGCGAACCGTCGCAGAACCCGGGCAGCCAGCGCCGCTTCTGCTCCTCGGTGGCCAGGTCCGTCAGATACGGCCCGATGATGTCGTTGTGCAGCCCGAGGGCAAGACCGGCGGCCCCCGCGCGCGTGAACTCCTCGGCGAGTACGGCGCTGTAACGGAAGTCGGCGTTGCCGCCGCCTCCGTACGCCTCCGGTACGGCGAGGCCGAGCAGCCCCTGTTTCCCGGCGGCGCGCCAGGCCTCGCGCGAGACGATGCCGTCCTTCTCCCACTGTTCGTAGTACGGCGTCACCTCCTTGGCGAGGAAGGTGCGCACGGTCTCCCGGAACGCGTCGTGCTCGGCGCCGAAAATCTGCCGCTTCATGCGCGAATGCCCTCCTAGAGCCAGCTCTTGACGGTCTCGACCAGCCGGGCCGGCTCCGGCCCCACGGGAGTGATGTTGAGCATGTCGACCCCGGCCTCCCGGAAGGCCTCGACACGCTCGCGCACATAGCTCTCCGGCCCGCACAGCGAGATCAGCTCGCAGAACTCGGCCGGTACGGCGGCCTCGGCCTCCTTCTTCCGACCGGAGAGGTACAGCTCCTGGATGAGCCGGGCCTCCTTCTCGTAGCCGTAGGCCACCGCGAGGTCGTTGTAGAAGTTCTTGCCGGGGGCGCCCATGCCGCCTACGTAGAGGGCGATTTTGGGGCGCGCGAGCTCCCGTACGGCCGCCGCGTCCTCGCCGATGGCGAGCAGGCCGCCCGCGACGGTCCGCAGCGGGCCGAGCGCCGGGTCCCGCAGTGCGGCGCCCTCCGCGAGGGGGCCGCCCCACACCTGGTGGGCCTTCTCCGGGATGAAGAGCGTGGGCAGCCAGCCGTCGGCGAGTTCGGCGGTCATCCGGACGTTGGCGGGGCCCAGGGAGGCCACGTACAGCGGGATGTCGGGGCGCACCGGCTTGGTGAGGAGCTTCAGGGGCTTGCCCAGGCCGCCGGGGCGGGGCATGTCGGTGATGCCGTGGTGGTCGATGACCTCGCGGCGCAGGATGCGGCGGGTCAGCTCGATGGCCTCGCGGGTGCGGCCCAGCGGCTTGTCGTACGCCTTCCCGTGCCAGCCCTCGACGACCTGCGGGCCCGAGGCACCGAGCCCCAGCATGGCGCGGCCGCCCGAGATCGCGTCGAGTCCGGCGGCGGTCTGCGCGAGGAGCGCCGGAGTGCGCGAGTAGACGTTGAGGATCCCGGAGCCGATCTTCATGCGCTCGGTGCGGGCGGCCAGATAGCCCATGATCGTGGGCGCGTCGAAGCCGTAGGCCTCCGCGACCCAGACGGCGTCCAGACCCGCGGACTCCAGGGCGGCCACCTCGTCGGCGGCCTGCCGGGGGTCGCCCGCGTAGTCGAGCGGGAGGGAGAGCTCCATCAGTCGCCGTCCTTCATCGAGTCGTCCTTCACGAGGTCGTGCCGCGTCAGCCGTGGTACGTCCCAGTCGCGGGCCACGTCCGCGGTGTCGGCGCCCGGCAGCGCGGGGCCGGTGCGGACGGATGTGCGGGTCAGGGAGAAGCGGGGCGCGGGGGCGGGCTGGGTGATGCCGCCGTGGTCGGTGAAGGTGCCGCGGGCGGCGAGGTGGGGGTGGGCCGGGGCCTCCCGCAGCGACAGGACGGGGGCCACGCAGGCGTCGGAGCCCTCGAAGACCGCGGTCCACTCGTCCCTGGTGCGGGTCTTGAAGCGGGCGGCGACCGCCTCGCGCAGCTCGCCCCAGCGGGCCAGGTCCTTGCGGGCGTCCGCGTACTCCTCGATGCCGAGCAGTTCCACGAACTCGGCGTAGAACTGCCGCTCCAGGGCGCCCACCGCCATGTACTTCCCGTCGGCCGTCTCGTACGTGCCGTAGTACGGGCAGCCGCCGTCCAGGAGGTTGGCGCCGCGCCGGTCCTGCCAGCCGCCCGCGGCGAGCATGCCGTGGATCATCGAGGCGAGGTGCGCGGCGCCGTCGACGATCGCCGTGTCCACGACCTGCCCGGCGCCGGTGGCGCGTGCGTGGTGGAGCGCGGCGAGGACGCCGACGACGAGATAGAGCGAGCCGCCCGCGTAGTCGCCGACGAGGTTCGCGGGGACCGTGGGCGGCTCGTCCGGCCTGCCGATCATGCCGAGGGTGCCGGTGAGCGCGATGTACGCGATGTCGTGCCCGGCACGCGAGGCGAGCGGGCCCTGCTGGCCCCAGCCGGTCATCCGGCCGTAGACGAGCCGGGGGTTGCGGGCGTGACAGGTCTCGGGGCCGACCCCGAGGCGCTCGGCGACGCCGGGGCGGTAGCCCTCGACGAGGATGTCCGCGCGTTCGACCAGATCGAGGACGCGGGCGGGACCGTCCTCGGCCTTCAGGTCGATCACGACCGACCGCTTGTTGCGGTTGGTGATGTCGTACTCCGGGTCGACGGCGAGCCCCGTGCCGCCGGGCCGGTCCACGCGGACGACGTCCGCGCCGAGGTCGGCGAGGAGCATGGCGGCGAACGGGCCGGGGCCGATGCCCGCCAGCTCCACCACGCGCACTCCGGCCAGCGGGCCGTACGCCGGCGTCCCTGCTACTGCCATCGAGCCCCCAGCACTGTGACACCACTGATGTGACATCAGAGATGTTAAGAACGTGTTCCACGCCGGGCAAGCCCCCAGCGAGCAAGCGCTTAGTTAAATCCCGGGTGTCGGATCATGCCGAAAGGGCATGAAACAGGGCACGTCAGCGACGTATGCCGGCGCAGGGCCGGCGTGCGTTCCCCTGCACGGCCACGGCCACCTCCGACCTCTATGTCGACCTCGTCGTTCGGCCGCTCGTACCTCACGCTAGCCTCAGCCACCGACAACGGCGCTTCGCGCACGACAGATGGGGTGTCATGAGCAGGCTGAACGGGACGGCTCGCACGTACGACATCGTGCTCTTCGGAGCCACCGGGTTCGTCGGGGCCCTCACCGCGGAGTACCTCGCCGCCCACGCGCCCGAGGGGCTGCGCTGGGCGATCGCGGGCCGCGACGAGGAAAAGCTGGCGCGGCTGCGGGAGCGGCTGTCCGGCGCCCCCGACGTGCTCCTGGCGGATGTCGCCGATCCGGCGTCGCTGCGCGACCTGGCCCGCGGCGCGCGCGTGGTGGCGACGACCGTCGGGCCGTACATACTGCACGGCGAGGAGCTGGTCGCCGCCTGCGCCGACGCGGGCACCGACTATCTGGACCTCACCGGCGAACCCGAGTTCGTGGACCTGATGTACGTCCGGCACGACGCACGGGCGCGGGAGACCGGGGCCCGCCTGGTGCACGCCTGCGGCTTCGACTCGATTCCGCACGACCTGGGCGCCTACTTCACGGTGCGGCAGCTGCCCGAGGACGTGCCGCTGCGGGTCGACGGTTTCGTCCGCGCCCAGGCGATGTTCTCGGGCGGCACGTTCGCCTCCGCGCTCACCCAGTTCGCGCGCGGGCGGCACATCCTGGCCGCGGCGCGGGATCGCGGGCGGCACGAACCACGGCTGGTCGGACGGCGGGCATACGCCCCGCTGAGCACGCCGCGGTTCGCCAAGGAGGTCGGGGCATGGGCGCTGCCGCTGCCCACCATCGACGCCCAGATCGTGCAGCGTTCGGCGCGCGTGCTGGAGCGCTACGGGCCCGACTTCCGCTACCGCCACTACGCGGCCGTCGAACGGCTGCCGGTCGCGCTGGGCGGGGTCACGGCCGTCGGCGCGGTGTTCGCCGCGGCCCAGGTGCCGCCCGCGCGACGCTGGCTGTCCGACCGGATCAAGCCGGGCGAGGGGCCCAGTGCCGCGCGGCGGGCGAAGAGCTGGTTCTCGGTGCGATTCGTGGGCGAGGGCGGCGGGCGCCGCGTGTTCACGGAGGTCGCGGGCGGCGACCCCGGCTACGGCGAGACCGCCAAGATGTTCGCGGAGTCCGCGCTGTCGCTCGCCTTCGACGACCTGCCGGAAACGGCCGGACAGGTCACGACGGCGGTGGCGATGGGCGACGCGCTCATCGAGCGGCTGCGCGGGGCGGGGATCACGTTCCGGGTGGCCGCGTCCCGGTAGGGCCGTCCTGAAGTCCTCTAGGCCCTGTCCGGCGGACAGGCCCTAGAGGGGCCAGCCCAGCACCGTGTAGATCATCCCGCCGATCCAGCCGACCCCGGCGAGGACGGAGAGGACCAGCGCGGCCATCACGGTGCGCTCGACGGGCTGGGTGGCGCCGGTGGCGGGCTTCGGGGAACGGTGCGTCGTCATGCGCAACAGCCTGCCGATCATGACGGCGCCCCCGCATCCGTACGGGTACTCAGAACACGTACTCAGGGCACGTACTCAGTCAACGGGTGAGGCTCCTGAGGGAGTTGTCTCCTTCAGGGCCCGTCGGCACAGGGAGTCCGCGCTTCGGGTGGTCTGCGGGAGGCGGTACTTCGGGGTGAGCGCGAGGGTGTGCGCGCAGGCGTTGTCGAGGCTCACCCGGTGGCCGACCGAGACGAAGACCGGCTTGACGCCGTCCTGGGTGCGCAGTGCCCGACCGACCTCCTCCGGGCCCGTCGGTTCGCCCGCGAGCAGCGGGGAGGCGCTGCCGCGCCGGGCGCCGGGCTCCTCGTAGGAGAAGGTGAACGGGTTCTTGGCCACCCCGATCGTGGGGAGCCCGGTGAGTACGCCGAGGTGGCTGGCGAGGCCGAAACGGCGGGGGTGGGCGAGACCGTAGCCGTCGCAGACCACGAGACCCGGCGGGCACGGCAGCGCGTCGAGCACGGCCAGCACGGTCGGGATCTCGCGGAAGGCGAGCAGTCCGGGGACGTAGGGGAAGGAGACCTGTCCGACCGCGGTGGCCTCGGCGACGACGGCGAGGGTCGCCGCGTCGAGCACGACGGCCGCGGCCACGACGACGTCCCGCTCGTCGTCGTACGCCACATCCACGCCCGTCACTCTGCCGGTGCCGGGCGGCGGCCCGGGTTCGTCGAGCACCACGCGCCCCCGCAGTTCGTCCTGCACGGCGCGGGCCTGCTCCTCGGTCGCGGGCCAACCCGCGGGAATCGGTACGGTGTTCGACGAGATGTTCATGGTGCCGACGAGCCTAGGGCCTGTCCGGCGGATCAGGTCGGAGGAAAGTAACGGCGCCTTATAAGTGCAGGTGAGCGGGGTCTGGTGCGTGCAGCTGCAAGGCGGAGGAGGGAGTCATGGCGGAGCCATGGCGACCGACGACAACGCCGCTGGGGGCACCCCCTGCTCGAAGAGCCTGGGCGAGGGCGTGCCAAGCCCCGCGTCTGCGGCATGATCCGCCGGACAGGCCCTGAGCCCACAACACCGGAAGAGGCCTTGGGGCGGTCACTTGTCGCCCAGAGCGCGCCTCAGCTCCTCCTTGTTCATGTCCGACCGGCCGTGGATGTCGCGGCGCTTGGCCTCCTCGTACAGCTGGTCGTACGTGGGGCCCTGGGCGCCCTGGTGGGAGCGCAGGCCGCCGCGCCTGCCGGAGGAGATGTCCTCGGTGGACGTGCGGCTCGCGGTCTTCGACTCGCCGGCCCGGGCGCGCTCCTTGTTGACGGTGCGCGCGGCGATCTCCTCGGCGCGCTCCCTGCTCTCTCCCCGGTCGAGAGCGCTCTCCTTGATGTGCTCGTACTGGCGTTCCCGCTTGGGACTGGAGCCACGGGGCATGGCGGCTCACTTCCTTCCGTGTCGCCGATCGCTTGCTTGCGCGTCGGCGACACGGGTACCCCGCTCGCCGCGGGGCACGCGGCGAGTCAGCGCTCCAGACGTGCCACCCGGCCCTTCTCCCCGGACGCCCAGCAGCCCAGGTCGGGGGTGCAGTCCACGGTGTCGTACGAGCCGGTGTCGAGGGTGCGCCAGGTGCGGCCGCCGTCGGTCGTGAGGTCGGTACCGGTCGGGCCGACCGCGAGCGCGGAGCTGCGGCTGTGCGGGAGCCAGGCGACACCGGACCGGTAGGCGGGCGGCGGCTGGGCGGCGGGGGTCCAGGTGCGGCCGCCGTCGGGGCTGAGTGCGGCCGCCTGGGGCGATGCCTGGTCGGCGCGGTAGTCGCCGCCGACCGCGAGGCCGTGGGCGCGGTCCCGGAAGGCGAGGGCGAAGACGCCACGCGCCGGGTCGCCCGCCGGGATCGGCGTCTCGGCCGCTTTCCAGGTCAGTCCCCGGTCGGTGGAATGCAGCACACGCGCGTGTGCGCCCCCGCCGGTGGCCAGCCAGGCATCGTGCGATCCCGCGCTCACGAGGCACTGTCCACTGGCGGCGAAGCCCGCCTCGCCGTCCTGCGCGGCGGGCATGCCGTCGCTGGGCAGCACCTTCCAGGACCGTCCGCCGTCGCTGGTGGACAGGATGCGGAACCTGCCGTCCACGGGGTCGCTCATCGCGAGGCCGTGGCGCCGGTCGAAGAAGGTCAGACAGTCGTAGAAGGCCTTCGCGTCGGTGTTGCGGAAGGACTCGGTCCAGGTCGCGCCGCCGTCGTCGGTCCTGAAGACCCGGGAGGCCTCGCCCTCACCGATGGCGAGGACCACCGCGCGCCGCGCGTCGAACGCCTCGATGTCGCGGAACTCCAGGTCGGCGGCGCCGGGCGGCGAGACGTTCCGCCAGCTCGCGCCGCCGTCGGCGGTGCGCAGGACGGTGCCCTTGGCGCCGGCCACCCAGGCGGTGTCCCGGCTGACGGCCGACAGTCCACGGAAACGAACGTCGCTGCCGCTGTCCTTGAGCGCCCAGTGGGCCGCCTTCCCCGCCTCGTGTGCCTGCGCGGGCGCCGCCGTCAGCGCGGCGGCGAACGCCGCCGCGCACAGTCCCACGGTGACCGCCCGACTCGTACGTCTCGACTTCCCCAAGCCCCTCATGGCGGGCGAAGCTAGTCCACTCCCCTGGCGCCGTCCAGATGGCCTCGGCGGGAACCCGGGGGCCCCGGTTGGTGTCCTCTCCGGTATCGCGGGCATGTCGGAACGAGAAATGGATCACTACGTGTCACCGAGGTGAATGAACTCGGTGACAGAGGTCACTTGGGTTTCAGGTGCACTGAATGGCTCATTCCGTCGTCTCATACATTGCCTGGCCTCATCCGCCCGGAGTTCGTCCAGCCGTCACAAGGGAGCAAGGCGTTGTCCACCGTCATCGAGCAGCCCGTAGAGGCCCGCCTCGTCGCCGCCGCCCCGCGGATGCCGAGCATTCCCGCAACGCTCCACTACGACCGGAGCGACCCCTTCGCCGTCCGTATGACCTTCCCCGCCCCGGCCACGCTGGAGGGCGTGGAGGTCTGCTGGACGTTCGCGCGCGAGCTGCTCGCGTCCGGCATGGAGGACTCCGTGGGGTACGGCGACGTACGGGTGCGGCCGTACGGCTACGACCGCACCGTTCTGGAGTTCCACGCCCCCGAGGGCACCGCCGTGGTGCATGTGCGCTCGGGCGAGGTGCGGAAGTTCCTCCAGCTCACGACCGAACTGGTGCCCGTCGGACTCGAGCATCTCCAGGTCGACCTGGACCACGACCTGGAGGAGCTGATGCGGGGCACCTGCTGAGCGACGCCCCCGCCCTCAGCGAGCGCCGCCCAGCAGGGTGTTGAGCTCGGCGTAGTCGAGTCCACCGGTCAGCGAGTCGTAGGTCCCCGCGCTCAGCAGCTCCCGCGCGGCACGGCGGACCACGGCGTGCGCGGCCTGCGCGATGCTCGAGCCCGTGCTGATCCGGGCGACCCCGAGCGCGGCCAGCTCGGCGACGGACGGCGCGCCGGGACCGACCAGCACATTGAGCGGGCCCTCGACACCCGCCACGAGCGACTTCACCGCCCCCGGGTCGACGGCCCCGGGAACGAAGATCCCGTCGGCTCCGGCGGCGAGGAAGGCGGCGGCCCGCTCCAGGGTCTCCTCGACCCCTCCCGCGCCCCTCAGAACGGTGTCGATGCGCGCGTTGATGAACAGCGGGACACCCGCCGCGTCGGCTGCGGCACGGGCCGCGGCGATACGCTCCGCCTGCTCGGCGACCAGACGCAGCGGGCCGCCGTCGCCGGCACCCTCGCCGTCGTACAGCGCGTCCTCGATGTTCACGCCCACGGCGCCGGCCGCGAGCACCGCGCGGATCGTGTCCCCGACGCCCGCGGCGTCCTTCGCGTAGCCGCTCTCGATGTCCGCGCTCACCGGGACCCGGACCGCGGCGGCGACGCGAGCGAGCGCGCCGAGGGCCCGGTCCCTGTCCAGCCGGTCCCCGTCGGCCGTTCCCAGGTCCCAGGCGAGCCCCGCGCTGGTCGTCGCCACGGCGGCCGCCCCCGCCTCCTCGACCAGGCGCGCACTCGCCGTGTCCCAGGCGTTCGGGAGGACGAGTGGGCGGCCGGGGATGTGCAGGGCGTGGAAGGCGAGGGCCGTTTCGTGGGTGGGCTTCTGGTTCGTCATGGGGACGATCCCATCACCGGGGGCGGGGCGGGGGCTGGCAGAAATGCGACCTGTGCGTGGGAGGCCGGGAAGCATGGCCAGGTGCGGGGCGCCGGGGGGTTGCTCACGCTGTTCTCCGCACCTCTTCCCGGGCGCCTCAGCCCCCCGTTGCCGCGCCCGAGGCCGATGCCGCCGTGGCCGCCACGACGATCGCGGTGCGCACCTCCTGGATGACCTTCTTCAGCGCCGGGGCCGCCGCTCCGCTGCGGTCGGTCAGCTCCTCGATGCGCCGCTTGTACAGCTTGCGGTCCTTGCCGGACGCCAGCGTGCGCAGTTCGGCCGCGGCGGCGAGGGCGACGAGGGCCGCGTCGCGGTCGGAGACCTCCTCGACGGGCACGGGCCCCTGCAGCACGGCCCGTGCCTCCTCCCGCAGCGCCTCCACCGCGGACACCCGCTCCAGCTCGTACTCCACGGACGGGAAGAGCCCGAGCACCCGCTTCTTCTCGGCCCGCAAGTAGCCCTCGGCGGCGAGTTGCGCGCGGACCGCGTCCAGGGTGACGCGCGCCCGCAGGGTCACCCACGCCTTCCACTTCCGGGGCCTGGATTCCTCCACCAGCTCCAGGAGCCCGTCGAGGACCAGGTCCCCCGTATGGGTGTCGACGTCGACCGGTGTGGCAATGCCGTCCACGTCGGCGAGCAGTCCGCGCTGGGCGAGCTCCGTGAGAGCGCCGGCGCGCACCAGATGGTGGAGGTGGGTCGCCCCCGTGACCTTGAGCCTCGTGGTGTCCCAGGCCAGCAGATAGAGCCGGGCGGGCAGCGACAGCGAGCCGTTGGGCACGGCGTCTCCTTCGGGTCGAGGTCGGGGCCACGTTAATGCGTTGACAGCGTTCAGGGCCGTTCCTACGGTGTACAGCGGTCCTGTTGTCGTCGATTGGAGAAGGACGTTGCTCGTCTGAGGTCTGAGACACCGCGTCACACCGTGGGCTTTCGTCGCCCCCGTGTGCGCAGCGTGCGACCTCGGCGTATGAGCCGTCCTCCGGTGTACGGGGCCTTCTTTCCGCCCTCCTGACTGGATCGTCGTCACCTCGCGGTGTCCCGAACGCGTGCCCCTGACCGCACCCAGTAATCGCGAGGCCCTCATGTCTTCTTTCCCCACCTCCCTCAGCTGCACCTCCCTCTCCTTCGCCTGGCCGGACGGAACCACCGTCTTCGACGACCTTCAGATCGCCTTCGGCCCCGGCAGGACCGGGCTCGTCGGCGTCAACGGATCAGGGAAATCAACCCTGTTGAAGCTGATCGCGGGCGAACTGGCCCCGGCCGACGGCACGATCCGCGTCACCGGCGAGGTCGGCTATCTACCGCAGAACGTCACGCTCGACACCGCCCTGCGGGTCGACGAGGCGCTCGGCATCGCCGCCACGCGCGCCGCCCTGCACGCCATCGAGGCGGGCGACGCGGCCGAGGAGCACTTCGACGTCGTCGGCGACGACTGGGACGTCGAGGAGCGGGCGCTCGCCATGCTCGGCGAACTCGGACTCGGGCACGTCGAGCTGGACCGCACCATCGGCGAGGTCTCGGGCGGCGAGTCGGTACTGCTGCGCCTGGCCGCGCTGCTGCTGCGCCGACCGGACATCCTGCTGCTGGACGAGCCCACCAACAACCTCGACCTGTACGCGCGCCGACGGCTGTACGCGGCCGTCGAGGCCTGGTCCGGGGTCATGGTCGTGGTCAGCCACGACCGCGAACTGCTGGACCTGGTGGACCAGATCGCCGATCTGCGCTCGGGCGAGGTCACCTGGTACGGGGGCAACTTCTCCGCGTACGAGGAGGTCCTCGCCGGCGAGCAGGAGGCGGCGGAACGCATGGTGCGCGTCGCCGAGGCCGATCTGAAGAAGCAGAAGCGCGAACTGGTCGACGCGCAGGTCAAGCTCGCCCGTCGCAAGCGCTACGGGCAGAAGATGTTCGAGCAGAAGCGCGAGCCGAAGATCGTCATGGGTGCGCGCAAACGGGCCGCCCAGGAATCGGCGGGCAAGCACCGCGTCATGCACGAGGAGAAGCTCGCCGAGGCGAAGGACCGGCTCGACGACGCGGTGGAGGCCGTACGGGACGACGACGAGATCCGTGTCGACCTGCCGTACACGGCCGTACCGCCAGGCCGCACCGTGCTCACGCTCGAGAACCTGAAGCTGAAATACGGCGCGCGCGTCGACGGTGTGTTCGATCTGCGCGGGCCCGAGCGGATCGCGCTGATCGGGCGCAACGGCGCGGGCAAGACGACGCTGCTGCGGACGATCGCCGGGGAGCTGGAGGCCGTCTCCGGCCACGCGCTGGCCCATGTGCCGCTGCGGTTCCTGCCCCAGCGGCTCGATGTGCTCGACGGGGAGCTGACCGTGGCCGAGAACGTGGCCCGTTTCGCGCCCGCCGCCACCAACAACCGGGTCCGGGCGCGGCTCGCCCGCTTCCTGTTCAAGGGGGCGAAGGCCGACCAGCGGGCGGCGACGCTCTCCGGCGGCGAACGCTTCCGGGCGGCGCTCGCGGCGCTGATGCTCGCCGAGCCCGCGCCGCAGCTCCTGATGCTCGACGAGCCGACCAACAACCTCGACCTGGCGAGCGTCCGCCAGCTCACCACGGCGCTCGAGTCCTACGAGGGCGCGCTGATCGTCGCCAGCCACGACCTGCCGTTCCTGGAGTCGATCGGAATCACACGCCGGCTGTTGCTGGAAGGAGGAGAACTGAAAGAAACCACGGCGGAAGCTGTCGGGTATCCGACATAGCGCCGGGCCCGGAGGCTGACTAACGTCGCTTTCGGGCACCGCCCCGTGTCACGTTCGGACGCGGGTCCGCTCGCCGTCCGGTCGGGGGGTGCCGAGTCGGGGGCTGTTGTGCGCGCGAACGGCGCTGCATGATGTGCGCCGATGCACCCTGCCGATTCGGAGACCGCACGTGCCCAGCCAGAAAGCCCTCATCCGCAGGCCCAGTCCTCGTCTCGCCGAGGGACTGGTGACGCACATCGAGCGCGAGAAGGTGGACGTCGACCTGGCCGTCGAACAGTGGGAGGCGTACGCCGAGGCGCTGCGCACGCACGGCTGGGAGACCGTCGAGGTCGATCCGGCCGACGACTGCCCCGACTCGGTGTTCGTCGAGGACGCCGTGGTCGTCTTCCGCAATGTCGCGCTGATCTCCCGCCCCGGCGCCGAGTCCCGCCGCGCCGAGACCGCCGGGGTCGAGGAGGCCGTGGCCCGGCTGGGCTGCTCGGTGAACTGGATC
The DNA here is from genome assembly GCF_036178845.1 of Streptomyces sp. NBC_00271. Lineage (NCBI taxonomy): Bacteria > Bacillati > Actinomycetota > Actinomycetes > Kitasatosporales > Streptomycetaceae > Streptomyces > Streptomyces sp. NBC_00271. The sequence continues at coordinate 9,702,745 of NZ_CP108070.1, read as the reverse complement.
TGGGAGCCGGGCACCCTGGACGGCGGCGACGTCCTGAAGGTCGGCGACACGGTGTACGTGGGCCGCGGCGGGCGGACCAACGCGGCCGGGGTCCAGCAGCTGCGCGCGGCCCTCGAACCGCTCGGGGCGCGGGTCGTGGCCGTACCCGTGAGCAAGGTGCTGCATCTGAAGTCGGCGGTCACCGCGCTGCCCGACGGGACGGTGATCGGCCATGAGCCTCTGGTGGACACGCCCTCGCTGTTCCCGCGCTTCCTGCCGGTGCCGGAGGAGTCAGGGGCGCATGTCGTGCTGCTCGGCGGCGGGAAGCTGCTGATGGCGGCGAGCGCCCCGAAGACGGCGGAGCTGTTCACGGGCCTCGGTCACGAACCGGTTCTCGTGGACATCAGCGAGTTCGAGAAGCTCGAGGGGTGTGTGACATGCCTCTCGGTACGGCTTCGGGAGCTGTACGTCTGAGCACACCCGCATCCCTGCTGGGACCCCCACTGATCAGGCACTCTTTACAGTGAACTTAACCTACGGTTTCGTAACCTACGGAAACGTAGCCTACGATGCCGTAGGTTTCGTCTCCCGCTCGGTGACCCGCCGAGCAGCACGCTCGGCAACACCCTCAGTAACTCGCTCAGTATTTTCACGTCCCCCTGGAGCACCCGTGACGATCACTTCTCCCCACCTTGGCAGCCCGGCCACCGCCTGGACCGACGCTCGGCTGCTCTACGCGTTGGAAGAAGTGGTCGAGACCGAGCTCAACCGCCACCTCAAGGTGGCCAAGGACTGGATGCCGCACGAGTACGTGCCGTTCAGCGACGCCCGGAACTTCCCCGGCTTCTTCGAGGACGGCGAGGCCTGGAACAAGGAGCAGTCCAAGGTCACGGAGATCGGCCGGATCGCGCTGGTCGTCAACCTGCTGACCGAGGACAACCTGCCGAGCTACCACCACGAGATCGCCGCGCTCTTCGGCCGTGACGGCGCCTGGGGCACCTGGGTGCACCGCTGGACCGCCGAGGAGGGCCGCCACGGCATCGTGATGCGCGACTACCTGCTCGCCTCGCGCGCCGTCGACCCCGACAAGCTCGAGGCGTTCCGTATGGCGCACATGAACGAGGGCTTCGAGTCGGACAACCGCCACTCGATGCTGCACACGGTCGCGTACGTCGCCTTCCAGGAGCTCGCGACCCGCGTCTCGCACCGCAACACCGGTCACCAGTCGGGCGACCCGGTCTGCGACCGCATGCTGGCGCGCATCGCGACCGACGAGAACCTGCACATGGTCTTCTACCGGAACCTGCTCAAGGCCGCGTTCGAGCTGGCCCCCGACCTGACCATGCAGTCCGTGCGCGACGTCATCGTCAACTTCCGGATGCCCGGACACGGCATGCCCGGCTTCGAGCGCGCCGCCGCGCAGATGGCCATCGGCGAGGTCTACAACATGCGCATCCACCACGACGACGTGCTGCAGCCGGTGCTGCGCCACCTGAAGGTCCTGGAGATGGACGGCTTCGGCCCCGAGGGCCTGCAGGCCCAGGAGGAGCTCGGCTTCTTCATGGGCGGCCTGGACGCGGAGGCCTCGAAGTTCGACGAGAAGCTCGCGGCCCGCAAGGCGCGGATGGCCGCGCGCGCCGCCGGCTGACCCTCTCCGGTCGAAACCGCCTCACTCGTACGCCGTCACCTGGTCGAGCGCCGCGTCCCGCACGTCGGCCACCGGGTGGCGGCGCAGTGCTCTCAGCTGCTCCCGCCAGGGCGCGGCCCAGCCCGTGCGGGCGCCGATCGCCCCGGTGACGGCCGCCGCGAGCAGCCCCTCGCCGTGCCCGCCGTGCGCGCCCAGCCGCCGCACCACCTCCAGCAGGACGTCGGGATCCCCCTCGTGTGCCCGCCGTCGCAGTCGCTCCCCGAGTTCCTGGGCCGTCCGTGCGGCCAGCGCCGGGCGTCCCTCGGTGAGAGCGGCCAGGCGCTCCAGATCCCCCGGTTCCCCGTCCAGGTCGAGGTGGAACGCCGTGATCGCGGCCGCCTGCGGTACGAAGGCGTCGTACCCGGCGAGCAGCTCGCCGGCGGCGAGGGCCGCCGGCCGGATGGGCCGCGGGGCCGTTCTGGCCCGCTGGGCGAGGTACACGACGAGGTGGTCGACGCGCCGCCTGGCCGGTCGGTCGCGACGCTCGCCGGCATCGGCGCGGCCGATCTCCTCCGTCGCGGCGGCCGTCTCCGCCTCCGCCAACGTCCGCAGCGCCTGCTGAAGGCCTCGGCCGCCGCGTGGTGAGCCCGCCGCCGCGGTCACCAGACCATTGGCCGCCGCGTGCCAGCTGATGCGTCCCGTCAGATCGGTGACGGCGTCGGCGAGGACCGTCGGCGACTCGGGGGACCAGGGCGCCCAGCGGGCCAGGGCGTCGAAGGCGAGGGTGGCGGTCTCGGGGTCTTCGGTGGACGACACCTCGCGAACCAGCCCGGCGTACCGCTCGCGTTGGGGCTCGGGCAGGTCCAGCGGGGTGACGTGCAAGATCGCGGTGCGCAGTTCCGGCTCGGCGCCCGCGGCGTCGCGCAGCAGTCCCCAGACCGGTTCCTCGGCGAGCAGACCGCCCGCGAAGGCCACGATGGCGGCGCGGACGTCGACATGGGTGCCCGGCGCCGCATACGCCTCGGTCAGCAGCGCGGCCGCCCGTGGCATCGGGAGCCGTACGGCGGCGAGCCGGGCGGCCTCCTTGCGGCTGGTCACCTTGGCGCGCGGCGCGAAGAGCACCGCGCGCAACTGCGCGGCCAGGAGCGAGGGTGCCGCGTACCGGGAGGCCTGCGTGGCCGCGTAGACCGCGACCCGCGCCCGCTCGCCATCCGCGTGCGCCAGCAGCTCGGGCAGCGCGTCGGCGGGCCGGTCCGTACGGGCGAGTGCGGCGAGCGCCGCCTCGGCGAGCAGCACGTCCGGGGACCCGGTCCAGTGGCGTACGAGATCGGTACCGCTGCCCGGGACGAGGGCGGCCTGCGCGACGGCGGCGGCCCGCTCGAAGAGCGGCAGCGCGGCGTCCTCGGCCTGGTCCGCCAACTGTCGTGCCACCGCGCGCTGTTGGCGTGGCACCCAGCGCCGTACGTCGCGGTCCACCGGTACGGTCCAGGGGGCGCCCTTGGTCAGAAAGCGGCCGTACGGAGGAGTCTCGGCGAGCAGCGGGTCCAGCAGGTCGGTGCGGCGTCGGGTGACGATCCCCAGGACCGGCCACAGCGCGCCCGCGGACGGTTCGAACGCGAGGACACGGGCCACCCGTTCGTCGCGGGTCGCGGCGGGCTCGAGCCACAGTTCGATCGCACGGCGCATGGTCGCGTCATTGCCGTACCGGATGGCCTGCCAAAGGAGTTCCTGCAGTTCGGGCATGCCGGCGGCGCGGCGCCCGACCGCGCGGGCGAGCGTGAAGGCGAGGCTGTAGTCGGCCCTTTCGGCGCCCGCCTCGATCCAGGGGCGCAGGGCCTCGTACACCTGGTGCTCCTGGCCGCGCCGCAGGACCGTGTCGAGACGGCCGAGGTCGGCGCCACCAGTGTTGCCGGATATCCGGACCAGGGTGCGCAGGGCCCAGTTCACCAGCTCACGCCGTCCGCCCGCCGCGTGCTCGCGCAGTACGGACAGGGCGAGGTCGCTGAGGTTCTGCCGGGTGGCGGGCGAGGAGTCGCGGGCCTCGACGGCATCCGCGGTGATGCGGTCGAGGTGCGGCTCGGCGTCCTCGGTGAACAGCGCGGGCCGCACCCCGGCCAGTGCGCCGAGCGCGGCCGAGCGCACCGGGTCGTGTTCGTTGCGCAGCCGGGCCATCTCCTCCAGGACGGAGGTGACGGCCGCGTGGTCACCGGAGCGGGCGGCGTTGCGGATAAGCAACGGCCAGGCCTCGGCGCGGTCTTCGGCGGCCGGGCGGCGGGTGGCCTCGACGAGCCGTTCGCGTGCTTCCGCGACGGGCAGGAAGGACTCGGCGAGCAGCAGGGAGTTCCAGCGGGCGCCGTGCTCGCGTGCGACGGCCGCCATGCGTCGGGCCTCTTCGGCGACACAGCTGCGTGGCAGCACCGCGAGGATGAACACGTCGATGGTGGCGTGTCCGGCTCCTCGGCCTTCCAGCGCGGCCCGGTAGAAGGCGTGGCGTCGCGCCAGCGGCAGCGCCTTGACGAGCGGCGCGAGATCACCCCAGTCTGCCAGGACCCTGCTGAATGCCAGGAGTTCGGGTGCGTCGGAACGGGCCAGCCTGCGCAGCACGGTGGGCCTCAGGGCCCGGTAGCGGCGCGCGGCGAATCCGGTGGGGGTGAGCAGCAGGCGCAGCAGCCGGCTCGGGTCGGCCGCCGCGAACCGCGGGAAGTGGTCGTGCAGCGGGAGGGGCAGGGTGGCGGGCCCGAAGCGTTCGAGAAGGTCGAGCACGCGCAGGGGCTGCGTCGCGACCGTGGCGGCCACGCCCTGGGCGTACCGGCCCCACCAGGTGTCCCGCAGGGCCTCGGGGAGCGCCGCCAGCTCGCCTTCGGCGACATCGAGAAGGGTGCCGGGATGCCGCTTGGCGAGGGACTTCCAGCCGGTGACGGCGTGGAAGAGTTCGGGCAGCAACCGGGCGACCGTCTGAGGCGCGCAGCCCGGCAGCAGACGGGCCGCCTCGGCGTCGCCCCAGTCCCGCCGCAGCCCCGGCAGCAGCCGGTCGGCCAGTGCCGTGCGCCGTCCCGCGACGATCGCGCGCAACAGCTGCCTGCGGACCGCCTCCGGGGCGTCGGCGAGCGCCGACTCGTAGGCGGAGTCGGGCACTTGGAGGCTGTCCGCGACCTGGAGGGCGTGTCCGCGCACGAAGGCGTCCGGGTCGGCGATGCGGTCCGCGATCCACTCGGTGTCGCGGCCGACGGCGGCCGCGACGACGGCGATCCCCCGTTCGTACGGTCCGCGGGATTCGAGTTCTTCCAGCACGGGCCGCAGCGGGGCCTGCTCCTTCACCCGCAGGGCGAGTTCGCGCATGCGCTGGGGGAAGGGCAGCGGGTCGAGGGCGTTGAGCAGACTTTCGGCGTGCCGCTGCGGGGTGCGATCCATGCGGGGATTGTGCCTGCTGAAGCGCGCGCGGCGTACTGGTTTCCCGGTGCGCCCCGGCGAGCCGGGGCCGGCGTCGGAAACCCTGAGGGGAAAGGGGGCGGGGCGGCTGGATTCGAACCAGCGTGTTCCGGTTTTGGAGACCAGGTGCGCCTGCCTCTGCGCTACGGCCCCGCCCTTGAGTCCGAGCGTAGCGGCACCGTGCGGTGGACGCTGCGTACGGCGGCGACGTCGGCCGGGACCGACGGCATCGGGAGGTGCGCGCTGAGCGCGTTCAGGCGCCGCTTCACACTGGTCGCGATGGAATGCCCCAGTACGAACCGGGTGGTGGTCGCTGCGCGCGGGGCGGTGTCGAGGAGGCGGTGGGCCTCGCGGCTGCGCATGCCGGTGTGGGCGAGGACGAGGTGGGTGAGGCGGTGTTCGGCGCTCGCGAGGGTGTGCGCGATGTCGGTGGCCGCTACGAGGTCGACGCGGTTGTCGGCGGCGCCGAGCACCGCGGCCGCCCGCACCCGCCCGAGGTCGAGCAGGGTGACCCCCGCCGCGGTCGCCGCCGCCACCAGCCGGGCGGCGGCGCTCGGCCCGATGCCGTTGCTGGCGACGGAGAGCCGGGTGAGCCGTCCGTGCGGTGCCCGCGCCAGCGCGTCGGCGAGACGCTGCGCGCCCGCGTCGCCCAACCCTGCCGCGGATACGTAGAGTTCGTCGACCGCGCCCTCGGCGATGAGCACGGACAGCGGCACCGCGCCCGCCGCGCCGAGCGGATTGCCGCCCACGAACAGCCGCTCGACGCGGCGGCCGTTCTCCGTCGCGGCGAGGAGGGCGTCGGCCAGGACGACGGCGCCCGTCGCGTCGAGCCCGGTCTGCACGAGGTCCAGTGTGCGCAACGACCGGGCGGCCTCGACGAGTTCGGCCGCGGCCCGCCCTCCCCCGCTGCCCAGCGGGTTGCGTTTGAGCCAGACGCCCGTGACGACCCGCGGCGAGGCGCGCAGGTTGTCGGCGATGCGGCAGGCGCCGCCGGCGGTGATCCCGTTGCAGCCGAGGTACAGCGTCTCGACCTCGGCACGCGCGGCGACCGCGGCGGCACCCTCGTCGCCGAGCCCGTCGGTGCCGAGCAGCAAATGCCGTACGGGAGAGGGCCTGTCCGAGACGCCCGCCATCTCGGAGAGGGCCTCGGCGACCAGCGCCGCGCCCCGCGCTCCGAGCCCCTGCTTGCACAGGTCGAGGCGCCCGTCGGGCAGCGCCGTACCGGCCGTGAAGTCCAGCCGCTCGCCGGCCGGACGGCCGTCGCGCAACCAGTCGAGCAGCGGGGCGAGTTCGGCCAAAGGGCGGGGTGCGACCGGCGGTACGCCCGCGAACCGCGGGTCCGGCTTCCGCTCCGGCTCGGTCACCATTCCGCCTCCCGGTAGTCCTTGAGGAACACCCCGGACACGGGTGCGCCCGCCTCGCCCCGCACGATCGGGTCGTACACCCGGGCCGCTCCGTCCACGATGTCGAGGGGGGTGCGGAACCCCGCGCCCGCCATCCGCTCCTTCTTGGGAGCGGGATTCTCGTCGGTGATCCAGCCGGTGTCGACGGCGCACATGTGCACGCCCTCTTCGGCGAGTTCGGCGGCGCTGGTGCGCGTGAGCATGTTGAGGGCGGCCTTGGCCATGTTGGTGTGCGGGTGGCCGGCCGTCTTGTTGCGTACGGCGAAGCGGCCCTCGACGGCGGTCACGTTGACCACATAGCGCCGCGGGTGGGGTGAGGCGAGCAGCAGGGGCAGCAGCCGGTCGCAGAGCAGTGCCGGGGCGAGCGCGTTGACCAACTGGGTCTCCAGGACCTCGGCCGGGTCGAGTGCGCCCAGCCGGGCCGACCAGGAGTTCTCCGGGGAGGGGTCCGGCAGCAGCCCCGCCTCGTCGGCCTCCCGCAGCGCCGCGGGGAGCGCCGAGGGACCACCACCGGCCAGCGCCCGCATCGGTGTGAATCCCGGTGCCTCCCGGGCCCCTTCGGGTAGTCCGGCGCGCTCCCCGGCGGCCAGCAGCGCGTACGAGTCGGCGGGCCGCCGTACCGTCTGCGCGGCGTTGTTGACCAGGATGTCGAGGGGCTCGCCCTCCTGCCTCAATTGCTCGCAGATTCCCAGCACCTGGCGCGGATCACGGAGATCCACCGCCAGCACCGTCAGCCGGTCCAGCCACTTCGCGCTGCCCGGTTCGGCGCGGAAGCGACGCCTGGTGTCGTGCGGAAAGCGGCTGGTGACCAGGAGTTCGGCGCCGTCGCGCAGCATCATCAGGGCCAGCTGGAAGCCGATCTTGACCCGGCCTCCGGTGAGCAGCACGCGACGGCCGCTCAGGTCGGTGGTGAGCGCACGCCGGGCGGTGTTGTCGGCGGCGCAGTCCGGGCACAGCCGGTGGTAGAAGGCGTCGACCTGTCGATAGGGCGTCTTGCAGACATAGCAGGAGCGGGGCTTCACGAAGACGCCCCCGCCCCCGGGACGGTCGAGCGGTGCGTCCTCCCGCCGGTCGAGCGCTCCCGTCGCGGTCGCGGCCATCACGGCCGCGTCGGCGGCGGAGAGTTCGGCGCCGCGCACCTTGCGCCTGCGCACGCGACCGTCTCTCGCGAAGGACGCGGCGACCTGTTCGGCGCGCAGCCTCACCGGGTCGTCGACGGGCAGCGCCCGCAGCTTGCCGACCGTACGGTGGAACGCCGCCAGTTCGTCCTGTGTGATCGCACCGCCGTCACCCATGTGTCCCCGCCCCGCGTGTGCGCCGCCGTGGTCCTGACCGGATTCGAACCGGCGTATCCGCCTTGAGAGGGCGGCGAGTCTGCCTCTGCTCTACAGGACCCTGCTGTCGCAATCCATTCCGGCCGGACGCAGCCCGGACGACCGGATTCGAACCGGCGTATCCGCCTTGCCAAGGCGGCGAGTCTGCCTCTGCTCTACGCCCGGGTGCGCCACGGCGAGCCTAGCCACCACCACCGGATCGCCCCACCGAATTACGGCAGGGCCCCGGACCGGGGCAAGGCGCCGCCCGGACGCGGCTGTTCACGGCGTCCGGCGCGGGGCCCGGCGTCGTAGGGGCCGGTCTCGGCGTTGTCGGGGCCGGTCTCGGCGTCGTAAGGGTCAGTTCTGGTCCGAGCGCCGGAGGCTGAGTCGTTCCTTCTCGGACAGGCCGCCCCAGACGCCGAAGCGTTCGTCGTTGTTCAGCGCGTACTCCAGGCAGGCGGAGCGCATCTCGCACATCCCGCAGATGCGCTTTGCCTCACGCACCGAGCTGCCCGGCTCGGGAAAGAAGAAATCGGCCCCGGTCTGCGCGCACAACGCCTGCTCCTGCCAGGCGGAGTCGGCCGGGGTCATGGTGTCGGTGTGCATGTGGAGGATCGTGCCGCGCGGCGAAAAACGTTCGATCAACGTGGGATCAACGCCACGTTCCGAGGTACCAGGCGGCTCGCCGCAAAGTATGAAAACAAAACAAACATAATCGATCACCCAGGGTAATCGCAATGGTCTCTCCTGCCCGCGGTGGGAGTCCTGGCGGCGATTGTCAGTGGGCGGTGCCAGACTCGGCACTACAGGCAACGGGACCCCTCAAAGGAGGGCACAACATGCTCACCACCCGTTTTGTCACCGGCGCTCCGAACTGGCTCGATGTCGGCACCCCCGACATCGAAGGCGCCTCATCCTTCTATGGCGGCCTCTTCGGCTGGCAGTTCCAGTCGGCAGGGCCCGACGCCGGCGGCTACGGCTTCTTCCAGCTCGCCGGAAAGACCGCCGCGGGCGGTATGCAGACCACCGAGGAGCAGGGCCCGCCCTCCTGGACGGTGTACTTCCAGAGCCCCGACGCGCAGGCCACGGCCAAGGCGGCCGAGCAGGCCGGCGGCAGTGTGATCGTCCAGCCCATGGATGTCATGAGCCAGGGTCACATGGCGATTCTCGGGGACGAGGCAGGTGTGCCCTTCGGCATCTGGCAGCCGGGCCTGACCAAGGGCATCGACGTGGCGGGTGACCCGGGTTCGCTGTGCTGGGTCGAGCTCTACACCCCGGACGAGCCGGCGGCCGCCGCGTTCTACAACTCCGTGTTCGGCTGGGAGACCTCGGCCACTCCGTTCCCCGGCGGCACGTACACCTGTATCAACCCCGCCGGGGCGGAGGAGTCGGACATGTTCGGCGGCGTCGTCCCGCTGGCCGACGACCCGACCGAGGCCCAGTCGGGCGCGTACTGGCTGCCGTACTTCGAGGTCACCGACACGGACGCCACCGTCAGCAAGGCCCAGGAGTTGGGCGGCACGGTCCGGATGCCCGCCACGGACCTGGAGGGCGTCGGCCGCATGGCGAAGCTCGCCGACCCGTACGGGGCACGCTTCGCGGTCATCAAGAGCGCGGCTCGGGAGAGCTGAGCCTACGAGCGAGGCCGGTGGGGCTCCCGCACGTGGGCCCCACCGGCCCCCTCTCCAGTCCTGCCCCGCCCTGCCGTGCTCTGCTGCGCCCTGTCCGGAAAACGGGGATTACTCCCCAGTTCTCGATTCGACGATACCATCAGTTCCGGGGAGTACTCCCCGGAACTTCCGAGAGGCGACATGATGAAGGTCGACGTGAACGGGCCCGATCCGGTGCGGCGGCGCGACGCGCGGCGCAACCGCGAGCTGCTGGTCGAGGCGGCTCGCGAGGTGTTCGCCGCGCAGGGCCTGGACGCGCCGCTCGATGTGATCGCACGCCGGGCCGGTGTCGGAAACGCCACGCTCTACCGGCACTTCCCCAACCGCGCCGCGCTGGTCGACGCGGTCTTCAGCGACTCGCTCACGCAGACCATGGACGCCGGAGACCGGGCCCGGACCGCCGAGGACGCCTGGGCGGGTCTGCTGGGATACGTCGAAGAGGTCTTCGAGGGCCTCGCCACCGACCGCGGTGCCAACGATCTGATGACCACCCATCTGGAGGGCGTCCACTCCCTCGACTCCGTGCACGCCCACAACCGGGAGACGGTGGAGGTGCTCCTGCGCCGCGGCCGCGAACAGGGCACGGTTCGCAACGATCTCACCACCGAGGACCTCCTCGTCGCGCTGGCCGTACTCGGCCGCGCCGTCCCGGCCCTCACGGGCACCGCCCCGGACGCCTGGCGCCGCCCCCTCGCCCTCCTCCTCGACGGACTGCGCGCCTCCCCCACGGCCGCCCCGCTGCCCGAGCCGTCACTCACCCCGCCCCAACTCGGCACGTTCCTGGGCAACTTGGGACCGCACCGGGACTGACGACACGGAACGGAGGCGAACCCGAGCGGGTGGGCGCACCACAGGGACGGTCCTACGCGGAAACCCGTCGCACCAACGTCGTCGGCAGCACCACGCCGGCCGGGCCACCGTCCGCCCCCTGCTTGCCCGCCCGGCGATCGAGGTCCCGCAGCAGCAGTCGGGCCATCAACCGGCCCATTTCCTCTATGTCCTGACGGACCGTCGTGAGGGGTGGGTCCGTCTGTTCGGCGACCGGCAGCATGTCGTCGAACCCGATCACGGCGACGTCGTCCGGCACCCGCCGCCCCCGCTCGCGCAGCACCCGCAGGACTCCCGAGGCCGTCAGGTCGTTCGCCGCGAACACCGCGTCGACGTCCGGGCAGCGCTCCAGCAGCTCCCGCATCGCACGCTCGCCGCCCGCGGGCGTGAAGTCGCCCTCGACGACGAGCCGCGGATCGGCGTCGCCCATGACGTCCCGGAAGCCGTCGAGCCGGTCGACGGCGGAGGTCTGGTCGAGGGCGCCGGTGATGTGCGCGACGCGGGTGCGGCCGAGTCCGACGAGATGGCGTACGGCCTCGCGGGCGCCGCCCCGGTTGTCGCTGTCGACGTAGACGGCCCGCCGCGCGCCGTCGCCCCAGTCGGGTCGCCCGCCGAACACGGTCGGCACGCCCGCGCCGTGGATCAGCTCCGGCAGGGGGTCGTCGAGGTGCAGCGAGAAGACGAGCGCGCCGTCGACATGGCCGCCGGCGAGATACCGGCCGACGCGCGCGTGGTCGTCGCGGCCCTCGGTGAGCAGCAGCACGAGCTGCGAGTCGTGCGCGGTCAACTCCTTGCTGATGCCGCGGAGCTGGAGGGCGAAGAAGGGGTCGGCGAAGACCCTGGTCTCCGGTTCGGCGATGACGACGGCGACGGCGTCGTGGCGCCGGGTGACCAGGCTTCGGGCGGCCTGGTTGGGGACGTAGCCGAGCTCCTCGACGGCCCGTCTGACCCGCTCGACGAGTGGTTCGCGCACTCCGTCGCCGCCGTTGACGACGCGCGAGGCGGTGGCCCGTGAGACCCCGGCTCGCGCGGCCACGGCCTCCAGCGTGGGGCGCGACGCTGTCTCGGTCACCTCAGGGCTCCTCCTCGGCGGTTGCCAAGAAGGATAGCCCCGGGCCGCACGCATGGAGAGCGCTCCCCGGCCGACGTCCACCGGGCCGCTGCGGGACTGCCGACCGGAGGCGCCGGACAGGGCCTAGCCGTCCTCGCGCTTGGCTCGGCTCGGTTGTACCCGTTTGGGCTCGCCCGGCATCTTCGGGTACTCGGGGGGATACGGCAGGTCCCCGAGACCGTGGTCGTGTTCGTCGCGGCTGGCCAGCTCCAGGAGCGCTTCGAGGGAGAAGGCGTGGTCGTCCATGTCGGCGTGCACATCGCCGAGTTCGGCGAAGCGCTTGGGCATGGTCGCCAGGTCGAAGTCCCGGGGACGCGCTTCGGCCACCTCGTCCCAGCGCAGGGGTGCGGAGACGGGGGCGTGCGGGCGGGGCCGTACCGAATAGGCGGAGGCGATCGTGCGGTCCCGCGCGGTCTGGTTGTAGTCGACGAAGATCTTCTCGCCGCGTTCCTCCTTCCACCAGGCGGTGGTCACCTGGTCGGGCATCCGGCGTTCGAGTTCGCGCCCGGCTGCGATCGCGGCCCGGCGGACCTGGGTGAAGGTCCAGCGCGGCGCGATCGGGACGAAGACGTGCAGCCCTCGCCCGCCGGACGTCTTGGGCCAGCCGCGCAGATCGCCGTACTCGTGCAGGACCTCGCGCAGCTCGTGGGCGGCGCGCACGGCGTCCTCGTAGTCCGTGCCCGGCTGTGGGTCGAGGTCGATGCGGAGTTCGTCGGGGTGGTCGACGTCGTCGCGGCGCACCGGCCACGGGTGGAAGGTGAGGGTGCCGTACTGCGCGGCCCACACCACGGCCGCGACCTCGGTGGGGCACATCTCGTCGGCGGTGCGCCCGCTGGGAAAGGTGATGTGCGCGGTCGGGATCCAGACGGGCATGTTCTTGGGCGCCCGCTTCTGGAAGAAGCTCTCGCCCGTGACGCCCTCCGGGTACCGCTCCAGGGTGGTGGGGCGGTTGCGCAGGGCGCGCAGGATGCCCTCGCCGACGGACAGGTAGTACTGGGCGAGGTCCAGCTTCGTGAAGCCGCGCTCCGGAAAGAAGATCCTGCCCGGGCTGGACAGACGTACGGTCCTCCCGGCTGCGTCGAGTTCCACCGCATCGGCCATGCGAGCCACGGTAGGCCCAGCCCGCACAGCTCGCACACCGGGCGAAAGGCATCGTGTCGCCGCAGAATCGAAGCATGGAATTGCCGGTGATGCCGCCCGTGAAGCCGATGCTCGCCAAGTCCGTGGCGAAGATCCCGCCGGACATGCAGTACGAGGCGAAGTGGGACGGGTTCCGCGCGATCGTGTTCCGCGACGGCGACGAGGTCGAGCTCGGCAGTCGTACCGGCAAGACGCTGACCAGGTACTTCCCCGAGCTGGTGGCGGCGTTGCGGGAGCGGCTGCCGGAGCGGTGTGTGATGGACGGCGAGATCGTGATCGCCAGGGAGGGCCGGCTCGACTTCGACGCGCTCACCGAGCGCATCCATCCCGCGGACTCCCGGGTGCGGATGCTGGCGGAGAAGACTCCCGCCTCCTTCGTGGCCTTCGATCTGCTGGCATTGGCCGACGAGTCGCTGCTCGACGTGGCCCTCGGCGACCGGCGGGCCCTGCTGACGACGGCGCTGTCCGGGGTGACGGCCCCGGTTCACGTGGCTCCGGCGACCACGGACCGCGAGGTGGCGCAGCGGTGGTTCGAGCAGTACGAGGGCGCGGGCCTCGACGGGGTCATCGCCAAGCCGCTCAACCTGCGCTACCGGCAGGACGAGCGGGCCATGTTCAAGATCAAGCACGAGCGCACCGCGGACGTCGTCGTCGCGGGGTACCGCCTCCACAAGAGCGGGCCCGTCGTCGGTTCCCTGCTGCTCGGTCTGTACGACGACGGGGGCACCCTCCAGCACGTGGGGGTGAGCGCCGCCTTCCCGATGAAACAGCGGGCACAGCTGGTGGAGGAGCTGGAGCCGCTGCGTATGGAGGACGTCGAGCGGCATCCCTGGGCGGCCTGGTCGCAGGAGTCGGCGCACGAGTCCGCGCGACTGCCGGGCGCGCCCAGCCGGTGGTCGACGAAGAAGGACTTCTCCTGGGTGCCGCTGCGGCCCGAGCGCGTGGCGGAGGTGGCGTACGACCACATGGAGAACGGCGTGCGGTTCCGGCACACGGCCCGCTTCCGCCGCTGGCGCCCGGACCGGACCGCGGAGAGCTGCACGTACAGCCAGTTGGACGAGCCCGTCGGGTACGACCTCGCGGAGATCCTCGGCCCGCAGAACTGACGCCGTCACCCGCACAACCGACCCGCGGCCCGATCGGTCCAACAAGTGGGCTGATCGGCCCAACTCGACACACGCGAACAGAAGTGAGCGGGTATGGCCACCGACGAACCTGTGAGCGCACAATCGATGGCACGGGACAGGGTGGCACGTTGAGCATGCGACAGATGGCGCGGACGCGGTGCGGCGCGATGACGGCGGCGCTGCTGACCGTCGCCGCGGCGGGCTCACTGATGACGGGCTGCTCCTCGGGCAGTAGCGCCACCGACGACGGACGCGCCCCGGCGCCGAGCTTCAGCCAAGGGCAGGAGACGGGGCCGGCTCAGAGCCCCTCCAGTACCGCCGGCGCCGGTCCCGTACTCGCCGTGAAGATCGACAATGTGAGCGCGGCGCGCCCTCAGACGGGTCTCGACGCGGCGGACGTCGTCTACGCGGAGCAGGTCGAGGGCGGTCTGAGCCGGCTGATGGCCATCTACGCGAGCAAGCTGCCCACGGCCGTCGGGCCGGTGCGCAGTGCGCGCGAGTCGGACCTGGAGCTGCTGCGCCAGTTCGACAAGCCGACGCTCGCCTTCTCGGGTGCCCAGCACAAACTGCTGCCGGTCATCGCCAAGGCACCCCTGCGTGCGGTGTCGGCCGATCAGGGCTCCAGCGCGTATTACCGCAGTGCCTCCAAGGTCGCCCCCCACAACCTCTTCCTGCACCCGAAGCAGCTCATGCGTTCCGCGCCGGGGGCCGCCGCCCTCACCACCGGGTTCCACTTCGGTGCCGCCCCGGCGGGCGGCAGCCCGGAGACCTCGCGCACGGTGCGCTTCCCCGCGGCCCGCTTCACCTTCGCCTGGTCGGCGAGCAAGCACCGCTGGCTGGTGTCGATGGACGGGACACCAACGGTGACGACGGACGGGCAGCGGGTGGCGCCCGCGACCGTGGTCGTGCAGTACGTGAAGGTGCACAACTCCAAGTACCACGACGTCCTCGGCAACAACACGCCGTACACGGAGACGGTGGGCTCGGGGACGGCGAAGGTACTGCGCGACGGCAAGGTCTTCGACGTCGACTGGAAGCGCCCGACCGCCGGCGACGGCACGGAGTTCACGACCACCGACGGTGCGCCGATGAACTTCGCCAAGGGGCAGGTGTGGGTGGTCTTCGCCAAGGCATGACGACGAAGCCATGACGACGAAACCGTGACCGCGGCGGGCGACGGGGCTTGTCGGGCTCATCAGGCTGTCGGGCTCATCGGGCGGCGGGGGCTACCCGATGGCCACCACCCGTGCCCACGCGGGCGGTGCGTCCGGTGTGTAGTCGGGATCGTCCTCGTCCCCCGACCCTGCCGCCGGTTCCCGGGGGAACAGACCCACCACCGTCCGGCACGGCGGCCGGTCCGGCCACGGTGTCTGCCCGTCCGTCAGGACCACGACGACGTCCGGTCGGGGCTGCGCCCGGAGCGCCTTGGCGAAGCCCGTGCGCAGGTCCGTACCCCCGCCGCCCATCAGCGGTATCCCCTCGGCACGGCACAGCGCGTGCGCGATCGGGGCCGCGGCGTCGCAGGGCACCACGGTGACCAGGTCGCTGCGGCCGCCCACCGCGCGGGAGATGGCGGTGACCTCGAGGAGAGCGCTGCCCAGTTCGGCGTCACTGACCGACCCGGAGGTGTCGATGACCACGCAGACCCGCGGCGGCCTGCGCCGCAGGCTCGGCAGCACGACGCCGGGCACCCCGGCCGAGCGCCGCGACGGCCGGCCGTACGTGTAGTCCTCCCCCACGCCGGAGGCCGAGGCCGCCGAGCGGACCGCCGCGCCCAGCAACTCGCGCCAGGGCTGCGGCGGGTGGAACGCTTCGTCCGCCCACCGCCGCCACCCGTTCGGGGTGTCTCCCGGACGGGCGGTGATGCCCTGCGCCACCCGGAACCGGACGGCGTCCCGTTCCTGCGGGCTGAGGCCGTGGGCGCCGTCCGGGCCGAGGTCCCACTCCCGTTCGAGTCCGTCGGCGCCGCTTCCGCAGTCCAGCCAGGCCAGGCTGTGGGTGAGCGTCCCGAGGCGGAACTGGCGCAGGTAGTCCTCCATGAGCTGTCCCTCGGGCAGCTTCAAGAACCGTGGCGTGACGGCGCCTTCGGGCCGGAGCAGTCCGTCGCCGAACGCGTCGTCGTTGATCTCGCAGTCCGCGGCGATGTTCATGCGCAGCCGTTCCCCCAGGCCGGTCAGTCCACGCTCGCGCGCGACCCTGTCCCCGCGTCCGTGGTGGTCGCGCAGGAGGTGCGACACCTCGTGCACCCACACCCCGGCCAGTTCCTCCACCGGGGTCCGGTCCACGAACGCCGGCGAGGCGTAGCAGCGCCAGTGCCGGTCGACGGCCATCGTCGGCACGCGCCGCGACTCCACGGTGTGCAGGGCGAACAGCGCCGTGGCCAGGTAGGGCCGGACCCGGGCGGCGTGCAGCCGGGCGGCGAAGAGCTTGTCGAGGTCCAGTGTCCCCGGTGCGGGCGCGGTCATCGTCGGGCCTTCGTGGCGGCGGCGGTGCGGACCGCCGCCCGGTCCGCCCGCCGGGACAGGGACACCGCGCCGGCCAGCCGCTCGATCGCCGCCGGAACGTCCCAGTCCTCCTGGCGCAGCGAGGCGAGTGTGGTCGCCGGGACGACCACCAGGTCCGGGGCTCCGGTCTCCAGCGCCCGCACCAGGAGCGCCCATGCAGCGTCCCAACGGGACTTCTCCGGACGCCCACGGACCGCGGCCACCACACCGTCGAGCACGGCTTGGCGGAGGTCCCCCCGCTCGGGCAGATCGGCACCCGCCGGGTCGGCGAGCAGCGTCTCGGGGTCCGGGAGGTCCATCCGGTCCAGGCTTGCCAGCAGTTCCAGCCCAGGACCGTCCCCCACCGTGCCCCTGACCAGCAGGGAAAGCACTTCCCGGGAGGAGCCGGCCGCGGTGGCGAAGGCGACGAGGCCCAGGGTCATCTCCCAGCTTCGGGGCGACGGCCAGGGACCGCCCCGGCGCGTCTCGCTGCTGGGCAGCCGGTGCACGAGCCCAGGGCGGGCGGAGAGGAGCCCGCACACCGCGCGGCGGGCGAAGTCCACGGCCTGCGGCAACCGCTCCGGGTCGAGCCGGGGCAGTGTCGCCCGCGGCCACGTCCCCCCGAGGCCGCGCACCACGACCTCGTGGTCGTGGGTCCACTGAAGATGCACGAACCGGTTGGCCAGCGGCGGGCTCAGCTCCCAACCGTCGGCGGCCGAGGACCGCGGATTGGCGGCAGCCACGATCCGGACCTCGGGCGGCAGTTGAAGGGCGCCGATCCGCCGCTCCAGGACGAGGCGGAGCAGGGCGGCCTGGACGGCCGGTGGCGCGGTGGACAGCTCGTCCAGGAACAGCAGCCCGCGACCCGCCCGTACCAGTCGCACCGCCCAGTCCGGCGGGGCCATCGGGACACCCTGCTGCGCGGGGTCGTCGCCGACGATGGGAAGTCCCGAGAAGTCGGACGGCTCGTGCACGCTGGCGATCACGGTGGTCAGCGGAAGGTCCAGGGCCGCGGCGAGCTGGGTCAGGGCCGCGGTCTTGCCGATCCCCGGCTCACCCCACAGGAGCACGGGCAGGTCGGCGGCCACGGCCAGCGTCAGTGCCTCCAGCTGGATGTCGGGACGCGGTTCGGTAGCGGAGTCACGCAGCAGCGCCAGCAACGCGCCGGCTACGTCGATCTGGGAGGCGGGGGCCGGGTCGGCAGGAGTGTCGGTCGCAGCAAACGGTGTACATGTGGGCATATTTCATCACCTTTGGGTCGTGGTGGAACGAGTGAGTGGGTGCTTGGTGGGTGCTCTATGGGCGCTTGGTGAGGTGCTCGGCGGGCGCTCGGTGGGTGTGCACGGTGGCCAGGGGGGCGGAGATCCCCGGGTCAGCGAGCGTCCGTGTGGCGCGGGTGCGCTCGGTGCCAACGGGGGCGGTCGAGGCCGGGGAGCAGACGGCCGGATCCGGGGGCGGGGCCTGTCATGCCCGCCCTGAACAGGCCGTACGTGATCCGCCGTAGCGCGGCCGCCTCGAGCTCGTCCCGTAGCGGGCCGCTGCGCAGCACCGCGTCCGGACCCAGCAGGCCCTCGACGACATCCAGCGCACCGGCGGTGTCGCCATGGATCAGGCGTTCGCGGACCCCGGTGAGGCAGTCCGGACGACGGTGCGCCTCGTCGATGGCCCGCAGGCAGGGAAGCGGTGTACCGGTCAGCGCGACCAGCAGTTCCTCCCTGCGGATCTCGGCCGGGTCGTGGTCCAGCGGCGCCAGCACCCCGTCGACCAGGGCGATACGGTGCTGGGCTCCCCGGCAGTCCACGAGGCGTGGCTGCCCGGCCCGGCCCGATGTCCGGGCACGACCGGCCGGGCCATGCTCCAGCGCCCGAGTGGAAGCGGACGGCGGGTGATCCGGTACCAGAGCCGAGGCGACCAGCGGATGCAGCCGATCGACCTCGATCGAACCGGTGCGGATCAGTTCCAGGTCGGGCGGCAGCCAGGTGGCCGCGTCGGGCAGCACGGGCAGCGCGGAGACGCTGCCGTCCGTGGGCGCCGTCGCGATCCGCACACCGGGCGGCCCGACGCCGTCCCTGTCCGCGACCACGTCCAGGACCAGCCGGTCCCGGGCCCCGAGCCGCACGGCGACGGTACCGGTCGTCCGCCCCTGGGCCTGGAGCAGAATCCCCGCCTCGGCCGCCCAGCGATCCACGGCGCACCCGCGCCCCCGCAGCGCGATTCCCGGCGGATCCGGGATCTCGGGGCGGCCGTCGGCGGGCACCAGGTCGGCCCCGGACCGCACGCGCAGCTCATCGGTCCTGCGCGCGTCCCACAGATGGCGGTGCAGGTCGAGGCGGAAGCGGCGGCTGGGACGGGGGTGCGGATGCCGTCGGACACCGGCCTCGAAGTGGGAGCGGTCGTGCGGTCCGTCGTGAGATCCCACGCGGGGTCCGGCGTGCGGTGCGGCCCACACGGCGAGGCTGATCCGCTGACCGCCGTCCGCCCAGGCCGGTGGAGTCCGCACGACGAGGTGCACCGGGCCTACGCCGTCACGCCCTTGGGTGTCGTACCGGGCCAGGGCGATGGTCAGGCCCGGGCGCAGCAGCCCGTGCGGAGCGATCCTCGGCATGTGCCAGCGCAGCAGGTCGGGAGCCAGATGGCGGAGATCGGCCCGGATCCGAGCGGCGAGGTCGTGGCCGTAAGTACGCGCCACGGAACGCAGGTTGAGATCGACATCGATGCCTGCGGCGGCGCATGCCCCCGCCCAGTCCCCGGCACGGCGGCGGGCGGTCGCAGTCTCGATCATGGTGGGCGGCACGGCGAACTGTCGCACGGGCAGCCAGAAGGAAAGGCGGGAATCCCCAGTCGCGGTCTGAGTGAGCATCAGCACTCACCTTGCGCGGACGGGACCCCCATTCTGCCGACAGAGTGAGTCATCATCGCGGGGATCCTAGCGCTCCTGACCGTGATCTGTCAGATGTTTTCGCCTGGCGTCGCCTGGTGAAGGACCGCCCGGCGTTGCGTGGTGAGGGGTTCCGTCGGGTTGCGCAGCCCCTCCGCGGCGTCCGAGACACGCTGGATGAGGTCGAAGAAGACGGTCTGCTCCTCGGCGGAGAGCGGGGCCAGGAAGACCTGGTTCATACGCGCCGTGCGCACGGTCAGCTTGCGGTGCGTACGCGTCCCCTCGTCGGTGAGGCGCAGTAGGAAGCGGCGGCCGTCCTGCGGATCGCGCACCTTGTCGAGCAGGCCCCGGCGGCTGAGCCGGCTGATGACCTCGGCGATGGTCGACCGGTCCAGGCCCACCCGCTCGCCCACCGTGCGCTGATCCAGTCCCGGCTCCGCGACCAGCGTGTTCAGGACCGCGAACTGCGGTGAGGTGATCTCCTCGGAGACCATCGTGTTCCACAGCAGATAGTGGGCCTGCTGGAGTCGCCGGGCGAGGTGCCCGGGGTGGGTGGTGAGGTCCACCGCGGCCATGTGCGCTCCCCCTGGGTGAGTCCGTCATTTCGTCGGTGCACTGAACGATACCGCGCATCACCAGGATACGTACCAGGGCGCTCAGGGCCGTACACCCGCCGATTTCATGGAAGTCTTGACGACATGGGCCGCTGGTGGCAGCGTGAGGGAAACCTCGCAGAAATAATCAGTGCCCTGAGCAATTGAGGGTCTGGACGCTTGGAAGAGATGGGGCTTCACGGATGGACAAGGTGGTCGCCACAGCCCTGGAGGCGGTGGCCGATGTGCCGGACGGCGCGACCCTGGCGGTCGGCGGTTTCGGGCTGAGCGGTGTGCCGAACGTGCTGATCGAGGCGCTGTACGAGCGCGGGGTCGGCGGTCTGGGCGTGGTGTCCAACAACTGCGGGGCGATGGAGTCCGGGCTCGCGGTGCTGCTGTCCGCCGGGCGGATCGCGCGGGTGACCGGCTCCTACATCGGGGCGAACAAGGAGTTCGCGCGGCAGTATCTGGCGGGTGAGCTGGAGGTGGAGATGATCCCGCAGGGCACGCTCGCGGAGCGGTTGCGTGCGGGTGGTGCGGGGATCCCCGCCTTCTACACCCCGGCCGGGGTCGGCACCCAGGTCGCGGACGGGGGCCTGCCCTGGCGCTACGACGGCTCCGGCGGGGTGGCGCTGGCGTCGCCGCCGAAGGAGGTGCGCGAGTTCGACGGCACCGAGTACGTGCTGGAGCACGGCATCCGCACCGACTTCGCGCTGGTCAGGGCCGCGAAGGGCGACCGGCACGGCAACCTCGTCTTCAACAGGTCCACCCGGAACTTCAACCCCCTCGCGGCGATGGCGGGAAGGGTGACGATCGCCGAGGTGGAGGAGCTGGTCGAGCCCGGCGCGATCGACCCGGACGCGGTGCATCTGCCGGGGATCTTCGTGCAGCGGGTGGTGGCCCTCACCCCCGAACAGGCCGCCGCGAAGATGATCGAGAAGCGGACGGTGAGCGGCTGATGGCGTGGACACGCGAGGAGATGGCGGCCCGTGCGGCACGCGAACTCCAGGACGGGCAGTACGTCAATCTCGGCATCGGGCTGCCGACGCTGATCCCCAACTACCTCCCGGCCGACGTCGAGGTGATCCTGGAGTCGGAGAACGGGATCCTCGGTACCGGCCCCTACCCCACCCAGGACCAGGTCGACCCGGACCTCATCAACGCCGGCAAGGAGACCGTGACGGTCCTGCCGGGCGCCTCCTTCTTCGACTCGGCGCTGTCGTTCTCGATGATCCGGGGCGGGCACATCGACGTGGCCGTGCTCGGCGCGATGCAGGTGTCCGCGGGCGGTGACCTGGCGAACTGGGCCATCCCGGGAAAGATGATCACCGGGATCGGCGGCGCGATGGACCTGGTCCACGGCGCCCGCACCGTCATCGTCGTCATGACCCACACCGCCAAGGACGGCACCGCGAAGATCCTTCGGGAGTGCGCGCTGCCACTCACCGGCAAGGCGTGCGTCAACCGGATCATCACCGACCTCGGCGTCCTCGACGTCACCGACGAGGGGCTGGTGCTCATCGAGACCGCGCCCGGCGTCACGGTCGCAGAGATCGTGGCCAAGACCGCCGCGCAGGTCCGTGTCGCAGCCGAACTCACCGAGGAGACCCAACCGTGAAGGACGTCTACATCGTCGATGCGGTCCGCACCCCCATCGGCAAGTACAACGGAGGCCTCGCGTCCGTCCGCCCGGACGACCTCGCCGCCCACGCCATCCGGGAACTCCTGGCCCGCACCCCGGACCTGGACCCCGCCCGGATCGAGGACGTCTACCTCGGCAACGCCAACGGCGCCGGTGAGGAGAACCGCAACGTCGCCCGCATGGCCGCCCTGCTCGCCGGCCTGCCCACCTCGGTGCCCGGGGTGAGCGTCAACCGGTTGTGCGCCTCCGGACTCGAAGCCGTCATCCAGGCCGCCCGCGCGATCGCCGTCGGCGACGCCCACATCGCCGTGGCAGGCGGCGTGGAGTCCATGACCCGCGCCCCCTACGTCCTGCCCAAGAACGACCGGCCCTTCCCCGCCGGACACACCGAGCTGTACTCCACCACCCTCGGCTGGCGCATGGTCAACCCGAAGATGGACCCCCAGTGGACCATCCCGCTCGGCGAGTCCGCCGAACTCATCGCCGACAAACACAAGATCAGCCGCGAGCAGCAGGACGCCTACGCCCTCGCCTCCCACCGCAAGGCGGCCACCGCGCAGGCGAACGGCCTGTTCGACGGCGAGATCACCCCGGTCCCCGTCCCGCAGCGCAAGGGCGACCCGGTCGTCCTCGCGGCCGACGAATCCGTCCGCCCCGACGCCTCCCCCACCGCCATGGCCAGGCTCAAGCCGTCCTTCCGCACCACCGACGGCACGGTCACCGCGGGCAACGCCTCGCCCCTCAACGACGGCGCCGCCGCGCTCCTCCTGACCGACGAGGAAGGCCTCAAGGCCACCGGTCGTGAACCTCTCGCCCGCGTCCGAGCCACCGGCGTCTCCGCGACCGACCCCCAGTACTTCGGCCTCGCCCCCGTCGAGGCCGTCACCCGCGCCCTGGCCAAAGCCGGCAAGACCTTCGCGGACCTGTCCGTCCTCGAACTGAACGAGGCCTTCGCCGCCCAGGTCCTCGGGTGCCTCGCCGAATGGCCCGAATTCGACCCCGCGATCCTCAACCCCCAGGGCGGCGCGATCGCCCTCGGCCACCCCCTCGGCGCCTCCGGCGCCCGCCTCGCCGGCACCGTCGCCCACCAACTAGCCCGTCAGGGCGCCGGCACCGGCATCGCCACCCTCTGCATCGGCGTCGGCCAGGGCCTCGCCCTCGTCCTCGAACGATAGGAAGTCGACCATGGCCCTCACCCAGTCGGACATCGACGTCGAGATCAAGGATCTCCAGGACGTCTACGACAAGGCGGTCGCCGGCGGAGCGCCGGTGCGCAACCACCCGTCGCGCGACTACCCCCCGTACCGCAGCTCCCTGCTGCGCCACCCCAAGCAGCCGCTGGTCGCCGTCGACGGCGGTGACCCGGAGACGGTCGAGCTGTCGGGTCCGGTGTTCGGTGTCACCGACATCACCGAGCACGACAGCGACCTGACCATCCAGCACCGGGGCGAGCCGATCGGCGAACGCATGACCGTCTCGGGCCGGCTGCTCGACCGCGACGGGCGTCCCGTGCGCGGTCAGCTCATCGAGATCTGGCAGGCCAACGCCGCCGGCCGGTACGCCCATCTGCGCGAGCAGCACCCGGCGCCGCTGGACCCCAACTTCACCGGTGTCGGGCGCACCCTGACGGATGATCAGGGCCGGTACCGGTTCACCACGATCAAGCCGGGCCCCTACCCGTGGGGCAACCACACGAACGCGTGGCGGCCCGCGCACATCCACTTCTCGGTCTTCGGCACGGCGTTCACCCAGCGGCTGATCACCCAGATGTACTTCCCGAGCGACCCGCTGTTCCGCTACGACCCGATCCTGCAGTCCGTGACGGACCAGGCGGCCCGCGACCGTCTGATCGCCACCTACCAGCACGATCTCTCCCAGCCCGAGTTCTCCATGGGCTACGCATGGGACATCGTCCTCGACGGTCCCTCCGCCACCTGGATCGAGGAAGGCCGTTGACCATGACCGAGCGGTTGCTCCCCACCCCGTCCCACACCATCGGCCCCTTCTACGGCCACGCGCTGCCCTTTCCCGACGGCGGCCAGGTCGCACCGCAGGGCCACCCCGAGGCGATCACCCTGCACGGATACGTGCTCGACGGCGCGGGCGAGGTGATCCCGGACGCCCTCCTGGACTTCTGGCAGGCAGCTCCCGACGGCTCCCTCAAGGGCGCCCCCGGTTCGATGCGCCGCGACCCGTCGACGGGCGGCTTCCTCGGCCGGAGCGGCGTCGACTTCACGGGCTTCGGCCGGGTCGCCACGGACGCCGACGGTCGGTACGCGCTGCACACCCTGCCGCCGGGCAACGCCGGGCTTCCGTACATCAGCGTGTGTGTGTTCGCGCGCGGTCTGGTGCACCACCTCTTCACCCGCGCGTACCTCGCCGACGGCGCCGACCCGCTGCTCGACTCGCTCCCTGCCGACCGGCGCGCCACGCTGATCGCGGCCGCGGGCGCGAACCGGACGTACCGTTTCGACATCCGCCTTCAGGGCGAAGGCGAAACGGTCTTCCTGGAGTTCCAGTGACAGCTGCCGGCCCGGTCCGCTCCGAGTCCGACGCCGATGCCGATGCCGATGCCGGACTGCTCGCCCCCGGGTGGGCGGGCTCCCCGGCGGCGTCCGCGACCTCGGACAGCGCGTTTCTGGGGGCGCTCCTCGACGCGGAGGCGGCGCTGACCCGCGCTCAGGCGGGACTCGGGCTCGCGCCGGACGCGGCGGCGTCGGCGGTGTCCGCCTTGGCCGCGGCGGACCTCGACGTCAGGTCGATCGCGCTGCGCGCCCGAGGCGGCGGCAATCCGGTGATTCCGCTGGTCGCGGATCTGACAGCGGCGGTCGGCAAGGAGTACGGGCCCTACGTCCACCGGGGTGCGACCAGCCAGGACATCCTGGACACGGCGCTGATGCTGGTCGCCCGTCGCACGCTGGACCTGATCCTGGCGGATCTGGAGCGGACGGCGCGGGCCCTGGGCCGACTCGCCGCCGCGCACCGGGACACGGCGATGCCGGGGCGGACCCTCACGCAGCACGCCGTACCGACGACCTTCGGGCTGAAGGCGGCGGGGTGGCGGTCGCTCGTGCTGGACGCGCGGGACCGGCTCGCGGCTCTCCGGCTCCCGGCCCAACTGGGTGGCGCCGCCGGGACGTTGGCCGCCTTCGCGGCCTTCGGCGCCGAGGATCCGGGCGCGCTCGTGGCGGCGTACGCCGGTGAACTCGGCCTCGTGGAACCGGCGTTGCCCTGGCACACCCTGCGGACACCGATCGCCGACCTGGCCGGCGGCCTGGCCTTCACGGCCGGGGCCCTCGGCAAGATGGCGGCCGATGTGCTCACCCTCTCCCGCACGGAGATCGCCGAGGTCGCCGAGGGGAGCGGTGGCGGGTCGTCCGCGATGCCGCACAAGGCCAACCCGGTGGCGGCCACCGTGATCGCCGCCTCCGCGCGGCGCGCGCCGGGGCTCGCCGCCACGCTCTACGGGTCGATGGTCGCCGAGGACGAGCGGCCGGCCGGTGCCTGGCACGCCGAGTGGGAGCCGTTGCGCGAACTGCTGAGGCTGGTCGCGGGCGCCGCGCACGACGCCGCCGAACTGGTCGAGGGGCTCCGGGTGAACACGGACGCCATGCGCGATCACCTCGCTCTCACCCATGGATTGATCGTCTCCGAGCGCCTGGCCGTCGCACTCGCCCCGGTGCTCGGGCGGGCCCGCGCCAAGGAGCTGCTGACCCGGGCCGCCGAGCGGGCCGTGGCGAAGAACCGGCCCCTCGTGGACGTACTCGGCGAGGAGCCGGAGCTCAAGGAGCTCGACCTCGTGGAACTCACCGACCCCACCCGCTACACGGGCTCCGCGGGAGCCCTCACCGACCGTGCTCTGGAGCGAACGTGACCCGCACCCTGCTCAACCACCGCGCCGAGGGCCCCGAGACCGCTCCCCCCTTGCTCCTCGGGCCCTCGCTCGGCACCTCCCACGCCCTGTGGGACAAGGTCGCGCCCGAGCTGTCCACCACCCACCGGGTGGTTCGCTGGGATCTGCCGGGGCACGGAGGGGCGGCGCCGGACCTGATCGGGCCGGGAGCCACCGTCGGTGACCTCGCCGACCTGGTCCTCGGCCTCGCCGACTCGCTCGGCATCGAACGCTTCGCCTACGCGGGCGTCTCGCTCGGCGGCGCGGTCGGTCTGTACCTCGCCGTCCACCACCCGGAGCGTGTGTCGTCCCTCGCCGTCATCTGCTCCTCGGCGCACTTCAACGGCTCCAAGCCGTGGGAGGAGCGTGCGGAACTGGTACGCAGGGAGGGGCTGGCCTCGCTCGCCGAGAACGCGAACTCCCGTTGGTTCACGCCCGGTTTCACCGTACCGCGGTTGATCGAGGACCACCGGAACGCGGACCCGGAGGCGTACGCCGCCTGCTGTGACGCGCTGGCCGCCTTCGACCTGCGCGACCGGCTCCCCGAGATCTCCGTGCCCACCCTGCTGATCGCGGGCCGCCAGGACCCGGCGACGCCGCCCGCCCATCTGCGGGAGATCGCCGACGCGGTGGCGAGCGCCACGCTCGTCGAGCTCCCGGGAGCCTCGCACCTGGCGCCCGCGCAGTGTCCCGCGGCGGTCCTGACGGCGCTGCGGGCCCACTTCGACGGGGGCGCCGCGCGGGGCATGGAGGTGCGGCGCGAGGTGCTGGGCGACGCCCATGTGGACCGGGCACAGGCCCGGCAGACCCCCTTCACCGCCCGCTTCCAGGACTTCATCTCGCGCTACGCCTGGGGCGAGATCTGGACCGACCCGACGCTCTCGCGCCGCGAGCGCAGCATGATCACCCTGACGGCGCTGGTCGCACACGGTCACTACGACGAGCTGGCCATGCACGTCCGGGCGGCGCGCCGCAACGGGCTGACCCCGGAGGAGATCGGCGCCGTGCTGCTGCAGACGGCCGTGTACTGCGGTGTCCCGGCGGCGAACTCGGCGTTCGCGACGGCTCAGCGGGTGCTCGCCGAGGAGGAGGGCGACGACGGCGCCACAGGGTGACCCTGCCCGTCCGCTGCGGACATCTCGCCCTCGCGGACGGCCTGGCGGCTACCTCAGGCCTCTCCCTGTCGCCAGGACCTCCTCCGCCCTCGCCACCAGCCCGTCCGCCCCGCACGAGCGCGCCAGCGTCAGGCCCTTGCCGAGCTCCGAGACCGAGCGCGCCACGATGCCGTACTCGACGCGGGCCGCCGCGTGTTCGTACTGGCAGGGCGAGGCCTCCAGGTAGGTGACGGCCTGGGCGGCCAGGCGTACCGCACGCTGGCCCGATTCGAGGGCCGCCGCGCAGCGCAGTGCCTCACCGATCGCGGTGTCCGTGCCGAATCGCTCGGCCTGGCGGCGGGCGTCGGAGGCCAGTGCGGCGGCGCGGGCCGGGTCGTCCGAGGCGAGCGCGCGGGCGAGGTCGAGCGCCCAGGGCGCCATCACCGTGTTGTGGTGGCCGCGCGCCGCGGCGGCCTTCTCGGCGGCCTCGAGTTCGTTGATGCCGTCCTTGACGCGCCCGACGGCGAGCAGCAGCCGTCCGCGTACGGAACGGGTGTCGGGCAGCACGATGGTGGACGGGTACGGCGGTGCGAAGCCGTACTGCTCGGCGATCGCCCAGGCCTCCTGGACATCGCCGCGGGCGAGCAGTGTGTCGACGAGGCCGCAGGTGGCGGACCAGTACAGGGGCAGCCCGCGCCCGACCCGCTCGGCGATGCGCAGCGACTCGCGCAGGGTGGTCTCGGCGTCCCTGAGGCGGCCCCGCCTGCGGTGGGCGAGACCGAGGAAGGCGTGCGCCAGGGCGAGGTGGCCGCCGCTCCATCCGGCGCTCGTGTAGGAGCGCAGCGCCTCGGAGAAGAGGCTCTCGGCCCGGTCGAGCCGGTCCGCGTAGGCGTACGAACTGCCCAGCATCATGAGGAGTTCGATGCCCCACTCGGTGTCGGTCCAGCCGAGTCCGGGCGCGAGGCGGCCGTTGACGAGGGCACGGTCGCAGAGTTCCACGACCTCCTCCGCGCTCTCGCCGCGGGTCATCGCGTCGAAGCCGCGCAGTATCAGCAGGGCACGCTCGGAGTTGTCGCGTCCGGTGCAGGTCGTGACGAGTTCGGCGAGACTTCGTGAGCGTCCCGGAACGTGGTCCTCACCCGCGTGGATGCCCTCCCACATGTAGTGGACGGCCTGAAGCCGCATCCGGGCGGGGCTCGCGTCGAGCCGGGCGGCCTCCGCGTCGACCGTGCGGACGGCCTCGTCCAGCTGGTCGTTGTGGACCAGGGCCTGGGAGAGGCGGAAGACGGCGTCCACCCGCAGATCGCCGTCGAGGCCGGACTGGTCGAGCGCGGTGCGCAGATGGCTGATCGTGGTGGCGGGAGCGGTCAGGAGGGTGGCGCAGCCCAGTTCGTAGAGCACGCGCGCCTGGACTTCCGGAAGCGGGGGTTCCGCCAGGGCGCGCTCCAGGCAGCGCCTGGCCGCGTCGGGCGCGCCGACGGCGAGGTGTTCGCGGGCGGCCTCGCGCATCTGCTCGACGAGTTCGGGGTCGTCGTCCGGGTGCACTTCGAGGAGGTGGCGGGAGGCGGCAGCGGCTCCGCGGCCCGATTCGGTGACCGCCCAGGCGGCCTGGCCGTGCATCGCGGTGCGCAGCGCGTCGGGGATCGAGCGGTAGACGGCGCTGGCGATGAGGGGGTGTACGAACTCCAGGTCACCGTCGGCCAGTTCGCGGCTCGCGGATTCGGTCGGGGTGAGGATGCGGGCCGCGCCGAGCAGTTCGGCGCAGCGCGCGGCCTCGTCGCGCTGCATCCCGGCGAGCTGGGCGGCGAGGTCGAGCGAGATCCCGGTGCCGAGGATCGCGGCCGCCCAGGCGAAGCGGGTGGCGTCGATACCGAGTCCTTCGAGGCGGGCGACGAGTCCGCGCCCGCGTGCCGAGCGGTTCAGGGCGCGCAGTTCGGCGGCCGAGGCCTCGACCGGTTCCAACTCGCTGTCCTGCACCTTGGCGAGCAGTTCGACGGTCTCGTACGGGTTGCCGCCGGTGACCGCCCACACCTCGCGGCAGAACGGGGCGTCCGCGTGCTCCCCGAGCGTGGCGCGGGTCAGTCCGGCGGTGGCGTCGGGTGTCAGCGCGCTGAGCGTGCGGATCGGTCGGGCCGCGGCGGCGACGGCCTCCAGCTGACGGGCCCGCTCACCGCTGACGTCACCCGGCCTGCGGGCGACCACGACGAGGACGGGCAGGTCGTCGAGGCGCTCGGCGAACGCGACCAGCCACTGCAGGGTCTCCTGGTCGGCCCAGTGCGCGTCGTCGAGGATCAGGACGAGGGGCCACTCGCGCTTGGCCAGCCGCCGCGCCGCCGCGACCAGTCCGTCGCACACGCCCTGCGGGTCGGCCTGACGGTCGCCCGGTTCGGCGATGCCGAGCGCGGGTCCGGCGATGTCGTACCAGTCGCCCAGGTATTCGCGGGCCTCTTCGGGCATCAGCGAGACGATGGCGGGCTGGAGGAGCTGCCGTATGACGTTGAAGGGAACGGAGGTGACGGTCTCGCCGCCGCGGGCCGACCACACCGTGCAGCCGTGGGCCTCCGCGATCCGGCGCGCCTCGGCGAGCAGCGCGGTCTTGCCGATGCCCGCCTCGCCACTGAACACCAGCAGGCTGCCGGAGGACGAGGCGTCCGCGCGCAGGGCCTTGACGGCGTCCACCACGTCGGCGATCTCCGCCTCGCGCTCCCACAGGGAGGACGAGGCGGCCGGTCCCGGCCGTGCCTCCGTCATGCCGCTACCTCCCCAGGTCGCCCGTACGACGTACAGACATCGAGCCTAGCCGTCCGGAAGCCGATGTGGATGCGGGTCGGGGCACCTATTGCCGAGACGGGTGACGGAAGGTGTCCGCAGGCGACGCGAGGGGGCGCCGACCAGCCGTGGCGAAAGTTATCGACAGTCAAAAGACCTGAAAATGGCGCTAATTTTCCAAGGAACAGCGAGAAGGAACAGCGAGGAGGAGGGACCCATGAGCGATGCCCGCGTGCACGACTTCGTCCCGCACACCGCCGGACGCCCGCGCCCGCGGCGCAGGGCCCTGCTGGCGGGCTCGGTCGGCAACTTCGTCGAGTGGTACGAGTTCGGGGTCTACGGCTACTTCGCGACCGTCATCGCGGCCCGGTTCTTCACCCCGGAGGGCGGCAGCGAGACCGAGGGGCTGGTGAGGACGTACGCGTCCTTCGCGCTGGCGTTCTTCTTCCGGCCGGTGGGCGCGGCGCTGTTCGGACGGCTCGGCGACCGGATCGGGCGCCGCCCGGTACTGATCCTGGTGATCGCGCTGATGACGGGCGCCACGACGCTCATCGGCGTGCTGCCGACCTACGCCGCGATCGGTGCCCTCGCGCCGTGGCTGCTGACCTTCCTGCGGGTGGTCCAAGGGCTGTCCGCGGGCGGGGAGTTCGGGGGCGCGGTCTCGGTCATGA
This sequence comes from Streptomyces sp. NBC_00271, assembly GCF_036178845.1. Taxonomy (NCBI): domain Bacteria; kingdom Bacillati; phylum Actinomycetota; class Actinomycetes; order Kitasatosporales; family Streptomycetaceae; genus Streptomyces; species Streptomyces sp. NBC_00271. The sequence continues at coordinate 9,673,093 of NZ_CP108070.1, read as the reverse complement.
CGGAGTTCGCGCCGCCGGGCAGACGAGGGCTGTACGGGTCGTGGCAGTCGTTCACGGTGGCTCTGGGGCTGCTCGGTGGTGCGGGTGTGGCGGCGCTGCTGGCGACGGTGCTGACCGAGGGGCAGTTGAGCGACTGGGGCTGGCGGCTGCCGTTCCTGCTGACGCTGCCGCTGGGGCTGGTCGCACTGTGGCTGCGGCTGCGGCTGGAGGAGACGCCCGCCTTCCGGCACGAGGGGAGACAGGAGCGCCCGCCCGGGCGCGAGGTCGCGCGGGCCGTCGTCCTCGGAGCGGGACGCGTGATGGGCTGGTCGGCGGCCGGATACACCTTCCTGGTCGTGCTCCCCTCGTACCTCCAGAACACCCTCCACACCGGCTTCCGGCAGGCGCTGCTCGCCACGGTCCTCGCCAACCTGGGCTTCGCGGCCACGATCGTCCCGGCGGGTCTGCTCAGCGACCGGATCGGGCGGCGTCCCGTGCTGCTCACCGGTGCCGGCCTGGTCGTGGTCCTGTCCGTCCCGCTGCTCAACCTCCTTCAGGACACCGGGACTTCGGACGCCGTGAAGGGTCTCGCCGTGTGCGGGGCGGGTGCCGTCGTCGGGTTGATGGCCGGCCCGGGGCCCGCCATGCTCTCCGAGATGTTCCCCACGAGCGTCCGCCACACCGGCCTGGGACTCGCCTACGCCCTGTCCAATGCCGTGTTCTCGGGCTGTGCGGGCCTCATCATCACCGAGACGATGAAGCGGACCGGAAGCGTGGACATCCCCGCGTACTACGCGGCGGCGACGTGCGCCGTCAGTGCGCTCGCCCTGGCCACGCTCCCCGACAACCGAGGGAGTTGAGCACGTGCGGGTGATCGGCCTGATGTCCGGGACGTCGTACGACGCGATCGACGCGGCGGCGGCCGAACTGACCCTCGAAGGTGAGGACCTCACTCTGCGGCCGCTCGGGATGGTCGGTGAGGCGTACGACGGCGCGCTGCGCGAGGCGCTCGCGGCGGCGCTGCCCCCGGCGGCCACCACGCTGGCCGAGGTGTGCCGTCTGGACACCCTGATCGGGCAGGCGTTCGCCGCGGCGGCGGTCCGGGCCGACCGTGAACTGTGCGGAGGGAGAGCCGAGTTGGTCGCCTCGCACGGGCAGACCGTCTACCACTGGGTCGAGGACGGGCGGGCGCACGGGACGCTCCAGCTCGGTCAGCCGGCCTGGATCGCCGAGGCGACCGGGCTGCCGGTGGTCGCCGACTTCCGCCCCAGGGACATCGCCGCCGGCGGTCAGGGCGCGCCCCTGGTGAGCCTGGTCGACCTGCTGTGGCTGCGCGGCAGGGCGGGGAGTCCGGTGGCGCTGAACCTCGGCGGCATCGCCAACCTCACCGCGCCGGACGGCACCGCCTTCGACTCCGGGCCCGGGTGCGCCCTCGTCGACGCGGCCGTGCGGGGATTGACCGGGGGACGTCTGCACTACGACGTGGACGGCGCCCTCGCCGCCCGCGGCACCGTGCACGAACCGTTGCTTGACCGGCTGCTCGCGGAGCCGTACTACGCGCTGCCCGCGCCCAAGACCACCGGCAAGGAGCTCTTCCACCTCGGCCATCTGCGCGACGCGCTGACCGGGTTCGGCACGCTCACCGCCGAGGACGTCATCGCGACCCTCACCCGGCTCACCGCCCGTACGGTCGCCGACGCGGTGCGCTCGGTGGGTGCCACGGAGGTGATCGCGTCCGGCGGCGGCACCCGCAATCCGGCGTTGATGGCGATGCTGGGCGCGGAGTTGTCGGGAGTGCCCGTACGCACGTCCGACGCTCTGGGTCTGCCCGCGGCAGCCAAGGAGGCGTACGCCTTCGCCGTGCTGGGTTTCCTGACGCTGCACGGCCTCACGGGCACCGATCCGGTGAGCACCGGGGCCCGGCATCCGAGTGTGCTCGGCTCGATCACGCCGGGGCGCGGCGGGCTGCAGCTGCCGCCGAGGGCGGGGGCGGCGCCGGTGCGACTGGTCCTGGCATGACACCCGCCGGTCTTGACGTGACGCCCGCAGCTCGCGGCCTGACACCCGATGGTCGTGACAAGGCACCCGGCGGCGCCTTCGAGGCGTTCTTGAAACGAATCTTCCGGATCCCTCTCATCCGCCTTTCACCCACGGCTCATACGGTGGGTCCATGACGCAGGTGACTCCTCCCGGTTGGTATCCCGACCCGGGGCAGACAAATGACAGTCCCGCCACCGAACGCTGGTGGGACGGCAAGACATGGACGGACCAGACCCGCCCCGTCGGGTCCGCCGCCGCATGGGGTCCCCCGACGCACCCGCCGGCCGCCGGACCGTATCCGGCGCTCGCTCCGGGCACCCCGCGGCGCGGACTGCGTACCGGCATAGCCGTCGCCGCCGCGATCGCGGTCCTCGCGGGCATCGGGGGCGGGGTGTACGCCCTGACCAAGAGCGACGGCAACGGCGGGAACAGCGCCACTTCCCAGGCCCCCGGCGGACAGAACGGCGGCCAGGGCGGATTCGGCGGCCAGGGCGGCGGCAACGGGGGCCTCGAGGGCGGACCGGGCGGCGGGTCCGGGGGCTCGGGCGGTTCCGGGGGCCAGACCCCGGCACCGGGCCAGTCCGGGCAGCCGCAACTCGAGGACGGCTACGCCACCGACCTGATCAGCGGCATCAGCGTGCCGGTGCCCGACAACTGGACCGGCGGGAGCACCACGACGGGTGCCGTGCTGTCGACCAAGGACACCTACAAGTGCCCCGGCGACACCTCGCAGGACTGCCAGCGGGGCGGGGCGTACTCGGCAACCGCCGCGGAACAGAAACTGAAGTCCACCACGGCGGAGGCGGCGGCCAAGGAGGACATCTCCAAGAACGCCACCGAGTCGTACGGCAAGGGCTACGGCACGATCACCTCGCACACGGAGCTCGCCTCCAAGGCGGTCACCGTGGCCGGCGAGAAGGGCTACCTCGTCCGCTGGAAGGTCGTCACCAGCAAGGGTGACGACGGTTACGTCGAGTCGCTCGTCTTCCCGTCCCCCGTCGACTCCAAGTCACTGATCGTCGTCCGCTTCGGCATCGACGTCAGTTCCAAGGCGCCCAAGGAGTCCGTGATCGACGACATCACCAAGGGCATCAAGGTGGCGTCGGGAGTGAGCGGCAACGGGCAGAACGTCTAGCCCGTAAATCCGCCCCCCGGACATGGATCGGCCGGGTGGGGTGCCCCTCCGCTCAAGAGGAACCCCACCCGGCCGGGGGTGCGCGCCGCCCCCGTCCCCACGGTGCGGCGCGTGCAGGCCGACGTCCGGTCATCCCGCGGACGGCGACCTGAGTCTCAGGTCAGGCCGAGAGCCGGAATCACGACGGCCTCGACGAATTGTGTGAGATACGCCGCATCGGCGTTCCGCCCTTCCAGCACGGGACGAACCCGCACCACACCGAAGAGCTGCGCCGGGATGAACTCCAGCGCCGGGTGGTCCGCGGCGACCTCGCCGCGGGCGACCCCACGGGCGAGGATCTCCTTGACCGCGCTGATCTCGGGCTCGACGAGCGCGTCGCGCAGCGCCTCCTGCAGTTCCTTGTCCTGGAACACGGCGTGGCCCAGCGCCTGGTGCAGCTGACTGTCGCGGCCCGACCAGTTCCCCGCGGCCCGCGCCATCGCGCGCAGGTCCCCGGCGAGCGTGCCGGTGTCGATGCCCGAGAAGCGCGGACAGCTGTTGGCGCGCAGGGCGGCGGCCACGAACTGCGGCTTCGTCTTCCACTGGCGATAGAGCGTGGACTTGCTGCACCGGGTGCTCGCGGCCACGCCCTCCATGGTGAGCGAGTCATAGCCACACTCGCGGATCTGCTCGAGCACGGCGTCGTAGAACTCCTGCTCACGCTCGGGCGTGATCTTGGAGCGGCGCGAGGCGACGACCGTCTCCGGTCCGTCCGCGGCCTGCGACGTCATGGCTCATCTCCTCGCTCGGGTGGGTGGCTCGCCCGGTGTTCCGCTTCTCACAGTGTATATCGATACGCCACTGTACCGGTACGGGTCCGTATCGGTACAGTGGCGTATCGGTACACCTTCGTATCGGTACACTTCCGTATCGATGAGCCTTGGACAGGACCCACTCCGCTGTCGAGTGAGTCTCGAGTGATCGAGTGGATTCTGTCCTGGGCTCACCGCGCACCACCCCAAGCAACACCGTCAGCAAAGGGGCCGGGGGATGGATTCCCGAACCGAGCCTGCGGAAGCAGAACCAGAGCCGGCCGCGGCGATACGGCGGCCGTCGCGGCAGAGCACCGCGCCACGCCCGCCGCTCGTGCGCGAGCTCCTGCTCGTCGTAGGGCTCTTCGTCGTCTACAAGGTCGGCAGGCAGCTGGCCGACGGCCACACCGCCGAGGCCTTCCGCAACGCGAATCGCGTGTGGGACTGGGAGCGGACGCTCCACCTGCCGGGCGAAGGCTCCGTACAGGGCGCGCTGCTGCACAGCGACACCCTGGTGCACCTCGCGAACACCTACTACGCGACCGTGCACTTCCCGGCCACCGTGGCCTTCCTGGTCTGGATGTACCTGCGGCGCCTGGTCCACTACGTCTGGGCCCGCCGTGTCCTGGCCGCGGTCACCGCCGCCGCCCTGGCGCTGCACCTCACCTTCCCGCTCGCCCCGCCCCGGCTGCTGGCCGCCGCGGGCCTGGTGGACACCGGACAGGTGTACGGGCCCACCGTCTACGGGGCGCACCCGGCGACCGACGAGATGGCGAACCAGTTCGCGGCGATGCCCTCGCTGCACTTCGGCTGGGCGCTGATGGTGGCGATCGGCCTGATCGCCGCGACCCGCTCGCGCCTGCGCTGGCTGTGGCTGCTGCATCCGCTGCTCACCCTGCTGGTGATCGTCGGTACGGCGAACCACTACTGGCTCGACGCGATCGTGGCGACCGCGCTGCTCGGCATCGCGCTGGCCGTGATCCGTCTGCCGCGCGGGGCCGGGGCGGCCGAGGCGCGCGGCCTTGCAGCCGTCGACGAGGCGTATGACGAAGCCGACGGAGCAGCCGGGAATGCCGGCGGAGCCGGCGGCGCTGGCGAAAAGGAATCAGTACCGGAGCTCGTGGGGGCAAGACGATGAACGCCACACTCGCCGCCGTGGTCCTCTCGCTCTTCTCGGCCGTGGCCTACGCCGCCGCGGCCGTGGCCCAGGAGCGGCTGGCCTCCCGGACGACCGACGCGGGCATGCTGCGGCTGCTGGGCAGCGGGGCCTGGTGGTGGACCGTCGTACTGAACGCCTCCGCCGCGCTGTTGCACGTCGCCGCGCTGAAGTACGGCACGCTCACGCTCGTACAGCCGCTCGGCGCGCTCACGCTGGTGGCCGCGGTGCCGCTCGGCGCACGGGTCGCCGGACGGCGGGTCAGCGCGGTCGAGTGGCGCGGTACCGCGCTCACCCTGATCGGACTGTCCGCGCTGCTGGTCACGGCGTCCGGGCCGGCGCCCGACGACGTTCTGAGCGTGCCGCAGGCGCTGGGCGTGGCCGCCGCGACGGCCACCCTGATCGGCATGCTGTCGCGGCCCGGCACCCGGCCGGGGCTGCGGCACGCGACCGCCTCCGGATTCGCCTCGGGTGTCGCCTCCGCTCTCACGCAGACGGTGACCGTGGCCGTGACGGACCGCTCCGGCCCGCTGCTCAGCGCCCAGGTGATCGTGGTGGCCCTGCTCGTCGCCGCCTTCGCGGCGGGCGGACTGCTCCTGTCGCAGACCGCCTACCGGGGTGGTCTCGGCGCCCCGCTCGCCGTCGTGACGCTCGCCAACCCGGTCGCCGCCGCGGCGATAGGCCTCTTCCTGCTCGGGGAGCAGTTGCAGGGCGGCCCGGCCGGCCTGCTGCTGGCGGCCATGGGCGCGGGCGTGGCGGCGTGGGGTGTGGTGACGCTGTCCCGCTCGGTGCCGGAGCCTGCGCTGCCCGAACCTCTGGTGGACGCCGGGGACGAGCACCCCGTCGCCGCGGTGCTGGCGCTGGAGCCCGGATCGGCGGCGTACGAACCCTCGTTGCTGCCGAAGCAGCCCGGCTCGGGTCAACTGACGTCCCTGTAGGGCTCCCGCAGGGTTCTTGGAAGGCTCCAGGAGCGCGCACAGCACAACAAAGAAGGGTGGCCGCGGAACTCTCCGCGGCCACCCTTCTTGCTGTGCGCCGGTTCAGCCCAGCCCGCGGGCGTCCTGCTTGAGCGCCGTGTCGACGGTGAGCGCCGTCGCGACGACGAGGCTCAGCAGGGGCTCGGGAAGCTGGTAGTGGATCTGGAGGACGTAGTTGTCCGCCGTGGTGAACATCGTCTTGGCGAGGCCTTCCCAGGTCTTGGTGATCCGGGCGACCTCCTTGTCCGTGTGGTCGACAATGGCGAAGTTCCAGGCGCGCCAGTTCTCCGCCTTGATCGCGCCGACCTGCTGGCCGTTGACGTTGATCGCGAAGTTGATCTTCCCGATCATGTTCTGCTGCACGATCTCGCCGACGGGCTGTCCGTCCGGACGCTCCACGACCACCCGCGACTTGATGAACTTCGCGGGACGCGTGAGCCGCAGCACCGGCTGCCCGTGGGCGTCACGGATCTCCAGCTTGTGCGTCATGTACTGGTCGAGGCTGGAGACGAAGCGGAGCACCTTCTTCAGGCCACTCTGACCGACCTCGGCGACCGCGCCGAGCTGGTTGCCCTGCTGGTCCATGACCTTGTACTCGTTGGTCAGCTCGATCAGCTTGGCCTTCTGGTTCACCACCAGGACCGGCTCGGTGAACAGGGTGCCACCGCCGGCACCGCCACCCGCGACACCCGCCTGCTGCTGCACCTGCTGCTGCACGCGAGGGTCGGGACCGGCCGCCGGCTGTCCGTACGGCTGCTGGGCCTGCTGCGGAACCGTCTGCCCCGCCGGGGCCGCCTGGTCCGCATTGGTGTGCTCGGTCCACTGCGAGCCGTCCCAGTAACGCAACGTCTGGGGCGCCCCGTGCGGATCCGGGTACCAACCTGCAGGAGTGTTCGAATGCGTGGTCACCGGGGCACACTACCGTGAGTTGGCCGGAAATTGACCAGAGCCGAGATATCCATCAGAAGGTGACGATCGCCGGGTCGCTCACGCCCGCGTGACCGTTCTCGACATGTCCGGCGAACCGCCTCAGGAACCCCGCGTCCGCCGTGGACACGACGGTCAGGTCGTACCAGCGCCGGCTCGCCCGCAGGTCCACCGTGTGCCGCACGGTCGCGCCCGCCCGCACCTTGAACGAACTCGGCCGCCCTCCGTAGCCGCTTGTGAGCTTGAGCTCGACGGTGCCGGAGCCCTTGTTGGTGAAGGTCAGCTCCACGTTCTCGCCGACGTGGCGCGCGGTGACCTCGGGTCCCGCGGTCTTGCCGGGGCCCTTGAAGACGCGCAGGAAACCGTTGGGACCGTGCACCGTCAGGTCGTGCGAGCCGCCGGAGTACGCCGAGTTCCAGGTGTCGGAGACGGTCTTGCCGGCCTCGGTGGTGTACGTCCAGGGGCCGTCGGTGCGGTTGCCGGAGGTGACGAAGAAGGCGGCGCCGGCCTTGGCGCCCGAACCGAAGGCGAGCGTGAACTTCCCGGCCGCCGCGTCCGCCGAACCGTCCACGAAGGGCGCGTACCTGAGTGGGCGGGCCGGGCGCGAGCCGCGCTCCTGCCGGGGCAGCACGGGGTTCGCGGGCGGGGTCGGCACGTAGTCGGGGTGCCGGTCGTGGTCCGGCGGCTGATAGCCGTCGGTGTCCGGCAGCGCGACCGGCTTGGTGTCCTTGCACGAGAAGTCGAAGGCGGCGGTGAGGTCACCGCTGATCGCGCGCCGCCAGGGCGAGATGTTGGGCTCGTGCACGCCGAAGCGGCGCTCCATGAACCGGATGATCGAGGTGTGGTCGAGGGTCTCGGAGCAGACGAAACCGCCCTTGCTCCAGGGCGAGACGACGAGCATCGGCACCCGCTGGCCGAGTCCGTACGGTCCGGCGGCACGGCCGGCGTCGCCCTTGTAGAGGTCCGGGCCGACGTCGACCGTGGACTTGCCCTGCGCGTCCGACTGCGGCGGGAACGGCGGCACGAGGTGGTCGAAGAAGCCGTCGTTCTCGTCGTAGGTGATGAACAGGGCCGTCTTCGCCCACACCTCGGGGTTGGAGGTCAACGCGTCCAGGACCTGGGCGATGTACCAAGCACCGTAGTTCGCGGGCCAGTTGGGGTGCTCGGTGAACGCCTCGGGCGCGACGATCCACGAGACCTTGGGCAGCTTCTTGCCCTTGACGTCGGCCTTCAGCTGGTCGAAGAAGCCCTCGCCCTTGCGGGCGTCGGTGCCGGTGCGGGCCTTGTCGTAGAGCGGGTCGCCGGGCTTGGCGCCCCGGTACTGGTTGAAGTACAGCAGCGAGTTGTCACCGTAGTTGCCGCGGTAGGCGTCCGGGATCCAGCCCCAGGAGCCGTTCGCGTCGAGGCCGTCACCGACGTCCTGGTAGATCTTCCAGGAGACCCCGGCCGCCTCCAGCCGCTCCGGGTACGTCGTCCAGTCGTAGCCCACCTCGTCGTTGCCGAGGACCGGGCCGCCGCCCTTGCCGTCGTTGCCCGTGTAACCCGTCCACATGTAGTAGCGGTTCGGGTCGGTGGAGCCGATGAACGAGCAGTGGTACGCGTCGCAGATGGTGAACGCGTCGGCGAGCGCGTAGTGGAACGGTATGTCCTCGCGCGTCAGGTACGCCATCGTCGTCGACGACTTGGCGGGCACCCACTTGTCGTACTTGCCCGCGTTGAACGCGGTGTGCCCGTCGCTCCAGCCGTGCGGGAGGTCCTGGATGAACTGCAGGCCCAGGTTGTCGGCCGCGGGCCGGAAGGGCAGCACCTCCTTGGTGCCGTCCGACTGGTGCCAGACCGACTTGCCGCTGGGCAGCGTGGACGGGCGGGGGTCACCGAAACCGCGGACGCCTCTGAGCGAGCCGAAGTAGTGGTCGAAGGACCGGTTCTCCTGCATCAGCACGACGATGTGCTCGACGTCGTCGATCGTGCCGGACCCGTGGTGCGCGGGCAGGGCGGCGGCGCGCTCGATGCTGTTCGACAGCGCGGTGAACGCCGCGGTGCCACCGGCGAGTTGGAGGAAGCGGCGTCGGTTCACTTGAGGCATGACTGGGTGACCTCTTGTCCTGACGTGGTGCTCTGGATGGGACCTGCGCGGGGGGAGTGTTCCAAGAGGAACGAATGTCGGGGAAGACCCCGTGGCGCTGGTGTGACGCACAGGAGTCTGCGATGCGAACACCAGCGCGCGTGCTGTCCGCACCGATGCGCGGTCTCAGGCGCCCTTGCGGAGCAGGGCGGTGATCTCCAGGCCGGTCTCCCGGTCCAGCCTGCCCGGGCAGTCCACGCCGAGCGCGAGGGCCAGGTCGCGGCCGTGGAGGTCCACCGCGGACTCGACCAGCTCGGCGAAGGCGTCCATCGCCGACCGGCCCCGGCGCGATCCGAGCATCGCCAGGCCCAGCGCGATCAGGGCGGACGGCCACCACCAGACGGCGACCAGCAGGTACGGCAGACTCCAGGCGGTGAGGCGGACGGCGTCGTCGTAGACCTCCCGCGCGGTGCGCAGTTCGGTGCGGGTGTCGGCGGACAGGACGAGCCAGAGCCGGGACCAGGCCGAGTCGAGGTCGAGCCGGTAGGCCTGGTGGACGCGCAGGTCGAGGGCGCGGACGCGATCGCCGGTCCAGCAGGGGTGAGCGGGCTCCACCAGGGAGATCCGATTGCGTACCGCGGCGAGTCGCGCGAGCTCCCGAACCGTGCCGGGGTCGAGGGGCGACCCCTGCTCGACGGCTCGCGCGTCCACCCGCGCGTAGGCGTCCTCGGCCGCCCGCCACCTCCCTCGCCGACGCTCGGCCAGCCGCCCGCCGAGCGGCCGTACCGGTGGGGGCCAGTCCCCCGTCCAGAGCCGCTCCACCGCCCCGCCGAGCGCCTGGGCGAGGAGGCCGAGCCCGGCCGAGGCGAGCACCGTCGCGGAGGCCACCAGCACCACACCGCCGGTCGACCGGCTCGCCGGATGCCCGGCAAGCTCGTCGAGCGCGCGCGTGACCCGGCCGATGTCGTACCAGTGCGCCTGGCCCAGCAGCCGCCCCGCCCCGGCGACCGCGAGGAACAGCAGCCCCGAGGGGACGAGGTGGGTGAGCCAGCGCGCGGCCAGGTTCTTGCCCAACTCGGCGAGCACGGCGTTCATGACAGCCTGCGGCGGCGCATCGGCTCGCCGTACAGACGGCAGGTCTCCGGCACCGGTCGGTTCCGGGCCGAGGCCCGGCGGTCGCAGCGGTCCCCCGGGCAGACGTACGCCTCCACCACCGGGTGCCCTTCCACAGCCGCCGGGAGCCCACCGATCTCCGCGCCCCGGGTGAACGCGCGCAATCCGGTCGCCACCCCGCAGCGGCGCAGAAGTCGGTGGAGCGCGGCCTGTGGAACCGCCGGGTCGCCGCTCCCCCGCAGCGCCCCGAGGATCTCCTCCAACTCCGGCCGGCGCTCGGCCGGTACAACGCCCCTGATCTCGTCCAGCCGGGCGCAGATGTCCGACCGCACCGCCCTCGACCCGCCGTCCCCGTCGCTGTCGCTGTCGCCGGTGCGGATTTCCGCCATCCTTGCAACCTCCTTACATAGCAACCGAGTTGAGAGGATACTGGGCGATCACCGACGGTCACGGGGGGTGATGCCGATGTTCTGGCGTCGACGCACGCGGGCACGAAGAGCGGAGCAGAACGGATCGGACGGACCGCGGTTCACGTTCCGGGCGATGCCGTCGGAGGCCGAGCTGCGCCGGGCGGCCGAGACGGGCTCCCCGCAGGCGCTGAACCAGTACGGCGTCAAGCTGCGGCTCGACGGGCGCCTCGAGGAGGCCGTCGAAGTACTCACCGAGGCGGCGGAACAGGGCAGCCAGGACGCCACCGCCAATCTCGCCCTGACCCTGCTCTCGTTGGGCCGCGACGACGAGGCCGCCGCATGGTTCGACCGGAACGGGCCGATGGGCGCGCTGATGGCCCGACGCATCCGCGAGAAGCACGACGAGCGTGACGCTCCGGGATCTCCTGGGCAGCACGGTTCCTGATGCCCGCCCCGTACGACCTGTTCGGCACACCCGGGTACGAGCAGTTGCTCGCGGTGCTCGGCGCCGCCGAGGAGTCGCACACCCGGTACGAGCGCACCGGCCGGCTCCCGGACCTGGAACGGGCCCTGGTCCTCTTCGACGCCGTGCTCGACAGGACGCAGAACATCGACCTCCGCGGCGCCGCCATGAACGGGGTCGGCACGGTCCTGTGGTCCCGCTACGAACGGTTCGGCGAACCGGCCGACCTGGACGGGGCCATCACCCTGTTCCGCGAGGCCCTGGCCCCGTACGGGACGGAGGTCACCGTCACCACGCCCTCCTATTGGACGAACCTCTCCGGCGCGCTGCGGCTGCGGTGGCTGCGTACGCACGACGCCCGGGACCTGACCGCCTCCGTCGACGCGATCCGGACGGCCCTCGACTCGACGCCGCCCGGGGGCGCGCGACGCTCCAACCGTCTGGACAGCCTGGGCGACGCGCTGCTGAGCCTCTATCACCTGCACCGCGACTCCGCCGCGCTCGCGGAGGCCGTCGCAACCTTCCGGGCGGCGGTGGCCTGCGCCGAGCCGGGCACGCAGGAGCAGACCTGGGCCCGCTCCAACCTCGCCGAGGCGCTGCGTCTGCATCACCACCAGTCCCCCGCCGGCGCCCCGGAGGCGCTCGACGAAGCGGCTCTGCTGGCGCGGGCGGTCCTCGCCGCGGTCCCGCGGCGCCATCGGCTGTATCCGCGGTTCCTGTCGAACCTCGCCTCGATCCTGGCCGAGCGCCATCAGGCCCGGGCGGACCCCGCCGACCTGCGCGAGGCCGCCCGGGCCGCCCGCCGGGCGGTCGCCGCGACCCCGGCGGGGCATCCCAACCTGGTGCAGCGCAACGCGGTGCTGGCGACCGTACGGCGTCTGCAACTGATCGGCGCGGCAGATGTCGCCGCGCCCGCACCCGGGGTTCTCGACGGTGGCGGCGGACGCCGTTCGACGCGACGCGAACGGCGGGCCGTGCGCGCATGGGTCCGGGCCACCGCCGAGGCGTACGCCACCACTCCCGAAGGGCACGCGCTGCGCGGGATCGCCCTGCTGAACCACGGTGCCGCCCTGGGCACGCAGGCAGTGACCGAGGGCGATCCGCACGCCCTTGCGGCGGCGATCGACCTGTACCGGAAGGCCGCGTCCGACCTGACCCTGGACGTCAGCGTCCGGGTGGGCTGCGCGCACCTGTGGGCGCTGGGCGTCATCGGCGGCGGCGAGAGCCGCTCGCCCGACGACCACGCCGCGGCCATGGAGCCGTTCCGGCTCGCGGTCGAACTGCTGCCGCGCACGGCGTCGTACCGCATCGGACGCATGGACCGCGCACGCCAGTTGGGCAGGTTCGCGGGTCTCGCGCAGGACGCGGCGGCCTGCGCGCTGGAGCTGGCCGACCCCGAACTCGCGCTGCGGCTCCTGGAGCAGGGCCGTGGCGTGCTGCTCGCCCAAGCCCTCGACGCCCGCACGGACACCACTGACCTGCTGAGCCGTCTGCCGGACGAACTCGCCGCCGAGTACGCCCGGTTGATCCCCCAGCTGGACCGCCCCGAAGCCGCCGCCTTCACCTCGTCCGGGCCGGCCGGGACCGGCGCCGGCCACCCGGCCCCTGGCACCCCGCTGGCGGGCGAGGACCGGCACGCCCTGGCCGAACGGTGGGACCGGCTCGTGGCGGCGATCCGACGCGAGCCGGGCTTCGGGGACTTCCTGCGGCTCCCCCGCACCGCCGAGATGCTCGCCGGACTCGGTGACGAGGGCCCGGTGGTGATGGTCAACATCAGCCCGCTGCGCTGCGACGCGCTCGTCCTGCGCGAGGGACGGGTGCGGTGCGTACCGCTGACGGGGCTCAGCCATGCGGAGGTGGTCCGCCGGGCCGACGCCTTCCTCGTCGCCGTCCGTACGGCGGGCGACGCCGGCCGATCGTTGTCCCACCAGCGCGACGCCCAGTCCGAGATCCGGGAGACGCTCGCCTGGCTGTGGACGGCGGTGGCCGAACCGGTCCTGGACGCGCTCGGGCTCCGCGCCGACGACGGGCCCGGCGGGGAGTCCCCGGGACGGATGTGGTGGATCCCCACCGGCCCCCTGACCGCCCTGCCCCTGCACGCGGCCGGGCGCCACGAGAACGACCGGGACAACCTGCTCGACCGTGCCGTCAGTTCGTACGCCCCGACCGTCAACAGCCTCGTCCACGCCCGGCGCCGCCAGACCGCGCGAGCGGACCGGCGGCCGACCGCCCCCACGGCCCCGCTGGTGGTCGCCGTGCCGGCGCCGCCGGGCGCGGGGCTCGCGCCGCTGGAGGGCGCGCGGGCGGAGGCCGCCCTGCTGGCCGCGCGACCGGGCGCCCGTCTGCTCCTGGACGAGCAGGCGGTACGCCGGACCGTGCTCGACGCGCTCCCCCACCACCCCTGGGTGCACTTCGCCTGCCACGCCGTCGCCGCCGACGACGGGGCCGCGACCGGTCAGGTCCTGCTGCACGACCACGACACGGCCCCGCTCACCCTCACCGACATCGCCCGGCTGCAACTCCCGGCCGCGGAGCTGGCGTACCTCTCGGCGTGCGAGACCACCCGCGGCCGCGGCGAGTACGCCGACGAGGCGCTGCACATCACCGGCGCCTTCCACATGGCCGGCTTCATCCATGTCGTCGGCACCCTCTGGGCCGTCGACGACGAGACCTCCAAAGAACTGGCCGACCACTTCTACTCGGCCTTCGCCCCCCGACGCCCCTTCCCCGACCAGACGGCATACGCCCTGCACACCGCGGTCCGCGCCCTCCGCGACGCCGACGAGGGCTACCGTCTGAACCCGAGCCTGTGGGCGCCGTACATCCATGTGGGGCCGTAGGCGTGTCGGCCTGAAGCGCGCGTATGTCACTCACCGCCGCCCGGCTGCCGTCCATGCGGCGTACTCCTGGCGGACGTAGGGGCGGTGGCTGGGGTCGAGCGTGATCGCATCGGGGTGGTGCGGGCCGGCCACCAGGCCGGGATGGCGGCGGTCGTACAGCACGAGTTGTTCGGCGGTTTGTGCGGCGGCGGCGACCGGGCCGGGGCCGGGGCCGTCCAGGGCCATCCGGTCCATGAGAGCAGCCCTACGCAGCAGCCAGGCGCGTTCGGCGGCCGTCGCGTCGACCGGCGGGCCGGTGACGGTCCGGACTCGGCGTCCGTCGCGTTCGGCTCCGAGGGCGAGCACCTGATGCATCTCGCGGCGCAGGTCGGGGGCGTTCGCGTACGCCTCGTGAGGAGGCGGCGCGTCGATGGCCTCGGCCGTCTTCGGGGTGACCCTCATGCTCACGCCTCCACCGGTACACCGAGGCCGCAGCGTTTGCAGAGCACCGTCATGGTCGGGTGATCCGGGGCCGGTCATGGCGAGCACCTCAGGCAGGCGCGGACTTCGCGGCCGCTGCCCGTCTGGTGGACCTCGGTGGACTGGGCGAGGTATTGGACGATGCCGGTGCCGCGGCCGTGTTCGTCCGGGGCGATGTCGGGGCGAAGGTGCTCCACGGCCGTTCCGGAGTCACTGACCACGATGTGCAGAGTGCCGTGATCGAGGACGAGCAGCAGGGTCATGCGCTCGCGTCCGTACTGGGCGGCGTTGGCGGCGAGTTCGTCGACGATGAGGACGGCGGAGTCCCGTTCGCTCGCGGGTACGCTCCAGGTCTCCAGCAGATCGGCCGCGAAGTGACGAACGGCGGAGACGTGTGCCTCCTGCGCGGGCAGGGTGAGCAGCGCCTGGTGACTGCAGTGCCGGGTGGGCAGCGAGCTCGGGCGGGGGGAATCGGTGACAAACATGGTCATCTGGCTCTTCCGTGGATATGCGGAGACCGGAAAATGGAGGACCGCCAACGGCTTCGAGGGGCGGTCGGTGGACCGGATCCTGCAGGGGAGCGCTCATTCAGTTCCACGGGCAGCGCATGCCGAACGGTTCGGGTAATTCGCGCCTTTTGCTCAACTTCTTGCGCGTCAGGTCAATGCCGGTGGCCGGGCCGAGCTCACTCGCCTCCGCAGGAGCTCGATGCCGAATCCGGCGAGCAGGGCACCGAGTAGGACCGGGGCGCCGCCTTTGAGCTCCTCCCGGCGGAGGTTGAGGTGAACGCCGCAGGCCCCCGCGCAGCCGAGCCCACCCACGCGCGAAGCCGACGCGCCTTCCCTCCGGGCACACCGTGAGGAGTCGGCCGGATACGCCGGGAGCCCGCCCGACACATCGTCGGGCGGGCTCCCGGCCCCTCACGCCTGCATCGTGACCAGCTTCTGACCGTTGCCTGCGACGATCTCAAAGTGCTCGATGGCTCCCGGAGACATGGCAACCGCCCCGGGGATCGTGGTGCCGGGAGGGTACTCACCTGCCCGCCAGGTAGCGCCGTCCGCCCTGGCCCCGCCCGGCCCGACCGCCTGCAACCGGCAGGTGATTCCGGCGGGCGCCCCCTTGGCGGAGACCTGCAGGACACTGCCCCAGGCAGAGGGCGAGACCTTGACCGAGGCGGTGACGCCGGTGACGGGATCGCTTCCGGAGAAGGTGCGCCAGGCAGTCGGCGCGGTCGGCCCGGGCTGCGTCGCCTGACTGCCCACCGTTCCGGTAGCCGCCAGCCATGTGCCGCCGACCGCTGCCGCGATGAACGTCAGTGAGGCGGCGGCGCCGGCCAGTTGCAGACGCCAGGTCCTGCGGCGCCGGGCCGCGGCCTGCTGGAGCAGCCTCTCCAGCACACCCGCCTGCGGCGCCGCGGGCGCGGTGGGCCGTACGGGCGAGGAGCCCTGAGCGCTCTCCGCCGCCCGCGCCACCAGCCGGTCGGCCAGGTCTTCGCCGGCCACCGGCGCCGTCCGGCCCGCGGCTTCGGCTTCGGTCACCGTCGCCATCAGCGCGGGCAGTCCCGCCAGCTGGGCGTGTTCCGCCTGGCACTCGGCGCATCCCGCGAGGTGGGCGCGCGCTTGTTCCATTTCCGCCGGAGGCAGCGTGCCCAGGACGTATCCGCCCAGCGCCAGCCGGAGGGCGTCGTGCTCCGCACTCATGCTCATGGTCGCCACCTTCTGCATGTCACGGTCATGGCTCGATGCCCCGTTCCAGCAGCGCCAGCCGCAGGGCGTGCAGGGCGTAGTACGTCCGCGACTTCACGGTGCCCAGTGGGATGCCCAGCACCTGGGCGGCCTCCGCCATGGTCCGGCCCCGGTAGTAGGTCTCCAGCAGGATCGCGCGATGGTCCGGGGACAACGTCCGGATGGCATCGGCCACCGCCCAGCTCTGCAGTACCTGCTCGATCTCGTCCTCGCCCGGTGTCTGCTCGGCGGCTCGCTCCAGCGCCTCGCCGCCGACCTCGGCCGGTCTGGCCTGCCGGGCCCGGTGGGCGTCGATGACCAGGTGCCGGGCCACCGTGCACAGCCATGCCCGGGCCGGGCCGCGTGCCGGGTCGAACGCGGCGGGATGCTGCCACGCTCGCAGCAGCGTCTCCTGCACGACGTCCTCCGCCCATTGCCAGTCTCCTGAGGTCAGTCGCAGCACGTAGTGGAACAGGGGCCCTGCGTGCTCCGCGTACAGAGTGCGCAGCAGTTCCTCGTCCGCGGTCGAAAGAGTCCCTTTACCAGAGACACGGTGCGCGGAGTCATCCGGATCGGTCTTTTGATCACGTTTTCGGGAACTCCAGGGCATAAGCCGATCATCGCGCATATGTATTGCTTTGTCCTGTAACGCACGGCGCGGCACAGGTGACACTCCGCGAGCGAAGCACCCGGGGCCGACCGATCTGCGGCGATCACCAAGAAGTGTCATAAAAGTGCATATCTACCGAACCGAGCGCGCCCGCCGTCCGTGGAGCCATACAAGAGCCGATTTACGCGGCACACCCGCCCAGGGCGCCGGCCACACTCGCCCCGCGCACACCACGACAACGGTCCTGGGGAGCGCTCGACGCGCACGACGCGCCACTTGCGGCCCCGGATGAGGATCTGCCGCATGTCACCGGCGACTTCGCGGCACGCAAGGGCGGATGTGCAGCTGCCTTGATCAGTGAGGAACAAGCACCATGTACCTGAACTTTCGTACACCGGGCCGGCGATCACGCTTCGCGGCCGGTTCTGCCGTCACCACCGCCGTCGCGTTGGGGCTCCTCAGCGCATGCGGCCAGTCGTCGCAGCCCCCGTCCACCGGAACCAGCGCCATCACACCCGGAGCAGGTCAGCACCAGACGGCTGGGATGCCCGGCGCCGCCGGACCGGGGAAGACTGCGGGCTCCGCTCCCGGCACCTCGCCCACGCCCATGCCCAGCATGAGCATGGCCATGAGCCCCCCGAGCACGGGCGCGGCGGCCGCGCCAGTGAGCGGGGACGCCGTGGCGATCAAGAACTTCGCATTCGCCCCGGCCACGCTCAAGGTCAAAGTGGGCACGACGGTGACCTGGACCAATCAGGACACCGATGCCCACACCGTCACCAGCACGGGATCGGGCGGCCCGTTGCGTTCGGCAGCCCTGAACACCCATGCAACCTACAGCTACACATTCACCAAGCCCGGCACCTACTCCTATCTCTGCACCATCCATCCGTTCATGACCGCCACCGTGGAGGTGACCCGATGACCGGCTACAACGACAGTCACGACAGTGCACCGGCCGGCGATACCGAGCAGCCCGCCACGGAGCACGGCATGTCCCGGCGCCAACTCATGCGCCACGCGGGGTGGTTCGGCGGCGCCGTAGTACTGACCGTGGCCAGTGGAGAGGTGATCAGCCGCATCGCCGACTCCCGGGAGACCAACTCCATGGCCGCCGCAGGCGCCACCGCACCGGCGAACAGCTCGCTGCGGTTCGTGCAGGTCTCCGACAGCCATATCGGGTTCCAGGGCCCGGCGAACACGGACGTGGTCGGCTCGTTCACCGAAGCGATCAACCAGGTCAACTCGCTCGGATTCAGGCCCGACTTCGTCATGCACAGCGGCGACCTGACCCACCTGTCCACGGCCGGCCAGTTCGACCAGGTCAAGCAGATGCTGACCGGTATGCAGACAGACCGTGTCTTCACCGTACCGGGCGAGCACGACTCCATCGGCGATGCGGGCCGCGCCTACCGGAAGACCTTCGGCATGGGCACGCTCGGCGATGGCTGGTACAGCTTCGACACCCACGGCGTGCACTTCATCGCCCTGGTCAACACCCTGAGCCTGGAGAAGCTCGGCCATCTCGGCAACGACCAGATCGACTTCGTCCGCAAGGACATCGCCGGACTGTCGTCGGACACCCCCATCGTGGTCTTCAGCCACATCCCGCTGTTCGCCATGTACCCGAAGTGGGGCTGGAGCACCGACGACGCCCTCAAGGTCATCGCCCTCCTGCGCCGCTTCTCCTCCGTCACCTGTCTCAACGGGCACGTCCACCAGCTCTTCACCAAGACGGACGGCAACATCACCTTCCACTCCGCCACCACCACCGCCTACCCCCTGCCCAAACCGGGCCATGGCCCCGCCCCCACTCCGCAGGTCGTCCCCGCCCGGCAGCTCAAGGACGCACTCGGCATCCGCACCGTCGGCTACCGCCAGGGCGACCGCGAGCTGGCCGTCAAGGACCAGAGGCTGGCATGAACATCCAAAGACTCCTCGTCCCCACCCTGCGATCGGCGAGCGCCGCCACCCTCGCCGCCGGCGGATACATACACGCCCATCTCTACGTCGACGAGTACCGCTTCATCCACGTCATCGGCCCCCTGTTCCTGCTCCAGGCCAGTGCCTCCTTCGCCCTCGCCGCCCTGCTGCTGGTGGGAACACCACCCCTGCTTCTGAGGGCCGCCGCAGCCGGCGTCACGCTCGGCGCCCTCGCCGGCTTCATCGCCTCACGCACCGTGGGCGTCTTCGGATTCACCGAACACGGCCTGCAGCCTGCCCCACAAGCCCTCCTCAGCCTCCTCACCGAAACCGGCACGCTGCTGCTCCTCTCGATCTGGCAGATGACCGTGACAAGACAACAGCGCGCCGCCCGGACACCCGTCAGGACACCTCTCCGGGAGCGGGCCACCCACTGAACCACCACGCCCAGGCCGCTCAGGACGGCCCAGAACCAAGGAGTACCCCCATGCACCTGGAACCGCGCCCAGGAACCGCCGGGCCGAGCCCGCACCTCCGCGAACTGAAGGATGCCGTGCGCGCGCTGCTCGGCCTGGACAACGACACCGCCGTCATAGTCCGCCAACTCGCCTGCAGCGAACCCGGCTGCCCACCGCTGGAAACCGTCGTCGCCGTGGTGCCGATGGAAGGCGAGGCCCACCGCTGGACACTCCTCCGCCCCGCCGACCAGATCACCGAGAACGACCTGAGGGCCACCCTGCTCCCCCACCGACCGAACCGACCGGAACAACCGAACGGCTTCCTCGGACCAACGCTCTGAACACCGGGACCGCCTTCGCCAGGAACCAGTGGCCGTGATCCCGTGATCCCGTGATCAGAACCAGGAAGGCCCGGCGTTGGTGTACGGCGCCTGCAGCGCTGCCACTTCCTCGTCCGAGAGCTGAAGGTCGAGCGCGTCCACGGCCTGCTGGTGCTCTGCTCGCCGACGGGGCGGGCGAGGCGGCCCTTGCCGTTCGGGGAGTAGGGCACCAGTCCCACACCCATGTCGCCGCACATGGCCATGAGCTCCGGCTCGTCCTGGCGGCGGTGATCAGTGCGAGGTACGGGTGCCGGTGCGCGGGCCGCCGTACTCGGCGTCGGTGACATGCTCCAGCCAGTTGACCTCGTCGCCCTCCCACAGCGCGATGTGCTCCATGAACTGGTCCGGGGGCGCGCCGTGCCAGTGCTCCTCACCCGGAGGGCAACCGATGGTGTCGCCCGGGTGGGCCTCGATGATCACGCCGTCGCGGGTGCCGATCAGGGCGACTCCGGACACGACGTGCAGGGTCTGGCCCAGGCCGTGGCTGTGCCAGGCGGTGCGGGCACCGGGAGCGAAGCGGACCATGTTGGCCCGCGCCCGGGAGGGCTCCTCGCCCCGGTGGATCACGTCCGCCCAGGCGTCGCCGGTGAACCACTGGGCGGGCAGCTTCATGGTCGCGGGCTTCTTGAGGATCTCCATGGTGGTACGTACTCCTTGCGTCGGCCGTCGCAGGGCGGCCGTGAGTGGGTGATGAGAACGAGGTCCCGCAGGTGGGACGGGGTCAGGCCGCGCGGAACACTGCCCGGGCCACGGTCAGGGCGGACATCGCCTTGGGCCAGCCGGCGTAGAACGCCATGTGGGTGATCGTCTCGATGAGTTCCGCCTCCGTCACGCCGTTCTGCTGGGCCAAGGGGAGGTGGAAGGTGAGCTGCTCGCTGCTGCCGCTGGTGATGAGGCTGGCCACGGTCACCAGACTGCGATCCCTCGGCGACAGCTCCGGGCTCTTCCACGCCTGCCCGAACAGCACGTCCTCGCTGTAGGCGGCCAGCGCGGGAGCGACGTCCCCGAACAGCTCCCGCGGACCCGGCTGGGTGGTCTTCTCCGTCATCGTTCGCGTCCTTTCCACGTGTCCACATGTCCACGCGTCTCGGTGGCGTTCATCGGCCCGCGGCAAGCGGGGCTGCGCCGGCGCAGCCTGCGCCACAACCGATGGAACCGCAGGTCACACGCGCGTGGAAGAACTCGTTGATACATGTACTGGCAGTACACCCCACCGCCGGAGACACCGCCGGAGACACCACCGAGGAAGCCGACGTAGCCTCGAAGCCATGGACAACCGAAGCGAGGTACGCGAGTTCCTGACCAGCCGCCGCGCCAAGATCACGCCACAGCAGGCGGGGCTGCCCGCCTACACCGGCAACCGGCGCGTCAAGGGGCTGCGCAGGGAAGAAGTCGCGCTGCTCGCCGGCGTCAGCGCCGAGTACTACGCCCGCCTGGAGCGCGGCAACCTCTCCGGCGTCTCGGAAACCGTCCTCGACTCGCTCGCCCGCGCCCTCCAACTCGACGAGGCCGAGCGCGCCCACCTCGACGACCTGGCCCGCACCGCCAACAGCACCCGCCGCGCACCCCGCCGCCGGCCCTCGCAGCCCATCCGCCGCAGTCTTCAGCACCTGCTCGACGCGATGACCGAGGCACCGGCCTTCATCCGCAACGGCCGCCTCGACATCCTCGCCACCAACCGGCTCGGCCGCGCCCTTTACGACCCGGTGTTCGCCGACCCGGCCCGGCCCGTGAACCTCGCCCGGTACGAGTTCCTCAACCCCGGTGCGGCCGACTTCCTGCCCCATCTGGAGTTCCAGGCGGCCGGAGCGGTGGCACTGCTGCGCACCGAAGCGGGACGCGACCCGTACAACCGGGACTTGACCGACCTCGTCGGTGAACTCTCCACCCGCAGCGAGAAGTTCCGCACGCTGTGGGCCGCCCACGACGTGCGACTGCACCAGACCGGCGTCAAGCACTTCCACCACCCCGCGGTCGGCGAACTCTCCCTCCCCTTCGAGGCCATGCCCATCCCCACCGACCCCGGCCTCACCCTCACCGCCCTCAGCGCCGAGCCCGGCACCCCGTCCCACGACAGCCTCAAACTCCTCGCCAGCTGGGCCGCCACCCTCGACCAGGACGGCCAACCGGACACCGCGGCCGCCGGCGGCGAACAGCGCGCGTAGCGGGAGCTCGCCCTGAACCGCCTCTTCACGGAAGCCCTTCCGCCTGACAGAAGCCGCCTTGCCGAGCCACCGCGCGCATCACGACTCTGTTCCCACCACGGCACGCGGGGCGACGGCGCCCCGCCGACACGGACGGGAACGCCATGCCTCACATGACCGCCTTCGCCAGGAACCAGTGGTACGTAGCCGCCTACTCGCACGAGGTCGGGCGGGAGTTGCTCGGGCGGACGATTCTCGGTGAACCGCTCGTCTTCTACCGGACGGAGGACGACGGGACGGCCGTCGCGCTGGCGGACCGGTGTGTGCACCGCCGCTTCCCGCTCTCGGAGAGCCGGCTCGACGGCGACCGGATCGTGTGCGGTTACCACGGGTTCACGTACGACACGACCGGCAGCTGTGTGTACGTGCCGGGGCAGAAACGCATACCGCGCACGGCCCGGGTCGCCTCGTACCCCGTCGTCGAGCAGGACTCGTTCGTCTGGGTCTGGGTCGGCGACCCGGCGCTCGCCGACCCGGACAACGTCCCCCGCGCCCGGCACATGGACTCGCCGGACTGGACCACCGTGTGCGGTATGGAGCCGATCGACGCCGACTACGGGCTTCTGGTCGACAATCTGCTCGACCTCTCGCACGAGACGTATCTGCACGGCGGTTACATCGGCACCCCCGAGGTCGCCGAGACGCCGATCACCACCGAGGTCGACGAGGGCGCGGGCATCGTGCGGGTCAGCCGGCACATGGACGACGCCGAGTGTCCGCCGTTCTACGCCCGTTCGACCGGCATCGAGGGCCGGATCACCCGCTGGCAGGACATCGAGTACCACGCGCCGTGCCTGTATCTGCTGCACAGCCGGATCGCCCCGGTCGGGGTGCTGCCCGAGGCGGACGGCAGCGACCCGAACGGCTTCCACACCGAGATCACCTACGCGATCACCCCGTCGAGCGACGGCCATGTGTACGACTTCTGGGCGGTCTCCCGGGACTTCGCGAAGGACGACGAGGAAGTCACCACGTTCCTGCGGGACTTCAACCACACCGTGGTGATGCAGGACGTCGACGCGCTCAACCTGCTGCAGAAGACCCTCGGCACCGAGCGGACGGGCTACCAGGAGCTGAGCATCAACATCGACACCGGCGGTCTCGCGGCCCGCCGCATCCTCGCCCGCCTGGTCGAGGAGGGCGACAAGCCGATGGAGAAGGTGCTGTGACCACGCCTCCCCGCTTCGCGACCCGCGAGATCTACCGCATCGACTGGATCCCGGGCACCGATGTGCTGCACGGCACCTGCCACTGCGGCGCCGAGCAGAGCGCCCAGGACCCGATCGAGATGTGGGAGTGGATGCTCGGCCACCCCGAGGGACATGGGCCGCAGGAGTCACGGGGGCTGGGTTCATGAGCTCCTACGAGACCGAACTCGCCGTGGCGGAGCGGGAGTTCGTCGCCGATGGCGTGCTCTCCCTCACCCTGCGCCACCCGCTCGGCGAGGAACTCCCCGTCTGGGAGCCGGGCGCCCACGTCGACGTCGTGCTCGGGGCCGGCCTCGAGCGGCAGTACTCGCTGTGCGGGGATCCCGCCGACCGTCGGGCGTGGCGGATCGCGGTGCTGCGGGAACCGGACGGGCGCGGCGGATCCTCGTACGTGCACGAGCAGTTGGGCGCGGGCGACAAGGTCCGGGTCCGCGGCCCGCGCAACCACTTCGCGCTCGCGCCCGCCGCCCGCTACCGCTTCGTCGCGGGCGGCATCGGCATCACCCCGATCCTGCCGATGCTCGCCGCGGCGCAGGCGGCGGGCGCCGAGTGGACGCTGCTGTACGGCGGACGGACACGCGACTCCATGGCGTTCACCGGGGAGTTGGAGCGGTACGGGGACCGGGTGACGATCGCTCCGCAGGACGAGTGCGGACTGCTGGACCTCGACTCCGTCCTGACCGGGGTCCCCGAGGGTACGCTCGTCTACTGCTGCGGTCCCGGCCCGCTGCTGGACGCGGTGGAGGCGCGTTGCCCCGCCGGGCTGCTGCGCGTCGAGCGATTCCGGCCGAAGGTTCAGGAGACGGGCGGGGACGGCGAGTTCGAGGTGGAGCTCGCGCGCAGCGGGCGCACGCTGACCGTCCCCGCGGATGCCTCCGTGCTCGACACCGTGCGCGGAGCGGGCGTCGAGGTGCTCTTCTCCTGCACCGAGGGCACCTGCGGGACCTGCGAGACGGATGTCCTCGAAGGGACCCCGGACCACCGGGACTCGGTGCTCACGGACGAGGAGCGGGAGGCGGGCGAGACCATGCTGATCTGCGTCTCCCGGTGCCTCGGGAAGCGGCTCGTGCTGGACCTGTGAGCCGCGGGGCTCTGCAGGCCGCCTCGGCGCGGGCCCGTCTCGGCGCGGGCTCGCCCCACCAACTGTCAACAATATTGTTGGCCAAAGCCATTGACCCCGCCGTACGAGGGCTCTACCTTCCCGCTGAGCACCCATTGCGGTGCGCGCACAGCCTGTCGGAACAATGTCGTCTGCACAGGAGGAGCCATGCGTCGTCTGCTCGCCGGTCTCGCGGTCGGATCCTTTCTGGTCGCCGCGTCGGCCTGCGGTTCGTCCGGCGGCGGTGGCGCCTCGGACAAGAACGCGTCGTCCGGCGGTACCACCACGGTCAAGGTCGGGGTCATCCCCATCGTCGATGTCGCGCCTCTCTACCTGGGTCAGCAGAAGGGCTTCTTCAGCAAGCGCGGTCTGAAGCTGTCCATGACGACCGCGCAGGGCGGCGCGGCGATCGTGCCGGGAGTGGTCAGCGGCCAGTTCCAGTTCGGGTTCAGCAACATGACCTCGCTGATGATCGCCCAGAGCCAGAACGTGCCCGTGAAGGCCGTCGTCAACGGGGTCGCCTCGACGGGCGTGGCGGGCAAGGACTTCGGCGCCATCACCGTGAAGAAGGGCAGCCCGATCAAGTCCGCGAAGGAACTGGAGGGGAAGAAGGTCGCGGTCAACACGCTGAAGAACATCAACGAGACGGCGGTGCGCGAGTCGGTGCGCAAGGCGGGCGGTGACCCGTCCAAGGTGAAGTTCGTCGAGCTGGCCTTCGACCAGATGCCCGCCGCCCTCGACGGCGGTCGGATCGACGCCGCGATGGTGGTCGAGCCGGCGCTCGCCACCGTCAAGAGCCAGGGCGCCACGGAGATCGCCTCGTCCCTGGTCGACGTCGCCAAGGACCTCACCGTGGCGATGTACTTCACCTCGACGCAGTACGAGCAGAAGAACCCCGACGTGGTGAAGAAGTTCCAGGAGGCGACCGCGGAGTCCCTCGCCTACGCCGACGCCCACCCGGACGAGGTACGCCAGGCCGTCACCACGTACACGAAGATCCCGGCGGCGACACTGGCCCAGGTCACCCTTCCGAAGTGGCCGGCCGAGCCCAACCGTGCGTCGATCGAGGCGCTGGAGAAACTGGGCGAGCAGGACGGGCTGTTCAAGTCGACGCCCGACCTCGACAAGCTGCTGCCGTGAGGGGTGCGAACGCCGCCCTGGGCGCCGCCGGGCTCGCGGCCTTCCTCGCGCTGGGCGAGGCGGTGCCGCGGCTCGGTCTCGTCAAGGAGGCGTACTTCCCGCCGACCAGCCGCATCGCCGACGCGCTCGGCCAGGAGGTCACCGAGCACGCCTTCTGGACGGCGCTCGGCGACACCCTGACCGGCTGGGCGCTGGGCCTGGCGATCGCGATCGGCGCGGGTGTCGTCGTGGGGCTGCTCGTCTCGGTCGTGCCGTATCTGCGCGAGGTCACCGCCTCGACGATCGAGTTCCTGCGCCCGATCCCCTCCGTCGCCCTGATCCCCCTCGCCGTCCTGCTCTACGGCACCGAACTGCGCTCCGTCCTCCTCCTCGTCGTTTACGCCTCGTTCTGGCAGGTCCTCGTCCAGGTCCTGTACGGCGTCCAGGACGTCGACCCGGTGGCCGAGGAGACGGCCCGCTCGTACGGCCTCGGCCCGTGGGCACGCGTCCGGCACGTCCTGTGGCCCACGGCCCTCCCGTACGTCATGACGGGCGTCCGGCTCGCCGCCGCGGTGGCCCTCATCCTCGCCGTGACCGCCGAACTCGTCATCGGTGCGCCGGGGTTGGGCGCGCGTATCGCGGTCGCCGAGTCCTCGCAGGCGGTCCCCGACATGTACGCGCTGGTGGTGGTCACCGGTCTGCTCGGGCTGCTCATCAACGTGGGCGCCCGTACCGTGGAGCGCAGGGCGCTGGCCTGGCACCAGTCGGTGCGCGGGGAGGTGGCGGTGTGAGGCCCTTCCTGCTGCGGCTGTTCTTCGTCGTCGCGTTGCCCGCGCTGCTCGTCGCGCTCTGGTGGCTGGCGTCCGACGGCAGTACGAACGTGTACTGGCCGCCACTGCGCACGATCCTCAGGACGTTCCCGGACGTCTGGACGAGCGAGCGGCTGCGCTCCGACCTCGTGCCCAGCGTGCTGCGGCTGCTCGCCGGGTACGCGGCGGCGGCCGTCGTGGGCGTGGCGCTGGGCACGGTCATCGGCTCGTACCGGCGGGTGCGGGCCGTGTGCGAGCCGGTCCTGGAGTTTCTGCGCGCGCTGCCGCCTCCCGTCCTGGTCCCCGTCATCATGCTGTTCGCCGGCATCGGCGACACGATGAAGATCGCCGTGATCGCGAGCGGCTGTGTCTGGCCGATCCTGCTCAACACGGTCGAGGGCGTGCGGGCGGTCGACTCCGTGATGGCGGAGACGGCGCGTTCGTACGGCATCACGGGCATGGCCCGGCTGCGCAGCGTGGTCCTGCGCGCGGCGAGCCCGCAGATCTTCGCGGGCCTGCGCCAGGCCCTGTCCATCGGGATCATCCTGATGGTCATCAGCGAGATGTTCGCGGCCAGCAACGGCCTCGGCTTCACCATCGTCCAGTTCCAGCGGAGCTTCGCGATCCCCGACATGTGGACCGGAATCCTCGTTCTGGGCCTGCTCGGTTTCCTTCTCTCGGTCGTCTTCCGACTGGTCGAGCGCCGGGTGCTCGGCTGGTACCACGGTCTGCGCGCGGTGTCCCGGCGGTCTCCGTGAAGCTCGCGAAAGGGCGGTCCATGCACGCGTCTCTTGTCGTATCCGGCCTGAACAAGGTCTACGAGGGTTCCGGCCGCCGGGTGGAGGCGGTACGGGACCTCACCTTCACCGTCGAGGCGGGCGAACTCGTCTGTCTGGTCGGCCCGTCGGGATGCGGCAAGACCACGCTCCTGAAGTGCATGGGCGGGCTGTTGACGCCGACGGCGGGCGAGGTACGGCTGAACGACCGCCCGGTGAGCGGGCCGCCGCCGGGGATGGCGTTCGTGTTCCAGGAGTACGGACGCAGCCTGTTCCCCTGGATGCGGGTGCGGGAGAACGTCGAACTGCCCTTGAAGCAGAAGCCGTTGAGCAAGCAGCGGCGCCGGGAGCTGGTGGCCGACGCGCTGGAGTCGGTCGGGCTCACGGATGCCGCCGGGGCCTACCCGTGGCAGCTGTCCGGCGGGATGCAGCAGCGTGTCGCGATCGCCCGCGCGCTCGCGTACGAGCCCGATGTCCTGCTGATGGACGAGCCGTTCGCGGCGGTCGACGCGCAGACCCGGGCCGATCTGGAGGACCTGGTGCGGGGCCTGTGGCGGGAACGCGGCATCACGATCCTGTTCGTCACCCACGACATCGACGAGGCCGTGTACCTCGGCGAGCGGGTCCTGATCCTCTCCGCCTCCCCCACCGTCGTACAGGAGCAGCTGAAGGTCGATCTCCCGGACGAGCGGGACCAGTTGCACACCCGGGTCGCCCCGCGCTTCGCCGAGCTGCGGACCCATGTGTACAAGCAGATCCAGGCGGCGAAGCGCGGGGGGACCGATATCGGTCCCCCCGAAAAGACGCTCACCTGAGTGACGCTCAGCCGCGCAGCCAGACCGCCGTGTCCTTCGGCAGTCGCCCCTGTGGGTCCAGGGGGCCGCTGCCGAGGAGGAGTCGGGAGTGGGCGGGAAGGTCGGCGGGGGCGTCGGCGAGGTTCACGACGCACAGCAGCCGCACCTCCTGCCCGGGCCGGGCGAAGGCGAGCACCCCCTCGGGCGCGGGCAGCCAGGTGAGCGGGCCGTCGCCGAACTCCGGTCTGATCGTCAGGGCCGCGCGGTAGAGGGAGAGCATCGAGCCGGGGTCGGCGGCCTGGAGGTCGGCGGCGTACGCGGACCAGCCGCTCGGCTGCGGCAGCCAGGGCTCGCCGCCGAAGCCCGCGTACGGCGCGTCGGCCGTCCACGGGAGCGGGACCCGGCAGCCGTCCCGGCCCGGGTCGGTGCCGCCGGAGCGGAAGTGCATCGGGTCGTGGATGCGGTCGCGGGGTATCTCGGCCTCGGGCAAGCCCAGTTCCTCGCCCTGGTAGAGGTAGACGGCGCCGGGCAGCGCGAGCGAGAGCAGGGCCCCGGCGCGGGCGCGGCGGGTGCCGAGGGCGAGGTCGGTCGGGGTGCCGAAGGCCTTGGTGGCGAAGTCGAAGCCGGTGTCGACGCGGCCGTAGCGGGTGACCGTGCGGGTCACGTCGTGGTTGCACAGCACCCAGGTGGCGGGCGCGCCGATGGGGGCGTGTTCGGCGAGGGTCTCGTCGATGGACGTCCGCAGGCGTCCCGCGTCCCAGGGGCAGGACAGGAAGGAGAAGTTGAAGGCGGTGTGCAGCTCGTCGGGGCGCAGATAGCGGGCGAAGCGCTCGGTGTCGGGGAGCCAGACCTCGCCGACGAAGATGCCGTCGTAGGCGTCGGCGACCGTGCGCCAGGAGCGGTAGATGTCGTGGAGTTCGTCGCGGTCGACGTACGGATGCGGGTCGCGGCCCTCGACGAAGTCGGGGAGGTCCGGGTCCTTGGCGAGCAGGGCGGCCGAGTCGATGCGGACGCCCGCCACGCCGCGCTCGAACCAGAACCGCAGGATCTCCTCGTGTTCCTGGCGGACGGCGGGGTGCGCCCAGTTGAGGTCGGGCTGCTCGGGGGTGAACAGGTGGAGGTACCAGGTGCCGTCGGGCAGCCGGGTCCAGACGGGCTCGGCGGAGCCCGCGAACTGGGACGGCCAGTCGTTGGGCGGGAGTTCACCGTGTTCGCCGCGTCCGGGACGGAAGTGGAAGAGCTCGCGTTCGGGTCCCCCGGCCAAGGCGGCCCGGAACCAGGGGTGTTGGTCGGAGACGTGGTTGGGCACGATGTCGACGAGCGTGCGGATGCCCAGTTCCTTCGCCTCGGCGATGAGTTTCTCCGCCTCGGCGAGCGTCCCGAAGGCCGGGTCGATGACACGGTAGTCGGCGACGTCGTAGCCGCCGTCCTTCATCGGGGACAGGTACCAGGGGTTGAACCACAGGGCGTCCACGCCGAGTTCGGCGAGATACGGGAGTTTGGCGCGGACGCCCGCGAGGTCGCCGGTGCCGTCGCCGTCGCCGTCCGCGAAGCTGCGGACGTACACCTGGTAGATGACGGCGGAGCGCCACCAGTTCTGGGCATGGGTGGGCTGTCCCACGGTGCCTGCCTTTCGGTTGCGGGGTCGGTGTCAGCCCTTCGTGCTGCCCGCGCTGATCCCGGCGATGATGTGCCGCTGGAACACCAGGAACATCAGGACCATGGGGATGCTGGCGATCACCATCGCGGCGATGAGCACGGTCAGCTGGATGTTCTGCGACAGCTGGACGAGGGCCACGCTGATCGGCTGCTTGTCGGTGTCGGAGAAGACCATCAACGGCCAGAGGAAGTCCTGCCAGACGGCGACCAGGGCGAAGATCGACACGACGCCCAGGACGGGGCGGGACATGGGCAGCACGATGGACCAGAGGGTGCGCAGCCGTCCGGCGCCGTCGATCTCGGCGGCCTCCAGGACATCGCGCGGGATCTGGTCGAAGAAGCGCTTGAGGAGATAGAGGTTGAAGGCGTTGGCCACGGCGGGCAGCCAGATGCCGAGCGGGTCGTTGAGCAGGCTGGTGTGGATCAGCGGGAGGTCCGCGACGGTCAGGTACTTCGGTACGACCAGCGCCTGCGCCGGGACCATCAGGGTGGCGAGGATGCCGCCGAGGATCACCTTGCCGAACGCCGGCTTCAGCTTGGAGAGGGCGTACGCGGCGGCCGTGCAGAACACGAGCTGGAGCAGCCAGGCGCCGGCGGCCTGCACCACCGTGTTCCACAGGTGGGTGGGCAGGTCCATCAGGTCCCAGGCGTCGGTGTAGCCGCTGAGATGCCATGCCTTGGGCACGAGGGTCGGCGGGGTCCGCGTCACCTCGTCCGGGGACTTCATCGCGCCGGTCACCATCCAGTAGACCGGGAAGAGGAAGGCGAGCGCGAAGAGCAGGACGACGGCCGTGAAGACGGTCCAGTAGAGGGCCTTGCCGCGGGGGCGGGCGAGAGTGAGTGGGGAGACCAGGGTGCGGGTGCCGCTGCTCATGCGTACTCCTCCCCCGACGAGCGGGTCAGCCGCAGATAGACCGCGGAGAAGAGGCCGAGCAGCACGAGGAGCATGACGCTCAGCGCGCACGCGCCGCCGAAGTCGTTGTAGAGGAACGCGTACTTGTAGATGAGGTAGAGGACGGTGACCGTGGCGTTCTCGGGACCGCCGCCGGTGATGACGAACGGCTCGGTGAAGACCTGCATCGTGGCGATGATCTGAAGCAGCATCAGCATGAGGACGATGAAGCGGGTCTGCGGAATCGTCACGTGCCGGATGCGCTGGAGGATGTTCGCGCCGTCCAGCTCCGCCGCCTCGTACAGCTCCCCCGGGATGCCCTGGAGCGCGGCCAGGTAGATCAGGACCGTGCCGCCCATGTTGGCCCAGGTCGCCACGATGACCAGGGAGATGAGCGCGGTGTCGGCGCCGTTGGACCAGTTCGAGGTGGGCAGGTGCAGAAAGCGCAGCGCCTCGTTGGCGAGGCCCGCTCCGGGATCGTAGAACCACTTCCACAGCAGGGCGCTGACCACCGGCGGGATCATCACCGGCAGGTACACCACGACCCTGAAGAAGGCCTTCGCGTGCCGGAGTTCGTTGAGGACCAGGGCCATCACGAACGGGACGGCGAAGCCGATGAGCAGGGCGAGGAGCGTGAAGGTGAACGTGTTGCGCCAGGCCGCCGTGAACTCCGGGTCGTGGAAGACACGGGTGAAGTTGGCGGTGCCGACCCACTGGGGCGAGGAGCCCGGCGTGTACTTCTGGAAGGCGATCACGACCGCGCGGATCGCGGGGTACCAGGAGAACAGCGCGAAGCAGAGCAGGCCGCCGACGAGGAAGGCGTACGCGCGGGACTGGTCGGCCAGGCGCCGGCGCCACGGGCCCCTCGCCCGGCGCCCGGCCGACCGCGGTACCTCCGGCGCGCCGACGGCGGCCGGAGGAAGCACCACGGGCTTCGATGCGGTCTTCATACGCCTGGTCAGCCCCGGGCCAGGATGGAGTCGATCTTCCCGGAGGCGTCCTTCAGGAGCTGGTCGACGTTCGCGTCCTTCTTGGTGAGGACCGCGGAGACGGCTCCGTCGAGGACCGAGTAGATCTGCTGGGCCTGGGGCGGCTCGATCTTCATCTGCAGGCTCTGGTTGCCGTCCAGGAAGGCCTGGTAGTTCTCCACCGGCACATTGGCGTTGGCCTTCTTGACCTGCTGGTCCTTCGCGTCGGCGGCGCCGGTGAAGAGCCTGGGCTCGGGGAGGCCGACGGGGGCGTTGTTCTGCTTGGCGCGGGCGTAGTCGCCGAGGAAGCCCGTTCCGGGGGTGAGGAACATGTGGTCGAGCCACTTCAGGCCGGCCTTGATCTGCTCGGGGCTGTCCTTCTTGTTGAACATGTAGCCGTCGCCGCCGATGAGCGTGCCCTTGCCGCCGGGCATGGGCGCGAGGGCGAGGTCGTCGTAGTTGCCGCCCTTCTCCTTGACGAGGATCGGGATGTTGTCGGGCGCGGAGAGGTACATGCCGAGCTTGCCGGAGCCCATCAGCTGCTGGACGTCGTTGATGACGAGGAGCTGCTTGCTGCCCATGGAGTTGTCGGTCCAGCGCATGTCGTGCAGGTTCTGCAGGACGGCCTTGCCCTCCGGGGTGTCGACGCTGGCCTTCTTGCCGTCCGGCGTGACGACGTCGCCGCCCTGCGAGTACATCTCGGCGGTGAAGTGCCAGCCGCCCTGGTTCTGGGCGCTGTAGTCGGCGTAGCCGACGGTGCCGCCGCCGAGCGCGGCTATCTTCTTGGCGTCCGCGCGCACTTCTTCCCAGGTCGCCGGGGGCTTGTCGGGGTCGAGACCGGCCTTCTGGAAGAGCTTGCGGTTGTAGATGAGTCCCATCGAGTAGCCGGTGCGCGGCACTCCGTAGACCTTGCCGTCGACGGTGTAGATGTCGCGCAGTTGCTGCTGGATGGTGCCGTAGCTCTTGAGGTCCTTGACGTACGACGTGATGTCGGCGGCCTGGTTGATGTCGACTACGTGCTTGGAGTCGGTGAAGTACGTGTAGAAGACGTCCTCCATCTGGCCGCCGGCGAGCTTGGCGTCGAACGTCTTGGGGTCCTGGCAGGGGAACGCGTCGTGCGCGACGACGTCGATGTCCGGGTTCTGCTTCTCGAACGCCTTGATGTCGGCCTCGAAGAACGAGCGGTCGACCTTGGCGCTCTTCGGGGGCATGCAGTTGACCGTGATGCGGGTCTTGCCACCCGCGGAGCCGTCGTCGCTGCCGCCGCAGGCGGTGGCGGTGAGCGCGAGGGCGGACGCCGTGAGTACGACGAAGGTACGGCGGAACCCGGTACTTCTCATCGGTGGACCCCTTTGGGCAGGAGCGAGGAAGGCCCACGGGGGCGCACCACCTTGATCTGGCGCACCGCCGTGTGCTGGCGCCGCACACTCAAGCACCGCCGACAAGGGTCCGCAAGATGTCGCGCAGAATCTGGAATTATTTGACAGCAGAATGGATCTCAGAGGCGGGGCGCTTGCGCGGTGGACCCCCGGACCACCAACTCCGGTTCGAACAAGAGCTCTTCGGCGGTGACGCTGCTCCCGCCGATCTGGGCGTTGAGCAGCTCGACGGCCGCCCGGCCCATCGACTCGATGGGCTGGCGGACGGTGGTCAGGGGCGGCTCGGTGCAGTTCATCAGCGCGGAGTCGTCGTAGCCGACGACGGACACCTGCGAGGGCACGCCGAGTCCCTTGCGACGGGCGGCGCGTACGACACCGAGGGCGAGCGGGTCGCTGGCGCAGATGAAACCGGTGACCCCGCGGTCGATGAGCCGGGCGGCCGCCGCGTGGCCGCCCTCGATCGAGAACATGGCTCGCGCGATGTGCGCGTCGGGCAGCTCGGGGGCGAGCGCACGGGCCGCCGCCAGCTTCCGCGCCGAGGGCATGTGGTCGGCGGGCCCGAGCACCAGACCGATGCGCTCGTGACCGAGCGAGACGAGGTGGCGCCAGGCCTGCTCGACCGCCACCGCGTCGTCGCAGGAGACGCACGGGAAGCCGAGGTGCTCGATGGCCGCGTTGACCAGCACCACCGGGATGTTGCGGTCCGCCAGCTCCCGGTAGTGCTCGTGCGGGGCGTCGGCCTGCGCGTACAGTCCGCCCGCGAACACCACGCCGGAGACCTGCTGTTGGAGCAGCAGCTCCACGTAGTCCGCCTCGGAGACGCCGCCCTTGGTCTGGGTGCAGAGCACCGGCGTCAGCCCGAGCTGTGCGAGCGCCCCGCCGATCACTTCGGCGAACGCCGGGAAGATCGGGTTCTGCAGCTCGGGCAGGACGAGGCCCACGAGCCGCGCGCGTTCACCGCGCAGTTGGGTGGGCCGCTCGTAGCCGAGCACGTCCAGCGCCGAGAGCACCGCCTGCCGGGTGGAGTCGGAGACGCCGGGCTTCCCGTTGAGCACCCGGCTGACCGTGGCCTCGCTGACCCCGACCTTCTTCGCCACCTGAGCAAGTCGTCGCGTCATGCGCGCAAGAATAGCGCAAGAAATGCAAGTCGCTTGCATAACACCCACGGGGTCCGGTTGGACCTAGTGGGCCGCCCACAGTCCACGGACATGGCCCAGGTGCCGGGTCATGACCCTCCGTACGGCCTCGGGGTCGCGGTCCACGAGGGCGTCGAGGAGTTCGAGGTGCTCCTCGGCGGAGTCCTGGAGGCGGCCCGCCTCGACCAGGGCGTTGAGGCCGTACAGGCGCGAACGCTTGCGGAGGTCGCCGACGACCTCGACCAGGTGGGCGTTGCCCGCGAGGGCGAGCAGACCGAGGTGGAAGCGGATGTCCGCCTCGACGTAGGCGATGAGGTCACCGGCCGCCGCCGCGGTCACGATCTCCCGGGCGGCCGGGCGCAGCGCCTCCAGGGAGACCCGGTCCGCGGTGGTGGCCAGCTGCACGGTGGTGGGGATCTCGATCAGCGAGCGGATGTGGGTGTACTCGTCGAGCTGCTTCTCGGAGACCGCGGTGACCCGGAAGCCCTTGTTGGGCACCGTGTCGACGAGGCCCTCCTTGGCGAGGTCGAGCATGGCCTCGCGCACCGGCGTCGCCGAGACGCCGAAGCGGGCGGCGAGCGTCGGCGCGGAGTACACCTCGCCGGCCCGCAGTTCGCCCGCGATCAGCGCGGCCCGCAGGGCGTCGGCGACGCGCTCGCGGTAGCTGCTCTTCTTGCCGCCGAGGACGGGCAGGGCGGCGGGAGCGGCGGAGGGTACGCTGCTGCGCGTGGCGGGCATGGGTCGACTCCTCGTACGGCATGGGCACCGGTGCAATGTCATGCGGTACCAGTATCGCTAAAGCACGAAACCCGCCGGGAAGGGGTCGGTCGGGTCCAGGAGGTACTGGGCGGTGCCGGTGATCCAGGCGCGGCCGGTGAAGCTGGGCAGCACCGCCGGGATTCCGGCGACCTCGGTCGTGCCGAGCAGTCGTCCCGTGAACCGCGTCCCGATGAAGGACTCGTTCACGAACTCCGTGTGCAGGGGGAGTTCACCGCGGGCGTGCAGTTGCGCCATGCGCGCGCTGGTGCCCGTACCGCAGGGCGAGCGGTCGAACCAGCCGGGGTGGATCGCCATGGCGTGGCGCGAGTGACGGGCGGTGGCGCCGGGCGCGTACAGGTGGACGTGGTGGCAGCCGCGGATGGACGGGTCCTCGGGGTGGACCGGCTCGTCCTCGGCGTTGACGGCCGCCATCAGCGACAGTCCGGCGGCGAGGATCTCCTCCTTTCGCGACCGGTCGAAGGGCAGGCCGAACTGCTCCAGCGGCAGAATGGCGTAGAAGTTGCCGCCGTACGCGAGGTCGTACGTCACCGTCCGGCCGTCGGGCAGGGTGGCCTTGCGGTCGAGGCCCGCCGAGAAGGACGGCACGTTCTTGAGCGTGACCGCGCGGGCGGCGCCGTCCTCGACCGCGACCTCGGCGACGACGAGGCCCGCCGGGGTGTCGAGCCGGATCGTGGTGACCGGCTCGACGACCTCCACCATGCCCGTCTCCACCAGGACGGTCGCCACGCCGATGGTGCCGTGCCCGCACATCGGGAGGTAGCCCGACACCTCGATGTAGAGGACGCCGTAGTCGCAGTCCGGGCGGGTGGGCGGCTGGAGGATGGCGCCGCTCATCGCGGAGTGGCCGCGCGGCTCGTTCATCAGAAGCTGCTTGATGTCGTCGCGGTGCTCGCGGAAGTACAGCCGCCGTTCGTTCATGGTCGCGCCGGGGATGGTCCCGATGCCGCCGGTGATCACCCGGGTGGGCATGCCCTCGGTGTGCGAGTCGACGGCGTGCAGGACGAGTTTGCTGCGCATGGGATCTCCGTAACTCCTGCTGTTCGCGGGGAACTTGGGCCCGATCAAGGAGCGGCGCTCAGGCGAGACCGGCGGCGAGGGCCTTCTCGGTGGCGGCGCGGACCGTGGCCTCCTGCTCGGGCAGCAGCGGGACGCGCGGTGGACGCACCCGTCCGCCGTGCCGGCCCACGATGTCCATGGACAGCTTGATGGCCTGGACGAACTCGACCTGGGAGTCCCAGCGCAGCAGCGGGTGCAACTGGCGGTAGAGCTTCCGTGCCGTATCGAGGTCGCCCTCGACGGCGGCGTGGTACAGCTCGACGCTCGCGGCGGGCAGCGCGTTCGGGTAGCCGGCCACCCAGCCCTTGGCGCCCGCGACGGCCAGCTCCAGCAGGACGTCGTCGGCGCCGATCAACAGGTCGAGTTCAGGGGCGAGTTCGGAGATCCGGTAGGCGCGGCGGACATCGCCGGAGAACTCCTTGACGCCGTGGATGTACCCCTCCGCGTGCAGCTTCGCGAGCAGTTCGGGCACCAGGTCGACCTTGGTGTCGATGGGGTTGTTGTACGCGACGATCGGGACGCCCGCCTCGGCGACCTCCTCGTAGTGGGCGAGGACGGAACGTTCGTCGGCGCGGTAGGCGTTCGGCGGCAGCAGCATCACGGACCGGCAGCCGGCGTCGCGGGCCTGCTCGGCCCAGCGGCGGGCCTCGGCTGAGCCGTAGGCGGCGACGCCGGGCATTACACGGGCGCCGCCGATCGCCGACACCGCCGTCTCGACGACCTTCTCGCGCTCCTCGGGCGTGAGCACCTGGTACTCGCCGAGCGAGCCGTTCGGTACGACCCCGTCGCAGCCGTTCTCGACGAGCCAGGCGCAGTGCTGCGCGTAGCGGTCGTAGTCGACGGAGAGGTCCTCGTTCAGCGGGAGCGCGGTGGCGACGAGGACGCCGCGCCAGGGACGGTTCTCGGTGGCGGTCATGAGCGGTTCCCTCTCCATGGTGTGTGACATTTTACTGAGGTCGGTGACGGTGGGGGACGAAGGTGGTCAGTCGTTCTCGGGATCCCCGGCCCTCGCCAGCACCCCGAGCGGTACCGGGCGTGCCAACAACCGCCGCGCGGGCGTCTGTTCACATCCGGTGAGTCCGGCGACGGCGGGCTCGCACATCCGGCCCTGGCACCAGCCCATCCCCGCGCGGGTGAGCAGCTTCACGGTCCTGACGTCGCCCGCGCCGAGCTCGTCGACGGCGTTCCTGACCGCACCGGCGGTGACCTCCTCGCAGCGGCACACGACGGTGTCGTCGGTGACCTGCTCCGTCCAGTGCGCGGGCGGCGCGTAGACGGTGTCGAGCGCGGCGAAGAACTCCCTCGCTCTCCTGCGGGACCTGGCGGCGCGCGCCCACGTGTGCGGGTCGGGCCGCGTCCCCGTCAGCCGGGCCGCGGCCGAGCGTCCCGCGATGTGCCCCTCGGCGAGCGACAGTGCCGCGCCACCGATGCCGGTGGTCTCGCCCGCGGCCCATACGCCGGGCACGTCGGTGCGCTGTTCCTCGTCCACGGCGACGTTCAGGCCGTCGATACGGCAGCCGAGCGACTCGGCGAGGTCGATGTGCGCCAGCATGCCGTGACCGACGGCGAGCGTGTCGCACGCGATGCGCCGTTCGGTGCCGGGCCCGACCCGTCCGTGGGTGTCGAGCGCGGCGACGGTCACGGCGTCGAGCCGCTGCTCGCCGTGTGCCGCGACGACGGTGTGCCGTGGGAGCAACTTGACGTGGTGTCGCAGGAGTTGGGCGCCGTAGCGCACTCCCTCGGCGACCTTCCCTGGCTGTGCGGCCAGTGCCAGGGGCCGCCGCAGGAACGCCTTCGGGTCGGCGGACTCGACGAGGGCGGCGACCTCGACCCCCGCCGCGGCGAGCCCGGTCGCCACGGGCAGCAGCAGGGGCCCGGTCCCCGCCACGACCGCCCGCTGCCCGGGGACGACGAGCCCGCCCTTCAGCATGGCCTGCGCACCACCGGCGGTGACGACCCCGGGGAGGGTCCAGCCCGGGAACGGCAACACCTTCTCGTACCCACCGGTGGCGAGAAGCACGGCGTCGGCGCGGACGGTGACGGGCTCCTCCTGGAGGGGGCCGAGCAGCGCGTGCACGACAAGTTCCACGGGTTCGACACGTTCCACGGGTTCGACGCACCACACGTGATGGTCCGCCAGATGTCTGATCGTGCCCGCCTCGACCCGCGCGGCCAGTGCGTCCCCGAGGCGCCGCCAGGTCCGCCACCCGTGGTGCAGCGCCTCCGGGTGCCGGGCCCCGAGTCCCGCCGGGGGCCTGCGGTAGAACTGGCCGCCCGCTCCGGCCGCCGAGTCGATCAGCGTGACCCGGACCCCGTGGGCCGCGGCGGCCAGGGACGCGGCAAGCCCGGCCGGTCCCGCGCCGATCACCGCGAGGTGCGGTCGCTCAGTTGCCATGGCCCGTCCCCTCCTGCGTACGGATCGTGTCGCCCGCTCGGACCGGCACCAGGCAGGCCCGCTGGTTGGGGCGGTCGTTGACGGTCACCAGGCAGTCGAAGCAGACGCCGATGCCGCAGAAGACGCCGCGCGGGCGGCCCGTGCCGCGGGTGGCGCGCCAGGAGGTGACGCCCGCGGCCCACAGTGCGGCGGCGACGGTCTGCCCGGGCAGGGCCGTGATCTCGCGGCCGTCCAGGGTGACGGTGAACGCGGGGCCCGGCTCGGCCCCGACCAGCTCCAGGGGATTCACCCGGCCTCCTTCGGGAAGCGGTCGGGCCGGAACGGCGTGAGGTCCAGGTCGGGCGTCCCGCCCGCGACGACCTGCGCGATCAGCCGCCCGGTGCCGGTGGCGAGGCCGATGCCCGCGCCCTCGTGCCCGCAGGCGTGGAAGAGTCCAGGCACCCGTGGATCGGGGCCGATCGCGGGCAGGTGGTCGGGCATGTACGGCCGGAAGCCCAGATACGTCCGCAGGGCCCGTACGTCGGCGAGGAACGGGAACAGCCGGGTCGCCCCGGTCGCCAGCGCCCGTACGGCCGGCAGCGAGAACGACCGGTCGAAGCCGACCCGTTCACGACTCGCGCCGATCAGGATCGGCCCCGCCGCGGTGCCCTCCACGACGGGTGAGGTCCCCAGCGCGGCCGAGTCGCTGGCCACGTCGGCGACGTAGTCCGCGGCGTACACCTTGTGCCGCACTCGGCGCGGCAGTGGTTCGGTCACCAGCACGAAGCCGCGTCGGGGCAGAACGGGCAGGAAGACGCCCGCGAGGGCGGCCACTTCGGCGCCCCAGGTGCCGGCCGCGTTGACGACCACCGGGGCGTGGAGGTCACCACGGTCGGTCCGCACGCCGCGTACCGCCCCGTCCGCCGTGCGCAGCACCTCGGTCACGGTCCGCCCCGTCAGCAGCCGTGCCCCCGAGGCGCGCACCAGGTGCGCCGCGGCGAGTGCCGGCATCACCTGGGTGTCCTGGGGGTAGTGCACGGCGCCCGGGAGGCCGGGTGCCAAGTGGGGTTCCAGGGTGTGGAGTTGGTCGGCGGCGACCGGTACCGCCTCGACCCCGGCGGCTCGTTGTCCCGCCGCGAAGGTCTCCAGCGCGGTGAGCCCCTCGGGCGTGGCGGCCACGACGACGCCCCCTTTGGCCTCGTACTCGAAGGCCTCGCCCAACTCCTCCCCGAGGTCGGCCCACAGACGCCCCGACAGCAGGGCGAGGTCGAGTTCGGGCCCGGGTTCCTTGTCGGAGACGAGCAGATTGCCCTCACCCGCGCCGGTGGTCCCGCCGGCCACCGGGCCGCGGTCCACCAGAGCGACGTCGAGGCCCGCCCGGGCCGCGTACAGCGCGCAGGCCGCGCCGACCATTCCGGCTCCGACGACCACGAGATCACAGGTCAGCCGCTCACTCACGCCAGTACTATGTCACATGCCTCTCTCATCGGTAACAGGCGCCGCACGGTCGTTTCTCACTCCGGCTCCCGGAAGACCTACACGAACGACGCCGGACCGCCCGGCGACGATCCGGCTTCTCCTGCCCCGCTCGCCGCCGATCCCGCGCATCTGGCCGGATCGCTCACCAAGGGCCCGGACTTCGGGGCCGTACTGGCGCAGGCGCGGACCGCGCGCCACGACGGGATGCGGCTGATCCCGTGCGACGGAGTACCCCTCGTGCTCGTCGTGCTGGACCCCTGAGCGGGCCCACGCCCTGGACCGCCGGGCGCCCTCACACCACGCGCAGCTCCGCCGCGCCGTTGCGTGTCCTGCGCGGTCCGGCCGCCATGGGCCGCGCCTCGCGCAGGATCAGGGTCATCCGCGTATATCCCATGTCCTGAAGGGTCTTGGGGGTCTCGCCGACGATCCGGCAGTCCGTACGACCCCAGCGGGGATCGGGGTGCACCAGCGGCCGTACGGCGCCGTCGTGCTCGACGGCGTCCGGGCCGACGGCGCGGATCCAGTGCGGCAGACCCTGCCGGTAGGCGGCCTCCATGATCGGGTCCTGGGCGATGTCCCGGCGGATCGACTGGAGTCCGCGGTCCTGACCGTGGCGCTCCACCGCCGCGGCGAAGTGGGCCAGCATCGGCAGGCACCAGCTCGACTCGTGCTCGCCGAGGACCGTGGCCGCGTCCGGGTGAAACAGGACGAACCGGAGGAAGTTGTCACCCGGCATGGCGGTCGGATGGGGGCCGACGCCGCCGAAAAGTGTCTCGAACGCGGCGTTGGACAACACGACGTCCCAGCAGTGGTCGAAGACGACGGACGGGAACGCGACGGCCTCCAGGAGAGCGGCGTAGTCCTGGAGATACGCCTGAGCCTCGAGACTCTCGGGAACAGGTCGCGGCTGGGACCGCTGCCATCCTGCCTGGTACGCCATCGGGAGGTCACCCCTCTTGCCTCTGCGGCCTTCACGCGGCGCCCCGATCCTGCTGCCCGGAGCTCAGCCATGTCAACTATCGTGGCATTTGGCGCTTGTTGACGGCTGATTCGCGCCACAGTTGTGGCGACAGCTGGATGTGAGTTCGAGCGAACGGCTAGTCTCCCGTTGGTCCCTGACCCATGTGAGCGAGACCTGAGAGACCTGCAGCGAGACTGAGAGAGACGTAGGAGATCAGTCGGTGACGGATGGCTTCGAAGTTCCGGGCGCCATGGCGACGGTTCTGCTGCCGGCCGTCGTGGCCCGGGTCACCGCACTCGCCGACCGGCTCGATGTGCAGCACTCCGAGGTTTTCGACGTCCAGCGCCTGTCGGCCGAGTCCGGCGTCCCTCAACCCGTGGTGCGGGCCCTGCTGGGCGGTCGCCCCGCCGGGGAACCCGATCTCCAGGCCCGCTTCCTCCAGCGCCTGGACCTGTTGCGCCGCACCCGGCTCAAGCCCAATGGGCGCAAGTACACCCAACAGGAGATCGCCGACGGCGCCGGAATGTCGCGTCAACAGGCGGGCGCCCTCATCAACGGCGACCGGCGCCCCACCATGGAGCACTGCGACGCCATCCAGCGCTTCTTCCGGGTACACGCGGGGTTCCTGACGGCCGAGGACTCCGAGGCACTCGTGGGCGCCCTGCAGCGCTCGGAGCAGGAGCTGCTGCAACAGCTCGCCGACCGCGAGCGCGAGGCGGCCGCGGCCGCCGACGACCCGCTGGAGCGGCTGCTCCAGGACCACGGGGTCCGCGGAATCGCCTGGCGGGCCGCGCAGTTGCCCACCGACCAGCACCGCGACAAGGTCGCCGAATGGCTGGACATGCTCTTGGAGAGCGTCAAGCGGCCCGAGTCGTGATCCGGGGGAGAACTGTGGGCATCGGAAGGGACATGCGCCGCCTGTGCGGCGAGTTGGTCGCGGAGCTCTCGCTCCCGGCACCGGCGGAACCCGGCGACCTGTACGCCGCCCTGTGCGACGCCATGAGCAGACGCCGCGGCCGTCCCGTCCAGTTCCGTACGGCCGCGTTCCCGCCCGGCACCGCCAGCGGGCTGTGGCTCGACATGGCCGACCAGGACCTCGTCGTCATCGAGGAACGCACCGCCCCCGACCACCAGTTGGTGATCCTCGGCCACGAACTGTGGCACATGAAGGCCGGGCACTGCAGTCACCACGTCGAGGGCGCCGCCGTCGCGGCCCGCTTACTCAGCGACACCGCCGATCTGCAGGCGACCGTCCTGAGGGTCGCCGCGCGCACCCGCTTCGACCTCGCGGACGAGAAGGAGGCCGAGAGCTTCGGTCTGCTGCTCGCCAGCAAGTGCCGTACCTGGCTCGCCGGTTCGCCACTGCGCGGGCCGGTGAGCCGGGACGGTCT
Source organism: Streptomyces sp. NBC_00271 (assembly GCF_036178845.1). Lineage (NCBI taxonomy): Bacteria > Bacillati > Actinomycetota > Actinomycetes > Kitasatosporales > Streptomycetaceae > Streptomyces > Streptomyces sp. NBC_00271. The sequence continues at coordinate 9,631,559 of NZ_CP108070.1, read as the reverse complement.
GGCCGGTCGCATCGAGGCGTCCCTGGGATACCGCGGACCGCAGGGCTGAGGCGCCTTCCCGGACATGGACGGATCCAGCTACTACGTGCCGGCCGTCGCCATGGGCGCCGCCCTCGCCGTCAAGGCGCCCACCCTGATCCGCGGCTGGCGCGACCCGCTGCTGCGGTCGGTGGGCGTCCTGCTGGCGCTGGCCTGTCTGGTGTTCCTCTTCGCGGCCCCGCCGACCATCGCCGAGGTCAACGACCTCACCGGCATCCCCAACGTCTCGGCGCCCCTGGTCTACTGCCTGCTGAGCGTCTTCAGCGCGTCCTGTCTGGTGCTGATCATCCACTGGCGCGGCGGCCCGCCCGAGGTCACCCGCCGGCTCTCCCGCCGCTGGATCACCGGGTACGGCGTCGTCAGCGTGGCGCTGGTCGTGCTCTACCTGCTCGGAGACTGCCCCGAGGAGCGCCTGCGGGACCTCGACACCTACTACGCGAACACCCCGTTCATCCGCGAGATGATCGTCCTCTACCTCGTGGCGCTGACCGTCGCGGGCGTCGCGATGAACGTCATGTGCTGGCGCTGGGCCCTTCAGGTGGACGGCTGGCTGCGTGCCGGGCTGCTGACGATCGCGGTCGGCTTCCTCTTCAACGTCCCCTACTCGGCGACCAAGTTCATCGCCGTTGTGGCCCGCTGGAACGGCGCGAACCTGGACGGTCTGAGCACCGACGTGGCCCCCGTACTGGCCTCCGTCGGAGCCCAGGTCAGCGCGGTCGGCTTCCTGCTCCCGCTGGCCTGTCAGCGCATCGGGGACAGCTGGACCACGTGGTCGACGTACCGCCGGCTCGGGCCGCTGTGGCGCGAGCTGAGGACGGTCTCGGCGCACGCGGACCACGCGGTGCGGATCTCCTGGTGGTCCTCCGCCGAACTCCAGGTCACCCAGCGGGAGTCCGACATCCACGACGGCATGCTCAGCCTGTACCCCTACTTCGACTCCGCGGTACGCTCCCTCGCCTACGACGCGGCCGTGACGGCGGGCTCCGAGCCCGCCCAGGCTCAGGCCGAGGCCGACGCGGCGATGGTGACGGCGGCGGTGCGGGCCAGGGCGGCCGACCCGGAGGGCAGGGTCATCAGCGCGGCGGAGGCCGCCACCACCCCCGCCGCTTCCGCCGAGGGTCCACGCGACCTCGTACGGATGTCGATGGCCCTGCGTCAGTCACCCGTCGTCGCGGCCGTCCGAGGACGGGCCGCGACCAGGTCAGAGAGCGACTTCCATGAGCAATCCCGCTAGCGCGGCAGCAGGCGACAGAGGTACGGCCCCCCGTCGGGCCGTCGTCATCGGCGCGGGGACGGCCGGTCTGCTGGCCGCCGCCGCCCTGGACCCGTACGCCGAGGTCACCGTCGTCGAGCGCGACGTCCTGCCGGACGGGCCCGCGCCGCGCAAGGGCCTCCCGCAGGCCCGGCACGCCCATCTGCTGTTGTCCGGCGGCGCCCGCGCGATGGAGGAGCTGCTGCCGGGGGTGACCGCCGCCTGGCTCGCCGCGGGCGCCCGCCGGATCCCGATGCCCACCGGATTCGTCTCGCTGACGGCGCAGGGCTGGCTGCGGCGCTGGCCCGAGATGGAGTTCATGATCTCGTGCAGCCGTGATCTGCTCGACTCGGTACTGCGCGACCAGGTCGCCGCGAAGGACCGGGTGACCGTCGTGGACGGTACGGAGCTGCTCGGTCTGGAGGGCGACGCCTCCCGGGTGACGGGCGTGCGCGTACAGATGCGCGACGGCGGCCAACGGGTGCTGCCGGCCGACCTGGTGGTGGACGCCTCGGGGCGCGGCTCGCGCTCCACCCTCTGGCTCGACGCGCTGGGTGTCGCACCGGCGCCGCTGGACGAGGTCGACTCCGGACTCACCTACGCCAGCCGGATCTTCCGGGCACCGGCGGGCACCGAGGACTACCCCGTGGTCGGTGTACAGCCCGACCCGGCGCAGCCCGTGCCGGGCCGCTCCGCGACGATCGTGCCCGTCGAGGGCGGACGCTGGCTGGTGACGCTGTCGGGCACCCGGGAGGGGCAGCCGACGGACTCCGTCGAGGAGTTCGAGCCGTTCGCGCGCGGCCTGCGCCACCCGGTGGTGGGCGAGCTGATCGCGCACGCGCAGCCGCTGACGGAGGTCGCCGTCAGCCGCAGCACGATCAACCGGCGGCGCTTCTTCGAGAAGGTCAAGGGCTGGCCGGAGGGGTTCGTCGCGCTCGGCGACGCCGTCGCCACGTACAACCCGGTCTACGGGCACGGCATGACGGTGGCCGCGCAGGGCGCGCTGGCGCTGCGCGGCCGGCTCGCCGAGCACGGGATCGCGGCGCCGGGGCTCGCGCGGCGGGTGCAACGGGCAGTGGCCCTTCCGGTGACGATCGCCTGGGAGCTGGCCACGGGCACGGACATCCGCTACCCGGGCGCGATCGGCGAGCAGCCCGGGCTCGCGCGGAAGTTGCTGGGGCGCTATGTCGACCGGCTCCTGCGCACGGCGGCGGGACGCCCCCTGGCGGCCCGGGCGTTCCTGGCCGCGATCACCCTCTCCGCTCCCCTGTCCACGCTGGTCGCACCGAAGGTCGCCGTCGCCGTACTGCGGGGCCCGCGGCGCGCTCCCCTGACCGCCCCGCCCTTCACGGCCGAGGAGCGGGAAGCGGTGCTGAGCGTCCCGGAGCCGTCGGGAACGCCGGCAGGGGGCTGAGCGGAGGGCGGGCGACCAGCGGCGCCGGACACCATCGGCGGTGGAGCACCGTCGGCGGTGGGTGTCAGGTCGCGCTGCGTTCGCTCGCCTCGCGCAGATCGCGCTCCACCGCCCGGTTGTGGGCGGTGTCGGGCCGGCCGGCCGTGGTGCCGGGGCGGCCCGCGCGCAGCAGCTCGCGCCAGTGCTCGCGGCTCCAGTCGGCCGGGCTGGTGGTGCTGGTGAACTCCTCGACAAGGTCGAGGAAACGGGCCGGGTCGCTGTGGAAGGGGAAGTGGCCCGCGCCCTCGAAGATCTCCAGCCGGCTGCCCGGCATGGCCTGGTGCGCGCCGTACGCGTGTCGCACCGGCACCACGCTGTCCCGGTCGCCCCAGAGCAGCATCGTGGGCATGCCCTCGGTCAGATAGCAGCGGTCGAGCATGGTCACCGCCTGCCCGCGCCAGTCGACGACCGCCCGCAGGGTGCGGATGAACGCGCTGCGGGAGGTCGCGTCGGGCAGCGCGTCGACGAGGTTGAGCAACTCCGGCGCGTCCTGGCCCAGATCGGTGTCCAGGAGCCTCATCAGACTCAGGAACAGGCCGACTTGGAGCCGCATGCCGGGCAGCCGCAGCGCGGAGAGCATGAGGTGGGCGCCCGGCAGCGAGACGGCCCGCAGTACGGGGTTGACCTCGCCGCCTACGCCGCCCGCGCTGACCAGGATCAGCCGTTCGGTGCGCTCCGGGAACTGGTAGGCGAACTGCATGGCGACACCGCCGCCGAGCGAGTGCCCGACCAGGGTGGCGGACTCGACGTCGAGCGTGGTGAGCAGATCGCGGACCCCGTTGGCGTACGCGGCCACCGAGTAGTCGGCGCGCGGCTTGTCGGAGGAGCCGTGGCCGAGCAGGTCGGGCGCGATCACCGTGTGGGAGCGTGCGAGGTCGGGGATCAGGTCCGCCCAGGTCGCCGAGGAGTCGCCGATGCCGTGGATCAGGACGAGCGCGGGGCCCTCACCGGCCACGCGGTAGGCACGACGGTAGCCGTGCACGACGCGGTGCTGCAGACGCAGCTCCGCGTCGCCCACGGAGCGCAGCCGCGGGTTGCGCCGCGGACGCCGAGGCGGTACGTCGACCACGGGCTCACCTCCTGTTCCGGGCCGCCGTGAAGGCGGCTTCCCCGCTGCCGAGAAGGCGCTTCCCGGCTCTTCTCACCAGCCTAGGGCCCCTGTCCCACAAGGGATTTCCGTGATGTTTCACCTCCGCTAAGCGGGCGAACCCGAACGCATCGAAACCGCATTGTCAGTGGCGGTTGGCAAGCTGGAGGCACGTACCGCCATGTACCGCTTCGACCAGCCGACCCGGGGAGAGCCGTCCGATGCCGACCGCCGTACTGACCGACCACGAACGCGCCGCCGTGCAGGCCTATCTGCGTCTCCTCCAGACCGTACGAGCGGCGTTCGACGGTCCGCCGGACGGGCGTCGACCACCCGTGGTGCCGCCCGCCGCGCTCGCCGAGGCGGAGCAGGCGCTGGCGGCGGCCGGGCTCGCGGGCAACGAGGAGGAGTTCTTCCGGCTGCTGCACAGCTGGTGCCCGGAGCCCGGAGGCCGCCTTGCCTAGGCGTCGGCCCCGGTGCGCGGGACGGTGACGGCCGTGGCCAGCAGGCCCCGGCGCACGGTCCAGCGTCCTTCGAAGGACTGTATGCGTCGCCCGTTCACCAGCGGTCCCGGCACGAGGAGTTCGGCGCGCAGGCCGCCGGAGCGCGCGGGGCCCTCGTCCGCGAAGAGTTCGATGTCCGCCTCGAAGAAGTCCAGCCACTTTCCGGTGAGGGGGTACCACGCCTTGTAGACGGACTCCTTGGCGCTGAACAGCAGCCGGTCCCAGTGCACGGAGGCGTCCTGCCGCGCCAGTTCGCGCAGCCGGTCGTTCTCCGTGGGCAGGGCCACGGAGACGATGACGTCGTCGGGGAGTTCCTCGTGGGGCTCGGCGTCGATGCCCAGCGAGGCCAGATCGGTGGCGCGGACGAGGGACGCGGCACAGTAGCCCTCGCAGTGCGTCATGCTGCCGATCAGTCCGGCGGGCCAGACGGGCGCCCCGTGCTCGCCGCGCAGGACCGCCTGCGCGGGCACACCGAGCTTCTCCATGGCCCGGCGGGCACAGGAACGCACGGCGGCGAACTCACGGCGCCGCTTCTCCACGGACCGCTCCACGAGCTCCTGCTCCCCGGGGTACAGCGGCGCGCCCCAGTCCTGGTCGTCACCGCGTGTCTCCACGGTCACGACCGATTCCGGAAGCAGCTCCTCGATCACCGGTTCCGACCTCCATCGGCAGTACGTGGCGCAGGGTGTCCGGCGGTCCGGGGCGGGGCCGCCACTCCCGGGGGTATCCCACCGAGACCTCTTCGAAGCGGACGCCCTCGTGGTGGGTGGTCCGCGGGATGTGCAGATGACCGTAGACCATGACCTGGGCGCGGAAGCGGCGGTGCCAGTCGGCGGTCAGCCGGGTGCCGCACCACATGGCGAACTCGGGGTAGCGCAGGATGTCGGTCGGGTGACGGTCCAGCGGGTAGTGGTTGACCAGGACGGTGGGCAGGTCCTCGGGCAGCTCGGCGAGCCTGCGCTCGGTCTCGGCGACCCGGGCCCGGCACCAGGCCTCGCGGCTCGGGTAGGGGTCGGGGTGCAGGACGTGCTCGTCGGTGCAGATCACCCCGGTCCCCTCGGCGTACGCCATGCCCTCGTCCTTGGTCGCGCAGCCCGGCGGCAGGAACGAGTAGTCGTAGAGGAGGAAGAGCGGTGCGACGACGGCGGGGCCGCCCGGCCCGTCCCAGACGGGGTAGGGGTCTTCGGGGGTCGTGACGCCCAACTCCCGGCACACGGCGACGAGATGCTCGTACCGGGCGACACCGCGCAGCTGCACGGCGTCCTTGGGGTGGGTCCACAGCTCGTGGTTGCCGGGCGCCCAGACGACCTTGCGGAAGCGTCCGCTGAGGGTTTCGAGGGCCCAGCGGATGTCGGCCACGGTCTCCGAGACGTCACCGGCCACGAGGAGCCAGTCGTCGTCGGTGTGCGGGCGCATCTTCTCGACCAGGGCGCGGTTCTCCGCGTACCCGATGTGCAGGTCGCTGATGGCCAGCAGGTTTCCGTGTCCGCCGGCCGTCGACCGCACCCTTGCCACCTCCGAGAAAAGGACTGGAAACACAAGAACACATTCGTCCCCGCGGGACAAGGACGGCCCGCGCGCCGGGCCTCGCGCCCCGGCGCGTCGAGCCTGATTCCGGGGTCTCGGTAAATCCGTAACACGCCCGTAGCGTCACACCGGGCTCGCGCCCCTTATGATCGCCCCAACACAACCGCCACGAACCCTTCTCGGCGTATGGCGGTTTGCTGTTCCTCCCTCTCCCTTGGCCGGGCACGGCCTGCTCCGCCGTGCCCGGAACCCTGAAAGGCGGCCTGCATGGGTTCTCGCGTACGCGTCTGGCTCAACCGCACGTACGCGGAGAACGTGTTCTTCATGGACCAGCTGCGAAGTAATCCGCAGCTCCGCCCGGTCGAGATCCATGCCACCCACGGTGATCCCGACTCCCCCGTGCTTGCCGCCGCCGACACCGCCGCCATGGAGCCGGAGGGTCTCTCCCCCGCCGCCTACGTCGAGTACGCCCTCGACCAGTGCGCGCGCCACTCCATCGACGTGTTCGTGCCGGTGCTGCACCAGGCGGCGATCGTGGCGCACCGCGCCGAGTTCGCGGCGCTCGGTACGGCCCTGCTGGCGCCGCCTTCCGAGGCCGTGGCCGTCTTCCTGGACAAGGCCACCGCGTATCAGGCGGTGCAGGCGGTGGGCGTGCCGGTGCCGCCGTGGTGGCGAGTGCGCACCGAGGAGGAGCTCGTCACCGCGGTCGAGACCCTGGAGGCCGCGGGTCACAAGGCCTGCTTCAAGCCGGCGGCGGGGGCCGGCGGAGTGGGCTTCCGCGTCATCACGCGCGCCCCCTTCTCGCTCGCGCACCTCAATGGATTTCCGAGCCCGTACGTGCCGCTCGACCTGGTCGTGGAGGCGGTGCGGGCGGCGGACGAGCCCGTCGACTGGCTGGTCATGCCGCTCCTGGGGCAGCCGGAGGTGTCCGTCGACTGCCTCACGGCGCCGGACGGCCGGGTCCGTATGGCGGTGGGCCGCACGAAGAACGGACGGCGTCGCGGCTTCACGCTGCACCCTTCGTTCATCGAGCCCGCGCGGCTGCTCGCGGAGGCGTTCGGACTGCACTACCTGACGAACATTCAGTTCCGGATGCTCGGCGACGACCCGGTTCTCATGGACGTCAACACCCGCCCGGCGGGCGGTCTGCACCAGCTCTCGCAGTGCGGCATCAACGCCCCTTGGGCGGCGGTGCGGTTGGCGCTCGGCGAGGAGCCGGGCGAGATGGTGCCGCCGCTGCTCGGGCAGGACTACACCGTGCTCGCGGGTCCCCGTCCGGTGCGTCCGGTCTCGCTGCCGCAGCAGCGCACCGACGCGCCCGTGTCCACCCTGCCCGCCGTGCCCGCCCCGGCCCCCGCCACGGAGGCCGCTCCGGCATCGGAGCCCGCGCCCGCCCATGCGTCCCAGGCCTCCAACGCGACCACGGCCGCCATCGCCCCCGCCTGAGCCTTACGCCCCCGCCCCTCGCCCTTGTCGCTCACCCCTGACGTCCCACCCTCACCACCCGCTCACCGGTCTGGACCAATTCCGCGCAACGCCTTGACAGCGGGATTGGTCCATACCAACTTGGTTGCGCACCTCTCAGCACTCCCGAAGCACTCCCGAACACCCCCATGCCTCAAGGGAGATCGCGTGCGCATCAACCTCAGAACAGACCTCAGGCGTTCCAGACATCGCGTCCTCGCACTGCTCGGCACCGCCGCCCTGGCGCTGGCCGGGGCGGTCGCGCTGCCCACCACGGCCCAGGCGGCCAACATCCTGTCCAACCCCGGCCTCGAGTCGGGCAGCCTCTCCCCCTGGTCGTGCACCGGGAACCTCGGCTCGGTCGTCTCCAGCCCCGTGCACAGCGGCTCCAAGGCCCTGGCCGGGGCGGTGAGTTCGAGTGACAACGCCCAGTGCAGCCAGACCGTCTCGGTCCAGCCGAACACCACGTACAGCCTCTCGGGCTGGGTGCGCGGCAGTTACGTGTACCTGGGCGTGGACGGCGGTGCTTCGACCTGGACGACGTCCCCGTCGGCGTACAGCCAGCTCAGCGTCTCCTTCACGACCGGCGCCTCGCAGACCAGCGCCAAGATCTACGTCCACGGCTGGTACGCGCAGGGCACCTACTACGCCGACGACATCAGCCTGGACGGTCCGGGCGGCGGAGGCGGCTCCGACACCCAGGCGCCGACCGCGCCGACGAACCTGACCTCCACCGGCAAGACCTCCTCCAGCGTGTCCCTGTCGTGGGGCGCCTCGAGCGACAACGTGGGCGTCACCGCGTACGACATCTACAGCGGCTCGAACCAGGTGCTGAGCGTCTCGGGGACGAGCGCGACGGTCAGCGGTCTCTCGTCGAGCACCGCCTACACGTTCACGGTGAAGGCGCGGGACGCGGCCGGGAACACCTCCGGGGCCTCCAACTCCGTGTCCGTGACCACGAACGCGGGCGGTGGCGGCGGCACCGGCTTCAAGCAGGCGGCGCCGTACCTCTACCTCGGCTGGGGCGACCCGCCGAGCGCGACCTCGGTGATGAGCTCGACCGGCGTCAAGTGGTTCACGATGGCGTTCATGCTGGACTCGGGCGGCTGCAACCCCGCCTGGGACGGCAGCAGGGCGCTCACCGGTGGCAACGACCAGACCGTCATCAACCAGATCCGCTCCGCCGGCGGTGACATCGTCCCATCGTTCGGCGGCTGGCAGGGCAGCAAGCTCGGGGCCAACTGCTCCTCGGCGAGCGCGCTCGCCGGTGCGCTCCAGAAGGTCATCGACGCCTACGGGCTCAAGGCGATCGACATGGACATCGAGAACACGGACGAGTTCGAGAACGAGGCCGTCCAGGCCAAGATCCTTACCGCGCTGAAGACCGTCAAGGCCAACAACCCGGGCCTGAAGACGATCGTCACCTTCGGCACCTCGACGACCGGACCGACCTACTACGGCAACCGGCTCATCGAGCAGGCGCAGTCGCTGAACGCGGGCATCGACGTCTTCACGATCATGCCGTTCGACTTCGGCGGCGGCTCGGACATGTACGGCAACACCGTCAACGCCGCCGAGGGGCTGAAGGCCAAGCTGAAGTCCACCTTCGGCTGGGACGACGCCACGGCCTACTCCCACATCGGCATCTCCGGCATGAACGGTCTGTCCGACCAGCAGGAGAACACCACCCCGGCGATCTGGACTTCGATCCGCGACTGGGCGAACTCCCACCACATCGCCCGTCTCGCCTACTGGGCGGTCAACCGTGACCGGCCCTGCCCCGGCGGCGGCGTGGTGAGCAACTGCTCCGGCATCAGCCAGAACAACTGGCAGTTCACCTCCATCACGGCCGGGTTCACCGGCTGACGCTCCCGGCGTGGGGGTATCCGGCCGTCAGACGGTCGGGTACCCCCACGTGTCGCTCCAGTCGCCGGGAGGCGCAGCAGCACGATTTGACGCCCTCTCCTGCCCGGGGGCAGGGGATTCCGGTCCGTACCGCTACGCGGTACCACCTTGGGTTCCTGTTTCACGGGCCCTGCCGACTGGTGAGGGTCGGTCTTACAAGGCCTCCGCAGGCCTGACTTCCCGCCCGTCCGGCGGTAGGTCCGACACCTCGGTGTCGGACACGACGACAATAGCCTGGAGCCGCGGACTCCCGGGCCGCTACAGGCCGGATGCCCCACACCGCCACCCTGAAGGTCGCATCAATGGGCAAGAGTTCGATAGCGGGCGCTGGGCCAACATCGGTGCAGGCGGGGCCAGACGAGGGTGTTCGGCGAGGTCTTGTCGACGATGATCCGCTTGCCGCTGCGGGTGAGTTCGAGGTGCAGCAGCCGGTCCCACAGGGCGTGCTCCAGCTCGTCCTTGTCGAGTTCGAGGGCCCGCATGGCCTCCGCGGTGAAGTCCCGCGACAAGTGGACGTGGACGGTGCGCAGATGCATCTCGTGCGGGGCGCGGATCTGGCTGTGGCTGTTGAGCAGGACCCGCAGCAGGGTCGAGCCGGAGCGCACGGACGAGAGCACGAAGACGGGCGAGTCCACCAGCCGCGGGGCGGGCGGGGCGACGTACGGCAGGCCGTCGGTGCCCTCGGGGCTCCGGGGCGACGGCACCCCGTCGAGGATTCGCCGCGGCGGGCGCACCGCCTCCGCCATCAGCCTCCCCCGGCGCTTCAGTCCCTTGCCGATCGCGGACATGCGCGGGTCTCGCACCGTGACACCTCTTTCTCGCGGGTCCCCGCATCACAAGGGGTAAGGGCGAACTCCAGGTGTCGCGCAGAAGAAGCGCCGTGGTCACGGCGGGCGAGAAACCCGCCGTGACCAGGCTCTTTACCGTTTCCTTAATACTTCATGGAAACTGGGGTCACGCCTTCGCCACGGCCAGCCGCAGCGTCCGCACCTCGAAGGGGCGCAGCACGACCGCAACCGTGTTCCCGTCCGTGTCGGCCGTGGTCAGCGGGCGCTCCAGGAGGTCGGTCACCTGGGCCCCCGCGAGCGGGAAGCCGGTGCGCAGGGTGCCGGTGCCGCGACCGCCGCGGGACTCGTAGAGGCGTACGACGACATCGCCCGAGGCGTCGTCGGCGAGCTTGACCGCCTCGATGGTCACGCCCTCCCCGTCGACGGAGACGACGGGCTCGGCCGGACCGGCCGAATCCGCCACCCGCAGCGGCAGGTTGAGCGCGTAGCCCTCCGCGATCGCGTCCTCGATGCTCGCACCCGGCAGCAGCGCGTAGGTGAAGCGGTGCTTGCCCTGGTCGGCCTCGGGGTCCGGCACCCGCGGGGCGCGCACGAGGGACAGGCGTACGGTCGTGGTCGTACCGCCGTCCTCGCGGACCGTGCGGGAGACGTCGTGGCCGTACGTCGAGTCGTTGATGACCGCGACGCCGTAGCCGGGCTCGGCGATGTGCACCCAGCGGTGGCCGTAGACCTCGAAGCGGGCCGACTCCCAGCTGGTGTTGGTGTGCGTGGGCCGCTGGACATGGCCGAACTGGATCTCCGCGGAGGAGTGCGGGGCCCGGATGTCGACCGGGAAGGCCGCCTTGAGGATCTTCTCCGCCTCGTGCCAGTCGATCTCGGTCTCGACGTCGATCCGGCGGCTGCCGGCCCGCACGGTGATCGTCTGGACGATCCGGGAGCCCTTGCCGAAGGCGCGCTCCACCTTCAGCGCGCCGAGCAGCGGGCCGTCCTCGACGACCGTGACGGACTCGGCGTCGAGCAGGTCCGTGTAGCGGTTCTTGTAGTGCTTGTCGATGTCCCAGGCGTCCCAGTAGTTCGGGAGGTCGCTGTGCAGACGGAGCAGGTTGCCCTTGTCGGCGAGGACCTCACGGTCGGCCGTCAGGTCGCGTACGGAGGTCAGTGTGCCGTCCTCGGCCAGCTCGACGCGGACCAGGCCGTTGTCGAGGACGCGGCCTTCGACGGTCACCGGCCGCGGGGGCTCAGCCGCGTCGAGCAACGCGCTGCCGCCCGCGGGGACTTCGGCGTACATCGGGATGCCGACGGAGGTGCGGACCACCTCGGCGCGGTCGACCGGGCTGGTGTTGAACACCCGGGTCTCGCCCGTGCCCAGCGCGGCCACGGCCTCGGCCGTGATCGCCTCGACCTCCTTGGCCACCCGCGCGTACTCCGCCTCGGCCTCCCGGTGCACCCAGGCGATGGACGAACCGGGCAGGATGTCGTGGAACTGGTGGAGCAGGACCGTCTTCCAGAGCCGGTCGAGCTTCTCGTACGGGTAGGAGTAGCCCGGCGCGTTCACGGCGGCGGTGGTCGCCCACAACTCGGCCTCGCGCATGCGGTGTTCGCTGCGCCGGTTGCCCTGCTTGGTGCGGGCCTGCGAGGTGTAGGTGGCGCGGTGCAGCTCCAAGTACAGCTCACCGGACCAGACCTGGTCCTGGGGGATCTCCTCGCGGGCGGTGGCGAAGAAGGCGTCCGGGTGCTCGACCCTGACCTTCGCCGAACCCTCCAGGCTCGCCAGCCGGCGGGCGCGTTCCATCATCTCGCGGGTGGGGCCGCCACCGCCGTCACCGTGGCCGAAGGGGGCCAGCGAGGTCGTACCGCGGCCCTTGTCCTGGTAGTTGCGGACGGCGTGCGCCATCTCCTTGCCGGAGAACTCGACGTTGTAGGTGTCGACGGGCGGGAAGTGCGTGAAGATGCGGGTGCCGTCGAGGCCCTCCCACCAGAAGCTGTGGTGGGGCAGCTTGTTGGTCTGGTTCCAGGAGAGCTTCTGGGTCAGGAACCAGTCGTTGCCGGCGAGCTTGGCGAGCTGCGGGTAGGCCGCGTTGTAGCCGAAGGAGTCCGGCAGCCAGACGCCCTTGGTCTCGATGCCGAAGTGCTCGATGAAGAACCGCTTGCCGTGGATGAGCTGGCGGGCCAGCGCCTCGCCGCCGGGCAGGTTGCCGTCGGCCTCCACCCACATCCCGCCGACCGGGGCCCAGTTCCCGTCGGCGACGGCCTTCTTGATGCGCTCCCACACGTGCGGGTAGTTGTCGCGCACCCACTCGTACTGCTGGGCCTGCGAGCAGGCGAAGACCAGCTCCTCGTACTCCTCGGCGAGCGCGGTGACGTTCGAGAAGGTGCGGGAGGTCTTGCGCTTGGTCTCGCGGATCGGCCACAGCCAGGCGGAGTCGATGTGCGCGTGCCCGGCCGCGGAGAGGGTGTGGGCGCTGGCGTGCGCGGGCTTGGCCAGGGTGGGGGCCAGCACCGCGCGGGCGGCGGCGGCCGTCCCGGAGATGTCGTCCAGGTCGAGGGCGTCCATCGCCTGGTCCAGCGCGATCATGATCTCGTGGCGGCGCGGGTCGAGCTCGCCCAGCTCCAGCATCAGCTCGCGCAGCACCTGGACGTCGAGGTCGAGGTGCCAGACGTTCTCGTCGAGGACGGCGATGTCGGCGCGCTTGAAGGTGTAGAGCGGCTTGTCACCGGCGGTGAGGCGGTCGCCGAGCGGGGTCGGGCCCGCGAAGTCGTTGGCAAGGATGTCGGGGTTGGAGGCCGCCTCGACCAGGTAGTGGATCTCCTCGCCGCCCGCGGCCGGGTGGGCGATCGGCACGTACTGGTTCTGCGGGTTGACCGCCTTCAGCGGGACCCCGTCCGGGAGGTGGACGAGCGCCTCGGCCTGGTTGCCGGGCCAGTCGCCCACGAAGCCGAGGTCGAAGACGGCCTCGACGCGCTTGCCCGTCCAGTCCGCGGGAACCGAGCCGCGCATCCGGAACCAGGTGGTGCCCCACGGCGGACCCCAGGGGGTGTCCATCGCGAAGGGCTTGTACGGCGCCGCGGCGGCCTCCTCGAAGGGGACCGGCTCGCCGGGCGCCTGCCAGGCCTCGACCTCGAAGGGCACCGAGGCGGCGTAGATCGCGGGCTTGATGCGCTGGTCGTGGACGCGTGCGACGCGCTCCTCGATCCGGCGGCGTTCGTCGTGCATGTGAGGTCTCCAGGAGCCAAGAAGCCAAGAAAGGGGGAAAGCGCTTACTTAAGGTACGCCAGGCCGGGGTGGACCGACGTGTACCCCTCGACCAGACGGCGGGCCACGTTCACGGAGTCGACGAGCGGGTGCAGGGCGAAGGCCTTGACGGCGGTCGTGCGCGAGCCGGACTCGGCGGCGGACAGGACCTCGCGCTCCACCGCCTTGACCGCGCAGACCAGTCCGCTGGCGTGGTCGGGCAGCGGGTCGACGGCGACCGGGTGGGCGCCGTTGGCGTCGACGAGGCAGGGCACCTCGATGACGGCCTCCGTGTCGAGCACGCCCAGCGTGCCGCGGTTGCGGACGTTGAGGATGAGCGTGGTGCGCTCGTCGCGGGCGATGGCCCGCATCAGGGCGAGCGCCACCTTCTCGTAGCCGCCGGAGAGGTCGTCGGCGTCGCGTTCGCCCGCGCCCGCCGCGTCCCGGTTCTCCGCCATGTAGGTGGCCTCGCGCTCGGCCCGCGTACGGTCCCAGGCGCTCAGCGCGGCGGTGTCCGGGCGCTTCATCTCGGCGTAGAACTGTTCCTGCTGGTCGCGCAGGAACGCGCCGCGGGTCTTCTCCGCCTGCTGGTAGGCCCGGACGGCCTCCCGGTTGAAGTAGTAGTAGTGCAGGTACTCGTTCGGGACGGCGCCCAGGGACTGCAGCCACTCCACGCCGAAGAGCTTGCCCTCCTCGAAGGAGCCGAGCAGCTCGGGGTCGGCGAGCAGCCGCGGCAGCTCGTCGCGGCCCGCGACGCGCAGCCCGCGCACCCAGCCGAGGTGGTTGAGGCCGACGTAGTCGATCCAGGCCTCGCGGGGGTTGGCGCCCAGGACGGTGGCGATGCGGCGGCCGAGGCCGACCGGCGAGTCGCAGATGCCGATGACGCGGTCGCCGAGGTGCCGGGACATGGCCTCGGTGACCAGTCCGGCCGGGTTGGTGAAGTTGATGACCCAGGCGTCGGGGGCGAGCCGGGCCACCCGCTGGGCGATGTCCACGGCCACGGGGACCGTGCGCAGGCCGTACGCGATGCCGCCGGCGCCGACCGTCTCCTGGCCGAGGACGCCCTCCGCGAGGGCCACCCGCTCGTCGTCGGCACGTCCCGCGAGGCCGCCGACGCGGATCGCGGAGAAGATGAAGTCGGCGCCGCGCAGGGCGTCGTCGAGGTCGGTGGTGAAGGACACCTCGGGGGCGTCCGGCAGGTCCTTCGCCTGCTCGGCCAGCACCCGGGCGACGGCCGTGAGCCGTCCGGCGTCCACGTCATGCAGCACGACATGGGTGACGCGGCCCTCGGCGCGGTCCCCGAGGAGCGCCCCGTACACGAGCGGCACCCGGAATCCGCCGCCACCCAGAATCGTCAGCTTCACGCCGTTTCCGCCTTTCCTGTCACGACCACTTGCACGCCCGCCTCTTCCAACGACGACCGCGTCGCCGGGTCCAGCGGGCCGTTCGTCACCACCACGTCCAGCTCCTCGGGGCCGCAGACCCGCGCCATCCCCGTACCCGGGAACTTCGCGCGGTCGGCGAGCAGGACGACCTTGTCGCCCGCCTCGATCATGGCCCGCTTGACCGGCACCTCGACGACGGTGGTGTCCATCACCTGCCCGCCGGGCCGTACCCCGCTGGTACCGAGGAACAGCCAGTCGGCATGCAGTTGGCGCAGGTTGTCCTCGGTGAGGAAGCCGACCAGGGAGCGGTACTCACGGCGGACCATTCCGCCGAGCAGCACCAGCTCTATGTCCTCGTCGTCCACCAGCTCCTCGTAGACCACCAGATTGCTGGTGATCACGGTGATCCGGCGGCCGTGCAGCTGCCGGGCCAGCCGGTAGGCGGTGGTGCCGATGTCCAGCAGGACGGACTGGCCGTCCTGGACCATCGAGGCGGCGCGCTCCGCGATGGCGTCCTTCTCGGCCACACGGACCTCGGCGACCTCGGCGAAGGGCTGGTCGCCCTCCTCCACGACCGCCCCGCCGTGCACCCGCGTGAGCAGGCCTTCCTCCTCCAGTTTCAGCAGGTCACGGCGGACCGTGGCGGGGCTCACGCCCAGCTGTTCGGAGAGATCGGTCACGGCTGCGGGCCCGCCGGAGCGCAGGGCCCGCAGGATGAGTTGATGTCGTCGCTCTGCCAGCACCCTGTGAACAGTACTCGTCATTCCCAATCATTTCTATGCTCAGTTCTGCTCGACTCTTGCCAAATTGGCCAGAGGCGCGCACGATCCTGTGCACCGCTTGCAGACTTTTGACGAGAGGATGTGCTCGTGGGTGACGAACGGCCCGATGTGATGCTGACCGGGCTGCTCTTCTACGACCTCGTTCTCACCGGACTGGGGAAGCCGCCGACGGCCGGCGAGGAGATCTGGACCGAGGGAATGGGAGTGAGCCCCGGCGGCATCGCCAACCTGGCGGTCGCGGCCTCCCGGTTCGGCCTGCGCACCTCCCTGGCCACGGTCTTCGGCGACGACTACTACGGCGCGTACTGCCGTGAGGTCCTCGCCGACCAGGAGGGCATCGACCTCTCCCTGTCCCGCACCGCGGACGGCTGGCACACTCCCGTCACCGTCTCGCTGGCGCACGGCAACGACCGGGCCCTGGTCACCCACGGCCAGGAACCGCCGTACTCGCAGGACGAGCTGATGGGCGACCCGCCCGAGGCGCGCACCGCCCTCGTGCACATCGAGGCCGAACCGCGCGCCTGGCTCGCCAAGGCCGCCGCGGCCGGCACGCAGATCTACGCGGACGTCGGCTGGGACCCCACACAACAGTGGTCCCGGGACCTCCTCGACCAGCTTTCCCTGTGCCACGCCTTCCTCCCGAACGAGACGGAGGCGATGGCGTACACGCGCACCGAGAGCGCGGTCGCGGCCCTGAGCACGCTGACCGAGCTGGTGCCGGTCGCCGTGGTCACCCGGGGCGGCGACGGCGCGGTCGCGGTGGACCAGACGACGGGCGAGTACGCGGAGGTGCCCGCCCTCCCCGTCGACGTCCTGGACGCGACAGGCGCCGGAGACGTCTTCGGCGCGAGCTTCGTCGCCGCCTCGCTCGGCGGCTGGCCGCTGGAGGAGCGGCTGCGCTTCGCGGTGCTGGCCGCGGGCCTGTCCGTACAGCGGCACGGCGGTGCGCTTGCGGCGCCCGGCTGGTACGGCGTCCACCACTGGTGGCAGTCGCTCGAAGACCGTGAACTGCGGCGCGCGTACGGCTTCCTGGCCGACCGCGTCCCGGCGGACCCGGGCCCGCCCGTCCGTCCCGCCCCCGTGACCCCGCCCGACGCCACGCGTCGGGCGGGCGCACCCCGATGACCCCACGCGCAACACCCCGTAAGACCCCCCCGCATGACACGCACGGCACGTATGACGCGCATGACCCCACGCATCGCAACGCGAAACACCCCACGCACGACCCCTTGCAAGACCCCACGTAAGACCCCTCGTACGCGAAGACCGAAAAGATCCGAAAGGCGGTGGGAGCTGTGCGGCTCTCACGAAGGGGCCTGCTGCGCGCCGGCCTGGGCGGTACGGCCGCCACGGCGCTGAGCGGCCTGGCGACCGGCTGCGGCGTTCCGACCGGCTCGACCGGACGCAACATGGTCCTGTGGTACTGGAGCGGCGGGCTGAGCCCGAAAGTCGTCCAGGACGCCAAGGCCCGCTACGACAGCGCGGTGAATCTGCAGGCCATCCAGATCGGCGGCTACTACCGCTCGAAGCTGATGACCACGATGACCGGACGCGCCCACATCCCGGACATCGCCGGGCTCAAGGGCGAGGACATGGCCTCGTATCTGCCCAACTCCGACCAGTTCGTGGACCTGCGCACGCTCGGTGCCGAGAAGCTCAAGGACCAGTACCTGCCCTGGAAGTGGGATCAGGGCATAGCCCCGGACGGTTCGATGGTGGGCTTCCCGATCGACTGCGGTCCGGTCGCGCACTACTACCAGCCCGCCGTCTTCCAGAAGGCCGGACTGGCGTACGAGCCCGAGGACGTCTCGAAGGAGCTGGCCACCTGGGACCAGTTCTTCGCGGCCGGCGAGCAGCTGAAGAAGCGCCTCCCCGGCACGTTCATCCTGACCGACGCGCTCAGCGTCTTCGGCATCTCGGTCAACCAGACGACCAAGCGGTTCGTCGACAAGGACCGGCACTTCATCGGCGACCAGGAGCATGTACGCACCGCCTGGGACCGTTCCGTCGAGGCCACCCGTCGCGGACTGGTCTCGAAGATCATCAACGGTACGGCCGACAACACCTCGGCCACCGAGCGGGGTCTGCTGCCCAGCCAGCTGAACGCCTCCTGGGCGGCCGGCGACATCAAGCTCAACGTGCCGAGGACCAAGGGCAAGTGGCGGGTGGCCGCGTGTCCGGGCGGTCCCTCGAACATCGGCGGCTCGTTCCTCGCGATCACCAAGGCGTGCCGGGAGCCCGAGAAGGCCTTCGAGATGATCACCTGGATGCTCGACGCGGGCAACCAGGCGCAGGGCTTCGTCGACTCGGTGCTCTTCCCCTCGACCCCGGCGTCCTACGCGATGAAGAAGCTGCGTGAACCCGACGCCTTCTTCGGCGACCAGGTCACCATGGACGTCTTCGGTCCGGCGGCGCAGAACATCCCGGTCGCCTTCAACAGCCCGTACGACATCGCGCTGAGTACCCCGATCAACGACGAGCTGCGGAACTTCTCCGTCCTCGGCAAGGACCCGGACAAGGCCTGGAGGGACGCCATGAGCAAGTGCCGGCGCATCGCGGACCACCTGGGGGTGAGTTACTGATGGCTACCGCACCCGTGGTCGACACGCCTCCCGCGGCCCTCTCCAAGGCCCCTGTCACCCACCCCAAGAAGGGCATCCTCAGCTACTGGCGGCTGTACGCCGCGATCTCCCCCTTCTATCTGCTGTTCCTCGCCTTCGGTCTGATCCCGGTCGGCTTCTCGCTCTATCTGTCGTTCCACCGCTGGGACGGCCTCGGCTCGATGGAGTTCGCGGGGCTCTCGCAGTACCGCTATCTGCTGTCGGACACCCAGTTCTGGACCTCGATCGGGAACACGATCATCATCTGGGCGCTGGCCACCTTCCCGATGATCTTCCTATCGATGGTCACGGCCGTGATGCTCAACTCGGCCGTCCGCTTCAAGAACCTCTACCGGTTCGCCTACTTCCTGCCGAACGTCACCTCGATCGTCGCGGTCGCGATCATCTTCGGCTCGGTCTTCTCCACCAACTTCGGTCTGGCGAACGCCTTGCTCCAGGCGGTCGGCCTCGACCAGGTGGCCTGGCTGAACACTCCGTGGGGCATCAAGGTCGCCATCGCCACGCTGATGACCTGGCAGTGGACCGGCTACAACGCGATCATCTTCCTCGCGGGGCTCCAGACGATCCCGGGCGAGCTGTACGAGGCGGCGCGGGTGGACGGCGCCGGACCCATCCAGACCTTCTTCCGGATCACGCTGCCGCTGATGCGTCCGGTGCTGCTGTTCGTGCTCATCATCTCGACGGTCACGGGCCTGCAGACCTTCTCCGAACCGCAGGTGCTGCTGCAGACCACGGACAACAACTCGTCGTTCGCGGGCGGCCCCGGCCACTCGGGCCAGACGATGGTCCTCTACTTCTTCCAGCAGACCTTCGACAACAACGACTTCGGTTACGGCGCCGCCGTGGCCTGGGGCATCTTCCTCGTCGTCATCATCTTCTCGATCATCAACTGGCGCCTGGTGCAGCGCCGGGGCGAAGACTAGGGAGGCCCCACCATGGCAATCCTCAAGGGTTCATCGGCCTCCATGAAGGGGGCGGGGCGCACGTCGACCATCAAGGGGTCACGGCGCCGGGGCATCGCCCTCCACCTCTCCCTGATCATCGGTCTGCTGCTCTCGGTCTTCCCGTTCTACTGGGCCGTGATCATGTCGACGCACTCGTCGACGGAGATCTTCTCCTACCCGCCGAAGCTGCTGCCCGGCTCGCACTTCCTCGAGAACGTCCGCCACCTCTTCGACAACGTCGACTTCTTCGGGTCGATGTTCAACTCGCTGCTGGTCGCGTGCTCGGTGACCGTCCTGGTCCTGTTCTTCGACTCGCTGGCCGCGTTCGTGTTCGCCAAGTTCCAGTTCCCGGGCCGCCGGGTGCTGTTCGCGCTGATGATGGTCATCTTCATGGTCCCGGCGCAGCTCCAGGCGATCCCCCAGTTCGTGATCATGGCGAAGCTGGGCTGGATCGGATCGATGACCGCGCTGATCGTCCCGGCGGCGGCCAACGCGTTCGGCATCTTCTGGATGCGCCAGTACATGAAGAGCGCGATCCACGACGAGCTGATCGACGCCTCCAAGCTGGACGGGGCGGGCTTCCTGCGCCAGTACTGGCACGTGGCGCTCCCGGTGGTCCGGCCGGGCCTCGCCTTCCTCGGCATCTTCACCTTCATGGGCCAGTGGAACGACTACGCCTGGCCGCTGATCGCCCTCACCAACCCGAACAACGTGACCCTCCAGGTCGCGCTCTCCCAGCTGAACGGTGTCCACGGCACCACCGACTACGGAATGGTCATGACCGGCGCACTTCTCGCCCTCATCCCACTGCTGATCGTCTTCGCGATCGGCGCCAAGCAGATCATCGCGGACCTCGGCAAGGGAGCCATCCGCTGATGCGGGACCCGCTGCTCGCGCTCCGCCCCTGGGAAGCACCTGAGGTGACCTCCTGGGGGCGGTTGCCCATGAACGCCGTCGACCGCCGATCCGGTGCCCTGTCACTGGACGGCTCCTGGCGCTTCCAACTGCTGCCCACGCCCACCTCGGCCCCCGGTCTCGC
Source organism: Streptomyces sp. NBC_00271 (assembly GCF_036178845.1). Classification (NCBI taxonomy): domain Bacteria; kingdom Bacillati; phylum Actinomycetota; class Actinomycetes; order Kitasatosporales; family Streptomycetaceae; genus Streptomyces; species Streptomyces sp. NBC_00271. The sequence continues at coordinate 9,611,538 of NZ_CP108070.1, read as the reverse complement.
CTGGTCCTCGCTCCAGGTGCCCGGTTCCTGGACCACCCAGGACACCGACGACCTGCCGCAGTACACCAACTTCAAGATGCCGTGGGGCGAGTTCCCGCCCACCTCGCCGGACGCGAATCCGACGGGCGTGTACGAGCGTGAGGTGGACGTCCCCGCGGAGTGGGCCGGCCGCCGGATCGTGCTCCAGGTCGGCGCCGCCGAGAGCGTGCTGCTGGTCCATGTGGACGGGCGGCCCGTCGGCGTGTCCAAGGACTCGCACCTCGCGGCCGAGTTCGACCTCTCCGACGTCGTACGCCCCGGAGAGCGCGCCTTGCTGCGGCTCACCGTCGTCAAGTGGTCGGACGCCTCGCACCTCGAGGACCAGGACCAGTGGTGGCACGCCGGGATCACCCGCTCGGTGCTGCTGTACGCGACGGATCCGCTGCGACTGGCCGACGTGACCGTACGGACGCGGTGCGACGGCGGCCTGCGGGTCGACTGCCAGGTGCGGGACGCCGGGGGCACGCTGCCGCAGGGCTGGTACGTCACCGGGGAGCTGGACGGCCAGCTGCTCACCCAGGACGCCGAGTACGAGCGGTTCAAGGAGGAGGACGGCCGGGTCTCCGACTTCCTCGGCGAGGCCCGTCTCACCACGGTCGTCGCGGGCGTCCGCGCCTGGACCGCCGAGACGCCCGAGCTGTACGACCTGACCGTACGGCTGCACCGCGCCGACGGCTCGGTCGCCGACACCTCGCACCACCGCGTGGGCTTCCGCGAGGTCGAGATCCGCGGCCGGGACCTGCTTCTCAACGGCGAGCGGGTCTACATCCGGGGCGTCAACCGGCACGACTTCCACCCGCTGACGGGCCGGACCGTGTCGTACGACGACATGCGCACCGATCTGGTGACGCTGAAGCGCTTCGGCTTCAACGCGATCCGCACCGCCCACTACCCGAACGACCCGACCCTGCTCGACCTCGCGGACGAGCTGGGCTTCTACGTCGTGGACGAGGCGAACATCGAGGCGCACGACCACGCGCACGAGATCGCCGACGACCCCCGCTACCTCGGCGCCTTCGTGGACCGCGTCTCCCGTATGGTCCTGCGCGACAAGAACCACCCCTCGGTGATCATCTGGTCGCTGGGCAACGAGTCCGACTACGGCGCCAACCACGACGCCGCCGCCGGGTGGCTGCGCAGCCACGACCCGTCCCGGCCCCTCCAGTACGAGGGCGCGGCGAAGCTCGGCTGGGCCGACCCGAAGGTCGCCTCCGACATCGCCTGCCCCATGTACGCGCCGCTCGAGGACTGTGTCGCGCACGCCCTCTCCGGGGAGCAGACCAAGCCGCTCATCCAGTGCGAGTACTCGCACGCCATGGGCAACAGCAACGGCACGCTGGCCGACCACTGGGCCGCCATCGAGTCAACCCCAGGGCTTCAGGGCGGTTTCATCTGGGAGTTCTGGGACCACGGCATTCTTCAACGCGTGAACGACGGAAGACCGGCCGGGCGCGGTGGCGCCGGGCTGTATGACAACGGTGTCGCCGCGCCCGGCCACCGCTGGGCCTACGGCGGCGACTTCGGCGAGACGATCCACGACGGCGCCTTCGTCGCCGACGGGGTCGTCTTCCCCGACCGCACGCCCAAGCCGGTGATGTACGAGCACCGGGAGATCGCGGCGCCGGTGCGCCTCGCGTACGTCGGGGGCGAGCTGCGGCTCACCAACCACCAGCACTTCCGGGGCCTCGAGTGGCTGACCGCCGAGTGGGAGCTGTCCCTCGCGGAGGGCGGCACGCTGACGGTCGCGGCCGAGCTGCCCGACGTACGGGCGGGCGAATCGGTGGCCGTACCGATGCCGTTCACGCTGCCGGAGGACGGCGGCGAGGCCTGGCTGACGCTGCGGGTGACCACGGCGGACGAGGAGGCCTGGGCACCGCGCGGCACGGAGGTGTGTGTGCCGCAGGTGCGGCTCAGGGCGGCCACCCCCGTGGGCTCTGTCGCGACCGAGGACTCCTCTGTCGAGGTCGACGAGGACGGGCTGCTCGTCCATCCGCTGCTCACCGCGGCCCCCGTGCTGTCGCTGTGGCGGACACCGACCGACAACGACGAGCTCGGCGGCATGGCGGTGCGCTGGCGGGCCTGGGGGCTCGACGCGCTGGAGCGCAAGCTCGTGGACGTACGCCGCGAGAGCGCAGGCGTCACCGTGGTCGCCGAGTACGCGACCCCGGCGGGCGCCGTACGTCACGAGCAGGTGTTCACCCGTGTCGAGGGCGGGGTGCGGATCGAGGAGACCGCGCAGTTGCCGGCCGCGCTCGACGACGTACCGCGGGTGGGCTCGGTCTTCGAGACGGTCGCCGGGCTCGATGTCCTGGAGTGGTACGGGCAGGGTCCCTGGGAGTCCTACCCGGACCGGAGCACCGGCGCGCCGGTGGGCCACCACTCCCTCCCCGTGGACGAGTTGTTCACCCCCTATCTGCGTCCGCAGGAGAGCGGCGGGCGGCACGGTGTACGCCGCTTCACGCTCTCGGCGCCGGACGCCACGGGCCTCGCGGTCGCGCTCGACGAACCGCGTCAGGTGACCGTGACCCGCTACCGGGCCGCGGATCTGGCGGCCGCCACCCATCACGACGAGCTGGTGCCGCGGCCCGGCTGCGTGGTGCACCTCGACGCCGCGCACCGGGGGGTCGGCACGGCCTCGTGCGGGCCCGACACCTCGGCCGACCATCTCGTCCCGGCCGGCACCCACCGCTGGTCCTGGACGCTGCGCGTGCTCTGACCCCGCACGCGGCGCGCCGCCCGTCCCACCGGCTCGACCCGTTCGACGTGACTCGACGCTCGACCTGACTCGAACTCCTCACCGACCCTTTCGCACCTTCATGGAGCAGACGTGTGTACTTCGCATGACCAGGCGACGGAGGCCGAGCAGGCCGGCGCCGGCAGACGCAACTTCCTGCGGGCCACGGCCCTGATCGGCGCGGCGGCCACCACCTCGGCCGCCCTGCCCGCGGTGACGGCACAGGCGGCGACGCGTGAGGCGAACTGGCGGCCCGACGCCGACAGCCGCCGCTTCACGCTCGCCGTCATGCCCGACACGCAGTACCTCTTCGACGGGCCGAGCATCAACCCCGCGCCGATCGAGGCCTCGCTGCGCTATCTCCTGGAGCACGGGAAGGACGAGAACATCGTCTTCCTCTCGCACCTGGGCGACATCACGGAGAACGGCGGCCAGGCCGAATTCGCGGCCGCGGGCAAGGCGTTCGAGCTGCTCGACCGGCGCGGCGTCGGCTACAGCGTGCTCGCGGGCAACCACGACATCAGGTCGTCCACGAACGACCAGCGGGGCGCGACCCCCTACCTGGACGTCTTCGGCCCGCAGCGCTTCCGGAGCAAGCGCACCTTCGGCGGCGCCTCGCCGGACGGCTACAACACCTTCCACCTGTTCAGGGCGGCGGGCAGGGAGTGGCTCGTCCTCGCCCTGGACTGGCGGCTGTCGGCGCAGGGCTACGCGTGGGCGAAGGACGTCATCTCCCAGCATCCCAAGACGCCGGTCATCCTCACCACGCACGAGCTGGTCGTGGACGACGACACCCTGTCCTCGTACGGGCAGCAGCTCTGGGACCAGCTGATCCACGACCACGACCAGATCTTCCTGACCCTGAACGGGCACTACTGGCCCGCCGCCCGCGCCACCCGTACCAACGCGGCCGGGCACGACGTCCACCTCCACCTGACGAACTACCAGAACCGCTACTACGGCGGCGCGGCGATGATCCGCCTCTACCGCTTCGACCTCGACCGCAACACCATCGACGTCGAGACCATCTCGCCGTGGATCCTGGGCCGGGCGGCCAAGGGTCTCAACGAGCTGGAGCGGCAGGAGATCGAACTCAGCGGTGACGCCGACCGGTTCTCGGTCGCCGTCGACTTCGAGGACCGCTTCGCGGGCTTCGCGCCGGTGCCCGCCCGCCCAACGCGCCCGGTGTCCGAGATGCTGGTCCGGGGCACACTCGCGTACTGGCGCTTCGACGGACACACGGACGGTACGGCGGTCGGGGGCACGGTGCGCGACCAGTCCGGGCACGGCAACGACCTGACCGTGGTCAAGGTCGGCGACAGCCCCCTCACCTGGTCCTCGGCCCACCACCCCGACCAGCCGGGTCACGGCAGCCTCTTCTTCCAGGGCGGCAAGCCCCCGCTGAAGGGCGCGTATCTGCGCACGGTCGACGGGGCGCCCCTCAACTCGGCGACCTTCAAGCGCGGTTACACCATCGAGGCCTTCTACCAGCTCCCCGCCGACTGGGACGCCTCGCACAACGCCTGGGCCTCGCTGATCAGCCGTACCGGCACGGGCGGTGGCGCGGGCAAGACCGCCGACGACCCGGACGAGCCGCTCGCCACGCTCTCCCTCTCCGACGGGCCCGGCCCGCAGTGGGCCGCCCGGCCGCTCAACCAGCAGGGCATCGTCACCAACTGGGGCGACGAGACGGCCCGCGAGCAGTGGTGGCACGTCGCCGTCGTCAACGACGGCTCGCACACCACGATGTACGTCCAGGGCTGCCCGGTCGCCCGCAACCCGCACACCGTCGCCGTCGGTCTCACCTCGCTCGGGCTGCCCTGGCTGCTCGGCGGCTACGAGTACGCGGGCAAGATCGACCAGATCCTGCACGGACGGCTCGGCGACGTACGGATCGTCGAACGGGCGCTGTCCGTCTCGCAGTTCATGAACCACTGAGCCGTCTCGGCCACCGGTGACCCGAAGACCTTCCGACTCCCCGAGGGAGAAGTTCCGCATGTCCGAGCAGCAACTGCCCGCCTGGGCCGATCCATCCGTGTCCCCCGCCGCGCTGGACCCGCAGGGCGTGTCACGGCGCGGGCTGCTGCGCAGCGCCGGCCTGTTCGGGGCGGCCTTCGCGGTGGGCTCGCTCGCCACCCCCGCGACGGCCGGCTCCCGGCGCCTCGGCGGCGACGACCCGCGCCTCGCCTATCTCGTCGGCGACCACCACGTCCACTCCGTGTACAGCCACGACGCGAAGTACACGTTCTCCCAGCTCGCCCAGGCGAGCGCCAAGTACGGCCTGGACTGGATGGTCTTCAACGAGCACTCCAACTTCGGGCACGCCAACTACGGCGCCCAGTTGGAGCACCAGGAGATCCTGAAGGCGCGCGCCGCGAACCCGCGTCAGCTGATCTTCCAGGGTCTGGAGTGGTACATACCGGGCGCCGAACACGCCACGGTCTTCGCGGCGCCCGGCCGGCACGAGGTGGATCTGCTCACGAAGTTCGAACTCGCCTACGACGGCAAGCTGCTGGGCTACACGGCGGGCTCGCCGACCAGCCCCGACACGGCCCGCAACGAGGCCCACGCGGTCAAGGCCATCAAGTGGCTCGCGGAGCAGCGCCGCACCGGTTACGTCGACGATGTGCTCGTCATCGCCAACCACCCCACGCGCCTGGGCATCGACTCCCCGCACGAGATGCGGAGCTGGCGGGACGCGGCGCCCGAGATCATGATCGGCATGGAGGGCGCGCCCGGCGCCCAGGGCGGCGGCATCCCCGGCTGGGTCGGCTCGGGCCAGCAGCGCGGCGAGTACACCAACAAGCCGTCCGAGAACTCCTTCGCCGGGTACCCGGAGAACGCGTACGTCCTGTACGGCGGCTTCGACTGGATGACGGCGACCGTCGGCGGCATGTGGGACGCGATGCTCGCCGAGGGCAGGCTGTTCACCATCACCACCAACTCCGACGTGCACCGCGTCGTCTTCGACACCTGGAAGAACGGCGACTGGGCGCCCGGGCAGAACTTCGACAACACCGGGCACGTTCCCGACCCGGTGAACACCGACTCCCAGCAGCCGGGCGGCGACTTCTGGCCCGGCCAGTTCAGCCGCACCCACGTGGGCGTGACCCGCTACGGCTACCGCGCCGTGATGGCGGGCCTGCGCGCGGGCCGCGTCTGGCTCGACCACGGGCACCTGCTCGACGGGCTCGACGTCCGGGTGAAGCGGGACTGCGACCACGGTCCGGGTGTCACCATGGGTGGCCGGATCCGCGTCCGCAAGGGCGAGAAGCTCACGCTGTCGGTCACCGTGACGACCGCCTCGCGCGCCAACCCCCACGGGATCCTGCCGGAGTTGGCGCACGTCGACGTCATCCGTGGCGCGGTGCGCGGACCTGCCGCCGACCGCGACGACTGGCGCGCGCCCGACACCAAGGTCGTCCGCACGGTGGACGTGAGCGGCCGCAAGGGCACGTACACCCTGCGCATCCCGCTGGTCGCCGGCGACGAGTCCTTCTACGTCCGGCTGCGCGGCAGCGACGGCAACCGCAACGGTACGGGCTACCTGGGCGCCTCGATCGACCCGCACGGCCCGATTCCGCACGTGCCCGGAAACGGTGACCCGTGGGTCGACACGTGGTTCTACGCGAACCCCGTGTTCGTCGACGTGGTGGACGGCCGGTAGGGAGAAATGCCGTCCGGCGTGGACCGTCAGGCGTAGAAGCGCGACAGGCTCTGGAGGACGGCGGCGGGCTTCCCGCCGCCGTCGATCTCTATCGTCCCGTCGACGGCGATCTGCACCCCGCCCGGCACGTCCTCGACCGAGGCGAGCCTCGCGACCAGCCGGATGCGCGAGCCGACCTTCACCGGGGCGGGGAAACGCACCTTGTTCAGACCGTAGTTGACCTTCGTCGACACGCCCTCGACCTCCAGCAGCCCGGTGAAGAGCGGGATGAAGAGGGAGAGGGTCAGATAGCCGTGCGCGATGGGCGCGCCGAAGGGGCCCTCGGCCGCCTTCCGCGGGTCGACGTGGATCCACTGGTGGTCGCCGGTGGCGTCGGCGAAGGTGTTGATCCGCTCCTGGGTGACCTCGATCCACTCGCTGGTGCCGAGGTCGCCGCCGGCGAGCTTCTTGAGTTCGTCGAGACCGTTCACGGTGATGCTCATGTGTACTTCCTTGCTTACGAGTCGGTGGTGCCGTACCGCGTACGGACCCGGGCCTTGAGGAGCTTTCCGGAGGCGGTGCGCGGGAGTTCGTCCACGACGACCACCGACTTCGGGATCTTGTACTTGGCGAGGCGTCCGGCGAGCGAGGCGAGGACCTCGTCCGGGTCGAGCTCGACGCCCTCGCGGGGGACGACGACCGCGCGCGGCACCTCGCCCCACTTGTCGTCGGCGACTCCGATGACGGCGCACTCGACGATGCCGGGGTGGCCGAGGAGCAGGTCCTCGATCTCGGCGGGGTAGATGTTCTCGCCGCCCGAGATGATCATGTCCTTGATGCGGTCGACGATGAAGACATAGCCGTCCTCGTCGACCCGGGCGGCGTCCCCGCTGCGGAACCAGCCGTCGGCGAACACCGCGGCCGTCTCGTCGGGCAGCCCCCAGTAGCCGGGCATGACGTGCGGCCCGCGGACGACCACCTCGCCCGTCTCCCCGATGTCGACCGGCGTGAGGTCGGGCCGCACGACCCGGACATCGCTGAAGAAGTGCGGCACGCCCGCCGAGCCCGCCTTGCCGACCGCGTGTTCCGCGTCCAGGAAGAGGGTGCCGGGCGAGGCCTCGGTCATGCCGTAGCCCTGCAGGAAGGTGAGCCCGCGCTCCTGGTAGGCGGTGATGAGCGGGGTCGGTACGGGCGAGCCGCCGCAGGTCAGGATGCGCAACGAGGACAGGTCGGCGTCGGACCACCGGGGATGCCGGGCCACCTGGTCGAACATGGTCGGCACCCCGAACATGAAGGTGATCCGGTGCCGTGCGATCAGGTCGAGGGTGGCCGCCGGGTCGAAGGACTCGACCAGGACACAGGTGCCGCCCTTGAGCAGCACCGGCAGGGTCAGCATGTTCAGCCCCGCCGTGTGGAACAACGGGGCCGAGACCAGGGCGCGTTCGTCGGCGATCAGGTCGTGGTCGACGAGGACGTTGACCGCGTTCCAGGTCAGATTGCCGTGGGTGAGCATGGCGCCCTTGGGGCGGCCCGTCGTGCCCGAGGTGTACATGATGATGCACATGTCCTCGGCGGTGACGGGCTGGTCGATCGGCTCCTCGGCGGCTTGGTCGATCAACTCTTCGTACCAGGAGCCGACTTCGACGAACGTCCGGACGTGCGCGTTGCCCGGCAGCCCCGCGACGAGTCCGGCCAGCGAGGGCCCGTACACGAGGACCTTGGCGCCCGAGTCGCCGAGCTGGTAGGCGATCTCGGGTCCGGCGAGGCGGGGGTTGAGCGGCACGAAGACCGCGCCGAGCGTGCCCGCCGCGAAGAGGGTTTCGAGGTAGGAGGGGTGGTTGGGGCCGAGATAGGCGATGCGGTCGCCGCGGCGCAGGCCGAGCGCGCGCAGCGCGTGGGCGAGGCGGGTGGTGCGGGCGTACAGCTCGGCGTAACTGACGGTGGTGTCGCCGTGGATCAGGGCGGTGCGGTGCGGGGTCTTGCGGGCCCGGCGTGCGGGCCACGACCCCAGTCCCTCATTGCGCATCTGTGGCCCCTTACGGTGTCAGCCCGAGCAGCCGGGCGGCGTTCTCCTTGAGGATCTTCGGCTTGACCTCGTCCTTGATCGTCAGCTTGTCGAAGTCGGCGAGCCAGCGGTCGGGGGTGAGGACGGGGTAGTCGGAGCCGAAGAGCACCTTGTCCTTGAGCAACGTGTTGGCGTACTGCACGAGTTGCGGCGGGAAGTACTTGGGCGACCAGCCGGACAGGTCGATGTGCACACCCGGCTTGTGGGTGGCGACGGCCAGCGCCTCGTCCTGCCAGGGGAAGGAGGGGTGCGCCAGGATGATCTTGAGGTGCGGGAAGTCGGCGGCCACGTCGTCCACGTGCAGGGGGTTGGAGTACTTCAGCCGGATGCCGCCACCTCCCGGAACCCCGGCCCCGATCCCCGTCTGCCCGGTGTGGAAGAGGGCGATGGTGCCGGTCTCCTCGATCACCTCGTACAGCTCGTACGCCACCGACCTGTCGTTGGGGAAGAAGCCCTGGATGCTGGGGTGGAACTTGAAGCCCTTGACCCCGTACTCCTCGACGAGCCGGCGGGCCTGCTTGACGCCCGCCCTGCCGCGGAAGGGGTCGATGGAGGCGAAGGGGATCAGCACGTCCGGATGCGCGGCGGCGGCCTCGGCGACCTCCTCGTTCGGGACGGGCGCGGTGCCGGTGGCGGACTCGGCGTCCACCGTGAAGATCACGGCGGCCATCTTCCGCTCGCGGTAGTAGGCGGCCGTCTCCTCCAGGGTGGGCTTCCGCTTGCCCTCGACCTTGAAGTAGGCGCTGGAGGCTTCGTGCAGATCGTCGTCGAGCGAGGCATGGCCCTTCGAGGACACCTCCGCGTGGGTGTGGACGTCGATCGCGACGAGTTCGTTCAGGTCCATCACGCCTCCGGAAGCTTCGGCGCGGGGATCCCGACGGTCTGCGGCTCGGCGCCGACCGACGTGGCCCAGGCGTCGGCCAGGGTGTCGGGGGTCCAGCCGCCGTCCGCGTACGCCGCCCTGACCTCCTGCGGGTGCGACCAGAGTGCCACCTTGTCGCCGCCGATGCCGATGGCCTGGCCGGTGACACCGCGGGCGGCGTCGGAGGCGAGGAACGGGACGAGGGCGGCGCAGTCCTCGGGGGTGCCGAAGCCCTCGCCCTTGCGGAGGAAGTCGGGCAGCGGCTCGCCGTTCCTCATGGCCTCGACGTACGGGGCGAACGCGGGGATGGTCTCGGTCATCGCGGTGGCGGCGACCGGCACGATCGCGTTGACGGTGATGCCCGCGCGGCCCAGCTCCATCGACCAGGTACGGGCCATGGCGGCGATGCCCGCCTTCGCGGCGGCGTAGTTCGTCTGGCCGAAGTTCCCGCGCTGCCCGGCCGGCGAGCCGACCAGGATCAGCGAGCCGCCGTCGCCCTGCTCGCGCATGCGCACGGCGGCGGCGCGGGCGCAGGTGAAGGTGCCCTTCAGATGCGTGGTGATCACCGCGTCGAAGTCCTCGTCGGTCATCTTCCACAGCACCTTGTCGCGCAGGATGCCCGCGTTGGTGACCAGGATGTCGAGCCGTCCGAACTCCCGCACCGCACGGGCGACGAGCCGGTCGGCCGCCTCGGTGGTGCCGACCGGGACCACCTCGGCCACGGCCTTGCCGCCCGCGGCGGTGATGGACTTCACGGCCTGCTCGGCCACGGCCTCGTCGATGTCGTTGACGACCACGCAGGCACCGACGGCCGCAAGAGCGTGTGCGTAGGCCAGGCCCAGGCCACGGCCGCTGCCGGTGACGACGGCCACCTTGCCGGTGAGATCGATGCTGGGCACGAGGGGGTCCCTTCGACGCTGAGGGTCCGGAGCGCGGCGTGCGATGCCGAGCTGCGGCTAGGAGATCGAAGCTAAGGACAATAATTGTTGACGTCAATAGTTGTTGCCGACTCATCCGTGCGGCATGCTGTGCGGAGTACGGCGTGATGCTGTACGCAGTACGGCATGCCGTACCCGGCACGAAGGAACCGCCCCGCCCGGGGCCCGGCCCAGGGAGCCCGCCATCGCAGGCCAGCAGCACTCCACCAGCCCGGCCACCGGCCCCGTCCCCATCGACGCCCAGGAGCCGTGGATGCGCGGACTGCACGCCGACACCGGCTATCTGCTGTACCGACTGGGCCTTCGCTCGGGGCAGCTGTTCAACACCTTCCTCCAGGAGTCGGGACTGCGGCTGCGCCACTACGCGCTGCTGCGCTTCCTGGCCACCTCCGAGGGCGCGCTCCAGCGGGAGCTGAGCTCGCGGCTCGGCTACGACCCGAGTGCGATCGTCGGACTCGTCGACGACCTGGAGAAGCTCGGTTTCGCCGAGCGCCGCCCGTCGCCGGACGACCGCCGCAGCCGGATCGTCGTCCTCACGGACGACGGCCGGGCGTTCCTGCGCGACACGGACGAGGCGGGCCTGCGCGTCACCAACGACCTGCTCCAGCCGCTCGCCCCCGCCGAGCGGGACACCCTGCACACGCTCCTGCAACGGGTCGCGGAAGCCGAACTGGACTCATGACCACGCTGTCCGCGCCCGACCGTCTGCTCGCCGTGCTCGCCGCCTTCGACCACCAGCACCCGGCGCTCTCCCTGACGGGAATCAGCCGCCGGGCCGGACTGACCCTCACCACGGCGCACCGGCTGGTCGGCGCCCTCACCGACTGGGGCGCGCTGGAGCGGGACGCGGACGGCGTCTACCACGTGGGCCTGCGCCTCTGGGAGATCGCGGCCCTCGCACCCCGTGGCCTCGCCCTGCGCCAGGTCGCGCTGCCGTACCTGGAGGACCTGTACGAGGCCACGCACGAGAACGTGCAGATGGCGGTCCGCGACGGCGCCGAGGTCGTCTACATCGAGTGGATCTCCGGACGCTCCGCGGTCGGTGTACGCATCCAGGTGGGCGCCCGCTGGCCACTGCACGCGACGGGCGTGGGCCTCGCGCTGCTGGCCCACAGTGACTCGGCGTTCCAAGAGGCCTACTGCTCAGTGCCGTTGGCCGCGTTCACCCCGCACACCCTCACCGACGGGGCGCGCCTGCGCCGCGCGCTCGCCGAGGTCCGCCGCACCGGCGTGGCGGTGAGCAGCCGTCAGGTCACCGACGACGCCCTGTCGGTCGCCGCCCCGGTGCGCGGCGCGGCCGGCGCGGTGGTCGCGGCGGTCTCCGTCGTGGTCCCCGAACACGACGCCCAGGTACCGGCGTTGATTCCGGCGGTACGGCTGGCGGCGCGGGGGATCTCCCGCGCCCTGGGGTGGCAGCCGCAGACCCGGCCCGAGCCGGGCACCTGAGGCTCCCCGGAGCACATTTCCGTACGCCGTTCCTTCAGGCCGATTCTCAGGTCCTCTTCACGTAAATCTCAGGCGGCAGCCCCGGGTTTCAAAGAATCACCCCAGGAAAGCGGCGCAGGATGCACCAGCAGTCGTGGTGGTCATCCAGGAAAGGCGCGCCGTGGGCTTCGCGAAGAATTCGAACCGGTCCGAGCGGTGGACGGCGAACCGGTCCGAGCGGCAGGCCTGGTCGCGGCGCGGGGTGCTGGCCGCGCTCGGGGCCGTACCGGCCGTGGGCATCCTTTCGGGCTGCAGCGGCTCGGCGGACGCCTCGGAGGGAACGGACGCGAAGGCGGGCGCGACGGCCGGCGCGAGCACGAAAGCCAAGGCCAAAGCCCCGACCGTGACCGTCACCCCGGCCGACGGCACGAAGAAGGCCGGTTTCACGAGCCCGGTCGAGGTCACCGTCAGCGACGGCACGCTCGCGAGCGTCGAGGTCAGCGGAAACGACGGCTCCACCCTGGCCGGATCCTTCAATGACGCCCGTACGAAATGGACGTCCACGAAAAACCCTTACTCGGGTACCAAATACACGGTCACGGCCACGCCGAAGGGCGCCGCCGCGCAGAGCGCGAGCTTCGTCACGAAGCAGCCCTCGGAAACGTTCGTGGGCTATTTCACGCCCGAGGCGAATTCGACCTCCGGTGTCGGCATGCCCGTGTCGATCAATTTCACCGAGGCCGTGAAGGACCGGGCCGCCGTGGAAAAGGCGATCACGGTGACGGCGGAGCCCGCGGTCGAGGTGGTCGGCCACTGGTTCAGCGACACGCGCCTCGACTTCCGGCCCGAGGAGTACTGGGCCGCGGGCACGAAGATCACGCTGAGCCTGCGTCTGAAGGACGTCGAGGGCACGGCCGGCGTCTACGGCACCCAGTCCAAGGACGTCACCTTCCACATCGGCCGCCGTCAGATCAGCACGGTCGACCTGGCGAAGAAGACCATGACCGTCCAGCGCGACGGCTCCACCCTCGCCACCTATCCGGTGAGCGGCGGCGACGCCGACCACACCACCTGGTCCGGGATCATGGTCATCAGCGAGCGGTTCAAGCAGACCCGGATGGAGTCCTCGACCGTCGGGCTCGGCGACGAGTACGACATCTCGGACGTCCCGCACGCCCAGCGCCTGACCACCTCCGGCACCTTCATCCACGGCAACTACTGGGGCTCGACCTCGGTCTTCGGCTCCACCAACACCAGCCACGGATGTATCGGCCTGCACGACGCCAAGGGCGCGAACGACAGCTCCGTGCCGGGCTACAAGTTCTACGCCAGTTCGATGCTCGGCGATGTCGTCGTCGTCAAGAACTCGGGCGAGAAGACCGTCGAGGCGTCCAACGGCCTCAACGGCTGGAACCTGTCCTGGTCCGACTGGAAGGCGGGCAGCGCCCTCTAGGCAAGGCCCCGCACATCCCACTCTTCATTGCCTGAACTCCCGCACAGGGAAAGGAGTTTCTCGGCTTTACCTCTTGACGCTCGGAGTGACAGAGAGCACATTGGCCGCGCACCTTGCTTGAGAGCGCTCTCAACAGCACCCGCGCACCCCCACTCCGTACCGAAGAGGCATCCATGAGTGAACCCTCCGGCACACCTGTCAGACGCGGCCCTCTGCGGCGCGTCATTCTGGCCGCGGTCGGCACACTGACCCTGGCCGTGGCCGCGGTCCTCCCCGCGAACGCGTCCGCGCCCACTCCCCCGGCCGGCTGGTCCCAGGTCTTCGTCGACGACTTCAACGGGGCGGCCGGCTCCGGCGTCAACACCTCCAACTGGCAGTACGACACCGGCACCAGTTACCCGGGCGGCGCCGCCAACTGGGGCACCGGCGAGGTCGAGACGATGACCTCCAGCACCAACAACGTGGCGCTCGACGGCAACGGCAACCTGCTGATCACCCCGCGCCGGGACGCCTCCGGCAACTGGACCTCGGGCCGTATCGAGACCACCCGCACCGACTTCCAGCCACCCGCGGGCGGCAAACTCCGCGTCGAGGCGCGCCTCCAGATGCCGAACGTGACCGGCGCCGCCGCCAAGGGCTACTGGCCGGCCTTCTGGACGCTGGGCGCCCCTTACCGCGGCAACTACCAGAACTGGCCGAGCGTCGGCGAGCTGGACATCATGGAGAACGTCCAGGGCCTCAACACCGAGTGGGCCACCATGCACTGCGGCACCAACCCGGGCGGCCCGTGCAACGAGACCAGCGGCATCGGCGGCAACACCCCGTGCGCCGGCACCACATGTCAGGCCGGCTTCCACACGTACGCCATGGAGTGGGACCGCTCGACGAGCCCCGAGGAGATCCGGTTCTACCTCGACGGCGTCAACTTCCACACGGTCAAGGCGAACCAGGTCGACGCGACCACCTGGGCGAACGCCACCAACCACGGCTACTTCGTCATCCTGAACGTGGCGATGGGCGGCGGCTTCCCCGACGCGTTCGGCGGCGGTCCCGACAGCGGCACCGAGCCCGGCCACCCGCTGGTCGTGGACTACGTCCAGGTGCTGCAGGCCAGTGGGAGCGGTACCACACCGCCTCCGACCGGCAACCGTGACGCCTACAGCGCCATCCAGGCCGAGTCGTACGACAGCCAGTCGGGCACCAGCACCGAGACCACCACGGACACCGGCGGCGGCCAGGACATCGGCTCGCTGGCCGGCGGCGACTGGGCGCTCTACAAGGGCGTCAACTTCGGCTCCACGGCGGCCACGCAGTTCTACGGGCGGGTCGCGAGCGGTGCGGCGAGCGGGGTCAGCGGTCTGGTCGAGGTGCGCCTCGACAGCCGTACGAGCACCCCCATCGGCAGTTTCGCGGTGGGCAACACCGGCGGCTGGCAGAGCTGGCGGACGGTCCCGGCCAACATCACCGGCGTCACCGGCACCCATGACGTCTATCTGACCTTCACCAGCGGTCAGCCGGCCGACTTCGTGAACGTCAACTGGTTCGACTTCGGCCACTGACGAGGAGGTTCCTCGACGAGCGGCACGAGGAGTGACGGGGCGGGCCCGCGGGCCCGCCCCTTTCCTTGGGCGCGGTCTCGGCTCTTCTTCGGGACGATCTCAACTCTTCTTCGGGACGGACTCAGCTTTTCCTCGGCACCGACTCAGCGCAGCTCCGCCCGGAACACCACGGGACTCGTGCCCGTGTGCTGGTGGAAGAACTTGGAGAAGTTCGCCGAGTCGGGGAAGCCCACGGCGACGCCGATGCGGCCGATGGGCATCTCCGTGTGGGCCAGCAGCCGCTTGGCCTCCAGGATCACCCGCTTGTCGATGAATCCCTTCGGGGTCTCACCGGTGGCCGCGCGCACCGCGCGGACCAGGGTGCGGCGGGAGTAGCCGAGGGCGTCGGCGTACGCGCTGACGCTGTGGTTGGTGGCGAAGTCCTTCTCGACCGCGTCCCGGAAGCGCGTGAAGGTGGTGTCGCTCTGCTCGCGGGCCGCTTCGGCGGAGCTGGCCGCGAGATGGGCGAGGCGCAGCAGGAACGCGGTGAGGGAGTGCCGCAGCACCGAGGTGTGCAGGCTGAGCGGCAGCGTGGTGGTGTCGACGTACTCGCGTTCCAGCTGGGTGAGCGAGTGCTCCAGGGCGGTCAGCTGGGCGGCGCCGGGGCGCAGCAGCGGCGGCTGGTCGTAGCGGTAGAGGCCGGTCGCCTCGACGGTCGCGCGCGGCAGGAAGCCGGGCTGCATGATCAGGACGGTGCCGCGGTAGCGGTCGGTGCGGGAGAAGCGGTGCACCTGACCGGGGCGGATCCACAGGATGTCGCCCGGGGACGCCTCGTACTCGGCGAAGTCGATCATGTGTCTGACCGGGCCCTCGTGGAAGAGCATCACGACGTGGAAGTCGATGCGGTGCACGCGTTCCAGCGGGGCGTCCGCGTGCCAGACGCGCCCGCTCCCCATCGCGCCGACCTGCATCCCGACGCCGGACAGGCTCAGATCGACCGGGAAGGGGAAGGTCCTGATCCCGTCCCGGGGCCCGCCTTCACCCCCTGCACCGCCTTGGGTGGTTCTGTCCGTCATGTCCCTCTCGCGTCGGCTCGCTGCAGCACTCCGTGTCCCACTTTCACCGAAGGCTGACACACGGGCACCTTCCCCGGCAAAAGTCAGACTTTTAGTTTTGAAGGCGTTCCACCAGCGATTCCCGATCCAGTGAGGACTTCTTGAAGATGAGTACGCAGAGCCCCGACGGCTTCGAATGGACCGAGCTGGACCGCCGGGCCGTCGACACTGCCCGCATCCTGGCCGCTGACGCCGTTCAGAAGGTCGGAAACGGCCACCCGGGCACAGCGATGAGCCTGGCCCCGGCCGCGTACACGATCTTTCAGAAGGTGATGCGACACGACCCCGCCGACCCGGAGTGGACCGGCCGCGACCGGTTCGTCCTGTCCCCCGGTCACACCTCGCTGACCCTTTACACGCAGCTCTTCCTCTCCGGCTACGAACTCGGGCTGGACGATCTGAAGGCGTTCCGCACGCACGGTTCGAAGACGCCGGGTCACCCCGAGTACGGGCACACCGCGGGCGTGGAGACCACCACCGGTCCGCTGGGGCAGGGTGTCGCGAACGCGGTGGGCATGGCGATGGCCGCCCGCTACGAGCGCGGCCTGTTCGACCCCGAGACGCCGGAGGGCGAGTCGCCCTTCGACCACACCATCTGGGGCATCGTCTCGGACGGCGACCTGGAGGAGGGCATCTCCGCCGAGGCCTCCTCCCTCGCGGGCCACCAGAAGCTGGGCAACCTGGTCTTCGTCTACGACGACAACCACATCTCCATCGAGGGCGACACCGCCACCGCCTTCTCCGAGGACGTGCTGAAGCGCTACGAGGCCTACGGCTGGCATGTGCAGCGCATCGAGCCCTCGGCCGACGGCGACATCGACGTCCGCGCGCTGTACACGGCGCTGAAGGCGGCGCAGGCCGAGACCGGACGGCCCTCGATCATCGCGATGCGCACCATCATCGCCTGGCCCGCGCCGAACGCCCGGAACACCGAGGCTTCGCACGGCTCCGCGCTGGGCGCGGACGAGGTCGCCGCCACCAAGCGGCTGCTGGGCTTCGACGCGGAGAAGTCCTTCGAGGTCGCGGGCGAGGTCCTCGCCCACGCCCGCCAGGCCCTGGACCGGGGTGCCGAGGCACACGCCGCCTGGGACAAGCGGATCGCCGAGTGGCGCACCGCACAGCCCGAGCGGGCCAGGCTGTTCGACAGGGTCGTCGCCGGCCAGCTTCCCGAGGGCTGGCAGGACAAGCTCCCGGCGTTCGAGGCCGGCACGTCCGTCGCCACCCGCGCCGCCTCCGGCAAGGTCCTGCAGGCGCTCGGCTCGGTGATCCCCGAACTGTGGGGCGGCTCCGCCGACCTGGCCGGCTCCAACAACACCACCATCGACAAGACGTCCTCCTTCCTGCCGAAGGGCAACCCGCTGCCGGAGGCCGACCCGTACGGCCGTACCGTCCACTTCGGCATCCGCGAGCACTCCATGGCCGCGGAGATGAACGGCATCGCGCTGCACGGCAACACCCGCATCTACGGAGGCACCTTCCTGGTCTTCTCCGACTACATGCGCAACGCCGTGCGCCTGTCCGCGCTGATGCAGCTCCCCGTCACCTACGTGTGGACGCACGACTCCATCGGGCTCGGCGAGGACGGCCCGACCCACCAGCCGGTCGAACACCTGGCCTCGCTGCGCGCCATCCCGGGCCTGAACATCGTCCGCCCGGCCGACGCCAACGAGACGGCGATCGCCTGGGCCGAGATCCTCAAGCGGCACGCCACCCACCCCGCCCCGCACGGCCTGGCCCTGACCCGCCAGGGCGTACCCACCTACGAGGCCAACTCCGAGGCCGCCAAGGGTGGTTACGTGCTGCGTGACTCCTCCACCGAGACGCCCGACCTGGTCCTGATCGCCACCGGCTCCGAGGTGCACCTCGCCGTCGAGGCGCGTGAGCTGCTGGAGGCCGAGGGGATCGGCACCCGGGTCGTGTCGATGCCGTCCGTGGAGTGGTTCGAGGAGCAGTCCCCGGAGTACCGGGCGAGCGTCCTGCCGCCGTCCGTGAAGGCCCGCGTGGCGGTCGAGGCGGGCATCGGCCTGACCTGGTACCGCTACGTCGGTGACCACGGACGCATTGTCTCCCTCGAGCACTTCGGTGCCTCCGCCGACGCCAAGACCCTGTTCGCCGAGTTCGGTTTCACCGCCGAGAACGTCGCCGCCGCCGCCCGGGAATCCCTGACCGCCGCCCGCGGTTGATCCGATCGCACGAAGGAAGATGATCACTGTGACCGAAGCAACCGCGACCGCGGTAACCCTGAAGCGCCTCTCCGACGAAGGCGTCTCCATCTGGCTGGACGACCTCTCCCGCAAGCGCATCGCCTCCGGCAACCTCGCCGAACTCGTAGCGACCAGGCACGTGGTGGGCGTCACCACCAACCCCTCCATCTTCCAGGCCGCCATCGGCTCCGGTGAGGGGTACGAGGAGCAGCTCGGCGACCTGGCCGAGCGCGGCGTGACGGTCGACGAGGCCGTGCGGATGATGACGACGGCCGACGTCCGTGCCGCCGCCGACATCCTGCGCCCGGTCCACGACGCGACCGCCGGCCGTGACGGCCGGGTCTCCATCGAGGTCGACCCGCGCCTCGCCCACAACACCGGGGCGACCGTCGCCGAGGCCAAGCAGCTCTCCTGGCTCGTCGACCGCCCGAACGTGATGATCAAGATCCCGGCGACGAAGGCCGGTCTCCCGGCGATCACCGAGGTCATCGGCCTCGGCATCAGCGTCAACGTGACGCTGATCTTCTCCCTGGAGCGCTACCGCGAGGTGATGGACGCCTATCTGGCGGGCCTGGAGAAGGCCCAGGCGGCGGGCATCGACCTCGCCACCATCCACTCCGTCGCCTCCTTCTTCGTCTCCCGCGTCGACAGCGAGATCGACAAGCGGCTGACGAAGGTCGGGACCGACGAGGCCCTCGCCCTCAAGGGCAGGGCGGCGCTCGCCAACGCGCGGCTCGCCTACGAGGCGTACGAAGAGGTGTTCGCCTCCGCCCGCTGGACCGCGCTCGCCCCGGCCGGCGCCAACAAGCAGCGCCCGCTGTGGGCCTCGACGGGCGTCAAGGACCCCTCGTACAAGGACACGTTGTACGTCGACGAGCTGGTCGCGCCGGGCACGGTCAACACCATGCCGGAGGCGACGCTCAACGCCACGGCCGACCACGGTGACATCCACGGCGACGCGGTGACCGGCGGCTACGCCCAGGCGCGCGCCGACCTGGCCGCCGTGGAAGGGCTCGGGATCTCCTACGACGAGGTGGTCAACCAGCTGGAGGACGAGGGCGTCTCGAAGTTCGAGGCGGCCTGGGATGACCTGCTCGACGCGGTTGCGACCTCGCTGAGCAGCAAGGGAGTTGAAGGGGAATGACCAAGCTTGAAGCGCTTCCCGGCGGTACCCCGCAGGATGCGGCCACCGCGCCGGAGGGATCTGGTGACACGACCGTGGAACCGGACGGTGTGAAGCCGGTCGATGCGAAGGCTGTCGAGGCGAAGGCCGAGGCCAAGAGCAACGGCCCTGTTCCGGTGGCGGAATGGGAGAACCCGCTCCGTGACCCCCGTGACCGCCGCCTCCCCCGTATCGCGGGCCCCTCGGGCCTCGTCATCTTCGGTGTCACCGGCGACCTGTCCCGCAAGAAGCTGATGCCGGCCGTCTACGACCTCGCCAACCGCGGTCTGCTGCCGCCGGGCTTCTCGCTCGTCGGGTTCGCCCGCCGCGACTGGGAGGACGAGGACTTCGCGCAGATCGTGCACGACTCGGTGAAGGAACACGCGCGCACCCCGTTCCGGGAGGAGGTCTGGCAGCAGCTCGCCGAGGGCATGCGGTTCATCCCGGGCACCTTCGACGACGACACGGCGTTCAAGCAGCTGCGCTCCGCCATCGAGGAGCTGGACGCGGCCCGGGGCACCAGCGGCAACTACGCGTTCTACCTCTCCGTGCCCCCGAAGTTCTTCCCGAAGGTCGTCCAGCAGCTCAAGAAGCACGGGCTCGCGAGCCCGCCGGAGGGTTCCTGGCGGCGCGCGGTCATCGAGAAGCCGTTCGGCCACGACCTCGAGAGCGCGCGCG
Organism: Streptomyces sp. NBC_00271; assembly: GCF_036178845.1. NCBI lineage: Bacteria > Bacillati > Actinomycetota > Actinomycetes > Kitasatosporales > Streptomycetaceae > Streptomyces > Streptomyces sp. NBC_00271. Next base: position 9,591,679 of record NZ_CP108070.1, on the reverse strand, counting down.
AGCTGAACGCGCTCGTGCACGACGTGTTCGACCCGGAGCAGGTCTTCCGCATCGACCACTACCTCGGCAAGGAGACCGTCCAGAACATCCTGGCGCTCCGCTTCGCCAACCAGATGTACGAGCCGATCTGGAACCGGTCGTACGTCGACCACGTGCAGATCACCATGGCGGAGGACATCGGCATCGGCGGCCGGGCCGGCTACTACGACGGCATCGGTTCGGCCCGTGACGTGATCCAGAACCACCTGCTCCAGCTGATGGCGCTGACCGCCATGGAGGAGCCGATCGCCTTCGACGCCGAGTCGCTGCTGACCGAGAAGCTCAAGGTCCTCAAGTCGGTGAAGCTGCCGGAGAACCTGGGCGAGCACACGGTGCGCGGCCAGTACGCGGCGGCCTGGCAGGGCGGCGAGAAGGTGCGCGGCTATCTGCAGGAGGAGGGCATCGACCCCAAGTCGACGACCGACACCTACGCGGCCGTCAAGCTGGAGGTCGACAACCGCCGCTGGGCGGGCGTCCCCTTCTATCTGCGCACCGGCAAGCGCCTGGGCCGGCGGGTGACGGAGATCGCGGTGGTCTTCCAGCGCGCCCCGCACTCACCGTTCGACTCGACCGCCACCGAGGAGCTCGGCCAGAACGCGATCGTGATCCGCGTCCAGCCCGACGAGGGCATGACGGTGCGCTTCGGATCGAAGGTCCCGGGTACGTCGATGGAGATCCGGGACGTCACGATGGACTTCGCCTACGGCGAGTCGTTCACCGAGTCCAGCCCGGAGGCGTACGAACGGCTGATTCTGGATGTCCTGCTCGGCGACGCCAATCTCTTCCCCCGTCATCAGGAGGTGGAAGAGTCCTGGAAGGTCCTCGACCCGATCGAGGAGTACTGGGAGACCCATGGCAAGCCCGCGCAGTACCCCTCGGGCAGCTGGGGTCCGAAGGAAGCCGACGAGATGCTCGCACGAGACGGACGGAGCTGGCGCAGGCCATGAAGATCGACCTGACCGACACCACGGCAAGCAAGATCAACAAGGCGCTCGTGCAGGGGCGCCGCGCCATCGGCACCCCCGCCGTGGGCATGGTCCTGACGATGGTCATCGTCACCGACGAAGAGAACGCGTACGACTCGATCAAGGCCGCCGAGGAGGCCTCGCGCGAGCACCCCTCACGCACCCTGGTCGTCATCAAGCGACACGCCCGCACCCCGCGCGACCGCACCAACTCGCGCCTCGACGCCGAGGTCCGGGTGGGCGCCGACTCCGGTGCCGGTGAGACCGTCGTGCTGCGGACCTACGGCGAGGTGTCCGACCACGCCGACTCCGTGGTCCTGCCGCTGCTGCTGCCGGACGCGCCCGTCGTCGTCTGGTGGCCGGTGGACGCCCCCAAGGTGCCCGCCAAGGACCCGCTGGGAGCCCTCGCGCAGCGCAGGATCACCGACATGTACGCCGTCGAGGCGCCCCTCACGGCCCTGGAGGCCCGCGTCAACTCCTACGCGCCGGGCGACACCGACCTGGCGTGGACCCGGCTGACGCCCTGGCGCTCGATGCTGGCCGCCGCGCTCGACCAGGCCCGTACGAAGGTGATCTCGGCCGCCGTCGAGAGCGAGGCCGACAACCCGAGCGCCGAGCTGCTCGCCCGCTGGCTGGGCGCCCGGCTCGAAGTGTCGGTCGAGCGGGTCGTCACCGCCGGTCCGGTGGTGACCGCGGTGCGGCTCGGCACGGCGAACGGCGAGATCGTGATCGACCGGCCCGAGGGACCGCTGGCCACCCTGTCGCTGCCCGGGCAGCCCTCCCGCACCCTCGCGCTGAAGGTGCGCAGCACTTCCGAGCTGATCGCCGAGGAGCTGCGCCGCCTCGACGCGGACGAGATGTACGCCGTCGCCCTGCGGGGCGAGAGCGGCACCAAGGAGACCCCCCGTCATGCCTGACTCCCCCAAGCTCACGCGGCGTCCGGAGTGGGTGGCCCTGGAGGACCACCGCGCGGACGGTCTGCTCCACCCGCGGCTGCGTGAGCTGTTCGCCGCCGATCCCGCCCGCGCCGAGCGCTATGTCGTGCGGGTCGGCGATCTGCGGATCGACTACTCCAAGCATCTGATCACGGACGAGACCCTCGCCCTCCTCCAGGAACTGGCCACCGCCACCGACGTGTTCGGGCTGCGGGACGCGATGTTCCGCGGCGAGAGGATCAACGTCACCGAGGACAGGGCGGTGCTGCACACCGCCCTGCGGGCCCCGCGGAACGCGGTGATCGAGGTCGACGGGGAGAACGTCGTCCCTGGCGTGCACGCCGTGCTCGACAAGATGGCCGACTTCGCCGAGCGGGTCCGTTCGGGTGAGTGGACCGGTCACACCGGCAAGCGCATCAAGAACGTCGTGAACATCGGTATCGGCGGCTCCGACCTCGGTCCGGCGATGGCGTACGAGGCGCTGCGGGCCTTCACCGACCGCTCGCTGACCGTGCGGTTCGTGTCGAACGTGGACGGCGCCGATCTGCACGAGGCCGTCCGCGACCTCGACCCGGCCGAGACGCTGTTCATCATCGCCTCGAAGACGTTCACCACGATCGAGACGATCACCAACGCCACCTCGGCGCGGACCTGGCTGCTGGACAGGTTCGACGGCGACGAGAAGGCCGTCGCCAAGCACTTCGTGGCGCTGTCGACGAACGCCGGGAAGGTGTCGGACTTCGGCATCGACACGGCCAACATGTTCGGGTTCTGGGACTGGGTCGGCGGACGCTACTCCTTCGACTCGGCGATCGGCCTGTCGTTGATGATCGCGATCGGCCCGGACCGGTTCCGGGAGCTGCTCGACGGGTTCAGGCTCGTCGACGAGCACTTCCGTACGGCTCCCGCCGAGGCCAACGCGCCTTTGCTGCTGGGCCTGTTGGGCGTCTGGTACGGCAACTTCTTCGACGCCCAGTCGCACGCCGTACTGCCGTACTCGCACTACCTGTCCAAGTTCACCGCCTACCTGCAGCAGTTGGACATGGAGTCCAACGGCAAGTCGGTGGACCGCGAAGGCGACCCGGTGGAATGGCAGACCGGTCCGGTGGTGTGGGGCACACCCGGCACCAACGGGCAGCACGCCTACTACCAGCTCATCCACCAGGGCACGAAGCTGATCCCGGCCGACTTCATTGGCTTCGCCAACCCGGTCGACGAGCTGGAGCCCGAACTCGCCGCCCAGCACGACCTGTTGATGGCGAACTTCTTCGCGCAGACCCAGGCCCTCGCCTTCGGCAAGACGCCCGACGAGGTGCGCGCCGAGGGCGTGCCCGAGGAACTGGTCCCGCACAAGACGTTCAAGGGCAACCACCCGACGACGACGATCCTCGCGAGCGAGCTGACGCCGTCGGTCCTCGGCCAGCTCATCGCCCTCTACGAGCACAAGGTGTTCGTCCAGGGCGCGATCTGGAACATCGACTCCTTCGACCAGTGGGGCGTCGAACTCGGCAAGGTCCTCGCCAAGCGCGTCGAACCCGCGCTCACCGAAGGCGCCGACGTGCCCGGCCTCGACCCCTCCACCGCCGCCCTCGTGGCCGCGTACCGCACCCTCCGAAAGAAGTGACTGTCATGCAGCTCGGACTCATCGGCCTCGGCAAGATGGGCGGCAACATGCGCGAGCGGATCCGCCGCGCGGGCCACACGGTCGTCGGCTACGACCGCAACCCCGAGGTCTCGGACGTGGGCAGCCTCACCGAACTCGTGAGCGCGCTCGAAGGCCCGCGCGTGGTGTGGGTGATGGTCCCCGCCGGCGCCGCCACGCAGTCCACCATCGACCAGCTCGGCGAGCTCCTGGAGCCCGGTGACACCGTCGTCGACGGCGGCAACTCCCGCTGGACCGACGACGAGAAGCACGCGGAGGAACTGGCCGCCAAGGGCATCGGGTTCGTCGACGCGGGCGTCTCCGGCGGCGTCTGGGGCCTCAAGAACGGCTACGCGCTGATGGTCGGCGGCGACGCCGAGAACATCGCCAAGGTGCAGCCGATCTTCGACGCCCTCAAGCCCGAGGGTGACGCCGGCTTCGTGCACGCCGGCAAGGTCGGCGCGGGCCACTTCTCCAAGATGGTCCACAACGGCATCGAGTACGCCATGATGCAGGCCTACGCCGAGGGCTGGGAGCTCCTGGAGAAGGTCCACTCCGTCACCGACGTGCGCGAGGTCTTCCGCTCCTGGCAGGAAGGCACCGTCATCCGCTCCTGGCTGCTCGACCTCGCCGTCAACGCGCTGGACGACGACGAGCACCTGGAGAAGCTGCGCGGCTACGCGGACGACTCCGGCGAGGGCCGCTGGACCGTCGAGGCGGCCATCGACAACGCCGTCCCGCTGCCCGCCATCACCGCCTCCCTCTTCGCCCGGTTCGCCTCCCGCCAGGACGACTCCCCGCAGATGAAGATGATCGCGGCACTGCGCAACCAGTTCGGCGGCCACGCCGTCGAGGCGGCGAAGTAGCGACCATGGGCGACCTCCTGCTGGTCCGCCACGGCGAGACCGAGTGGAGCGTGTCGGGCCAGCACACCAGCTGGACCGACCTCCCCCTCACCCAGCACGGCGAGGAACAGGCCAAGTCCCTCGCCCCGCTGCTCGCAGGCCGGACCTTCGCCCTGGCCCTGACCAGCCCGCTCGGCCGCGCGATACGCACGGCGGAACTCGCGGGCGTGTACGGGGCCGAGGCCCATGCCGATCTGCACGAGTGGGACTACGGCGCGTACGAAGGCATCACGACCGTCGAGATACACCGCACCCGGCCCGACTGGTTCCTGTGGAACGACGGCGTGCCGCCCGGCCCCGACGGCCATCCCGGCGAGTCACCGGCGGAGGTGGGAGAGCGCGCGGACCGCGTGCTGTCCCGCGTCGGGCCGGCGCTCGCCGACGGCGACGTGATCCTCGTGGCACACGCCCACTTCCTGCGCGTGCTGACGGCCCGTCGGCTGGGGCTGTCCCCCGCGGACGGGCGGCTGTTCCAGCTCGCGACGGGTACCGTCAGCCGGCTGTCCACCGAGCACGGGCATCCTGTGATCGCCGAGTGGAACGCCACCGGAACTTCTGCGGCGGTTCGCTAGTTTCTACATTGCTGTAGAAATCGACGAGGCACGGTCCGCCCTCCGGGGCGGGCCGGGCCTCTCCCAACGTATGGAGCTCTCATGGCCCTGTGGGACCGCATCAAGGAGTCCGCGTCGACGATGCAGACCCAGCTCGTGGCGAAGAAGAACGATCTGAAGAGCGGTGCCTTCCGCGACGCGAGCATGGCGATGTGCGCGCTCGTCGCCGCGGCGGACGGGACGGTCGATCCCTCCGAGCGCCAGCGCGTCGCGCAGCTCATCGCCACGAACGAGGTGTTGCAGAACTTCGACGCCGACGACCTGCGCCGCCGCTTCGACGACAACCTGAACAAGCTGACCGCCGACTTCGCCTTCGGCAAGGTCAGCGTCCTCCAGGAGATCGCCAAGGCGAAGAAGAAGCCGGCCGAGGCGCGCGCCGTCATCCAGATCGGCATCGTCATCGGCGGCGCCGACGGCGACTTCGACAAGACCGAGCAGGCCGTCGTGCGCGAGGCGTGCTTCACCCTCGACCTGCCGCCGCACGAGTTCGACCTGTAGTTCCCCACCGGCCCGGCCGTGCCACCTCTGCGGCCGGGACACGTGAGGTGGCTCAGGCGCCGCGCGTGGCGCGCCTGCGCCACTTCACGTACTCCGCCTCCGGATCGCCGGTGCGGGACCAGGGCATCCGGCTGGCGCGCACCCCCAGGGTCTTGAAGAGCGGGGCCGCGAGGTCCGGCAGGCCCGCGTAGCTGGCGGCGTGCGCCAGGTAGTTGAGGTCGCGCACCTCCTCCGGCGCGGGCTGGCCGTCCGGGCGCGCGGCGATCCAGCGCTGCCAGGTACGCCGTACGTCGTCGACGGCTCCCTCGTGGTTCCAGTGCCCGTCGAGGTCGACGGGCGCGTCCGGCCGCCCGTTCGCCTCCTCCTGCAGAAAGCGGTACTCCTCCACGCGGGCGAACTGCACCAGGACCGGCAGCGCGCAGCCCGGTGGGGCGACGGCCGCCGCGTCGCGGGCGAAGTCGTACATCAGACCGTGGGTGCCGTGCCAGCGCGCCGAGTAGTAGCGCAGCACATGGAGGTGCCCCTCGATCGTGTAGGGGTCGCGGGCGTGCAACTCGTCCCACCAGCGGCCGAGTTCCTGGCGGCGCACCCCGGCGGCGTAGAGCCGGGCGACGGAGATGAGGCAGATCCACGGTGTGGGGTCATCGGGGTAGGCCTCGGCGCCCTGCAGACAGGCCATCACCGCCCGGTCGACGCGCCGCTGCTCGACGGGTGCGCTCCCGCCCGCGGCGGTGGCGAGGGTGAAGGCCCTGGCCACCTCGGTCGCGGCCCGCAGTACCAGGGCGTCGGGGCTGCGCGGCTCCGCGGCGAGCCAGGACTCGACCGCGGAGTTGCCCGCGCACGCGGGCGCGAGCAGCCGGATCCGGTGGGCGCGCACGGACCATGCGGGGCCGGTCACCCGCAGCAGATCCCGCAGACCCTGCCAGCGCCCGTTGGCGATGTCCTTGCGTGCGGTGCTGAGGGGCGCGTCCCCGTAGTCGGGGTCGAAGTCGGGGGTGAAGCGGTCTCCCGGCATGGGCTCCCTCTCAAAACGTGAAGCACTGAAACCGGCCTCGGAGCCGGAGGCCGATTGCTCCACGTCCTGGGCAGCAGACTGGGGGCGATACCGTGCTGCCGCTGTCATCGGCCGACGGTCGCTCCGCAGAGGTGTTCCGCGGGTGGTGTGATGATAGCGGTGGTCATTGGTGTTTCAATGTCAACTGACGGGTAATATGCGCCGCCTGGGGCTCGGACGAACGGCATCGTGACGCGAGTGGCGCCGTGACACGGCCGAGGGGTCAGCGCCCCGCTCGGCGCGGCAGGTGCTGCGCGGCCAGCCGCACCGGGGCGTTCTGCGCTCCGTAGCCCCGGTAACCGCCGTCACGCTGGACGAGCTCGAAGAAGACGCGGCCCACCGTCTCCGTGTAGCAGTGGCGGAACTCGCCCTCCGCGTCACGGTCGTAGAGGATGCCGAGTTCGCGGTACGTCTCCGGCTCGCCGTCGGCAAACTCATACCGTGCGGCGAGGTCGTCGTAGTAGTTCGCGGGCATCGCCAGCAGTCGCCCGCCGGCCTCGCGGAAGCGGCGGGCCGCGGTGACCACGTCGTCGGTGGCGAGGGCGATGTGCTGGGCGCGGGCGCCCTCGTCGGTGGGGGCGGGCCCGACGCCGAGGGCGATACGGACGCTGCCGTCGGCGTTGGTGACCGCGCGGCTGCGGTGCAGTCCGTACGGGTCGGCGACATCGACGCTGTCCTGTGCGCTCAGCCCGAGCACACTGCGGTGGAAGAGGGCCGCCTCGTCGAACTGGTGCCAGGGCTGGGTGAGGGCCAGGTGGTCGATGCGGGCCACGTGCTGCGGGAGTCGTTCGTGCGGGACCGGCACGAAGTCGCCCGTCCACCGCGCGAGTTCGGGGTGCCCGGAGCGGTCCGTGACACAGAAGAAGAGTTCGGTGCCGTCGGGGGCGGCCACCGCGTCCAGCGGTGCGTCCTCGGGGGCGCGGCGGCGGGGCAGGACCGGGGCGAGGAGGGATTCGGCGCGCCGGGCCGCGGCGGCCGGGTCCGGGGACTCCAGGCCGACGGCGGCGAGGGAGGTGCCGTCGCGCCGGGCGGCCGGTCCGGTGTTCACGAGGACACGGGCCTCGCCCTGCTGCCAGAGATCGACGGGCTTGCTGCGGTGCCTGGCCCTGCGGGTGAAGCCGAGGGCGCCGAGGAGGGCGGTGACGGGTTCGACGTCGGGGGTGACGAGCTCGGCGAAGGCGACACCGGTCGGCACCACGGGCGCGGGCGGGGCCGCGAGTCCCGTCGCCTCCTGGAGGACGAGGAGGGAGCGACGCGCGTCCACGGCGGTCGGTCCGGCCTCGGCCTGCCGGAAGACGTCGTTGAAGACCTCGAGGGAGAGCGGTCCGCGGTATCCGGCCCGCAGGACGTGTCCGAGGAACCCCGCGATGTCGAAGCCGCCCTGGCCCGGGAAGCAACGGTAGTGGCGGCTCCACTGCAGGACGTCCATCGCCATCAGGGGGGCGTCGGCCAGTTGCAGGAAGAAGATCTTCTCGCCGGGGATGTCCTCGATGCCCTTGGGGTCGCCGCCGCGGGCGAGGATGTGGAAGCTGTCCAGGCAGGTGCCGAGGGCGGGGTGGTCCGCGGCTTCGACGATGCTCCAGGCGTGGTCGTACGTACTCACATGGCGGCCCCACGCGAGCGCCTCGTAGGCGACGCGCATACCGAAGTCCTGTGCGAGGTCCGCGAGCCGGCGCAGCTGGTCGGCCGCGAGCGCGTCGTCGTCCACGGCGAGCGGGGAGACGCTGGAGCAGACCAGGACCGTGTCGGTGCCGAGGCGGCGCATGAGTTCGAACTTGTGCCGGGCGCGGCGCAGATTGCGGGCGAACTCTTCTTCGGGCACCGCTTCGATGTCCCGCATCGGCTGGTACAGGTCGATGCTCAGACCGAGGTCCGCGGTGCGGGCCCGGATCTCCTCGGGGGTGAGGGGGCTCGCGAGCAGATCGTTCTCGAAGATCTCCACCCCGTCGAACCCGGCCCGTCCCGCAGCCGTGAGCTTCTCGGTCAGGGACCCACTGAGCGAGACAGTGGCAATGGACGTACGCACGTCGATACTCCTTAGCTGTCGCTCCACAGAGAGGCACGGCGAGAGCCGCCGGCTCAGGCGCGCCCCGTACGGGGCGCGGGGCTGTGAAAAGTGCGGCTCCGCCGCGTGGGCGCGCCCCGCACCCGCGCACCCGCCCCGCAGGGGGCGCGGGGGCTGCGCGATCAACCCCCACCGCCCCGTAAGGGGCGCGGGGCACTGCGCGACCAGCCCCCACGCCCCGCACCCCGCCACACAACCCGAGCCACCCCACCCATCAGGCGACCTCAGCCACCAACACCCGCACCCGATACACCCGCCAGCTCGGCAATGTCCGCCAGCATCCGAACGGCATCCGGCTCCCGCCCCGTGAACAGCCGAAACGCGTCCGCCGCCTGGAACACGGCCATGCCCCCGCCGTCCAGCGTCGCGCACCCCACCGCCCGGGCCGTGCGCAGCAACTCGGTCTCCAGCGGCCGGTACACCACCTCGGCGACCCACAGACCGGGATGCAGCAGCTCGGCCGGGAAGGGCAGCCCGGGATGGGCCGCCATCCCGGTGGGCGTCGCGTGCACCACCCCGTCGCCGCGGCCGAGCAGCCCCCCGAGCGCGTCCGGCGCCGCGGCCGCCGCCCGCCCCGCACCGAAGTGCCGGTTCAGCCCGGCGGCGAGATCCGCCGCCCGGTCCGGCATCGCGTCCACGACGGTGACGTGCCCCGCGCCCAGCGTCAGCACGGCGTGGGCGACGGCCGCCCCCGCCCCGCCCGCACCCAGCTGCACGACCCGCTCCAGCGGGACATCGGGCAGCCCGCGCGCGAAGGACGCCGCGAACCCGGTGACATCGGTGTTGTGCCCGACCGCGCGGCCCCCCTCGAAGACGACGGTGTTGACCGCGCCGAGGGCCGCCGCCTGCGGAGCGAGCTCGTCGAGGTGGTCGATGACCAGTTGCTTGCAGGGGTGCGTGATGTTCAGCCCGTCGAAGCCGAGGTCCCGCGCGGCCCGTACGAGATCGCCCACCGCCTCCGGCCCGACGCCGAGCACGTCGATGTCGATCAGCCGGTACAGATAGCGCAGTCCCTGCCGGTCGGCCTCCCGCTCGTGCAGCGCGGGGCTGAGCGAGGGGCCGATGCCGGAACCGATGAGGCCGACGAGATACGTGTCCATGGTCACGGCGGACCTCCTGAGCGCTCACTAATGTACGAACTAGTACGTTAGCTATATCAGCATCCCGAGCTCGCGGGAAGGCCCGCCCCGGAACTCGGGACCACGGCGGCAGACCCTGCTTCTACAATCGCGGGCACTGACCCCCTCGCCCGAAGGAAGCCGATGACCAGCGTCGAAGAACCTGCACGGCCCGTCGGGCGCATCCGCGACGCCGCCCGGACCAAGGCCGAGATTCTCGACGTGGCGACCCAGGAGTTCTCCCGCGCCGGCTTCGCCGGTGCCCGCGTCGACGAGATCGCCGCCCGCACCCGCACCACCAAGCGGATGATCTATTACTACTTCGGCGGCAAGGAGCAGCTGTTCACGGCCGTTCTGGAGCGCGCGTACTCCGCGATCCGGAGGGCCGAACAGGATCTGGACGTCGAGCACTTGGACCCGGTCGCGGCCATCCGCAGGCTCGCCGAGCTGACCTTCGACCACCATGAGGCGCATCCGGACTTCATCCGGCTGGTCAGCATCGAGAACATCCACGAGGCGGAGCACATAGCGGCGTCCGAGGAACTCGGGAAGATCGGTTCGCCCGCGCTGGAGGTGATCCGCCGCATCCTGGAGACCGGCCGGAAGTCGGGGCTGTTCACGGCCGACGTCGACGCCGTGGACCTGCACGCGATGATCAGCTCGTTCTGCTTCTTCCGGGTCTCCAACCGGCATACCTTCGGCGCCCTCTTCGGCCGTGACCTGGTCGCCCCCGACCAGCGGGAGCACTACCGGACCATGCTCGGCGACATGGTCATCGCCTATCTGACGGCGGACCGCACGGAGGACTGAGAACGGCAGGACCGTCACCCCCTCTCCGTGCCTCGCTCCGGGGCCGGGCCGGGGCACGGCCGGGAAAGATCCTTCAGTACGACCTCTTGACACCCGGGAAACGTGGGCGCAACATCCGTAGCCATCCGCTACTAACTATCCAGTGGGTTAATTAGCCGGACGCGCTACGTTGAGCAGACCTCCCACCGTCGAGCAGACTCGTCGCATCCGGCACGGCCGACCCGTACACCCCCAGGGTCCCGGCACCTCTCCCCTCCGTCACTCCGTCACTCCCGTCCCCGGAGTTCCCTCGAAGGAGCACGCCGTGTCTGTCCCCGCCGTCCCGCTCGACGCGCCACCCGGCCAGCCCCGGAAGGCCGCCATGGCCGCCTGGATCGGCAGCGCCCTGGAGTACTACGACTTCTTCATCTACGGCAGCGCCGCGGCCCTGATCTTCCCGAAGGTCTTCTTCGACGAGTCGGACCCGGCCACCGCGACCCTCCTCTCGCTGGCCACGTTCGGCGTCGCGTATGCGGCCCGCCCGGTCGGCGCGCTCTTCCTCGGCCACTTCGGCGACCGAGTCGGCCGTAAGAAGATCATGGTCTTCACGCTGATCCTGATGGGCCTGTCGACGTTCCTCATCGGCTGTCTGCCCACCCGCGCCCAGGTCGGCGGCCTCGCCCCGGTCCTGCTGGTGCTCTGCCGCGTCCTCCAGGGCATCTCCGCGGCCGGTGAGCAGGCGAGCGCCAACTCCATGACGCTGGAGCACGCGCCGCCCCACCGCCGGGGCTTCTTCACCAGCTTCACCCTCAGCGGCACCCAGGGCGGCCAGCTCCTGGCGACCCTGGTGTTCCTGCCGGTCGCCGCGCTGCCCGAGGACCAACTGCTCTCCTGGGGCTGGCGCGTGCCGTTCTGGGCGAGCGTCGCGGTCGCCGTGGTCGGCTATGTCATCCGCCGCACGCTCCAGGAGACGCCGGCCTTCACCCAGCAGGCCGCGAGCGAGGGCGTTCCCAAGCTGCCGCTCCTCGTGCTCCTCCGCGAGCACTGGGCGGACGTCCTGCGGGTCGTGGCGGGCGCCCTGATCGCCTCGGTCAGCACGATCTTCACGGTCTGGGCGCTGGCGTACGGCACGAGCGACTCGGTCGGGCTGTCGCGCACGCAGATGCTGTGGGTGGGCGCGCTCGCCAACATCGTGGCCCTCGGCGCGATCCCCGCCTGGGCCACGCTCTCCGACCGGATCGGCCGCCGTCCGGTCTTTCTGATCGGCGCCGCGGGCAGCGCCGTGCTGATGTTCGCCTACCTGTGGGCCATCTCGACCGGCTCGTACCCCCTCGTCCTGCTCTTCGGCATCCTCGCCTTCGGTGTCGTGTACAGCGCGGCCAACGGTGTCTGGCCGTCCTTCTACGGCGAGATGTTCTCCACCCGCGTCCGGCTCTCCGGTATGGCGATCGGCACGCAGATCGGCTTCGCCGTCGCCGGGTTCGCGGTCACCTTCGCCGCGCAGATCGCGGGGCCGGGCGGCGACGACTGGTCGTCCGTGGCACTGTTCACCGCGGCGCTGTGCGTCCCGCCGGTGCTCGCCGCGCTCACCGCCCGCGAGACGCACACGGTGCCGACGGAGCAACTGGGCGAGCGGGCGCCCCAGGACGCCGCGAAGCACGAGGCCGTGACCGCCTGACCGCCCGACAGGGGGGCACGGTTGACAGCGGACGCTTTCGGCAAGAACATCGCCCGGAACAAGCGGAAAGAAACAGCGCGGTTACACAGAGCCACTCCGCGCACCCCGGCCGGGTTCAGGGGCGGCCGGTGTGCGCGGAGATCCCTTCGACCCTCGGCTCAGCGTCCGCGGGGGACGCCGTACGCGCGCTCCACGTGGAGCCGTAGGACGAGCCGGCCGTCGCTGACCATGGCGGCCCGGTAGTCGTCCCAGTCGGGGTGCTCGCCCCGGACCGCCCGGTAGAGCCGCACCAGTTCCTCGACGGTCTCGTCGTGGGGGTCCCGGGCGACGGGAGTGAGCTCGGCGGTGCCCTCGGCGACCGTGTACGCCCAACGGTCCTCGGCCGTCACATGGTAGGAGGCCCGCGGATCCCGGCGCAGATTGCGGGTCTTGGCGCGGTCGTCCGTGACCGAGACCCGGACGATCCGCTCATCGGGATCGTAGGCGTGGTTCACGTTGGACAGCTGGGGCCGGCCGTCCTTCTTGAGGGTGACCAGCACTCCGCCGTCGTACTCGGAGAGCAGCTTGAGCAGTGTGTCCTGCGTCGCGTCCTGAGTCATGTATCGCTCAACCCCGGGGAACGCATGGCCATTCCCGTCACGTAGACACCGTCTACCAAAATCGTAGACACCGTCTACGAGTACTGGTAGACAGTGTCCATGAGTGAAGCGGACACGGGGCTGCGGGCCCGGTTGATCGAGGTGGGCGTGGACCTGGTGACCACGCAGGGCGCGCAGGTTCTGACCCTGCGGGAGATCGCCCGTCGCGCGGGCGTCTCCCACGGTGCCCCGCGCCGCTACTTCCCGACCCATCTGGAACTGCTCTCCGCCATCGCGCGCCGGGGCTTCGCCGACCTGGGGGCCCGGGCGACGGAGGCGCTGGCCGACGGAGGTGCGAGTCCCCGCGCCCAGCTCACGACGCTGGGGAGGGTCTATCTCGATTTCGCCTTCACTCAGCCCGGGATGTACGAGCTGATGTTCCGTCATGATCTCTTGGAGAGTGGGACATTGGGGCTCCGGGAGACCAGCCTGCCGCTGTTCGGCGTCCTGGTGGACCTGGTCGGCCGGGCACGCCCCGAGGCCGACGCCGCGCTCGTCGCGGGCGCCCTCTGGGCGAACCTGCACGGGATCGCCCAGCTGTGGGGCTGGGGCAGCCTCCAACTCGCCACGGGAACAACCGACTTCGTAGCCCTGTTGGATGCCGCGCTGGACGCGCACCTCGGGCCGGAGGAGCGGTGAACCCCTCGGCGCGGCGCCGTCTCACGCTGGCCAACAGCGTCGTCGGGGCCGTGATCGTCGCGCTGGACGGAACCGTCCTCACCGTCGCGCAGCCCACGCTGCGGCGCGACCTGCACGCGTCGTTCGCGCAGGTGCAGTGGACCAGTACCGGCTATCTCATCGCGGTGGCCAGTCTGTTGGTGTTCGCGGGGCGACTCGGGGACCGGTACGGCCACCAACAGGTCTTCGCCGTGGGGATGGTGGGGTTCGGGGCGGCGTCGGCGGGGATCGGGCTTGCGCCCGACATCGGCTGGGTGATCGGACTGCGGGTCGCCCAGGGGGTCTTCGGCGCGCTGTCGCAGCCCGCCACGCTCGGGATGCTGCGCGCGGCCTACCCGCCCGACCGGCTCGGCATGCCCATCGCGCTGCGCACCAGCGCCATCGGTCTCGCGGCCGCCGCGGGTCCCCTCCTCGGCGGGGCGCTGGTCACCCAGCTGGGCTGGCGGGCCCTCTTCTTCCTGAACGTCGTACCCGCGCTCGTCATGGCCGCCCTGGCCCTGACCGTCCGGGACGCGCCCCGGGTCACAGGCTCGGCGGCCGGACTCGACCTGACCGGCGCGGCGCTGCTCGCGGTGGCCCTGGTCGCCCTGGTGCGCACGCTCGTCGTGCAGCCGGAGACCGGCCGGCTCACGGAGACCGTGCTCGGTCCGGTCGTCGCGACGGTCGCGGCAGCCGCGTTCGTACGGCACGAACGGCGCGCGGCGAGCCCGCTGGTGCCGCCCGGCCTGCTCGGCTCCCCCACGGTCGGCGCGGCGCTCGGCACCCTCGTGTGCGCCTCCGCGGCGCTGTTCGGCACGCTCTTCGTCAGCACCTACTACCTTCAGGACGTGCTCGGCCTCGACCCGCTCCAGAGCAGTCTGCGTGCGCTCCCGCTGGCCGTGATGATGGTCCTTGGCGCGCCGGTTTCCGCCGTACTGCTGCGCCGCTACGGCCCGCGCCGCACGACCGGGACCGCGATGCTGCTGCTCCTCCTCGGCGTCCTGCTGCTGTCCCGGCTCGACCGCGCCTCGACGGACCTGGCGATCGGCGCCGGATTCCTGCTCCTGGGCGCGGGGTTCGTCGCGGTGATGGTGAGCGCGACGGCCGTCGTCGTGCGCTGCGCGTCCGCCGGGTCGGCCGGGGTGGCGGGCGGGCTCCAGCAGACCGCGATGAACGTCGGACCGACGGTGGGGGTGGCCGTCGCGACCACGCTCGTCGGCCTGGCCGGCGTCGACATGGGCCCCGCGCTGACCGTCCTCGCGGCCCTCACGGCGGTCGGCGCGCTGTCGGCGCTGCGGCTTCCGGGCCGCGGCGACGCACCGGTCGCCGAGCGGCGACCCGCCGGTCACCCACCCGGCGACGCCGCCCGCGAAGTCCGTACGAGACGATGAGGGCGAGCGAGACGATGAGGACGAGCGAGTCCGAGAGCCGCAGTCCGGAGGAGAACCATGGGACATCTGCGACAAGAGGTCGAGCCGCGCGAGGCCGGCCTTGATCCGAAGGCGCTGGCCCGACTGGACCAGCACTTCTCCCACCTGGTCGACGACCTCCGGCTGCCCGGCTACCTCGTGTCCGTGTCCCGGCACGGCCGGGTCGCGCACCTCACCACGTACGGCCACCGCGACCGCGAGGCCCGACTCCCCGTCGAGACCGACACCTTGTGGCGGATCTACTCGATGACGAAGCCGGTCACCTCGGTCGCCGCGCTGATGCTCCTGGAGGAGGGACGCTTCCGGCTCGACGACCCCGTCGCCCGTTTCCTCCCCGCCTTCGCCGACCCCCGGGTGTACGTCAGCGGGTCGGGCGCCGACATGAAGACCCGCCCGGCCGGGCAACCCCTCCTGATCCGACACCTGTTGACCCACACCTCGGGTCTGACCTTCGGCTTCTACCACTCCCACCCCGTCGACGCGCTCTACCGCGACGCCGGTCTGGAGTCGTCGGTGGCGCCGGGCGCGGACCTGGCCGGGACCTGCGACGTGTACGCGGGCCTGCCCCTGCAGTTCGAGCCGGGCACCGAGTGGAACTACTCGGTCTCCACCAATGTGCTCGGCCGCCTGATCGAGGTGGTGTCGGGGCAGGACCTCGACGCGTTCCTCGCCGAGCGGATCTTCGGGCCGCTGGGGATGACGGACGCCGGGTTCTGCGTCACCGACGAGCAGGCCGGGCGGCTCGCCGAGCTGTACGGCGAGGACGCCGAGGGCCGTATCACCCCGATCGCCGGGCTCCCTCTGCACGGCCGCCCGCGCTTCCTCTCCGGAAGCGGCGGCATGGTGGCCTCCGCGTACGACTACCACCGCTTCATGGAGATGCTCCGCCGTCGCGGCGAACTCGACGGGGCCCGGCTGCTGAAGCCGGAGACCGTGGACACGATGGCCGCCAACCACCTCCCGGGCGGCGTCGACCGCCGCACCTTCGGCAGCGCGCTGCACCGCGAGCCCGGCAACGCGGGGCTCGGCTTCGGGCTCGGGGTCTCCGTCGTGGTGGACCCCGAGATCACCCGGTCGCCGTCCAGCGAGGGCGCGTTCGGCTGGAGCGGGGTCGCCAGTACGACCTTCTGGGTCGACCCGCGCCACGACCTGACCGTGCAGTTCTACACCCAGGTCCGCCCGACCTCGTCCCACTCGATCTATCCCGAGCTCAAGCGACTCGTGCACGAGGCGGTGCTCGACTGAGCCCGGCTACCCCGCGCGCAGGGTGAAGGGCACTCCCTCCCGGGCGAGTTCGGCCAGCCACCGCTCGGAGCGCTCCGCCGTCTCCGCGGCGCGGGCGAGCCCCGGCGGGAGCGAACCGTCCAGGATGTGGCGGACCCCGAGGGCGAGCGTGCGGGAGACGCAGCGGGCCATGGCGCTCTCCTCGGCGGTGCCCACGAGGTCGAGGAGGTAGCGCCCCGACCAGGTCGCGCCGGAGCCGCCGCGCACGTCGAGACAGACGGCGAGGACGACCCGGTCACGGTCCGCGTCGGTGGTCGGATAGGTGTTGGCCAGCTCCTGGGCGAGGGCGGTGATCCGCCGGTCGTCGCCCGCCTTCAACTCCTCGAAGACCGCGTCCCAGGCCCGCAGCCAGCCGTCGAGGCGCAGGGTGCCGCGCACGAAGGTCTCCGGCTTCCAGGTGCCGGGAAGCCCGTACTGCTCGACGAAGGGCACGCTGTCGCGGTTGGGGTAGACCTCGAAGGTCTCGCCGTCGATCAGGTGGGCGCGGGTGGCCTCCCAGGGGCGGTCGGCGGTGGTCTCGGCGCCGTCCTCGACATAGCGGGCGGGCGAGCGCAGAGCGTTGAGCACGCCCGCGGGTGCCCAGCTGAAGCGGTACTTGAAGTCGTTGGGCACGGCGGGGATGCCGCCGCAGTACGAGGTGAGGCGGTACGAGGCGGCCGACCCGGCGCCGATCTCGGCCTCGGCCCGGGCGATCAGACTGTGCGCGAAGAGGTGGTCGATGCCCGGGTCGAGCCCGCACTCGGTCAGCACCACCACTCCCGCCGCCTCGGCCGCGGGCACCTGGTCGAGGACCGCGTCCGACACATAGCTGGAGCAGGCGAAGTGGGCGCCGCGCTCGACACAGACGGCGAGCAGCGGGGCGTGTTCGGGTGCGGGCAGCATGGAGACGACGACGTCTCCGGGGGCGAGCTCGGCGGCGAGCGCCTCCCGTGTGTACGCGCGGGGCTCGGCCCGCCCGGTCAGGCCCAGCGCCTCCAGGCTGCGCGCGGCACGCTCCTCGGTGCGGTGCCACAGGCGTACGCCGTCGGCGGCGTCGCAGGTCGCGGCGAGACCGCTGCCGGTGGACAGGCCCGCGCCGATCCAGTGGACGGTGCCGCTCGCGGCCGTCACCTCAGACATCACGCGACTCCCCTTCCTCTGCTTGCTCGACTTGCTCGGCTTCCTCGGCTTCCTCGGCTTCGAGGGCGCGGCACGCCTCGTGGAAGCGGTCCAGGCAGCGCCCCCACGGTCCGCCGACCCCGAACTCCAGCAGCTGGGGCAGCAGCGACGCCGAGAAGTCGACGCTCGCCTCCAGCGGCAGCAGCGACGGCAGATTGTCGATGGCGATCAGGTCGAGGGCGGGCCGCTCGCGGATGCGGCGGGCGGGGTGCGCCCAGTCCGTCGTGGTGTCGTAGATCGGCAGCACGTTCAGGGGGGAGCCGACGTCGCAGGTGACGTCGCACAGGGTGCGCAGCCGGCGGCCGGGCTCGTCGAGGTCCCTGTCCGTGAGGAAGGGCGGGATCGGCCGGGTGGTGAGCACGGTGTTGACCATCAACTCGTGCGCCAGCAGCGCCGGTCGGTCCAGCTCACGGGTCTCGGCGAGATCCCAGCAGGTGGGCTCGACCCCGGCCACACCCAGCGCCACCCGGGCACCCCGGCCGCTGCGGCCGAGCGCGCCGATGACGAGGGCACGCAACTCCCCCACCTCCGAGGCGAGTTCGGCGTCCAGCTCCTCCTTCGACATGGGCCGCAACGGTGCCTTGAGGCTGCCCCGGTGGTGCAGCACCGCCAGGGCGGCGCCCAGGTATCCGGCCCAGTAGCCGAACGCGGCGAGCCTGCGCCCGTCGTCGTGCACCAGGTACTCGATGTCCAGCAGGGCCCCGCCCCCGGCGAGGAACCTGCGGAGCAGCGCCGCTGCCCCCGGCTGCCGCTTGTAGGCATGCCCGAAGAAGACATGGCGATGTGTCAGGGCCGGTGGCCCGTCGGGGAGTTCTTTCAGACCCACGACGACCGTTTCGGGCGGCGCCGACACCCAGGAGCCCGCCTCCGCGACCCGGCAGCCGGCGTCCTCGTACGCCTCGATGGGAAAGACCCGCTGCGGCGACTCCTCGACCGTGAGCGTCACACCGCTCTCGACGAGCCGTCGGGCGTCCGAGGGCACGATCGGGGTACGCCGTTCGGTCGTACGGATCTCGTGGCGCAGCCACAAGTGGAGCTCGGTCATACGAGGTTGACCTCCGGGCGCGGGGCGTCGGCGGTGAAGCGCTCGACGCTCAGGGGGCTGATGTCGACGAAGGGTACGCGGCCCAGGTACAGATCACGGATCACCTCGCCGACCGCCGGTCCCTGGAGGAAGCCGTGGCCCGAGAACCCGGTCGCGTACAGGAAGCGTGCGCACGAACGCGCCTCGCCGATCAGGGCGTTGTGGTCCGGAGTGATCTCGTACAGGCCCGCCCAGCCGCCCGTCCGGCGCAGGTCGAGCAGGGCCGGGGCACGGCGCTCCATCGCCTCGGACAGACGGGGGATCCAGCGGTCGTGGGGCGTGGTGGCGAAACCGGGGATCTCGTCGGGGTCGGACATGCCGAGGAGGAGGCCGGGGCCCTCGCTGTGGAAGTAGAGGCTGGTGGTGAAGTCGATGGTCATGGGGAGGTCTGGCGGCAGGCCCGGGACGGCTTCGGTGACGGCGATCTGGCGGCGCAGCGGTTCCACCGGCAGGTCCACGCCCACCATCGCGCCGACCGCCCGCGACCAGGCACCGGCCGCGCAGACGACCGTGTCGGTGGCGATCCGCCCCTGGCTGGTGACGACCGCGGTGATCTCGTCGCCGCGGGTCTCGATGCCGGTGACCTCGTGGTGCCGCAGCACGGTCGCGCCGTACCGGCGGGCCCCGGCCGCGTAGCCCTGCACGACGGACTCGGGCGTGCAGTGCCCGTCGTCCGGGGAGAAGGCCGCCGCCAGCAACCCGTCGGTGGTGATCAGCGGGGACAGCCGCCGGGCCTCGGCCGGGTCGATCAGACGGCTGGGCACCCCGAGCGCGTTCTGCCGCCGTACGCCGTCCTCGAAGGCGGTGACCTCCTCGGGCGTGGAGAGCAGGAACAGATAGCCCACCCGGCGCAGCCCGATGTCCTGGCCCGGTTCCTCACCGAAACGGGCGAACGCCTCCAGACTCCGGGCACCCAGCTGGATGTTCAGCTCGTCGGAGAACTGCGCCCGGACCCCGCCCGCGGCCCGCGAGGTGGACCCGGAGGCGAGTTCGTCGCGCTCGACGAGCACCACGTCCGGTACACCGGCCCGGGCCAGGTGGTAGGCGATGCTCGTGCCCATCACCCCGCCGCCGATGACGACGACCCGCGCGCTGCCGGTCATCGGCGCGCCTCCCGGGCACGAGCGGCCGCGATCACGGCCCAGGCCGCGGCGGCGTCCTGGATGCCGAGCCCGACGCTGTTGTAGAAGACGATGTCGTCGGGGTGGGTGCGGGCCGGGTGGCTGCCGGTGAGGACCCCGCCGAGCGGGATCAGGTCGGCGCGGGTGAGTACTCCCTCCCGCAGCGCGTCCACGATCGGCCCGGCGTGCTCCGCCGCCGTCTCCGGGTCGTCGACCACGACCGCCGCCGCCCGCCGTACGACCTCCGTGTCGACCTCGCTGCGGGTGGGCTCGAAGGAGCCGACGCTGACGACCGCGCACCCGGGCGCCAGCCACGCGCCCCGTACGACGGGTGTGCTGCTGAGCGTGCAGGCGGCGACCATGGGCAGGCCCGCGACGGCTTCCTCCGCCGTGTCGACGGCCTTGGTCGCGACCCCGAGTTCCGTCGCGAGGCGCCGCGCCGCCCGCGCCCGTCGGGCCGGATTCGGGCTCCACACCCGTACGGACCGGAGGTCCCGCACCCGGGCGACGGCGCGCGCGTGGGCGAGGGCCTGGGTGCCGGAGCCGAGCAGGCCCAGCTCCGCGCTGTCGGCGGTGGCCAGCGCGTCGAGGGCGACGGCGCTCGCCGCGGCGGTGCGCAGGGTCGTGACCGCCGTACCGTCCATGACGGCGGCGAGTTGCCCGGTCACCGGATCGAGCGCGTTGATCACGGCGTGCACGGTCGGCAGCCCGGCCGCCGTGTTGGCCGGGTTGACACTGCCGAACTTGGCGACGGCCCCGGTGTCGGCGGACAGCCGGGCGAGGTAGGCGAAGACGACGCTGTCGTCGAATCGGCTGGGGTGCATGATCTTGCCGGGGAGCTCGGCGGTGCCGTCACCGAGCGCGGTGAACGCCGCGCGCTGCGAGGCGATCGCCGCATCGGTGTCCAACAGCTCCGTCACCCGGTCCCGGGAGAGGTACAGGACGTCGTCGGTCATTCCTTGTACCTTTCCCCGCGCGCACCTCTCTCACCACAGCCGACGCCTCCGGGTGACGCCCTCGGGCGCCCGCGCTCAGGAGGAGTGGGAGACCACCACGTCCAGATGCGGCAGGAAGTGGTCGAGGCGCTCCCGCTTGGTGCGCAGATAGGTGATGTTCTGCGGGCACGGCGGTATGAGCAGCGGGACCTGCTCGGCGACCTTGATGCCGTTGCGCTGGAGCGACTCCCGCTTGCGCGGGTTGTTCGAGAGCAGGCGTACGGAGCGGACGCCGAGGTCGTGCAGGATGTCCGCCGCGACGCGGTAGTCACGGGCGTCGACCGGGAGGCCGAGGGCGACATTCGCCTCGACGGTGTCGAGGCCCTCCGACTGGAGCTTCATCGCCTGCAGCTTCGCGAGCAGGCCGATGCCGCGGCCCTCGTGGCCGCGGAGGTAGACGAGGACGCCACGGCCCTCCGCGACGATGGCGCGCAACGCGGCGGCGAGCTGGTCACCGCACTCGCAGTGGGTGGAGCCGAAGGCGTCCCCGGTGAGGCACTCCGAATGGAGCCGGGTGAGGACACCTTCCTTCGTGGCGTCTTCCCCGCTGTTGCTGAGATCGCCGACCTCCCCGTAAACCAGGGCCACTTGCTCCTCTCCGCGATCGTGATCCAGGAAGCCGACCGCCTGGAAGTCGCCGTACACGGTGGGCAAAGGGGCATTCACGACTCGTTCGACACCTGTGAGGCGTGCGGTCCCGGCGAGTACTCCAAAGTTATCTGTCATGATCTGGTTCCTAAGCAGAGTCGAAAGCAGCGTCGAAAGGCCGTGAGACATGAGTGGTTCGGGAACGCGCTCGGCGGTATCCGGTCTGTTGCCGGCGGACACCACGGAGGATGTACGCGAGCGGGGGGCCGGTGTCGCCCGTGAGGTCGCCGTGCTTCCCGTCGGGAGTTTCGAACAGCACGGTGCCTACCTTCCGTTGGCGACGGACACCCTGGTCGCGTGCGCCATCGCGGAACGGATCGCCGCCGCTCATCCGGTCCATCTCCTTCCTCCGGTGACGATCTCCTGCTCGCACGAGCACGCGGCCTGGCCGGGTACCGTCAGCATTTCCGCCGTCACGCTGCACGCGGTGGTCCGGGACATAGCCGCATCGCTGCGCCACTCCGGCGTCGACACCCTGGTACTGGTGAACGGGCACGGCGGAAATTACGTGCTCGGCAATGTGGTTCAGGAATCCGTCGGCACCGGTACGCGTATGGCGCTTTTCCCGGCCATGGAGGACTGGGAGGCGGCGCTGGAACGGGCAGGTGTGGAGACCTCGTTGCTCACCGATATGCACGCCGGTGAAATCGAGACCTCCATTCTTCTGCACACGCATCCTGAATTGGTCCGGCCCGGTTACGAGACCTCTGACTTCGTCGCCGACGACCGGCGTCATCTGCTCACCCTCGGAATGGCCGGCTATACCGAGTCCGGCGTCATCGGTCGTCCCTCGAAGGCGTCCGCCGAGAAGGGGAAGGAGCTCCTGGCGGGGCTGACCGAGGCCTTCGGGGCGTACTTCTCCTTGGTGACGGCGAAGACACTGCCCACCGCCTCCGACGCGGCCCCGGCCAAGGGGACTTCCGGAGCGTGAACTTCGGCGGTCTCTGACGCTCGGCATTGATCGTGCCCTCCTGCGTTCTCCTGCCGGGGGCGCCGCAGCGCCGCGAACCACCGGACGACCAGGACCGCGACGCCGGGCAGGGCGGCGGCGAAGCTGAGCACTCCGTAGATCACCGCGACGCTCAGGCCCATGCCGGCACCCAGCCCAGCGGCGCCGAAGGCCCAGGCCATGACGCCTTCCCTGGGGCCCCAGCCACCGATGTTCAGCGGCAGGCCCATGGCGAGCAGGGCCAGCAGGGCCAGCGGCAGCAGTACGGCGGCGGAGGCGTGGGATCCGGCGACGCGGGCGGCGAGCAGGAACATCGCGAGATGTCCCGCCAGCACCACGACCGACGAGATGAGCACGCCAGGCCAGTTGCCGCGGGCGAGCAGCGCGCCGCGCGCCTCGGTGAGCGCGGCGCGGACGGCTCCGTAGCGCCGGGACGGGCCGGACCGGGCCCTGCCCCTGCGGACCGCGCCCGCCGTGACGACTCCGCACACCGAGACGATCGCCAGGATCACGGCGAATTGGCGGGCGTCCGCGAGGACCGGTGACGGGAAGGTAAGCAGGACCACCGCGCCGACGGCCACCAGGACCACCTGGCCCGCGGTCCGTTCGAGGACCACCGCGCGTACCCCGCGGCCGACGTCCCCGGTGCTCTGGCCGTGTCGTACGGCGCGGTGCACATCGCCGAGGACACCGCCGGGCAGCGCCGCGTTCAGGAACAGCGCGCGGTAGTAGTCCGCGACGGCGCCGCCCAGCGGCAGCCGGATCCGCAGTCCACGTGCCACCAGGCACCAGCGCCAGGCGCTGAACACGGTGGTCAGCAGACCGAGCCCCAGCCCTGCCAGCAGGGTCGGGCCGTCGACCCGTCGCAGGCCGTCCAGGAAGACTCCGGTACCCAGCCGCCAGAGCAGCACACCGAGAATGAGGACACCGGCGACGGAACCGATGTGCGTGCGCAGGGAGCCCCCCTTGCGGCGGGCGGGGGTCGGGTCGGCTTCCTGTCGGGCCGGGGCCGGGGGCGTCTCGGCATCGACGTGAACCGCGCCGGGGCGGGAACGGGGGAGCTCCGTCGCGCCGCGGGCCGGCGCCACGTTCCCCTCGGCGCGCGGCTCACCCGCCTCGCCACCGGTCGGTGCCGTGTCCGCCGGACTGACGTCGCCGCGCGCCGAAACCAGGTCCGCGTCGGCGTGGACCCGGACAGCGGTCGCCGCACCGCGCGGGCTGGAGGTGCCCACGTCCACGCCGACCGCTTCCGCCGTCCCCGCCGCGGCGCTCACACCGCACCGCCGGTCGGCCGCGGCAGCGCCAGTACGTCGCTGTGGTGGACCTGTACGTGCAGTTCACCCGCGGCGCAGGCGGCGAGGCGGGACTGCAGATACGACTCTGCACGGGCGGCCAGCGCGGGCTGCTCCTCGACGGCCGCGCCGACCCAGCCGCGCAGCCACTCCGCCGTGAGGTCGGCCTCGTCGGCGCCGAGCCGCCAGGGGCTCGGATGCACCCGTACCGTCGCGCCGTGCCGGTCGAAGGCCTCGCAGGCCGCCGTGATCGCGTCGGGGCCGAGCAGGTCCCCGCGCCGCTGGTGGGCGTTGAACGCCTCGGCGAACTCGGCGTCCAGCGGATCGGCCGGTGTGAACTCGACGCGCCCCACGACGGAGAGCGTGAGCAGGGCCGGCACCCCGGCGCCGGCGCAGGCCGCCGCGAGCCGGTCGATCTCCTCCCGGGTCAGCACGTCGAGCAGGGCGGACGCCGTCACCAGGGACGCCCCGGTCAGGGCGTCCGCGGTCAGCCGGCCGATGTCACCGCGCTGGGTGGTGACCGTCACCCGGCTGCCGTCGGCGGCCGCGCGCGGTGCGCCCACGGTCGCGAAATGCAGCAGATAGGGGTCCCGGTCGTGCAGGATCCAGTGCTGGGCGCCGTCGAGCCGGGGGGCGAGCCAGCGGCCCATGGAGCCGGTGCCGCAGCCGAGGTCGTGGATCACCAGGTCGCCGCCGCGGCCCGGCCGGTTGGCCAGCCGGATGCGCAGCGGGTCGAGCAGTTCGGGCGCCCGCGCGGCGGCGTCCGCGGGCTCCCGCAGCTGGAGCCACTGGGGGGCGTAGCGGGGCACGTCGTCGTCGGGCGCGCTCGCGCGCTGCCCCGGAACCCCGGACACACCACCCTGCACGCCCACCTCCGACACGCCCTGTTCCGGAACTCCCGACGGAGTCGCAGTCATACTCATGCCGCCCTCCGAGGCTGCTGCGGAAGACGTCCCAGCACACCGGCCAGGCTGCGGGCGGTGGTCGCCCAGCCGTCCAGTGCGGCCCGGCGACTGCGCGCTGCGGCCTTCAGCCGACGGCGCACATCGGCCTCGCCGAACCAGCCGCGCAGTTCCGCGGCGAGCGCCGCCGGGTTCTCCGGGGGTACGAGGATGCCGGGGACCCCGCCGTCGGGCGCGCGCCCGACCGCCTCGGGGAGCCCGCCCACGTCGGTCGCCAGCACCGGGATCCCGCGCGCGAGCGCCTCGGTGACGGCCATGCCGTACGTCTCGGCGTAGGAGGTGAGGACCATGAGGTCGGCCGCCGCGTAGCTCGCGTCGAGTTCCGCGCCCGCCTGCGGTCCCGCGAGGTGCAGCCGGTCGCCGAGTCCGTACTTCTCGATCAGGCCGCGCAGCTGGGCGACGTACGTCGGGTCCTGGGTGAGTCCGCCGACGCAGACGCAGCTCCAGGGCAGGTCGGTGACGGTGGCGAGGGCCTCGATCAGCCGGTGCTGGCCCTTGCGCGGGGTGACCGCGGCGACGCACAGCAGCCGGGAGACGCCGTCGGTGCCGGAGGCGAGGGGCGCGATGTCGGCGCCCGGGGCGGCGACATGGACCCGTTCCGGGGCGAGCCCGTGGTGGGCGACCAGTCGGCGGACGGCCCAGTCGCTGGTGGCGACGACGGCGGACACGGCCCGCAGCGTCGCCCGTTCCTTCGCGTCCAGCTCGGCGGCCACGGCGGGCGCGAGCCCGGTCTCGTCGCCGAGCGGCAGGTGCACCAGGACGGCGAGACGCAGCCGTTCGGCCTCGGGGACGATGATCTCGGGGACGCCGCAGGCGACGAGCCCGTCGAGGAGGACGACCGAGTCGTCCGGGAACTCACTGAGCGTGCGGGCCAGCTCGGTACGGGCGGAGGCCGACGGCCGGGGCCAGCTGCCCGCGACGGCGTGCTTGTGGACCTGCCAGCCGAAGCCGGGCAGGTCGAGGCAGAGCCGCCGGTCGTAGGCGTTGCCGCCGCTGGGCGCGGACGTGTCGTCGACACCGCCCGGCATCACGAAGTGCACGGAGCGCAGGGACATGGGGATGATCTCGGCGTTCTTGAGAGCCGTGTGCTGCACGGGCACGTAGTTCAGGGCGGTCTGGTCGCCGTTCGCGGCCGCCTGGCCGGACTTCGCAGACGCCTGGCCGGTCTTCGGGGACGCATGCCCGGACTTCGGGGACGCCTGGCCGGTCTTGGGGGACGCCTGGTCCATGGTCGTGTCGGTCACAACGCACGCTCGTAACTCGCCCAGGCGATGTGCGACTCGTGCAGGGTGACCGTGATGCCCGCGAGGCCGTGGGCGCCCTCACCGAGGCCCC
This sequence comes from Streptomyces sp. NBC_00271, assembly GCF_036178845.1. Taxonomy (NCBI): domain Bacteria; kingdom Bacillati; phylum Actinomycetota; class Actinomycetes; order Kitasatosporales; family Streptomycetaceae; genus Streptomyces; species Streptomyces sp. NBC_00271. The sequence goes on along the minus strand of NZ_CP108070.1, from coordinate 9,565,827 downwards.
CGGCGTGCACGCGCTCGGCGAGGCGGTCGGCGATGACCTTCGCCAGGAACTCCGTCGAGGTGTTGGTGTTCTTGAAGTCCGGTTCGTTGTCGAGGTTGCGGTAGTTCAGCGCGCTCACGACGGCGCCGAGTTCCTGCGTGGCCAGACCGATGTCGACGACGATGTTGTCGTCGTCCAGCTCGGCCCGGCGAAATGTGGCGTCCACCAGGAACGTCGCCCCGTGCAGGCGTTGCGCGGGCCCGAAGACCTCGCCACGGAAGCTGTGGGCGATCATCAGGTGATCGCGGACGGTGATGCTGAACAACGGACGACCCTCCAGGTGCGGCACGTCTGATCCCCTGCCGGGACCATGCCGTGTAGTACGGCTGCCCCGTTCTCCTTGTTCAGCTGCCTGTTCCCCTTTCTTTGCAGTTTTTGGAGGTCAGGCAGGCTGTTCAGCGCTCAAACGCCTTCGTAGACGACGCGATGGCACAGGCCGGGTATCGATCCGGAGGCCAACTTCGGCATCACGTCGGGCAGTTCGTCGAAGCCGCACTCACCGGTGACGAGCGCGTCGAAGGCGGGCTCGGCGAGCAGTTCCAGGGCGAGTGCCAGCCGATCGGCGTACGTCCGACTGGCGCGCCGCGCCGGGGAAACGGAACCCACCTGGCTGCTGCGCACGACCAGGCGCCGTGAGTGGAAGGCCTCGCCCAGCGGCAGGCTGACCCGCCGGTCGCCGTACCAGCTCATCTCCAGGACGGTGCCCTCCTGGGCGAGCAGCTCCAGCGACCGGGTGAGCCCGGCCTCGGTGGCGCTGGCGTGGACGACGAGGTCGCACTCGCCCGCGGCGTCCGCGGGAAGCGCGAAGTCCACGCCCAGGGCGCGCGCGATGTCGGCGCGCGCGGGGTCGGCGTCGACGAGCTGGACGCGTACGCCCGGGAAGCGGGCGAGGAGCGCGGCGATGGAGCAGCCGACCATGCCGCCGCCCACCACGGCGATCCGGTCGCCGACCAGCGGTGCCGCGTCCCAGAGGGCGTTCACCGCGGTCTCCACGGTCCCGGCGAGTACAGCGCGCGGGGCGGGGACGGAGTCCGGTACGACGGTCACGGCGCTCAGCGGCACGACGTAGCGCGTCTGGTGCGGATACAGGCAGAAGACGGTCCGGCCGCGCAGACCCGCCGGGCCTTCTTCCACCTGGCCGACGCTCAAATAGCCGTACTTCACCGGTGCGGGGAAATCCCCTTCCTGGAACGGTGCACGCATCGAAGCATGCTGACTTTCCGGAACGCCGCCGCGAAAGACGAGGGTCTCGGTGCCCCGGCTCACTCCCGAGTAGAGCGTCCGCACGAGCACCTCCCCCTCGGTGGGGGCCGACAAGGCGACCTCGCGTATCTCGGCGTGGCCGGGCGAGCTCAGCCAGAAGGCACGAGCTGTGAGTTCCATGAGCGTCCCCCTGAACGATTCAGCAGATCTTCACGTACGGAGCGGTGACAAGCCGCGCACTGTACGCGGCGTTGATCGACTCTGTCATACGGCCGGAGGATGTGCGGTGGCCCTGAACAACACGTACGACGCGAGGCTCTTGGCGCAGGAGACCACGGTGGGAGCGGGTCTGCAGCTCCTGGTGCTGGCTCTGCTGGGCACAGCGATCGGGATGGGGCCCGCGGGCTGGCTGACCGGTCTGGCCTTCGCGCTCGCCACCTGGGCGGTGCTGACCCGTGCCCTGCGTCGCTCACGGCCCCGTTCCTTCGGACCGGCCAATCGGGTGACGCTCGGCCGGGCCATCCTGGTCGGCGGGGTCACCGCCCTGGTCGCGGACTCCTTCGAGAGCTCGCCCCCGGTCAGTCTGCTCGTCGGTCTCACGGCGGTCGCCCTGATCCTCGACGGGGTGGACGGCAAGGTCGCCCGTCGCACTGGCACCTCGACCGCGCTGGGCGCCCGCTTCGACATGGAGGTGGACGCGTTCCTGATCCTGGTGCTGAGCGTGTACGTCTCGATGTCGCTCGGCCCGTGGGTGTTGCTGATCGGCACCATGCGGTACGCGTTCGTGGCGGCGGCCCGGGTGCTGCCCTGGCTGAACGCGGCCCTGCCGCACAGCATGGCGCGCAAGACCGTGGCGGCCCTTCAGGGGATCGTGCTGCTCGTCGCGGGCGCCGGGATCATGCCCCTGGAGGGCAACGCCGCCGCGGTGCTCCTCGCGCTCGCCTCACTCATCTGGTCGTTCGGCCGTGACATCACCTGGCTGTACCGCCACCGCCACCCTGTCGAGGAGCGGGAGCAGGAGGCGGAGCGGGCGCAGGAGCAGGAGCAGGAGCAGCAGGTGCGGGACGACGTCCGCGAGCTCGTCGAAGCGTGAGGTCGCGGCGGCGGGCGGAGCGTCATCGAGGGCGGAACCAGTCGATAACGATTCGACAACCGCACGCTCTACCGCGTCGTAGGGTTCGGACATGTGAAAGACCGACTCGTCATCAAGGGCGCCCGCCGGCACAACCTGCGTGACATCTCCGTGGAGTTGCCCAGGAATGCGCTGATCGCTTTCAGAGGAGAAGTCGCCGTCCGAGGGCGCCGTCGCGCCGTGGACGAACACGACCGGCGCCGAGTAGTTCACCCGGCTGCTCGAAGCGGTGGCCGGCGGCGGCCAGGTTCAGCACCGCCGCCCCCTGGCGTCAACTGCCCGACGCCGCGAAGAAGGTGGTACTGCACGGGTTCCGGGAGCAGGTCCACATCACCTGCCCGGCCTGTCGCAGCGCCCGGTTGAAACCCGCTGTGCTCGCCGACGCCGTCGTCGCGGAGATCGGCGAGCGACCGCGGTTCCTTCTCGACGTCGGGCCGGGCGCGGGCGCGCACGGCGGACACGTGGTGCACTCGGGTACCGCGCGCGAACTCCTCGACCATCCGACCTCCCTCACCGACGCCTGCCTGTCCGGCCGACGGCGGATACCGCTGCCCGCGGCACGCAGGCCCCGCACGGAGGGGCGCGCGATCACCGGTGTCGAGCAGATCGACAAGGTGGTCCAGGTGGACGGCCGCTGCGAGCACTGCTACGGCGACGGCACCCGCAAGGTCGAGATGAACTTCCTCCCTGACATCTACGTGCCGTGTGAGGTGTGTCACGGAGCGCAGTACAACCGGGAGACCCTGGACGTACACTTCAAATGCAGGTCCATCGCCGACGTACTGGGCATGGCCATCGAGGACAGCCTGGATTTCTTCGCGGAACACGCGATCATCTCCCGGCACCTCAGGACGCTCCATGACGTGGGTCTGGGCCATGTGAAACTCGGCCAGTCCGCCACGACGCTCTCCGGCGGCGAGGCACAGCGCGTCAAGCTCGCCGCCGAACTGCAGAAACGCACCAAGGGAAGAACGCTCTACGTCCTCGACGAGCCGACCAACGGCCCGCATGTCGACGACGTCCGCCAACTGCTGGCCGTGCTCCACCGACTCGTCGACCAAGGCAACACGGTCGTCGTCATCGAGCACGACCTCGACGTGATCAAGACTGCCGACCGGATCGTCGACATCGGTCCCGAAGGCGGCCACCGCGGCGGCACAGTGATCGCCGAGGGCACCCCCGAACAGGTGGCGGCCCAGCCTCGGTCCTACACCGGGCAGTTCCTCCGACCGCTTCTGGAGAGGAGTTGAGCGCCATGGAAACGGACACTCAGGCATGGGAACTGGAGTCGCCCAATCCCGCCGCGTATGCGGACGAGGACGACGACGCGCCCAGCCCCCGGCTCACCTCCGGCGGCGCCACGATCGATCAGGTGCGCGACTACCTCAAGCAGATCGCCCGGGTCTCCCTCCTCGACGCCGAGAAGGAGGTGGAGCTGGCGAAGCGGATCGAGGCGGGCCTGTTCGCCGAGCGGAGGCTGACGGAAGAGCCGCACATCAGCCCCGAATTCCAACGCGAACTGGAGATTCTCGCCGCGGACGGACATGTGGCGAAGTCCCATCTCGTCGAGGCGAACCTGCGCCTGGTCGTCTCCATCGCCAAGCGGTACAGCAGGCGGGGAATGCTTTTCCTGGATCTGATCCAGGAGGGAAACACGGGACTGATCCGCGCGGTGGAGAAGTTCGACTACACCAAAGGGTTCAAGTTCTCGACCTATGCGACCTGGTGGATCCGGCAGGCGATCTCACGCGCCCTGGCCGACCAGAGCCGGACGATCCGCATTCCCGTCCACATGGTCGAGGTCATCAACCGCATGGCCAAGGTCCGCCGGGAAATACTCCAGGACACCGGGGCCGAACCCACACCGGAACAACTCGCGGACAAGCTGGACGTCCCCGTCGAGAAGATCACCGAGATAGAGGGCTACAGCAAGCAGCCGGTCTCACTCCACACCCCGCTCGGCGAGGACGGCGGCACGGAACTCGGTGACATCCTGGAGGACAGCGAGACCATCTCCCCCGCGGACATGGTCACTTTCCTCCTCCTCAAGGACGCCATCCAGGCCGTCCTCGCGAACATGACCGCACGCGAGGCCGGGATCATCTCCCTGCGCTACGGCCTCATCGACGGGCAGGCCCGGACCCTGGAGGAGATAGGGCAGGTGTACGGGGTGACACGTGAGCGCATCCGTCAGATCGAGTCCAAGACGATGTCCAAACTGCGCCACCCCTCCCGCTCCCAGGCCCTACGGGACTACCTCGACGTCAGCTGATCCCCCCACTCCCGCAACGGGTGTCGCAGGTTCGAATTCTGCCGGGGGCAGAGCGAGAAGGGCCGGCTCAGGAGGATTCACCTCCCAGGCCGGCCCTTCACCCTTTCCGGCGCCGTGCCACACGCGTGCCACTACGTCCGGGTGGAGTCCTTGTCGACCTTGCCCGAGGGGTCTCCCCCACCGTCGCGGATCATCGCGCCAAGCCGGTCGGCGATGGCCCGATCACGATCATTGGTCATGTGCTGATAGATCAGCGCGGCCGGTGCCAAGGATCGACGAACCGGTACAGAGGCGAGCCCCATCCGTGCACGGGGCTTGACCCAAGGCCTGATGCCCCCTGCCCCCCTACTTGTACACAGGCGGGCCGTTCCGCCACAACTGCTCCGGCACCTCCGCGACCCTGTGGTACATGCGCGCGTACAAACCCCGTCGACCCGGAGTCGGAGCAGCAGTTCGATCTTTCTGCGCTCCAGCTCCGGGTCGCTGCCGGTGTTCAGCGCCCGTTACGGATGCGTGGCCAGCGGATCGAGGAACGTCAGTACGGAGGCGTCCTCCTCGATCAGCGGGGTGAGGGCGGCGTTGAACGGGGCACCGTACGGGGCGTCCAGGTGCGTCTTGAAGGCGTCCTCGTCCCGGTAGACCTCGAAGATCCAGTATCCGCGCGGGTTTGCCGCCTTGGTGTAGACGTCGAAGGCCAGGTTGCCTTCCTCTTCGCGCACCCTCAGAGCGTAGTCCCGGATCAGGCGGGCGACCTCGTCCTCCGCTCCCTCTCGGGCGGTGAACTCGGCGAGCAGGGTCTTCTTCACGGTTCCGTGTCCTTGTCAGTGAGCGAAGTCGAGGTGCCAGGCGACGGGCTTGTCCAGATTCAGCGAGCCGATCCCTCGCATGCGGGCATGCCGGGTTACGCGTACAGGGCTCAGGATGTCTCCTTGTCCCCCTGCTGTCCGCGCAGCGGTGACTGCGGCCCCGGCGCGGACGGACCGAAAGCCCCGGGCCGAGGCCGGCGTCCACGCCGCCGACCAGAGGTGTCATCGTCGACTTGTGTCATCGATGACATCGAGTGTCCGATTATGAAGCGCAGTCCGGCCAGTGCGTCAACGGTTCGGGCGCGATTGCTCCGGTGCGGACCGACAGACCATCAGGCGTCGCCGACGGTCGCGAACTGCGCCAACTGGTTCGACCACGGCGGGTTGGGGCCGGCAACCGCGCAGGTCAGGGCCGCGACCTGCGCGGCGAACAGGCAGGCTGCCTCGACGTCGCCGAGACGCAGGTCCGTCAGCCTGCCGCCGAGGAGTCCGTGGGTGCCGAGGTGGTGCAGCAGTCCCGCGGTGAAAGAGTCACCTGCACCGACCGTGTCGACGACCGGCGTCGCCACCGCGGGCACCTGCACCCGCTCCCCGTCGAGTGAGGCCAGGGCGCCGTCGGCACCGCGCGTGATCACGACGAGCCGCGCACCGGCGGCATGCCAGATGTCGCACGCCTGCTCGGGCGGTGTTCCGGGCAGGAGGAGTTCCAGGTCGTCCTCGCTCAGCCGCAGTACATCCGCGAGGGCACACCAGTGCGCCAGCCGGGCGCGGTAGACCTCGGGGTGCACCAGGAGCGGGCGGACGTTGGGGTCGATGCTGATCGTGGCCCGAGGCACGGCGGCAGCCAGGAAGTCCTCCAGCACGGCCGCACCAGGCTCCTTGACCAGGGCCAGCGAGCCGGTGTGCACACAGGCGGTGTCGGCCAGGTCGACGCCGACCAGCTCCGCACTGGTCCACTGCCAGTCGGCGGTGGCCTGCGCATGGAAGGAGAACGCAGCCTGACCCTCGGCGTCCAGTTCGGCAACAGCCAGCGTGCTGGGCTCGGCGGCCGCGACGGCGTACGACAGGTCCACGCCGGACGCCTCGAGATGAGCCCGGAACATGCGGCCGAACACATCGCCGGACAGGCGTGCCAGGAAGCGGGCCGGGGTACCCAGCCTGGCCAGGGCCACCGCCGTGTTCGCAGGTCCGCCACCGGGCAGCACCCGCAGGGCGAGCTCATCCGGGACGCTTGCGGGTTCGGTGAAGGCGTCCGCGACGCACTCCCCCAGGACGGTGATCTGGCGCGGGCTCATGGGCTGCTCTTCTCTCGGAATGCGCGGACAGAAACAAGCACGTCCCGGGCAGCCGGTGAACGGCTTCGGGCGGACGACGGCCGCGGGCGTTGCCGATTTGTGACGGGTGCAAGGCATTGACGTTGCCGGGGAACGGAGTCCATCATCCTCGCCAAGCAGTGTCAACGATGACATAAGTCAACGATGACACCGAGGGACGGCATGCCCCGATGCCGGCCCGTTCGCCCGCAATCCCGCAGGAGTCGTTCATGTCACGCATCTCTCGTCTGCCCTCCCCCTTGATCAGAGCCGCTGCCTGCACGGGTGTCGCAGCCCTCGCCCTGACCGCCTGTGGATCCGGATCGGGATCGGGCACTGCGAGCACCGGATCGGGCAGCGTCAAGGTCGGTCTGATCACCAAGACCGACACCAACCCGTTCTTCGTGAAGATGAAGGAGGGCGCGGAGAAGGCAGCCAAGGAGAACGGCGCCCAACTGTCCACGGCGGCAGGCAAGTTCGACGGGGACAACGCAGGTCAGGTCACGGCCATCGAGAACATGGTCGCCGCCGGCGTGAAGGGCATCCTGATCACCCCGAGCGACTCCAAGGCGATCGTGCCCGCGATCCAGAAAGCCCGCGCCAAGGGTGTCGTGGTCATCGCCCTGGACACCCCGACCGAGCCGGAGAGCGCGGTCGACGCCCTCTTCGCCACCGACAACCTCAAGGCCGGCCAGCTGATCGGCGAGTACGCCAAGGCCGCCATGAAGGGCAAGACGGCGAAGATAGCCGCCCTCGACCTCGCGCCGGGTGTCTCCGTCGGCGTCCAGCGGCACAACGGATTCCTGAAGGGCTTCGGCGCCACCGACAAGGACGTCGTGTGCGCCCAGGACACGGGTGGCGACCAGGCCAAGGGCCAGACCGCGATGGAGAACTGCCTGCAGAAGGCGCCCGGCATCAACGTCGTCTACACCATCAACGAACCGGCGGCCCTGGGCGCGTACACCGCGCTGAAGGCCAAGGGCCGGGAGAAGGACGTCCTGATCGTCTCGGTCGACGGCGGCTGCACCGGCACCCAGGCCGTCAAGGACGGCAAGATCGCCGCGACTTCGCAGCAGTACCCGCTGAAGATGGCCGCCGAGGGCGTCAAGGCCGTCGTGACGTACGCCAAGGACGGAAAGAAAGCGTCCGGTTACACCGACACCGGCGTCACGCTGATCACCGACAAGGCACAGGACGGGGTCACGTCGAAGGACACCGCCTACGGCCTGGACAACTGCTGGGGCTGAGCCGCTCACCCGCCCCTGGCCGCCATTTCCAAACCCCTCAGCGGGACGGCCGGCCCCACCTCCCCGACCGGGGACGGCCGCCCCCTTGTCCTCCCACCGGGACCTCTGTCTTCCGACAAGGACTTCGCATGACAGCCACGACCACGCCGTACGCCGAGCTCAAAGCGCCGACCACGGCCCGCAGACTGCTCACGGCACCGACCACCGGCCCTCTGGTCGCCCTCCTTCTCGCCTGCGCCTTCTTCTCCCTCTCGACCGACCAGTTCCTCACCGGCGGCAACTTCTCGCTGATCGTGCAGCAGGTGATGGTCGTCGGCACCCTCGCCATCGGGCAGACCCTGATCATCCTCACCGCGGGCATCGACCTGTCCTGCGGAGCCGTGATGGCGTTCGGCAGCATCATGATCGCCAAGATGGCCGCCGAGGGCTCCCTGCCGCCGCTCGTCGCCATCGCGCTGGGCATAGCGGTCTGCGCGGGCTTCGGGCTGCTCAACGGGCTGCTGGTGCAGAAGATCCCGCTGCCGCCGTTCATCGTCACCCTCGGCATGCTCAACGTGGCGTTCGCGCTGACCCACATCTACTCCGAGGAGCAGACGGTCACCAACCTGCCCGGCCCACTGACGGCCCTCGGGCTGACCTTCCCGCTCGGCCACACCGACATCACCTACGGCTCCCTGGTCACCATCGCCCTGTTCCTCCTGCTCGCCTACGCGCTGAGCAGCACCGGCTGGGGCCGGCACGTCTACGCCCTGGGCAACAGCCAGGAAGCGGCGCGGCTGAACGGCATCCGCACCTCCCGGCTGACGATCGGCATCTACACCGTGGCGGGTCTGCTGTACGGGATCGCCGCCCTGCTGCTCATCTCCCGCACCGGAGTCGGCGACCCCCAGGCGGGACAGACCGACAACCTCGACAGCATCACCGCCGTGGTCCTCGGCGGCACCAGCCTCTTCGGCGGACGCGGCTCGGTCCTGGGCACCTTCATCGGCGTGCTCATCGTCGGCGTGTTCCGCAACGGTCTCCAGCTGATGGGCGTCGCCTCCATCTACCAGACCCTGATCACCGGTGTTCTGGTGATCCTCGCGGTGACCGTCGACCAGCTCTCCCGGAAGAAGGCCCGATGACCGCCACCACTTCCCCCACGCCCGTGCTGCAGGCCCGTGGTCTGGTCAAGCGGTACGGCCAGGTCACCGCCATCGACGGCGCCGACTTCGACCTGCTCCCCGGCGAGGTCCTCGCCGTCATCGGCGACAACGGCGCCGGCAAGACCAGTCTGATCAAGGCCCTCACCGGCGCGGTGGTCCCCGACGCCGGCGAGATACGCCTCAACGGGAAGCCCATCACCTTCTCCGGCCCGCAAAGTGCCCGCGCCCACGGTATCGAGACGGTCTATCAGGACCTCGCGGTGGCGGCCTCCATGGACATCGCCTCGAACATGTTCCTCGGGCGTGAGCTCCGCCGTCCCGGCGTGCTCGGCAGTGTCTTCCGCATGCTGGACAAGAAGCGGATGCGGCAGGAGGCCGCCGAGCACATGGCCGACCTGAAGATCGGCCTGCGCTCGCTGACGCAGTCGGTGGAGACGCTCTCCGGCGGACAGCGGCAGGCCGTCGCGGTCGCCCGTTCCGTCGCCTGGGCCCGCAGCGTCGTCGTCATGGACGAGCCCACCGCAGCCCTCGGCGTCAAGGAGTCCGGTCAGGTCCTGGACCTCATCCGCCGCGTTCGCGACAAGGGCATGCCGGTCGTTCTGATCAGCCACAACATGCCCCACGTCTTCGAGATCGCCGACCGGATCCACGTCCACCGGCTGGGCCGGCGCGCTGCCGTGATCAAGCCGTCCGACTACTCCATGGCCGAGGTCGTCGCCATCATGACCGGCGCGCTCAGCATCGACGAGGCCGGAGATACTGTCGTAGCGGATTCCAAGGCCGCGAAGGCCGCCGGAGTCCAGGCCACCTGACAGCACAACCCAGCTCTCGCAGTTTCCGGCCGAGGCCGCGGCCGGAACCGAGAGCCCTCAGGAGACGGTTTCTCCATGGCAGCGAACCGCCGCCCCACCCTGGCCGACGTCGCCCGCGAAGTCGGCGTCAGCGCCAAGACGGTCTCCCGAGTCCTCAACGAGGACGGACCCGCTTCCGCGCAGACCAGGGAACAGGTACTGGCCGCAGTGGCCAAGCTCGGCTTCCAGCCGAACCTCATGGCCCGCAACATCCGCGTCGGCGGCCCGGACACCACCATCGGCCTGGTCATTCCCGACCTCGCCAACCCCTTCTTCGGAGCCGTGGCCCGCGCCATCGAGGACACCGTCCGCGACCGCGGACTGACCCTGCTCATGGGCTCCTCCGCGGACGACCCCGATCGCGAACGCGCCCTGACGGACAAGTTCCTCGCCCGGCGGGTCAGCATCCTGATCGTCGTTCCGTCCGTCGGCGCCGACCACTCCCACCTCAAGTCCCACCGCACGGCGGGACTGCCCGTCGTCTTCCTCGACCGCCCCGGAGCCGGCCTCGCCACGGACAGCATCGTCAGCTCCAACCGCGCCGGAGCCCACGACGGCGTCGCCCACCTCATCGCCCACGGTCACCGGCGCATCAGCTTCGTCGGCGACCTGCCCCCGAAGCTGTACACCCGCCGTGAACGTCTGGCCGGCTACCGCTCCGCGCTGCAGGAGGCCGACATCCCCTACGACCGCTCACTCGTCATCAACGCCCACGACCAGCAGGGCGCCGAGGCCGCGACCTCCCAGCTCCTCGGCCTGGCCGATCCCCCCACTGCCCTGTTCGCCGGCAACAACATCATGGCGCTGGGCATCGTCGCCGAACTGGCCCGCAGCAAGCGCAAGGATGTCGCCGTCGTCGCCTTCGACGACGTATCGCTGGCCGAGGCACTCGAACCGGCCCTGACCGTCGTCGCCCAGGACGCGGAAGAACTCGGCAGAACAGCGGCGACCACGGCGCTGGCACGACTCGACGGCGACCGCTCCCGCGCCCGCACCATCACCGTTCCCACACGACTGATCGTCCGAGGCTCGGGGGAGCAACCCGTGCCCAAGCCATAGGCGGCTCACCCTGTCGGACGACCGGCAGGGACCACGCTCTCGGGGTGTTTTCCCAGCTCAGATTGACGGAGGCCGTCCGGCTGGCTGCCTTCATTCTCCTCGGCGTCCATGGCCTGGGTGAGCTTGCCGGGACCGAAGCGGAACTTCGAGGAATCGTGGAAGGCGAGGCGGGACAGTTCGACGGACGGACCAGAGGGCCGCGCGCTCGATCTCCTGGCGTTGTCAAGCGTGTTGGGGCAGTACGGTGTCGGGCTGGTCGCCGAAACCGGCGTCGCGTGCGCGCAGTACGGCGGCGGCCCGATCGTGCACCTCCAGTTTGCTGAAGATGCGGGAGACGTAGTTGCGTACGGTCTTCTCCGCGAGGAAGAGGCGCCGGGCGATCTGACGGTTGTTCATGCCGTCCGCGAGCAGTTCCAGTATCTCGGTCTCCCTGCTGGTCAGTTGGGAGAACTCGGGCGGCTCGGGAAGTCTTTGCATGGTGGCGAAGAACCTGCTGAAGCGAGCCGCGATCGTCGGGCTGAACGCGGCACCCCCGCGCGCCACGATGTGCAGGGACTGAAACAGTTCCTCCGGGGACGCGATCCGCGCGAGATACCCGTTCACGCCGAGACGGAGGGCGGAGACGATCACGTCGTCGTAGTCGTTCTGCGACACCACGACGATCTGTGGCCGTGACTTCTCCTGGCGGTACAGGGAGACGATCCACGCAACGTTCCTGCAGATGGCGCGTTTTGACGGCGGTTCACCTATGAGCACGACGTCCGGGCGGAGCGGGTTGTTCTCCAGACATCGAAGGCCGTGGGACTCGTCGACCGCTGTGCCGATGAGGTTGACGCTGTCGTCCTGTTCGACGATCGCCTCGAGTCCGGCCAGGGACACCGGGTCCTCACTGAGGATGAACAGGTTGATCCGCATAGCTTTGCACCCCCGTGGTAAGCGTTGAACGCCTGCAGAGACGGTGACAGCCTAAGCAGACGAATCGGACGGACCGCACCGACTTAGGCGGTCATGGGCCTGTTCCGGCCGTGTTGGACGTCCGGCTGATCAGGCGCATAGGTTCGGGACATGGGAGATGTCTCGCGCCGACGCCTGGTCCTCCTCGACGGGGCGGCGGCCCTCGGGTTCGCCCTGCTTCCGCAACTGACGCTGGTACGGCCCGACAGCGGCGGTGCGCCCGGTGGCCTGACCGTGTCGCTGCTCTCGTTCGCCACCGCGCTGCCGCTCGCCGTACGGCGGCTGTGGCCCGTCCCGGTGTTCGCGATCGTCCTCGTCGCGTCCTGCGTGGCGCTGGCCGCCGGTCTCGGCCCTGCCGTCTTCCTCTCCGCGGCCTACGCCCTGTACCTGGTCGCGACGACACGGCGACGGCAGCTGGGGCGGTCGGCGGTGATCGTCGGCGGGGCGAGCACGGCGGGCGCGGCCCTGCTGACGGTGACGGGCGGGCAGCACTACACAGGCGGCACCCTGGCGGTGCAACTGCTGTTCGGGCTCTTGGTGCTGGGGGCGACGTGGGCCGCAGGGACGGCCGTACGGGAGCGACGCGAGAGCCTGCGGCGGACCATCGTGCAGGCGGCCGAGCAGGCCAAGGTCGAAGAACGCATGAGGATCGCCCGGGACATCCACGACGTCGTCACCCACAGCGTGGGCCTGATCGCGATCAAGGCCGGGGTTGCCAACCACGTCATCGCCACCCACCCCGAGGAGGCCAGAGAGGCCCTCACAGTCATCGAGGACATCAGCCGCAGGGCGTTGCGCGACATGCGGGCCACCCTCAAGGTGCTGCGCCGGGAACCCGTCGACCAGCAGCAGGACCTCCAGCCGGTCCCCGGGCTGTCGGACCTGCCCTCTCTCGTCCGTACGGCCGAGGCGGCGGGCGTCAGTGTCGACCTGCGCTCCGACTGCGCCGAGGAACCGCCCGACGGGGTCGCGCTGACCGCGTTCCGGATCGTCCAGGAGGCGCTGACCAACGTCGTCAAACACGCTGCCCCGACCCGCTGCCTGGTCAGCGTCACCGCGCAGGACGGCGTGCTGACGATCGGCGTCACCGACGACGGCCCCGGACCCGGGCACCGGCCGACCGTGCCCGGCGGCGACATGGGGCTCGTCGGGATGAGGGAACGGGCCGTCGCGCACGGCGGGACCCTCACGGCGGGCCCCCGCCCCGGCGCGGGCTTCCGGATCCTCGCAACACTGCCGTACTAGTGCCACGCCAACCGCCATACATCCCGCCCACCGCATATGGCTGAAACGGTCTCATACTGCGGTATGGGTCCGGTCCGCGAAACCGGCCCGTGCCGTCCCGACCCCGGTCCGATGTGTGGTGCGGCCGGCGCGGCCAGACTCGTCGCGTGATTGACGTCCAGAACCTGACCAAGCGGTACGGGCCGGCCACCGTAGTGGACGGCCTGACCTTCACGGTGCGGCCCGGAGCCGTCACCGGCTTCCTCGGCCCCAACGGCGCCGGGAAGTCGACCACCCTACGGATGATGCTGGGCCTGACCCGCCCCGACGCCGGAACCGCGCGGATCGACGGGCACGCCTACGGCGACCTGGCCTACCCCCTCCGCCACATCGGCGCCCTGCTGGAGACCTCGGCCCCGCACCGCGGCCTGACCGCGCGCGACCATCTGCGCTGGCTCGCCCAGAGCAACCGGATCGCCCGCGGCCGGGTCGCCGAGGTCCTGGAGGCGGTCGGGCTCACGGACGCGGCCCGGCGCCGGACCGGCACCTTCTCCCTCGGCATGGGCCAGCGGCTGGGCCTGGCCGCCGCGCTCCTCGGCGACCCGCCCGTGCTGGTGCTCGACGAACCGGTCAACGGCCTGGACACCGAGGGCATCCGCTGGCTGCGCGACCTGCTGCGCTCGATGGCCGCCGAGGGCCGTACCGTCCTCATCTCCAGCCATGTGATGAGCGAGATGGCCCTGGTCGCCGATCACCTGGTCGTCATCAGCGGGGGCCAGCTCCTCGCTGACACGGGGATGTCGGACTTCATCGAGCGCCACGGACGGTCGTACGTCCGGGTCCGCACCGCCGAACCCGACCGGCTCGGCAGGGAGTTGGAAGGTCGCGGCGCCACTGTGAGCCGCGTCCCCGGCGGCGGCCTGGACGTCGTGGGCATGGCGGCCGTGGACGTCAGCCGGATCGCCGCGGCGGGCGGCTTCCCGCTCGACGAACTCGCCACCCACGCAGGGTCGTTGGAGGAGACCTTCCTCGACGTCATCGGAGAAGGCCACCACGCCCTGGGTGAGGAAGGCAGGAACACCCATGTCTGAGACCCTCGCGGCCGTCCGCGCCGAGACCACCAAGCTGCGCGGCCTGCGCGGCACCCAGATCTCGCTGCTGCTGTTCGCCGCGGTCAGCGTCCTCATCGCCGCCCTCGACGGCTGGTCCGCGAAGAAGGCGCTGGAGTCCGACAACCCGAGCCTTCGTTCCGACTTCACCCCGGAGCAGGCCGGTCTCGACGGCATCCTCTACGGCCAGTTGGCGCTGATCGTGTTCGGCGTGCTCGTCGTCACCAGCGAGTACACGTCCGGCATGATCCGTGTCTCGCTGCTCGCCGTACCCCGGCGCGGGCGGCTCTACGCGGCGAAGATGGGAGTCACCGCCCTGGCGGCGATCGCCGTGTCCGTCCCCGTCACCGTCCTCGGCTATCTGGCCACGCAGGCGGCCCTCGGGTCCCACGGTTCCTCGCTCGGTGCGAGCGGAGTCCCGCGCGCCCTGGCCGGGGCGGTCGTCTATCTGACCCTGATGTGCCTGTTCGCGGCCGGTATCGCGGCGATCGCCCGCAACGCCGTCGTACCCCTGGCCGTGCTGCTGCCTATGGTGCTCGCCGGGACACACATCCTGTCCCTCATCGGGGCGACCAAGGAGATGGCCCGGTACTTCCCCGACCAGGCGGGAAACGAACTGCTCACCGTCCGTTCCCCACACACGGCCTTCGGCTTCACGGTGCTGCTCGCCTGGACCGTCGCCGCCCTCGCATGGGGCTGGGTGCGCCAGCGCCGTTGGGACAGCTGACAGGACGGGCGTGGGACAACTGCCCCATGCCGGTGGGACATTCAGCCCCGTAACTTCCGTGGCAGATCACAGGCCGAACAAGGTCGGCCTGACCGATCCGATACGGGAGGACCCCCATGTCCGCGATCTACGAACCCCCCATGCTCCAGGAAGTCGGCGACTTCGAGGAGCTCACGAAGTGCCTCGGCGTCGGAAGCTGCAACGACTTCGCCGGCTGCGGCTACGCGATCGTCTGCTTCTGGTGATCACGTCCGGTGCCGGTGCGTTCACACGCACCGGCACCACCCGGGGCAACGAGGAGTGGGGGAACGAGGCGACATGGAATTCGTGGTTCTTCCGGACTGCCCGGCCGGTGCCGCGGCGGCCGGCCGGCTGCGGGCGACGCGGCGCGTCGACCACGCGTCGGGGCGGCCCTGGATCGTCGGCGACTGGCCCGAGGCCGAGGCCGTCGTCGTCGAAGCGGGCCCACGGCGGATGGTCGTACTGGGCCGCACCCGGCTCCACGAGACCGCCGCGACGGCCGCACTCGGCCGACTGCGCTCGCTGCACGACGTGGACGCGATCGCGTCCCGGCTGCCCGGCGCCGTCCACCTGGCGGTGTCACTGGACGGCAGGACCAGGGTGCAGGGTTCGGTCGTCGGCGTACGACAGATCTTCACGGCCGTCGTCGACGGGGTGACCGTCGCCGCGAGCGGGGTGGAACCCCTGCTGCGGCTGACCGGCGCCGGCCTCGACGAGACCGCGCTCGCCGCCCGCCTGCTGGCGCCGGGCGGACCACCCTGGCCTCTCGCCCAACGCCCCGTCCGCCGGGGCGTCGAGGCGCTCACCACCGGCCACTGGCTGGAACTGGACCCGGACGGCCGGGCCCGGCAGATCCGCTGGTGGGAACTCCCGGAGCCGGCGCTCACGCTCTCGGAGGGAGCGGCCGCCGTCCGTGCGGCGCTGGACGACGCGATCACGACCCGGGTCGCCGCGGGCGGCACCCTCAGCGCCGACCTGTCCGGCGGCCTGGACTCCACCTCACTGTGCTTCCTCGCCCACGCGGCCGGGGCCGACCTGGTCACGTACCACGTGATGCCGATCGACAGCGCCAACGCGGACACGATGTGGGCCCACCGGGCCGCGGAGTGCCTGCCGGCGGCCCGGCACCACACGCTGTCCGCCGACCGCGCCGAGAACCTGTTCGACATCGGCTACACCGCCGACCTCGTGGGCGCCGCCCCGGAAGGTCCCTCGACCTGGGCCTCCGGACTGGCCCACATCCAGGACCTGGCCAAGCGGGCCACGGCGGAGGGCGCCACACTGCACCTGACCGGCTTCGGCGGTGACGAGTTGTTCGGCCGGATGCCCGCCTGCGCCTGGTCCCTGGCCCGGGCCACACCGGTCGGCGGCCTGCGGCTGGTCAACCGCTACCGGCTGGCCAATCGCTGGCCGTGGCGGGCGACCGTACGCTCGCTGCTCGACCGGTCGACGTTCGCGCGGAACCTCGGCCGGGTCGCCGCCCGCATCGACGCCCCGCCCCCGCCCGTCGACGAACCCGACTTCGGCTGGGTGTTCGCGCCCCGCATGCCGGCCTGGGCGACCCCCGACGCCGTGGCCGCGGTCCGTGCCCTGCTCACCGACGCCGCCACCGAGGGGCCCGGACCCCTGGACACCGACCGGGCCCGGCACCAGGCGCTCGCCTCACTCGTCTTCGAGGGAACCACCGTCCGCCAGGTCAACACCGCCCTCGGGGACACCGGCATCACCTGGGACGCGCCCTTCCTCGACGACCGGGTGGTGGAGGCGGCCCTGGCCACCCGGATCGACGAGCGCCTGCTCGGCGGGCGGTTCAAGCCGCTGCTCACCTCGGCCGCACAGGGTCTCGTCCCCGCGGACATCCTGGGCCGCCGCGACAAGGGCGAGTTCAGCGCGGAGGCGTTCCGGGGCCTGGCCCGCAACCGGGCCCGGATCCTGGAGCTGTGCGAGGACTCCCAGCTCGCCCGGCTCGGCCTCATCGACCCGGCGGCCTTCCGGTCCGCGGTGCTGAACCCGGGGCCGATGTCCCATCACCTTCAGCCGATCGACACCACCGTGGCCTGCGAAAGCTGGCTGCGGACACACCCGGAGACACACCCCCTGCCACCCGCCCGGAACACGCCTACGGGAGAACTCCGATGAAGCTGACCCTCGCCCGCGACGTCACCCTCACCGTCGTCGACACCGGGGCCGTCCTGCTCGACGGGCGCCGCGGCCGCTACTGGCAGCTGAACCACTCCGGCGCGGGCGTCCTACGTCAACTCCTCGACGGAGAGGCGCCCGACGCGGCCGCCGCCGGCCTGTGCGCCGCGGCCCCGGTCAGCGACGACCAGGCGCGGCAGGACGTCCAGGCCCTCATCGACGCGCTCAGCGCGGCCAAGCTCGTGGAGGTGGCCTCGTGACCACCCCCGCCGTGGCCGAACAGGCCCCGCGGCTGCCCTGGTACCGGCAGCTCGCCCCCCGGTGCGCCGCGGGGGCGGCCCGTCTGCTGGTCCGGTTGCCGCCGGCCCGACTGCACCGCGTGCTGGGCGTGGTCAGCAAGGGGTCCCACCCCGCCGGATACGCCGAGGTGGCGCGGGCCCGCCGCTCCGTCGTCTCGGTCAGTACCCGCTGCGCGGGCCTCGGTTGCCTCCAGCGTTCCGTGGCCACCGTCCTGCTGTGCCGGGCACGCGGCAGGTGGGCCGACTGGTGCACGGGATTCAGAACCGAACCGTTCGGCGCGCACGCCTGGGTGGAGGCCGAAGGGCGGCCGGTGGACGAGCCCGGCGAACTCAGCGTGTTCCGCACGGTCCTGGCGGTCCGTCGCCCGGACGGGCGCACGCGCCCTTTCGACAGGGACCCGCACCCCACCGACAGCAGCCCCCGCTCCTCCGAAGGGAGCCGCTCATGACGGCGATACGGGCCGAGGGCCTCTACGCGTACTACGGCACCACACCGGCCGTGAACGGGCTCGACCTGACCGTGCCCACGGGCAGCATGTACGGCTTTCTCGGGCCGAACGGCGCGGGCAAGACCACCACCATCAACATGCTGACCACCCTGCTGCGGCCCACCGCGGGCCGTGCGGAGGTGGCCGGATTCGACGTCGCCGCGCGGCCCGCCGAGGTCCGCCGCCGTATCGGCATCGTGTTCCAGGAGTCGACCCTCGACCTGGACCTCACCGCCGCCGAGAACCTCCGCTTCCAGGCCGACCTGTGCGGCCTGTCCCGCCGCGCGTCCCGCGACGCGATCGCCTCGATGCTCGACCTGATGGACCTTTCCGAGCGCCGCAGGGTGCCGGTACGGCAGTTCTCCACCGGACTGCGCCGCCGCCTGGAGATCGCCCGCGGCCTGCTCGCCGAGCCCAGCGTGCTGTTCCTCGACGAGCCGACGACCGGGCTGGACGCCCAGACCCGCGCCGCCGTCTGGGACCACCTGGGGCGGCTGCGGCGGGAGCGGGGCATCACGGTCTTCGTCACCACCCACCAGCTGGACGAGGCCGAGCACTGCGACCGGATCGCGATCATCGACCGGGGCAAGGTCGTCACCGAGGGCACACCCGCGGACCTCAAGTCCGTCATCGGGGCCGACCTCGTCGTCCTGCGCACCGAGGACGACCAGCGCGCCGCCCACGCCCTCAGCGACCGATTCGGCCTCTCGGCGGAGCCCACTCCGGACGGTCTGCTGCTCCGGGTGGAGCACGCGGCGGCCCTGGTGCCGCGTCTGTGCACCGAACTCGGCGTGACCGTACGCGAGGTCGCCATCGCCCCGCCGACGCTCGACGACGTCTTCCTGCACCACACCGGTCTCGCCATCCGGGAGAGCCCGACCGGCCCGCGCACGCTCGGCAACCTCGGGGAAGGACTGCGATGAGCCGGACCGACACCGCACCCGCCGCACTCGGCGACATCACCGCCGCCGCGCCACCGACCGACCGGTCCCGCAACCCGGCACGCCCCGTCCTGCTGCTCTGGCGGCGGGAGATGACCCGGCTGCGGCACAACCCCGTGCGCCTGGCCATGGGACTCGTGACACCCCTGCTGTTCCTCGTCGTCCTCGGCACCGGCCTCGACGCGGCGTCGTCCAGCCTCGGCAAGGCCCAGCTGAACGACTACCGGGCCTACTTGTTCCCCGGCACGCTCGTCATGTCCGTGCAGGCACCGGCGATCGCGGTGGGCATCTCGCTGGTGTGGGACCGCAGGCTGGGGGTGCTGCGTCAGATGCTCGTGGCGCCGTTCCCGCGCGCGTCCATCGTGTTCGGACTGGCCCTCGGCGGCGCCACCACGGGCGCGGTCTACGGCCTCATGGTGCTGTCCGTCGGCGGGATCGCGAGCATCCGCTACACGCCGATGCTGCTGGTCGTCCTGCTCGAACTCCTGCTGGTCTCCCTCATGTTCACCTCGCTCGGGCTGCTCGCAGCCGTCACCATCCGGCAGGTCGACACCTTCCAGGTCGTGGTGAACCTGAGCCTGATGCCGCTGATGTTCTTCTCCGGTGCGATGTTCCCGCCGAACGGCCTGCCCGGCTGGCTCGACACCGTCGTCAAGCTCAACCCGCTGACGTACGGCGTCGACGCGGTCCGCCGGACCCTGCCAGGACCGAGCGTGCTCACCTCGGAACAGACCCGGCTGATGCTCGGCGACTGGCATCCACCCGTGGCCGCCGAACTCGGTTTCCTGGCCGCCCTCACCGCGGTCGCGCTGGGCCTCGCGGGCTACCGGTTCTCCCGTACGTCATGAGCCGGGGAGGACAGAGCACGGTGGATGCGAGCGCGACGGACGCGGGCGCGGCGGATGTCACGAGGAGGGTGAACACCCGGGCCACGACCGGGTATTGGGCGGGCGCGGCACGGCTCGCGGCCCGGCTGCTCCTGGCGGCGGTCCTGGCCTACGCCGGTCTGGTGAAGATGGGGGACCTCACGGAGGCCGGTCGGACGGTCGCGCTCTACCGCATCGTGCCCGACGACTCCGCGCAACTCGTGGGTGGCGTCCTCCCGTTCGTCGAGGTGGCGCTCGCGCTGCTGCTCGTGGCCGGGCTGGCCACCAGGGCGGCAGCGGCGGGCGCGGCCGTACTGCTGGTCGCGTATGTGGCGGCCATCGCCTCGGTATGGGCACGGGGCATGTCCATCGACTGCGGCTGTTTCGGCGGTGGAGGCACGCTCAGCGGTGGCGCCGCACGCGGCTACGCGCTCGACATCGCGCGCGACCTGCCGCTGCTCGGCGCGGCCGCCCTCCTGATCCGGAATCCGCGCACCCGATACGCGCTGGACGGCTGGGTCCTGAACCCGAAGGAGTGAGGGGCATGACGAGCACACGGACAACGGACGCCACGGTGCGGGAGATGGTGCACCGACGGCATCGGCGACGGCGCACAGTGGTGGTGTCTCTGGTGGCCGCCCTGGTGGTGGTCGCCGCCGCGCTGGTCGGCGCGGGCCTGGTCCGGGCGAACAACACGGCCCCCGGCAAGGCACCGAACCGCGTACCGGCCGGGATCGCCGCCGACAAGTCGGGCGTGGCTGCCTCCACCGGCGCCGTACGCGTCGACGTGTACCTCGACTACCTCTGCCCCGAATGCCGTCGTACCGAACGGGCTCTGACCGCCGCCCTGGACGATCTGAGGTCGCACGGTGGGGTGAGCGTCGTCTACCACCCGGTCGCCTTCCTCGACGGCCGCAGCGAACCCGCGGGCTACTCGACACAGGCGGCCTCCGCGGCGGCCTGCGCGGCGGACGCGGGGAGGTTCGAGCAGTACTCCACGGTCCTGTTCGCGAAGCAGCCCGCCGAACAGGGCCCCGGGCTCAGCGAAGCCCAGCTGATCGCGGCGGGCCGGGACGCCGGCATCACCGCGGCGTCGTTCGCCCGCTGCGTCGAGGACGCCCCGTACCTGCCCTGGGTACGGTACGTCTCCGATATCGCCGCCTCCCGCAAGGTGGCGCTGACGCCGACCGTGATGGTGGCGGGCCGCCGCGTCGACGTCACCGGCTCCGATCCGGGCGCTGCGCTGACCCGCGCGGTCACGGAGGCCCGGCGGTGACCCGGCTGACCGTGGCCCTCTCCGGCGACTGCATGGCGACCCGGGGAGCGGTGATCACCTCCGACCCGGCCGCCGGACGGCTCCAGGAACTCCTCCACGGCGCCGACTTCGCCGTCACCAACCTGGAGGTGGTCCCCTACGACGGACGCGGGCACCCGGTGCACAACGCGGCCGGCGGCGGCTGCCTGATCGCGGACTCCGGCGTACTGGACGAGATCACGGCGGCCGGGTTCACCGTGCTGGGCTGCGCCAACAACCACGCGATGGACCTGGGCACGGAGGGCGTGCTCGGCACCGTGGACCTACTGCGGTCGAAGCGGATCCCCTTCGCCGGGATCGGCGCCGACCTCACCACGGCGCGTCGACCCGTCTACGTCGACCGGCCGGCCGGCAGCCTGGCGCTGCTCGCCTGCACCACGACGTTCCTGCCCGGCCAGGAAGCGGCCGATCCGTCGCCGGAACTGCCCGGACGACCGGGCCTCAACCCGCTGCGCCACTCGGCGACCCTGCGGGTGACGGCCCCTCAGATGGACGTGCTGCGGACGATCGACGCCGAGACGGGCCTGCGCGCCCGCCGGGCCGAGGCCCGCACCCTGCTCGGGGTCGACCCCGCCATCCTCGCTCCCGACCGGCTCACCCTCTTCGGCACCCGCTTCCTGACGGCGGACGAACCGGGCTTCACGACCGAGTGCGATCCGCGCGACCTCGACGAGATCTCCCGCTGGGTCGGTGAGGCCCGCCTCCGCGCGGACCTCGTCGTGGTGAGCGTGCACTCCCACGAGCCGGGCCCGACGCCCGAGACACCGGGCGAGTTCCTGCGTGCCTTCGCCCACCAGATGATCGACGAGGGCGCGGACGTCGTGGTCGGGCACGGCCCGCATTTCCTGCGCGGCATCGAGCTGTACCGGAACAGGCCGATCTTCTACAGCCTCGGCAACATCGTCAGCCAGATCGAACTCACCGACCGCGTCTCCGCCGAGGACTACGCCAAGGTCACCACCGACCGGCCGCCCACCCCAGGCCGCTACTACGACCGGCTGAGCGGCCACGGCACCCGGTTGTTCGCCCCGCACCGCCGCTACTGGCAGTCACTCGTGCCCATCCTCACCTTCGACGACGGCACCCTCGTGACGGCCCGCCTCCACCCGGTCGACCTCGGCTTCGCCCTGCCGGTGCACCACAGGGGCCGCCCCCGTCTGGCCGACCAGCCCGAGGCCAAAGAGATCCTCACTGATGTCACCCGGCTGTCGGAGTCGTACGGTACGACGGTCGGGGCGGGGATCGACGGCACAGCGGAGCTGCTTCTGGACGTGGCGTGAAGGGCCCTACGTGTCGGGCGAGTTGACGATAGAGCCTTGCTAAAATGTCATATGTCACCTGCGAGCGGACGAGGAACCGGGGAACACGCATGGCCGAGTCGGTCCGGGTACTGATCGCGGACGACCAGGCACTGCTGCGCGGGAGCTTCCGGGTCCTCGTCGACTCCACACCCGGCATGGAGGTCGTCGGCGAGGCGGGCGACGGCGCCACGGCGGTCCGGCTCGCCCGGGAACTCGCCCCGGACGTCGTCCTGATGGACCTCCGGATGCCGGTTCTCGACGGCATCGCGGCCACCCGGGAGATCTGCTCCGACGAGACGCTGACCGGTGTCCGGGTGCTGGCCCTGACCATGTTCGACATGGACGAGTACGTCTACCCGGCCCTCCAGGCGGGCGCCAGCGGCTTCATGTTGAAAGACGCCTCGCCGTCCGACCTGGTCGACGGCATCCGGGTCATCGCCACGGGCGAGGGCGTACTGGCCCCGACGGTCACCCGGCGCGTCATCGCCAACTTCTCCCGGCGCGGCGAGACGCCCCGCCCCGCTCCACGACTCGTCGGTCTCACCAAGCGGGAGCACGAAGTCCTCGTCCAGATCGCCAACGGCCTGTCCAACGCGGAGATCTCCGAACGTCTGGTCATCAGCATGCCGACCGTGAAGACCCACGTCGGCAGCCTCCTGGCCAAGCTGCACGCCCGGGACCGCGCACAGCTGGTCATCATCGCGTACGAGAGCGGCCTGGCCGAGCGGGGAATGCCGACGTGACCGCGGCGACCGGGACTCACGGCGCGTCGCCCCGCTGGGCGGCTGCGCAGGAGTGGCCGTCGTCGCCGACGGCGGTGACGATCAGTTAGTCGCCGTGGAAGCGGGACCGGACCACGTAACGGAGCCGAACCGTCCGCCGAAGGCTTTGTTGAGCGGATTCATGGGGGAAACGGCCGGCTCGGGAGGGGCTTCCCTCCCAGGCCAGCCCTTCGGTGGGTGTGTCAGGAGGGCGGGCATCCGAACCAGTTCACCTTGCCGTCGCCGGAGGTGTAGCCCATGCAGCTGATGGTTCTGTTGTGCAGGGTCTCGGTCCGGTCGACCCCTCCGTCCAGAGTGTCCCTCTTGTAGTGGGTCCGTACGAGGGTGTCGATCTCGATGGTGTACCAGCGCCTCTTGTTGTTCGGGATGCTGCAGTGGTGGCCGGTCAGGTTGCGGCTGGGCCCGCCACTGCTCCACATGTCCTGTTCGGCGCGGTCACAGTGCGCGCGACCGTAGGCGTCAGCGGTGCCGGCGCCGGTGCCGACCAGCGCCGACGCGCCCGTGACCACCGCCGCGGTGACGCCGAGCAGGCGCTTCAGAGTGAGGTTCATCGATTGGTCCTCCTGCCAGATGTGGTGACGGCTCGGAGTCGCCATGTCACCCCGGTGTGATGATTGCATTTATCCGGCATGTCCGGCCTGCCGGCGGAAGACGCAATCCCTCGACCCGGTGACGTCGGTGACGCCAATGCAGCAGGCCGCGGCCACACCCCAGGACCCGCCCCGGGAGCTCCTCCATGGATAGCCGAGTCTCGTCATGAGAGTTGACTTGCATGAAGAGAGCGAAGCCTCTAACTTCCGGAATCTCGTCCGCACTGTCCGAGCACGTGTACGTCGTCACGCCGACCCACCCCGGCTTCGACGGCACTCCCCGCCCGGAGCGTTTCGACACCGTCGCCGACCTGGCCGTCGCGTACCTGGATCTGCTCGACACCCTGGACCTGAAGGGCGTCATGGTGGTCGGCAACTCCATCGGCGGCTGGATCGCCGCGGAGATGGCCCTGCGCGACAACCACGGCCGGATCGGCGCGCTGACCCTGCTGAACGCGGTGGGCATCCACGCCCACGTGAAGGAGAACCGGGTCGTCGACCCGCGCACCCTGGCCCCGGCCGAGGTGAGCCAGCTGTCCTTCGCCAACGCGCAGTTCCGCCCCGACTTCGCCTCGTTCAGCGATGCGCAGCGGGCCGCGGCGGTCGCCAACCAGAAAACCCTCGCCGTGTACGGGGGCGAGGGGTTCACGTACGACCCGAAGCTGCGCGGCCGACTGCACCGGGTGACCGTGCCGGTGCTGGTCGTCTGGGGCGAGGAGGACGGCATAGCGCCCCTGAAGTACGGGCGCGGCTACGCCGACTCGTTCCCCGACGGGCACTTCGCCCCGATCCCCGACGCCGGGCACTTCCCGCAGATCGAGCAGATGGGCCGCACCCTCGGAGCCATCGCCGACTTCGTCAGCGCGATCGTCAAGCCCGACGCTTCGGCGTGACCGTCTCGTACTCCCGGCCCGGCCCGCCCCGACCCATCCCGTCCAACCGCTCTGCCTGCCGCACGCCGGAGCCCCAGGTCCGGCGCGCGGCAGGCACGGCTTCGCAGCGGTCGCTCAGCAGTCTTCAACAGGGTCGGGCGGCGTTTGTCCTGTCCCTATGCCGCACCGCTGATGTCGGCGGCGATGAAACGCCGGTGGAGCGGACTGAAACCTGTCTCGGGTGTACCGGTGATGCCGGCCTTCTGGATCGCGGGTGCGAGCCGTTCGGCGAAGAAGGTCTCGAATGCCTGCTGGGATTCCCACACATCGGTCACGTGGAACCCCTGGGCATCGAACCAGGCCACGTGCACCTGGCCACCAGCCGCCGGGATCTCCTCCCAACCGACCACATCCCGCACCATGTCGTACTGCTCCGGCGTGACCCCTGCCCAATGCATCGACAACACCACAGCCATGCCCAGCCCCCTTGCTGCTCGTAGTGCCAAACGCGGGTACCAGCACCGAAATCGTTCCACCCCACGGGCCTTGCCGGACAGAGCGCGTGGAGGCGTACCGGCGCCCGCGGAAAGCCTCGTACGCTCGCCGAGCAGTCCCCCAGGCGAGTGTTCACGGCCGAGGGCGCCCGCTGCCGCGATGAGTTCTGGTCGGCACGGGAGTCTGTTCTGGTGAGCGTCGTGGGACGTCCTGCGACGCTGCCCGGCACGAGACACCACGGAGGACACCATGTCGACCACGCCGAGTGACCCGACCGCCGCGCTGCCCGGCCGCCCGCCCGTCGTCGACCTGGCCACCTGGCAGGCCGCCCGTGACGAGCTCCTGGTCCGCGAGAAGGCCCACACCCGCGAGGGCGACGCCCTCGCCGCGGCCCGACGCCGGCTGCCGATGGTGGAGCTCGACGGGACGGTCGAGGTCGTCGGACCCGACGGCCCGGTCCCGTTCCTGGACCTGTTCCAGGGCCGCGACGAGCTCGTGGTCTACCAGCACATGTGGCACGACGGCGCGCCGCACCAGGGGCAGTGCGAGGGCTGCACCACCACGGCCTGGCACCTGAAGGACGCCGTCTACCTCAACGCCCGCGGCGTCTCGTTCGCCATCCTGACCTCGGGCCCGTGGGACGAGGTAGCCCCCTACGTCGAGTTCATGGGCTACACCCAGCCCTGGTACTCGGTGCGCGGTGTGGACGCGCCGATCGGCGGAGGAATGGGGCACATCGTCTGTTTCCTGCGCGTCGGCGACCGCGTGTTCCTCACCTACTCCACGACGGGCCGTGGCAACGAGCCGGTCAACGGGTCCCTCGCCCTGCTCGACATGACGCCCTACGGCCGCGGCGAGGCGTGGGAGGACAATCCCGAGGGCCGGCCCGTGATCGGCGATGTCCGCGAGGGGCACCCGTCCGTGGGCCGCCAGGCCTGCTGGTACTGGCGCTCGGACGCGGACGGGCACGCCACCTGGGGCCCGACCAGCCGGCCCGTACCGCAGTGGACCCGCCCCGGCGCGACCGCCGTGGAGACCCTCGGCCGGCACGGCCACCACCACTGACGCGCCCTCGTCGACGGCATCGGCATCGGCATCGGCGTCCGCGTCGGCAACGGGAGTCCGGGTCCGTGTGCCCGTACCGCTATCTGCGTCGCCACTCCTCGGCCAGCAGTTCGTACGAGCGCACCCGGTCCGCATGGCCGTGGGTGATGGTCGTGATCAGCAACTCGTCGGCCCCGGTGGCCTCCTGGAGCTGTTCCAGCTGGTCGGCGACGTGTCCCGGGGAGCCCACGAACTGGGTCTCGACGCGATCCGCGACCAGCGCACGGTCCGTGTCGCTCCACACGTGGGCGCGGGCCTCCTTCGGCGTCGGGAACTCGATCGCGCCCTCGGCGGTACGGATGCTGCGGACCCAGAGGCCGTATCCGGTGGCGAGTTCGCGCGCGGTCCCGTCGTCCTCGGCGACGACCACGTCCGCGGACACGCTGACGTACGGCTTGTCGAGGACGTCGGACGGCTGGAAGGCGGCGCGGTAGCCCTCCGCCGCCTCCAGCACCGTGGCCGGACTGACGTGGTAGTTCGCCGCGAACCGCAGCCCGTTGCGGCCGGCGACCGTGGCGCTCTCCCCGCCGCTGCTGCCCAGGATCCACACCTGCACGTCCGCGCCCTCGCCCGGGACGACATGCGCCTCGACGCCGTCCGCCGACCGGTACGTCCCCGCGAGCAGGGCGAGGATGTCGTCGATCTGCTCGCCGTAGTCCTGCGACCGGGCGTGCGGCTGCTGGAGCAGCGTGCGCTGGAGGGCGACGCGGGGTGAGCCGAGCAGGTACTCGAAGGAGAACCGGGGCGGGATGCGCAGACCGTTCGGGGCGCGGCCGTCGACCACGGGGGTCGCGGTCGGCAGCGGGGTGGTGGGCCCTCCCGGCGGGCGCCCGCCGGAGCGGCCGAGGCCCAGGTCGAGACGGCCGGGGTGCAGAGCATCGATCAGACCGAACTCCTCGACCGTGGAGAGCGCGGTGCGGTGCCCGAGCTGTACGGCGCCCGAGCCGAGCCGGATCGTGGAGGTGGCGGAGGCGGTCAGGGCGAGGACCACCGCGGGCGAGGTGCCGGCGACTCCCGGGTTGAGGTGGTGTTCGGCGAACCAGTAGCGGGCGTACCCGAACCGCTCCGCCTGCCGGGCCAGGTCGATGGAGTTGCGCAGGGCCTCGGTCGCGGTGGAGCCGGAGGAGATCGGGACGAGGTCGAGAACGCCGAGGGGGATGTCGGACATGGGGCGGGGCTCCTCAGCGGTCGGCGGGGACGGACGCGGGGGCGGGGGCGGACACCGGCTTAGCCTCCTCGGGCGTCGCGAGCACCGGCCCCCACGCGAACGGCGGGTCGGGGATCTCCCGGCGCAGTACCGGAGCGACCTCCGACTGGAAGCGCTCGAGGGAGTCGCGGTGCTGGGCGTCGCCGAGACCGCTCGCGTCCGCGTGCAGATGCACCACCGTGTGTCCGAACCGCTCGTGGTAGCGGTGCACCTTGTCGATGATCTGCTGAGGGCTGCCGATCAGGGCCGAGCTGCGCTCGACGAAGTCCTCCAGCGTCGGGAAGACCGGCTCCAGGCCCAGGCTCTTCTGGAAGGCCAGGTTCCCCTCGAACACCGGGCGGTACGCGGCCAGCGCGTCCTGGGACGTACGGGCCGCGTAGAGGCCCGCCGTGCCCGCGCCCACCGCGATGTCGGCCGGGTCGTGGCCGTAGTGCTCCCAGCGCTCGCGGTAGTAGCGGATCAACTCGGCGTAGGGCTCTATGGGGTTGGTGACGTTGGCGGAGAAGAGCGGGTCGCCGTAGCGGGCGGCCAGGTCGACCGACTCCTTGCTGGTCGCGCTGCCGTGCCAGACCCGGATCGGCTGCTGGTACGGCCGGGGCCACACCTCCGCGTCCTTGAGTTCCGGGCGGAAGCGGGTCTCGGCGGTCACCTTGTCCTGGCGCCAGATCTTGCGGAACACCTCGTAGCTCTCGGCGTTGCGGTCCCACTGGTCCTCGGGGGTGACCTGGAACAGGTCCCGCTGGGCGGCTCCGTTGCCCTTGCCGATGATCAGGTCCAGGCGACCGTCGGAGAGGTGGTCGAGGGTCGCGTAGTCCTCGTACGCGCGTACCGGGTCGAGCAGGCTGAGCGTCGTCACGGCCGTGAACAGGCGGATGCGCTTGGTGAGCGCGGCGACGTGGCTGAGCACGACGGGCGGCGAGGACGAGATGAACGGCCGCTCGTGCCGCTCCCCCACGCCGAAGCCGTCGAAGCCCAACTCCTCGGCGAGCAGGGCGTTGTCGAGGACCTCGCGGAACCGGTCGTGGGTGGGCTTCTGCACGCCGGTGATCGGGTCCGGCCGGTGCACGATCAGGGTGATGGCGAGGAATTTCATGACGCCGCACGCTCGTCGCGTACGTCGTCCGGGTGGGCGAGGCCGAGGTGGTCGCGCAGGGTCGTGCCCTCGTACTCGGTGCGGTACACGCCGCGCTCCTGGAGCAGCGGGACCACGGTGTCGGCGAAGGTGTCGAGGCCGCCGGGGGTGATGTGCGGGACGAGGATGAAGCCGTCACTGGCGTCGGCCTGCACGAAGGAGTCGATGGTCTCGGCGACGGTGGCCGGGGAGCCGACGAAGGCCTGCCGGTTGCCGGTCTCGATGACCAGATCGCGGATGGACCACTTGTTGGCGGCCGCGAGTTCCCGCCATTCGCGGGCGGTGGCGAGGGGGTCGCGGTACATCCGGACCTGGGCGCGGCCCCGGGCGATGGTGTGTTCGCCGAGGTCCGGGTCGATGTCGGGCAGGGGTCCTTCCGGGTCGTACGCGGACAGGTCGCGGTTCCAGACGAACTCCAGGTGCTTGATCGCGGTGGCGCCACTGACCTGCTGGCGGCGTACCTCGCGGGAGAGCTCCTCCGCCTCGGCGTCGGTGTCGCCGAGGACGAAGGTCGCGGCGGGCAGGATCAGCAGCTGGTCGCGCTGACGGCCGTAGCGGGCGAGGCGTCCCTTGACGTCCGTGTAGAACGCCTGGCCCTCCTTGAGGGTGGCGTACCGGCTGAAGATCGCGTCCGCGCTGGAGGCGGCGAACTCGCGCCCTTCGTCGGAGTCTCCCGCCTGGAAGATCACCGGGCGTCCCTGCGGGCTGCGCGGGACGTTGAACTGCCCCTGGATGTCGAAGTGTTGACCCTCGTACACAAAGGCTCCGGCCTTCGCGTCGCGCAGGAAGGTGCCGGTCTGCTGGTCGGCGACGATCTCGTCCCCGTGCCAGGAGTCGAAGAGTTCGTTCGCCGTGGTCAGGAACTCCTTGGCCCGGGAGTAGCGCTCCTCCTGCGGGAGGAAGCCGCCGCGGCGGAAGTTCTCGCCGGTGAAGGCGTCCCAGGAGGTGACCACGTTCCAGGCGGCGCGGCCGTCGGAGAGGTGGTCGAGGCTGGCGAACTGGCGGGCCACCTCGTAGGGCTCGTTGAAGGTGGAGTTGATGGTGCCGGTCAGACCGAGGTGTTCGGTGACGGCGGCGAGCGCGGTGAGGATGGTGAAGGTGTCGGGGCGGCCGACGACGTCCAGGTCGTAGACCTTGCCGCCCTGTTCGCGCAGTCGCAGTCCTTCGGCGAGGAACAGGAAGTCGAACTTGGCACGCTCGGCGGTGCGCGCGAAGTGGGCGAAGGAGCTGAACTCGATGTGGCTGCCGGCCTCGGGGTCGCTCCACACGGTGGTGTTGTTGACGCCGGGGAAGTGCGCCGCGAGGTGGACCTGCTTGCGGGGCTTGTCCTGTGACGTGCTGCTCATGAGTGGGTCCCTCCGGCTCAGGCGGTGGCGGCGTAGCGGTTGGCGGGGCGGGAGAGGCCGAGCAG
This sequence comes from Streptomyces sp. NBC_00271, assembly GCF_036178845.1. Classification (NCBI taxonomy): domain Bacteria; kingdom Bacillati; phylum Actinomycetota; class Actinomycetes; order Kitasatosporales; family Streptomycetaceae; genus Streptomyces; species Streptomyces sp. NBC_00271. Next base: position 9,535,783 of record NZ_CP108070.1, on the reverse strand, counting down.
CCCGCGCAGGGTGTCGGACTCGTACGACTGCCGGAAGACGCCCCGGCGCTGGAGTTCGGGCACGAGGCCCCGGGTGACGGCGGGCAGGTCGTGGCCGAGGACGGCGGGACGCAGTCGGAAGCCGGACAGCCCTGCCTCCGCCAACTCCTGGAGCAGATCGGCCAGTTGGACGGGCGAGCCGGTGAAGATCCGGGCATCGCCGGTGTACGGGTATCCGGCCAGGGCGTCGAGACGCTCGCGGCGGGCCGCTGCGGCGGCCGGGTCGTCGTCCAGGAACACCACGAGGTCGCCGAAGACATGCAGGGGTTCGTCGGCGCGGCCGGCCGCCCTCTGCTCGGCGCGGATCTCCTCGACGATGGCACGGGCCTGGCCGGCGTCGTGCGGGGTGACGTAACCGATGTCGGTGGCCCGGGCCACCAGCCGGTAGGGGACGGTCGCGTGGGCGAGGGCGCTGACGATCGGCTGGCCCTGCGGCGGGCGGGGGGTGATCGAGGGGCCCTTGACGCTGAAGTGCTTGCCCTCGAAGTCGATGTAGTGCAGTTTGTCGCGGTCGACGAAGCGTCCGGTGGCGACGTCCCGGATCTCCGCGCCGTCCTCCCAGCTGTCCCAGAGCCGGCGCACCGCCTCCACGTAGTCCGCGGCCTCGTCGAAGAGGTCGGTCGTCAGCTCCCGCACGGCCGGGCTGTCGAGGTCCTCGATGCGCAGCGGCGGCACCGTACGGCGGCCGAAGTGCGCGGCCTCGTAGGCGCGGGCCGACACCTGCACCCGTACGCCCGCACGGCCCGTGCTGACGTAGTCGAGGGTGGCGATCGCCTTGGAGAGGTGGAAGGGCTCGGTGTGGGTGACGACGGCGGTCGGGACCAGTCCTATGTGGCTGGTCAGGGGGGCGACGCGGGCGGCGATCAGGACGGCGTCCAGGCGCCCGCGGACCTGGTCGGTGCGGCTGTCGGGCTCGGTGAGGTGCGAGGACTGGAGTCCGAGGGCGTCCTCGATGGTGACGAAGTCGAGGAGACCGCGCTCGGCCTCGGTGACCAGGTCCGTCCAGTACCCGGCGGTGAGCAGGTCACGGGGGCGGGCCACCGGCTCGCGCCAGGCGGCCGGGTGCCAGCCGGCGCCGTCGAGTGCGACGGCGAGGTGCAGATGGGGGGACGAGGGGGAGGAAACGGGCAGCGAAGATGATGCGGACACGGAGGGGGTGCCTTCCTGGTCGACCGTACGAGAGCGCGGCCCTCTACGCGGAGGGCGTGGCGGCGGGGTGACAGGTCAGGGACGACAGAGCGCGCCGGCCACGCGCTGCAGATCGATGTGCGGCCGGGAGTAGAGACGTACACGGCGGCGCGGGGTGAGCACCATGACGCGGAGATCGGACCCGACTCGCACGTCCCTCACCTCCGCCCTTGCGTCCCGGCGGGCCTGTGGCCGCGCCGACATCGTGAACCTCTTCAACACAACGGCCCGCCTACGCCGTCTGTTCCTGCTCGGCGCCCGGAGTTCGGACGAGGAGGAAGTCCGAGCGGCGGCGCAGGGTGAAACCGATCGACTCGTAGAGCCGGATCGCGCCGGTGTTGGTCGCGGAGGCATGCAGGAAGGGGGTGTCTCCGCGCTCCCTGATGCCGGCCGCGATCGCGCGGACCAGTCGTGTGGCCAGGCCCTTGCCGCGGTGGTCCGGGGCGGTGCAGACCGCGCTGATCTCCGTCCAGCCGGGCGGTCGCAACCGTTCGCCGGCCAGCGCGATCAGTCGGCCGCGGTGCCGGATGCCGAGGTAGGTGCCGAGTTCGACCGTGCGGGGCAGGAAGGGCCCCGGCTCGGTCAGGGCGATCAGGTCCAGGATGTCGGGGACGTCGTCGGGCCCGAGCCGCACCGCTTCGGGGGCGGGCTCGGCGCGCAGCGCGGTGTCGACCAGTTGTACGCCCTGGCCGTGCTGGACCGTTTCCCAGCCCTGGGGCGCCGACTTCGCCCCGGTCACGGGGGTCACGGTGCCGGGGCCGACGAGCGCGGCGAGGTCGTCCCAGGCGCGCGGGTCGGCCGGGTCGGCGAGGGCGGTGAACGGGGAGACGTCCAGGGGGTAGCGGGCGGCGCTGCCGACGCGCTCGGCGAGGTGGGCGTGCGGGCCGGTCAGCGCGGCCCAGGCGGCGTTGTCCAGGATGTGGGGTGTCGCCGTGCTCTGCGGCGGGGTCGGTCGGGCAACGGTGGACATGGTGGTGTCGGACCTCCGGGAAGCGGTCAGGAGTTGTCGAGCGGGAGGCCGGGCGGGTTGATCTGCGAGGTGCTGACGGCCTCGTTGGAGAGGTTCCAGGCGGCGAGCCACTTGGCGTACTGACCGTCCTTGATGAGGTGGTTGATCGCGTCGGCGACCGGCTTGGCCAGCCCGCTGTCCTTCTTCGCGGTGGCCGCGATCAGGCCCTGGAGGGTCGCGCCCGCGCCGGAGAACTTGCCCGCGTTACGGGTCGGGTTGGGCGTCTTCGCCGTCTGGGTGATGTGGTACGAGATACCGGGGTTGGGTCCGAAGTAGGCGTCGATCTTCCCGCTGGACAGCGCCAGATAGACGCTGTTGTTGTCCTGGAAGTATTTGACGTTGAGCTTCTTGCCCTCCTTCGCGAGCTTTGCCTTCCACTCGAGCAGGATCTTCTCCTGGTTGGTTCCGGCGCCCACGGCGACGGTCTTGCCGGCGAGGTTCTCGTAGTCGCCGGCGAAGTTCCAGGTGCTCTTCTTCCGCACCTCGAAGGCGAGGTTGTCCTGCCGGTAGGAGGCGAACTCGTACTTCTTCTTGCGTTCCTCGGTGTCGGTGACGTTCGTGAAGGCGACGTCGACCTTGCCGCTGTCGATGCCGACGAACAGGTTCTCCCAGGTCGAGTTCTTCACCTCCGGCTTCAGTCCGAGGACGGCCGCGACCAGTCGGCCGAGGTCGGGTTCGGCACCGGTGAGGGTCTTCTGGTCCTGGCCGACGTACGCCAGCGGCGGGAACCCGGCGGGCAGCGCGCCGACGCCGATGACCAGCTTGCCGCTCTTGGCGACGGACTTGGGCAGTTCGGCGCTGATGGACTTGACCTCGGACACCTTGAGGTCGGTCTGCCGTGCGGCGCCGTTGGAGAGCGCGCCCACGGTGACGGTGCCGGCGGCCGCGCTGTCGGAGGTGGTGGCGGCGGCGTCGCTCTCGCCCCCGCAGGCGGCGAGTCCGGCGGCGAGAGCGGCGACGGCGGTGGAGGCGGTGAGGCCACGGAGGAGTCTGCTGCGGAGGGTGAGGGTGCGCATGGCTGTCCTTGTCCGATGCTCGTGAGTGAACCGTGTGGTGGGGAAGGCGTGATGGGTGAAAGCGCGGTGGGGGAAGGTGCGGTGGGGGCGGGAGGTTCAGAGGACCTTGCTCAGGAAGTCCCTGGTCCGTTCGTGCGTCGGGTGGTCCAACACCTCGGTGGGCGAGCCCTGTTCGACGACGCGGCCTTCGTCGAGGAAGACGATCCGGTCGGCCACCTCGCGGGCGAAGCCGATCTCGTGGGTCACGATGACGAGCGTGGTGCCGCTGGTGGCCAGGTCCTTGATGACGGCGAGAACCTCGCCGACCAGCTCGGGGTCGAGGGCGGAGGTCGGCTCGTCGAAGAGGATGACTCCGGGCCGCAGCGCGAGGGCGCGGGCGATGGCGACCCGCTGCTGCTGGCCGCCCGACAACTGGCGTGGATAGGCGCCGGCCTTGTCGGCCAGACCCACGCGGTCGAGGAGGGTGCGCGCGAGCTCCCTGGCCTCGGGCCGCTTCAGCCGTCGGGTCGCCACCGGCGCGGCCGCCACGTTGTCCAGCACCGTCAGATGCGGGAACAGGTTGAAGTTCTGGAAGACGAACCCGATCCGGCCGCGCTGGGCCAGGATCGCCCGCTCGGTCAGCTCCTTGAGCCTCTCGCCCTGTCGGCGTACGCCGATGAGCTCGCCGTTCAGGCTGACATGGCCGATCTCGGGCTTCTCCAGGTGGTTGATCACCCTGAGGAGGGTGGACTTGCCGGAGCCGGACGGGCCGAGGATCACGGTGACCTCTCCGGGCCGCACCGTCAACTCCACTCCGTTCAGCACGCGTTGGGCGCCGTACCACTTGTGCACATCGCGCACCTCGACGGCGGCCGGTCGGATCTCGAGCGTCTCGCCGGTCATATCGCCGCCTCCTTGCGGACCCGGGCCCGCAGGTCACGCAGACCGGTGCGGACCTTCTGCAACGGGGTCGGCGGGAGGGAGCGCAGCGCGCCCCGCGAGAAGTACCGCTCGACGTAGAACTGGATGACGGACACGACGCTCGTGAGGATCAGGTACCAGGCGGTGGCGACCAGCAGGAGCGGCACGATGTCGCCGGGGTAGGTGGAGCCCATGCTCTGCACCGAGCCGAAGAGGTCGAGCAGCGAGACGTAGAAGACCAGCGAGGTGCCCTTGATCAGGCCGATCAGCTGGTTGACGTAGTTCGGGGTGATGGAGCGCAGCGCCTGCGGGAACACGATCCTCGTGAACTGGTAGCTCTTGGGCAGACCGAGTGCGGAGGCCGCCTCGTGCTGGCCCTGGTCGACGGAGAGGATGCCGCCGCGGACCACTTCCGCCGCGTACGCCGCCTCGTTGAGGCTCAGTCCGACGACCGCGACGACCATGTCCGTGGCGAGCCGGGACTCGTCGAAGGTGAAGAAGGCGGGGCCGAAGGGGACGCCGAGGCTCAGCGTCTTGTAGAGCGCGCTGAAGTTGTAGAGGAACAGCAGGACGACGATGAGCGGCACCGAGCGGAACAGCCAGATGTAGACCCAGCTCACCGCGCGCAGCACGGGGCTCTCGGAGAGTCGGGCCAGGGCGAGCAGGATGCCGCCGAGCAGGCCCAACACGGCGCTGTAGAGCGTCACTTCGAGGGTGATGAGCAGGCCGTCGAGGATCGTGGGACGCAGGAACCAGTACTGGAACCGGTCCCACTGGAAGAAGGGGTTGGTCGCCAGCCCGTGGACGATCTGGGCGACCACGACGAGCACGATCGCCGAGGCGATCCAGCGGCCGGGGTGGCGCAGGGGCAGCACGCGCTGTGCCGCGGCCGGGCGGGGCTCCGTCGTGCTCAACGGCACGGCGGAGCCCAGGGATTCACTCATGGAGGGCTCCAACGAATGCGGACACACCGCCGCCGGCCCGTACGACGGCGGTGCGCGCGGGGACAGACGGATGTCAGGGGGTACGGAGGGAGGAGAGGCTCACCGACGGCACGCCGACAGGGCGGCGGGCGAAAGGGGTCGAGCCGTGCGGACGTTCAACGCCGCGGAAGGCGTAAGCGGTCAGCCCTGACAGAGACAGCGGGCGCCGCGGGAGCTACAACACAGTGCGGCGGCGGGGCAGCCGTGGCGCCGCGAAGCGGTCGTCCCGTCAGCTGCGTACATCGCGTTCACCGTCACCATTCCGCCCCGCTGGGCCTCGAACGCACCGGAATCGATCCGGTCCGATGCGGCGTAAGTTAGGCATGGCCCCAAACGAATGTCAACGCGCCCCGGCCGGAATGACCACGTGGTGAGACCGCGCATATGCCTTCTTGACTGCTCCGCGGACCGCACCGAGACTGACGGGGACGGTCACGATTGTCAGCGCCCGTCGTGCGGGTTTCTCCCGTTCGACGCGGTTATCGGCCCCGGCCCGCTGACAGGCAACCCTTCCACCGCGACGGGGTGCCCCGGGTGACGACCGGGTCCCGCCGGTGCGGCGGGGCAAGCGTGGTCTCGCCTCTCGCGAGCCCCGGACACGGGAGCGATGGGAATGGCCAGGAGGAGCGCGAACGGTCTGACCAGGCGCCTGCACATCGATCTGCAGCGGGTCTCCAGCGCGTACTAGTCCAGGCGGTCCGTCCAGCGCGTACTGGTCCACGCGGTCCGTCCGGTCAGGCACGTCCCACGATCCGGACCGGCCCGTACGTCAGCGCAGTCACTCCGTTCCGCCACCGCCGCCCAACGGGCCGCGGGGGCTTCGACGTTGCCTGGAGAGTCATGCCCAAGACAGTCTCGCTCGCCGCCCCTCGCCCCCACCGCATCCGCAGCCGCATCGGCGTCGGCCTGGCCGGCGGTTTCTACCCGGCGCCGCACCGCTATCAGCTGTACCTCGTCGAGGGCTGTCCGCGCTCGCTGCGCATCTCGGTCACCCTGGAGCTGCTCGGTCTCCACGACTCGGTCGCCACCACGCTGCTGACGCTTCCCGCCGAGACACCCGATGCGTTCGCCGCACTGCGCGGCGCGTACGAGGCCACCTGGCACCACTACGACGGCCCGCTCACCGCGCCCGCGCTGTGCGACCGTTGGAGCGGGCGGATCGTGAGCAACCACACGCCGGACATCCTGCGTGACCTCGCCGGGCTGCCGGTCTGCCAGAGCGACGCCCGCCTCCCCCGGCTGAACCCACCGGCCCTCATCGCGGACATCGACGCCTTGCGCGAACTCCTCGACCGGGACGTCACCCCCGCCGCGCCGCCGCTTGCGCGCACGGCGGCACTCCAGTCGCTGGACCGGCAACTCACCTCGCGCGTCTACGCGTTGGGCGACGAGCTGACGGCCGCGGACGTCGACCTCTGGGTGGCCCTGACCCAACTCGGCCCGACGGAGTCCCTCTCCCCGTACGGTGGGCTCCGCGACTACGTACGTCGGCTCGACGCCCACCCGGCCTTCCACGGCAAGGTGCGCTGACCGCGTACGCCAAGGTCGCCGGGGCCGGTAGGGCCTAGGCCCGGGCCCCGGCGCCGCGTCGGCTCAGCCCTTGGCGCGGGTGAAGACGAGCGTGCCGGTGACGGTCGTCAGGCCGCGGATCATGCCCATCTGGTTCCAGCCCATGTCGAACTGGTCGCGGTCCACCGTGAACTCCGCGGTGAGCGTGACGGTGTCGGCGCTCGCCCCGGTCACCCGGCCGGTGACGGGCTGCGGCCGGCTGATGCCGCGCACGGTCAGCTGCCCGTTGATCTCCACGGTGTCGTCCTGACCGAGGACGGCGTCGCGGACGGCGAAGGTGATCGTGGGGTGGCGGTCGCCGTCGAAGAGGTCGGCGGAGCGGAGGTGCTTGTCCCGCTTGGCGTTCTTCGTGTCCAGGGACGCGACATCCAGGGTGATGGTGCCGCGGGCGGTCCCGTCGGGCTGGACCTCGCCCTCTCCGGCGACTCCGGTGAAGGTGCCCTTCACGGTGACCATGCCCCACATCGTCTTGTGCTTGATGGCGACGGTGGTACGGGCGGGGTCGAGCTGCCACAGGCCGGTTTCGACGGCGACGGTCATGAGAGTTCTCCAGACGGTTACGGGCAGTGCACAGGGGTGCGCGACGCACGGGGCGCGCGGCACACGGGGACTGTGGGGACAAGGCGGTCATCCAAATTTGGATGACTCCACGCTAGCCGGTTCTTCAAATTTGGACAACCGGTAGACTGTGACACTATGGCCGACCCTTCCGCCCCCGCTGACCTGCCCGAACGCGAGCCGTCGGGCGACGGTGAGCTACTGCCCGCCCCGCTTCGGGCCTGGATGCGTCTCCTGGCGGCGGCCGGGGCGATCGAGCAGCAACTGCGCGCCCGCGTCAAGGACACGCTCGACGTCTCACACGACGAGTTCCTGGTGCTGTGCCTGCTGGCCGACCAGCCCGGATCCAGCCTGCGGATGACCCAGATCGCGGAACTGCTGGGCCGCCCCAAGACGCGGCTGACCTATCAGGTGGCGTGTCTGCAGCACGCGGGACTGATCACACGACGCTCGGCGTGCGGTGACCGGCGCGGTATCGAGGTGGTCCTCACGGACAAGGCGCGTCGGCTGCTGCGCGAGTCCACGGGCCCGCTGGCCGACGCCGTCTCGCAGGCCATCGCACAGACGGCCTGCGCGCAGCGCTACGAGGCCCTGCACGACTTGCTGCCACCCTCGCCGCATCCCGGTGCGGACTCCGGGCAGGTCGAGGGTGGCGATGTGGCCCCCGAGGGGCCGGGGAAGTAGCCCCTCAGGGGATGGACCGGCGGATCAGAACCCGGGGAAGACGCGTCGCAGGTCGTCCAGGGTGAGGGTGTCGCCCTTGAGGGTCACCTCGGCCGGGGTGTGGGTGGCGGCATGGCGGCCGGTGACGAGCCGCAGCCACCACTCGGCCGGTGCGCTCAGAACGGCGTCGGGCTCGGCCGGCTCGTCGGTGAGCGCGACCGCGTCGACCAGGTCGAGCCCGAACGCGCGCCGGGGAGCGGTGGTGTGGACCGCGAGGCGGACCTGCCGCCCGCCGAGGGCCTCGACCTTGCCGAGGAAGCCGATGAGCAGTCCGGCCTGGTCGAGGAGCGGCTCGACCGCGGCGGGCGCCAGGACCGCCGTACGGTCGAAGGCCACCTCCACGTCCCAGGTGTGGTGGGTGAACTCGCCGAGCCGCAGACCCGCCACCGTCGCGACGTCCACGGGCGCGGGCAGGAAGCCGAGGTCGACCCGGAGTTCGGCACGGGCCCGCGGGTCGAGAGCCTCGTATGCGCGCACCAGCGCCTCGTTGGCGGTCACGAAGTTCTCGGCGCGCTCGACCGGGGACATCGCGTCCCAGCGCGCCCACACCGACTTGTTGAAGTCGCCGTCCCTGGGCCCGGTACCGTGCAGCGCGCCCTCCAGGGAGGCGAGGCCGATCTCCGCGCCGCTGCCCAGGTGGCTGAGGACCTGGGACACGTCCCACTCCGACGCCCCGGACGGCCGGGTGAGGTCGGCGGTGGCGAGCCCGTGCACCGCGGCGGTCAGGTAGTCGTGTCCGCCGCGCAGGGCGTCGATGGTCCGGTCGGCACGGTCGTTCATGTCTCAACTCCGTTGACGTGGAAGCGGTGTGTGTGTCGGTACGGAGGGGTTCAAGGGTTCACACCGCGGTCTGGAAGGACCGCTTGGAGAAGCCCATCATGAAACCCTCGACGGTGGTGTGCACCGCCCGGTCGGCGCTCGGGGCGGCGCCCAGCGTGACGAACAGCGGGATGTAGTGGTCGACCGTCGGATGGGCGTACGGCATTCCGGGCGCCCTGGTCCGGAAGGCCGCGAGTTCGTCGACGTCGCCGCGGGCGAGCGCGTCGGCGACCCAGGTGTCGAAGTCCGAGGACCAGCCCGGGACTTCGCCCTTCGTCAGCATCGCGCGGGTGAGGAAGGGCAGCCCGTGCGTCATGAACCCCGAGCCGATCACGAGGACGCCCTCCTCCCGCAACGGGCCGAGCCGGGCGCCGAGTTCGAGGAGCCGGCCGGGGTCGTGGGTGGGCAGGCTGAGCTGAAGCACCGGGATGTCACCCAAGGGGTACATGGCCATCAGCGGCACCCAGGCCCCATGGTCGAGACCGCGGGAGGGGTGCTGGTACAGCGACTCGCCGTCCGGCATGGTCCCGGCCACGCGGTGCGCGAGGGCGGTCGCGTCGGGGGTGTCGTACGTCATCGTGTAGTAGCGCGGGTGGAAGCCGCCGAAGTCGTAGACGAGCGGGGTGTGCGCCGCCGGGGCGGACAGGCTCAGCGGCGCCGCCTCCCAGTGCGCGGAGACGATCAGGACGCTCTTCGGCTTCGGCAGGGACTGGGCCCACTCGAACAGTTCCCACAGCCATGGTCCGTCGTCGAACAGTGGGGGCGCGCCGTGGCTCAGGTACAGAGCGGGAAGCGGTCCGTCCGCGGGCGTCCACGCGCGCTGGGACCGGGCTCGCGGCAGCGCGTCGATCAGGAACCGGTCGTACGCTCCGGCGGGCACCTCGGGATCAAGGAGGGAGTTCATGCCGGTCCTTACGTGGGTGAGGGTGCTCCGGCTTACGGGGTGAGGCCTATTAACTTGAACATTCAACTTTGACCCTAGGTCATCCCACTTGAGACGTCAACCAAACGACCGCGGGCGGTGACGCCGGAGGTCCGAAGAAGGGCGCCGTACGCGATCGGACGTAGTCCGATCTCCGTATGCGGGATCGGACGCCGGTCGGACGCGGTGGCCGACGGGCTTCACTAGGGTCGGCCGCAGTCCACGGTCAGGTGCAGCTCAGCGGTGGACCGTCCGGAGTTCGGGCTGCCCGCCGAAGGAGTCCACCGCGTGTCGCACCATCCCTCCGTTCCGTCGCCCCACGACCGGATCACCGGCCCCCACCCCGCCCGGCACACCGCGTTGCTCCTCCTGCGCGGGTACACCGACGGCGACGCGCGGGCCGTCGGCTCGGCCCTGGACACCCTGGACGATTCCGCCCTCGACGACACGTACACCCACCTCTGTGCCGTCATGGACGTCACCCTGCGCCTCACTCTGACCGCCCAGCCCGCGGCCCGTGACGTGGGCCGGGCCGCCGAACAGGCGGCCACGGCGGCTCCCCCACACTACGAGTTCGTCTTCGGGCAGGCGGTCCGGGCCTGGGCGGCGGGCGACACGCAGGCCCTGACCCGCGCCGCCGACGCGGACCTCCCGGGGGCCGTGCATCTGCTGGCCGTGATGACCGTGGCCCTGGGCGTCTCCGTCCTCGACCACGACGGCCTGAACGCCCTGCTCAACTGCCTCCCGGAAGACCCGCGTTGATCGCGACCACCGCCTGATCGGAGCTCCCCGGTCAGCGCCACCCGCATCACTCGGTTCGCCCCATGGCGGCCGTCCGCCCCATGGCGGCCGTCCGCTCAACGGCAGCCGCCCGATCATCGGTGACCGCCCCCGTGGCGCCGCGCCGACTCGTTCTCCTGGGCCATGCGGCGCAGCGCCATCAGCGCGGGTTCGAGCAGGACCGTGAGCAGCAGCGCGCGCTCGGCCAGTTCCAACGGGTCGTCGATTCCGTCCAGTTGGTCGAGGTCGAGCGCCGCGGCGCCTTCGGCCAGCCGGGCGTACGGCACGAGCGCGCCCCGGTCGAGCGGGACGCCCAGGCCGCGCAGCGAGCCCAGGGTCTCGGCCAGCGTCTCCCGCGCGGGCGCCGACTTGTGGACGTCCCAGCCCAACTCCTCGACGAGCGCGTCGACTTCGGCCCGTTCAGTGGAGTCCTCCGCGGATTCCTCGGCGGGCCCGATCGAACCGAGGGTGAGACCGAGCAGGCGATGGGTGTCGCCGGTGTGCTCCGCCAGAGCTCCCAGGACCTCCCGGGTGGTGCTGACGGACAGCCCCCGGACGCCGGTCAGCGCGCGGATCAGGCGCAGCCTGCGCAGATGGTTCCCGTCGTACTCGGCCTGGGTCGCCGACAGTTGCCGGCCGGCCGGGAGCAGCTGCTCACGGAGGTAGTACTTGATCGTCGTGACGGAGACGCCACTGAGGCGGCTCAGCTCGGACATACGCATCGGGTCGGCTCCGCTCTGGTCATTGGATACCTCTACTGTCTAACATGGATAGCGGAGGTATCCAATGCGCGCTCCCCTGGATCTCCGTCCATTGAGCGCTCCCCTGCGCCTCCGCCCGTCGTCCTGCCTCTGTGGAAGAAGGCGCCACCGTGCCCACGCTCCCCTGGACCACCGTCAACGCGCCCGCACCGGACTCCCGGGCGTTCGTCATGGCCTCGCGCTTCGAGGTTCGCTCCTTCCGCGACGTACCGCGTTTCTTCCTGCGGTCCCTGGCCGCGTGGAAACAGGTGAAAGGCGCACCCGGCGCGTACGGCGCCACGCTCGTCGCCCAGCCGCTCAAGCGCACCTTCTGGACGCTGTCGGCCTGGGAGGACAAGCGGGCCCTCTACACATACGCGAGGACCGAACCGCACCGCTCGATCATGACCGGGCTGCGGTCCACGACGAGCGGCTCGATCTTCACGTTCTGGGAGCTTCCGGCCTCGCAACTCCCCCTCGACTGGGCGGACGCCCGGCGACGGCTCGCCGAGCAGGAGCGCGCGGACGCCACCGGCGCGCGCGGACCTTCCGACGCCGGACCCGGCACCACCTGACACTCCCCCGCTCCTCCCGCCCCTCCCCCGCACCAACTCTTCATCGCCCAAGGAGACATACCGTCATGACGCTGTCCGAGCAAAGCCCGGCCCTGGACGACCCTTCGGTCGACCCGGCGCGCGAGCGACGAAGGGTGCCCCTGTGGCTCGCGATCGTCGCGTGCAGCGTGCCCATGTTCATGGTCGCGCTGGACAACCTCGTCGTCTCCACGGCGTTGCGCACCCTGGCCGTGGACCTGGAGGCGTCCACCCAGCAGCTCCAGTGGTTCGTCAACGCCTACGTGCTCAGCTTCGCCTGTCTGCTGATGACGGGGGCCGCCCTGGGCGACCGGTTCGGGCGCCGGCGGGTCTTCGTGATCGGCATCGTCGTCTTCACCCTGGCCTCCGCCGGCTGCGGACTGGCCGACAGCAGCGCGCAGTTGATCGGCTACCGCGCCGTCCAGGGCTTCGGTGCCGCGGCCGTGATGCCGCTGTCGCTGACCCTGCTCTCCCAGGCCGTGCCGGAGCGGCTGCGCGGCCTCGCCCTCGGTCTGTGGTCGGGCATCAGCGGGCTGGCGGTGGCGATGGGCCCGGTGGTCGGTGGCGCGGTGGTCGACGGGCTGGACTGGCGATGGATCTTCTGGATCAACGTGCCGGTGGGCGTCGTGGCCGTACCCCTCATCCTGCTCACCCTGCGCGAGAGCTCGCTTCCGGGCGTCCGCCTCGACCTGGTCGGGATGGTGCTGGCCGCCGCCGGACTGTGCGCCGTGGTGTGGGGCATCGTGCACGGCGACACGGACGGCTGGACATCGGCGAAGGTATTGGGGGCGTTCCTGGGGGGCGCGGTGCTGCTCGCCGTCTTCGTGGCCTGGGAGGCGCGGGTTCCCGAGCCGATGCTGCCGCTCTCGTTCTACCGGGTACGGGCCTTCACCCTGACCAACGTCGTTTCCGCGGCGATGTACTTCGGCGTCTTCGGTTCGCTGTTCCTGCTCGCCCAGTACCTCCAGATCGTGCCGCAGCGCACGCCGTTCGAGGCCGGAGTGCGCACCCTGGCCTGGACCCTGATGCCCATGTTCGTCGCCCCCGTCGCCGGACTGCTCTCCGACCGGGTGGGCGGCGGCAGGCTGATGGCCCTCGGGCTCTTCCTCCAGGGCGTGGGTCTCGGCTGGATCAACGTGGTCGCGGACATCGACACCCCGTACTCCTCCCTCGTCGCCCCGATGATCGTCGCCGGTGTCGGTATGGGCCTCGTGTTCGCCCCGACGGCCGCGGTCGTCCTCGGCTCGGTCAGCAAGGAGCACGCAGGCAAGGCCTCCGGCGCCAACACCACCGTCCGCGAGATCGGCGGCGCCCTCGGTATCGCGGTCCTCAGCTCGGTCTTCGTCGCCCACGGCGGCATGGGCACGCCCCAGCGGTTCATCGACGGTCTGCACCCGGCGGTGTGGGTCGGCGTCGCGGTCGTCCTCGTGGGCGCGGTGTGCGCGCTGGGCATCCCGCGCGGGCCGCGATCGGAGGGGGCGGGCGCGTGAACGCCGGGCCGCGCAGCGCTGAGCCGGAGGCGCGGTGCCCCCATGGCGTTGTGTGCGCGGCGCGTCGCTGACCGCCGCGCCGCCGCAGCCTCCATCCTGGCCTGGTGCGGGCGCCCGTACCCGCCCACGCAGGTCCCGCGCCGCACCCACCCACGGAGAGCCATGGCCGCCGACAGCCCGCCCCCCGCCGACGACACCCGCGTCCGGGCGAGCGCCGCCGTGCTTCTGCGCCGGCCGAAGCTGTGGCTGGTGCCGACCGTGCTGTGCGGGCTGCTGGCGTTCCTGCTGTCACTGCTCTACATGGGCGGCATCGTGAACCCGAACGGGGAACTGCACCACCTGCCCATCGGCATCGTCAACGCCGACCAGGGCAGACCGCTGCCCGGGCAGACCACGAACCTCGGCACGCAGATCACCCGCTCCGTCACCGCCGACACCTCCGGCAAAGCCGACTGGCAACCCCTCACCCGCGCCGAGGCCCAGGACAGACTGGCCTCCGGCAAGATCTACGGCGCCCTGGTCGTCCCCACCGACTTCACGACCACCGCCGCCGCCCTCACCACCGCGAACGCCACCACCCGGCCCACTCTGACGGTGCTCACCAACCCCGGCATGGGCAGTCTCGGCTCCTCCCTCGCGAGCCGAGTCACCCAACAGGCCGCGCAGCAGGCCTCCCTGGACATCGGCATGCAGCTGATGGATTCCCCCGCCACCGCGGCGGCCGACGCCACCACCCGCCTCGTGCTGGCCGACCCCGTCGCCGTCGCCACCCAGGTCGGCCACCCGATCGGCGGCCACAGCGGTCTGGGACTGAGCGCGTTCTACTACACCCTGCTCCTCGTCCTCGCCGGGTTCCTCGGCGGCAACGTCATCAGCAACGGCGTCGACACCGCCCTCGGTTACGCCGACAACGAGATCGGCCCCTGGCACGCCCGCCGTCCCACCGTGCCCATCAGCCGCACCCAGACGCTGCTGCTGAAGATGGTCATGACCGCGGGGATCACCGTCCTGACCACCACCCTGGTCATGATCGCCACCGTCGGGATCCTCGGCATGGACGCCTCGCACCTGCCGCTGCTGTGGATCTACTCCTACTGCGCGTCACTGGCCGTCGGCCTGGGCGTGCAGGCCATCAACGCCGCCTTCGGGGGCATCGGCCAGCTCGTCTCCATGTTCGTGTTCATCGTCCTGGGCCTGCCCTCCTCCGGTTCCACCGTCCCCCTCGAAGCCGTGCCGGGCTTCTACCGTTTCCTGAGCCACTTCGAACCCATGCGCCAACTGAGCGTCGGCGTCCGCGCCATCCTCTTCTTCGACGCCCGCGCCGACGCCGGCCTCACCCGCTCCTGGATCATGATCTCCGTCGGCGCCGCCCTCGCCCTCCTCTTCGGCCTCGCCATGACCCGCTACTACGACCGCAAGGGCCTGCACCGCCTCACCCCCCAACCCCCCGGCTGATCGCGCGGAAGGAGTCACGCGAGAGAGGAGGCCACACCCGGGGGGCGGGACCTCGTCAAGGCCCGGTCGTGGCACTGGAATCCCGCAGTCGCCGGACGGTTCCACCGACCTTCGCGCGCAGCGGTTCGAGGACCGTCGGCTCCGCGCTGATCGCCCAGCACGGGCCGACGAGACAGGTGTCGCCGTAGCTCGCGGCGCTGTCCAGCCAGGTCACCTTGTAGCGCTCTTCGGGGAACGTCGTGATGAGGTAGTCGCCGGTCTCGGTGTGGCAGGCACCCTCGCGGAGTTCCTTCGCCTCGATGCGGATCGTGACCTTGCATCCGGTGAGGTTCGCGATCACCTCGACGGCACCGCTGTCCGCGCGGATCTCCAAGACCAAGGGGCCCAAGGTCACGCTGATGCTCGGCGCCCTCGTGGTCGCCGCCGGCTACGGCATCGGCGTCACGATGATGTCCGCCATCTGGCAGCTCGTCCTCGTCTCCAGCATCATCGGGGTCGGCGTCGGGCTCGCCTACGGCGCAATGCCCTCGCTCGTCATGGGGGCCGTGCCCGTCTCTGAGACCGCCGCGGCCAACAGCCTCAACACACTCATGCGGTCCATCGGCACATCGGTCTCCAGCGCGGTCGCGGGTGTCACCCTGGCCCAGATGACCACCACGTTCGGCTCCGTGGCCCTGCCCTCCGAGAACGCCTTCCGGGTGGTCATGGCCATCGGTTCCGGCGCCGCCCTGGTCGCCTTCGGCTTCGCCGCCTGCCTGCCCCGCCGAAGCCCGCTCTCCGGCAGCCCGTCGACGCCGGTGACCGGGGAGCCGTCCACACCCGCGGACACATCCGAGGGCACGTCCGCGGGCACTTCGACAGGGACTTCGGCGGGCACTTCGGCGGGTACGACCATGGAGACGAGGCCGTAGGCCGCAGGCGGACGGGGCCCGCGTGGCGACGCGCGGGCCCTCCCGCGGGCGGTGCTCAGAACGACGGTTCGCCGTGGACGATCTCCTTGGCATCGGCGTCCGTCGCCCACGCCCACGCCCGTATCGCCTCGTGCCAGCTGGTGCCCATGGCAATGGCCTGCCGCCAGGGACGCATGGCCTTCGGCGGCATCCCGACCGCAAGCGCCCCGGCCAGCCGGTCACCGGTGCGGTAGATGGCCAGGAACCGACGCTCGCTCATCTCGCCCTCCACCACGACGATCTCGTCGTGCCCGCGCAGATGGCCGAACGCCTGCACCTTCATGTCGTACTGGTCCGACCAGAAGTACGGCATCGGGGCGAAGGGCCTGCGGGCCTCGGGGTGGAGCAGGTTGTAGGCGGCGGTGACGCCCTGCTCGGCGGCATTGGTCCGGTGCTCGATCCGCATCGACGTACCGAACAACGGGTTGAACCAGCGGGCGACGTCCCCCGCCCCGTACACCCCGGCGCGGCCGCGCAGAACTGATCGCACACCAGGCCATCGGCCACCTTGAGGCCGCTGCCCTCGAGCCACCCGGTGTTCGGCACACATCCGATCGTGACCAACACCTCGTCGGCGTCCACGAGTTCACCGCCCGCGAGCCGCACACCGTCCTCCGTCACGCCGGTGACGGTCACACCGGTCCGCAGATCGACGCCGTGCTCCAGGTGGGCCGCCGAGAACACCCGCCCGACCTCCTCGCCCACCGCGTGCGCCAGCGGAACCGGGGCCGGTTCGAGGAGCGTGACCTCCGTGCCCATGCCGCGCGCCACGGCGGCGGCCTCCACGCCGAGGAACCCGGCACCGACGATCACGAGTCGCCGCCCGTGCCCCAGCCGTTCCCGCAGGGTGAGCGCGTCGTCCACCGTGCGCAGTACGTGCGCACCCTCGCCGGGGAGCCTGC
This sequence comes from Streptomyces sp. NBC_00271, assembly GCF_036178845.1. NCBI lineage: Bacteria > Bacillati > Actinomycetota > Actinomycetes > Kitasatosporales > Streptomycetaceae > Streptomyces > Streptomyces sp. NBC_00271. The sequence continues at coordinate 9,519,147 of NZ_CP108070.1, read as the reverse complement.
GGGAGCGTACCCCGGTGGCCACGATCAGACCGTCGTACGACAGTCGCGTGCCGTCGGCCAGCAGGACCGTACGAGCGGCCGCGAGTAGCCGAAGCCCCGGCGGGTGTGGATGAGGGCCGGTTCTTCCTGGTTCACCTTGCGTCGAAGGCGGGACACGAGCTTCTCGATCGCGTTCTCGGCACGGACCTCACCCCAGACGTACCGACTGATCTGGTCCTTCGAGAACACCTGTTCCGCGTTGACCAGAAGATGCCGCAACAGCCGGTACTCGGCGGGGGTCAGATCGAGCGCCCGCCGTCCGCGCCGCGCCTGACAGGCCGCGTCGTCGAGAACCAGGTCGCCGTAGCTCGGCGAGCCGTCCCCGCGCCCCGCGCCCCTGCCGCGCAGCAGTACCTGCGCCCGGGCCAGCACCTCGGCGATCCGGAAGGGCTTGGTGACATAGTCCACCTCGCCCAGGCCCAGATCGGGGATGAGACTGCCCAGGGAGTCGCACTCGGTCAGGAACAGCACGGGCGGTCGCCCGGTGGGCACGAGCCGGTGTCTGCGGGGGATGCCGCCCAGGTCGGTCATCATCGCGTCGAGGACCACCAGGTCGAAGTGGTGCTCGGCGAGCTGGGCCGTCAACTCGGCTGCGCCAGCCGCGATTTTGACGTGATAGCCCGCCAATTCCAGTGTGGTCGAGAGCAGTTCGGTGATGTCGGGGCCGTCGGCGACCACGAGGACATGCTGACCCTGCCCACGCACCGGCGACCGCCACGCACTCACGTATCCGTACATGGAAAGACCATTCGTGTAGGGCCGGACTTCACGCGGGAGCGGCACCGAGCGACGAGAGGGGTGCGGTCGGAGGTCTCCGCCGGGTCCGCCGGGCGGCGGGGGCGGTACGTCGGACGCGTGCGGGTGAGGGGAACAGTGCACTCACGGGGACTCCTCCGCGGGTCTCCGAAGGGACGTCCGCCACCGTGGAGTGTGCTGCGGCGCTTCTGAGCGGGCTCCAGGGGCGGCACTTCTGCGTGGTCGGGCCGGGGGTGGTGCGGGGTGCCGCGGGCGGGGGTGCGGTGGCCGTTGGCGGTTCGGCGGCGTGCGTGGGCTGCTGTTGAGCGGTGCGGCGGGCTGTGCGGGTTGTCGCTGAGCGGGCGGGCTGGCTGTACGTGGCGCCGAGCGGTCGAACCGGGCGGGGTGTCGTGCGGCTGGGCGGCCCGGCCGAGCCGAGCGGGCCGTCGGATCAGGCCGGGCGGGCAGCCCCGGCCGGCTCCCGGGGGGTTTCCTCGTCCTCGATGGCGTAGGAGAGGAAGTCGTCCACCATCCGGTGGAACAGGGTGGCGAGCTGCTGCAACTCCTGTGGCGACCAGTCCGCCAGAGCCATCTGCATACCCCGCGTGCTCGCCTCGCGGATGCGGTGGACCGCCTCCTCGCCTGCCGGGGTGATCTGAATGCGCTGCGCACGGCGGTCGTCGGGGTCCGGGACCCGGGTCACGAGACCGGCCTTCTGCAGCTGCTGCACCTGCCGGGTGATGTGGGACGCCTCCACGGCCAGCCGGGCCGCCAGCTCGCTGGGGCGCATCGGCTCGGAGTCGGCGATCTGCCGCAGCAGCGCCGTCGCGGCACGGTCCAGCGCCACTCCGGCCAGCGCCATCAGCCGATCGTGCTGGCGGATCCCTCTGGCCAGGTAGGTGATGCGGCTCAGGGCGCGCTCGATCTCCAACGTGGCGGTCGAGACGGGAACATCTGCGGGCGGCGGTGTGGGCATGGGTCCAGTTTAGCGCCTGATTGCCTGAGTCAAGTAACTTAGGGAACCATTTGCTTGACTCAAGTACTTCACATATGCTTGCCTGACTCAAGTAAGCCAGTAGTGAGAGCCGGTGGCCGACACACAGACCGAGGCCCCCTCCAGCGGAGGCGACCTCGCCGCGCCGAACCCGTGGGGACGGGGAACGGCGCAGTCCCGGGCCCGGCGGCCGGTTCACTCCCCCGTCCGCCGCCGGGCCCGAGGGCGGCCCCCTGATCCGATCGGGTCGCGAACCGCGCGCACCGGTCACGGCTCGTCCGAGCCGGTAGCAAGCAGCCCGCAGCAAGCAACTGTCGCAGCGTCTTCAGAAAGCGAATCCCTCCATGGCCACCATGAAGTCCGTACAGACCGGCCCCGTCAACGCCATCGACGTCCTCGAGGTCGAGCGCCCGGTACCCGGTCCCAAGGACGTCCTCATGCGCATCCGCGCCTGTGGGATCTGTGGGACCGACACCTTCTTCCTGCACATCGGCGGCGCGCCCTTCGGCCCCGACGGCTCCATGGTCTCCATCCCCCTCGGTCACGAGCCCGCGGGTGAGATCGTCGAGGTCGGCGCCGAGGTCGAGGACCTGAAGGTGGGCGACCGTGTGGTGGTCAACCCCCAGGCCGCCCCCTCCGGCATCATCGGCTGCGGTGGCAGGTTCGGCGCCCTCGCCGAGTACCTCCTCATCGAGAACGCCGAGATCGGCAAGAGCGTCGCCGTCTTCCCCGGGACCGTTCCCTTCGACGTCGCGGCCCTCAACGAGCCCATGGCCGTCGCCCGCCACTGCGTCAACCGGTCCGGGGCCGAGCCGGCCGACAAGGTCGTGATCTTCGGTGCCGGGCCGATCGGTCTCGGCGCGGCGATCTGGCTGAAGCTGCGGGGGGTCCAGCACGTCACGGTCGCCGACGTCATCCCCGAGCGCCTGGAGACCGCACTCGCCGTGGGTGCCGACGCCGTCATCAACTCCGCCGAGGAGAACGTGACCGAGCGGCTGGCCGAACTGCACGGCCAGGCCGCGAACGCGCTCGGGCAGCCCCGTCCCGCCACCGACATCTACATCGACGCGGCCGGTGTCGCCGCCGTCATCAACACCACGGTCGAGTCGGCGAAGTGGGGAGCCAAGCTGGTCATGGTGGCCGTGCAGAAGAAGTCCGACGCGGTCGATCTCGGCGGGATGCTCCGCAGTGAGCTGACGCTCATCGCCTCGCAGGGCTATCCCACCGAGATCTTCGAGGTCACCCCCGAACTCGTCGAGCACCACGAGCGCTTCGCCAAGCTCATCAGCCACCGCGTCCCCTTCGGTGACGCCAAGCACGCGTTCGAGCTCGCGCTGACGCCGGGTGCGGCGGAGAAGGTCGTCGTGACCTTCGACGACGAGCGGTAGTCCCGGGGAGCTTGTCGGGTGGGGCGAACTATTTCCGGTTCCCTCCGACTACTTCCGGCTCCTTCCTATAGACGCGGGGCCCAGCAGGAGGTTGGGGTCGGTGGACGTGGTGTAGGCGGCGCTGAGCACGTAGAGCGTGCCGTGGCGCAGCGCGACGGAGGTCGGGTTCTGCAGGCCGTCGGCGGCGGTGAGTACGGTCGACGAGGTGCCGTCGCGGCGGATGCGTACGACCGTGTTGGGGCCGTTGAGCGCGGCCAGGATCTCGTCCCCGCGGCCGGTGAAGGCGAAGTCGTCGATGCCGGCCAGATCCGTCGCCCGGATCCGTACGGGGCCGGGCCCGCCGCCCGGGCCGAACGGGATGCGCAGCACGGTGCCCCGGTCGAGGTTGGTCGCCCACAGCGCGTTGTCGTGGATCTTCAGACCGTTGACGCCGAGGAAGCCGGTCGCGGAGAGTTCGGGGGCGGCGGACCAGGTGGCCGGTTCGCTGCCGGTCGAGCCCTTCGTGGGGACGGTGTAGATCTTCCCCAGTACGGAGTCGGCGACGTAGAGCCTGCCTCGGTGTTCGTCCAGCACCAGTCCGTTGGGCAGGCCGTCCGCGGGGAGGGCGGCGATGCGTTGCGGGGTGCCGCCCGGGCGCAGTCGCCACAGGCCGGTCAGGTCCGAAGTGCCGGTGGCGTAGAGGAAGTACAGCGTGCCGTCGTGGGCCCGGGCGATGCCGGTGGTCAGGGCGAAGCCGAGGACCGGGGTGTGCACTCCGCCGTCGGCCGGGGCCGGCAGGGTGGCCAGGACGCGGGTCGTACCCGCCGTGCTGACGGCGGCCACCTGCCGGGCGGCAGCGAAGGTGACGTCGGCCGTGCCGTCGGGCTCCAGCGCGATGTTCTCGGGCATCTGCCCCCGTGTCAGGTCGAAGTGCGCGGCGATACGGGGCTTCGCGAGCGGCCCGGTGCAGGCCCCCGCGGGGGACGCGGTGAGGGCGGTCACGGCGGTCATTCCGGCGGCCGTGAGCGTGTAGGCGAGTGCGGTCAGTTTCCGTGCGGTCAGTTTCTTTCTCATGCTTCTTTCGCTGTTTCCTTCGTGATGGTTTTCGGGCGCACGGCGGACGGGCCGGCCGCCGCCGTGCTGTGGGTGAGTAGGGTCATGGCGGCCCGGGAGGGCGAGTCGGCCTCGGTGGTCGCGACGACGACGTACTGTCCCTGTTCGGTGTGCAGCGTCTGCTGGGTGACGTCCATGGCGCCGACCAGCGGATGCCGCATCGCGTAGACCGCGACGTCGCTGGTCTTGACCCGGTGGTCGGCCCACATCGCCGCGAACTCGGCGCTGTTGAGGGTCAGTTCACCGACGAGCGAGGCGAGTGCCGGGTCGTCGGGGTACTGCCCGGACGCCAGGCGCAACGTGCCCACGACGGCTCTGGCCTTGGCCGGCCAGTCCGCGTACAGATCGCGGGTGTGGGCGTCGAGGAACACCAGCCGGGCCATGTTGGGACGGTCACCCGGCCGGTCCGGGCCGTCCGGGTCGAGGTGTCCGGCGTACAGCGCGTGCCCGGCGCGGTTCCACGCCAGTACGTCGCTGTACCGGCCCGTCACCACCACGGGCACCTCCGAGAGCACGCCCAGGAGTTGGGCGACCGCGGGTGAGACCCGTTCCGGCGCCGGGCGGCGCGTCCGTGGCCGGCGCCGGGCAGCGGCGGACAGCTCCCGCAGGTGCCGTCGTTCGGCCTCGCTCAGCCGCAGTGCCTGGGCGATCGCGTCCAGGACGTCCGGGGAGGCCTGGGACTGCCCCTGCTCCAGCCGCGCGTAGTACGACTCGCTCACCCCGGCGAGCCGGGCCAGTTCCTCGCGCCGCAGCCCCGGCACGCGACGGCGTTCGCCGTACGTCACCACACCGAGGTCCTCGGGCCGCAGCTGCGAGCGGCGCGCCCGCAGGAACTCACCCAGCTGTCGTTTTCCGTCCATGCGCCGAGTATTGGGCTCGCCCGCGAGGGCCAACCACACCCTGATCGGGATACCCGAGGGCTCAGCGCTCCGTGTGGAGCCATCAGGGCTTGCTATTTCACCGAGGCCTCCATGAGCGACCATGATGGCATCACGGCCGCGTCGCCGCGGTCTCCCGGCCAGCCTCTGGAGGTCGCCCCATGACCGAGCTCTCCGAAGCGCTTCCGCTCTCCGGCATCACCGTCGTCAGCGTCGAGCAGGCGGTGGCGGCGCCCTACGCGACCCGTCAGCTGGCCGACCTCGGCGCCCGGGTGATCAAGGTGGAACGCCCGGGAGGCGGCGACTTCGCCCGTCGCTACGACACCACCGTGCACGGCGAGTCCAGCTACTTCGTATGGCTCAACCGCTCCAAGGAGTCCCTGACCCTGGACCTGAAGTCGGCCCGGGGCCGGGACGTCCTGGAGCGACTGCTGGCCGGTGCCGACGTCTTCGTACAGAACCTGGCGCCGGGCGCGGCCACCCGGCTCGGGCTGGACGCCCCGGCGTTGCGGGAGCGGTACCCGTCTTTGATCCCGTGCACCATCTCCGGATACGGGACCAGCGGGCCCTGGGCCGACCGGAAGGCGTACGACCTGCTCGTGCAGTGCCAGACCGGACTGGTCTCCCTGACGGGGAACGAGCACGGGTCCGCCCGGACTGGGGTGTCGATCGCCGACATCGCGGCCGGGATGTACGCCTACTCGGGCGTCCTCACCGCCCTCTTCACGCGCGCCACCACGGGAGTCGCCCGCGCGGTGGAGGTCTCGCTGTTCGAGGCGCTGGCGGAGTGGATGGGGCAGCCCGCGTACTACACGCGCCACGGCGGCACCCAGCCGCCACGGCTCGGCACCCAGCACGCCACCATCGCCCCGTACGGCGCCTACCCCGCGGCCGACGGCAAGGACGTCCTCTTCTCGATCCAGAACGAGCGCGAATGGGCCGCGCTGTGCGAGCGGTTCCTGGGGCGCCCGGATCTCGTCGACGACCCGCGTTTCGCCACCGGCTCGGATCGTGTGTCGCACCGGGAGGAGCTGAACGCGATCGTGGCCGCGCGGTTCCGCGCGCTGGACAGTCAGGAAGCGATGAAGCTGCTGGACTCGGCGAGGATCGCCAACTCCGGTGTGAACACGGTCGAGGAGTTCCTCACCCACCCCGTGCTCGAGGAGCGCCACCGCTGGCAGGACGTCCGACTGCCCGGGGGCGCGGGGCCCGTGCCCGCGCTGCTGCCGCCCGTCGACCTGGCCGGGGTCACTCCCCGTATGGACGCCGTTCCCGCCGTCGGCGAGCACACCGACACGATCCTGGCCGCGCTGGGACACAGCGCGGCCGACATCGCCGCCCTCCGGGCCGACGGCGTCGTCTGAATCCCCGGCCCGGCGCTTCCTCTCCCCGGCCCGGTGCTTCCTCTCCCCTTCCGCGCGCGTCCCCCAAGGAGCGGCACAGCATGAGCACTCTCGACGTCCTGTCCGAGGACGAGCGGCTCGTCGTCGCCGCCGTGCGCGAGTTCGTCGACAAGGACGTCAAGCCGGTCGTCCGGGAACTCGAACACGCCAACACCTATCCCGAAGCCCTGATCGAGCGGATGAAGAAGCTCGGGATCTTCGGGCTCGCCGTCCCCGAGGAGTACGGCGGCACGCCCGTCTCCACCTCCTGTTATGTGCTCGTCACGGAGGAGCTCGCCCGCGGCTGGATGAGCCTGGCGGGCGCGATGGGCGGCCACACCGTGGTGGCCAAGCTGCTGCTGCGGTTCGGCACCGCGGAGCAGAAGCGCCGCTGGCTGCCACGGCTGGCCACCGGCGAGGTCCGGGCGACGATGGCGCTGACCGAACCCGGCGGCGGGTCCGACCTCCAGGCGATGCGCACGCTCGCCCGCAGGACCGCGGACGGCTATGTGGTCAACGGCTCCAAGACGTGGATCACCAACTCGCGGCGCTCCGGACTGATCGCCCTGCTGTGCAAGACCGACCCGGACGCCATTCCCGCACACCGGGGCATCTCCGTCCTCCTCGTCGAGCACGGCCCCGGGCTCACCGTCTCCCGCGATCTTCCGAAGCTCGGCTACAAGGGCGTCGAGAGCTGCGAGTTGTCCTTCGAGGACCACCGCGCGCCGGCCGACGCCGTCCTGGGCGGAGTCGAGGGCCAGGGGTTCGCCCAGATGATGAAGGGGCTGGAGACCGGGCGGCTCCAGGTCGCCGCCCGCGCCCTCGGCGTCGGCCGGGCGGCCCTGGAGGACTCGCTCGCGTACGCACAGGAACGGGAGTCCTTCGGCAAGCCCATCTGGCGGCACCAGTCGATCGGCAACTACCTCGCGGACATGGCCACGTCCCTCTCCGCCGCGCGCCACCTCACCCTGCACGCCGCACGCGAGGCCGACTCCGGTCGGCGCGTGGACATGGAGGCGGGCATGGCCAAGCTGTTCGCCTCCGAGACCGCCATGCAGATCGCCCTCAACGCCGTGCGCATCCACGGGGGTTACGGCTACTCGACCGAGTTCGACGTGGAGCGCTACTTCCGGGACGCCCCGCTGATGATCGTCGGCGAGGGCACCAACGAGATCCAGCGGAACGTGATCGTGCGCCAGCTCGTCGAGCGGGGTGGGCTCGACGCGTGAGCCGGTCCCGCCCCGCTCGCGAGCCGGTCAGGGCAGCTCCCGACCCGCCGCCTCCAGCGCCGCCAGGCAACGCGGTGACGTCGACGAGCCACGAGTCGACGATCCTGACCCGGCTCAGGTCGGTGCCGCTGTCACGGTCGGGCCCCTACTCGATGCCGTCGAGGAGGGCGAGCACGCGCCGGGTGAGCAGGGTGGCGGCGTGCTCGTCGTACGACGGCAGGCTGTTGTCGGCGAACAGGTGCTGCTTGCCGGGGTAGAGGAACAGTTCGGCGGCGTCGGGGGCCGATTCGACGAGGGCGCGGGCCGCGTCGAGGTCGCCCTCGTCGACGAAGTACTCGTCCGCCTCCATGCCGTGGATCTGGACCGGGACCTGCCGCGGCCAGTCGCCGCCGAACTCCGAGGCCGGGACGCAGGAGTGGAACAGCAGCGCGCCCTTCGCTCCGGTCCGGTTCTGGGCGAGGTACTGCGCCGGCAGGACGCCCAGCGAGAAACCGGCGTACACCAGCTCGGCGGGCAGCTCGGCCGCGGCGGCCCGGCCGCGCTCGACAAGGGTGCCGAACCCGATGCCCTGGGCGTACGCGCTGCCCTCTTCCAGGTTCTCGAAGACCCGCCCTTCGTACAGATCCGGCACGTGGACGGCGTGTCCGGCTCCCCTGAGCGACTCGGCGAACGCGTGCACGCCGGACGTCAGCCCCTGCGCGTGGTGGAACAGCAGCACTTCAGCCATGTCGGCCCCCTCCTTCGGCGCGCAGCCCAGGTGACTGCGTGGGATCGAGTATGGACCGGGGCACTGACATCGCCCGGCGGTCTCCGCGCACCCACGCCGAACGCCTCGTCCGGTGGGCGGGCGGGCCGGAGTCGGGAGCGCTGCGCGCCGTCGACCTCGGCAGTGACGGCTCGGGCGGCGAGCTGATCACGGTGGCCGCGGGTGGCTCCCGCCGTCCCCGTGCCGACGGCGAACTCCCGCGCTCGCAACGGTACTTCCGGATGCAGGCCCGTACGGTGTACCGGCACGCGGTGCACCGGACGACCGCCTCCTCGCGGCTCCTGCTGGAGCGGGCCGGCTGGTCGCCACAGTCGGTCGTATGCCACTCGAGTGGATCGGTCGGATCAGATGAGTAGTCGTACTCATGCCCGCTCGCGGACGCAGCCGCCATCGTGATGTCCACGCCCCTCCGGCACCCATGCGGAGAGGGGACCGCGCCACCGGCTTCGTCCGACGGAGGACATCATGAACATCTCGCGCCGCACCCGTACCGCGCTCACCCGGGCCACGGACAACTGGCTCTCCCGTGTCTACCTGGCCGCCGTCACCGCCGCGACCGGCTACGTCCTCTTCGACGCCCTCTTCGTCGACCACCCCGACGCCTCCATGGCCGCCGTGGTGCCCTGGCTGCTGACCGCCCCGCTGAGCCTGCTGTACACCCTCCTGCCCGACGGCACCCTCTCCGGCACGAGCACCGGCGTGTTCACCGCGCTCCACCTCGCGGGGATCGCCTTCGCCGCCCTCGCGAACGCCGCCTTCATGGGCCATGTCGTCCACAGGCTCCGCCAGCCGTTCCCCGGCACCGCACCCAGCGCCTGAAGGGCGACGCCTGGCGGGCGAGGCGGGCGTCGGTCCCGCCTACTTCACCCCGCCCGCATCCAGCAGCGCCGTCACCGTCGTCGTGGTCAGTCCTTCCAGCGTCTCGATCCCGGCACCGGCCCGGGCGCTCGCGCCGTCGAACACCAGCATCAACTGCCGGGCGAGAAGCTCAGGATCACGTGCGCCACCCAGCTCGCCCTGCACACGGAACACCTCTTTCATGCGCCCCTTCGCACCACCCGCGACCACCGACGCCGGGTGCCCGGGGTCCTTGAGTTCGACGAGCGCGGCGAGGAACGGGCAGCCGCGGTACTCGGGCCCCACCGAGGCCGCCTCCATCCGCTCGAAGATGTCCAGGATGCGCTCGCGCGGCGTCCCGGCATCCTCCGGGTCCGGCGCGAGCTGCTTCTCGTACTGCGGAATCCGCCGTTCCAGGCTCGCCGCGAGGACCTCGTCCTTGCTCTCGAAGAGCTGGTACATCGACCGCTTCGAGACACCGGCCGACCGGCACAGCGCCTCGATGCCGACGGATACGCCCTCGCGGTAGACGAGGTCGGCCGCCGCGTCCAGCAGCCGGTCCCTGGTGGACGCCTTGTCTGTAGTGGCCATAAGGGCAGGTTACCGCGCGGGACGAGACAAGGAAACCGATCGGTCTCCCCGGGCCGCGTGGGCGCAATCACACGTGACACAGCGACTGAACAAGCGCTTGGATAGTGACGTTCGGATCGTGTCCCACCCTGCCGTGCCGCGCTGGAGGCCCCGTTGCTGTTCACATCCGTCGACGAAGTCTCCGCGCGTCTCGCCGAGACCGGCTATCTGGCCTCGCCCGCGGTCGCGACCACGGTCTTCCTGGCCGACCGCCTGGGCAAGCCACTCCTGGTCGAGGGCCCCGCCGGGGTCGGCAAGACCGAGCTCGCCAAGGCCGTGGCCGAGGTCGCGGGGGCACGGCTGGTCCGGTTGCAGTGCTACGAGGGCGTCGACGAGTCCCGGGCGCTGTACGAGTGGAACCACGCCAAGCAACTGCTGCGCATCAGCGCGGGCCGCGACGAGACGTGGGACGAGGCGCGCACGGACATCTTCAGCGAGGAGTTCCTGCTGGCGCGCCCCCTGTTGACCGCCATCCGCGGCGACGATCCCAAGGTGCTGCTGATCGACGAGACCGACAAGGCCGACGTCGAGGTGGAGGGATTGTTGCTGGAAGTGCTCAGCGACTTCCAGGTCACCGTCCCGGAGCTCGGCACGATCACCGCAACCAGCCGGCCCTTCGTGGTCCTCACCTCGAACGCGAGCCGTGAGCTGTCGGAGGCGCTGCGCCGCCGCTGCCTCTTCCTCCACATCGGCTTCCCGGAGGAGGAGTTGGAGCGTCGCATCGTACGGCTGAAGGTGCCGGGTCTGGACGCGGCGCTGACGGAGTCGGTGGTGCGGGTGGTCGGCGCACTGCGCGAGATGGACCTGCGGAAGGTCCCCTCGGTCGCCGAGACGATCGACTGGGCACGCACCCTGCTCGCACTGGGCGCCGACACCCTCGACGGGACCGTCGTACGTGACAGTCTCGGCGTGCTCCTCAAGCACCAGGACGACATCCTCAAGGCGGCCGCCAAGCTCGACCTGGACGCCATGTGAACGCGCCGACGGGCGTCGCCGAGCGGCTGACGGGACTGGTCGGCGCGTTGCGCGCGCACGGCGTGCGCATCGGCACCGGCGAGACGGTGGACGCCGCGCAGGCGGTGGTGGCGCTCGGCCTGACCGACCGGGAACTGCTGCGTGAGGGCCTCGCGGCCACCCTGTTGCACAGCACGGGGCAGCGCCGGGTGTTCGACCCCGTCTTCGACCTGTACTTCCCGCGTCTCATCGGGGCGCCGATGTCCGAAGGGCGCGAGAGCGACGCTCCCGCCGCCGACCGGGAGGACCTGCGCGACCGGCTCGCGGCCGCGCTCGCCGCCGGCGACCGGGAGACGCTGGAGCGGCTGGCGATCGAGGCGGTGGACGGCTTCGGGGGCTACGGCTCCTCGCCGGGGTCGGACGGCTGGTCGTCGTACCAGACGCTCGACCGGCTCCGCCCGCAGACGCTGATGGCGCGCGTCCGTGACAGCGTGCGCGCACGGCAGGAGGGAGCGGCGGGGTTCGCCGACCGGCTGCTGGAGGACGAGATCCGGCGGCGCATCGAGGTGTTCCGCGCGCTGGTCGCCACGGAGGCGCGGCGCCGGGTCGCCGAGCGGCGCGGCCGGGACGAGTTGGCGCGGCGGGCGGTGGCCCCGACCGCCGACCGGGTCGACTTCCTGTTCGCGGGGCGGGACCGGCTCGCCGAGCTGCGCAGGACGGTGCAGCCGCTGGCGCGCAAGCTGGCCACCCGGCTCGCCGCACGCCGCCGCCGGGCCGCACGCGGCACCATCGACCTGCGGCGTACCCTGCGCGGTTCACTGTCCACCGGCGGGGTGCCCATGAAACCGGTGCTGCGCAGGCGCCGCCCCGTCCGGCCCGAACTGGTGCTGCTGTGCGACGTGTCGGGCTCGGTGGCCGGCTTCTCGGACTTCACGATGCTGTTGGTGCAGGCGCTGCACGACCAGTTCAGCAAGGTGCGGGTGTTCGCCTTCGTCAACCGGATCGACGAGGTGACCGGCCTGCTCGTGCACGGCACGGCCGATCCGGAGGGGCTGGGTGCGCGGATCCGCTCCGAGGCGACGCTGACGGGCTGGCACGGCAGCAGCGACTACGGCGTCGCGTTCGGCGAGTTCGCCGAGCGGTACGTCGACGCGGTGGGACCGCGCACGACGGTGTTCGTCCTCGGCGACGCCCGGACGAACATGGGCGACCCGAATCTGCCGGCCGTCCGGCGGTTCTCCGAACGGGCCCGCCGTGTCTACTGGTTGAACCCCGAGCCGCTCTCCCAGTGGGGCACGGGCGACTCGGCGGCGCCTGAGTACGCCGAGCTCGTCGAGATGCACGAGTGCCGCAACGTACTGCAGCTCAGCGGGCTGATCGGCCGACTGCTGCCGGTCTGACCGCCGGGTGGCGGAACGGGATCGGCCTCCCCGAATCCCTGCCTCCGCTACGCGACCAGCTGCGGGTACATCACGCCCAGATCCTCGGCCAGCTGGGCCTTGACCTGCCGGGTGAGGTCGTCCGCCAGCACCTCGAAGGCACCGGACTCGATGCCGTCGAGGGCCTGTGCCGCGACGCCCTCGGGCGAGGACTTCGGCGCGTCCACGTGCGCGGCCATGTCGGTGTCGACGTAACCGACATGCAGGCCGGTGACGTCGATGCCGCGCGGCTTCAGGTCGAGGCGCAGGGAGTTGGTCTGGGACCAGAAGGCCGCCTTGGAGGCGCTGTAGGAGCCCAGGAGCCCTACCCACGACAGCACCGAGTGGACGTTGAGGATGTGGCCGCCGCCGTTGCGCTCGATGATCGGCACGAAGGCGCGCGTGACGAGGAGAGGGCCGAAGAAGTTCGTCTCGAACTCGCGGCGGACGTCCTCGACGGGCGAGTCCAGGAAGTTCGCGTTCACGGACGCGCCCGCGTTGTTGATCAGGATGGTGACGTCCTGCGCGCGCTCGGCGGCCGCGGCGACGGACGCGGGGTCGCTCACTTCCAGCGCCAGCGGCACCGCGTCGGGGTGGGTGACGGTGCGCGGGTCGCGTGCGGTGGCGTACACCTTCGACGCGCCGCGCTCGTAGAGGGCCTGCACGAGCGCGCGGCCGATGCCGCGGCTGCCGCCGGTGACCAGGACGACCGAACCTTCGATGGATGTCATGAGAACTCCCGAAGCCATGGGGAAACCGATCGGTTTCCCTTCACTGGAAGAGTAAACCGATCGGTTTCCAAGGGCAAGGCGGGAGGCGAGGAGGGGGCAAAGAGGTGGGCGAAGAAGGGGGCAGGGAGCGGACACGAAAACGGCTCGCCCCGATGGACGGGGCGAGCCGTTGACCGTGTCCGGATCAGGACGTGACGGCCGCCGTCTCCGCGACAGCCTCGTCCGCCGCGGCGTCGTCGGTGGCCGCGGCCTTCTTCTCGACCGTGTACTCCTGGGCCGCACCCCTGGTCAGACCGACCAGCGCCACGGCCACGATCAGCACGAACGCGACCCCGGCGATCGCGAAGCTCAGCGTGAACTGGCTCTCGGCGGGCAGCGCGGGCGCGCCGGCCGGCAGGTGCTGGATGGTCTTGGAGGCCAGCAGCGAGGTGATCACGGCGCTGGCGATCGCGCTGCCGACGGAACGGGAGATGGAGTTGAGGCCGTTGGCGATGCCTGTCTGGTGGTGCGGCACGCTCGCCACGATGAGCGCGGGCATGGCCGCGTAGCCGAAGCTGATCGCGACACCGATCAGCAGGCCCGCCAGGATGATCGACGCGGAGGTGTCGTGCGCCAGGGTCAGCCACGCGAAGCCGGCGACACCGAACACCGCGCCCACGGCGAGGGTGAACCGCGCCCCGATCCGCCCGACGAGGATCCCGCCGAACTGTGCGGCGAGCAGCGAGATCAGCGTGGTCGGCAGCAGGTACTCGACCGAGGCACGCAGCACCGAGGCGCCGAATCCGTACCCGGTGAGTTCCTTCGGCATCTGCGCCAGGTACGCGACGCCGATGAACTGGGAGAACATCGCGAAGCCGAGGAAGAGGCCGGCGAGGTTCGTGAAGAGCACCGGGCGGTGGGCGAACATCCCCATGTCCACCATCGGCGCGCGGACCTTGCGCTCGACCAGGACCCAGACGCCCGCCATGACGACCGCGGCGACGAACAGGCCGATGGTGCGGGCGGAGGACCAGCCCCACTCGTGTCCCTGCGAGATCGGCAGCAGGAGCAGGACGAGCAGCGCGGCGAGCGTTCCCGCGCCGAGCCAGTCGGTACGGCCGCCGGTCGTCGAGCGTGAGGAGGGGACGCGCAGGACGACGCCGACCAGGGCGAGGGCCGCGAGCCCCACGGCGAGCCAGAACACCCGGTGGTAGTCGGGGTCCGAGCCCCGCGTGAGCAGTCCGGCCGCGACCAGGGCGAGTCCGCTGCCGACCGCGAGCGTGCCGCTCACCAGCGCCATCGCGCCGTGCAGCTTAGCCGGGGGTATCTCCTCGCGCAGGACCGAGAGGGCGAGCGGGAAGATCGCGGTGGCCGCGCCCTGGAGCACCCGGCCGACGATCAGCCACAAAAGCGAGGTGGTGGTCGCCGCCAGCACGGAACCGGCGATCATCAGCAGCAGAACCCCGATCAGCGTGGGCTTCTTGCCGTGCATGTCGCCGAACCGGCCGAGCAGCGGGGTGAAGACCGCGGCGGACAGCAAGGTCGCGGTGGTGACCCAGCTGACGTTTGCGGTGGTGGTGCCGAGGTCGCTCTGGATGATGCTCAGGATCGGTACGACGAGGGTCTGCATCATCGAGACGATCATGGCCGCGAGACCGAGGACCAGGACGAGTGAGAGGTCGCCGGTGGGGCGCTTGGGCGCCACGCGATCTGTGGGTGTCACGGTGTTCTTCCGTTTGGTCAGGACGTCGAGCAATCACGGAGAGTGATGCCGCGAAACTTGAGGACCGCAAAGCTGTAGAGACTGGAAGTTTGAGGTCCTCAAGTAACTTGATAGAGGTAAGCATCGAAGGTTGAGGTAGTCAAGTTTCGGGTTACGCTGGATCCATGTCCGCGACATCTGGAACGAACCGCTCCACCGAGGCGTCCGACACCGGACCCCTCACCGTCTCCAACGTCATGCTTCTCGACACCCTGTGGGCGTCGATGGTCAGCCTCTACGCGGATCTCACCAGCGCCGCCGCCGCGCACGGCCTCACCTACAGCCAGGCCAAGGCGCTCAACGTACTGCGCCAGGGTCCGGCTCCGATGCGTGCCCTGGCGGGCACACTGCGCTGCGACGCCTCGAACATGACCGGGATCATCGACCGGCTGGAGGCCCGCGGTCTCGTCTACCGCGAGCCCAGTCCCACCGACCGGCGGGTCAAGAACGTCGTCCTCTCGGAGGACGGGGCGGCCGCCGTGTCGAGCATCCGCGACGGCATGCACGGCACCCACCAGGCCCTCGACTCACTCAGCGACGCCGAGCGGACCACCCTCGAAGGCCTGCTCTCGCGCCTGTTCGTCACCGGGGACGACCGGGCCTCCTGACCCCCGAAGACCCCGTAACAGGCCGCCCCGGCCAAGCGGCTCCTGTGCCTGCCCAGCCCCTCCTAGGGAGGGACCCAGGGATTTCCCCGAAGAGTTGGGGTGCGGCGCGGCCCTAACCTCGCAGGTGATCGGCCGGGGTGGCAGGCGAAGCCCCGGGCAGACACAGGGGGTGGTCGCGGTGGGCAGTGCCGATGTGATCGCCGATGTGTCCGACATCCTGGTGCACGTCCTGACCGCCGCGGTACGCGAATCCGACGCCCACGCCCGGGTACGGCTCGTCGAACTCGTGGGGCAGCAGCGCGGCGGCGGACACGGAGCGCTCGGCCTCGAACTCTTCCTGTACGAGGTCGCCGAGGACCCGAGCGCACGCAACCGTCCGTCCCGCGCGGGCGCCGTGCCAGTCCCCGGTCCACAGCCGGATCCAGGCCCGGCAACCGAGCGCGGCCGCCCGCTGGGACGGGTTCGCGCCGCCTTCCGCGCCGCCGAGCGGCGGGGGCTGGTCGCCG
This sequence comes from Streptomyces sp. NBC_00271, assembly GCF_036178845.1. Classification (NCBI taxonomy): domain Bacteria; kingdom Bacillati; phylum Actinomycetota; class Actinomycetes; order Kitasatosporales; family Streptomycetaceae; genus Streptomyces; species Streptomyces sp. NBC_00271. The sequence goes on along the minus strand of NZ_CP108070.1, from coordinate 9,503,219 downwards.
AGCACTCGGTCCAGCAGGACGCACGCGGCCTCGTACTCCTCCAGCCACCCCAGGACTTCCGCCCGGCCCACCAGCGCTCGCGCGGCCTCGCCCGCGGTCTGCCCCAGCAGCAGTTCGCGGGCCTGGCCGCGCTCGCCGCGCAGGGCCAGGACCTGGGCGAGATGCACGGCCGCCGCCTCCGCGAGGTCCCCGCCGCACAGACGGGTGAGCCGGTACGCCTGCCACGCACTGCCCAGCGCGGCCCGGCTGTCGGCCGCGTGGACCGCGGAATCGACCGCTTCCAGCAGGAGTCGGGCCGCCCGGTCGGGCTCCCCGGTGAGCCGTCCTGCCGCGTCGCGCAGCACCCGGTGCGCGGTCCTGGGGTGGCCTCCCGCACCGGGCCGACGCGCCTGGAGGACGGCCAGTTCGCGGCGCAGGCCCGGGGCGCGGGCGAGTGCCATCGCCTTGCCCAGCAGCATCTGTACGTGTTCAAAGGCTCCGGCCCGCTGTCGGCAGACGGCGGCCAGGTAGAGCAGCCGGGCGGTTTCGTCGTGGTCGTCGGCCAACCCCGCGGCGCGCTCGTACAGTTCGGAGCCCGCGTTCGGGTCCGTCTCCTCGGCGGCGCGCGCCGCCGCTTCGACGGCCCGCGCCACGTCCGGGCTCGGGCAGGTGTGCGCGGCGGCGAGTGGCGGCCCGCGTCGGGCCCGCGCAGTACCTGCGCGAGCACGTGGTGGACGGCGCGCCGACGGGACGTAGCGGCGTCGTGGTAGGCGACGAGGCGCAGCCGTCGGTCGGCGAAGACCAGTCGGCCCCTGCGCGGTTCGACGACGCCCGCTTCTTCCGCGGGCAGCAGCGCGTCGGGGGCGTGTCCGAGCAGTTCCAGCGCGCGCTGCAGATCGCCGCTCGGGACGTCGCCGGCCGCGGCGGGCACCAGCAGGGCGGCCCGGGTGGTGTCGGGGAGCCGGGCCAGCGTCGGGAGATGGGTGTCGCGCAGCCGTTCGCCGGGGGCGAGCGGGTCGTCGAGGGGCAGGTGTCCGGAGCACTGGCCCGGGGTGAGGACGGCCGGCAGTTCGGTGAGGGCGAGCGGGTTGCCCTCGGCGACGGCGAGCAGCCGGTCGGCGACGAATCGGCGCAGCGGGTGCGGGGCGGACCGCTGGAGCAGGGTCCGCGCGTCGACCGGGTCCAGCGGTCCGAGCCTCAGCTCCGGTACGCCGGTGACGACGGGGCGCAGGTCGGCTCCGGCGGCGGAGCCGCGGTGTTCGGCCGTGAGGAGCAGGACGATCGGCTCTTCGGCGATGCGCCGCGCCACGAAGAGCAGTGCCTCCCTCGACGGGGTGTCGAGCAGATGCGCGTCGTCGATCGCGAGCAGGAGAGGACGCCGTGCGGCCGCGGCGCCGAGCAGTCCGAGCACCGCCGCGCCGACCGCGAGCCCGGTGTCCCCCGGCCGCTGCTGTCCGGTGGCCAGCAGATGGCCGAGCAGGTCGCGCTGGGGTGCGGGCAGGCGTGGCAGATCGCAGCGGTAGGCCTGGACGACCTGGTGCAGACCCGCGTAGCGCAGCCCCGATTCGGCTGCGGCGCCCACGAGATACACCGAGCGGACGGTGTCGTCGAGGGTGAGGATCCTGCGGAGCAGGGTGGTCCGTCCCAGCCCCGGTTCCCCTACGACGAACAGCGCGCCACCGCGCCCGGACGCCGTGTCACGGAGCAACCGGGCCACCGCGGATGCTTCAGCGATCCTCCCGAGCACATTCTGCGCGGCGGTACGGGAATCAGACGCGTGGCCCCGCGTCGCCGGTGCCGCTTCCCCCCTGCGTCAAGCTTGGCACGCACCCCTCCGCCGGAACCCGGAAATACCCAGACATTCACCCTTCCGCTTCGGCCGAGCGGTGGTGGCACCCCTCTCGGCCGCGGCGCGGATTATACGTGTCGCGCGTCCCCGGGCCAGGAAATTTCTGGCCTGTTTTTTACCATCCGATTGGTGTGAGAACAGCCGTCAGGCCCGCGACCTCCGCGTCTTCATTCGGCTGATCAACCGAACGGTACGCCGTAACCAATCGTGTCCGAATTTGAAACGACGAGTTCACAGGCTCGCAAGTTTCTCCTGTGTCCATAGCGGAGAACCCGCAGATCACAGGGGTTGAAAAGGTTTCCTCCCTTTCTGCGAGACGGGCCAAGAGGTGCGCGTGATGGACGAACTGCGTGTGCTGTCGATCTATGAAGGATTCTTCTCGGGCGGGGCCCGGATCGTGCACAGTGATGTGGTGCTGGGGCTCCATGAGGGTGGCCAGCGGCATGCGGTGCTGAGTGTGAATGGCGAAATGTATCGGGAGGAGACCCGGCAGCGGATGGAGGACGACGTCTGCTACCGGTCACTGACCGCGGCGGGCGTGCCGGTCACCTCGCTGGGCCGCACCCCCGGGGCACCCGACGGCCCCGAGGCCTTCACCGGGCCGGAGCTGGCCGCCACCACGCGGGCGGTGGCCGCCGCCGACGTCATCCTGTCCCTCAAGGAGCAGCCGCTCGGCCTGCTCAACCAGGCCGGTCTGCCCCGGCGGCCCGTCGTGGTCTGTCTGCACCGCTCCGACCCCGAGAACCAGGGGGCGGCCCTGGACGAGCTACGGACAGCGGTCGCCGACGGCCGGATCGCCGCCGGGATCTGTTGCGCCGAGTCGACGCGCGCCGCGTACACCGCGGCCGGGATCCCGCCCGGCCTGCTGCACGTGATCCCGAACGGCGTGGATCTGCTGCGATTTCGCCCCGACCCGTACAGACGCGCTCTGCTGCGGACGTCGCTGGGCATCCCGGAGCGCGCGCCCGTGATCGTCTTCGCGGCACGCTACGCCACGATGAAGAACGTTCCGCTGTTCCTCCGGGCCGCCCGGGCCTGGCTGCGCCGGCAGCCCGACGGCCACGTCCTGATGTGCGGCGCGGGCATGACCCGGGCCAACGGCTGCCTGCGTGAGGACATCGCCACCGCGTTCGGCGAGGACGCCCCGCTCGCCGAACGCCTCTCGTTGCTCGGCGTACGGCATGACATGGAGACCGTCTATGCGGCCTCCGACGTGGTGTCGCTGACCTCCGCCAGCGGCGAGGCGGCACCGCTGTGCCTGATCGAGGGCATGATGTGCGGGGCCGTGCCGGTCGCCACCGATGTCGGCGACAGCGCCTCGATCGTCACCGGGCACGGCTTCCTCACCCCGTCCGACCCCGAAGCGATCGCCCTGGCCTGGTCCGAGGCGGTGGCGCGGGGCGCCGAGTTCGCACCGGCCCTGGCCCTCAGCCGCGAACGGTTCAGCCGCACCCGGATGATCGCCGCGTACGCCGCGCTCATCGAACAGGTGCGCAGCGGGTCGAGCCGGGTGCCTCTCCCGGAACCCTTCTGAGCGAGCCCGCCGGGAAGGGGCGCCCTCGCGGCGCCCCGGGACCTGCGTTCGCCGCGCGGGGTCAGGCCTCCTTCTCGCCCAGTTTCTCGACGTACTCCTGCGCCTTGTCCACACCGGTCTCGATCTTGTCGGTGTACTTGCCGTCCGTCTTGTCGTCGACGATGTCGCCGGCCTTCTCCAGTCCGTCGGAGATCGTGTCGCCGTGGGCCTCGGCGAGTTCCTCGGCCTTGTCCTTGAGGTTCTTCAGGTTGTCGAACACGCGTGACACCTTCTCCGGCGGCACTGCCTGATCAGGGTCACGATCCCACCCGGCCCTCGGCGGCCAACAGGCCCACGGTGCGGCGCCCTTGGGCAACGGGAGCGTACGGCCGCCCGGCCCGCTCCGGCCCACCGAAGCCCGACGCGCCCCGTGCGCGGGGGCGCGGGGCGCGGGGGCGCGACTCGCAAGCACCGGACGGCCGTGTTGCCGTCGTCCACGTCATTCGCCACGCACGGCGGCGAACACACCGCCGTCCACGAGGACGTCGATGCCGTTCAGGAAGCCGACCGCGCCGGTACGTCCCCGGCACGACGACGACCGCGAGGATCGTCTCGGCCGGGGACGCGGTGGCACCGAAGAAGTGACGTCGACGGGCTGAAAGCCTCGCCCAAGGCGGCGGCCCGAGTCGTCGGCCTCCCGTCAGGGGTGTCCGATCAGCGTGGTGACGACGTGGTCGACGGCGTCGGCGTACAGGTCCGGGCGCAGGACGCCCAGGACGGCCGCCGCCGCGGCCGCCGTCAGGAGCCAGGGCTCCCAAGGGCCGCTCATCGGACGCGCTCCGCGATCCTGGTGGCCCGGCCGAGCAGCCACTCCAGCGGTCCTCGCGCGAAGTGGCGGGACCAGAGGCTCGCGAACACGGTCACGGACACGAGGAAGCCGAGCAGCACGTGCAGCGGGGAACCCGGCAGTTCCTCTATGCCCAGGGCGCGGATGGCGACGATGTGGAAGACGTACGCGGTCAGGGACATCGTGCCCACCGCGATGACCGGAGCGGCCAGTCGGCGAAAGCGCGGGAGGGCATCGGTGGCGGCGAGGCAGGCGGCCAGGACCGCGATGGCCACGCCGGTGTTGGCCACGACCGAGAGGGTCGTCTCGGAGTGCGGCGAGGCCGCCAGCAGCCAGGCAGGAGTGGTGCCGGTCGGGTAGCCCGCGGTGTCGGACCACCAGGCCGACATGACCGAACCTCCCTCGCCCCAGCCGGAGACGCGGAGCGCGGAGGCGGCGCCGGGGACGAGGTGCAGGGCCAGGAAGGAGCCGCCGTAGCCGAGGACGGCCAGCGAGACACCGGTGATCGCGAGGCGCGTGCGGACGACGGCGGAGGCCAGGTCCAGCCGGGCCACGGCCATGCCGGCGACGACGAACGGGATCCAGGCCAGGGCCGGGTAGCCGCCCGTGAAGAGCAGCGAGACGATGCCGTCCGCGTCGGTGGGCCAGGCCCAGATCCCGCCCGGACCACCGCCGTCGCCGCCACCGGGGTTGAGGGCCTGCTGCACCACGTACAGGATCTGAGGCAGGATCAGCGCACCGCTCACGGCGATGACCGCCAGCGGTCGGGCGCCGAGCCGGTACAACGGCAGGACCAGCAGGAAGTACAGGCCGTAGAAGGCGAGGATCACCTCGACCGGGGTGCCGGTCAGGGTGAGCGCGGTGCCCAGAACCAGCAGGATGAGGGCTCGGATCACCACCTTGGCGACCGCCTGGCGGCCCGCCCGGCCCGTCTTGGGGGTACGGCGGCCGGTGATCAGCACGATCGAGAAGCCGGCCAGGAAGGCGAAGAGCGCCGAGGCCCGACCGTGAGCCAGTTCCATGAAGAAACCGGTCGATCCGCCCTCGGAGGGATCGGGGCCGACGTGGGCCGCGTACATCCCGAAGACCGCGAGCCCCCGGGCGAGGTCCACTCCGATCAGGCGCCCCACCGAGGGCCGGAGTTCGGGGAGTTGCGTGGTTACGGACGCCTCAGATCGGGGCGGCGCCAGGAGCGCCGTGTCATGTGCGTTCTGCGTCATGGCTCACAGGCTCGAGAGGAACGCCGATCGCGCAGTATCCGGCAGGCGTCCGGTCCACACCCCCCGGACGACTGGAACCGACCCGCCGGGTGGCCGGGCCGTTCCGCCGGAGCGCCGCACCGGGCGTTTCCCGTTCTACGGTCACAGTGACGACAATCGACATCGAGGACATCGATGGCATCAAGGACGAGGCGGAACGCACGTGATCCGGGTAGTGGTGGTGGACGACGAGGCCCTGGTGCGGTCCGGCTTCGAGCTCATCCTCGGCGCGGCCGACGACATCGAGGTCGTCGCGACCACGACGGGCGCGGAGGCGGTGGACGCGGTACGGCGGGAGGCACCGGACGTCGTACTGCTGGACATCCGGATGCCGGACGTCGACGGTCTGACCGTACTGCGGCACCTGCGGGCGCTGCCGGACGCGCCCGTGGTGGCGATGCTGACGACGTTCGACGCCGACGAGTACATCCTCACCGCGCTGCGCTCGGGGGCGGCCGGCTTTCTGCTCAAGGACACCGAGCCGGACCAACTCGCGCAACTGGTAAGGACCTTGTGCGCGGGCGGTGTCGTGATGTCACCGAAGGCGTCCCGTGCCGTGTGGCAGAGCCACCCGGGCGCGACCGCCGCGGACGACGAGGAGGCCGCCCGTGTCGGACGGCTCACCGAGCGGGAGCGCGAAGTGCTGGTGCTCATCGCCGAGGGGCTGTCCAACGCCGACATCGGCAGCCGCGTCCACCTCAGCGCGGGCACCGTCAAGGACCATGTCAGCGCGATCCTGACCAAGCTGCGCGTGAACAGCCGGGTGCGGGCCGCGCTGCTCGCCCAGCGAGCGGGCCTGCTGGACGGCCGGAACGGGTCGGAGGACCGGCGATGAACGCGGGCAGGTCGTGGTGGGCGCGGATCCCGGATCCGGCCGTCGATGCCGTGGTCGTCGCCGTGGCCGCCGTGGACGTCCTGATCAACCTGGGGGACTCGAGCCGCCTCGCGACGGCGGCGACAGCCGTCGCCTGTGCCGCGCTCACCCTGCGTCGCCGTTTTCCGCTCACGGTGTTCCTGTTCACGCTCCCGGCCAGCCTGATGGTGGACATCGTCTTCGCACCGTTCGCCGCCCTGTTCACCCTCGCCGAGCGCTCCCGCGACCGTCGGCTCCTGGTCGCGGCCGCCTTTCTGTTCGCGGCCGCCTCCGCCGTGCCCTGGCCCCTGGGCAACGTCGGCTCACATGAACGCGCCTGGACGCTGATCTACTTCTTCTACACCCTGGCCACGGCCGCCGCCCCCGTGCTGCTCGGCCAACTCGTCCAGGCCCGGCGGGACTTGGCCGACCGGCTCACAGAGATCGAGAAGGCCCGCGAACACGAACGGCTGCTGCACTCCCAGGCCGTCCTGGCCCGGGAGCGCGCCCAGCTGGCCCGCGAGATGCACGACGTCGTCTCCCACCAGGTCAGCCTGATCGCCGTACAGGCGGGTGCCCTTCAGGTCGCCGCCAAGGATCCGCAGTTCAAGGAGGGCGCCCGCACCATCCGTTCGCTGAGCGTCGACACGCTCGACGAACTGCGCCACATGGTCGCGCTGTTGCGGGCCTCCGGGGGCCGCGTCGGCGAACTCACCCCGCAGCCCACACTCGCCGACCTGCACAAGCTCGTGTCGACCAGCGGCATCGAGGCGACCCTGACGGGTGAACTCCCCTCCGCCATCGCCACCCCCGCGCAACGCGCCGTCTACCGCACCGTGCAGGAGTCCCTGACCAACGTGCGCAAACACGCGCCCGGCGCGGCCGCCACCGTCCACCTGTGGCACTCCGACGACCGCTTCGGCGTCACGGTGACCAACAATGCCCCCACCCGCCCCTCCCTGCCCCTGCCCGGCTCCCAGCAGGGCCTCGTCGGCCTCCGGGAGCGCTCCGAACTCCTGGGCGGGGCCTTCGAGTCCGGGCCCACCCCCGACGGCGGCTACCGCGTGACGCTCCGCATCCCGACGGACGCGGACTGAGCGCGATGCCGTGGCCCGTACGAACGTCAGACCATCGCCAGAACGGTCCGGAGGGGCCAATCGGGGGACGTGCCCAGGTGGACCGCGTGGGATTCGCGATCCACCGGAAGAGGGCGCCTACTCTCCGAAACGATCAAGGAGGTGGCATGCGGAAGAAGATCCACAGGGGGATCGTCACGTCGGTGTGTATCGGAATCGGCCTCGCCGTGGCCGCCGCCTGCGACCCCTCGGAACCGGCGCCTGACCCGTCGACATCCTCCGCAGTCACTCCGTCCTGGTCACCGAGTCCCTCTCCCACAGTTCCGGTTCCTCCCCCTTCCCCGGACACCACCGGCCCGACGGTCCCGCCACCACCGCCGCCGCCCACGGACACCGGTGACACCACCGTCGAACCGCCCCCTGCACCACCGTCCGGAACAGCGCCCGACACCACCCCAGCCGACGAACCGCCGACGCCTCCCAGCACGTGAGCGAGCATCTCGAGCACAACCACCGTGCGGGTAGTTCCACGCTGATGACGGACCTGGGCGACCGTAAGAGTACGACCGCCTTCTTGAAGAGCGTGGTAGCTCAGGCTTCCTTCGTCGCGGCGCTCATGTTCTACCTCGGCGCGATGTACACCACGAGTTTCTACGGCTACTTCAACCTCACTCTGAACACGCTCAACCTCGGCTTCAGCGGCTTGGTTCTGCAGAGCCTGCATCTGCTGAGACGCGAAGTCCTGGTGGTCGCCGTGATCGTTCTGGTGGCGGCGGGCATCCCATGGCCCCGCTCAGGCGCACGATTCGCTGAGCGAGGATACGGGGACGGGGACGGGGACTCACCTCTTCGCACGGCGGCGGTACGTCTCCACTTGGTGGTGGTCGGCGCCGGGCTGGTCCTGCTCGTGATCTCGCCGGCCATCGCACCGTACGGCTGGGTCGCCCCGCTCACCGTCGCGGCCGGTCTCCTCCTCGGCCAGTGCCAGGACACGACGAGCGACCGTCGAGCCGGTCTCCGGCACAAGGCGCTCCCGTTCTTCGCGGCGGCGGTCTTCCTGTTCTGGGCACTGACCCAGATCACCTGGCAGCTCGGTGAGCGGGACGCCAAGGAGCGCGCTCGCGATGTGACGCGCTGGACCGGGGTGCTGATTCTCAGCACCCACCGGCTGGCTCTGCCCCAGGACTCCCTGGTCACGGAAGACCTGGGAGCACCCTTCCACCCCCGCTACCGCTACACGGGTCTGCGGCTGCTCCTGGAACGCGATGGGCGGTACTACGTGGTTTCCCGTGGCTGGAAGCCACGTAGGGATCCCCTCTACGTGATCCGGGAGAGCGACGACATCTGGGTTGCCCTGACGTCTGGCACCCAGCCGCGCGGCACATAGCCGGGCGGGGAATCCACTCCTCGTCGCCGCCCGCCTCCGGGTGGTGTGCTGTCAGCCCTGGCGGGCCTTGAAGCGCGGGTTCTTCTTGTTGACGACGAAGACCACGCCCCGTCGACGGACCACCTGGGCCCCCGGCTTGGACTTCATGGAACGCAAGGACTTGCGCACCTTCATGGATCTGCCCTCCTCGTGCAGTGAACTGTCAAACCCGCCGTCAGTGCCGCGACGAGGCCGTACGGCCGTAACGACGCTCGAAGCGCTCCACGCGGCCTGCGGTGTCCAGGACCCGCGAGGTCCCGGTGTAGAACGGATGGCTCGCCGACGAGATCTCGACGTCGATCAGCGGGTAGGTGCTCCCGTCCTCCCACTCGATCGTCTTCGACGAGTGCGCGGTCGAACGGGTCAGAAACGCGGTCTCCGCGGCCCGGTCACGGAAGACGACGGGGCGGGATTCGGGGTGGATGCGGGGCTTCATGAAGTTGCCTCCCTTGTGACGGTCGACGGTTCCGTGACGGTCGACGGTCTTGTGACGGTCGACCGTCCTGTGACGCTCCGCCCGGTGGTGCCGGGCTCGGCTCAGCGCTCCTCCCGGAACGGGACGTGCTCACCGACCACCGGGTCGTACTTGCGCAGGACGAGCCGGTCGGGGTCGTTTCCGCGGTTCTTCCGCGTCACGTAGGTGACGCCGGTCCCGGCTGTCGACCTCAGCGTGACGACGGGTCGCGCGCTGTTGCGTGCCATGAGGTCCTCCTTCCGCCCACATCACGCGATCTTGACTCGCGCATGTCAGCTACGTGTGCTGTAACAGCGGACCTGGTCGGCGCATTCCCGGGGGCTGGAGCGGGGGGCCAGAGGCCGGGGTGGAGGGAGGCAGGGGGTGGCGGGGAGCGGTACGGGGGCGACAGGAAGGCTTGGGGCGAAACGAAACAAGCCCCGCCTCCGGAGTACAGGAGGCGGGGCTGCGGAGCGCCGGGCAGGCCTTGCACCTGCATCTCCCCGCAGGAAGCGGGGCGTCTTTCCTTGGACCACCAACGCGAGGCCGACCGCCGAAGTCTTCCGGCGGGCTGCTCAAGATCAATCATAGCGCAGCCGGAGCGGTGCATGACACCGCCAGGGTTGCCGCGTGTCCAGGAAGGCCCAGGGGTCATCGGCGGCAGCCGCCGCCGCACGCCCGCTGATCGGAGGGTGGCATACCCGCGGGACGCCGACTGTCGAGCGGTACGCGCTGCAACACTGAACCGGTGGCGGACGCGCTCGGTACCCGGGCGCAAACGGGAAGTCCGACCGCCGCTCCTGGCGCCGGTGCGGCGCACCTGCGGGCGCCTCGGCGGTGTGGAGTGATTCGGCGGGGTCGGTGAGCGAGTCCTCCCTGCCGAGTTCGCGTGCCGACCCCCGAGGGTCGGCCGCGCGCGGGAGGAAGCCGAGGCTGCTGTCTCCGCGCACCGGCGCCCGTCCGAAGACACACATGCGCCGCGCGCGCCGCTACCCGCCCTTGCGCTCCTCCGGTGCGTCGCCCGACTTCTGGCTCGCCCACGCAACCCTGGCGGTCGCCGCCCGACTCGACGGGGACGACGAACACCGGCTCACCGCGATGGGGCAGGCGCAAGGGCTCGACCTCGGCAACGCCAACCTGTTCTTCTCGCTCGCCGCGGCCAGGACGGGCGAGCACGAACGGGCGGGGAACTGGATGGACGGCTACCTTCAGCACGCCGTCTCCCCGGATCGCCTCGGCTGGAGAAGTCACCCGGGAACCGGCCGCCCGACGCCCGAGCCGTGGCCCGGGCGGTCCAGCAGATCGAGTACGTCTCGGACGACTCCGCGGAGCCACAGGTCGACACGCGCCATATCGCCGAGATCCAGAACTTGGAACGGTTCATCCAGCTGCACGCCGACGGCCCCCGGGCCATGGACCCGGACGTCCTCGACGCACGCGCCCGGCACGCCAGGCTCACCGGCGAGTCGGGCGACTCCCGAGGCGCCGCCGCGCTCTGCCAGCGCCTGGGGCAGGACTGCGCGCGCCTGCTCGGCCCCGATCACCACCGTGTCTTCGAGGCCTACCGGGAGGCGTCGCGCTGGAAGGAGGGCACCGGCTGAAGCTCCGTATCTCCCTTGGTACGTCCCTTCCTGCGTCCTGCTGGTATCGAAGGGCTACGAGCTAGAGGTACGGACGGGCTACCAGGTGACCGGCAGCGCGGCGACGCCGTACGCCATCGCGTCCTCCTTGAAGTCGATCTCCTCCAGCGTGGTGGCCAGTCGCAGCGTGGGCACGTGCCGGTAGAGCGTGCCGTAGACGACCTGGAGTTCCACGCGGGCGAGTTGCTGGCCCAGGCACTGGTGGACGCCGAAGGCGAACGCGTTGTGCTGGCGGGCGTCGCGGAGCAGATCGAGGCGGTCGGGCTCGGGGAAGGCCTCCGGGTCCCAGTTGGCGGCGGGGAGGGAGACGATGATTCCGTCCCCGCCGCGGATGACCTCGCCGCCGATCTCGATGTCCTCCAGGGCGATCCGGCGCTGGCCGGTGTGCGCGATGGTCAGGTAGCGCAGCAGTTCCTCGACCGCTCCGGCCACGACCTTGGGATCGTCCGTCTCGCGCAGCAGGGCGAGCTGCTCCGTGTGCTCCAGCAGCGCGAGGGTGCCCAGCGCGATCATGTTCGCGCTGGTCTCGTGCCCGGCGATGAGCAGGATGACGGCCATGAGGGACGCCTCCCCCATGGTCAGTTCACCGGCCTTGACCAGGGCCGCGAGGTCGGACAGCGTGTCCTCGGCGGGGTTGTCCGTCTTGGCGTGGATCTGCCGGGCCAGGTACTCGCCGAGCGCGACACTCGACTCGCGGTCCTGCTCGGCCGATGACGTCTGGCTGACCGCGACGGTGGCGTGGTGCTGGAAGAACTCGTGGTCCTCGTAAGGGACTCCGAGCAGTTCGCAGATCATCAGCGTGGGAATGGGCAGACCCAGCGCCTGGACCAGGTCGGCCGGCTTCGGCCCGGCCAGCATCGCGTCGATGTGCTCGTCGGTGACCTTCTGGATGGCGGGGCGCAGGGCCGCCATCCGCTTGGCGGTGAAGGAGGAGGTCAGCATCCGGCGGAGCCGGGTGTGGACGGGGGCGTCCGTGTTGAAGAGCGTGTCGGGGTGGTGGTGCGCGTTCTCCGCCATGGCCTTCTTCGGGAACGGAAAGCCGGGCCGCTTGTCGTCGACGCTGACGCGGGGGTCACCGAGGACGGCCCGCAGGTCCTCGTGGCAGGTGATGAGCCAGGGGGTGCTGCCGTCCCAGATCCGCACCTTGCTGATCGGCTTCTCCTCGCGGATCTCCGCGAGGACCGGCGGCGGCGCGAACGGACAGGCGGCCGCCCTGGGCGGCACGAACTCGGGGATCTCTTCGGCGGCGCCGCTCGCGGTTCCGGTCAGTGTCTCAGCCATGTCACTCCTCGGTGGGGGGGGGCTCCCCCGGAACGGGGAGCGGGGTCTCAGAGGGGCTCTGGGGCCTATGAGATCGGAGCAGACTGACGGCTGCGGGCCACTTCGCTGACGGGAACCTGACGTGACTCGGATCACGCGTACGCGCCCCACACCTGGGCGCCTGAAGGCCATGACGCGGCATGGCGTGGCAGGGCATGGCGGCGAACGGACCTCAGTCCTGCGCGGTGGGACGCACCACGATGTCACCCACGTCGACACCGTCCGGCTGCTCGACGGCGAAGGCGACGGCGCGGGCCACCGCGGCCGGCGGGATCGCGATGCTGTCCATCTTTTCGACGATCTGGACCTTCACCTCGGCATCCATACGGTCGGCGAAGTCCGTACGGACGAACCCCGGCGAGACGACGGTGACGCGCAGGCCCTCGCCGGCCTCCTGGCGCAGGCCCTCGGAAAGGGTACGGACGGCGTTCTTCGTGGCGGCGTACACCGACTGGAGCGGAGTGACGCGCAGTCCGGCGGTGGACACGATGTTGACGAAGTGCCCGAAGCCCTGCTCCCGGAAGACCGGCAGAGCTTCGGCGATCCCGTACAGCACGCCCTTGAGGTTGACGTCGATCATCTCCTCCCAGTCCTCGACACGGAGGTCGTCCAGGGGGGAGATCAGACCGACTCCGGCGTTGCTGACGAGGACGTCGAGCTTGCCGTACCGCTCGCGGGCCAGCCGTACGAGGCCGGACAGATCCTCGCGCCGCGTCACGTCCGTAGGGACCCAGGCGGCTTCACCGCCCGCCTTTTCGATCCGGGCGGCCAGGGCCTCGAGACGCTCCGCACGGCGCGCCCCGAGGACGACCCGGGCGCCGCGTTCGGCGAGCAGGAGCGCGGTCGCCTCACCGATGCCGCTGCCGGCACCTGTGATCGCCACTACCTTGCCTTCGATTCCCGACATGATCGACAGTCCTTTCGCAGGAGAAACGAGGGCATCGCACACGCATGCCCTACAGTGAAAGTGGAGGCGCCGCCACTTCACCCACCATAAGCGGAGGCGCCGCCACTTAGCAACGGGAGAGCGAGGAGCGACGCCGATGGCCCGCGATACGGGACGTCCACTGAGGGCTGACGCACAGCGCAACCGGGAGAAGATCCTGGACGCCGCGGTACGTGTGTTCACCGAGGAGGGGCTGGACGCGCACTTCGAGCGCATCGCCAAGGAAGCGGGCGTGGGCACCGGCACCCTCTACCGCAACTTCCCGACCCGGGAGGCCCTGATCGAGGCCGCGTACCGCAACGAGGTGGCCCGGCTGTGCGAGGCCGTCCCCGGGCTCCTGGCGACGATGCCGCCCCGCGAGGCCCTACGCGCCTGGACGCGTCGCTTCATCGACTACGCCACCGCCAAACTCGGCATGGCCGAGGCCCTACGAGCCGTCGTCGCCTCGGGAACCAACCCCTACGCCGAGAGCCACGAGCTGATTCAGGCCGCCCTCACCTCCCTCATGAACGCCGGCACCGCCGCCGGCGCGATCCGCACCGACATCAGCCCGACCGACATGTTCGCCGCCCTCGCCGGCATCGCCCTCACCTCGGCCGGCCCCGCCCAACGCGAACAGGCGGAACGCCTCCTCGACCTCACCCTGGACGGCCTGCGCCCGACGCCACCGCAGGAGCCCGACCACTGACGCCGACGTCCCGTGCGGGGCGCGAGCAGCGCCGGACAGGGTCGACCGGTGAAAGCCGGGGCATCGACGGACCCGGCAACTATCCGGGCCACAACAGCAAGGAAGACACGGTCTGCCGGGAGCCGTCGGCCATGAGAGGGACTTCGGTGACAGCCGAGCACAACCCGCGGACGAACTTCGTCTTCGCTCCGCCCATGGAGAATCCAGCCGCATGGCAGGCAAGCCCGGAGACGTTCAGGAGCGCGCTGACGCAAGCATTTCCCGATGCCTCCCTGGAGACGCTCACCTCCCCTCTCCGCGACGCGCCTGCCCTGGACTTCGAGATCGAGGTGGCGCCGGACATCTTCGTCACGGGGACGGCTGTCATGCCCGCCCGGGACTACGCCCATGTCAGCATCGTCGACGTGACCGCGGACGCGGCGGCACTGTTCGCCCAATGGCTCCGCGACCTTCGGCGGCCCAGCGCAGGTCTCAAGGCATGTACAGGTGAAGCCTCCGTTGACCACCGCCTTGTAACCTCAGCGGTCGGCTGCTGCGAGGCTGGAGCTGATGCCTACGACCGCAGGCGACGAGCGAAACCTATCCTGACCTTTGACTAAAATTTAGCAAATAGGCCAAGAATTGAAACATATACCATCGCGGTCTTCTTCGCGAATGAACTGCAGAATCGCGTTCTCAGTGTGGCGTCAACCGCGGGCGAGACTCTGGGTCGTAGCGGGTGTCGCGACCCTCGGATTCCACATTGCGCTGGAGATCGTCGCACGTCGCTACGGCCTGCCCGGGCCGATCACCAACGAGGTGCGAGATGCGAAATTCGCCCCCAAATCAGGCTTCTTGTTGTACGCCGGTATGGCGTTGATGATGGTGGTGCTCACCTGGCGGCAACGGTTCATCGCGGCTGGTGCCGCGATCGGTATCGACGTCGCCTTCTTGGTGGTCCGGTGGGCGGTCGGCGCCAAGACGACCGACAGCGACCCCGTCGGCACGGGCGCGTTGTGGGTGCTTCTGGGCTGTGCGGTCATCGCTGTCACGCGTCGCACCGGCCGGGAACGTGCCCTGCTGCTGAAGGGCGTCGGGCTGGGCCTGCTGCTGGTGGTCGGCCGCACGATCGGCGATACCTGGCTGTTCGTCACCGCCAAGACCCGCCCAGCGGTGCTCGACCAGTACGTGGCAACCGCCGATCACGCGCTGGGCAACCCGTCGTGGCTGGTAGGCCGGATTGTCACGGCCACCGGCCCGATCGGCTTCAACATGCTCCACATCGTTTACGGTCAACTCGCGTTGGCCGCGGTCATCGTCGCGCTGTACCAACTGCGTAACGTGGCGGTCGAGCGTCGCTTCCCGGGCCATCATCTGTTGCGCACCTTTCTGGTGATCGGCCTCCTCGGGCCGGCCTTCTACATGATCTTTCCGGTGGTCGGACCGGTCTTCGCCTACGGGACCGGCGTCGAGCACTGGACGACGGTCAGCCTGTGGTCGCAAGCGCCGCCCAGCGAACACTGGGCGGTGGCCGACCTGTGGCCGGAAACGCCGCCGCCGATCAATACCCCGCACCACATGCCATTCGACGAGATCACCCCGCGGAACTGCATGCCCAGCCTGCACACAGCGTGGGCAACAGCGATTTTCATTCACTCCCGGAAGGGCCCAGGGATTCTGCGATTCGCAGGCACGTTGTGGCTGATTGCCACGCTCGGCGCAACGCTGGGCTTCGGCTACCACTACGGCGCGGATCTCATTGCCGGCGTGGTGTTCACGCTCACGATCGAGGCAGCTCTGCGCTCGCTCGACCGCGGCTGGGATCGATCAGGGATCCGGCTGGTCGCTTACGGTGCAACGGTCTTCGCCGCGCTCTTGGTGTCCTATCGCTATCTGCCGTTGGAGATGGCCGAGCATCCGCGGGTGTCCGGACCTTTTCTCATGCTGGCGATGACCTCAGTGGTCTACGGCTACGTACGGACCACCAAACTGTGGGAACCGAAGCCCGCACCAGCGCGGCAACCGGAACCACAACCCGAACTGATTTGAATCATGTTGTCTCAGGTTGTGTGCTGAGCGCTGCCCGGATGGGGCGGGATGCTGAACGTGTGCAGGCGAAGGCCTTCACCGTGCCGCGGGTGGCACAGGCTGCCGTCCCCTGAAAAGGCTGCAGGGCGGGCGGACCTGCGGGGATGTCCTGGAGGCCGCCTCACAACCCCATCCGCCATCAGTGGCCGACTTTCGCTGAAGATCGCACAGTTGTTGAGGAGGGATGCCCGAATATCGAGTGGCGGGCTGCTGACCTGCCTGATTCTGTGCGACAAGCTGTCCGTCATCGTGAAGCACATGCTCAAGCCGCCCGGCCTGGCCTCCGGAGAACCGGTACGAACGAGGCGGCGCAGACGATGCCGAGCAGGCAACGGGGCCGTGAACCGCGTTCCTGACCAGCTCCTCATCAGAGGCGAAGCCAGAATTCGCCCGCGGTTCATTCGCCGGGCAGCGGTGGCTGGGGTGTCTTGGGCGTGCGGCATGGAATGGGCCCGGACGAACCACGTCGTCCGGGCCCGCGGGGCAGTCGCGAAGGCCGGCTCAGAACAGGCCCTTGTACCCCTGCCAGCCAGTGGCGATCCTCGTACGGCCGCCGAAGGAGCCCTTGCCGTTGCCGTTGTTGCGCCAGACGGTGCCGGAGGTGTCGCGGGAGACGATGTCAGCCCTGCCGTCGCCGGTGATGTCGCCCACCCCCACGATCACGTTGTACGACGGGCCGCAGTCGTTGAAGACCTTCACGCGGCTCTTGAACTTGCCGGTCGCGGTGCCGTCGTAGCGCCACACTCGTTCGACTTGTCCTGCGCCAGCAGGTCGCCGTGGCCGTCGCCGCCTGGTTGCGTAATCAGGTCGCCCACGCGGTCGAACTCGTCCTCCGGATCGGCCGGTTCGCAGTCGCCAGCGGTTGGACAGCATGCGCAGCCTGTCGGCGTACTCACCGCGGGCCTCGGCGAATCGCTCCGGTTCGACCGCCTTGACGAGGATCTCGTCCGGTAGCTCGCCGGAACCGAGGATGACCGGGTTGCACCGGCGTGCCAGCAGCCGATCCTTGGCGGGTGATGCGCGGCCGGTAGTGCCGCGCATCACCCGCCGGGAAACGACTCAGTGCTTGTTGACCGCCGAGGCCCAGTCGAAGTCCACGCCCATGTCGTGGTACATCTTCGAGTACCCGACGAAGCAGTTGAACGTCTTGACCTTGCCGTTCTTCAGGTACCAGAAGTCGGCAGTCGGCGCGTCGACCTTGTGGCCGTTCCCCTTGACGACGCCGCCCGTCGGCGACGCGAGTTGCCCATCGAACGTGCCCTGGATCGACAGCTCGATGCTGACCACGTCGCCGTTCACGGTGATGCGCTTGAGGTCACGGTGAACATTGGAGAAGAGGCCCTTCATGTAGGGCAGCACGCTGCCGAGCGCCTCCCCCCGATAGGCCTGGCCGGCGACCATGTCGTTGAAGACGCCGTCCTTGGTGAAGCTGTTGACGAACGTCGGGACGTCGATGTGGCTGCCCTCCGCCACGTAGTAATCGCGCAGGACGATCGCGAGGTTGGCCTTCTCGTGCTTGGTCAGGTGGCGGTCGGTGAGCGGCAGCTTCGCCAGTTGGCGTGCGGTCAGGGTAGGGGCGGCCGTGTCGCTGTGGACCGCTGCCCCGTTGTGGGCGGGGTCGCCTGTGACGGCACAGCGGCGATGGAAAGACCACCCAGGACAGCTACCGCGGCCGCGGCGGTGATCGACTTCCGGCTGAGCAGCTTCATGTCGTGTTCCTCCAGGTTGGTACTCAGGATTCGGGATCCGTCGCAACGGTCTCCGTCGCGCTCTTAGTAATTCAAACGCTCGCTTAACGTTATGAACGGCAGTGTGGACTGTCAAGCCATTGTTTGAATTCTGTGGTTGCGCAGCCACGGGGGCATGCGTGCCCACCCGCGTCGCGGCTGGTCAGGCCGAGTCTGCGGCAGTGATCCGGGCCGGTGCGGCGTCCGGCGGCCGACGTTCGACCTTGATCCGCGAGGCGACTGTTGACAATGTACTCAAGCATATGCTTGAGTACATTGCATGATACGGGCGGAAAAGATGGACCTACGCCGGGAGGCCGGTCAGCGCACACGGGACGGCCTCCAGACGGCCGCCCTGGAGTTGCTCGCGCAGCGAGGCCAGGAGGGCGTGACACTCCGCGAGATCACAGATCGCGCCGGAGCCAACGTCGCCGCGGTGAGCTACCACTTCGGGTCACTGAAGAAGCTGTGCGACACGGCGATCGAGCACGCGTTGGAACGGTATCTGGACGACAAGATCCTGGAACTCGATTCCCTCGCCTCCACTGCGACACTCCATGAAGTGGCGGCGGCGTTCGCCCGGCCGATGGTGCGCGCACTGGCGGCCGGCGGGCAAGACCTGGACGTGATGCGGACGGTGGCGCGCGTCGGCATCGATCCGCCCCAGGGGTGGCATCGGCTGGATGGCAAGTTCGACCAGAGTCGCCGGGCGGCCGTCCGGGTACTGGCACCGAACCTTCCCGGAGTCGACGAGCAGGAACTGATCTTCCGTACGCGATGCGCAGCCGGCCTGCTGAACTGGCTCGCGCTGGCACCCATCGGCACCGAGCTGGCCGCCATGTCCGCCGAGCAGATCGAGCGGCAACTGGTTCCCGTGGTGGCCGGGGCGTTCCGCGGGGACGCCCCCGCCAGCCGCTGACCCGACCAAAGGGCCACCGGAATCCAGACCACTGCGAGCGCCCTGGCGGCTGGTGAGGTCGGTCGGCACGTAGACCGTCTCGCGTGTGCGTTTGCCGGTCAGGACCTGCACCACCGGGGTCTCCAGCCGCCCGTGGCTATGAGACCGGTCGTAGAACTTCGCCGTCGTGATCAGTCACCGTGACCAGGTCCAACCCCGCGCCATCAGCGACTTGTGCCCGACCTGGCAAGTGAAGGTCACGGTGTGGGCGCGCCGGCTGCGGTGCCGGCGGGTGCCGCGGTCACGGCGTACGGTCCCGGACGGGGCCGTGCACCGTTCCGCGTGCACCTCGGGCATAGGGAGGTGCTACAGGACGGGATCGGTTGCTGTGATTGCTGTACTTCGCTGCCGTACCGCCGCCTCAGGAAGTCTCGTGAGTGCAGGGACAGGCTCGCATGCTGCTACAAACCGCGCAGCGCCTCGCATAGATCGCCGTAGGCTGCCCAGCAGTCAATGCTGCCGCCGTCGTACAGGCTGCCCATGTACCAGTCGTCGTCATGTACGGGCTTCACGAGGCACAGGCCGTGGAACCCGAGAATGATCTCGGGGTGCAGCACCTCGTTGACTCCGGTGTCGGCTACCCACTTCACCATCCGGTCCGGATCCAGCGCGACAGCCTCTCGGTCCCCGGATACGTCGCGGATCTGCGGAAGGGTCCACCCTGGAGGTAGCCGTGCATCTGCCATCCACAGATGCTCTCACCCGCCGGGTGTCGAGCACCGCTTTAGGAGTTCGGTCCGGAGTCCCGCATGGAACCAAGCTCCCTGTATCGGAACGCTGCTTGCGGCTGCTCAAGGTTGCTTGTGTCCGCCGTCGTTGATGTCAGCTGGTGATGTCAGGAGCCGGGGCGCTCCTGACGTGCGCCCGCATCGCGATGCGTAGGGCTTCTAGGGCGTGTACCGAAAACGGATCTTGGAACAGCTCGGGTTCTGCGACGGGGGAGGCTGACTCGCAAGATCCACAGCGGGCGGTGGGCCGGTGCTGGTATTAGTCGGCCATAGCAGCAGACGTGTGGACCCCCGTGATTTCGATGGCCGGTGTAGCTCTGGGTGGTGCGTTGGCGTATCTGACCCAACGCACCACGCAGCGGACAGCCGACCGGGCTGAGGAACAAAGACGCGCTGCGGCTCTGACGGAGGAGCGACGTGCCGAACAGATCAGGACCGTGCTGGAGTTCATCCGGTGCGCGCTGGAGGCTGAGGGCGTGGCGCATGCGCGGCCGTCACTTTGGGAGGTCGGCGATGAGTGGTACGTGACGGCCAGGCCGGCGATGGACGGCCTGCGCATAGCCGAGAAGGGTGTCGAGCTGCTGTGTGCCCCCGGCATGCACGCACCAACAACCGCCTATGCCCGCGCCCTTAATCAGGCGGTCTGGCAGGAGCGGGACGAAGGGAGCCTGGCCGAGCGTCTGGAACCGTTCAAAGCCGAGTTTCTCGCCGTCGCCCGCCGCAGCCTGACCTGACATCGCCGGTCACAGCCACTCGTTGATGGAAGCAACCAACACGGTCGCTTCGTAGCGCACGGCCAGCTTGTCGTACCTCGTGGCTACAGCGCGGTGCCTCTTGAGCCGGTTGATGCCGCACTCGACCGCGTGGCGCTCGCGGTAGTCGACCGGGTCGAACTTCGGCGGCCGACCGCCACGCGAGCCGCGTTTCTTGCGGTTGCGGGCCTGGTCGGCCTTGTCAGGGATGGTGCAGCGGATGCCGCGCCTCCGCAGGTAGGCACGGTTCTTGCGGGAGGCGTACGCCCTGTCCGCGCGGACCCGCCGCGGCCGGGTGCGTGGCCTGCCCGACTCCAGCCGCGGCACCCGGATGCGGCCGAGGACCGCCTCTCCATCAAAGGTCAGTAGCTCGCTTCCCGGCCCGATCTGCGTTCGTCCGCTGGATGTTTGGTCAACACCGCCGGCGAGGGACTTCACGACGCATCTCGTCAAGGTGACGCGAATGCGGTGAAACCTGTCCCCGACGCTAGGACGGTCTGAGATCCTGGAGACCGATCGAAAGGGGCCGCGGTATGGAGTGGAAGACCCACGGAGAGCGTCAGATCTACACCAACAAGTGGGTGAATCTGTGTCTGGTCGACGTCCAGCAACCTGACGGACGCAGGTGGGAGTACCACGTCGTTCGCCTCCGGCACCTAGCCGTAGCTGCGGTGGTCAACGATCGCCAGGAGGTGCTGATGATGTGGCGTCACCGCTTCATCACGAACTCCTGGGCTTGGGAGTTGCCTATGGGCCTGGTCGAAGACGATGAGACCCCGGAGGAGGCGGCAGCCCGCGAAGTCCTGGAGGAGACGGGCTGGCGGCCCGGTCCCGTAAAGCCCCTGATCTACGCCGAGCCGGCCAACGGGATCACCGACTCTCAGCATCATGTCTTCCGTGCGGACGGCGCGACCTACGTCGGGCCGCCGACGGAGAAGAACGAGTCTGACCGCATCGAGTGGATCCCCCTGAGCGAAGTACGGGGCATGATCGACCGCCGCGAGATTGTGAGCAGCGGGTCTCTGGTCGGTCTCCTCTACCTGCTCATGGACGAAGCGTTCCGCTGACCGGTGGGAGGATTTCCCGTAGTCGAGCCTCGAAGGCTAGGGCTACGGGCTCTTGTCTGTATGGGGCCAACTGGTCGTAGAACTCTCTCAGATGACCTGATACTCGCTCCGAGGCCACTGCCGACGCGGGCTCCAGAGCCTGCGTGGCGGTGTGGCACGCCTGGTCAAGCTTGCCTTGGTCCAGTTGCGTACGCGCGAGCCAGAAGGCGTGGAACGCACGGCCGCGCTGGTTGGTGCTGCTCTCGCGGCGTAGTGCGTCGGCGATCAGGGGTTCAGCGGTCGCGGCTTCGCCCAGCTGGCCGTGGGCGATGCCGGTGTCGACGATCAGCTTCGGCTCGTCGAAGTACGTCACCCATGACGGGTCCGGGTCGCCCGGCTGGATCTGCTCGAACTGGCGGTGCGCTTCGGTGATCGCTGCGTGGGTGGAAGTTTGGCTGCCGAGGGTGGCGTGGGCGAACGCCTCCCGCATGGACAGCATCGACATGACGCGTGGCGTGGTGCCGAGGGCTGAGCGGGCCTGGTCCTGGGCGGCAGTCACGAGTGCCAGAGAATCCGCGGGCTTGTCCTGGTAGGTGCCCTGCAAGCTCATGCAGGCGAGGACGTTGGCCATGAACTGCCGGTCGTCGATCTCCTTGGCCAGTTGCAGGGCTTCGGTAAAGTACGCGCGGGCCTGGTTGTACTGGCGGGCGTCGAAGTACGTCCAGCCGGTGAGGCGTGCCAGCTCGGCCGCGATTCCGTACAGGCCGTTCTGAATGGACGGTGGCCGGCTCTCCTTCAAAAGTCCGACCACGTGTCGGAGCTGGCCGACGATGGCCGGCCGCAGCGCTTCGCCGCCGTGCTGGTCGTCGCGTCGCCAGTAGTCCTCGATCGAGGATCGGTAGGCCTCCAGCGTGGCTGCACTGAGGCTGGTGCGCGAGGCCATCGCCAGGATGCTGTCCACATCGGGGCCTGGCAGAGACGCGGAGGCCTGTTCTTCCGGCTTCGCCACTTTCGGGGCCTCGCGCTCGGTGACGACGAGGGCCTGCGGTGTCTCCCACGGCCGCCGGGCAAGGCCCAGCATGTGTCCGGGGATGCGTAAGCCGTCCGAGATGCGCTCGATGACGTCCATGTGCAGCAATTGGCGTCGCCCCGCGATGACTTCGCCGACTCGGCTCGGGGTGAGCTCACATCGTCTGGCGATCATCGATGGGTAGATGCCCGCTCTTGTTTTCACCAGTCGGAAGACTCTGGCGAAGTCCCGTACCCGACAGGCATGGAGCATCTCGGGATCGGTGAGCAGCCTCGCGGGCAGTTCCTGCGGCCGTTCGGCATCGGGCATCGGCAAGCTCCCACACTGCGAGGGCTACGCAACGTCGCTGATTCTCTACTTCCCGCGATATTACCCAAGTTGGGTAATCAGCCTGACCTTTTGGCGGCGGCCCCCAGGTCGCGATGCTCCTGTGCATGGCGAGCAATCAGCAGACCAGACCAGGCATCGGTGAACTGGCGAAGGACAGTGCCAGGGGACGTATCGGCGTCGTCATGGGTGAGATCGGCGGCCGTGTTCAGATAAGGCCGATCCGCGGCGGCAAGGAGTGGGATGCCATGCCGGACAACGTGGTGGCGCTCAGTGCACGAGAGGAACTGAGCGCACGTCTGGCCGTGAAGAACGGCAACAGTCGGGTCGGGCTGTGATGCGCGCCATCGGCCGGTACGCCGGGGTCCTGTTCATCATCTGCATCAGCGGTTCGTGCGGCTTGGTGATCGGCATGGCCCTCGGTACCAGCCCGTAGACAGGTCGACCCCGGACGGGCGCCAACTCCCCGGCTCCCCAACCCGTTCGGGGTCGACCATCCAAGCCCGCTTCCCGGTCGTCTATGAGCCGAGCTCGGCGATCAGGGCGGGAGGTAAATGCCCATGCACCACCTCACACGAGGAGATTGCACATGACGGCAACGGCGAACGACCAGAAGACCGGTCGCGCGGTGGCTGGTGAGGAGCTGTTCGAGAGCCTCGCCCACTTCGTGGTCATCCACAACGGGCAGTCATCCGAGCGTGCCGAGCGGATCGCGGACCAGGCGGTCGCGTTCTTGATCACAGCGGCCACCGCCACCGTCCCCATGGTCCCGTCGGACGACGTGGACTTCGGCCTCCACGCACTCATCCTGCACACGAAGGAGTACGCCGAGCTGTGCGAGAAGTACGCGGGCCGCTTCCTGCACCACAGCCCGATGCCGGGTGGAGGGGCCCGTGATCCTGAAAGGGTCGCCGCCTCGGTGCGCGCCATGAAGGCGGCCGGGTTCACGGTCTTCGACGACCTCTGGACCGTCAACGGCACGAACCTCGCACAGTGCGACTCGGACTGTGGCCGACCGTACGGTCGGGCGTAGCACACGACAACAGCGATGCGGCCGGCCTCGACTCGTGGTCGGCCGCGTTCGCTCGGAAGGAGAAGAGACGTTGCCCGGCTCAACCGCTGAACTGCCGATCGTGGTGCTCGACGCACTCATGCCCACGGCTCAGCACCTGGTCATCAACCGTCGGGGCTCCACGGTCTGGGAGGTGGAGAGCCCTCGGGGCCACTACGCCGTGAAGCTCGGCTATCCGATCGAGGCCACGGCCGACTGGCCCGCCCAGCCCTGGACCGCGCTCGCGCCCGCACGCGAGGGTGCCGTGCTGCATCGCCTCGGCTTCGATGAGATCGCGTACGGCGAATGGGAGCGCGGAACGTGGAACTTCCAGCCGTGGCATGAAGGGCCGGACCTGTACAGGCTGTGGGAGCCATGCCGCGGGCGAGACTCGTCCGTCGCGCCGCACACCAGCGTGGCGCTGGGATGTGTGGAAGCGCTGGCCGAGCTCCACGCGAAGGGCTGGGCACACGGTGATGTGCAGCCCGCGCACTTCATCGTCGGGCCGGAACGGACGCACCTCATCGACCTCGCCCTTGCCCAGGGCGGACAAGTGCCCGAGGGGTACGACTTCCCCTTCCGCGGCTGCCTCGTCCACTACGAGGCACCGGAGATCGCTCGCAGCGTGCTCGCCACCGGTGAGGCCGTGCCCACGCAGGAAGCCGACATCTACGCACTCGGCGCCTCCCTGCTCATCTCTGCCACAGGCTGGCGGGCGGTCGAGTACCCGGACGACGCTCCGCGCCCCGTACAGCGAGAAGCAGTGGCGAACGGTCGGCGTCGTCCCGTGAAGGCGCCCGGTGAGCTGGGCGAGCTGATCGACGCGATGCTCAGCCACGCTCCGGAAGATCGACCCACCATCTACGAGGTGGGCAAAGCCCTGAGCTGATCCTCAAGCCCTGATTCATCCGTGCCGCTCGTGCGGCGAAGCCAACAACAAAAGACCGGACCACCCCTCAGCCTGGACAGCATTCCGGGTGGTCCGGTCGTGGAATCCCTGATCGGGGCCCCGGTGCCGATGGCTGCCGGGGCGGTCGGGGTGCTCGGGTGCGGGTGCGGCTACAACCCTGGCTTTCTGTTGTCGAGTTGGAGAGGACGACCCTTGCAGTACGGCCGACGGCACAACGGTTCTGGCCTCAGCCACCGAAAGTCAGCCACAGCGGCAGGGGCGCCGAACGAGCACCCGTCACGTGTGTCTCCAGCAACCCCCTACCGTCCTCAGCCACGCTTCCCCCGGTCGAGTTCTGGACGCGCGGTTGGCTCCTGCAGTTGTCGCCGACGGCAACAGCCCTACTGTTTGCCCTCAGAGAGGCCCTCGGACGGCACTCGGAGCCGCAATACATCCATACGGCGAAGCGTCAGCGATACGGCCTGTCCTCGGACACGTGGACTAAGAGCCGCAAGGAGCTCGAAGCGCAGGGACTGTTGAGCGTCAAGCGCGAGCCGCAGGGCGACTTCTACGACTTTACGCGGCTGAGGAATGCCTATGAGCTCAACTTGGAGCGGCTGGACGACTCGCCCTCCTGGTCTTGACGGGGCGGCGATTACCTCTCTCGCAGTTCTATCGCGACCAGAGTGAAACAACGAGAAAGAGCGGGGACCAGTGAGACTGGGTCCCGCTCTCTTCTGTCGGCATCCACCCTGGTCAGGGTGTCATTCCTGCCGATCCTCGGCGAGTGCCTCCGGCAGGATTCGAACCTGCGCACACGGCTCCCGCAGACGCGTGTCCCGATGGAACAGCGGGAGGACGCGTCGGCGTACTGGCCGCAGGCCGACGCACGTCCACCGCATACGTGCGGGGGCCGACGAAGAACGATTCGGATCAGCCGACAAGTCCGTGCCCGCTGCTTCCTGACCAGACACTCCCCCATACACGTGACGGCGGTTGCGGGTCTACCCCCTGCGCCGCAGCGTCGCCGAGAGGTGGTGCTGCAACGGCTGCCCCACCGCCGCGAGCTCGTGGACGAACGTGAGCGTGTCGTCGTCGATCAGGGCGTAGGTCCGGCGGGTTGCGTTGACCTCCTTGGCCGTGGGCGTGAGGGCCACCTCGTGGGTGGAGAGGTCGACCGTGTTGTCGGCCGCTCGGCCGACGGCGATCTCGGCGATGCCGGTGGGCTGGGTGATCAGGGCCTCCACCCGGCCGTCGGGCTGGAGCCGCCACCAGCCGCTCTCCCGAGCCGACGGGCGCAGCGGTGTGCCGTCGGCGTCCAGCAGCCAGGCCCGGGCCTCGTAGCGGAGGAAGGGGCGGCCGTCGTGGCTGAAGGTGACCTCCTGCGCGTACGCGAACTCCCCGGCGAGCGTGGGATACCCGCCGTGACCGCGCCCGTGCCAGGTACCCAGGAGTCCGATCACCGGCGCGAGAAGCGCGTGCGGGGTGGGCGCTTCATCCGATCGGTGGACGTCGGGGTACGGATACTCCGGTGCGGGGTCGAACACGGTGTGCGCTCCTGGGATCGGGTCCGGTACTGGGCCGAAGCCTAGGCTGTCGATGTCGTTCCCCGCGGCGACGGCGCGGAGGAGTGTCCGCCAGCTCGTCACAACTGGAAGCCAGGGGCACGCGATCTCGTCTGCGGACGCCCTGGACAGCGCGGTCTCCGTGAGCACGGACGACGCCCAACCAGCCTTCGCTACACGCACATTCAGGGCGGGACTCAGCTCCAGGCGGCGCGGCGCGCGGCGGACCATATACGCCACGACATCTCGACCTCCGCCGTTCCGATCGCGCCTGCACTCGCCTTCCGGCAGGATGTCGAACCGCGCCTTCCCTGCGGCAGGGCGGTCCGGGCCGAGCTCCCCCTTCGCGCCCCGAAGCAGCGCGAACCCACCGATCGAAGCCGCCTCGAGCTGGTCATCCCCCAACTACCTTGTACATAAGACTGAGTTCACACTGCGCACCTTCCCTGAGGGTACGAGAGCGGAGTTCGCGAGCCGGTTCGTCGGTTGTGGATGACACGGACGGCTGAACCACCAAGTGGAGCTCACCTTGCGTGAGGGCGGATGCCCGGAAGGGCGACCCCGCCATTCCGAAATCCACCACCGAGGAGTGGCCCTCTTGACTTCTCCCCCTCCTGAAAGAGAGGGATTCATACGGCTCGCGCCGTTGAGGGTTTCTGCTCCGTTGCCGACTGCCCGTCCGGGAGTACTTCGTTGAGGTCTTACACCGGCTCCACAGACTGTCACCTCCAGCCCGGCGGCCAGAAGGTTGTGCGCCGCGTTCACGTCGCGGTCGTGGGTCGTGGGTCGTGGGTCGTGGGTCGTGGGTCGTGCCACAGTCGCCCGTCCAGGTGCGGACGTTCAGCGGCATCCTGTCCTGCAGGGCTGCGTGAACTACCCCGGACGCAGATCATCGAGCGGACCCGTCACTGGCACGCGGACATCCAACAGCTCGTAGTCCTGCTGGCCGGCCGTACCAGAAGGGGCGCCTTTCAAACACCCGCGCAGCTGTCTGCCGGCACGCGCATCGCGTCCACTCTCCAGCACCTCGCCGCTCACCCTTCTCACGCCGCGTCAGCGGCCGGCGCGGAGGCCTGCCGACGCGCAACCATGCTGAGCCGGCCCCGATCCCCGAGGCCGTCGCGTCGCCCCAGCCCGCCCACCACCCTTCTTTCTTCTCCACCGGGCATGGGAGCAGCGGCAGCAGAGGGGATGTCAGGCCCCCGACCACGCGGAAATTAGGGTCTGACCTGGGCCTACGCACAGGCGCTGACAGGAGGTAGGGAACCCTTGATGCAACAGTCAGGTGCAACAGTTGCCGCAGTAGATGGTTCCAACAGTTGGTGTCTCAACACCTTCCGCTCACAAAAGATGACCAACTCGTCGCCGTGTCCCAGCCCGCCCCCGGTCGGCGGGACACGAAGGAGCGTTGACCGTGCTTCGTGGCAACGAACCCGAGCGGATCGGGCGCACCAGCGAAAACTGCTTCAGCCGTCGCCGACAGCTCCCGACAGCAGGCCGCCATGGTGGCGTTGAACACATCCGCGAGACCAAACCAGGATCGCAGAGCGACACACCCGCAGGATGGCCGCGGCACTGCGAAAAAGATCCCCACGAGTCCCGGAAGAGGCGTTGGCGATCTACGTAAAATGATCAACGGCATCGTTCCACCCGGTAACACTCGGAGCGCGCGCACCGACGAGTCGGCCGGCAGAGGCGAGTGTTGAGCCCGGCGCAGGGCTCATCGAGGCTACTCGCGCACTGACATGGCCCGGGCGGGTGCGGCCGAGAGCTCGACGACCGATCAAGATCCCAGTACCTGGACCGCAGGCTGCCGTGGTCGGCCCTGTGGTCGGGGCCGACCAGACGGCCCCGTCACCACCTGGTGGTCCCACACGGCGGTAGCAAGCCACGCAGGTGCACATCCCGCGCGCTCTTCCCTCGCTCCTTGCGGCCCCTGGCACAGTCAAACCAATGAGCCCCACAGCATCAACTGGTTGGGGCACGCCGTGCTGCGCACCAGCAGACGAACGCTGCGCACTCGATTGCAGAAGGGCCTGCGCACTGGACGTCAGAGACGACTGCGCAGTTGCGCAGCGCACGGTTCGTTCGCCAGGCAGCGTCCGCAACATCCTCCTTGGGCGGCACTGCGCATCCCGCCATGACTATCGATGGCCTCGTAGTAGTGCGCGCAACTGAGCTCGCCGCCGTTCTGCGCACGGGGTGTCCGCGAGACGCACGGCACTACGAGTCACCCGGTGCCTCGCACTTGGTCGGGCCCGTGGTCGGGTGACCACGGGCCCGACCAGGACTTTTGTGTCTGCTTCGTCATCATGGTCGGGGTCCTGTGGTCGGTGGTTTGGTCGGGGCCGGCTGGTAGTAGCGCTCGCAGCGGCCACCCTGGCAAGTCCGAACAGGAGGCAGGGCGGCCTCGCCGAAGGCAGCGGACCTCTGCGCACGGCCAGGGCGGCCGCCGTATCGGGCTATGCGCAGGTTCCGTCTCGGCGTGGTTGCGCACCACCACAGACGGACGTCGTCAAGTGCGCAAGCACGCGGTGCGCAAGCACGCGGTGCGCAAGCACGCGGTGGGGCCCTCCACCTTGATCGTGGACACCTCGACACTGGATCTTGAGTCACGGACGTCCACGGCCACTACCGGCTGTGGATGAACACGGACTTCGGCCCGGCGACGGACGCGAACGGCTACTGGGCGGTCCCGCACGGTAAGGCTGCACAGCGGCAGCCGCACCGAGACCGGCTTCGCGCTCACCGGGAACTGACCGCCGTCCCCGTCGCCTCCCTCGGGTTCCCGGATGCGGGAGAGGCGACGGGCGCGGGCGCGACGGCAGCCCCACGGCCGTGCGCATGGGCTCAGCCCGTCACGGAGGACTTCGTGCCGGACGGGGTGACGGCGTACCACGTCTTGTTCTTGGCCTGGCCGTTCGTCTGTCCGGCCTGTGTGTCGCCCACGTATCGGTACAACGGCCAGCCGCCGAGGGTGAGCTGTTTCATGCCGTTCCGGTGGACCGTGCCGAGCAGGCTCTTCTCGACTCCCATGGTCTGTACGGAGTCCTGCACAATGACGGGGATCCACGTCTTCGTACACTCGCCGGCGCACGTCCACTTGGACGGATTCGCCTCGTCCTTGTCGTAGCGGTAGAGGGTCATCCCCTTGTCGTCGGTCGCCACGTTGCCGATGCCGTTGACCGTCTTGGCCATCACCATGGTGGTGGTGGCCGGGTCGCCGGCGGCAACCGGTGCGGAGGGCGTGGATTCCGAGGCGGTCGGAGCTGAGGTCGCGGACTCCGAGGCGGCCGTGGCGACCGGAACGGCGTTGCCAGGGCTCGTACCCGTGGAGGCCTTGTCCATCGAGCTGCCGCACGCCGCCAGCAGGAACGCCGAGGTGAGCCCTGCGGCCGAGAGGAGGACGATGCGTCGCTGGATCACGGAGTTTCCCTTCGGCGGTCGTTCTGCTTACTCCCTTCGTACGTTGGGTGACTCCCGCCCGCTCAGCCACCGGTGACACATGGCGAAGGCTTGACCGACTGCGACGGAGAACTCAGGAAGCTCGGTTGGCGGTCGGCAGGGCGGCGGCGGGCTGGTCGGCAGTGACGGGGTCGCCGACGTCCGTGCCGCAGGAGTGGAGCGGGGCCGCCCACGGCCGTCGTGTAGCCGACCAGGACGGGGCGGCGTTCACGGCTTCGTCTGTCGGCCCATGTTGCGCAGAGCTCTGCGTAGAGCGGCCACTTCTTCCTGCGACATGTTCTCCACGAAGTGGAGCAGTGCGGCCGAGCGGTTCTTGCTCTCCCCCAGGCCGTCCTCGATGAGTGCGGCGGTAGGCCTCACGGCTGCGACGGGGCGGGTCTTGTTGATGTCGTCGACGACCTCGCGCACGGTCGCCGGACGGTCCCACGTCCAGAGGCGGTCCATGATCTCCGCCTCGAGATCCCCCAGCCGCCGCATGGCCCGGCTCCCTCACGCCACCGAATACGTATGGCCACAGTAGACGGCTGACCTGTCGCATTTCCGTGGGCAACCTGCTCAGCGGCCCTTGACGGCATGCAGCAGTGTGACGCCGAGCCAGGGGCCGCCGTACCAGTACCCGGGGCCGAGTCCGCGCAGCGTGCCCTGGCCGATGTGCGCCGCGTACTTCCTGGCCATGGGCCAGAAGTCGGCGACGATCAACTGCCCGCCCGGGCGCAGCACCCGCATGGCCTCGTCCACCGCGCGGTATCGCGCCTCGGGCGACGGGATGTTGTGGATCGCCAGCGCGCTCGTCACGACGTCGAAGGAGCCGTCCGCGAAGGGCAACGCGGTCATGTCTGCCGTCTGTACTTCCACCCGGTCGGCGACCCCTGCCGCGGCGGCGTTGGCGAGCGTGACTTCGGGTCGGTTGCCGCTCTGGTCCTTCCCTGACCACAGGTCCACGCCCACGGCGTGTCCCGTCGGCAGCCGCCTGGCCGCCTCGATCAGCACCGCGCCGCGACCGCACCCCAGGTCCAGCAGCCGCTCGTCACCCTTCAGGCCGGCCTGGTCCAGCTCCCGCCTCCAGATGCGCAGCTTGCCGTGCAGTGTGGTGTGCAGGTAGATGCCGGTGCTGGCCAGCAGTACCGTCCCCGTGGTCACCATCGCGCTGCGTGCCGGCCGCCACCGGCCGGCGGCCAGGCAGCAGGCCGTGCCGACGGCGGCGAGTGTCGCAGGGAACGCTGGAGCGTCTACGCCGTACCGCGGCTGTTGGAAGCGCGGCTGTGGGGAGTCATCCCGGTTCTTGGACATAGACGCAGTGTCACAAGCTCAACTGCCGGGCGGCTTGTAGAAATGTTCCCCCGTGGCCGGCCCGCCACCGGCCTCGCGCCTGCCGGGTACAGACCGTCGGTATCGCCTGCAGACCATCGGGGGCAGGCCGTCGGGGGCAGACCGTCGGGTCAGGGCTTGGACAGGTATGCGGGGGCGGCCCACGCCACGTCGTCGACCGCAAGCCACGGCGCGACCGCGACGGCCGTGGGTGTCACACCGGCGAAGGTCATGACATCTCGATGGAGGTGGGACTGGTCGGCGTAGCCGATCTCCGCCGCCACCCGTGCGGCGCTGTGACCCGCGGCGAGTCGGTGGGCCGCGTGGTCGAAACGGACAAGCTGAGCGGCTCGTTTGGGGTTGAGACCGATCTGGGCTCGGAACCGGGACCAGAGTCGCTTACGGCTCCAGCCGACCTCGCCCGCCAGCCGCTCGACTCGAATCCCTCCCAGGTGCGTCACCATCTGCCGCCATACGAAGGCGACTTCAGGATCGATCGCTCGGCCTGCTTCGTGTCGTCGAGCGAACGCCGCCTCCGCGATCGCGAACCGGTCGTCCCATGACCTGGCAGCGCGCAGTTGCTCTTGGGTGCGGGCGGCATCGCGGCCCCAGAGGTCGTCGAGGGAGACCATCATCCCGCTCAACTCCGAAGAGACGCCCAGCACGGCGTGCGCGATCACCGGCGACAGACGCACCTGCAGGCTTTCGATGTCACGGCCGCGTCCCCGAAGGCCGCTGGGCAAGAGTCCGACGACGACACTGCCGTTCTGCTGCCGGCCGTTGATGTCGTCGACGGTGAGCGGCTCGTCGCCGAGGCTGACGAGCACCGTGACCGCCGGGAACGGGATCACGCTCAGGTCGACGAACTCCGTGGTGCGAGCGCGGAATCCGGCCATGCTGACCCCTGGCAGCAGGCCGGGCCGGGACGGGGTGGCGATGTCCCAGATCGCCGCGGCGTCATGAGCCGAGTCGGCGGATCGCATGTCGCCAAGCTACGCGACATTCGTCCAAGACGGCATGTCGCAGACGCGACGACACTGACGGCTTCCGCAAGCACCGCGGACCAGAAGGGACCCCTCGTGATGCGCTCACCGATTGACCCGCTCGACCCGTACGACGTGTTCGACCCGTTCACGTCGGCCGTCGAACTCGCCGCAGCCGTACGCCGAAAGGAGGTGAGTCCGGTCGAGGTGACCGATTGCTATCTCGAGCGGATGGACCAACTCGACCCCCGGCTGAACGCCTTCTGCCACCGGGCCGACGACGACGTCCGCAAAGCCGCGTCTGCCGCGGCTGATGCGGTGGTGCGGGCCCCGTCGACCGAAGACCTCCCGCCGTTCCACGGCGTCCCGCTGCCGATCAAGGACCTGCTCGACGTGGCCGGATGGCCCACCACCCATGGATCCGCCGCCGCCAGGCAGGCGCCGGCCGCGGCATCGGACCCGGTCGTGCGACGGTTCGTGGACGCGGGGTTCATCCTGCTCGGCAAGACCACCACCTCCGAGTTCGGTGCCCTGCCCTTCACCGAGAACGAAGCCCTGGGCATCTCGCGCAACCCGTGGGACCCGGATCGCACGCCGGGCGGATCGTCGAGCGGAGCGGGCGCTGCCGTCGCCTCCGGGATGGCGCCCATCGCCCACGCCGAAGACGGCGGCGGATCGATCCGCATCCCCGCGTCGTGCAACGGTCTCGTCGGCCTCAAACCCACCCGCGGCCTGGTCACCAACGCGACCGTCAGCGTGGAAGGTCTCGGCACGAGCGGCGTGCTCACCCGCACGGTGACCGACACCGCGGCCGCCCTCGATGTGCTGGCGCGCCATGATCCGGCCGCGTGGTGGTCACCCCCCACCCCGCACAGGTCCTTCGCCACCGCGATGCAGACGGACATGCCGACCGGGCTGCGGATCGGTGTGCTCACGGACTCCCCGATCGACGGGATACGCGTGCACCCGGCGTGTACCGAAGCCGTCACCGTCACTCTTCGGACGCTCGAATCGGCCGGTCACGACATCGTCGACACTCGCCTACCGCTCCCCGCGACCGACGAGTTGGTGGCGGCGTTCACGACCATCTGGAACGTCGGCGGCAGCGGAATCGTGCTCGCCGACCCGGACCGTGTCGAGCCCCACAATCGTGCCCTGCGTGACGCGGCACGATCGATCGACTCGTGGTCCTACGCGGAAGGGGTGAGGAAGACCCAACAGTTGTCGCGGCGCATCGTCGAGGGCTTCCTCGCCGGCTTCGATCTCCTGGTCACGCCCACGATGGCGTGCCTCCCGCCGCTCGTCGGTGCCTGGCGGGCAGGCGCCGACGGCAACCCCCTGATGCCCCTGCTGAACAGCTACCCGATGGGGGTGTTCACGTCGGTGTTCAACGTGACAGGCCAACCGGCGATCTCCCTCCCCATCCACCACGACGACGCCACCGGCTTGCCCGTCGGCATCCAGATCGTCGCCGCACCGTGGCGCGAAGACCTCCTCCTCCAGGTGTCTCGCACCCTCGAGCTCGCACACCCCTGGGCCGATCGCCGCCCGCCCGTCGGTTGAGCAGGGAGGCGATCAGTCCATCGGGGACCGGCTGAGCGTCTGCTCCCGCTCGGACAGTGCCTGGAGCCGGTACTCCTTCGGGGAGAGCCCGTACGCGGTGCGAAAGGCGCGGGTGAATTCGGAGGCGCGGGGGAAGCCCCAGCGGGCGGCGACGGCGTGGACCGGCGTGGTGCGCAGCGAGGAGTCGGCCAGGTCTCGGTGGGCGTTCTCCAGCCGTCGACCGCGGATCCAGGCCGCGACCGTTTCGCCCTGCGACTGCTGCTGAAAGATCCGGTACAGGTAGCTGCGGGAGATGTGGTGCGCGGCGGCGATCGAGGACGGCGTCAGCTCCGGGTCGTGGAGATTCTGCCGGATGAACGCCTGGATGCGTTGTGCTGTGACCCGCCGGCGGGTCTCCTGCGGAAGCGCGGCCTCTGCGTCCAGTACCTGGGCGAACCAGGCCGACAGCAGGTCGAGTACGACCGTACCCAGGCGTGGAGCGTCGGACGGCTGAAGGGTTTCGGCCTGCCGGTCCAGACCGACGACGAATTCGGTCAGCAGAGCGCCGGTACCCTCCCGCCCCGACAGCCCCCGGCCCAGCAACTCCCGTACGAGGTGCGGCGGCAGGGGCAGCAACGCCTTGGGGAAGTCCACGCCGACCCCCTTGACGGCACGGCGATCCCGGTCGTCGAGCGGTCGGAGGTCGTACGGCCGCGAGCCGTCGACCAGGTGCAGGTCACGTGGGCCGAACGTGTCGGTCCGTCCGGCGTGCTCGAGAGCCAGGTCTCCTTCGAGCAGCAGCGTCAGGTGGTACGACTCGGGGTCGGACCGACGCACCATTTTTCCGCTCCGCCGGTAGCGGGTCGGCAGGAACGACGACGGCCATACGGTCACCGGCCCCAGCTCCATCAGCCGGTACTCCGCCCAGTAGTCGGCGGTGTGGGCACTGATCAGGTCGCTCGAGCGCGTCCGGCCGACCAGTTCCCGCCAGTACTCGAATCTGTCCTCCGCAGGCACGTCCTCGCTGCGGAACACGGTCCCGATCATTCCGTCCCATCTCCCCCGGCCCCGGAGCCGTGGCCACCCGTGTCGACACCTGAGTCACTTGGCTGCGCGCATCAGCAGATGGCCATGGCGGAACTGGCGTTCCTCCTCGCGCGGCGCACGCAGCATCCGGCCGACCTCGACGAACCCGGCTTCACCGGCCAGCCCCGCGAGGTCGTCGATCGGCCATCGGTACGCCGTCACCACTTTGTGGTCGAACGCGGCGACCGGCTCACCCTCCGACTCGAAGAACGCGAGCGAGAGGTGGCCGTCAGGCGCGAGTATCCGCCGGAACTCGGCGAGGTACGAGGGCACCTCCTGCGGTGGGGTGTGGATGACCGAGTAGTAGGACACGATGCCGTTCAGCTTGCCGTCGGCCAGGTCCAGGGCGTCCATGGAGCCGACCTCGAACCGCAGGTCCGGGTGTGCCTCGCGGGCGAGATCGATCATCACCGGCGACAGGTCGACGCCGAAGACGTCCAGCCCCAGGTCCCGCAGGTGCGCGGTGATGCGTCCCGGGCCGCATCCCAGCTCCGCGACGGGCCCGGCGCCGGTGGTCCGTACGAGGTCGGCGAACGCGGCGAGCATCGCGCGATCCAGCGGAAGAGCGTCGAGATCATTACGGAAGCGTTCGGCGTAATGGCGTGCGACGGCGTCGTAGGCATCCGCTGTCGCACCGAGATGCGAGGAGGGTTCGGTCACAGAGGAGGGTTCGGTCACAAGCGAGGACACTAGCTCGTCGCGCGGGGCCATTTCCGCGAGGGCAGACAGGAGTTGGTAGAAGCCCTGTTCCATGTCATTGGGTGCGGTGGTGTCGGAGGGCCGGCAGAGCCAGGAGGATGCCCAGGACGAGTGCGGCGGCGACGAAGCGCAGGATGCCGCCGAAGCCGAGGCCGGTCAGAGCTCCGGTGAGCTGCGGGCCCAGGCTGGCG
Source organism: Streptomyces sp. NBC_00271 (assembly GCF_036178845.1). NCBI lineage: Bacteria > Bacillati > Actinomycetota > Actinomycetes > Kitasatosporales > Streptomycetaceae > Streptomyces > Streptomyces sp. NBC_00271. Next base: position 9,467,955 of record NZ_CP108070.1, on the reverse strand, counting down.
CCGATGAACATGCTGCATCCGTAGAGGGCGACGGCCGCGCCGCGGGCGTGCGGGGCGGTGGCGTTGATCGTCTCGACGACGGCGGGTGCCGCTGCCGCGACGGCTGCCACGAACAGGAGCAGCGCGAGGGCGAGCGGCACGGCGTGACCGCCGAGGAAGGAACCGGCCGCGACGGTGAGGGCGGCCAGCGCGAACGCGAGGACCGCGCGCAGGGGTGCGGCCAGGCGCTGGAGCGGGCGGGCGAGCACGGGGACGGCGACGAGGGCGGGCAGCGCGCTGGCCCGCAGGGCGAGGATCGCGGAGGAGTTCCCGGCGATGCCGGCCGGCCCGGCGATGGCCACCGCCGTGTAGATGGCGACGAAGGAGGACATCAGGGCCACGGTCGACAGGTAGAGGGCGACCATGCGCGGTCGGCCCAGTAGTCGCGGCATCGCCGCGAACGCCTGACTCAGCCCGCCGCCGGTGTCGTGGCGGAGCGTGGGCCGCAGGACGCGGCGCACCGGGATCAGGCTCAGGGCCATGAGGGTGGCGCTGAGCCAGAAGACCGCGCGCCAGCCGAGCCCGGCCGCGACGGCCTGGGCGCCGATCTGCAGGAGCACGGCGGCGGCGAACATGCCGCTGGTGATGCAAGTCAGGGCGGTGCCGCGGCGTTGTGGCGCTATGTGGTGGACGACGTAGGAGAGCGCGGAGGGCGCGAAGGTCGCGGCGGTGAGTCCCTGCAGGCTGCGCAGGGCGATGGCCGTGGGGAGGTCGGGGGCGGCGCTGACCGCCAGGGTGGCTGCCGTGGCGGCTACTAGCCCGGTCGTGATCACGGCGCGCGAGCCGTAGCGGTCGGACAGCGGACCGGCGAGCAGGAATCCGGCGGCGTAGGCGAAGCCGAACGCCGTCGCGGTCCAGGTGACCTGCTCCGGTGCGGTGCCGAGCGCGGTGGCCATGGGGTGCAGCAGGGCCAGGACGGTGTACATCTGGCCGACCATCAGGACGCCGAGTGCGGTCAGCAGGGCGATGGTCGGGGCGGCGGGCGCCCAGGAGGGCGGCTGGTCCGGGGTGTTGGGCGCGGTTGCCGCGGGCTCGGGGGACGTGGTGGGGGTGGGACGGGGGGACGTGGAGGGAGTGGGGTGGGACATGGGAACTCCAGAAGGGGGCGTCTGGTCGCCGCCCCGCGGGTTTGTGCGCGGCACGATCGGCCGATGGCACCACCGGGATCGGGTGAGTGCCCCCGGCCGTGGGAGGAACGGCCGGGGGACGATGGAGGGGAAGGGGCGGGTGGCGGGGAGATGCTCAGACGGCCGGGGTGTTCAGCACGTACTCGCGCGAGGCGTGCACCTCGCTGCGCAGAGCGGCCAGGTTGACGTCGAGGACCTGTCCGTCCCACTTGCGGGGCTCGCCGTTGATGAGGACGGCGGTGATGTTGCGGGCGTCGGAGCCCAGCACGAGGGTGCCGATGGGGTCGTTGAGGGGCATGTTGTTGAGGTCCTCGGCCTGGAGGACCAGCAGGTCGGCCTTCTTGCCTGGGGTGAGTGAACCGGTGACGCCTGCCAGGCCGTTGGTACGGGCGCCCTGGAGGGTGGCGAAGTCGAGGACGTCGTGGGTGGTGATGCGGGAGGGCTGCTGGTCGGTGCCGTAGACGGCGTTGACCGCGCGCATCCGCTGGATGGCGTGCAGGGCCCGCATCTGCGTGAACATGTCGCTGGCGAGGGCGACTTCGACGTCGATGCTCAGGCCAGGGCGGATGCCGACGGACAGGGCCTCGCCGATGGCGGGGATCGCCGTCTCGAGGCCGATCTGCGCGTCGGACGTGGGGGCGAGGGCGACGGTGGTGCCGGTCTCCCCCATCATCTCCCATGCCTCGGAGGTCAGTCCGGTGGAGTGGATGAGGGTGACGTCGGGGCCGAGAACGCCGTCCTTGGCCCAGCGCAGGACCGCTTCGGAGGAGGACGTGCCGAAGACGGCGTCCACGCTCACTCCGATGCCCAAGTCCCTTGCCACACACGCGAGTTCAGGACCGTAGGCGAGCGCAGGACCGGCGATCTCGTCGGTGGCCAGGGTCGCCAGGCGCAGCGTGAGCAACTGGTCGTCGCTGCTGAAGTACTGGTCCTTGATACGGGCCAGGTCGCCGGGCCACTGCCGGTCCCACTCGCCGAAGTGCGGGCCCATGGAGGCGTGCACGCCTCGGATGCCGGTGTCGCGGAGCGCCCCGATCGCGGCGTCGGAGTGCTCGCGGGTACGGGAGTTGTGGGAGAAGTCGAGCATGGTCGTGATGCCGCTGTCGATCGCGGTCAGGGCGGCCAGCCGAGTGCCGATGTACATGTCCTCGGGCCGGTAGACCGTGGCGTAGCCGGCCAGGGTGGCCATGACGTAGCCGCCGAGGTCGTCGACGTCCGGCATGATCCGGCGCAGCTGGGCCTCCCAGGCGTGCCGGTGGGTGTCGACGAAGCCGGGGGTGAGGATCGTGCCGGTGGCGTCGACGACCACCGCACCGTCAGCGGTCAGGTTCGCCCCGATCGCGGCGATGGTGTCACCCTCGACGAGGAGGTCGCCGCGGTCGATGACGCCGAGGTCGGGGTCCATGGTGACGATGGTGGCGCCGGTGAACAGGATGCGCCGCCGGTCGGCGGGCCGACGCCGGAGCTCTTCGAGCACGGCGGCGCTGGTGGTGTCGTTGACGTTCATGCGGGGCCTTCTTTCGGTACGGCGGAGGGGGCAGCGGAGACGGAGAGGGCAGGGGATGAGGGTGGGGGCGGGGGCGGGGAAGGTCAGCCGAGCTTCATGACGTAGCCCGCGTGGTGGAGTTCGTCGCCCTGGAACTCTCCGTAGGCCCAGAAGCCGAGGTCGTCCAGGTAGTCGATGCGGTCGCCGTCGATCCAGTACCGGCCCTGGTAGGCGTGCGGGCGGCCGCCCCGGGTCTCGTCGTAGCGGCCGTCGGCGGTGAGCTCCTGGTGCAGGAAGTCGTGTCTGTCGATCCAGACGCCGACGCGCGGGCTGCCGGTCAGGTCATCGGAGGCCGGGATGCCCGCCTCGGGGGCGGTGGCCCGGCCGGGGGCGTCGGTTCCGTCCCACAGGACGGGCCGACCGGCCGCGACGAGTGCGCGGACCTGTTCCGGCCGGGTCATGAGTGTGGCCACCGCGCTCGGCACGTCGGCGGCGAGCTCGTCGGGCACCACCAGGAAGTCGGGGGTGTTGCCCGGGGTCAGCGTCGCGACGTACTCCGAGCGGTGGCCGCGGCCGCCGGCCAGCGCGACGGTGTCCACGACCGCGGGGGCGATGGTCATGCCGGTGCAGTCGACGACGATGGCGTTGTCGTCCTGTGCCGCGGTGACGATGGCGGGGCCGACCCCCACGACCAGGGAGCCGACGAACAGCAGGTCGGCGCCGGTCATGGTCCCGATCAGCGGGTCCATCGTCAGGATGCGGGCGTTGGTGAACAGGACGGGACGCCCCTCGTCGTTCGAGAGGATCACGCCGAGCGCCTTGCGGTTCCAGCTCACCGTGTCGTTGTCGGTGTCGGGGTCAGTGCCTGTGCCGGTCGCGATCTCGGTCTCAGTGCCGGTGTCGGTGCCGGTGTCGATCTCGGTCTCAGTGCCGGTGTCGGTGTCGGTGTCGGTGATGCTCATTGCGTGCTCCTCGGTGGAGTCGGCTCATCGGTCCGCCCGATGCGCGAAGCGAGCGCCGGTGCAGGTCCGAGGTGGATGTCCGGCAGCTACCGCGGCTGCCTGACCACCAGGTTCGTCGCGCGGCGGAGTCGGAACCAGGCCGCCGTGTCCCCAGGTGTCGGGCACCCACCCTCCGTCCCGCCGCGTGCGACGGAGGGGGCATGCGGCGGTCTCGGACGGCCTGCGCCGCAGCCGCCCCGCACCAAGGACTCAGCCGCTCGCGATACCGGGTGCGCGGCACCCAGGAAGCCCTCACCTGGGGAGACGGCGGCCTGGTTGTCACCGGCCGCCGGGCGGACCGTAGAGCCATGACCAGCAACGACACGCCTCGCGACCCCCACCCGTACGTCGGGATGTGGGTGACCGCGGACGGCTTCATCCGCCAGGAACTGCTGCCGAACGGCCGCTACGACGAGGCCCGCGGCAACCGCCGGAGCGCCTACACCGGCAGCTACACCGTCACCGGCAACCACCTCGACTACGTCGACGACACCGGCTTCACCGCGACCGGCGACGTCCGCGACGGCGTTCTGTTCCACGAGCACCTGGTGCTCTACCGCGAGTCTCGGCCATGACCATGTCCGCCAGCCGGAGCCGGTCATGCGGACCCAGCACCACGGGCACTTCATCAACGTCGCCTTGATCGGCGCCCACCAGTTCTCCCCGGGCGTGATCGAGTCCGACCTCGCCGAGTCCGTCTCCGACCCGGAGGGCCGCGAGAGGATGCGTACCTACCGCAGTGTCGCCATCCCGGCCTCGTCCGTCGCGGCGGCGATCGCGTTCGCCATGGGCCAGCACTGCTGGTGTCGACGTCGGCGAGATCATCGTCCGTCCCACGGCCGCCGGACCTGAGTCATTCGGTTGTCCCGTCCCCTCCGAGCGATGGGGACGGGACGGTGTCATCGGCTCGCGCGGGCATCGGGGCCTCGTTGTGCCCGGGCGCCGGACGGGCGGCCCGGGAACGGAGGTCCGCGAAGGCAGCCGCGGTGGAAGAGGCGGGCTCGGCCTGGTAGACGACCAGTTGCTGATGCGGAGCACCGTTGACCGTGAATGCCGAGAACTGGATCTCCAGAGCGCCGACCTCGGGATGTGCGAGGTTCTTGGCCTGCTGGGTCTTGCCCTTCACCTCGTGCCGTGCCCACAGCTCGGCGAATTCCGGGCTCTTCGAGCAGAGCGTGTCGACGACCTCGGTGATCCGTGGGGAATCGGGGTCGTATCCGTAGGCCGCGCGGATTTCTGCGACGCAGGAGTGCGCGGCCCTCTCCCAGTCCCGGTAGAAGCCGCGCCCGGCCGGGTCGAGGAAGACCATGCGGGCCAGGTTGTCGAACCGCTGGAATCCGCTGTGCAGGGCCGCGGCGAGCGCGTTGTGCGCCAGGACGTCCAGGGCAGGTCCCAGAACGAAGGCGGGGGTGTCGGGCCAGTTGTCGAGCAGTTGGAGGAGCTGCGGGCTGATCCTGTCGTGACCGACGGAAGTGCTACGGCGCTCCTGAGGTGCCCTGGCGAGTCTGCGCAGGTGGTCGAGTGCCTCGTCGTCGAGGTGGAGGGCGGCGGCGACCGCGTCGACCACCTGCGGCGACGGGCTGATCTCGCGGCCCTGTTCCAGGCGCATGTAGTAGTCGGAGCTCACACCCGCGAGCATGGCGACCTCCTCGCGGCGCAGCCCCGGTACCCGCCTGCGGCCGTGCTCCGGCAGCCCCACGTCCTGCGGCTTGAGCGCTTCACGCCGTGCCCTGAGGAACTCTCCCAAAGGAGTGCCGTCGCTCATGAACCCCACCTCGTCATGATCCGGGTCATGGCCTCATTCTCCTTCGCGTCCGCCCGGGTGGGGAGTCGTGATCCTGGCCCTGGCACACCCAGGACACACCGGGCCGGCTCGTACGCGGTCTCAGTCGGTGCCCATCGTGGTGTCCTGCGCGGGCACGGGGCCGGCGCTGAGCGAGCCGAGCAGGGCGAGGGCGTCGGCGGACGTGCTGCCCGGTTCGGCCTGGTAGACGATGAGCTGCTGGGTAGGGGCGCTGTTGACGGTGAACGCCTCGTAGTGCAGTTCCAGGTCGCCGACCTGGGCGTGGTGGAAGAGCTTGGCCTCGCGGGTCTTGCCGCGTACGTCGTGGCGGGCCCACAGGACGCGGAAGTCGACGCTCTTCACGGACAGTTCACCGACGAGCTCCCGCAACCGCGGGTCCTCGGGATCGATGCCGGCCGCCCGGCGCAGGGTGGCCACACTCGATTCGGCGGCCCGGTCCCAGTCACGGTAGAAGTGGTGCGCGGCCGGGTCCAGGAACGTCATGCGCAGCAGGTTGTCGGAGTGGGTGAAGCCGGCGTACAGGGCGCCTGCGAGCCGGTTGCGGGCCAGGACGTCCAGGGCGTGGCCCAGGACGAAGGCGGGCGTGTCGCTCCAGGTGTCGAGGAGTCGCCGCAGGTGCGGGGCGACGCGTTCGACGCGGGGCGCACGGCGCGTACGGCGGGCGGTCGGGGTGGCCACGCGGTACAGGTGGGCCACCGCTTCGTCGTCCAGTCGCAGGGCTCGCGCGACGGCTTCGAGTACCTGCTGGGACGGGTGCCGTTCGCGGCCCTGTTCCAGGCGCATGTAGTAGTCGGTGCTCACACCCGCGAGGGTGGCGACCTCTTCGCGGCGCAGACCGGGCACCCTGCGGCGGCCGGTGGTGGGAAGTCCCGTGACTTCGGGGCGCAGTTGGGCACGCCGTGCGCGGAGGAAACCTCCCAGCGCGTTCTCGGCGGCAGGGTCCTCCTTGTCTGTGCCCATATGTCGAGGGTCCATGTGTCGCGGGTCCATATGTCGAGGCTAGGGCTCCGCGGCGCCTTGTCGCGGGGGTGAAGGGGGGCGCGCTTCACCTGGGAGTCGCGCACCCTGGACAACCGCGACCTGGTTGTTTCACCGGCGCCTCACCACGGTGGACACATGTTCCGCATGGCCACCCTCGCGCCGACCGGCGGGCTGGTCATCGCCGCCCGGGGCTGGTCCGGCAGACGCCGTCAACGGACAGCGGTTCCCAACCCCACGCCGTCCTTCACGACGGTGTCCACACTGTCCATGAGCCGCATGGCCTCCGCCTCCGTGGCCGTGGGCGGGACCACCAGCAGGTCCCACCGGCCGCGGCCGGGCGCCAGCAGGCAGACGGTGGACGGGGTGCGCTGCTGGGTGTGCGTCCGGCTCAGGCGTACCACCTGGTCCGCGACGAGCTGCCGCGCCGGGAACGGGGACCACACGGCCCCGTCCACCAGAACGCTGCTGACCTGCCCCCAGGACTGCGGCAGTCCAGCCAGCAGCCAGGGGAGTTCGGACGTCAGGTCGGGCGAACGGGGCCACCAGGCGCCGTCGATGCGCCGGGGCATGTGGCCCTGTGCCGGCTGGGCCACCAGACGCAGGCGCGCGGCGGACGATGAGGAGAGCCTGGGCGGCGGCGCGAGTGTCATGAGAACTCCTGAAGGGGACGCGGTCGATCGGGTTCACGCGCGGCGGGCAGCGATACGGTCCGGGGTGGGCCAGCGCACGTCCCTGACCCAGCCGAGGCGTTCGAAGAGGCGGATGACGGCGGCGGACGGGTCGAGCTGGCCGCGGTCGACGCCGTGCCGGGCGCTGGTGGGGTCGGCGTGGTGGAGGTTGTGCCAGCTCTCGCCGAAGGAGAGCAGAGCCAGGGGCCACAGGTTGGTGGCGCGGTCGTGGCGACGGGTGCGGAACGGACGCTCGCCGATCACATGGCAGAGGGAGTTCACGCTCCAGGTGACATGGTGGAGCAGGGCGATGCGGACAAGTCCCGCCCACAGCAGGGCGGTCAGGGCGGACGTCCAGGTGCCGCCGATCAGCCGGCCCGCGACGAAGGGCAGGGCGACCGTGAGCACACACAGGGCCGGGAAGGCCCGGGACACGGCCCGGATGTCGCGGTCGGCGACGAGATCGGGGGCGTAACGCGCCGTGGACGTGGGGGCGTTGCGGAACAGCCAGCCGACATGGGCGTCCACCAGACCCCGCAACTGGCCGCGCACAGACGTGCCGTAGCGGTACGGAGAGTGCGGATCGCCCGGCCGGTCGGTGAAGGCGTGGTGGCGACGGTGGATGGCGACCCAGCCGATGACGTCGCCCTGGAAGCTCATCGACCCGGCCACCGCGAGCGCGATGCGCAGCGGCCGTACGGCTCGGTAGCTGTTGTGGGTCAGGCCCCGGTGGAAGCCGACCGTGACGCCGAGGCCCGTGACCGTGTAGAGCACCACGGCGAGCAGGACATCGACGGGTTGGATCAGGCGCCCCCACAGCAACCAGCCGGCCAGGCCGAGAGCCAGGAACGGCAGGAAGACGATCAATGCCGTGATCGCCAGGGACAGCCGCTCGCTGCCGGTGCGCTCAGGCGCCGTTCCGTCTCGCGGGAAGGGTGCCGTCCCGTCGTACTCCGGGGGCGGCAGGGTGCTTTCCGGCGCGGCGGCGGACGGGGAACGGAGGGACTGGAAAGACATGGGCGGTCCTTGACCTCGGTGACGACAGTGCGGCCGGGGTCTGGGGCTGCGCCTCTTCGACGGTGGATGCGAACGGCATCGCTGAGAGCGGATGCGTGTCGCACGGGCAGTGGATACATGGGGCGTACGGGGGGGGCTTACGTGGGGCTACGACTGGCTTCGACGTGTCCACTGGTCGAGCTGCTGAGCACGCGGTGCGTGTTCGGTGTTGTGCGACATCAGGTGCTGCTTCCCTTCGCATGACGGCGGGTCGTCAGTGGCCACGGCGCGTGGCCCTGGCCGTCGGGGGACGGCGGGCGGCGCCGGTCCGGGTCGACCTGTCGTTCGGCGACAAGTGCCTCGAAGAGGCCTCGGGCTTCGACCATGGCCTCCCGCATTTCCTCGGTGCCGCTCCGGTCGCGGGCTGCCGCGTGCATGCTGCGGTAGCCCTGAACGAAGTAGGCGTGGTGGACGGAGAGGGCAGCCAGCTGCTCCTCGAACTGCTCGCCGTCCGGGAAACCACGATCCCTCGCCAGGCGCGCCAACAGCGCATCCGCCTCGGTGACGGCCTTCTGCGGTGAACCGACGAACCGCTCCTGGACTGCGTCCCACTGAGCCACGTACTGCTCGCGGACCTCGGGCGACAGGGGCTGTTCCTGGAGGGAGCCGTGGCGTCGCACGCGCTCGCCGAGTTCCCGCTCCGCTGCCCGGGCATCACCGTTTTGACGGGCGACGGCAGACTCGTACTCGGGCCCGAACCGCCGCTTCAGCCCGCGTCGGCCGCTGCCCCGGGCTCGCCCACGCCCGGTGTAGCGGAGAGTGACCAGGACAATGACGAGCACAGCGACGACTACGACGGTGATCATGACTGTCTTCCTTGGCTTTCGGTTCGCAGGAAGGTGTGCTTCATTGCCGTCAATTCCCGTCGGTTCATCGAGCGTCGATGCCTGCCCGGTGGCACCCACGCGACCCGCGGGGTGGGATCGGGCCCGGAACATGGATTACGTGCGGTGGTGCCGGTGACCGCCACGGCTGCGCCCACGCCGACGAAGCCGACGATCCCGAAGACCGGCGGAAGAAGAGAGATCCAGAGCGGCATGGCCGGGCCTCCACACGGTCACAGGGACAGATCCTGCGTTCCGCGGGGGCCGGGCGAAGCGGAAGGTGAAGGCCTTGCCCGGAGATATCCGGAGCGACGCAGCCCCACACCTGCTGTCAGTCAACGCCTGGCACCTTCCTTTGTCAACGTCATGTCGACTCGGGTGAGTTCTGGGTGCTGGGCAGTGGCCGTTGGGGTGGACAGAGCCTCGGCAGGGGCTTCGACCGGTTCGGCGGGGACGTCGACCGGCTCGGCCGACGGCAGGACATGGTCCTCCCACCAGGACAGGCCCATGACGGTGGCGAGCAGGACGAAGGGGGTCGAAGCCGGAACGATCAGCGCGTACATGCGTACCGCCTGCGGTGAAATGCGTGCGACGCGGCGGGCAGTGGGGCGTTGCCCGCATGGGGCGCATCGAGGCTGCGCCGGGATCGCGTAGCGACGGCGAGTAGCGGGAGCGTCCCGTTAGTGGCGGGGCAGGTTCCGGCACTGATGCGCGAGGTGCGCCCTCGAAGGGGCGCGAGAGGTGATCGACGCTGCCGGGGTCATGGGCCGCACCAGGCACGCTAGCCCTCGCCGCACTCCCTGAACAGACGTCAAGTGGCCATCCTGTTCCGGTGGAAGGCGCTGGCGTGGGGTGCTGTCCGCAACCTCTGGGCAGGGATAGGCTGTTCGAACAGGTCCCGGCCCCCGGCAGTGATGCGTTGTTCCGCCCCGGGAAGGCCCGCCGTGTTCGTCTCGCTTCTCATTCTCCTCATGGCCCTGTTCGACTTCGGCCTCCTCCGCCCCATCTCCCGACATCCAGGGGCTCCGGGACAGGTTCAGCCCAGCCGGTGGCGCGACTCACCACCAGCAGACGAGCCGTCGAGAAGGAGAAGGCCATGATTCACGCAGTCGATGGTGTCGATGTCCGCGAGTGGCGCAACCTCGACGACGTGCTGCCCGAAGATCAGTTGTTGTTGACGGCCGTGGCCTCGGCGCGGGATACGGATTTGGCAGCCGAAGTCCTTGAACTGCGGGCCATAAATGAACAGTTAAAGCGGGCGCTGGGGAGCCGTGCGGTGATCGACCAGGCGCGCGGCATGGTGATGGCCCTGACACCATGCTCCAGCGCGAGGGCCTGGGATCTGCTGGTGGACGTGTCGCAGCACTGCAACGTCAAACTGAGGGACGTGGCCGCGGCCCTGGTCGCCACGGCGAAGGGCGAGGCGCTCCCGGAACAGCTGCAGCGGGAGCTGCGGCGAGCGCTGCGGCGTTCTCATGCCGCAGACCGGCGGTGACACCGGGCACGCCCAGTGGACGGCACCGGGAGCTGCGGGCTCAACCCTCCGGTGCCTTCGTCCAGGCCGGCCGTCGGACGCACCTCCTGTGTAGCCCGTCTCGTGGCTCTCAAACACCGGCCTGTCTCTCCCGTGCTCCCGCAGCTGTCGACGGCCAGGTTCCGCAGTGGACCGGGACCTGGATGAGGTACGGGCCCTCCGTCGGGTTCTCTCGTACGGCCGAGTCCATGCCGCGCCCTGCATGTTCTCTGCCCGCGCCCCGTAGGGAGCCCTGCGTAACGGAAACCCTGTTTGAAAGTGGGCTGTCCGGGGAGCCGTCCGGTGTGCTTCAGACCGGAGGCACGCCCGTGGGAGCAGCTTTGGCTGCTCCCCAGTGCGCTGCGGTCGACCGGCTCCCACGGTGAGTGATGCCACTGATCAGGGAGGCCCGTACCCATGACGTACCAACGCACGCGGAGCCCAGGAAGCACGCGTCCCTACGACGACGCACCGGACACCGACGCCGCGTTCCGCCGTATCGCCGCCCTGCCGGACGGCCCGGAGAGGTCCGCGCTGCGACAGGAGGTGGTGTGCGCCTGGATGCCGATGGCCGTACGGCTGGCCCGGCGCTTCCGCCATCACGGTGAGACCTTCGAAGACCTCAAACAGGTCGCGCAACTGGGCCTGGTCAAGGCGGTGTCCCGCTTCGACCCGAGTCTCGGCACCGCCTTCCAGGGCTTTGCCATACCGACGATCCTCGGCGAGGTGAAGCGGCACTTCCGTGACGAACTCTGGGTCGTGCATGTGCCGCGGCGCGTACAGGAGCTGCGCAGCCAGGTCCGCTCCGCCGACCATGAGCTGTGCTCTTCGCTGGGCGGAGGTACACCCGCAGTCCACGAGATCGCCGCACACACCGGGCTGACCGAGGCAGAGGTACGGCTGGGCCAAGAGGTGCCGGAGCCCTTCACCGCCCGGTCCTTGGACGCCGTGCCCGGCCGCTCCGAGGGCCACCCTCTGGCCGACACCCTGGGTGGCATGGAGCCCGGCTTCGACCGGGTCGTGGACCGTGAGGCGCTCCGACCCCTGCTGCGGGCGCTGCCCGAACGCGAGCGGCAGATCCTGTACATGAGGTTCTTCTGCGAGATGACACAGGCCCGCATCGGCCTTCAGCTCGGTGTCTCTCAGATGCACGTCTCTCGTCTGATCACCCGCACCTGTGCACGTCTGCGCGACCAGGTGACGGCCGACGTCCACGATCCCAGGAGGGCATCGTGACGACGTCCCGGCTGCCCGGGCGACAATCGGGCTGACGGGGCCCTACGAGGCCACTGTTGCCGTCGGTTGACTCCGAGGGCACTCCAATTCTGCGAGAGGCGCGTTGCGATGAGCGAGCAGGACAACCAGGCCGTACACCATCCCGCGGTGGTCGCGCACCACCAGAGCCGTGCCGGGGACGTCCAACTGCGTGTCGCCGATGCCATCACGAAGTTCGCCGGTTCAATGCCGTTCGTCTATATCCACGCGGTCGCTTTCGCGTTGTGGATGCTCTTCTTCGAGGCCAACCCCTGGCCCACGTTGACGCTCGTGGTGTCACTGGAGGCGATCTTCCTGTCGGCGTTCGTCATGATCGGCCAGAACCGGCAGGCTGCCTTCCAGCAGATCAAGGCCGATCATGATTTCGTCGAGCAGGAGTTGGAGCTCAAGACCAACACCGAGCTGACCCGTGCGATCCATGCCATGACCACGGAACTCCACAGCCGTTTGATCGAGGACCGCGCGGAAAAGTAGCGGGCCCGGGTGGTCAGGCGCCCAGGCCGGGGAGGGGTTCGGAGTCGTCGATGAAGGCGCGGGCCACGTCGGACAGGCGCCGGTTGTGGGAACGGGCATAGCCGCGCAGGGCGGTGAAGGCCTGTTCCATGTCGATGCCCCGGCGTTCGGCGAGTTTTCCCTTGGCCTGCTCGATCAGTACGCGGCTGTTCAGCGCCGTCTGCAGCTGTTCGTTGAGGACGGTGCCGCGCCGGCTGGAACCTTGTTGTAGCAGGCTGATGGTGGCGACATCGGCCAGGGCCTGGGCGAGCGGCGTCGCAGCCGGGTCGAAGGGGCCGGGGGTCGCACGGAAGAGGTTCAGGGCGCCGACGGTCTCGTCCCGCAGGCGCATGGGCAGGGCCTGGACGGCCCCGAATCCGCTGCGGTGAGCCGGCGTGACGTCATGGCCGTCGCGGCGCGTGCGCGCGAGGGGGCCGTCTCCGGGGCCCCAGGAACAGGAGCTGGTCCTGGTTCGCCACTGGTGACGATCACCGTGCTGTCCCCGACGGCAGACCAGGCGAAGCGGACTGTATGCCCCTCGACATGCCCCTCGACGACCAGATCGGCGCGGGGTCTTGTCCCCATCCGCAGGACCGCGGTGCCGGAGAGCACCTGCTCACTGCTGGTGTCCGCCGGGAACATGGCGGGGATCATGGCGACTCATTCTCTCCCGTCCGCCTCCGCGAGTGAGATGTCGCCCTTCAGTTGATGGATTGTGCGTCCTGGTCGGCGGGCCCCGCAGGGCGCCCGTGCCGACCGTTGCCCGGGACGGGCGAGGCCCTGCTCTCCGGTCGCCAGGGGGAAGGCATCCGGTGGGGGAAAGGCACCCGGTTCAGTCCGCCGGCCCGGCGGTCTGGGTGTCCAGCGCGGCGCAGAGCCAGTCGTGCGCGGCGCCGGCGGTCGGTTCCGACGGGCCGGACAGTTCGGCGGTGAGTTCCCAGTAGCGGTCGATACGGGGATCCGCGGCCAGCAGGCGACTGAGTCCCCGGCGGAAGGCGGGAGTGTCCCGCGTGCCGCGTGAGCGGGCATAGGCGGAGACGAAGCAGTCGAGTGCTTCACCCTCGTGTGGTGGCCGCTGCGCCCGCAGCCGCGGCGATGCCAGCGCATACGCCTCGACGAGACCGTCGTAGAGCACGGCCGGGCGGCCCCCGTCGGGCCCGTGTGCCGCGGGCTGGCCGTGACCGGTGCCGGGGCAGGGGGCGGACACGAGGGCGTGCAGCCGGGTGAAGGCCAGCACCTGGGCCGGCGTCGGGCCTTCGGGGAGCTGTGGAACCGCGTGTTCGACGATGGCGGAGACCAGCCGGGCCGGGAGCCGCGGCGGCAGCCAGCGCCGCCAGAAGCGTGCCAGTGCGGCCGTGCTGGGCGGGACGGACACGGCGCCGATCAGCCGCAGCCGCTCGGCGCGTTCCTCGGGGGCACAGTCCTGGAGCAGCTGGAGGGCTGCCTCCTGCCAGCGCAGGGCAGCCAGCCGCGAGCCGATCTGCCGCAGCTGCCCCGCGACGACGTCCTCCAAGGTGTCCTCCTGGTCGAGGACCCGGCCCACTTCGGGCACCGGCAGGTCGAGGGTGCGCAGGGAGCGGATCAGGTGGAGCCGGTCGAGTGCCTCGGGGCCGTACCTGCGGTGGCCGCCTGCGCTGCGGGCGGCTTCGGGCAGCAGACCGCGGTCCGAGTAGAAGCGGACGGTCTTGACGGTGACGCCCGCGTGCTCGGCGAGCTCTCCGATGCTCCATGTGCTTTCAGGGCCCACGACTTGAACCTCCCTCAGGGGGAGTTCCTACCGTACCCACGAGCGCGGACGGCCGGTACGGACGGCCCTGCGACCACAGTGTGCGAGGAGACATCGATGACGGCATTCATCCTGGTGGCGGGCGCCCACACCGGCGGCTGGATATGGCAGGCGGTGGCCGATCGGCTGCGGGAGTCGGGGGCACAGGCGTATCCGGTGACGCTCACCGGCATGGGTGAGCGCGGCCATGCGGCGGGGCCCGACACGGACCTGGAGACGCATATCCACGATCTGCTGCGGGTGATCGACCGGACGGACGCGGCAGAGGTGGTGTTGGTCGGTCACTGCTACGGCATCTACCCGGTGCTCGGCGCCGCCGACCGGCGCCCGGAACGGATCGCCCGGATCGTCCACCTGGATGCGGGCATGCCCCAGCACGGCGACCAGGCCCTCACCCTGGTGCCCGACCAGGCGGTCCGCGACCGGCTGCTGCACCGAGCCGGGCCGGCCGATGACGACTGGCGGATTCCCCCGCCGCCACTTGAGGAGTGGCAGCGCTGGGGCAGCGTCGCCGGCCTCCCGCCCGCCGTGCTGGCTCGGCTTGCGGCACACGCCGTACCGCAGCCGGTGGGCACGCTCACCCAACCGCTCCGCCTGTCGAAAGCGGTCTCCGAGCTGCCGAAGACCGGCGTCCTGTGCACCGCCAACGGTTCGAGCATCGCCATGGTCGAGGCCCTGGTGGGGATGGGGGACCCGCGCTTCCAGGTGCTCACCGACCCGCGGGTGAGCTTCTTCGAACTCGACACCGGGCACTGGCCGATGCTCTCCCGCCCCGACGAGGTGGCCGAGACACTGGTGCGGGCCGCCGCGGGAGAAGGGCACCGGGTGACCGCGAAGGTGAACGAACAGCCGGCACACCTTCGCCCCTTCCTGATGGATGTATCGGAGCGGCCTCGCGAGCGGGTGGGACGGGTCGATCTATACCTCCCCGACGACCTTCCCGACGACCTCGCTCAAGCCGACCATCCGCGGCCGGCGGTGGTGTTCGTCCACGGTGGCCCGGTCCACCCCGACGTGCGGCCGACTCCCCGGGACTGGCCGGGCTTCGTCGGCTACGGCCGGTACGTGGCGGGTTTGGGGGCCGTCGGCGTGACGCTGGACCATCGGCTGCACGATCTCGCCGACTACGGTCGGGCCGCCGAGGACATAGCCGAAGCGGTCGACCTCGTACGGGCCGATCCGCGCGTCGACGGGGACCGCGTGGCGCTGTGGCACTTCTCCAGTGGCGGGCTGTTGGCGGCGGACTGGCTCGCGGCGCCCCCGCCGTGGTTGCGGTGCGTCGCGGCGAGCTATCCGATACTCGCGCCGCTGCCGAACTGGGGGCTCGTCGATGCCCGGTTCCGCCCGGCTGACGCGGTGCGTACCGCGGGACGACTGCCGATCGTGTTGACCCGGGTGGAGCTGGAGCGCGCGGAGATCGCGGTGACGGTCGAGGAATTCCTGGCCGCCGCCGAGAAGTGCGACGCCGATGTCGAGGTGATCGACGTACCGCTCGGCCACCACGGTTTCGAGACGATCGACCATACCGAGCAGGCGCGCCACGCCGTGGAGCGAGCGGTGCGATCCGTCCTGGAGCACCTGCGGCGCTGAGACATCCCTCGACGAGCCGACCGAGCCCACGGAATGCGTGTCTCACCGCGGTACTTGAGCTATCGGTATAGGGCACATAGCGCTCGGCGCATTGAGCTTGGACGCCGGTCGACATCCCTCACAGGGGTGGTGCTCTCGGGTTCCAGCCTTGTCGAGGGGCGGGGTCAAGGGCCCTGTTGATTCCGGAGCACGAATCCCTCCCTCTTCGGGACATTTTTCACCGATGACGTCGACTCCCAACACTTCGGTGGTGAAGGGCACGGTAACGAGGTCGCTGAGCACGGCATGGAATCCGGTATCCCTGTCATGCGGTCACTCTGCCGCCGACCTCGCCCTTGAGCGCCAGGAGCGCCAAGTCCTCAGCGGGACCGCCTGCCGCCCCGGCTGCCGTTCTCTCGGTGGCCGCGCTGCTGAACGAGGCCGACGTGGGCCTTGCGCTCCCGGGGCCCACGCTCGGCGAGGGCCTGAAGGTCCGCGAGGCCCTCCCGGTCCGGGTGACCGGAGGCCAGAGCCGCCCGGAGGGCCTCTTCGGCCTCGCGACCTTGTTGGCGTAGTACTTCCCTCACCCCGTCGGCGCCGGTCGCCTCACAGAGCTGCAACAGGCTCTCAGCGACCATGAGCAGGCTTTCCGGCTCCGTGAGGTCCTCGGGGGTGAGAATCTCCCGGCGTGCCAGGAGGCTCAGCGCGGTGGGAGCCAGCCAGGAATCCGAACGCAGGCCTCGCAGCAGGAGCTCCCCGTCGCCGAGCGATGAGACGAGGACGTCCAGCATGGCCTCGGCCCGGGTACGGAACGGCATGGTCCGCACCGCGTGGACGAGCTGCTCCAGCGCCGCGGACCGGTCGCCGTGGACGGCGATCCACGCGGCGAGCTCCGCCCGGGCGGACTCTGGATCGTAGTGATCGGCGAGGACGCCCAGCAAACCGGCCGGCGAGGCCTGGGCAAGCTCGCCGATCAGGGGTGCGTCCCGGCCTTCGGCCAGCAGCCGACGGCGCACGGAGTCCGTTCCGAGGTCAGTGAGACGGATCAACTCGACCGGGCCCGAGCTCAGTTCGAAGTTCAGTTTCCGGGCCCGCTGGGTGTCCTCGTCATCCAGCTGAGCGTCCCTCAACAGGGCGTCACCCGACAGGGTCTCGTCCGGCAGGGCGTCGTTCAGCAGCCCGGCAAGTCCGGTCGGCATCCCTGGCAGTATGCCGGACGGCGTCGAGAGGTCGTCATCGCCCTCGGTCGGTATTCCGGCCCACCCCTCGAGGTCGTTCTCGCTCATCGCGAGATCCGCAAAGACGTGGTCGGCCATCCCCTGGTGGCACTCGATCGCCCCCAGGTCCTCCAAAACACCCAGCACGGTGCGTAGATCGTCATCGGCCTGTTCGAACCCGATGGAGTCCGTGGCGAAGACCTCGAGCAGGGAACTCGAGCGGTAGGCGAGGTGGACGCTGTCCCGCAGCCCGGGCCAGGGCATGGGGTACGGCAGGCTGTAGAGGGTTGCCAGTACGTCGGGCAGGACGACGTCGCACATGTCGTACTCGACGAACAGCACGGATTCTCCGTACCTGCCGCCGCGCCCGCGCCTCACTGGGCTGGGCAGCTCGCGGAACGCGTCGAACGCGCGCCGCCACAGTGCAAGCGGGTCGTTCAGTACAGGCTCAGCCTTGGCCACCGCGTACAGCCTCCCCTTGGCGACTCGTATCAGCCTGGCTGTCTTCGCCCACTCCACAAGGAGGTTGAGGCGCGGCAGGTCCGCGGACGAGCGGACCGAGTCCGTGTCATCTCCGGTGTTCAGCCGCTCTACGAGTTCCCGGGCATCTGATAGACGCAGCCTGCCGGAACCGGTGAGCGTTCTGCGGTCGCGCCCGGCCCACTCGGCCAGCTCGCGCAGCTGCCGCAGGACCGGTGACCGGCCGGCCTGCTCCCGCAGGACATCGTCGCCCGGGAGCGCGACCGGGAGCTGAGGCTCGGACCGTACCGGCCCGGAACTCCGCGTGTGCCGCTCGACGATGGTCTGAAGCACCTCCGAGTCGTAGGGCACCTCGCCGCCCTGTGCCCGCCCCACGAAGTCCTGCAACTCCTGCTCGTCGTGGACGTCGACGCCCTGCTCCGCGGCGGTGGTGATCCAGAACTTCGCCAGGCTCCAGAGGCTGCGGTCGGCCATCGCCTCCGCGTAGCGGGGCGCCGCCGCGTCGACGGCCTCCAGCACCTCGGGCAGGGACGCCCCTCGGGGATCGGCAAGATGGACGTCGTCCAGATACCGCAGCAGGCACCGCAAAGTGCCTGGCGCATCGGCGGGCTCCTCGTCGGGAAGTACGGTCACCGTCCACGGAACCCAGTCGAGCAGGAACTCCTCGATGTGCGGCTGGTCCCACAGTCCCAGCCTGCCGTCCGGCGTACCGAGATGGCGGTAGTCCAGCGCGGCTTCGACGACGAACGGATCGGCGTCGATCCCGTTCCGTCGGGCCCACTGTTCGAACCGGTGGACAAGAAGACCACAAACCGCCTGGTACTCGTTCTCCTCCGCGGGATTGAAGATCATCCGCATGGTTTCCCGCTCTTGTCTTTCGCAGGGCTCTGTCTCGTTGCCCACGCTACCGGCCGCGACGAACAGGCCGGTCCCAGAGCCGCGACGAACAAGCCGGTCCCAGAACCGACAGGACGCCGGGAAGAGGTACGGCCACGCTGCCGCGGGTGCTCACCGCACACGCGCACCGGCTCTCCTTGCCGTCCCCCCGTCAGGCGCACCGCACCTGATGCGTCGCGGTGCGAGCGGAACAACCGTCGAAGGCAGGGTGGGCGGCACCCTGGAGGAAGAGAAGGTGTGAAGGCGGGCGAGGAGGCGTGATGCGGACCAGCGACGAGATCTATCACCGGGTCCGCTGGGACCCGCGGTTCGACCCGGGCCGGTTCGTGCTGGGGATCAGCCAGCGCGGAGATGCCCTCAAACGCATCCCGCTGTCTTCCTTCGTGCCCGGGGGCGACTTCCCGTGGCACCGGGTGGTGTTCATCGAGGCGGACGGCGAGGTGGTCTGGGACCGGGCCACGGGTGTGGACCGCATCGACGCTTCGGGCGCCGGCCGGGTGCGGGACCCGCAAGCGGACCTGAGCTTCGACACGAGCTCCGGCAGGCGCGAGCCCGCCGGCGTCCTCGACGTGTCCCCGACGGCCCGCACTGCGGTGGCCTGGGTCCCGCCTGCGGAGCTGTGGCCGCCGATCCAGGACATCCGCCGGGACTACGATCCGCAGATCCACCGCTGGCCGCCGCACGTCAATGTGCTCTTCGGCTTCGTGCCGGAGTCCGACTTCGAGCGGGCGGCCCCGCTGCTCGCCGCGGCGACGGCCGAGACGCCGGTCTTCACCGCCCGACTGGACGGGGTGCACACCTTCCAGCACAGGGCGTACTTCACTGTGTGGCTCGACCCGACGGCGGCCGGCACGGCGCCATGGGCGGACCTGCACCGCGTACTGCGGCAACGGTTCCCGCGCTGTCGTGGGCCCTCCAAGAACTTCACCCCACATCTGTCCCTGGGCCGGACCCGGGATCCGCGGCGCGTCACCGCCGACTGCGCCACCCGGTTCGACGCCATGACGGCGACAGTCTGGGACCTCGTCCTGCTCTCACGCAGGGGCGACGGGCCGATGCGGCCACGGGCCACGGTCGCCCTGCGCACGGGAGAGGTCCGCCGGCTGCCCGAGCCCGGCCCCGAAGCGCCGGGCCCGGAAGACACGGCCTGGCTCTCCGAGATCACCGACAGGTGAGGCACATGGCCAGGTGAGACAAAGTCTCGACGACGGCCGAACGCTGGCTCAGTCAAGCCTGCGCGTCCTGTACGCCGAGAACGGCCGTGAAGGCGTGGAGGCAGCCGCCTCCCCGGGATCGGCGGCGGTGTCCACCCGGACGGGCGTGCGGACCCCGGGCAGGTCGGCGACGGCACTCTCGGTCAGCAGGGACAGCGGCCCTCGTGGGCGGGCCTCGACGACCAGCACGCGGCGCCCTGCGGGTGGCGCGCCGTGGGTGTCCGCGGCGAGGCCGGCTTCGCCGTGGCGTCCCAGGCTGCCGGGTGCGGTGCCGCGGCGGTCGCGTGGCTCGGCGCCGGGCCCTGCCGCCGCAGGGGCTGCGGCGGCTGCCGGTGGGGCCGCCGTGTCCTGGACGGCGGGGTGCGCGGTCGGCAGGTACAGGGTGAAACAGCTGCCCTCGTCTTGGGTGCTCTGGGCGTGGATGGAGCCGCCGAGCAGGTAGGCGATCTCGCGGCAGATGGACAGGCCCAGGCCGGTTCCTCCGTACTTGCGGCTGGTGGTGCCATCGGCCTGCTGGAAGGCACCGAAGATGTTCTCCAG
Organism: Streptomyces sp. NBC_00271; assembly: GCF_036178845.1. Lineage (NCBI taxonomy): Bacteria > Bacillati > Actinomycetota > Actinomycetes > Kitasatosporales > Streptomycetaceae > Streptomyces > Streptomyces sp. NBC_00271. Next base: position 9,447,986 of record NZ_CP108070.1, on the reverse strand, counting down.
GTGCTGGTCCGAGATGCCGATGCCGGTGTCGCTGACCCGGAAGGCCAGGGCGGGGCTGCCGCGGCGGACGGAGTCGGGCAGGCCGGCGGCGGCCCTGTCGACGGGTTCGATCCGCAGCTCGACATGGCCTGCCTCGGTGAACTTCACCGCGTTGGAGAGCGGGTTGCGGAGTACCTGGCGCAGCCGGGACTCGTCGGTGACCAGTTCGGACGGGACCCCAGGGGCCGTGACGACCCGGAACTCCAGTCCTTTGTGGGAGCTCAGGGGGCGGAAGGCGGCCTCCAGGTAGTCCAGCAGCTGACGCAGCCGGAAGCGCTCGGGGCTGATATCCATGTTCCCCGCCTCGACCTTGGACAGGCCGAGGATTGTCAAGCGCTTCGGCAGTTCGCCAACGGCATCGACGCCGCGAGCCAGCGCGTACACAGGGCCTTCCTCGCCTCCGGGCGGGTCCTCGGGGAAGGCGTCGACCTCACCGGCGAGCGCGGAGTGAAGGCCATCTACTTCGCCGACACCCGCGGCCCCCAGGTCGAGATCATGCAGAACATCGGCCGGGCGCTCCGCCCGGAACCGGGCGCCCCCCGTCATGACCGGCTCCGGGCGGCGAGAGCGGATCGACTACGCGCCATCCGTCAGCCGAGCAGGGCCTCGGCGACGAGCTCAACGGTGCGTGGCCTTCACCACAGTTTGCTCATTTAAGGGCGGATAAACCCATATAAAGAGTTTTATAGCTAGCTGCACTCCCTCGGCATCCAGCTCCAGGGATTCAACGACCAGTGACACGGGAGAAGCACTTGATCACGGCACGTAAAGGACGCACCCGGCTGGTGGCTGCGGTCGGTGTACTCGGCGGTGTGCTCTCGCTCACGGCCCTCGGCGGTACCAGCAACGCTGCTACCAGCGGTAATGACGCCGGGAATCACCCGAAACCGCAGGCGTCGGCGGATCGGGCGGCCACCCAGGAGGCTTCCGACGCCCGAATAAGGATCACGCCCAAGCAAGGTGCCTACGACGTCGGGATCAACAACTCCGTCAAGGTCACCGTCAGCAACGGCAAGCTCACCAAGGTGACCATGACCGCCGTCGCGACCGGTGCCGAGGTTCCGGGCACCCTGTCCGCCGACGGCACGTCCTGGAAGCCGAACGGCCGGCTGGAGCGGGCCACCAAGTATCAGGTCGCCGCGGAGGCCATGGACGCCAAGGGCCGCTCCGTCACCGGGAACGCCACGATCACCACGGTCTCCCCGGCGAACAACTTCATCGGGCACCTCTCCCCCGAGGACGGGTCGACCGTCGGCGTGGGCATGCCGGTGACGGTCAACTTCGACAAGGCGATCAACAACAAGGCCGCCATGGAGTCGAAGATCCAGGTCAGCTCCAGCAGCGGCCAGCAGGTCGTCGGCCACTGGTTCAACAACGACCGCCTGGACTTCCGCCCCAAGAACTACTGGAAGCCCGGCTCCACCGTCACCGTCACGCTCAACCTCCACGGCATCCAGAAGACGGTCACGTTCGAGATCGGCCGGAGCCAGATCAGCACGGTCGACGCCAAGACGAAGCAGATGACCGTCGTACGGGACGGCAAGACGATCAAGACCATCCCGATCTCGTCCGGCAGCACCGAGCACCCGACGTACAACGGTCAGATGGTCATCTCCGAGAAGTTCAGGCAGATCCACATGAACGGTGCGACCGTCGGCCTCACTAAGAAGGACGGCAAGCCCTCCTACGACATCGAGGCCGTACCGCACGCCATGCGCCTGACCGACTCGGGCACCTTCATCCACGGCAACTACTGGGGTACCAACGCGGTCTTCGGCAAGGTCAACACCAGCCACGGCTGCGTGGGCCTGAAGGACGTCAAGGGCGGCGGCGATGGCAGGAAGCCCGCCGCGTGGTTCTTCGACAACTCGATGATCGGTGACGTCGTGATCGTCAAGAACTCCGAAGACAAGACCATGTTGGCCCCCGACAACGGCCTCAGCGACTGGAACATGCCGTGGAGCGAGTGGGTCGCGGGCAGCGCGACCGGCTGACGCCACGTCACTCCCCAAGCATCTGAATACCTGAATCCCTTCCGCCAGGCGGCGGGCGACACGGTGTCGCCCGCCGCCTGCGGCGTCAGGACGCTCGAGCACCTTGCCTCGTGTGGGACCGCGGTAGCGTCACGTCGCCCAACAGACGACCGATGTCGGCGGACCGGTGGGCTGTTCGACACCAGTACTGTGCGCCCATCGCCCGCCAGTCCCGCTTGGCACTGGGCCGGAAGAGGCTGATCGCGAGCAGCACGGTGTTCAAGATCACCCGAGGCCAGCCGACCTCGCCGGCGTCACCCAATGGATCAACCACGCGCAGAGAGACAAGGAAGCGGCGCGGAAGAAACTCGACGCGCTCCGGCATCACCATCAATTACGAAAACGCAACAAGGACCGCGACCGTAAGGTCGAGGCCCTCATCACCGTATCGTCAGTGATCTTCACTGGTTGTAACGTTGTGTCCGAGGGGGGACTTGAACCCCCACGCCCGATAAAGGGCACTAGCACCTCAAGCTAGCGCGTCTGCCATTCCGCCACCCGGACCAGGTGTCTGCCGCCTGGCCGGAGGTGTTCCCCGCGGCGACATGGACAACAATACCAAGGTTTCGGAGTGCCTTTCACCTGCATATCCGGGTCCTGGGAGTGGCTGTACGGGGCCGAAGGTGGGGGCGCCCGGCCGATCACAAAAGGTGACGCGTAGATCACCCAGGGTCCACGCGGAGGAGCCGAGGAGCCCCGGACCCGCACCCTCACTCCGCGATCCGACTCTCCTCCAGCACCAAGATCTGCAGGGCCCGCACGAGCGCGGCCGCCGCCTCCTCGCCCAGTGGGTCGAGGAACCGCCGCTCCATCGCGAGGCGTGCACGCTCGGCCCGGTCGAGGCAGTTCCGGCCCGCGGGCGTCAGCTCGACGATGTTCTTGCGCCGGTCCTGAGGACTGCGGCGCCGCTCGACCAGTCCCTGGTCTTCCAGGCCGTCGACGAGCGCGACCATCGTGGTGCGGTCGACGCCGAGCCGTCCGGCCACCTCGACCTGCGACAGCGGGTACTCGGCGGCGAGCACCGCCAGCACCGCGAGCTCATGGCCGTCGATCCCGAAGGGCGCCAACGCCTTCGCGGACGCCCGCGCCAGCTGCTGCTGGGCATGCTTGAGCAGATAGCCGAGCCGGGACTCGAGGGGTACGGGAGGTACGGGAGGGCGCTCACCGGTCATGCCGGGAACTGTACCTAAGACTGATTGTCAGCTGAGCTGATGATTATCTAGGCTGAGCAATATGAGCGATCGACGCGTGCGCTTCGGTATCAAGACCACCCCCATGCACGTCTCCTACGACGACATCCGCCGTGTCTGGCAGGAGGCCGACGCCCTGCCCGAGATCGAGGACGCCTGGCTCTGGGACCATCTGCTTCCGCTCCGCGGCCCCAAGGACGGCCAGGTCCATGAGGGTTGGACGCTGCTCAGCGCCCTGGCCGCGCAGACCGAGCGGCTGCGGCTCGGGCTCCTCGTCACCAGCAACCGCATCCGCCCGCCGGCCGTCCTCGGGAAGATGGCCTCGACCGTGGACGTGGTCTCCGGCGGTCGGCTGGTCATGGGCATCGGTGTCGGCGGCACCCACCAGCCGCCCGACGCGGGCGGGATCGCCGGCGAGAATCCGGCCATCGCCGAGTACGAGGCGTACGGGCTCTCCCTCGTCCCGCCCGGCGAGGGGGTCGCCCGGCTCGGCGAGACGGTCGCGATCCTGCGCCGGATGTGGACGGAGGACGACCCCTTCGACTTTGAGGGGCGTTATTACCGGTTGCGGGGCACGCGGAACGAGCCCAAGCCGGTGCAGCGGCCCGGGCCGCCTCTGCTGATCGGCGGCTGGGGGACTCGACTGCTGCGGCTCGTCGCCGAGCAGGCCGACATCTGGAACATCCCCGGACCGCCGCACAACAACGTCGCGTTCGTCGCCGAGCGTGGTCGGGTGCTGGACGCTCACTGTGCGGACATCGGACGGGATCCATGTGAGATCACGCGTTCCGTACAGGTCGTCGTCTCGTACGACGATCCCGCCGCCACCCGCGCCACCGTCGCCGACCTCATCGGCATCGGCGTGAACCATGTCGTGCTCAGTCTGCCCCAGCCCTACCCACCAGGTGTCGCCCGCTGGCTGGTGGACGAGATCATCGCAGGAGTCCGCAAGGGTCCGAGAGAGCAGGCGGCGCCCTGAAGCGGGTACCGCCCGCCCCACCTCACGGAACGAGCTGGTACTCGGGGAAGTTGCCCGGCAGCCGCTCCCCCGCCGGCCCCTGCGTGACGGCGCGCACGAGCAGCTCGCCGCCGACGAAGGCGCCGCGCCAGGACGCGCCGAGGCCGCCGAAGAGCTCGTCGCGGTCGCCGCGGGAGCGGGGCTTGCCGCGGCCGACCTTGAACGCGCGGATCTGCGGGGCCAGTCGGGCGTACGTCGCCTCGTCGTCCGTGGACAGCGTGGCGACGAGCGCGCCGTTCGACGCGTTCATCGCGGCGAGCAGCTCCGCCTCGGTGTCGACCAGGACGATGGTGTCGACCGGGCCGAAGGGCTCCGCGTGGTGCAGCGGTGAGGACGGCGGCGGGTTCAGGAGCGTGACCGGTTGGACGTACGCCGCCGTGTCCTGGCCGGGCAGGAAGCGTGCGTCGGTCAGCTTGCCGCGGTGCAGCGGGACGGCGCCGCGGTCGATGGCCTCCGCCACCTGGTCGTGCAGCTCCTTTGCCTTGGCGGCGTTGATGACGGGCCCGAAGTCCAGCGCGGGGTAGGGGTCTTCGGGGTGCTCGACGGCCAGCGGGTGACCGACCCGCAGGGTGCGGACGGCGGGGAGGTAGGCGGCGAGGAACTCGTCGAACAGCGTGCGCTGGACGACGAAGCGCGGGTAGGCGGTGCAGCGCTGCTTGCCGTAGTCGAAGAGCTTGGGGATGACGGCTGTCAGTGCGTCCCAGTCCGTGTGGTTCCAGATGCCCCAGGTGTTGAGTCCCTCCTGTTCGAGTACATGCCGCTTGCCCAGGTCGGCGACGGCGGTGGCCACCGCGGCACCCGTGTCACGGCCGCCGACGAAGGAGACGCAGCCGATCTCGGGCGCGCGGACCAGCGCCTCCGACAGCTCGCCTCCGCTGCCGCTGACGAGGGTGACGGGGATCCCTTCGCGTGCGGCGAGCGCGCCGGCCAGGGTGAGGCAGGCGACGCCGCCGTCGGTCGGGGTCTTGGCGATGACCGCGTTCCCTGCCAATGCCTGTACCAGCATTGCGTGAACGAGCACGCTCATCGGGTAGTTCCAGCTCGCGATGTTGGACACGGGCCCCTCGAGCGGAGCCCGGCCGTCCACCATGGGCTCGATGCCGTCGACGTACCAGCGCACGCCGTCGATCGCCCGGTCCACGTCGGCCTGCGCGAGTCGCCAGGGCTTGCCGATCTCCCAGACGAGGAGGAGGGCGAGCAGCTCGCGGTGCTCGGTCAGGGCGTCGAGGGTGGCCGCGACGCGCGCCCGTCGTTCGGCGAGCGGGACGTGGCGCCAGGCCCGGTGCTGGTCGAGTGAGGCTCGTACGGCCTGGTGGGCGGTTGCGGCGTTCAGGCGGGGCGGGCCCGCGATGGGGCTTCCGTCGACCGGACTGGTGGCGGGCAGTGCCCGGCCGTCCGCCCGCCAGGAGGCGTCCCAGAGATTGAGGACGCGGTCCTCCTGGAACGCCTCGGGGGCCACGGCGAGGCAGCGCTGCCAGGCGTCGGCCCAGGACGTACCGGACTTCAGGACGAGGGGGGTGTTGAGGGTGGATGCCATTCGGATGTCTCCGCTCTCGGTGCACAGTCGGGGGCGGGAGGTGCCTGGCTCCTGCCGAGCTGCATGGTGCACGGGCCCGGACGAGGAGTGGTCGCATCCGTGCGGAGGAGGACGGTGGTCGCGTCCGCACGGAGGGAAGGGTCCGTACGCGGGAGGGTGGTCGCGTACGTACGGAGGAAGGTACTGAGGAGGCTCCGCTCGTGACAGTCACCTCACATCAACTATGAGTGACGTCTCATCTCACTCCTGTGCGGCGACACGCTCCGATTCCCATCGGGTCAGCACCAGCCGGGCCGTCTCGGTCGGTGTGCCGCCCACCCGTACTCCGGCCGCCTCGAGGGCCATCTTCTTGGCCTGCGCGGTGCCTGACGAGCCGGAGACGATCGCGCCCGCGTGGCCCATCGTCCTGCCCTCGGGCGCGGTGAAACCGGCGATGTAGGCGACGACGGGCTTGGTGACGTGGTCCCGGACGTACGCGGCGGCCCGTTCCTCGGCGTCGCCGCCGATCTCGCCGATGAGGACGACGAGTTCGGTGTCGGGGTCCTCCTGGAAGGCGGCCAGGCAGTCGATGTGGGTGGTGCCGACGACGGGGTCGCCGCCGATGCCCACGCAGGTCGAGAAGCCGATGTCGCGGAGTTCGTACATGAGTTGGTACGTCAGCGTGCCCGACTTGGACACCAGGCCGATGCGCCCCGGCTTGGCGATGTCGGCGGGGATGATGCCCGCGTTCGACTGCCCCGGAGTGATCAGGCCCGGGCAGTTGGGGCCGATGACGCGGGTGCCCTTCGTGGCGGCGTACGCGTGGAAGGCGACGGAGTCGTGGACGGGGATGCCCTCGGTGATGACGACGGCGAGCCCGATGCCCGCGTCGGCGGCCTCGATCACCGCGGCCTTGGCGAACGCGGGCGGTACGAACACGACGGTGACGTCGGCTCCGGTCGCCGCCATTCCCTCGCGGACCGAGCCGAAGACGGGCACCACCCGGTCGTCGAAGTCGACGGCCTGTCCCGCCTTGCGCGGGTTGACCCCGCCGACGACGTCCGTGCCGGCGGCGAGCATCCGCCGGGTGTGCTTCATGCCCTCGCCGCCGGTCATGCCCTGGACGAGAATCTTGCTCTCCTTGGTGAGAAAGATGGCCATGTCCTGTTCCTCCTTCAGTCGGCGGTGGCGAGCCGGGCCGCGCGGTGTGCGGCGTCGTCCATGGTGGTGGCCTGCTGGACCAGGGGGTGCGCGCGGCCGTCGAGGATGGCGCGGCCGCGGACGGCGTTGTTGCCGTCGAGGCGGACCACGAGGGGTTTGGTCAACCGCACGGTCTCCAGCGCCCGCACGATGCCGTCGGCGACCGCGTCGCAGGCCGTGATGCCGCCGAAGACGTTGACGAAGACCGATTTCACGGCCGGGTCGGAGAGGATCACGGAGAGGCCGTCGGCCATGGTCTGGGCGGAGGCCCCGCCGCCGATGTCGAGGAAGTTCGCGGGACGGGCGCCGCAGCCCGCGACCACGTCGAGTGTCGACATGACGAGGCCCGCGCCGTTGCCGATGATGCCGACCTCGCCGTCCAGTTTGACGTAGTTGAGGCCCTTGGCCGCGGCCGCCGCCTCCAGGGGGTCGTCGTGCGCGGCCTCCTGCTCACCCCAACGCGCCTGGCGGAAGCGGGCGTTGTCGTCGAGGGTGACCTTGCCGTCCAGGGCGAGGATCTGTCCCCGGGCGGTGCGTACGAGGGGGTTCACCTCGACGAGCACGGCGTCCTCGCGGGTCAGCACCCCCCAGAGGCGTACGAGAACGTCGACGGTCTCCGGGGGCAGCCCCGCGGCCTCGGCGATCTCGGTCGCCTTCGCCGAGGTGACGCCCACGGCCGGGTCGACGGGAACACGCGCCACCGCCTCCGGGCGGCTCGCGGCCACCTCCTCGATGTCCATGCCGCCCTCGGCCGACGCGATCGCGAGGAAGCGTCCGGCGGCGCGGTCGAGGACGTAACCGACGTAGAACTCGCTCTCGATGTCGACCGGTTGGGCCAGCATCACCTTGCCGACCGTGTGGCCCTTGATGTCCATGCCGAGAATCTGACGTGCCGTGAGCTCGGCGGCGGCCGGGTCGGCGGCGAGTTTGACGCCCCCCGCCTTACCGCGCCCACCGGTCTTCACCTGGGCTTTCACGACGACTCGGCCGCCGAGCCGGCGGGCGATCGCGCGTGCTTCCTTGGGCGAGTCCGTGACCTCGGCCCTCGGCACCAAGATGCCGTGTTCCTCGAAGAGTTCCCTTGCCTGGTGCTCGTACAGGTCCATCACCGGCTCCTGACTGCTGTGTCTGTCTGGGGAGCGACCCCCAGACCCCGGGAAAATGCCGCACGCCCCCTGGACACCACCCACCGGATGCGGGATAACAAGCTTCATACAGTATTCGTCGACTGTATGCAATGTACCGCGAGAGCGTTCCAACCCCCTACGAAGGGACAGGACTTCGCCATGCCCGACGACATCAGCCAGGACTTCATCTCCGGTGGGCATCTGGTCGCCAAGGCACTCAAAGCCGAAGGTGTGGAGGTCATCTACACCCTGTGCGGCGGCCACATCATCGACATCTACGACGGCTGCGTCGACGAAGGCATTGAGGTCGTCGACGTCCGTCACGAGCAGGTCGCCGCCCACGCCGCCGACGGCTACGCACGCATCACCGGCAAGCCCGGATGCGCCGTCGTCACGGCGGGTCCCGGTACGACCGACGCCGTGACCGGCGTCGCGAACGCCTTCCGCGCCGAGTCCCCGATGCTGCTCATCGGCGGCCAGGGGGCGCACACCCAGCACAAGATGGGGTCCCTGCAGGACCTGCCACACGTCGACATGATGACGCCGATCACCAAGTTCGCCGCGACGGTGCCGGACACGGCGCGCGCCGCCGACATGGTGTCGATGGCGTTCCGGGAGTGCTTCCACGGCGCGCCCGGCCCCTCCTTCCTGGAGATCCCACGCGATGTCCTGGACGCCAAGGTGCCGGTGGAGAAGGCCCGGATCCCGGCCGCCGGCCACTACCGGGCCTCGACCCGCTCGGCCGGTGACCCCGAGGCGATCGAGAGGCTCGCCGACCTCCTCGTCCACGCCGAGAAGCCGGCGATCCTGCTGGGCAGCCAGGTATGGACGACGCGCGGCACCGCGTCCGCCATCGAGCTCGTCCGCACCCTCAACATCCCGGCGTACATGAACGGCGCGGGACGCGGCACGCTGCCGCCCGGGGACCCGCACCATTTCCAACTCTCGCGCCGGTACGCCTTCTCCAACGCCGATGTCATCGTCATCGTGGGTACGCCCTTCGACTTCCGCATGGGCTACGGCAAGCGGCTCTCCCCGGACGCGACCGTCGTGCAGATCGACCTCGACTACCGGACCGTCGGCAAGAACCGGGACATCGACCTCGGCATCGTCGGCGACGCGGGTCTGATCCTGAAGTCGGTCACCGAGGCGGCCTCCGGGCGCCTCAACGGCGGCGCGTCGAAGCGCAAGGAGTGGCTGGACGAGTTGCGGGCCGCCGAGCAGACGGCCCTCGAGAAGCGGCTGCCCAGCCTGAAGTCGGACGCCTCGCCGATCCACCCGTACCGCCTGGTCAGCGAGATCAACGACTTCCTCACCGAGGACTCGATCTACATCGGGGACGGCGGCGACATCGTCACCTTCTCCGGGCAGGTCGTCCAACCCAAGTCACCCGGGCACTGGATGGACCCGGGCCCGCTCGGCACGCTCGGCGTCGGTGTCCCGTTCGTGCTCGCGGCCAAGCAGGCACGGCCCGACAAGGAGGTCGTCGCCCTCTTCGGGGACGGCGCCTTCTCCCTCACCGGCTGGGACTTCGAGACCCTCGTCCGCTACAACCTCCCCTTCGTCGGCATCGTCGGCAACAACTCCTCCATGAACCAGATCCGTTACGGCCAGGCCCAGAAGTACGGCCTGGAGCGCGAGCGGGTCGGCAACACCCTCGGCGACGTCCACTACGACAAGTTCGCGCAGATGCTGGGCGGTTACGGCGAGGAGGTCCGCGACCCCGCCGACATCGGCCCGGCGCTCCAGCGTGCCCGGGAGTCGGGCAAGCCTTCGCTGATCAACGTCTGGGTCGACCCGGACGCGTACGCCCCCGGAACCATGAACCAGACGATGTACAAGTGAGGTGCCCCCGATGACCCCGATCACCCCGATCACAGGAACGTCGACCAAGGCTCTCGAAGGCGTCCGTGTCCTCGACATGACGCACGTCCAGTCTGGCCCGTCCGCCACACAACTGCTGGCCTGGCTCGGCGCGGACGTCGTCAAGCTGGAGGCGCCGACCGGTGACATCACCCGCAAGCAACTGCGCGACCTCCCCGACGTCGACTCCCTCTACTTCACGATGCTCAACTGCAACAAGCGGAGCATCACCCTCAACACCAAGACCGAGCGCGGCAAGGAGATCCTCACCGAACTGATCCGGCGCTCCGACGTCATGGTCGAGAACTTCGGACCGGGCGCGGTCGACCGCATGGGCTTCACCTGGGACCGCATCCAGGAGATCAATCCGCGGATCGTCTATGCCTCCATCAAGGGGTTCGGGGACGGCCCGTACACCAACTTCAAGGCGTACGAGGTCGTCGCGCAGGCCATGGGCGGGTCGATGTCGACCACCGGTTTCGAGGACGGGCCGCCGCTGGCGACGGGAGCCCAGATCGGTGACTCTGGCACGGGCGTGCACGCCGTGGCGGGGATTCTCGCGGCGCTGTACCAGCGGGAGAACACCGGGCGCGGGCAGCGGGTCAACGTGGCCATGCAGCATGCCGTGCTCAACCTCTGCCGGGTGAAGTTGCGCGATCAGCAACGACTGACCCATGGCCCGCTCGCTGAATATCCCAACGACGACTTCGGCGTCGAGGTTCCCCGCTCCGGCAACGCGTCCGGCGGCGGCCAGCCGGGCTGGGCGGTCAAGTGCGCTCCGGGCGGCCCCAACGACTACGTGTACGTCATCGTGCAGCCCGTCGGCTGGAAGCCGATCACCGAGCTCATCGGACGGCCGGAGCTGGCGGACGACCCCGAGTGGGCGACCCCGGAGGCCCGGCTGCCACAGCTCACCAAGATGTTCCAGCTCATCGAGGAGTGGTCGGCCACGCTCCCCAAGTGGGAGGTGCTGGAGAAGCTCAACGCCCACAACATCCCGTGCGGCCCGATCCTGTCCACCAAGGAGATCATCGAGGACGAGTCGCTGGTCGCCAACGAGATGGTCGTGTCGGTGCCGCACCCCGAGCGGGGCGAGTTCGTGACCGTGGGCAGCCCGCTGAAGCTCTCCGACTCCCCCGTGGACGTGACCAGTTCGCCACTGCTCGGCGAGCACAACGAAGAGGTCTACATCGGCGAACTCGGCCTCGGCGACGAGGAACTTCGCCTGCTCAAGTCGAACGGGGTGATCTGAGTGATGGCCGAAGACCGGATGCTCAGGGTGCGCACGCTCCTCGACGCCGTGCGGGCCGAGGGGCGGACCGCACTCACCGCTCCCGAGGGAAAGGTGATCGCCGACGCGTACGCGATCGCCGTCCCCGGGGAGGAGCTGGCGACGGACGTCGACGAGGCGGTGGCGTACGCGGCGCGCTTCGGCGGGCCCGTCGTGATGAAGATCGTCTCGCCGGACATCCTGCACAAGACCGACGCCGGCGGCGTGATCGTGGGCGTGGAGGGCGCGGCGGACGTACGCGCCGCCTTCCACAAGATCGTCGAGAACGCGCGGGCCTACGACCCGCGGGCCCGCATCGAGGGCGTCCAGGTCCAGGAACTGCTCCCCCAGGGGCAGGAGGTCATCGTCGGGGCGGTGACCGACCCGACCTTCGGGAAGGTCGTCGCCTTCGGGCTCGGCGGGGTGCTGGTGGAGGTCCTGAAGGACGTCACCTTCCGGCTCGCCCCCGTGGACGCCGACGAGGCGCTGTCGATGCTGGACTCGATCAGGGCGGCCGAGATCCTGCGCGGGGTGCGCGGCGCGCCGCCGGTGGACCGGTGGGCGATCGCCGAGCAGATCCGGCGGGTCTCCGAACTCGTCGCGGACTTCCCCGAGATCGCCGAGGTGGACCTCAACCCGGTGATCGCCACTCCGGAAGGCGCGGTCGCCGCGGACATCCGCGTGATCCTCGCGGACTCGGTCCCCAAGGAGCGGCGCAAGTACACGCGCGAGGAGATCCTCACGTCGATGCGGCGGCTGATGGAGCCCTCGTCCGTGGCCGTGATCGGTGCCTCCAACGAGCAGGGCAAGATCGGCAATTCGGTCATGCGCAACCTCGTCGACGGGGGCTTCGCCGGCGAGATCCACCCGGTGAACCCCAAGGCCGATGACATTCAGGGCCGCAAGGCGTACAAGAGTGTCACCGACGTTCCCGGTGAGGTGGATGTGGCGGTCTTCGCGATCCCCGCCAAGTTCGTGGCCTCGGCCCTGGAGGAGGTGGGACGCAAGGGGATCCCCAACGCCGTACTGATCCCCTCCGGGTTCGCGGAGACCGGCGAGCACGAGCTCCAGGACGAGATCGTGGCCATCGCCGAGCGGCACGGGATCCGGCTGCTCGGGCCGAACATCTACGGCTACTACTCGACGTGGCAGGACCTGTGTGCCACGTTCTGCACACCGTACGACGTGAAGGGCGGCGTCGCGCTCACCTCGCAGTCCGGTGGCATAGGGATGGCCATCCTGGGCTTCGCGCGCACTACGAAGACGGGTGTTTCCGCGATCGTCGGGCTCGGCAACAAGTCGGACCTGGACGAGGACGACCTGCTCACCTGGTTCGGCGAGGACCCGCACACCGAGTGCATCGCGATGCACCTGGAGGACCTGAAGGACGGCCGCGCCTTCGTGGAGGCGGCGCGTGCGACGGTCCCGAAGAAGCCGGTCGTCGTCCTGAAGGCGGGGCGTACGGCCGCCGGGGCGAAGGCCGCCGGCTCGCACACCGGCGCGCTCGCGGGCGACGACGCCGTGTACGAGGACATCCTGAAGCAGGCCGGCGTCATCCGGGCTCCCGGGCTGAACGACATGCTGGAGTACGCGCGCGCGTTGCCCGTACTTCCCACCCCCAAGGGCGACAACATCGTCATCATCACGGGTGCGGGCGGCAGCGGTGTGCTCCTGTCCGACGCGGTGACGGACAACGGCCTGTCCCTGATGGAGATCCCGCCGGACCTGGACGCGTCCTTCAGGGCGTTCATCCCGCCCTTCGGGGCCGCGGGCAACCCGGTGGACATCACCGGGGGCGAGCCGCCGTCGACGTACGAGGCGACGATCCGGCTGGGCCTGGAGGACCCGCGCATCCACGCGCTCGTCCTCGGCTACTGGCACACCATCGTGACCCCTCCCATGGTCTTCGCCGAGCTCACCGCGCGTGTGGTGGCCGAATTCCGTGAGCGCGGCATCGAGAAGCCCGTGGTGGCGTCGCTCGCGGGTGACGTCGAGGTCGAGGAGGCCTGCCAGTACCTGTATGAGCGGGGGGTCGTGGCGTACCCGTACACGACGGAGAAGCCGGTGGCCGTGCTCGGCGCGAAGTATCGCTGGGCGCGGGCGGCGGGCCTTTTGGGGGGCGGTTCATGAGGTGAACCAGGGCGGGGGCGGCCGACGGTGCGCGTCGGCCGCCCCCAGGACCCGTGCGCACACGAAAGGCATTTGGACAGGGGGCGCTGGCCAGATCTTTCGACGCAAGGGGTGCTGAACCGACATGACAACCACCGACGTATCGACATCCGTCCCCTACAGGGAGGTGACGGATCGCAACGGCCGCCTGTACCGCATCGGTGAGACCGATCGGGACATCATGGGGCGACCACGCTGGACCATGGTGCTCTTCCCCTGGATGGGGATGCTGGGCATCAGCTCCTCGGAGTACGCGTTCACCTCCGCCGAGGACACCCTGCACGACGCCCATCTCTGGGGCAGTGGGCATATCTTCTGGCTGATGGGCGTCTGGATATTCTTCCAGGCCGCCGTCGCCTTCCCGGCCGGCCAACTGCGTGAGAGCGGACGGCTGCCCGCGCGGTACGCCATGATGCTCGGCGCGCTGGGCACGGTCCTGGGCTACCTCTCGCTCGCGTTCGCGCCGCATGTGACCGTCGCGTACATCGGCTTCGGCATGTTCAGCGGGATCGGCGCCGGCCTGGTCTACGCGACCTGCGTGAACATGGTCGGCAAGTGGTACCCGGAGCGCAAGGGTGGCAAGACAGGCCTGGTCAACGGCGGTTTCGCCTATGGCTCGGTGCCCTTCGTGTTCCTGTTCGCCTCGTACATGGACCTCGGCAACTACCAGGGCGTCCTGGTGACGGTGGGCCTGGTCTGCTGTGCCGTGGTCGCCTTCGCGGGCTGGTTCTTCAAGGACCCGCCCAAGGGCTGGTGGCCCCCGCACGTGGACCCGCTGAAGGTGTCCGACGACCCGAGGATCCGCCGGGCGCTGGAGAAGAACCCGCCGGCGGTGAAGCAGTACACCCCCAAGGAGGCCGCCCGCACGCCCGTTCTATGGATGATGTGGTTCTGTCTGCTGTGCACCGCCGGGATCAACATCTTCGGCATCGCCTTCCAGGTGCCGTTCGGCAAGGACATGGGGTTCGCGGGCGGGATCGTGGCCACCGCGATGTCCCTGAAGGCGATCGTCAACGGCACGGGGCGCGGCGTGATCGGCTGGATCTCCGACCGGTTCGGACGCCGCAACACACTGATCATCGTCTGTCTGGTGCTGGGCTCCGCCCAGTTCGGGGTGCTGGTCTCCGGCCAGATGGGCAGCATGCCGTTCTTCCTGTTCTGTTCCATGGTCTCCGGATTCGGCGGCGGGGCGATCTTCCCGCTGTTCGCGGCCATGACGGCGGACTACTTCGGCGAGAACAACAACGCGTCCAACTACGGCATGGTCTACAGCTCGAAGCTGATCTCGGGCCTCGTGGGCTCGGGCATGGGCGCGGTCGTCGTCGGCGCGTGGGACTACCACGGGGCCTTCGTACTCGCGGGCTCCATCGGCCTCGCCTCTGCTGTGCTGGCGCTGTTCCTCAAATCACCGGACCGGCCGAAGGCCCAAAGGATCGTCCCCAACCCGCAACCGCTCGGCGAGGAGATGGCGTGACATGACGACAGAACCCATCGCCCCCCAGGGCGCTTCGGCCACCGCCGACGCCTCGAACCGCTCGTACCGCGAAGTCACCGACGCCCGGGGCCGTGTCTACCGGATCGGTGAGACGGACCGCGACATCCTCGGCCACTCCCGCAAGTTCATGGTGTATCTGCCGTGGATCGCCATGATGGCCATCAGCGTCTTCGAATACGCGTACGGCTCGGCCGAGGACACCCTGTCCCACGCCCACGGCTGGACGCAGAGCAACACCTTCTGGATATTGAGCGTCTGGGTCTTCTTCCAGGCCGGCATAGCCTTCCCGGCGGGCTGGCTGCGGGAGCGGGGCATCCTCACCGCCCGCAGGGCCATGTACATCGGCGCGGTCATGTGTGTGATCGGCTTCCTGGCCCTCTCGCACCTGAGCAACGTGCTGCTGGCCATCCTGGGCTTCGGCGTCATCGGCGGCCTCGGCTCCGGCCTGGTGTACGCGACCTGCATCAACATGGTCGGCAAGTGGTTCCCCGAGCGGCGGGGCGCGCGGACCGGATTCGTCAACGGCGGATTCGCCTACGGCTCCCTGCCGTTCATCTTCATCTTCAACTACGCGTTCGACACCGGGAACTACCACCGTGTCCTGGACCTCATCGGCTGTTACGTGATGATCGTCGTGCTGTCCTGCGCGTTCTTCTTCAAGGACCCGCCGAAGAACTGGTGGCCCGCGGACATCGACCCGCTGACGTACGGCGGCAACAGCAAGACCTCCGCCGCCCTCGCCAAGAACCCTCCCGCGGTGAAGCAGTACACGCCCAAGGAGGCCATCAGGACGGGTGTGCTGCCCCTGATGTGGATCACGCTGGTCATGACCGCGGGCGTGTCGATCTTCGGGATCTCCTTCCAGGTCGACTTCGCCAAGGAAGTGGGCTTCGGCCCGCTGGTGGCGGCGTCCTCCATGGGCATCATGGCCGTCATCAACGGCATCGGCCGGGCCGTGGTGGGCTGGCTGTCCGACACCTGGGGCCGCAAGCTGACCCTGGTGTTCGTCATCGTCGTGCTGGGGCTCGCGCAGTTCGGGGTGATCTGGGCCGGTGACATCAAGAGCGAGTGGCTGTTCCTGTTCTTCGCCTTCCTCTCCGGGTTCGGCGGCGGCGCGTTCTACCCGATGTTCGCGGCCCTGACACCGGACTACTTCGGCGAGAACTACAACGCCACCAACTACGGCCTGGTGTACAGCGGCAAGCTGATCAGCGGCCTGTTCGGCGGCGGTCTCGGCTCGATGGTGGTCGCGGCCTGGGGCTACAACGGCGCGTACGCACTGGCCGGCGGTATCTCGATGCTGGCGGCGGCGATCGCGTTGCTGCTGAAGCAGCCGGGGCGCGACAGCGACGTGCGCACTCCTCAGCCGCAGCCCGCGAGCTGAGAGGTCTCCTGGCCAACAGGCTGAAAGGTCTCCTACCGGCACAGAGCACCGAGCACAGAGCACCGATCGGGCGGCCCTCCCCACGTGGCGCGTTGTGGGGAGGGCCGCCCGGTGCACTGCCGCGAAGCTAGTGACGCCGCTTGCGGAGGGCCGCGAGATTGTCGTAGCCGATCTTCGCGTGCGTGAGTGACTGCCCGGCGTCCGTCGAGCTCGGGGCGTTGTCCTGCTCGACCATCGGGTTGTGGTAGTTCCGGTCACCGACGCGCGAGAAGAACGTGGTGTAGTCGATGACGCCGGTGCCGAACGGCACCATGTCGTAGCCCATGCCGTTCGTCGTGTTGACGACGCCGTCCTTGGCGTGGAAGAGCGGGTAGCGCTTGTTGTTGCGGACGACAAGCCCGGCGGGATCGAAGACCTTCTCCCGGGTGGAGCCGTCGTGGGCCGTGTACGTGTGGAACTTGTACTGGGCCACGTGCGCCCAGAAGATGTCCATCTCCAGCCAGACCACCTTCGGGTCGGTGATCTTCAGGAAGTACTCCAGCTTGCGGATGCCGGAGCTGCGGGTCGGGTTGCCCTGGGCGTCCAGCGGGCCCCCGTCGAGCAGGAATCCGTACGCCGCGTCGTGGTTGTGGGTGTACAGCTTGAGTCCCTCGCGGCGGGCGATCTGACCGAGCGCGTTCCACTTGTCGGCGGCCGCGTCCCAGTCGGCGCGGTAGGCGCTGCCGGTGGGGTCGCCACCGGTGCCCATGTGCGCCATGCCGAGGATGTTGGCGATCTCCAGGTGCTTCTTGAAGGTGTCCAGGTCGGCC
This sequence comes from Streptomyces sp. NBC_00271, assembly GCF_036178845.1. Lineage (NCBI taxonomy): Bacteria > Bacillati > Actinomycetota > Actinomycetes > Kitasatosporales > Streptomycetaceae > Streptomyces > Streptomyces sp. NBC_00271. The sequence continues at coordinate 9,430,873 of NZ_CP108070.1, read as the reverse complement.
GTGGTGAGGGGCCAGGACGGGGGTATGAAGCCGTGGTTGCCCTGCGCCCGCAGCCCGTACTCGTCGAGCCAGGAACGCAGCAGCTTGGCGCCCTGCACGGACTCCAGGCTCGCGCCGCCGGGAGCGTTGGCGTGCTGGCCGTATCCGGCGAACTCCACCTGCCGGTAGCCGAAGCGCGAGAGCTGCTTGAAGACCTCGCGGAATCCGGAGGGCAGGTCGGTCGCGAGCGGGTCGCGGCCCGTGGCGTCCCGGACGGTGTAGAGGATGATGCCGCGCTTGTTCGCGGGGACGAGGACGTCACCGCCGTGGTCGTGGTCGTGGCCTCTGCCCCGGTCCTGGGCCAGGGCGGGCGAGGCACCGAGGACGGGTGCCGCGATCGCCGCGGTCGCGGCGGCGGTGCAGGTGCTCAGAAAGCGGCGGCGGTTGAGGCCGAGAGCGCGGCGCAGGGCTTCGCCGGTCGCGGGTTCGTCGTGGAAGGCGGTCACGGTTTCTCTCTTTCGGATCGGTGTACGGCTTTGACGGGTGCCGTCGGTCTGCCGCTCGTGCGCAGGTCAGAGGCGTGCGAAGCGCTCGCCGGACGCGTTGTCAGTGGCGCGTGCTTCACTTTCCGTAGTTGCTCGTCACGCCTTGTCAGGTCTCGTCAGGTGAGGCCGGCCAGGTCGAGCAGCAGGGATTTCACTTCGGTGGCCGCGATGCGGCCGGGAGCGGTGCGGGGGGTGGAGCAGATGAGGAGCGGACCTTCGTCGTCGCTCGTGGGAAGGCGGCCGTGGCTGCCGCGAATAGGTGAGGGGTCCAGCGGCACGACCGCCATGCGGTAGCGCAGGCCGAGCTTCTTGCGCGCCAGTGCCGTGGCCGCCTTCACCTTGACGTAGGGGTCGAGGGGATCCATGAAGAGTTCGACCGGGTCGTAGCCGGGTTTGCGGTGGATCTCGACGAGCTGCGCGAAGTCGGGCGCGCGGGCGTCGTCGAGCCAGTAGTAGTACGTGAACCAGGCGTCCGGCTCCGCGACGGCGACGAGTTCGCCGGAGCGCGGATGGTCGAGGTGGTGGGTCTTCTTGCCCTCGTCGTCGAGGAGTCGCTCGATGCCGGGCAGGTCGGCGAGGGCTGCCTTGGTGACCTCCAGGTCCTCGGGGCGGCGCACGTAGACATGGGCGATCTGGTGGTCGGCGACCGCGAAGGCCCGGGAGGCCATCGGGTCGAGGTACTCCATGCCGTCCTGCGTGTGCACTTCGAGGAGTCCGGCGCGGCGCAGGGCGCGGTTGATGTCGACGGGGCGGTCCGCGCGGGTGATGCCGTACTCGGAGAGCGCGACGACGGTGCGGCCTTCCGCCTTCGCGTCGTCGAGGAGGGGAGCCATGGCCGCGTCGAGGTCCGCGGCCGCCTGGAGGGAGCGCGGGTCGTCGGGGCCGAAGCGCTGGAGGTCGTAGTCGAGGTGAGGGAGGTAGCAGAGGGTCAGGTCCGGCCGGCGGGTGCGGTTGATGTGGCGGGTCGCGTCGATGATCCAGCGGCTGGAGACGAGGTCGGCGCCGGGACCCCAGAAGTGGAACAGGGGGAACGTGCCGAATTTCTCGGTGAGTTCGTCGTGCAGGGCCGGGGGCCGGGTGTAGCAGTCGGGTTCCTTGCGGCCGTCGGCGTAGTAGACGGGACGGGGAGTGACGGTGATGTCGGTGTCGGCGCCCATGGCGTACCACCAGCAGATATTGGCGACCGTGTAGCCGGGGTGCGCGCGCCGGGCGGCGTCCCACAGCTTGTCGCCGGACACCAGGCCGTTGTGCTGCCGCCACAGCAGTACGTCGCCGAGCTCGCGGAAGTACCAGCCGTTGCCGACGATGCCGTGCTCGGAAGGGTGGGTGCCGGTGAGGAAGGTGGACTGGGCGGCGCAGGTGACGGCGGGCAGGACGGTGCCGAGCGGGGCACGGAAACCGGACTGGCCGAGGGCCTTGAGGTGAGGCATGTGGTCGAGGAGACGGGGGGTGAGGCCGACGATGTCCAGGACGAGGAGAGGAGTGGGGTCGGCCGGCTCCTGTGGTGGTGGGGTCACGGCAGCTCCTTGAGGCCGAGGTCCGTCAACAGGTCCCGGGCGAGGGTGAGTTCGGCGGCGATGCCGTCGGCGAGCTGGGCGCGGGCTCGGGGGCGCAGCTCCGGCGGAAGTGCCTGCCAGGTGTAGGTCTCGACCTCCAGGTGGTGGGTGAGGGGGTGCGGGCCGCCTACGAGGCGGGTCAGTGCGGCCCGCAGGACGGGGAGTGTGGAGGTGAGGGGTGCGGCGGGGGCCGCGTGCAGCGGGACGTGGAAGTGGGCGCGCCACGGGGAGGCGTCGGGCAGGGCGTCACCGGCGAGGGCCTCGCCGAGGTCGTCGGTGCCGCGCAGACCCGCGGCGGTGAGGGTGCGGGTCTGGTGCAGGAAGCGGGGTTCGTCGAAGGCGGCGAGGGCCGCCCGGACTTCGGGGAGATGGGGGTGTTCGGCGTGCAGGGCGGCTGAGAGCTGGGATTTGACGATGGGGACGCGGGCCTGTGCGAGCGCGTCCAGGGCGGTGTGCGGGTCTTCGAAGGAGGTGGCGAGATGGCAGGTGTCGACGCAGATGCCGATGCGGTCGCGACCGATCGCGGTGAGCGGGGCGAGGGCGTCACGGGTGGTCTCGACGGTGCAGCCGGGTTCCGGTTCCAGGCCGATGCGCAGGGAGCGGCCGGTGAGCTCGTGGAGGGCGTCGAGGCGTTCGGCGAGCGTGGTCAGCGCGGCGTGCGCTGCCGTCGCCCGCTCCTGGTCGTATGCGGTGCGCCAGGCGAGGGGCAGGGTGGAGATGCTGCCTTCGGTGACGTCGTCGGGCAGGAGCTGGGCGAGGACTCGGGCCAGGTCGGTGGTGTGGGCGAGGCGTTCGGGGTCGGCCCAGTCCGGCTGGTAGACGCGGTACTTGACCTCTTCGGCGCCGAAGCCTTCGTAGGGGAAGCCGTTGAGGGTGACGACTTCGAGGCCGCGGTGTTCGAGTTCGGTGCGCAGGCCGCGCAGCGCGGAGGGGTCGGTGACGAGGGCGTGGGCGGCGTCCCTGGCCAGCCACAGGCCGATGCCGAGGCGGTCGCGGCCGAGGCGGCGGCGGACGGGTTCGCAGTGGTCGCGGAGTTGGGCGAGGACGCCGTCGAGGGTTTCGGCCGGGTGGACGTTGGTGCAGTACGCGAGGTGGACGGTGGAGCCGTCGGGGTGGCGGAAGCGCATCGCTCACTCCCCGCCGCGCAGGATGGAGTTGCCTTCGTGGGTGACGTCGGGGGTGATGACGTCGAGGCTCAGTCGGCCGCTGAGGCCGTAGAAGGCGACGGGGTTGCGCCACAGCACCCGGTCGACGTCGTCCTCGGTGAACCCGGCGGCCAGCAGGGCGTCGGCGACGCGGCGGGCCTTGAGGGGGTCGCTTCTGCCCCAGTCCGCGGCCGAGTTGACGAGCACCCGCTCCGGCCCGTGCTCCGCCAGGACGGCGACCATGCGTTCCTCGTCCATCTTCGTGTCGGGATAGACGGAGAAGCCCAGCCAGCAGCCGCTGTCCTTGGCCTCCTTGACGGTGTTCTCGTTGAGGTGGTCGACCAGGACGCGGTCCGGGGACAGGGCGGACTCCCGGACGACGTCGAGGGTGCGCCGCAGGCCGGCCTGCTTGTCGCGGTGCGGGGTGTGGACGAGCGCGGGGAGCTCGTGGTCGGCGGCGAGTTGCAGCTGGGCGGCGAGGGCGGTGTCCTCGGCGGGGGTCATCGAGTCGTAGCCGATCTCGCCCACGGCCACGACCTGGTCCTTGACGAGATAGCGCGGCAGTTCGTCGAGGACCGGGACGCAACGGGGGTCGTTCGCCTCCTTGGGGTTGAGGGCGAGCGCGCAGTGGTGGGCGATGCCGTACTGGGCGGCGCGGAAGGGTTCCCAGCCGAGGAGCGAGTCGAAGTAGTCGAGGAAGGAGGCGACCGAGGTGCGGGGCTGGCCGAGCCAGAACGAGGGCTCGACGAGGGCGCGGACACCCGCGGTGTGCATGGCCTCGTAGTCGTCGGTGGTCCGTGACGTCATGTGGATGTGGGGGTCGAAGATGCGCATCAGGACTCCTTGCCGGATGTGCGGGAGGTGCCGCACGGGCCTGCGGGGGCGGCGGTGGGCTCGGTCAGGGCCAGGACGCGGTGCAGGTCCTCGGGGACGGGACGGTCCGCGGCGGTGCGTTCCCGCGCGTAGTCGCCGAGCATCCGGGCGAGTTCGGCGTCCGCGTGGGCGCGCGGCGCCAGGTCGGCCACGACGTCCACGGGTACGCCGGTGAACAGGCACTTCAGGACGGCGTGCCGCCAGGTGTGGGCGTCCAGGTGGCGGGCGGCGTACGGGCCGAGGGCGGCGGCGACGAGCCGGGTGTCGTTGGTGCGCAGGGCGTCCTCGACGAGGGGCAGTGCGTCGGGGCCGGGCACGAGGTGGGGAAGGGCGTGCAGGACGGCCCGGCGTTCGGCGGCCGTGCCCTGCCGGTAGACGCGGGCGAGTGAGTCCGGGTCGGCGCGGGCGGCGTGCAGGAGGAGCACGCGGGCGGCGTCGGCGTGCTCGGGGCCGCAGCGGCGGGCCGCCTCCGCGATGCGCAACTCCCAGACGGAGATGGGTCCGTGGGTGCCGGGATGGTCGGCGGCCTCGTCGAGGGCCTGGTCCAGCCAGACGCGGGCGGACGGAGCGAGGGAGGTGTTCAGACGGGCGTGCAGGGCGGCGAGGGCGGGTTCGGCCGGGTGGTTCGCCGTGCTGCCGTGGGGTGGGTGTGGGTGGTGGTTCACGGGGTGCTCCCTTCGGCGCCTGCGGGGATCGCCCGGGCCGCGCGGTGGAGGAACGGGAGGGACTGTGCGGCGAAGTGGGGGCCCGCGTGGGAGTGGCGGGGCAGTTCGACGACGGTCAGCGCCTGGTAGCCGGTGGCGGCCAGGGCTTCGAGTACGGGCGGGAAGTCGATCTCCCCGTCCCCGAACGGGAGGTGTTCGTGGTGGCCGCGGCGCATGTCCTCGATCTGGACGTGCCGGAGCCAGGGGGCGGCGGCGCGGACGCAGTCGGCGGGTGGCAGGGGTTCCAGGCACTGGCAGTGGCCGATGTCGAGGGTGAGGCCGAGGGCGGGCGGGTCGCCGAGGATGCGCCGCAGGTGGTGGAAGTCGGCGAGGGTGGCGAGGAGATGGCCTGGTTCGGGTTCGACGGCGAGCGGGACGCCGGCGTGGGTGGCCGCGTCCAGCACGGGGGTGAGTGCCTCGGCGAGGCGCTTCCAGGCGGTGTCCTCGGCCGGGTGGGCCGTGGCGACGGGATGGGCTTGGTCGGCTGGGTTGGCCAGGTGGGTCGGGTCGGCCGGGAGTACGCCGCTGAAGCAGTGGACGGCGTGGGCGCCGAGGTCGGCGGCGATGCGGACGGCGCGGATGAGGAGGTCGACGCGGCGGGCCCGGTCGGCCGGGTCCGGGTCGAGGAGAGAGGGGCCGTGCTTGCGGCGCGGGTCGAGCACATAGCGGGCGCCGGTCTCGACGGTGACGCCGAGTCCGAGGGTGTCCAGCCTGCGGGCCACCTTCCGGGTGCGGGCGGCGACGTCCGGGGCCAGCGGGTCCAGGTGCATGTGGTCGAGGGTCAGGCCGACGCCGTCGTAGCCGAGGTCCGCGAGAAGGCCGAGGGCGTCGTCGAGGCGGAGGTCGGCGAGACCGTTGGTGCCGTAGCCGAAGCGGAGGGGGTTTGCGTTCGTGGCGTGGGACCGGGGGTTCGTGCGGTGGGGTGTCGGGGTCATGTGACGCTCACCTTCCTCGCGAATCTGCGGGCCGCCGGGGCGAGGGCGGCCGTGAGGAGGGCGGAGGCGAGGGCGCCGGAGCGGGCCGCGAGGGCGGCCTGGAGGGGGATCATCGCGCGGATTCCGCCGCCGACGGCTCGCTGGGTGAGCGGGGGTGAGGGGTTGAGTGCGGCGTGGAGGAGGGGGCGGCCCGAGGTGGTGATGAAGGCGGCGGCGAGGACGGTGCGCAGGGAGGAGGCCGCCGCGGGGTGCCGGGAGAAAACCGGGGCGGGGTGCCGGGAAGGGGCCGCGGCGGGGTATCGGGAGGGGGTCGTGCCCGGGGCTCCCGGGGGTCTCGTCAACGTCCAGGCGAGCGTGCCCGTCGTGGCGAGCGCGGCCAGCGGTGCGAGCGGCGAACCGCCCCGGGTCTCATCGCGGGACACCGTGGTCACCGCGAGGGTGTGGGTGGCCAGGGTCAGGGCGGCGGGCAGGGCGGGGCGGGCGCTGCCGCCGGTGGCCGTCGCGCCGAGGAGCAGGTCCAGGCCCCGCGCGGTGGCCATCGCCGCCGGCCCGGCGGGGGTTCGCTTGAGCGCGAGGTCGTACGCCCAGACGGTGGCCGCGAGGGGGGCCGCGACGGCGAGGGCCGGGCGTCCGGCGCGTGCTGCCAGGGCCAGGCCCGCCGCCGTGAGGGCGCCTGCGGCGACGAGGGCCGCGGACGGGTGGATGCGTCCGGAGGGCAGTGGGCGGTGTGGGCGTTCGAGGGCGTCCTCGGTCCGGTCGGCCCAGTCGTTGAGGGCCATGCCCGCCTCGTACAGACAGAGGGAGGAGGCGATGGCGAGCAGGGTGCGGGGGTTGGGGCGGTTGCCGGTGGTGGCGGCGCCGGCGAGGGCGTCGCCCGGGACGGTGAACAGGGCGGGGAGCCGGAGGAGTTCGGCCCAAGCCCTGGCTCTGGCTCCCGTTCCCGCTCCTGCTCCGGCCCCGGCCCCGGCCCCGGCCCCGGATGTTGTACCCGCCCGCGGGCTCTGGCTCCGGCTCTGGCGCGGGATCGGGCTCTGCGGTGGGCTCGTCGTGGTCGGTCGGTCCGGCCTGGGCGAGAGCGGCGTCATCGGGTCCCCCCGGGGAGTGCGCGGAGCCGTCGCGCGAGCCCCGCCAGGGCCGCGTACTGCTCACCCAGCGCCGCGGGCCCGTCGCCCACCGGGTCCTTGAAGTAGAAGCCGAGTTCGCTCAGGGGGCCCGAGAGACCGGCCTCGTGCGCGCGGGACACCAGGCGCGCGAGGTCGAGGACCAGGGGCGCCGCCAGCGCGGAGTCGCAGCCCTGCCAGGTGGTCTGCAGGATCATCCGGGTGCCGAGGAAGCCGTCGAAGGCGATGTGGTCCCAGGCGGTCTTCCAGTCGCCGAGGGCCGGTACGTCGTCGATGTGGACCTCGCCCTGCGGGGCCCCGCCCAAGGTGTCCGCGAGGACCCGTTCCTTGCCGGCGTTCTTGGCCGCTGCGGCGGCCGGGTCGGCGAGGGAGGCGCCGTCGCCGCCGCCGAGCAGGTTGGTGCCGGACCATGCGCGGACCGCCAGCGCGCGCTGCGCGAACATCGGGCCGAGCACCGACCGCAACAGGGTCTGGCCCGTCTTGCCGTCGCGGCCGGCGTACGGGAGGCGGCCGGCACGTGCCGCCGAGGCCAGCGCCGGGTGGTGCAGGCCGGTGGACGGGGTGAAGTTCACGTAGGGGCAGCCGGCCGCCAGCGCCGCCGCCGCGTACAGCGAGCTCGGGGGCAGGGCGGAGCCCACGGGTGCGGGTTCGGTGGAGGCCACGTTCAGCACGACCGCACGGGTCAGGCCCCGGCGTCGTACGAAGTCGCGCAGATCGGCCGCGAAGGCGTCCACGAGCTCGGAGTCGTCCCGTGTGTCGCCGGGGGCGGGGCCGCCGGGGCGGATCTCCGCGTCGGCGGCCTCCAGTTCGGCCGCGATCGCCGAGGGGAGGCCGGGGGGAAGCACACCGCCGGCAGCCAGGGCCTCGGCCCGTTTCGGCAGGGGGCAGTCCACGGTGTCGTGGCCGCCGAAGACGAGGGAGGACAGGGTGGGCAGGCCGCACTCGGCGAAGAGGGATGTCTCGGTGACCATGCCCGTCGGGGGGTGCAGGCCGGCGGTGAGGGCCGCGCAGCCCGCGATGACGGTGGTGGCGACGGAGCCGCGGGCTCCGATCAGCCACACCCCCACCCGAGGCTCGGAAAGGGACGCGGGCATGGGGGACATGGGCAGCCTCCTTGTCGTACGTCAGCCACACAGGGGAGAGGAGAAAGAAGAGGGGTGGGCGAGACGGCGGGCGGGGGTACGGCGTCCCCCGCCCGCCGCCGGTCAGTCGCCCTTCGTGGGCAGTTCCTTGATCCGGACGTCACGGAAGGACACCTGGTCGTCGGCTCCGTGGTTCTGGAGGCCGATGTGTCCTTCACGCAGGCTTCGTACCGGATCGGTGTTGGTGAAATCGTTGATCTTCACGCCATTGAGCCAGACGCGGAGGCGCTCGCCCTCCACGCGGATCTCGTACGTGTTCCACTCCCCCGGCGGGTTCAGCGCACGGTCGCGCTTCTTCAGGTCGGCGGACTGGAAGCTGTACACGGCCCCGGTGGTGCGGTCGGGGGCGTCGGTCGCGTCGATCTGGATCTCATAGCCGTTGTTGACGGCCGACCAGGGGTCGTCGGACTCCGGGAACCCGACGAACACCCCGGAGTTGTCGTCCCCGGCCACCCGCCAGTCCAGCTTCAGCGAGTACGAGCCGAACCCGGAACCGGCGTACCAGAGCATCCCCAGGCCGTCGTGCGACGTCAGCGTGCCGTCGTCGCTCAGCGAGAACGAACCCGGGCCCGCCTGTTTCCACGCCGCCAGCGACCCGGCCGTGCCGTCGAAGAGCGGCCGGTAGCCGTTCTCCGGGCGGCAGTCGGCCTGGGCGGCGCCGATGGCGTACCGGATGCCGCCCAGCAGGTGCTGCCGGAAGGCGGGTTCGGCGTAGGACTCCTTGGTGTGGCCGCCCCCGGTGTAGAAGGCGCGGCCGCCCCGGTACTCCTGGCACCAGGCGATCGGATGGTCGCCGCTCATCGTGCCGCCGGTGTACGAGGACTCGTCGAGCGAGGCGAGGACGTGGGCCCGGTCGCGCGGATTCGAGCGGTAGTTGTACCACTCGTCCGTGCGCTCCCAGGATCTCGGGAGCCCCGAGGTCGCCGGGTGGGAGCGGTCCTCGACGGTGACCGTCGCGGGCTGGATCGCGGGGTGCGACTGGAAGTACGCGCCCGCGAGACCGCCGTAGAAGGCCCAGTCGTACTCGGTGTCGGCGGCCGCGTGGATGCCCACATAACCGCCGCCCTGCTTGATGTACCGCTCGAAGGCGGCCTGTTGGGTGGTGTCGAGGACGTCACCGGTCGTCGAGAGGAAGACGACGGCGTCGTACCGCGCCAGGTTGCGTGCGGTGAAGGCGCCCGCGTCCTCCGTGGCGTCGACCGCGAAGCCGCCCGTGGTCCCGAGCTCCCGTACGGCCGCGATCCCCTCGGGGATCGAGTCGTGCCGGAAGCCCGCGGTCTTCGAGAAGACCAGCACCCGGCCCCTGTCGGGGCCGTCCGCGCCCTTCGACGCCGCCGGTCCCGACACACACCCGAGGAGCAGGGCGGCAGCGGCACCCACGGTCAGCATGCGTAGCGATGTGCGCATGACCGTCACCCCCCGTCAGCTCGTCGTGAAGGTGAAGTCGTCCACGTCGTAGAGCGCTCCGGTGCCGCTTCCCTTGAAGACGAGGTAGAGCGTGGTGGTGCCGCTCGGGGCGTGCGCGAGATCGGCGCTCACGTCCTGGAAGGTGTCCCAGCCGCCCGTCACCGGTACGGTCGCCCGGCCCAGCGTGCGGCCGGTCGGGGAGCCCGCGCGGATCTCGAGGGTGCCGCCCGCGCCGGCGGAGGAGACGCGTGCCGTGATCTTCTGGGCGTCGCTCAGGGAGTAGGGCGTGAAGGAGATCCAGTCACCGTTGTCGATGTCGCCGACGGTCTTGCCGCCGTGCGCGGTGGTCTTCGACTGGACGGTGATGCCGGAGGCCTTGCCGTAGTGCTCGGCCTGGCGGTGCTTGGGCTGGAGCACGTTCTGGTCGTGGGTGGTCAGCGGGGCCTGGCCGCCGCCTCCGCCGTCGGTGTACTCGGCGTCGAGGACTCCGAAGATGTTGGCGTCCTGGTCGTGGCCGCCGTCGGCGCTGGTCTGGAGGGTGCCGGAGCAGCCGTTCGCCGAGGTGAGCGGGTGGCCGTGGCTGTCGTGGCCGAGGATGAAGGTGACCTTCACCTTGGCGCAGTCGATCGCTCGGCCGTCCTCGGGGTCGGTGACCTTCACCTTGAACGGCACGGGGTCGCCGAAGCTGAACAGCTGGCCGTCACGCGGTTGTTCGACCACGACCTTGGGTGCGGTGTTACCGACCACGATCTGCACGCTCGCGCTGCCGGTGCGGCCGGTCGCGTCCTTGGCGGTCACCGTCGCCGTGTAGGTGCCGTTCGTCTTGTACTTGTGGGAGGGGTTCGCCGCCGTCGCCGTACCGCCGTCGCCGAAGTCCCAGCTGTAGGTGAGGGCGTCGCCGTCCGCGTCGGACGAACCGGCCGAGGAGAAGCTCACCTTGAGCGCGGCCTGTCCCGAGGTGCGGTCGGCCGCGGCCTGCGCGACGGGCGAGTGGCCGTCGGTGGCGTTCTCGATGCGGTAGAGGCCCGAGTTCTCGTCGCCGCCGAACCAGGCGGTGCCGTAGTCGAGGACGTACAGGGCGCCGTCCGGTCCGAAGGCCATGTCCATCACCTGCGTGCCGGTCCACGGAACGGAGTTGATGGACTGCACCGTGCCGGCGGAGTCGCTCGCGATCCGCTTGATCCAGCGGCGGCCGAACTCACCGGCGAAGAAGTTCCCGTCGTACGCCTGCGGGAACTTCACGGGCGAGTCGAGCGAGGCGTCGTAGTGGTAGACCGGGCCGCCCATCGGGGACTCCGAGCCGCTGCCGAACTCCGGGACCGAGGCTCCGTCGTAGGGGATCCAGGCGGGCTGCGCCGGGGGCAGGTCCGTCAGTCCCGTGTTGTGCGGGGAGGTGTTCTTCGGGGCGTTGCAGTCGAAGGCGGCGCCGGAGGTCTTCGTCGCGAAGTCGTAGTCCACGTAGGCGTCGTTCTTGCCCGTGCAGTACGGCCAGCCGAAGTTGCCGGGGCCGGTGACGCGGGCGAACTCGACCTGGCCGCCGGGGCCGCGTGCCGGGTCGGCCGCGCCGGCGTCGGGGCCGTAGTCACCGACGTAGACGATGCCCGTCGCCTTGTCGACGCTGAAGCGGAACGGGTTGCGGAAGCCCATCGCGTAGATCTCAGGCCGCGTCTTGTCCGTGCCGGGCGCGAAGAGGTTGCCGTCGGGGATGGCGTACGAGCCGTCGGCGTTCACCTTGATGCGCAGGATCTTGCCGCGCAGGTCGTTGGTGTTGCCGGCCGAGCGCTGGGCGTCGAAGACCGGGTTGCGGTCGGGGCGCTCGTCGATGGGCGTGAAGCCGTCGGACTGGAAGGGGTTGGAGTCGTCCCCGGTCGACAGGTACAGGTTGCCCGCCGCGTCGAAGTCGATGTCGCCGCCGACGTGGCAGCAGATGCCGCGGGTGGCCTGGACGTCGAGGATCTTCTTCTCACTGGCGGTGTCGAGGGTGCCGTCCGTCTTGAGGACGAAGCGGGAGAGACGGTTGACGCCGTCGAAGGGCGCGAAGTCGGCCGCCGTGCCCGTCTCGGGGGCATCGCCCGCCGGGGTGTTCAGGGGCGGCGCGTAGTAGAGGTAGATGAAGCGGTTGTCGGCGAAGCCCGGGTCTATGCCGACACCTTGCAGGCCTTCCTCGTCGTGCGTGTAGACGTCGAGTTTGCCCGCGAGCCTGGTGTTTCCGGCCGCGTCGGTGAGGCGGAGTTCGCCGTCGCGCGAGGTGTGCAGGACCGAGCGGTCGGGGAGCACGGCGAGCGACATGGGCTCGCCGACCTCGGGCTCGCCCTTGGCGAGGGTGACCTGCTGGAAGTCCTCCGCCGCTGCCGTGTTCCCCGGGTCGGCGACGGCTGCGCCGGCCGGGGGTGCGGTGAGGGTGAGCGAGGCGGCCGCGAGCAACGCGCCGCTCAGCAGCGCGAGCGCTCGACGGAATGCGGGGCGTCCTCTGTGGGTCTCGGTTCTGTCGGTGCGGGTGGCGCGGTCTTTCCCGTGCACGAATGCCTCCAGAAAGGGGCTGGTTGTACGAGCGGGTGCTTGCGCCGGGGTGCGCCGTCACCCCGGAGACACAGGAGAAGTCAGTCGTTGCCGCCGAACGCCGCGTCGAAGGATGCCGACGGCGGCTCGAAGTCGTACGCCTTGAGACGGGTCAGGGCCTCGGGTGCGCCCTGGAGCCGGTCCATGCCGGCGTCCTCCCACTCGACCGAGATGGGGCCCGTGTAGTCGATGGAGCGGAGCATGCGGAAGACGTCCTCCCAGGGGACGTCGCCGTGCCCGGCCGACACGAAGTCCCAGCCGCGCCGGGGATCGCCCCAGGGCAGGTGCGAGCCGAGGCGGCCGTTGCGGCCGTCGAGCCGCTTGCGGGCTTCCTTGCAGTCGACGTGGTAGATGCGGTCGCGGAAGTCGTAGAGGAAGCCGACCGGGTCCAGGTCCTGCCAGACGAAGTGGGACGGGTCGAAGTTCAGTCCGAACGCCGGTCGGTGGTCGACCGCCTTGAGCGCGAGCTGCGTCGTCCAGTAGTCGTAGGCGATCTCGCTGGGGTGCACCTCGTGCGCGAACCGCACGCCCTGCTCGTCGAAGACGTCCAGGATGGGGTTCCAGCGCGTCGCGAAGTCCTCGTAGCCGCGCGCGATCATCGACTCGGGGGCGGGCGGGAACATCGCGACCAGGTGCCAGATCGCCGAGCCGGTGAAGCCGACGACCGTGTCGACGCCGAAGGCCGCCGCGGCGCGCGCGGTGTCGGCGATCTCGGCGGCGGCCCGCTGCCGTACGCCCTCGGGTTCGCCGTCGCCCCAGATCCGGGCGGGCAGGATCGCCCGGTGCCGCTCGTCGATGATGGCGTCGCAGACGGCCTGGCCGACCAGATGGTTGGAGATCGCCCAGCACTTGAGGCCGTACTTGTCGAGGAGCGCGTGCCGGGAGTCGATGTAAGAGGGGTCCGCGAGCGCCTTGTCGACCTCGAAGTGGTCGCCCCAGCAGGCGAGTTCGAGGCCGTCGTAGCCGAAGTCACGAGCGAGGCGGCAGACCTCTTCGAGGGGCAGGTCGGCCCACTGGCCGGTGAAGAGTGTGAAGGTGCGCGGCATGTCCGGGGCCTCCTCAGACCGCGATGGGTGTGTAGACGGAGTTCTTCTGGGCGCTTTCCTCCACCGCCGCGAGGACGCGCTGTACCCGCAGCCCGTCGGCGAAGGACGGTTCGGGGCGCCGGCCGACGGCGATGGCCCGCACCAGGTCGCGGGCCTGGTGGGTGAAGGTGTGCTCGTAGCCGAGGCCGTGGCCCGGCGGCCACCAGGCTTCCAGGTAGGGGTGGTCGGGCTCGGTGACGAGGATCCGGCGGAAGCCCGCGTGCGTGCCGGGTTCGGTGTGGTCGTGGTACGAGAGCTCGTTGAGCCGTTCCAGGTCGAAGGCGAGCGAGCCGCGCTCGCCGTTGAGTTCGATGCGCAGGGAGTTCTTGCGCCCGGTCGCGAAGCGGGACGCCTCGAAGGAGGCGAGGGCGCCGGAGGCGAAGCGGCCGGTGAACAGGGCGGCGTCGTCGACGGTGACCGTGCCGACACCCCCGGCCCGCGGGCTCGTCTCCGATACGGCGGACAGTCCGCTCGACGCTCCGGCGGGCAGCGGGCGCTCCCGTACGAACGTCTCGGTGAGCGCGGAGACCCCGACGACCGGCTCGCCCGCCAGGTACTGGGCGAGGTCGACGATGTGGGCCCCGAGGTCGCCGAGCGCACCCGACCCCGCGAGCTCCTTGCGCAGCCGCCAGGTGAGCGGGAACTCCGGGTCCACCAGCCAGTCCTGAAGGTACGTCACCCGTACGTGCCGCAGGGCTCCGAGCCGCCCCTCGGCGACCATCCTCCGGGCGAGTGAAGTCGCGGGCAGTCGACGGTAGTTGAAGCCGACCATGGACATCTGACCGCGGGCGAAGGCTGCCTCGGCGGCCTCCGTCATCGCCTCCGCCTCCTCGACCGTGTTCGCGAGGGGCTTCTCGCACAGTACGTGTTTGCCGGCGGCCAGGGCGGCGAGGGCGATCTCGGCATGGCTGTCGCCGGGGGTGCAGATGTCGACGAGGTCGACGTCGTCCCGGGCGATCAGGGCCCGCCAGTCGGTCTCGGCCGCCGCCCAGCCGTGCCGGTCGGCCATGGCCCGCACCGCGCTCGCGTCCCGGCCGCAGACGGCGGCGAGGACCGGGGTTCGCGGCAGGTCGAAGACGCGGCCCACGGTGCGCCAGCCCTGGGAGTGGGCGGCGCCCATGAAGGCGTAACCGACCATGCCCACCCCGAGCGTCGGCTTGCCCGCCTTCACCCCGGCCGCCTCGGCCCCGGGACCGGAAGCGAGCCCCGCCTCCAGCCCGGGCCCGGAAGCGAGCCCCGCTTCGGCCCCGGGCCCGGCAACGAACCCCGCCTCCACCCCGGCTGCCTCGCCCTGGTGCGGCTGTCCCATACGGATGTCCTCCTCGTCGTCGTGACGCTGTGGGGGGTGTGAGCGGGGCGGATCACCTGAAGCCGGTGGCCATGTACTGGCCGACGTTGTCCTTGTCGACGACGGCCGAGTAGAGCGTGAGCGAGACCGGGATCTCGAACTCGGAGAGCCCTCCGATGCCCTTGCCCTGGCCGAGCGCGCGAGCGAGGTCGATCGCGGAGGCCGCCATGGTCGGCGGGTAGAGGACGGTGGCCTTCAGGACGCTGTTGTCGGACTGGATGGCCTGGAAGGCGGAGAGCGCGCCCGCGCCGCCGACCATCAGGAAGTCCTCGCGCCCGGCCTGCTTGATGGCGCGCAGCGCGCCCACGCCCTGGTCGTCGTCGTGGTTCCACAGAGCGTCGAACTTCGGCTGGGCCTGGAGGAGTTGGGCCATCTTGGCCTGTCCCGACTCGACGGTGAAGTCGGCGGCCTGGCGGGCGACCTTCTTGATGTTGGGGTAGTTCTTCAGGGCCGCGTCGAAGCCCTGGGTGCGCTGCTTGGTGAGTTCCAGGTTGTCGAGCCCGGCGAGTTCGATGACCTTGGCGTCCTGCTTGTCCTTCAGCTTCTCGCCGATGTAGTGGCCGGCACTGAGGCCCATGCCGTAGTTGTCGCCGCCGATCCAACAGCGGTACGCCTGCGGGGTGTTGAAGATCCGGTCGAGGTTGACGACCGGGATGCCCGCACGCATCGCCTTCAGGCCGACCTGGGTGAGCGCCTTGCCGTCGGCGGGCAGCACCACCAGGACGTCGACCTTCTTGTTGATCAGTGTCTCGATCTGGCCGATCTGCGCGGCCGTGTCGTTGGAGCCCTCGGTGATCTCCAGCGTCACGTCCGAGTACTTCTTGGCCCGGCTCTTGGCGTTGTCGTTGATCGCGTTGAGCCAGCCGTGGTCGGCCTGCGGACCCGCGAAGCCGATGGTGATGTGCTTGCCGGGCTTGTCGTCGCCGGCCGGTTGGCTGCTCGCAGCCGCCTTCTCATCCTTGGTGTCGTTGCTGGTGCAGCCGACCAGGAGGGCGCCGGCCGAGGCGGCGGCGGTCCCGAAGAGGAGTCCTCTGCGGCTCGTGAAGCTGGTGGAGCTCGTGGATTCTGGCATGGCGGTGGGGCCTTCCCGTGTCAGGTGCTGCTTGCTGCCGTACGCCGCTGGACCAGGACCGCGGCGACGATGATCGCTCCCTTGGCGATCTGCTGGACGTCGCTCTGCAGGTTGTTCAGCGCGAAGATGTTGGTGATCGTGGTGAAGATCAGGACACCGAGCACCGAACCGGTGATGGTGCCGCGGCCCCCGCTGAGCAGGGTCCCGCCGATGATCGCGGCGGCGATGGCGTCGAGTTCGTACAGGTTGCCGTTGGTGTTCTGGCCCGAGCCGGACAGGATGATCAGCAGGAAGGCGGCGATGCCGCAGCACAGTCCGGAGAGCAGGTAGAGGTACAGCCGCTGGCGCCGCACGTCGATGCCGGCCAGCCGGGCCGCCTCCGCGTTGCCGCCGACGGCGACCGTGCGGCGGCCGAAGGTGGTGCGGTTGAGAATCAGCCAGCCGATGATCGTGACGACGGCGAAGACCAGGACCAGCGGTGGGATGCCGAGGATGTACGAGTCGCGTTCGCCGAGCTTCAGGATCCCGTCGATGGTGACGATCTGGGTCTTGCCGTCGGTGATCTGGAGGGCGAGGCCGCGGGCCGAGGCGAGCATGGCGAGCGTCGCGATGAACGGGACCATCCCGCCGTACGCGATGAGCAGGCCGTTGACCAGGCCGCAGCCCACGCCGACGAGCACCGCGGTGAAGAGGATGCCCGCGAAGCCGTACTCCTGGGTGGCGACCGTCGTGGCCCACACCGAGGACAGCGCGACGATCGCACCGACGGACAGGTCGATGCCGCCGGAGGTGATGACGAAGGTCATGCCCACGGTGACGACGCCGATCACCGAGGCCTGGGTGAGGACGAGTTGGAGGTTGCGGGTGTCGAGGAACTCGTCGGGCTTGGTGATACCGCCGATGACGATCAGGGCGACGAGCACGCCGAGCAGCGAGAGGGTGCGGACGTCGGCGCGGGCGGCTAGAGCACGCAATGGGCCGCCGCGGGACACCGCGCGATCGGACTTCCGTGCGGCCGTTGATCCTGGCGGGTGCAGTTTGCTGAGCACGGGCAACTCCCGTCGTGAACGCCGCTAGATTGGCAAGTGCCTTCAGGCAACGGTCAGGGCTTGACCGTCATGAGGCCGGTCAACGGCCGATTGAGAAGCCACCTCCTTCGGGAAACGGCGGAGTCACGACAAGGTCGAGTACGCGAAACTCGTCCAGTTCCCGCGAAGGGCCGGAGTGGATCACCCGGCCCTCGCGGAGAATCATCACCCGGTCAGCCAGCCCCAGAACTTCGGGAATCTCGCTGGAGACCAGAAGTACGGCGAGGCCTTCGTCGGCGAGGCGACGGATGACCGCGTACAGCTCGGCGCGGGCGCCGACGTCGACACCGCGGGTGGGTTCGTCGAGCAGCAGGACGCGGCAGCCGCGCAGCAGCCAGCGGGCCAGGACGGCCTTTTGCTGATTGCCGCCGGACAGTGTCCGGATCGGGACGGACGGGTTGTCGGGGCGCAGCGACAGCTCACGTGTCGCGGCGCGGGCGGCGCCTCGCTCGGCGCTCCGGTCGATCCAACCCCCGTGTGAGAAGCGGGACATGGAGGACACGGACACATTGCGGGTGACGGACTCCAGCATCAGCAGGGCCTGCGCCTTGCGCTCCTCGGGGGCGAGTCCGAGTCCGGCGCGGACGGCGGCACGTACGCTGCCGGTGCGCAACGCCCGGCCATCCACACTGACTTGGCCGGCGGTCGGCTTGCGGGCCCCGTAGATCGTCTCCAGGATCTCGGAGCGCCCGGAACCGACGAGCCCGGCCAGGCCGACGATCTCGCCGGGGCGCAGTTCGAGGTCGAGAGGTTCGAACTCGCCCGCGCGTGCCAGCCCTTGGACCCTGAGCACCGGCTCGGACGAGGGGCCTCGCGTGGGCCGTTCCGGGAAGACGTACTCGACGTTGCGGCCCGTCATCAGCGCCACCACCTCGCGCGTGGGGGTGGACTTCGCGGGCAGTCCGCCCGCCACCGCGCGGCCGTCCTTCAGTACGGTCACCCGGTCGCCGATGCGACGGATCTCCTCCAGCCGGTGCGAGATGTAGACGACGGCGACGCCGTCCGCGGTGAGGTCGCCGACGATACGGAAGAGGTTGTCGACCTCGTCGGGGTCGAGGGCGGCGGACGGTTCGTCCATGACGATGAGGCGTACGTCGTGGGAGAGTGCCCGCGCCATGGAGACGATCTGCTGCTGGGCGGCCGACAGCTCACCGACGAGGCGCGCCGGATCGATCTCCGGATGGCCGAGTCGGCGTAGCAGCTGCGCCGTTGACGCCTTGGCCGCCTTTCCCCGTACGACGAAACCGGCGGCGGTGGGTTCATGGCCGAGGTGGACGTTCTCGGCCACCGACAGGCCCTCCACCAGGTCCAGTTCCTGGTAGATGGTGGCGATGCCGAGGCGCATGGCGGCGATCGGGGAGCGGAGCGTGACGGGTTCGCCGCGCCAGCCGATGGTGCCGCCGTCGGGCTGGTGGGCGCCGGCCAGGACCTTGATGAGGGTGGACTTTCCGGCCCCGTTCTGGCCGAGCAGACAGTGGACCTCGCCGGCCTGGACGTCGAGGTCGACGCCGTCGAGGGCCCGGACTCCGGGGAACGACTTGGTGATGCCGGACATGGTGAGCAGCGGTGGTTCTGGTGCCATGACGGTTCCCCTTGGCGGGCGTGCGGGCCGGTTTCAGGGCAGGGCGAAGCAGGGCGCTGTACGGGGGGGTGACCTTGGGTGCGGCTCTGGCAGGAGTGTTTCGTGCGGCTCTGGCAGGGTTACGCGGGCGAGAACAGGTGGTCGCTGATGAGCCGGGCCGCGCCGATGACCCCGGCGGTCGGCCCCAACTCCCCGAGCACGATGGGTAGGTTGCCGGTCGCCAGCGGCAGCGACTGGCGGTACACCTGCGTGCGGATCGCGGCGAGCAGCGTGTGGCCGAGGCCGGTGACGCCGCCGCCGATCACCACCAGGCCGGGGTTGAAGAACGAGACGAGGCCGGCGATGACCTGCCCGGTGCGGTTGCCGCCCTCGCGGATCAGTCCGAGGGCGGTGGCGTCGCCCGCGGCGGCCGCGGCGGCGACGTCGACGGCGCTCAGCGTGCCCGCCGCCTCCAGCCGCGCGGCGAGCTCCGCCGAAAGCCCCTGCTGGGCTGCCTCGGTGGCGTCCCGGGCGAGCGCGGCGCCGCTGAAGTGGGCCTCCAGGCAGCCCCGGTTGCCGCAGGCGCACGGACGCCCGTCGGGTACGGCCTGGATGTGCCCGATGTCGCCGGCGCTGCCCGTCGTACCGCGGTAGACCTCACCACCGACGACGATGCCGCAGCCGATGCCGGTGCCGATCTTGACGCAGAGGAAGTCGCCCACGGAGCGTGCGACGCCCGCGTGCTGCTCCCCCATCGCCATCAGGTTCACGTCGTTGTCGACCATGACGGGGCAGCCCAGATCCTGGCTGAGCGCCTCGCGGACCGGGAAGCCGTCCCAGCCGGGCATGATCGGCGGTGCGACCGGAACGCCCTCGGGGAAGCGGACCGGACCCGGGACGCCGATCCCGGCGCCGTCGAATTCCTCCGCGAGCCCCGATGACCTCAACTTGGCGGCCATGGAAAGGACTTGCTCGAAGACTGCGACCGGTCCCTCACGGACGTCCATGGGCTGGTTGATGTGCCCCAGGACCTCCAGTTCCGCGTTGGTGACGGCCACGTCGATCGAGGTGGCCCCGATGTCGACGCCGAGGAAGCGCAGCGCCGGGGCGAGCCGGATGTTGTGGGAGCGGCGGCCGCCGCGGGATGCGGCGAGGCCGTCGGCGACCACGAGCCCGGTCTCCAGGAGCCGTTCCACCTCGACGGCCAGTTTCGACCGGGAGAGGTCGATCTGGTCGCCGAGCTGGGCCCGGGAGTTGGGGCCGCCGTCGCGCAGCAGTCGCAGCAGTCGCGCCTGGTGCGCGTTCGCGGGTCGTGCCGTCATGCGTCTCACGAGCCCCTCCCCGCCTCAATCGGCCAGTGTCCAACGAGTTTTGGCCACATCACCGGTGGCTTGCTTTCGATGGGAACGTAGCAGCGACTGCCGGGGGTGGGAAGAAGTTGCGCAGACATTGCCATCAACTTTCTCCACTGAGTGGACAAAGAGAGACCCGGACGCGGCCGGTCCGGGTCTCAGGGGGGCGCCCGAATGAGGTGGGCTACTTCTCTATGGGCTACTTCTCGCGCTCGTGGTACGTCTTGCGCGTGTGCTCCGTGTGGGCGCGCATGACCTGGGTGGCGCGGGGTTCGTCGCGGGCGGCGATGGCCGCGATGAGGTCGCGGTGCTCGATCCAGGACTGGTGGCCGCGCTGCCGGGCGACCGGGGTGTAGTACCAGCGGACCCGGCGGTCGACCTGGGCGGCCAACTCGGCGAGGACCGCGTTGCCGGCGAGCTCCATGACCTTCGCGTGGAAGCGGGCGTTCATCGCGACCGCGCCGTCCACGTCGTCGGCGGCGACCGCGCGCTCACCCTCGGCGCACAGCTCCTCGAGCGCGGTGATGCCGGCGGTGCCCGCGTTGGCGGCGGCGAGCCGGGCGGCCTCGGCCTCCAGCAGCGTACGGACCGTGAGGAGCTGGTCGGCCTCCTCCTCGGTCGGCTCATGCACGAAGGCGCCCTGGGCGGGCCGAAGATCGACCCACCCCTCCGTGTTCAGCCGCTGGAGCGCCTCGCGGACCGGCTGCCGGGAGACGCCGAGATGCCCGGCGAGCTCGCTCTCGACCAGGTGCTGGCCAGGCTGGAGGGCGCGGGTCGTGATGAGTTCGAGCAGCGCCTCGTAGACGCGGTCGCGCAGCGGGCCTGGCCGTTCGAGCTTGGGCACCGCCCCCGGCGGCAGTCCTGTCGACAACATCGGGGTCCCCTCCTGCCGAGCCTTCCCGTCACCGTCACCGCCACCGTCACCGGAAAGCAGGTGTCAACAGACAGTATCGATTGTCTTTCGTCTACAGTCTACGGCGCACCATGGCCAGGCCCGGGGAGAGTCGGACACGTCACACCCCGTTGTCCGCGCACGTCAGGGGCAGCGGACGACCTGTCCCGCGTACGAGAGGTTGCCGCCGAAGCCGAACAGGAGCACCGGGTCGCCGGTGCTGATCTCGCCGCGTTCGACGAGCTTGGAGAAGGCGATCGGGATGCTGGCGGCGGAGGTGTTCCCGGAGTCGACGACATCGCGCGCGACGACGGCGTTCACGGCGCCGATCTTCGCGGCGAGGGGTTCGATGATGCGCAGGTTCGCCTGGTGCAGGACGACCGCGGCGAGGTCCTCGGGCGCGAGCCCGGACCGCTCGCAGGCCTGCCGGGCGATCGCCGGGAGCCGTGTCGTCGCCCAGCGGTAGACGCTCTGTCCCTCCTGCGCGAAGCGCGGGGGCGTGCCCTCGATGCGTACGGCGTGCCCCATCTCGGGCACCGATCCCCACAGCACCGGCCCGATGCCGGGCTCGGTGCCGGGAGCGGCGGCCTCGACCACCGCGGCCCCCGCCCCGTCCCCGACCAGGACACAGGTCGTACGGTCGCTCCAGTCCGTGACCTCGGACATCTTGTCCGCGCCGATGACGAGGGCGCGAGTCGCCGCCCCCGCGCGCACGGCGTGGTCGGCGGTGGCGAGCGCGTGCGTGAAGCCCGCGCAGACCACGTTGACGTCCATGGCGGCCGGGGAGGGCACGCCGAGGCGGGCGGCGACCCGAGCCGCCATGTTCGGGGAGCGGTCGATCGCCGTGGAGGTCGCGACCAGCACCAGGTCGATGTCGCCCGCGGTCAGACCGGCCGCCGCGAGCGCCTTGGCCGCGGCGTGCGCGGCCAGCTCGTCGACGGGCTCGTCGGGACCGGCGATGTGGCGCGTGCGGATGCCCACCCGGCTCGTGATCCACTCGTCACTGGTGTCGACCAGGCCCGCCAGGTCCTCGTTGGTGAGTACCTTGGCGGGCTGGTAGTGGCCGACGGCCGCGATGCGTGAGCCGTTCATTGGGGGGTCTCCCTCGTTGCCTTGGGTAGGGGGATCCTCCAGTCTGATCAGTGACTCACGGGTACGACGGCAGGTGTTGCCACAGGAAAGCGGCGTCAGGCTTGTCGGCTTCTGTCAGACCTTCGGACGCCCTACCAGCGTCCGCACACCTGCCCGGCGCCGCAGTCCGTACGCCGGGCGTTACCCGGTGAACAGCTGTTTGGCCTTCAGGACGAGCTCGTACAGGCCGTAGCAGAGCGGCGCCCCCACCCACAGCCAGGCGAAGGCGATCAGTGGACGGCGGTCAGGCGGACTGCTGGGGCTGGACGGAGTCGTCATCGGCGGCCTCCCTCGGGGCGGGGATGTGGTGGCGGGCGTGGACGGGTCGCACCAGCTCATTGGCGACGAACCCGACGACCAGCAGCCCGATCATGATCAGGAACGAGGTGTCGTAGAGCGCGGCGCCGTGCTTGCCCGCGTCCTTCTGCCGGTCCGCGATCCAGTTGACGATCAGCGGGCCGAGAACGCCCGCCATGGACCAGGCGGTGAGCAGCCGGCCGTGGATGGCGCCGACCTGATAGGTGCCGAAGAGGTCCTTCAGGTAGGCGGGAATCGTCGCGAAGCCACCGCCGTAGAAGGAGAGGATCACCAGGGCGCAGATGATGAACAGGGGCTTGGAGGAGTCCCCGAACTGCGAGATCAGCAGATACATGATCGCGCCCACGCCGAGATAGACGCGGTAGATGTTCTTGCGGCCGATCAGGTCGGACGTGGAGGACCAGCCGATCCGGCCCGCCATGTTCGCGGCCGAGAGCAGCGCCACGAAGCCCGCGGCGGCGGAGACCGACACCGGGGTGGAGGTGTCCGCGAAGAAGTCCGTGATCATCGGGGCGGCCTTCTCCAGGATGCCGATGCCCGCGGTCACGTTCATGCAGAGCACGACCCACAGGCACCAGAACTGCGGGGTGCGCACGGCGCTGTTCGCGGACACCTGCACCCCGTCGAGCGGCGCGGGTCCGGCCTTGACCGGCGGTTTGTCGCCGCGCGGCACCCGCACCAGCAGGACGCCGAGCGTCATGAAGACGGCGTACGACAGCCCGTGCACGAGGAAGGCGAGCGCGATGCCGGAGGAGTCGGAACCGAAGGACTTCAGCATCTGCGCGGACCACGGCGAGGCGATGAGCGCACCGCCGCCGAAGCCCATGATCGCGATGCCGGTGGCCATGCCGGGCCGGTCCGGGAACCACTTGATCAGGGTCGATACGGGTGAGATGTAGCCGATGCCGAGGCCGATCCCGCCGACGAAGCCGTAGCCGAACACGATCAGCCAGTACTGCTCGGTGGCGGCGCCGAGCGAGGCGATCAGGAAGCCGGTGGAGAAGCAGACCAGGGCGACGGTCATCGCCCAGCGCGGTCCGTTGCGCTCGACGAGGGTGCCGCCGAACGCGGCGGACAGTCCGAGCATGACGATGCCGAGCTGGAAGGGCAGCGCGCTCTGGGTCCCGCTGAGGCCGAGCGCGGATTCGAGCGGCGGCTTGAAGACGCTCCAGGCGTACGCCTGGCCGATGGAGAGGTGGACGGACAGTGCGGCGGGCGGGACGAGCCAGCGGCTCCAGCCGGGTGGCGCGACAGGGGGACTCATGATCCCGGACGATAGGAAGCGGTTGCCCGGTTGTGAAGCCGTTCGACACCAACTCGTCGACGGTATGCGGTGAGCGGTATCCATCACGCGACGAACGGTCGGCCGGCCCTCACGGTGGCCCACGGTGATGTGACCACGAGCGGTGGTC
The DNA here is from genome assembly GCF_036178845.1 of Streptomyces sp. NBC_00271. Taxonomy (NCBI): domain Bacteria; kingdom Bacillati; phylum Actinomycetota; class Actinomycetes; order Kitasatosporales; family Streptomycetaceae; genus Streptomyces; species Streptomyces sp. NBC_00271. The sequence continues at coordinate 9,407,648 of NZ_CP108070.1, read as the reverse complement.
GGCGAGCCAAGCGTTGATGGGTCCGGGTCCTGGCGCCGTGCCGATTCCTTGTTGGCGAGTTCGCCGATTGGTAGTTGGCGAACGGGGAGGTGGTGCGGGGCTCGGGTGGGTGACGGGCCCTGGTGTCCGCTTCGTTGCCCGTTGGTGCGGTGCCCACGGCCCGCGCGTGTTCGACTGGGCCCGCGTCGAGTCTTCTCACCAACAAGATCCACTTTCGAAAACGCGCCCTAGGTCGGAGGTCGGTAGGAAAGTGACGCGTGAAGCCGGAACATGGGGCTGTGGCATCTCGTGATTTCGACGTGGACGCGTTCCTGCGGCGGCCGCTGACTGCTCGCATGGCGACCAGCGGGCCCACGGTGCGTCCCGTCTGGTTCCTGTGGGAGGACGAGGCCTTCTGGGTGCTGACGGGCCCGTGGGCCCGTTTGTTCGACCGGGTGAAGGATGATCCGAAAGTCGCTCTCGTGGTGGATGAATGCGACCTCGCGACGGGACGTGTTCAGCAGGTGATCGCCCGAGGACGGGCTGAGCTCGTGCCTTTCGACGTGCCGAGGGGCCGACGTAAGCTGTCCCGCTATTTGGGCGCGGACGAAGCTGTTTGGGATGAACGGTTCGTGCGCTATCTGTATGACGATCCGGGCGAACGGGGCACGATGTGGCTCCGCTTGGAGCCTGTCTCGCTGACGGCCATGGACCTGAGCTACTCCGTCGCTTCGTCTGGAAAATGATGCCTGCCCAGGCAGGAGCTCATGCCGTGTCGGGTTGCTGGGTTCGGTCGAAGACAGTCGGCCAACTGTGGTGTCTCAAGGCGTTGGTTCCACGAAGTTCTCGAACGGCTTCCGATGCAGGCGGCCGGACGGCACTTCAGGCGGAGGCGGAGGCCACGAAGAACGGGATGGCGACGAGGAATCGGCCGGCCTCGGCGCGTCGGCGCTGTTCGGCAAGCCACTGATCCGCCTGGTCACGGCCGACGGCGCCGCCGGCGCAGGCCGACTCGGCGAGCCTCGCGAGCAGCGACAGCGTCGCGGGGTCGGTGAACACGCTGGTGTGCACCTCGACCGTGACATCGTCGAAGCCACCGGCCAGGAGCAGGCTGCGGTACTGACGGCCGGCGCGGGGCGTGCCCAGGAGGTCGGCGCGGGCGTGCACGATCGTGCGGGTGAGCGCCGCGTCATCCGAGTCGATCATGATGGCGTCCCAGTCCTGACCGATCAGGACGATTCTGCCGCCCGGGCAGAGGATCCGTCGTGCCTCCGCCACCGCGCGCCCTGGCTCCTGAAGTACGTGGAAGACCTTGTCGGCACGGTAGCCGCGCACGCTTCCGTCGGCGAACGGCAGATCCTCCGCCCCCGCCTCCAGGAACTCGGCCTCCGGCCACCGCTCCTGGGCCGCGGCCAGCATCCACGGGCTGGGGTCCACGCCCACCGCGTGGATGCCGCGTTCGGCCAGCTCGGCGACGGCTCGTCCGGCGCCGCAGCCGACGTCCACTACGGTCGAGTCCGGGACGAGAGACAGCAGTTCGTAGGAACGGGCCCGCAGCCGAGTGGCGCTCGGCATCTGGTCCGCAGCGTCGAGGACGGCCAGCAGGGCTTCGGTGCCGCGGTGCTCTTCCACCGCTTCCTGATTCTTGGACATGGACGTCATGCTGCGACTTAGTTAGTACTGCAACGGTCTTTGCCGTGACTGCTGGCCAGTTCGGTCGTTGGTGTGGTCATGGGTGGGGACCTTGCTGATGTCAGGCTGTGGGCGGGTGAACTGAAGGCTCTGCATGAGCGGTTCGTGCACCGGTTCAATCGGGAGGAGCCGCGCCAGTCGGCGTTGACCTATATGCGGGGCCTGATCGCTCCGCTGCAGCGCAAGAACGGCTGGACCCTGGCTGAGGAGGCCGGCCATGCCGGGCCGGATCGCATCCAACGGATGCTGAACCGGATCGAGTGGGACGCCGACGAGGTCCTCGACGACGTGCGCCGATACGTGGTCGACAACCTCGGTGACCGGGATGCGGTGCTCATCGTCGATGACACCGGCTTCCTGAAGAAGGGCACTCGCTCGGCTGGGGTGCAAAGGCAGTACTCCGGCACTGCGGGCCGCACGGAGAACTCCCAGATCGGCGTCTTCGTCGCCTATGCCACTGGCCGCGGACGCACGCTGATCGACCGCCGTCTGTATCTGCCCACCTCATGGACGGACGACCGGGAACGCTGCCGGCGGGCCGGCATCGACGACAGTGTCGCCTTCGAGACGAAGGTGGCCGTGGCCAAGGCGATGGTCCGCCGGGCCATCGCCGACCGGGTCCCGTTCGGGTGGGTGACGGCGGACGCCGCTTACGGCTTCAGCAAGGGCTGGAGGTTCGAGCTAGAGCAGGCCGACGTCTTCCATGTCATGGCCACCACCCGGCACGACACCGTCGTCACCCGCTGGTCCATCGACCACCCCGTGCACGAGCTGTTTCCCGGACTGCCACGGCAGAAGTGGAAGCGCCGCTCGTGCGGGCAGGGAGCCCACGGCCATCGGATCTATGACTGGGCCCGCGTCGAGGTCCGGCCCTGGCACCGCGAGGACCGCCGCCACTGGGTTCTCGCCCGCCGCAGCGTGAGCAGGCCCGAGGAGATCTCCTACTACATCGCCTACTGCCCGGCCGGGACCACGCTGGACGAGCTGATCCGCATCGCCGGAAGCAGGTGGGCAGTTGAGGAATGCTTCCAGACCGCGAAACAGGAATGTGGCCTCGCCGACTACCAGGTCCGCCGCTACCCCGGCTGGCACCGCCACATGACCCTGGCCATGGCCGCCCACGCCTGCCTGACCGTCCTGCGGGCCCGACAACTGGACATGGAGAAAGCAGAAACGGATCCTCCCAGCTCATCCACCTCAGCCTCGCCGAGATCCGACGCCTGATCACCCGACTCGCCAACCGCCGCCCCACCCCGGTCAACCACATCCTGCACTGGTCACACTGGCGACGACGACGCCAGCACCAGGCCCGCATCAGCCACTACAAACGACGCGGACACAGCCCCTGAAAACTGCCCACCACTCAGCACAAACACCGTTGCAGTATTAGACGCCGTTTATTTTGGTGGCTGCACGACGAGCGGGGCTGCCACAGTGATCGGTATGGAGCTGCCTCCCGACACCGTGCTCATCTTCGATCGCGACGAGGACCTGCTCGTCTTCGAGTCCTACATTCACGCTACGAACTGGATTGAGGCGATTGACGTAGATGAGGGTGAGTACAGAGCGGCGTACTCACCGGACGGTGGCGTGTTGACGCTCACTGCCCCCGAAGGGCCGGAGGGGGCGGTCGTTCTGTCCAGGACCGGCAGCGTTGACCTGGGCGATCTGGAGCGGAGGGTGGCCATCTACTGGCACCGCCACCAAACGGGCCAGCCCCCGCGTGACCCGCTGCAGACAGCGCGCTTCTTGATTGGCAGGGACAACCAGCCCAGCAGAGGGTGGCTAGGCCGGGTCACCGACTTGCTGCGACGCGACCGTGCTGGGGACGAGTAGGCGTTATGAGGCGCTGCTTCATCTGATGAGTCGGCGGTAGCCGATGAGGGCTGAGGCTATGCCGACGAAGGCGAGGAAGTGCTCGGCCTTGCGTTCGTAGCGACGATGCAGGCGGCGGCATCCGGCGAGCCAGGAGACCGTCCTCTCCACGACCCAGCGGTGGCGGCCCAGCCGTGTGGAGGACTCGATGCCCTTACGGGCGATGCGGTGGCGGATTCCGCGCTTTCGTAGCCAGCGGCGCAGGTGGTCGTAGTCATATCCCTTGTCGGCATGGAGCTTGGCCGGACGTCGGCGGCGTGGTCCGCGTCGGGAGCGGATGAGCGGGATCCCGCGCACCAGCGGTTCCAGGCCGAGGCTGTCGTGCATGTTGGCGCCGGAGATGCCCAGCGACAGGGGCAGCCCGTTTCGGTCCGTGATCAGGTGGATTTTCGATCCGCTCTTGCCGCGGTCGGTCGGATTCGGTCCGGTCAGTGGCCCCCTTTTGCCGCCCGGACGCTGACGGAGTCGATCGCGCACCGCGACCAGTCCAGCTCACCGCGGGCCCCGAGTTCGTCGAGGACGACCCGATGGAGCCTGGCCCAGACCCTGGCCCGGCTCCACTGGGCGAAGCGCCGGTAGACCGTGGGCCAGGCCGGCCCGAACACGGGCGGCAGTTGCCGCCAGGTGCAGCCCGAGGTGGCCACGAAGATGACCGCCGCGAGGGTCTCGCGGTCACCGGCGCGCCGCCGGCCCCCGCCCTGCGGACGCCTCACCTCCGTCGGTGGTACCACCCGCCAGAACAGCGCCCACAACTCGTCCGGCACCAGCCGCTCAACCAGATCCGCCATGCACAGTTCAACGAACAATCACGCCAAAAGAAACGACGCCTTAAGTACGTTCAGCCGTACTTCCCCGGCTCCTGTTCCAGAACGGCGGCAGGGGGACGACGCCCGTGACGCCGTCCCCCTGCCGCCGGGCCTCAGGCTCGCCGACGCAGTGCGCCGCGCTCAGTACAACAGGTGAGTGCCACCGCACTGGCAATCGCACTGAACAGACCAGTGCATGCGGCGATCTGCACGGCGGGCAGGACCAGGGACAGGCCCACGACCACGATGACGATCACCACGAGGACGCCAACCTCCTTGGATCCCTTGCGCGCCCAGGGGCGCCATGGGAGACGATGCGAGAGCGACTGACCCATGCGGTCACGTCCGTTCTGCCGACAACGTCGGCTGGCTGGGCCGCCAGTCGTCCTCTTGAGCTCGGAGGCAGGGGTCGCTGGCGGCTGGTCAACTGTTGCTTTTCCAGCATGTGTTGCCCCCTGACCCTGTTCAATTGGTCGAGACAATACGAGCACAATCTGCGCTCTATACACGACAACAAACTGCAGATGGGGTGGTCATGCCGAGACGGCCCTCGCACCTGGCGCCATCAGACGGTCCCCTCGCGCGCTTTGCGCTCAAGCTCCGAGCGTTGCGTGACGCCGCCGGCTTCGAGGCCCCCAGCGTGGATCAAATCGCAGCGCGGACTCATATCCCTCGTTCCACACTCTTCGCGGCGCTGCGGGGACGGCGCCTGCCTACCCGCTCCGTGTTAGGAGCATTGGTCACAGCTTGGGGCGGTGACGCAACGGAATGGCTCACCCGGCGCACCGTTACAGAAGCCGAACTGGAAGAGCTACGTGCTGCTCGGCCCTCCAAAGGCCGCGTGACCCCGACAGCAGAGCCGAAGGCCACACCAGCACCAGCCCTAGAACAAGCACCGAAGGCCACACCACCACCAGTCCCAGAACAAGCAGGCGACGAAAGGCTCCGCTCGGCAGTGCAGGACATGGCCGAACAGCTCAGGAGGCTCCGCGTCGAAGCTGGTGCACCCACGTTGCGCCAGCTCTCGAAGAAGATCGAGGAGAACCCCGAGTTTCCAGGAATTGCCAGTCCCTCGACGCTCTCCGACCTGTTCAGCGGGAAGCGACTGCCGAAGTGGCCGGTCCTTGAGTCCGTCGTTCGCGCGCTGGACGGCGACGAGAGGCAGTGGCTGCTCACCTGGGAAAAGCTCGTGATGCTTCGGGAAGTCCAAGCGCTCACCACAGCGACGGACCCGACCCGCCCCTGGGCGCCTTACCCGGAAGAGTGACTTTCTGGTGGTGTGGCCTTCGGTGATCTCAAAAGGTGAAGGAGGGAGCGGTTCTTTGCCGATGCGCGGCCACCAGCCCTGGCCTGTTAAAACGGGGGTTCGTCCGGCCAGGGATCAGCGAATTCGATGCCGATCACGCCACCAGGTCGTGGCATGACTCGTGGACGTAGTTGGCGGGATCGGCCGGGGTGCCGTCGTGGCACTCCAGGCAACTGCCGAGAGTGCGCAGCGGCAGACAGTGGTGATACCGGCGCCGACACTTGGGGCAGCGCGTCCGTGCCTCCATCGCCCGGTCCAGCGCCCGCTCCTGAGCGAGAGTCATCGGCCGGACAGGCTTGGCGCGGTCGATCCGGTACAGGTAGGTGGGCCTCGTGCAGACGCGGCCCGGCCAGTACCCCGCACGGCCGGCACCTCAGGATGATCGGCTCCTGCCCTGCGGGACGCTGGCCGAGAGCGCGTAACTGGCGGCGCGTAGCGAGCCCTTCGGGCGCGGTGCCCCAGCCGTACGCCTCCAGCAGCACGTCTCCGTTGAAAGTGGGCTTTGTCCATCACCGGCTCCAGGCCTGGGCGATGCGGGCGGGGCGGCGCGGGTAGCGGGGGCCGGGTCGCTGCGGGCGGGGCCGGCCTATCCGGCGGCGCGGGCGGGGGATGAGCACGGGCAGGTCCTCCAGATCGCGGTGGGCAGACAGGACTGCGCCCCGCACCGCAAGGAGCGGGGGAGCGGGGCGCAGGAGGTGTCGGGTCAGACCGGGCCGGGGTCGGTGCGCGCGTGCTCCGGGCCCCGGCTGGGGGTGTCCGGCTGTGATGCCGGGGCGCGTGCAGGTGGGTGCCGATCCAGTAGCCGACCAGCAGGCCGACCACCAGCAGCACTTTGTGCCGGTTGGCCTTCCACCAGGTCGGTTGGGGCGGTTCGGTCAGCACACCTAATCCGTAGTCAAGGGCATTCCGAGGGGGCGCAAGCCTCTACGGATGTTCGAGTAGGAGGGCTGCGACGCCTCCGGCGAACCGGGTCTGCTGAGACCTCCGCATAGAGCGGCGCGCGGTCCTCGGGGTGGTGGCAGATGCGCGGGCGCCTGACCTGCGGCTACCTTGCTCAGATCACCCACAGCAGTCGATCATTCAAGGATGAGACCCGAAGTTCAGGCCTTCGTCGCCGATGGCCCCCTCCCCGACTGGGACACCGACGACGAGGAGCTCGTTGACCGCCGATTCCGGCAAATCGAGGCCATCTCCGCGCCAGTCACACCCGACGAGGCTCATGCTCTGGCTGGCTGCTTCGGCCCCGATGACTGCTATGGCGTTGCCTGGTCGCTGCTGCACCTGATCGAGACCAGCTCAGGACCACTGCCAGCCGTGAAACGCCCGGGACCCGACGCCGACGACTGGCATCGCACGCTCTGGAATCGCTGGGGAAGCCACGGACTCACCGACGAGGACTTGACGCGTTAGAACCCTGAGGTGTCCATGACGGCGGGACCCTTTGCCACGACTCATCTCCTTGGATGTCGGTGGGTAGTGCTGAGGCCGGGCGGCCTGCCCCGCGCCCGCCCGCTGTAGCGGCCTACGGGCGTGAGGCAGGTGGTCCGGGGATGGTCTGTTGCTGCGGTGCGGTGGTGCGTCACGCTGGGACGGCCACGAAGGCGTAAGGGGGAGCAGCGTGATCGAGTTCGATGCGGTGATCGACACCGAGGGCTACACGTGGCAGGCGACCACGGACGAGAACGGGGTGCTGTGGCTGGTCGCTGACGAGACGGTGGAAGTCGTCATCAACCGCGCGGTCGTCGGCGGCTACGTGTATCCGGCGTACGTCAACGACGCCGGGCAGCTGATCATCGAGTGGGAAGACTGACCCGCCCTGTCGGTCAGATGCCTCGCGCGTCTGCGGATGAGGCTGCCTCGTGCAGCATCCGGATCGACGCACGTCCGTTGGCCCACGCGTCGTTGAACGCGGGCACGGACTCCACATCGCCGAAGCGACGGCGGATGGTGTCGAGCAGGACGGCCGCAGCGTCGGCCTCCAGGCCTCGGTCCCCTCTCGCTGCCTGACGGATCGCTCCGAGCAGACAGACCGCGCCCTGTTCGTCGGTGAGGGTGCCGGCGCACCATCCAGCGGTGTCCATCAGCTGGTGTGCGCGGGGTGCCGCTTCGTTAGCGACAACGGCACTGAGGTCGATGTGGACTTTGCAGCCGACGGGAGCGAAGTCTTCGACCTGTGGCGGCTGCGCGGGTATGGGCTGAGTCTGCCGGAGCCTCTTGACGTCACGGATCAGGAGATGCGGTCCGCAGTGTAGTCGCTGCAACCGCTTCTGAACGAGGTGCGGCCGGGGTGGTTCGGCGTAGCCAACTGATCGTCTCAGGATGAGGCTCGGAGACGGCGAAGGCATATGAGGCCGCAGGCCAGTTTGAGCAGGCCCTGGTGGAGATCTGCGCGTCGTTCATAGCGGGTGCGGAGCCGTTTGAACTGGTGCAGCCAGGCGAAGGCGCGCTCGACAACCCAGCGCACTTTGCCCAGTCCGGAGCCGTGGGCAACGCCGCGTCGGGCGATCATGGGTTTGATGTCGCGCTTCCACAGCAGGCGGCGGTACTTGTCGAAGTCGTAGCCCCGGTCGGCGTACAGGCGCCGCGGTTTGCGGCGGGGGCGTTCCCGCAGTCCCCGAATCGATGGGATGGCGTCCAGCAGGGGCAGGAGCTGGGTGACGTCGTGCCGGTTCCCGCCGGTGAGCGTGACGGCGAGCGGGGTCCCGTGACGGTCGACGATCAGGTGGTGCTTGGAGCCGGGGCGGGCACGGTCGACGGGTGAGGGGCCGACGTGATCTCCCCTTTGAGAGCCCGGACGTGCGATCCGTCCACGGAGCAGTCGTTCAGGTCCAGCAGGCCCGCGTGACGAAGCTCGGTCAGCAGCGCGGCGTGCAAGCGTGGCCAGACGCCGGCCTCGGTCCAGTCCCGCAGTCGCCGCCAGGCCGTCACCCCGGAGCAGCCCACCGTCTCCACGGGGACATCACGCCATGCGACACCGGTCCGTAGCACGTACATCACGCCGGCGAGTGCCACTCGGTCGGGAACGCGCAACCGTCCCGGATGCCCACGGCGGCGCTCGGGAGTGGGCGGCAGCAGCGGGGCCACCCGCTCCCACAGGTCGTCAGGAACAAGATCAGCACGCACTCCGACACCATGCCCACCAAGATCGTCGAGCACAAGACACGCAGCTCAACTCATTCTGAAACGATCAGTTGGCTCGCGGCGGAGCCGCTGGACGTCGTCGTCTTTGGCCGCCAGTGCCGACAGAGCCATGCTCACCGGCGCGGCCATCAACGCGTCGACGCACGCTGCGATCGACCGCGGAGCCGTTTTGCTGTGGCCGGTGAAGAAGACCGACAAGACCGGCTACATCGAGCACTGCAAGGCCGCCCGCGTCGACGACGACGGCAAGGCCACCTCGGAGCTCACCGGGCTGGGCAGCGCGTGGATGGAGCTGGACGTTCTCTGCACCAAGCGGCGTTTCGCGAATCGAATAGGTAGCAAGCTGACGATATGGAGTGGACAGCACCAGTGAGTACCGCGATCGGCGGTTTGATCGCTCTGGGATCTTCGTTTCTAGTGGATCGCCACCGATCGCGTAGAGATCGGGAGTTAAACAAACGGAGCGAACTGCGGTCGGCTTACGCGGCTTTTCTGCAGGCGACGGCAGAAGCGAGTGAGATCTTATGGAACATCAGCCAAGGTCACGACAACGATGAGACTGCGCGAGCCCGTGCATTGACAGTGCTTCGGGACAGCAGTGTGCTTGCTCGGCGCTTCGAGCTCTCGTTGGTGACGAGCGATGAAATGACGGTTTCTACGAGCCAATTGATCAAACTCTTGATCGCCTACCGCGACGCAGTAGGCCGGGGCATTCCGTACAACGACGAAGAGCTCAGCCGTCCGCGCAAGGAATTCAGCCGCGAACGCGAACGGCTGATACGCGTGATGCGGGAGACCCTCTGACCGCCACCAGGTTGAGCCAGCCGTTGGTGCAGTCAAGTGACCCGGCCCTGCACCGCGCCATCGGCACCGGCGCCGCCGCCGTCACCACCTGGCTCACCACCCGCCCCGGCGCCTGTCGGTGAGCCGCACCCGGCTGGAGCGCGTCCGCGCCTCCGTGGACACCGCCCGACTCGCGCTCCAGCAGATCCAGGACGACCTCGCCGCCGGCGAAGTCATCCTCCAGGCGCTTCAGCAGCTGCTCACCGCCGTGCCCAAGGTGCAGGTCGGCGTCGACACCTCCAGCGGCGTGTTCGCCGTCGTCGACCAGCCGGTGCGTACGTACATCGCATCGCACGCCGCCGGCCTCGCCGTCGAAGCCTCCACCGTCTACACGCTGTGGCTGCTCACCGGCATCGTCGGCCTGGTCCTCGGCTACCTCTCGCGGAACAACGGAGTGCGCGCGATGTGGACCGCGTGGGGCGCGGCCACCGTTTGGATGGTCTGGACGGCCACCCCGGCAACCAGCCGCCCCGTCGCGGCCGGGCTCGCCGTCCTCGCCTGGACGTTCCTGTCCGCGTTCGCGATGCGCGGCCTGACCCTGCGCCGCCCCGTCGGCCGCCCGGCACGCCCGGCGAAGGTCGCCGTCCGGCCCGAGATCCACGTCCACGTGCCCGCCCAGGCCACGCCCGCCGACCAGCACCCGCACAACAGCTGCGCCTTCCGGGACTGACCTCCGGTCGCTCCGCCTGGCCCTCGCCCACCCGTCCCGGGTTGGCGAGGGCTGGACAGGCCGACCGGCCCGCGCACCACCCCAACGCCGCGGATCCGCAAGGAGGTTCGTCATGCCGCAGAACACCCCGCCGAAGCCGGTGCAGGGCTGGTTCATACCCACGCAGCCCACCGCCCCCGCCAAGCCGAAGATGCCGCTCCTGATGCGTCTCGTGCTGATCGCCGCGGCCATCCTCGCTGTGGTCCTCGGCTCCCACGCCAGCGCGGACGGGCAGGCCAACACCCCGTCCCAGAGCCCGTCGGCCACGACGTCGCCCACCACGGCGGCCCCCGACGACGCCCCGTAGCCGCGGCCCACCAGCCGCACAGCACCACCGCGCCCCGCCGGACAGCAACACCGCCGACGGGGCGCGGCCGTCCCTGCCACCGACCTGCTGGAGAACCTGCCCGTGCTCATCCCCCGCCCGCGCCGCCGGATAGGCCGGCCCCGCCCGCAGCGGCCCGGCCCCCGCTACCCGCAGCGCCCCGCCCGGCTGCCCGGCACCTGGAGGCAGTAATGCCGCACGCCAGGAAGCGGCGCCGCCGCGAGGTGAGGCGGGTGACGCGCAGCGAGGCCCTGCTGGCCGTCCTTGGAGCCTGGGAGTACCTCGCCTCGCTCAGCGAGGTGACTGAGCAGGAGGTGAAGGCAGCGGCCGTCAACTACTCGGTGTTCACCTCACTGCGCTCGCTGTTCCGAGCCCTGCGACGCGAGCGTCGAATCTTCCGCGATCCGGCCAGGAACGTGCATCTCACCACCCCAGTCAGGGTCCCCCGGCCCATTCCATCGGACCGGCTCAGAGGACTGCTGAACCAGGCCTGCGGCGCCAAAGACAGACTCGCTCTCGTCCTGATGGCTGTCTATGCGGTTCGTCCCAAGCAAGTCGCCGAAATCCTCCTCGACGACCTCGACCGGTCCGCAGGACGACTACGCATCCGCAGGCCAAACCGGCTCGATCATGAGATCTGCCTTGGCCGGGCGGCGGAGCCCGCAGGCTGGAGCCATCCTTCCAGGGGATCGAGCAGGGCGGCGCCGGTGATGGCGGCCCCGGCCAGGGCACGGGTCGCCGCGCGTCGGTCCATCACGAGATCGCTCCTCGTCAGGTTCGCGGCCAGGTCCACAGTGGCATCCGGCCGCCAAGGGACCTCATTGGTGCTGGGCCGCTCGCCCTCCGGTTCCGCCGAGGACCCTCTGCTCCGAACGTGATCGCCCGTACGAGGATTTCCCGGACGTGAACACAGCCTTCGCCTTGTCCTGTGCTCCGACCAAAGAGGCACCTGACCAGTACGAAGGCCGTCGGGCCATCGCGGTCATACCGGGGCTTGCCGCTCGCTGACACGTACTGGATGTCGCCGACACGAGCCCTGGGGCCAGTTCCGGGTGTGTGGATGGACTCTGGCCACCGCGTTGACACCCGCGACTCGGCCCGACAGGTCCCGAACCCAGGGCTTCACGCCGAAGCTCTGCCCCGCCGACTCGTGGTTGACCTCCCTTTGTTCACCTTGTTCATTTTTTGACCATGTTCCGAATTTCAGTAATCACCTGTGACCATTGGGAGTTGGTCATAGTCTCCTAAGCAGCTACGAGGGGCTCGCCCGGCCAGGGGCAACTACTCCCCTCGTGTCGAAACGGGGAAACGGGGAACCTATTCATGCGTACACGGATGAGAGCTGCCGCGTTGTTTTCGCCGCTCGCTCTCGGCATCGTCGTTGTCGGACCGGCACCGATGGCTGTGGCCGCCGAGGTCGGCCCACTTCATGTAATCACCTGCTCGTGGGACAAGAACGTGGGAACACCGTGGGCGCCGAACAGTGTGACGGTGAAAGGTTTCGTCCGGGTCAGGTGCACGGACAAGCTTGACGAGGCCAACACGCAGGCGCACATTCAGATCTATGACCGCTCATGGAAGGACCGTGGCGACCCGATCGTCAGCCACAACAAAGGTCCGGTCATCCAAGTGAACGATGACACCCTGAAGCGGCCGGGCACCTGGAAGTACCGCACCAAGGGCACCCACTTCGGGCAGCATGGCAACATATGGTCGCTGCCGACATACTATTCGCCGGTCCGCACGCTGACACGAGTGCACTAGGGGCGCAATGAGACACATGACGGCCGATGCGCGCGACCTCATGGTCACGGCTCAGGAGGTCGCCAGGCTTCGGGACGCAGAGCAACTCGAGGTCAGAGATGTCGCGTTGGCCGCGCTGATCCTTCACTTCCTCCGCTCGGAGGAGGAAGTGGAGGACTCGGCGGCTGTGTCGCTCTCACCGGAGATGCTACCGATGGCCGACGAAGTGCAGGAGATCATGACGTCCGGAGAGGGTGCCCTCCGGAATTCCGAACTGGTCGAATTGGCGCGGCGCGAAGAATCCGAACTCTCCGAGTATCTGGGGCCTGTGTGGCGGGCAATGAAAGGCTACTGACCTGCCTCGCTCTGTCGCTTTGTGCAGTTTCGGTTGCGGTTGCGGGCTGCTCCGTCAAAACCGCCGAATCCGCCGAGCGGTCAATGGCTCAGGAATTGGCGGCAACCGGGTGGGTCGAAGAACCAGTGATCGAAGGTATGGAATCCCAGACCCGGGATATCCGCCCGGTGGCATGCCAGGACCTGTTCCAGCTGCTGAACCAGGCCAACGGCGCCGATGCGCGCTCGTTCGGATTCCGTAATTCCGCAACCGGCTCCTACCTCTTGGTCATCGACCAACCCGATGTCCCGGACCCGGGCAACCTCTCTTCCCACCTGAAGAACGCCGCGGAAGCCTGCCCCCGCCTCACCATGGGATACGACTCGACATCGTTGGAGTATGACGTCACGGTGGCCGACACCCGGTCAGGCAGAACAGAGATACGCCTCAATGGAGTCGAGCAGGTCGGCGGGCAACAGGGCGAGCAGGTCGTCGACATGATCGTGAGCGGCGTGAAAACGGATTCAGGAGGACGGCTGATACGCGTCATGAGCAGCGACACGGGTATCGGCCCGACGGAGGAGAAGGCCGCCGAGATCGCGGCTGTCCATCCCTGACGTGACCGGCCCCGCTCCGGCACCACTCGACGGCCGCGATGTCGGCTGGCGTGAGGACTTCGCCAACCGGATCGGTTCGCAGGTCCACTCCATGTCGAAGGCCGGCCCGATTACAGGATCGACTGCGAGAAGGCCAGGCCCTGGGGATTCTTCCCCCACCGACGCCCTCGAAGAGCGCCGCGACCACTACCGGGGCGCCGACCGCGCCGGGGTGCGTTCCCGTGCTCAGCAGGACTCGTTGTGGAACCGGCAGCAGCTGTCCAACCAGCTCCGTTCGCTGCTGCGGGAGTACTACCCGGCCGCCCTGGCGGCCTTCGAGCCCTGGCGCAACGGCCTGTGCCGGCCGGAGGCCCAGGAGCTTTTGAAGACGGCCCCGACTCCGACCCGGGCCGCGCGGCTGACCCGCACGCAGTTAGAGGCTGCGCTCAAGCGGGCCGGCCGCAAGCGCGGCATCACGGCCGAGGCCGAGCGGCTCCGCGACGTCTTCCGCGAGGACTACGCTCACCAGCCGCCGCTGGTCGAGGACGCGGTGGGCAAGCAAATGCTCGCGCTCCTGGTCCAGTTGGAGGCCGCCTGCACCGCTGCTGACGACCTCGCTGAGGCGGTCGAAGAGGCTTTTCCTCAGCACCCGGACGCTGGTGAAGTAGGCCGCCGACGAGGTACCCATGGCTCGGGTCCTTTTCCGACGGCCCCTTCCCGAACCGTGCGGACTAGTTTCCCAGTACACGGCTCTCCGGTGATCGATTCCGAGTGGAGACTGTGGCCCGTCCCGCGTGGATGCGCTGGTGGCATTTTTGGCAAACCACGAGGGTTTTGCGCCTGCGTTCTGCCATCTGGCGAATCCACGGACCCGGGTCCGGTCGGCCTGGTCGCTTGAGGTCTGCGAGCTTCCTGACGTGGTGGACTTGCAGCCCTGTCGTTGCCTCGCACATCTCACAGCGTCCGGCAAGGAGCCGACGAATCAGCTCGTTTTTCCGATTCCCCATGACCGGCTGGACGTCGGACATAACGGTGGTGTGTTGCCGCCGCAGAGTGACTCCGCCGAAGCGGGCGACCAGTGGCTTCCTGCCGTCCTCGCGCTGCACCACGACTGCGAAGCACCTTCTCGGTCCGTCAGGAGTATCGACGGTCGCCTTGTACTTGCGCACCATCTTGTTGACGGTGGAGTCGTGTTTCGCAGCCAGGGTCCTGAGTAAGGAAACTGTCATGACCCAGCGCAGGCGGCTCAGGCGGCACACGTTCTGTGCCATCAGGTAGTACTGGACGATGCCCCGATACTCCGCTCCGTACTTGTCGACGATGGTGAAGTCGGCATCGTGCAGGAGCATGTTGCGGTGCCAGGGCTTGCCCCGCTGCATATAGCGAGCACACCGATCCCGGATGACGGCCATCGGCACGTAGAGCCCAATTTCGCCGTTCACCGCTCGGCGTCCGGCGGTGATCTTCGTGTCGGCATGCTGGGATTTGACCTCATAGCCGAGGAAGTGTGCCGCCTGGCTGGAGGCATGCGTGATCAGCGTCTTCGACTCAGAAAGTTCCAGCCTGAGTTCGTCACGCAGGAACGTACGGATCTGGGACTTGATCTCCTCGGCCTCGTGCTTGGGACCGGCAAACCCCAGGAGAAAGTCATCGCAGTACCGCACGTACCGAAGGCGCCGGTAGCCGGGATCGTCCGGGTCCTGGCTGGGCAGGAGACGGCGCTCACGCCGAAGCGCGTGCAACGTTCCCAGGTCCCCACGCCGTTTCGCCGTGTCGATCCGGTTCTCGATGTCTCGGTAGGGCGGATAGGGACGACGACGCCTCCCGCGGGTGTAGTCCGGGATCAGATGCTGTTCCACGAACTGGTCAAGTCGGTCCAGGTAGATGTTGCACAGGACAGGCGAGGCCACCCCGCCCTGTGGGGCGCCACTCAAGGTGGCGTTCCACTTCCAGTCCTCCAGATACCCGGCCTTCAGCATGTGACCGACCAGCCGCAGGAACCGGCCATCGTGGATCTTCTCCGCCAGGATCGCGAGCATGACCTCGTGGTCCAGGCTGCCGAAGCAGTCGGAGATGTCCCCTTCGATGAACCAGTGCGTCCCCTTCCAGGTATTGACCACCTCGCGTAACGCGGTGTGGCATCCCCGGCCGGAGCGGAATCCGTGGGAATGATCGGAGAACTGGACGTCGTAGTAGGCGTCCAGCAGGAGCCGCACAACCTCGGCGACCAGCTTGTCCGACCATGGAGGTAGGCCCAGAGGCCGCCTCCCGACTTTCTTCGGTATATAAACCCGCTTCACCGCCGACCAGCGATACGACTCCGAGCGTAGGCGCCCGATGATCGCGTCTATTTTGGCCAGCGACATGCCGTCCACGGTTTCTCCGGTGACTCCCGGCGTCATCGCCCCTCTGTTCGAGTAGATGCGCCCGTAAGCCATCAGGAATAGCTGCGGGTTGAACAGCTTCCTATACAGCCTTTCCAGTGGCAGTCCCTTCCTGCCACGCTCTCGAATGACGTCCAGTACCGTTTCGGCATTCTGCATTACGCATACCTCCCTTCACTGGACATCCCTTTCACCTGTGCCCCTTCGCCTTGTGCTCCGGCTTTCCCGGGCTCCTTGGCGGATCGAAACTTCCGCGACTACTACGGGCACTCCGTCACCATGGGGCGCGCGCCCTGTAGGTGATCCCGTGGTACGTCTTCGCTGTACGTGTCGAGCACGACGTAGGCCGCCCACTCATCTCCTTGACCACCCTCGTTGGGCGGCGCCCCGCGCCACAGAGGCTGCCTCAGCCTGATCTCTATGCCGGGGCATGGCGCGGCGTCGGTAACAGGCGTTGTTCCGGCGGGCGTGACAGCTTTACACCTCTTTGGAGATTGGACTTCAAGCAATCCAGCCTTGGCCATATCGCGCGGGTCTCGCGGCACCTCACCCTGAACGCCTCCAGGTGACCACCGCTTTCCTGGCATGCGATTGTCCCCTCGCGCTTTCGCGTCCAGGTAAGCCAGGTGACCCAAGAACATTCCTCTGAGTTCCTCCCAACTGCGTCGGGGATACAACGAAGCGCCTCACGGCGCACAGATCATCCTCAGCTTTCCCGGCCTCGGCGTCCAGCTCGGCGCCCGGGTGCTCGCCGAGATCGACGACGACAAGGCCCGCTTCGCGGACGCTCGCGGCCTGAAGGCATACGCCGGCGCCTCGCCCATCACCAGGGCCTCCGGCAAGAAGTCGAGCATCACCCGGCGCTGGGTGACGAACGACCGGCTCAACCACGCCGGTTACCTAATGGGATGTGAAGGGCGGACCGTCCTCTGGGCCTTCGCCTCCATAACCGCCTCACCCGGCGCCAAGGCCCACTACAGGCGCCGCCGTGACGACCACGGAGACTGGCACGCCGCCGCCCAGCGCAACCTCTTCAACCGCATGCTCGGCCAGCTCTACCACTGCCTCCTGCACGGACAGCTCTTCGACGAGGCCGTCGCCTTCCCTTCGGCACCACCCGCGGTCGTCGAAGCGGCCTGAACGCGGGAACTCACACGAGTCCGGCAGCCTGCCGAAGCTTCGCTCGATCGTCAGGACGGGGCAGTTCCTCCGCCAACATCGCCACTACGCTCGCGTGCTCCGTAAACACAGCCCGGCACTGTTCACGCTCGGGATGATCGCTGTCACTGCCGAACCAGCGCACCATAGCTTCGTTGCGTCCGTCGATCGGCTCGGAGAATCCAGCGATCGAGACCAGGAGATCCAGCAGGCCGGACTGCACAGGAACCCGCGGGTCGCCTGCAAGACGGAACAGGAACGGCAGCACTGTCGGCACAGCCAGGTTCATCTCCCTGACGCTGTCGAGAACCGAGTTGGTGAGTACGCGCTTGGCCTCTGGCGCGGCATCCTGATCGAGAAGACCGTGCAACAGCACCGGGATCGCTGCCGGGCACTCCGGGAACTCGGACCAGCGGACATCCTCACACCCGCGGAGGGCGGGATGACCACGGCCAGCCTCGACCGCCTGCGGGTAGTCCTGAAGGAATCGAGTTATCGCCGTCTCCTTGGCGGCCAGATCCGTGCTGCACACCTGTCTGTCCCCGTCCTGCCGCAACAAACCTTGAACTGCGCGTCAGTCGAACTTTTGCGCGATCAGAGATCCACGCGCAAGCCAAGACAACGAACCGATGGTGTTCGATTCCCCAAGCACCCACACAGCGCGGCTTGACGAGTTGGATGCCTGAGGTGTCTGCGCTGCAAGTACTGCTCGTACAGGCCCGACCAGGCGTGCACCACCCCACACGGGGCTTCCTGCTCCGTGTCGATCTGGCAACGCCCAAACGCATCCCGACGCTCCAGGAGCAGGCCCTGGACCAGGCGATGGCCGCAAGGAGCACATGTCCCCGGTGCAGGCGCCGGTACTACTTCTGCCTCCCGCTGCGGACTCAGGGCGTGTGCGACCCGTGCCACCAGGGCTTCGAGCCCAGCCCCGACACCGTCATGGCCTCCCCGGCCACGCACCGTCTAGCCGCCTGACGGCTCCCCGTGCCGCCCCGACCAGCCTGTTGCGCTGGCCGGGGACGGCGCGGAGGACCGGACAGCCCGGTCGCCCGGAACACCCGAAGGAGCTGCACGTGACCGAGACCTTCACCCCGCCCACCGTCGCCGCCGGCGCGGACTCGCCGCTCGCCGTCCTCTTCGACCTCGCCCTTGCGATCGGCACGGTGGGCGAGGACGAACAGCGCGACGATGCAGAGACGGCCGCCCTGGACCACGTGTGGAGCGTCTACCCCGACACCCTCGGCAAGGTCCTGGACCACGACGACTGGAGCGGCCGGCCCGCCTTGGCCGGAGCCGGACTGGAGCCGTGCGCCGTCGCCTATCTGGACGGCAGCCTGTGGCTGCACCACTCCAGCGACGGCGACCAGGAACAGGGCGTCCTCACCCTCATCGCGCCCTGCACCTGCGGAAACGGCTACGTCGACACCGCCCTGGACGGCGAGCAGGACCTACTGCAGGTCCTCAACGACCTGCGCGCCACCGGCGGGCGTTTCCCGCACGACAGCGGCTGGCCCGACTGCGACAGCCAGCGCCGTCTGCGCGCCTGGGGCGACGCCCGGCCGTGACAGCACAAAGGGGCGGCCGGCGCGCTCGAACCGCGCCAGCCGCCCCAACTCCCCTCGGCCTCATACCAGGCCACCGCCCCAATTCAGGCCGTCCAACACGACGGTCCCGCCCACCAGCAGGAGAATCTCAATGATCGTGTCAAGCCGCCTGCGTGACCGGCGGGGCGGAGGTGAACAGTCTCTTGTCACGCAGCAACGCCCACAGAACGTCGACCCGGCGCCGGGCGAGCGCGAGCAGGGCCTGGATATGCAACAGTCCTTCGGCGCGCTTCTTGAGGTAGTAGTCCCGGGAGGGGCCGGGTCGCATCATGGCGGACTGCGCGGACATGTAGAACAGCCAACGCAGGCGCCGGTTGTAGCGTTTGGGCCGGTGATAGTTGCCGGTGCGGCGGCCGGAGTCGCGGGGCACCGGTGCCAGGCCGGCGTGCGAGGCCAGGCGCCCGGCGTCGCGGTAGCCGGACAGGTCACCGACGATGGCAACGAACTCGGCACCCAGGATCGGGCCCATGCCGGGCATGGACTCGATGATCTCAGCGCGGTCGTCGGCGCGGAAGGTCTCGCGGATCTCCCGGTCGTTGTCCTTGATCCGCTCGTCCAGGGCCAGGAGCTGGTGGGCCAGGTCGCGCACCAGCTTGGCCGCCCGGGCCTCCCCGGGCAGGGCAGTGCTCTGGGACTGGGCAGCCTCGACGGCCTTGACCGCAACGGCGTCGGCGCCGCGGACCTTGCGGCGTTCCAGCCAGGTGGTCAACCGCTTGGCGCCGGTCCGGTGCAGAGCAGCCGGGGTCTGATACTCCGTCAGCATGACCACCGGGCCCTTGGCCGCGGAGTAGTCGAAGGCCCGCTCCAGCGCGGGGCAGATGCCGACCAGCAGGTCACGCAGCCGGTTGATCAGCCGGACCCGGTCGGCGATCAGGTCGCGCCGGTAACCGGTGCGCAACTGGAGCGCGGAGACCAGTTCTGGAGGAGTCTCAATCGGAGCGAAGTCCCGGCGCATGCGGGCCTGGTCGGCGATGACCAGGGCGTCTTTGGCATCAGTCTTGCCCTCACCGCGGTAGGCGCCGGTCATCCGGTTGACGGTGCGGCCGGGCACGTAGACGACCCGCTGCCCGTGCGCGATGAGCAAGGCCAACAGCAGGGCGGAGGCCCGGCCGGAGATGTCCACCGCCCACGCCACCTCGTCGGCCTTCTCCCGGGCCGTGTCGATCAGCGTAAGGATCTGGGCCTCGTCGTTGATCACCTTCGTCGAGAACAGCGTCTCACCGTCGGCGTTCACCGCCACCGCCCAGTGATGCCCCTTGCCGGCGTCAATGCCGACCCATATCCGCGCGTGAGGCGTGCTCAAGCCCGTCGCTCCGTTCCACCGTGACCAGCACTTCCGTGGCCCGGGGAACACTCCGCCGACAGGTCCTTAACCAGCGATGACCGCAGTTCTCAATCAGTGGTCGGAGCATCCCGGAGGACCGGGCGGCCATTCTCCTGGAGCCATCAACAGCAAACACATCATCAGCCACACCCGGTCCTCCCGGACCGCCCAACATTCTTAAGGAACCCACATGACCACCGTCACGACCACCGCCGACGACATCATCCGCCGCTACGCCGACGACATCGCCTACGTAGCCGAGAAGGACAAGGACCAGGCCACCGACATCGGCGTCCTCGCCGATCAGCTGGACACCGCGGCCCACAACTTCTCGATGGCCGGAACAACGGTCACGAGGACCTGGAGACCGCTTCGACCTTCCTCGCCGAGGCCCACCACTCGACCGACAACGTCGAGCGCACCGTGTTCCTCCGTAAGGCCGACAAACTCCTCCACCCCATCGTCTGGGACATGACCCAGGAGTACCGCGACATGGTCGGAGACGACGAGGACGACGACTGACGATCAGCCCGCAGAAGAGCCACGGCCTTCCCAGGCCGGGGCTTTCGCTTCGGGTACGGCGCGGGCGACGCAGCCGGTTCCGGCTGCATCTGTCGGCAGCGTCGACCGCATGCCGCACGACAGCGGCCGGCCCGACTGCATCAGCATCCGCCGCATCCGCACCAGGAGCAGCAACCGCCGTGACAGCCCGGGCGGCGAGATGTGCTGGTGCTGGGACCGCCCCGCGCGGACCTTCCGGACTTCTGCCCGTCCACGGCCCCTGGCCGGACGAACCGCCGTTCTGACACCCGACGCACCGAAGCCACCCCGGGCGGCCCGCACATCACGCGGGCCGCCCTCTCACGTTCGCCAAGGAGAACCCCGCTCATGCCGACCTTCACGGCTCCAGACTTCGTCACCGACAAGAACCTGGACACTGCCTGCGCCTCCGTCGTCAACGAGATCGGACGCACGGACGGCAAGGCGTCCTTACTGCTCGCCTTCAACCGTGCCGTCCTCGCCGGCCTCGCGTCCGTCGCCGACAAGGACCTGTCGCCGGTGACGAAGGCCTTCGGCGCGCTCGCCCTGGGCGCGGCCGCCGTGCTGCTGCTCCTGGTCGTCAGGCCCCGCCTGCGCGGCGACGACCGGGCGTCCTTCCCCCACTGGGCACGCCTGGACGAAGACGAGATCCGCGCCTGCATGGACGGCGACACCCACGCCGCCCGCATCCGGGTCCTGTCCGCCCTCGCCGTACGGAAGTTCATCCACCTGCGGCGCGCGGTCGACCTGTCCCTCGCCGCCCTGGCTCTGCTCGCGCTGGCCGCCGTCGGCCTCGCGCTGTGACGGCGGCCGCGCAGGCCCGCACGCGTCTGGAACGCGTCCGCGCCTCGGTCGCCATCGCCTCCCTGGCCCTCCAGCAGATCGAGGACGACCTCGACGCCGGCGATGTTGACCAGGCGGAGCTCGCCGCGATCCTGCGCGAGCTCATCGAAGACACCGACCCGCCCGGCGGCTTCCTCCCCTCGCTCGCGCAGCTGCTCACCGCCGCCGCGCGCCGGGCCGAGCAGATCGAACCTGACCGCGACGGCGACGCCTCGTGCCCGCTGCACGAGGCCGCCGCCCTGATCACCGACAACGCCGGGCAATGCCTGATCTGGGCGGCCCAAGCCCTTGACCCGCAAGGAGACTCCGCATGACCTCGCTGACCTACCCGGACTTGCCGGCTACTGGTAACCCGGGCTATTGGAAGTTGCGGAATCGCCGATCTTCCTCGGTCTGGCGGAGCTGCTCGTGGGTACGAGTCCTGGAGCGGACGTCGGCCGGCTCAGGTTAGTTGGCCTCCCCCAGGTAGCTCAGGGCTTGGCGGAAGTCGTCGAGGGCGGGCCCGAACTCGCAGGCGGCGGTGTGGAAGGTCGATCGGTCGATCAGGATCCTGGCCAGTGTTCGCGTTCCGTCTGTCGGATCGTGCTGAGACAGCCGACGGGCCAGACCCACTCCGTCGTCGAACAGCGAGCGCACTCGCTCCGCGAACAGATGGGTACGGTTCTCCCAGTAAACGGCGGAGCGGACGGTGAGGACCCGATGCAGCC
Organism: Streptomyces sp. NBC_00271; assembly: GCF_036178845.1. Lineage (NCBI taxonomy): Bacteria > Bacillati > Actinomycetota > Actinomycetes > Kitasatosporales > Streptomycetaceae > Streptomyces > Streptomyces sp. NBC_00271. The sequence goes on along the minus strand of NZ_CP108070.1, from coordinate 9,385,736 downwards.
GGACCAGTTCGGCCAGATGCTGGTCCGGATCCTCGGTGGCTCGCGCAGCAAGAGTGTCCACCTCTTCACGGAGGGCATGACGGCTGTCGAAGTAACGCCGCTTGGCATCGGGCGACCACCGCATGGGCGCCGCCCCCGAAAGCGAACGCGGTCCATCGGGCGCAGGCCGATCGCTTTCAGCACCGGAGAGCATCAGCAGCACCGCCCAAAACGACGCCTGATAGCCACTCCAGGACTTCCGCTCACCGGTATCGGCCAACTCCGTCAGCAAGGCGAGTGCCTCTTGCCGCACGAGGGCCGCCTGCCCTCCTCGGCCGTGGATGTCGAGCATCCGCGCGTACCCAATGAGCGAGTAGAGATGGCAGGCCATCGGGCCGCGGTCATTCGCGGCTTCGGCCGCTTCCATACTGACGAGTGTCTCGAACGCGGCGAGCGCTTCGCCGGACCGGCCGGCGTCATGGAGAGCGGCGATCCACTCCAGCAGTGACCAGGCGAGACCCCCGCTGGCGGGCCCATCGGGCAGGATCGCTGAGACCAACTCGGTCATGGCATCGGCAGCCTCGGTATACCGGCCTTCCTCGGAAAGACCGGCAGCCCATACACGCAGTCCTTTGACCACGGAGTCTCCGGACAGTTCGGCCTGCGCACGCCCAATGGCGAGCATCTCGGCGCGCATGGCCAGCCCTTCGGCGCGTCGCCCCAGGTCGTACAGCTCTCTCTGGCACGTGTTGAGAGCCTCGTACAGAACATCCGCACGGGCAGGTTCGGCCGAATCGATGGACCGCGCCACGGCCACCGCCTCCTCGCACAGCGCGAGGCAGGCCGCATGCTTCTTGCCGGAGCTGGTGTCGTAACTCAGACGTTGCAGCGCCCTGGCCAAGAGCGGCAGGTACGAGGCGGGGCTGACCTGGGCGAGTACTCGGTACGCGTCGACTTCCTCGCGCGGCGTGCGGCGACCCGATGCGAGCAGCACATTCCGCGCTCGCACGATGTCGTCCTGATCGACTTTCCCCGAGTGATTCATAACGGAGATTCTGGGTGCCCCAGAGAGGGCCGAACAAGGCTCGTCACCTGTGCCGTTCCTCCTACGAAAACGACCTCTGACGCGTAAATAGATCCTGGTCAGGATGGGTGTGGGCAGGGCTGAGTGCCCGGTGGTCGCGGTGGGTCGCCGGGTGTCTGGGGCTGCCGGGTCAGGCGGGGTTCTCCCTCGGGTTGAGGGTGACGGTGTAGCCGAGCTGGTTGAGCTGGTTGACCGCGCGGCGGGTGGCGCGTTCGGGGTCGCGTTGGGTGAAGTAGGTGCCGCCGAGTTCCTGGTAGGGCACGTTGTCGGTGAGCATGTGCCAGAGCGCGGTGATGATCGAGTGCTCGACGGCGACCAGCGCTCTGAGGGGGCCGCGGCGGGCGGTCAGGCGCTTGTAACGGGCCTGCAGATAGGTGTCTTTGGTTCTGACCGCGCCGAACGCGGCGAGGCCGAGGGCGCCCTTCAGGTAGGGGTTGCCGGGCCGGACTTTGGTGCTTTTGGTGCGGCCGGCGGACTCGTGGTGGCCGGGGCAGACCCCGGCCCAGGACGCGAGGTGTTTGGCGGTGGCGAAGCGGTTCATGTCGCCGCCGGTCTCCGCGATGATCACTTCGGCGACGGCCCGGTTGATCCCGGGGATGGTGTCGAGCAGGTCGAGGGCGCCACGAAAGGGTGCCATCGCCTCCTCGATGCGTCCGGTGAGCTGGTCGATCATCGTGGTGAGCTGGTCGTAGTGGTCCAGATGCAGGCGGGCCAGGAACGCGTGGTGTTCGCGGAAGCGTCCGGTCAGGGCCTCGGTGAGTTCGGGGATTTTGTTGCGGAGCCTGCGTTTTGCCAGGTCCGCGAGGACCTGCGGGTCACCTTCGCCGCGGATGAGGGCTTCGAGCATGGCCCGGCCGGAGACGCCCATGATGTCGGAGGCGACTGCGGAGAGTTTGATGCCGGTGTCCTCCAGCAGCTTTTCCAGCCGCTGGACCGCCCGGCCGCGTTCACGGGTGGCGGTGGTCCGGGCGCGGGTGAGGTCCCGTAGTTCGCGGACCGGCTCGGGCGGCACGAAGGAGGGCCTCACCAGGCCGTGGGCGCCGAGCTGGGCGAGCCACGCCGCGTCCGAGACGTCCGTCTTGCGGCCGGGCAGGTTCTTGACCTGCCGCGCGTTGACGAGGATCACGTTCAACTCGCAGGCCAGCACGTAGTAGAACGGTTTCCAGTAGTCCGAGGTCGCCTCGATCACCACCAGCGTCACCCGTGCGGCGAGCAGATGATCCCGCAGGGCGAGGACCGCGTTCGTCGTCGATCCCCACGTCGTGGTCTCGGTCGTGAAGGACCCCCGCCGCTTCGTACTCGGGGTGCGGACGCACGCCTTGGCGTCCTTCTTGCTGATGTCGAGGCCCACGCAGCGTTCGTGCAGCACGTCCATGACCTTGCTCCCTCCCTGGCGACGGACCTGTCGTATGCCGTTCCGGGAGGGCCAGGGTGAATCAGGAATTCTGACGCACGTGCTTCGCAGCAACACTCCACGGTTCCCGTGGACGGCCCCCAGCACCACGCTGACCTGCGAGCTCACCAGCATCACAGAAGTATCGGTTTCGGCCGGAACGAACCCCTCCAGCGTCTCGGACCGGCATCAGCCCACGTCAGGGCAGACAGAAGCACCTCCAGCGCGCGCGATGGCATTTACCACGCCCCCGGCGCGCACCGAAGGTGCGCTGGACCGCTGACCTGTCATGATGGGTGTGACATCACTTTCCCGGGGCGCAGCTGCTTGGTGGTCCTCATCGGTGCGTCGGGCGTCGGGAAGAGCACGCTGGCCGGCACCTGGCCCGCCTCGCAGGTCCTGTCACTGGATGCGATGCGCGAGGCGGTGAGCGACGACGCGGGCGACCAGGAGGCGACTGCCGACGCGGTCGACGCCCTGCACCTGGTCCTGGAGCGCCGGATGGCGCGGCGCCGGTTTACGGTCGTCGACGCCACGAACGTCACCAGGGCTGCCAGGGAGCCGCTGGTCGCCGCCGCCAAACGGCACAACGTGCCCGCCATCGCGGTCATGGTGTCCACCCCGGCCTCCGTGTGTGTGGAGCGCCAGGGCCCGAGGCCCGCCAACCGGGCCGCGCCGGACGACACGGTCCTTCAGCAGCACAAGGCGATGGTCCGCTCCCACCCGCAGCTCAAGGCGGAGGGCTTCAACGAGGTCGTCTTCTCCGACAGCCTCTACCTGTTGCTGCCGTACCTGGAGCGGCTGAGCGAGTCCCGGACCGCCGCCCCTCGGGCTGGACGGCGGCGACGGGCTGGGTGGCCTGCTGCTCGTACGCCGCACCTTCGGAGCGGAGATCGTGCCGCTGTGGCGGTGGAAGCCCGGCTCGAACGTCGCTGGCGGCGACCGCGTCGCGGAGATCCGCCTCGGTCAGATGTACCTCACCCTCGCGCTCCGGCAGAACGTCGACGGCGAGGGAGACATCGGGTTCGACGTGATGCTGCCGTGCCCGCACGACGACGAATGCACCGCCTACGTGTGGGCGCCCGCCTACAGCATCACCAGCCTGTTCCAGGCGCTGAACGGCGACCTGGACGGCCACGAGGACATCGTCTGCACCTTCCACGGCAGCTGCGACGACGTCGACCAAGAGGCCGACGACCATGCCAACAACAGCGGTCAGGAGGACGACCCCGAGGGGCACGCCGACCTTGAAGCACAGGCGAGGGAGGCAGTCCGGGGATGACCACCGAGCAGCGTCCTGGTTGGCCGGACGGGGCGAGCGGTTCCGCAACCGAGGCATCGCCGACTGGAAGCGGAAGCTCAGAGCGGGGCGAGGATCATCAGGATCTCGTCGCGATCGTCCCCTGGGGCGAGCCGGAGGGCGCCCGGCCACCGGCCGACTTCCTTCCAGCCGAGCCGCCCGTAGAAGTCTTCCAGGCCAACGTCACCGCGGGCTGCGAGGTGCAACTGTTCCAGCCCCATCTCGTCCCGGGCGATCCTGTGCACTTCATTCATGAGTGCGAGTCCGATGCCGCGCCCGCGTACGGCGGTGCGGGTCTGGACGTGGTGAAGGGTGCCCCAGTGTGCGATCAGCTCGAACCGGTCGCGGCGGAGGTTAAGCCAGCCCGCGAGTTCCCCATCCAGGGTCGCCGTGAGAAGTCGGTTGGTGTCCGGGGAGAGCAGGTCGATGATCCGGACGAGGGTCGGAGCCACCATGGCGGCATCGACCGGCGGAAAGGGGAAGCCAGCTGCGCCGCCGGCGTTGGTGACCTCGACCCAGCACTCGGCAAGGGCGCGCTGGAGCTGGGGCGTGACGTCGAGAACAGGCGGCAAGCACCGCGCAAGTGGTCTCACCGAACTCCTTGCCCGAGCACTTCGCGGCCGCGGCCGCCAGGTCGAAGTCGAACACCTCCACGTCCACTTGCCGCGCGTGCTCAAGACGCCCGCCGACGGCACCGCCCACCCCAGCCCCATGCAGGAGGCCACCCGATGAAGCGTCTCTTCCGCCGCTGCGGCCACGCGCCCGGCGCGCTCAGCCCCGAGACCAGGCCGCCGTCGACCAGTTCCGCGCGCTGCTGCGTAGGAGGCGAGGTGCCCGGCGGTGCGGAAACCGCTGCCGTCACCGATGGCGACGATCACGGCGGCCGTGGTCCTGACGCCCATGCCGGGAAATGGCGTCAGGAGGTGGAAAAGAGGGACGGCCTCCAGCAGGGCCGCGATCTCCTGCTCGGTGGCCTGTCGCTAGGCATGGGCGGCGGCGACCGGGGACGGCAGTCAGCGGTCAAGCGGTGCCCCGAGGCCCGGCGGCAACACCCCCCAGGTCATGCCTGCGACAGGGGGCAAACAGCCATACCGGACCCGGGGGCCAGGCGCCCCGTTGCGGGGCCACGAGAAAGGTATCGGGGTGTCACGTGGGCGCCGGATCCAGGACGGACCACAGGGGCGGGCGGACTTGTGTCTGTCCACCCGCCCCTGTGCCACGGCGTCAGTCGGTCCGGTCGTTGAGCCCTTCAGGTACGACCCATTCCGGGTAGTCGAACCGCTCACCGAGGGCGACGAGACCCGGTCTGTCGGCCGGTACGTGGTACGCCTTCATGGCGCGCAGGAACAGCCGGTAGCCGAGATCCGCGCACGACTCGGTGACCACCCGCTCCAGCGCGGGGACGAGGCCGGTCACCGGAGTGCCGAACGGGGGGTTCTCGACTGCGAGGCTCAGTTGTTCCGCGACCGGGCGGATCACCTGGAGGACGGCCCGCCGAAGTTCCTCGTCCACCACGGGTCGCGGCGGCGGGGGGACGAACGCGGGATCGTTCTGGCGCACCCGGGCAAGCCATGCCTCTTCGGCCTTCTGCAGCCAAGCGCCGGCGCTCATGCCGTACTCCCCCGGATCGAAGACCCCGTGGGTGGCGGCGAGCCAGACCGTGCGGATCGTCTCGTCCGTCAGCGGAGAGCGCAGCAGCCGCTGGACGTCCTGACCGAGCTGCACGGCCTTCGAGCGGTCGAACTCGTCGACCGACGACTCCGCGATCTTGAGCCACACCACGGCGGGGCCCTCGTCAGAGTGAGACTGGACGTACTTCCTGTAGAACTCCTCCAGCACCTCCCATTGCGAGGCCAGCCAGGTCAGCCCGATGTCCGTCGTGTAGACGCCCTCGAGGAAGTCTCCCTCGGCGTCGCTCTCAGGCACGTGTGCCATCGTCAGCCCTCCAGATAGGAGGTGTACACGACCCACTTGCCCTGCCGGTGCTGAGCGACCTTCTTACCGATGTACTTCAGCTGCACGATGACCCACTTGGACGTGACTTCGCTCTTCTGGGCAGTTTCGCCGGTCTTCACCCACTTGTGGCCCAGTGGTTTGCCCCCGGTCTCGATGTCCCTGACTTGCCAGCGGATCGTCTTGAGCTTCGTGGGCAGCTTGCGCCCCATCCTCTGCGCCTGCTCGGTCTCCCAATCGGTGAGCTCCTTCAGGTGCTTCGGGCTGCGCTCGAGCCACTGTGTCATGGCCTTGTTGACGGCGTCCCGGGCGATGTCGGTATTGAACCAACGGGTGGCCACACCCCCTGTGGTCCTCGGGTCGAGAGCCTTCGCCTCCATCTGGGCGTCGGTCTTGTTCACGTGCTCGCTGATCGTGTGAGCCCCTTCGATGTCCTCGTCGGCGACGATGTCCTCGCAGTTGTGGACGAGGACGCTCTGCGGGTGGGCGCCTTCGGTGCTGACGTAGAACGTGTGGATGCCGTCGACCGTCAGGTCGAAGACGTCCTGGGGTGTCAGGCCGGCCCGGTCCTTGACGGCCGTGACGGTGCGGAACGTCCCGTCCGGCGTGCGCAGGCTGTCGCCCATGTGCAGGGCGGAGACCAGGGTCCAGCCACGGCCCTCGACGAAGAACCGGTGGCCAGGCGTGCTGGACAGTCTCCCGTCGGCCACCGTGATGTCGACGAGCCGCCGGGTGTTGTGCCGCAGGGTGTCGGTCACCCGCCGGACCGACGGCCGGCCGGTCTCCGGGTCTGTCGCGCGGACCAGGTCACCGAGGCGTATGTCGCGGATCGCCTTGTGGCTTCCGTCCCCCATGAGGACCTGGGTCTCGCCAGGGAAACTGTTCCTGGTGCACGCGGTCGTCAGGTCCTCATAGAGTTCGACCTCCCTCTCGATCGCGGCGACCGCCGCCGTGTCTATGCCGTCGATGGCCTTGAGCGCTTTGAACGCGTCCCGGACTCCGATGCCGGTGGCGAACGCGGCGTCCACGGCGCGCAGCGCTTCCGCGATGGGTCGGATGATCTTGCCCGCGAAGAGGCTCGCGACGTCCAGGGACGCCCAGGCGCAGCCGCCCCAGCTGCCGCTCTCGAAGCCGGAGGTGAACTTCTGGGCGCACTTGATCCAGCTGCCGAAGAGGATGTCGATGGGATCGACGCCGTCCTGCCACTCGGCGATCGTGATGGTGTGCGTGAACTCCTGGGACAGTTCGTCGGTCTTGACCTCGCCCAGATACGTCGTGGCATCGGTCGGGCACATGAGCTTCTGCGGGTCGATGCCCTCGGCGGCGCACAGGTACAGGCTGAGAACGGCCTTATACCGGATCTTCGAGGTGATCGTGCAGTTGCCCCGGTAGGCGAGGTGGTCCCACCAGTGGTCGCAGCCGCCCGACTTGGTGACGACCTCCGGCTCGCCGATCTTCTCGATGTGGTCGACGACGTAGAAGACGTTGCCGATGGAGCCGCGCTCGTCGGTGATGGTTCCGTCGTCGATCTGCTTGGCCTTGCCCGCCTTCTCGGCCCGATCGGCCGCGTCCTGAGCTTCCTCAGCGAGGAAGACGGCACCCGCCGCACCCCCGACCTCGACGACTGCCGCCCGAACTGCGTCAACATCGCGCGGACCGATCGCGACATCGAACACGTCATCGTCCAGATCGAGCGGCTACGACCGCTCGTCGACGACCCGCTGGCTCCCGCCTTTCGCCACGCCCGCGAACAGCACGAACTCGACCGCCTGGAACGCATCGTCACCGCCCACGACTCGACCGGAGAACCGCACGATGGCCACTGACCACGACGACGAACGCGACGCCATCACCGCAACGATCCAACGGCTCCTCGACGGCCGTCCAACCCGGTCCACCGGGGCACTCACCACGCTGCAACTCGCTGCCGAGGCAGGCGTCAAGCGCTGGGTCCTCACGCACAAGCACGTCGACCTCAAAGAAGAATTCGTCCGCCGAAAGTCCGAAGCGAACGGCATCCCACCCGCGTTCCAGCATCTGCACGCCCGCGCCATCGACGCCGAAGCCGTCGCCCAGGCCCTGCGGGAGGACAACGGCCGGCTTCGCGAGCGCGTCGCCGTCTATGCCCAGGTCATCCATGAACTCCGGGCCGAGCTGGACCGGCGCACCGACAACAACACCCAGCGCAGTCCCGTCCGGAGCCTCCCCACCAGCATCACCTGATGCGCGGGAACGGCAGATGAACGGTGATCGCTTGACGGCCTTGTGCTCAACACGGGTGTGTCTGGCCCAGAACTACACCGTCCGCACCACCGTCGCGTTCTTCGCCCACGGCCTCAAAAGCCGCTAATGGCCCTAACGCAACGGTGCTGAGGCCCCAGCCCGTGGTGACGAGGGGCCTTCACAACGGCGCGCCCGGCCCGAACGGTTCGAAGAACATGACGTCCAGCGGATGCAGGTCCCGGCCGGTCAGACCGGGGAAGCCGGATTCGGCGGGGCCGCCGCGCAACCACGTGAGCAGGGTTGCCGTGAAGTCGCCTGGCAGGGGCGGTCCTTGGTCGCAGTGGCGTGGGTTGACGGCTACGCGCCATGTCTCGGGCGGGCCGTCCGCGCACCAGCCGATCTGGTCCCCGTCGATCGTCGACGCGAACGGCAGGAAGCCGCCGGGCTCGGGCCACGCGGGCATCGGGTAGTACTGGGGATGGGCGGCGCGCAGTTGGCGGTATCCGTCAAGCATGCCCTCGACGGTGGCCGCGAGCCCCTGCTCCCGTGGCCGGTCCAGGGACAGTGGGGCGCTCATGTCCAGCCACCAGCTCCAGTTGCCCGCCCCGTACCGCTCCGCGAGCGCCACGAAGTCCGGCGGCAGCCGGGTGCCGAGCCGCTCGAAGACCTGCTCCCATGTGCCCTCGCCCAGGTACGGCTCCAGGGGCGGTGGAACCAGCGCCATGACGGCGTCGAGGCCCGAGCCCTCGGTGAGCGCCGCGTGCTGCCGCGCGTCCACGGCGGTGCCCGCAGGCGGTGGCGACCAGGGTGCGGCCCCGGCCAGCGGCGGCCAGACCCGTATCTGTGAGGACAGCGGGCCCAGCAGCCCGCCGGGCTCGCCCGGGTGCGGCACGCCGGTGCGCAGCAGCGTGAACAGCAGCTCCAAGAACGGGACTTCGTAGTCCACCCAGGGCTCGCTCACCCCGACTGCCACATTCGTGGTCATGAGCGTGACCGGCCACTCGTCGGGGTCGTCCGACGCGCCCGTGTTCCAGAAGAGGTGGTCGCCGCTCCTCGTCGTGGCGAAGGCGAGCAGGCCGCCCTCCTCGGGCAGGAAGGGGCGCCGACGCGCGGTGAACATGCCGGGCCGGATCGCCGAGTGCCGGTGCGTCTCGACGATCCATGCTGCGTACTCGAAGCGGCCGTCGGTGCTGACGCACGGGGGGTGCAGCCGGATCGCCGCACCCGGGCCGCCTATCTCGGCCGCACCGTACGCCGACACGAGCGCCTTGTAATCACCGGGCAGCGGGGTGCCGAGCCAGCCCTCGACCGCCGCCCAGTCGACGGCGGGCGCCGGGCCGGGCGGCGGCCCGACGAGACCTGTGAACGCGGTGATCCGCGCAGAGTGATCCATGGAGCCGAGGATGACATCCCCCACCGACATTGAGACTGGGACCTGGCACCGCTCGGGGGTCTGACCCGCCCACTGACTGACGCTTCGGCTGTCCTCGGGTCGAATCGCTCGGCTCCCGGCTGGTGCCACAGCGCGCGTGACCGGCCGGGCTACCGTGACCTCATTGCCTCGCCCAACCCCCTTGCCCCGCAGATCACAGCGTTAACGCAACGGTGTGGGCCTTGTGCTCGTGAAGTTCCGGCCAGGGGACACGTTTCCTGGCCGGAGCTTCACGAGCACAAGGCCCACTCGCTGGCCCTACTTCTCGATGACGAAGTAGATGGCCCGGTGCTCATCCACCTTCTCCAGCAGGCCACTGTCCGCCAGTCGTCGGTACACCTCTCGGATGTACTTCTCGGAGGGGTGGTAACCGGCGTCCCGCAGGGTCTGCATTCCGCGGCTCGGGTCCCAGGTTCCGCCGAGCGCGCGAACGGACTTCTCCAGGGACTCTCGCTGGGTGTTCTCAGCCTTCTGCACCTTGGCCATGTGGTTGCGGATGCTTTCAGGGGCGCCCTTGTAGTCGCAGTGGTCGCACTTCTTCCAGGCGCCCGCTTCGACGGCTGCGTCGGTGACGGGGTTGTCGGGGCCGTAGCCCTGGCTCTTGAGGAGTTCGGCGACGGAGCCGTTGTGGTGGACGGCGAGGTAGGCGGCTTCGGCGATCTTGTCATGACCGGCGGCGAATGTGCGTCCGTAGCCGATGGAGGTCTGGCAGCCGCAGTAGCAGCGGTTGGTGGTCGCGGTGTCTGTCATGCCGTCAGGTTAGCCACCCCGGATACTCCTAGCAAGGCTTGGAAATCCTTGGATTTCTAGGGTGACAGAAGGTGGGTGGCGCTCCGTGCCCCACGCTGGGCGCTACATGTCCATTGGCCGGCTGGAAGCAACAACTCGCAATGGGCGAGAGAACAGGAGGCCGGCACCGTGCAAGCAGCCTCACCGAAATCCTTGCCCGCGAGCTCCGTGACCGAGGCCGCGAGGTCGAAGTCGAGCACCTCCACGTCCACTTGCCGCGCGTGCTCAAGACGCCCGCCAACGGCGCCGCCCACACCAGCCCCATGCAGGAGGCCACCCGATGAAGCGTCTCTTCCGCCGCTGCGGCCACGCGCCCGGCGCCCTCAGCCCCGAGGACCAGGCCGCCGTCGACCAGTTCCGCGCGATGCTCGCCGCCCTGCGCGACCCGGGGCCCTGGACCCCCGGCCAGTGCCAGGACCTCGCCGTCCGGGTCGGCCCGTTCGTAGAGCGTGCCCACCCGCGCCCGGGCGACGACCACGGGCCCGACATCATCGCCGTGGCCCTGCAACACCCCGGCGGCTCGTACACGCCCTACGGCGCCCGCTACCGGAAGCTGGGCTGGCTGCGCTGCGAGACGGACAAGATCCTCGGTGCGTGGAAGCCGGCCTACGAGCCGCGCACCCACGCCGCGGCAGGCCTGGACCTCCCCGACGACGTCGGCATGGCCCCGGCGAACTACGGCGTCCACGTGGAAGCACGCCGCAGCGACGGCACCGGGTACACGCTGCTCCGCCTCGGTCCCTACTTCCAGACCTGGCTCGCCGGCCGCGACGCCGACCGCCTCAACACCGAGTTGGCGGGCAAGGCGGCCACCGTCGTCCCGGGGTTCACGGTCACCGCGAAGGCGGCGCCGTTCGACGTCAGCGACCACGAACGCTACGACGACCCGTACGCGACCGACGCCGCCGTGCTCCTGGCGGCCGCGATCGCCCGGGAGGTGTCGACGTGACCGCAGCCCTGTTCGAGATCGAGACCACCGAGGCTGCCGACGGCACCACGCACCCCGCCGAACAGATCTGGAGCCCCGGCGAGGACGCCAAGGAGCACGGCTTCCTCGCCTACAGCGGCCTATACATCACCGGCATCGGAGGGCCGGGCGACGACGCCTACCCGGCCGCTTTTGTCTTCCTTGGCAAGTCAGCGTGTTGAGTCAGGTCTCGGAAAGAGCCGCAGATCAGCAGCTCGGGTGACCTGCGACGTTAGACGTCAAGCTGAGAGTGCGGAATCAGCTGTCCAGGAGCAGTGCGGCCAGCTCCCTCCTGTTGGTGATGCCGAGCTTGTTGCCGATCCGGTAGAGGTGGCCTTCAACCGTTCGTACGGAGACGATCAACCGATCGGCGATCTGTTGATTGGTCAGGCCCCGGGCCGCGAGAACTGCTATTTCACGTTCCCGCCGGGTCAGTGGCACGGGTCGGGCCGCCTCCAGCAGCGCGGGCGTGCGGACCCCCTGGCACGTCTGAGCAAGCCGGTGGGCCCGGGCTGCCGCGGCATGGGCCTGGGCTCGCTCTCCGCGGCGCAGATGCGTGCTCGCGGACTGTGCGGCGGCATCTGCGGCAGACAACAGGTCGCCCGTTTCCTCCCATTGGGCCGAGGCGGCGCGCAGCCCCTTGCCGTCTCCGGTGCTCAGCGCCGCCGCATGGGCGGCGGCCGCCCACACTCGCGGACCGTCGACCAGGCTGGTCAGCTCGGCCAGCCGCCCGGCGACCGAGGCGTCCCCCAGACAGACCGCGGTCTGCAGGGCCAGTACCTCGTGCGCGTACTGGCCGCGCCGGGCCGCGCTGTCGGCTCCCTCGTGGGCCAGTTTGATTGCATTGCTGAGCGCCCCCTCGAGGCTGGTCACCCACGCCCGTACGAGGGCGAGTTCGGGATCAAAGACGGCGAGCGATGGGCTCCGCTCAGCCTCCAGCTCGGTCAAGGAGTTCCGAGCGCCCGGCAGGTCACCGGCAAGGGCCAGGGAGCGGGTCAGCGACAGCAGGCAGAAGTACACGAACCCGCCGGCGTTGCCGTGTTCCCGCAGGCCCATGAGGGCCTCCCGGAGCCGATGCGTGGCGTCGGCCACGCGGCCCCGAGCGAGTTCGATATCGCCCATGATGAAGCTGCTGAGTTCGTTGCCGAACTCCTGGTCCTTGGCCTCTTCCCGGAACCTGGCCACGAGGTCCTCCGCGTCCCTCAGGTAACCCGCCAGGCGCAGCCCCGTCGCTTGGGCCATAGTCAACGGGGTACGCAAGAAGCCGAGTTGACTGGATCGAGCGGCTGCCTCATGGCCGCGGGCGGCGGCCGGGGCGATCTCGTCGGTGCGGCCCGTCACTCCTAGAGCGATCACCAGCCCGACCGAGGCCAGGATGACCGGCTCGACTGGCAGGTCCTGCGCGTCCAATGCGGTGGTGGCGCACTCGAGGGCGCGAGCCGGACGGCCCTGTGTCGCTTCGGTGTAGGCGCGCAGCGCGGTCAACTGGAACCTGTAGCCTTCCTGCTCGACGCGTGACTCCGCGTCGTCCAGCACGGCTTCCGCCTCGGCAGGTCCGCTCGTCACGTACGCCAGAGCGGGCACCCTGACGAGGGTCGCCCGTACGAGTTCGGCATCCGTGGTAGCCATGGCGGTGAGGACGGCCAGCTCGTCCTCGATGTCCTCGTGGCGGTTGGTCGCGGCGAGGGCGGTTGTGACCAGCAGCTGTGCCTTGAAACCGGCGCCGGCGGCGACCGCTGCCCTGGCCAGCCGTTCGACCAGCGACATGTCCATGAGCAGCGCGGCGTGTGCGGCCGCCTCGGTGAAAAGCGCCGCATCCGGCGGAAGGTCCGAGTCCACGGCGAGCACGGCCCGGCGCAGCGTGTTGTCGCCGTGGTGTCCGGGGTGGTCGGCCAGCGCCGTCGCCATCCGGCCGCGCAGCCGGCGGGCGCGCAGAGCGCCGAGGGCCACGCGGCGTGCCTCGCCGTAGAGGGGGTGGGCGAGTCCGGCCCACAGGGTGTCTCCCGCCTGTTGCACTGTCACCAGCCCCCGCGCCTCGGCCTCCTCGATCGCGGCCACGGCCGCCAGTTGGGCGAGAAGCGCGATGTCGATGGGTTCGCTGAGTGCGAGCAGATCCACCACGTCCTGTACGGGGCCGGAGAGTTCGCCCATGCGCGTTGCGACCAGGTCCGCGAGCGCCGGTGAGACGGATGGCGTCCCGGACCACCGCCAGGTCCCCCGCACACAGCGCAGGTTGCTCGCTTCCAGCTCGCTTTCGACCACATGCCGCAGGAGCAGAGCGTTGCCCTGGGTCAGTTTCCACAGTCGGCTTGCGGAGCTGCGGTCCACGGGCCCGCCGAGAACCGCTTCGAGCACGGCGGCGGTCTGCGGTTTGGACAACGGCTGCACTTCCAGTCGTTCCAGGTACCCATCCTTCCACACTGCTGTCACGGCGTCCGGGGCCGGGCAGCCGGACCGCACCGTGATCACGACCGCAGCCGCCTGCCGCAGCACCAACTGGTGGACCAGCAGTGCGGAGAGGTCGTCGAGCAGGTGCGCGTCGTCCACCGCGACCACCGCTCCCGCCGGCCCCGCGCCGTGGAGGAGCGCGTCCATGGTCCGGTTAAGAGTCAGGGAGGCGTCCCCACCGCCAGGTTCCGTCCACGTGGCGAAGGCCCCCAGCGGCAATGCCCTCGCTGAAGCCGTGCCTGTCGCCCATCTGGTTAAGGTCCCGCGTCGCACGGCCGCGGCGACGGCTTCCCGGGCGAGCCGGGTCTTGCCCACCCCAGCCGCTCCGGAGAGCAGCACGCCACGCGTGCCACGACCGCTCCGCCCCGCCCTGTCGATGAACCGCAGTTCTTCCGTACGGCCGGTCAACGGCCATTCCCATCCCAGTTCCCACCCCACGCAAGGATCCTACAAACCAGGACATCCATCCCGAAACCCAAATCGAGTAGCCAACTACTCGCGACCGCCCGTACCGACACTGTGATCCTGGTCCAACACCCCCACCAACGGTGATGAAAGGAACATTCCGTGAACGTCAACTGGAGCACCGGCGAGAAACGTCGGCCCTGCAAGCTCGTGGCCACCGCCGTCGCCGCCGCCGCTTTGGCCGCCGGCGCCGTGGTCCCCACTGTGGGAACGGCCCACGCCACGGTCCGTGCGGCGGCCTCGAAGACCTTCACGTGGAACACCCTGCACAAGGGCGACTGCACCATGTTCTCGGGCGCGAGGTGGACCGTATACCCGAACGGTACGGCTTACTTCCGGGCCACGGTCACCAGCAGCGACAACAACGACGCCTGGTTGATGCGAGCACGACTAAAGGACGGGAACGGAGCCGTTCTTACGGCTCTGCGCAACGCCGCCATCCAGGACCCGGCGAACCCGACCAAGTTCGTGAAGAACCTGCCCGACCACACCCAGCGGTACGTGTGGACGGCGAAGGGCACCTTCGACCGCGGCTGGTACGACGACATCAAACAGATGTCCCTCGTCAACAGCTGCTGACGGGCCACTTGGCTCGAAGAACCGGCGGCCTCTCACACGCTACGACGTCGGCAAGACGACCAAACGACCCGAGAGCATCACGCAGACCTGGAACTGCACGATCTCCGTCAACGGCCGCTGTGACAATGCGCCGCGCAGCCATGCAGGTCGCTCGCCCCGGCCATGCGCCTGCTCTCGGCACCCCTCGATGAGCTCCCAGAAGGAATCAGCGTTCACGGGGGCACTGTGTCAGGCGGCACTGACACTGCCTGGCGCGCCACTATGTTCTGGCCGTGGAGAACGAACAGATCACGTCGGACCGAACGTCCGCGACCTGGACCGTCCCATCGGCCTGTCACGAGATGAAATCGTGAGTCGCGGCAGCGATACCTCACAGACATCGCACTACTTGCCCCGAGAAGATCGAGACGCAGCCATCGTGCTCCAGAAGGACTGAGACTCCCCCGGGTCTGCTGAGACACCGCACAACCGCTTGTGGGCTGCTGGGGGAAAAGGCCGAGTACCGTTCGAGCCCTATTACGGCGTAATAGCCCGACGTCAGGACAGCCGCGACAACGACGTCCTCGTGTCCTCGTCGGCCTGGACCAACTGCGCGACCACAGGAACACGGTTCCCGCCGACGGACGCCAGCAGCATCATCGCCCAGCGACAGCGGACCGAGCTGATACTGCCCCAGCGCACGATCTGCTGCAGCTTCTGCCCTTCCCGATCGGTCAGTCTGCCCACCCGCACAGGCTCGGCCACCACACCTCCGGCGGTCGGAACAGACGTCACCGTCTATCCAACCGCTCCAACCACCACCCCGGGGAACCTACGCGGTCACAGCACACTCTCGCCGCACTCCCCCGTACCCGGATCGCCCGAGTCGGTGCGCGGCCGCAGCGGCAACCTGGCAGAAGCACTCCCGTAGTGCGTCGGACGATCCTCGCGCCCGGCACTCCGGCGGACGCCCCGGAGCCGGTTTCTCTTCTCTTCTGCGTCCGCTGCATCGAACGTCAAGGGCGCCAGCTATTACGGCGTAATAGTTCGTGGGGCCTACGAGGGCGGCAGACGCCGTTGCGCAGCCACCAGGGACCAGGTCAGCGTCCAGCGGAGGCTGGCCCAGGAACCCGACAGCTGCCGTATCCGGGCCACCAGGCTCTGATCTGAGTACCGCTCACAAACGATGGCACCGACCTGACCGATCCTCGCCTGCGGTACGTCGCACCGAGCCCAGCCGGTGAGAGCGGCCTGTCCCCCGCGGAATCCTGCGCCGTGACCTGCCGTGGTGGCTGGCTGGGAAGCCTGCAGGGATGAACGGAATCCTCACGAGCCTCATCGCCGTGTTCGCAACGCTGGCAGGCTCAGCGCTCACCTTCCTCTTCCAGCGACACGCCGCGCAGCAAGCCGAGCAGTTCTCCCGGGAGCAGCGTCTGTGGCACGAGAGGATCGCTGCCTACAGCGACTTCGCCGCAGCTGTCACAGACTTCCGCCGCAGCCAGAATGACCGTTGGCACGCAGAGCAGGCGGATCCCCGAAGTCCTCAAACTGTCGCGGCCTCCGAGGCGTCCTACCAGCGCAGGGCGGATGCCACAGGAGCGTTATGCCGGGTTCAGCTTGTCTGCGGCGAGCCGGAGCTCAGCCGTCTGGCTCAAGAGGCCGTCGACGCGACGACCCACATCCACACGGCGCACGACGAGCGGGACCGCGCGGGCCGAGGTGAAGAGGCTCGTCTGGCCCTCCAGCGGTTCCTAGCCGCAGCCTCACCTCACGTCCGCTGATTGAGTCACTGTGATCCGAGTGCGGGTCTTGCTTCATCAACACCATGGCTAGGAAGGCTTCCAGCGAGCCGTCCCAGGCTGTGCGCCAGGATCATCAGCCAGCGGAGGCCGAGGACACCCTGGACAGGACGCGCGCGGACGAGGGTGATGGCACATTGGCGTCCATGGCGATCCGAGCACAGATGAAGGCGGTGCAGGGCCGTGCGAGGACAGGCCCTGCAGACGCGCGCCCGCTGTCCGAGGGCGGCCCAATGCCAGTGAGCGTGGCGGGCCGACGATCGGTTCCCAGGCGAGGTCAGTCCGCCAAGGGAGGGGCGGGGTACCGTCCGAGCACTATTACGGCGTAATAGCTCGACGTCCCTCCTGGACAGCCGCGACAACGATGCCTTCGCCGGTGTCCTGTCTCATCCAAGCGAGTCGTTTTCTCAACGAACAGAGTCGTTCGGGCTTCTGTCTCACCGAACCTCGTCGCGCGGCCAAGTGCGCTGGGGGTGCTGGATGGTTGTACCGGCTGGGGTGGATCAGGCGGGCTTGAACGTCGAGTTGTCGTACGCGGACGCGGTGCCTATCCGGACGCGCGCAAGATCTACTTCACCTGGCTGCAGAGCACCGCTGACCTGTTCGACTTCCTCCAGGGACTGCCGCCCACGTGGCGCGAGGACCTGTTCACCAGCAGCCCCCACTCCCCCGCCGCCACCCGCCGGACGGTCCTGGAGCTCCCCGGACCGGAGACCGCGCCGTACGACCCGCTGGACTGGGAGAGCTGCCCAGCCTGCGCCGAAGCCCAGGACCAGTGCCGCTACCACCACGGCGTCTTCGCCGGCATGGAGTACCAGCGCGCCCTGATCACGACAGCCCTGACCGACCACACGGCCATCGACCAGCTCCAGCAGCGCCACAGCGAACTCGAGGCGACCACCGTGCGGACAGCGGCCGCCGATACGAGCACCTCCACCACCCCGTGACCCCCAGGGCGGCCGTCGGCCTGCGAGCCCGGCACCCCCGGCACCCCATAACCCCGACATCCCAGAGACGAGAAACTGCATGAGTGCCCGCGAATTCTGGAAGAGCGTCCGCCGCTTCACCGCCAGCGGTATCGACGGATACGTGCGTGACCGGGAGGCCGAACGCCTGCAGCGGCCGAAGATCGTCGTGCTGTGCGGGTCCACCAGGTACTGGCAGGAGCTCGCCGAAGCCAACCTGTACGAGACTGCGGCCGGCCGGATCGTTCTCGCGCCCGGCTGCAACCTTAAGCAGCCCCACCCGCTGTGGGCGGCTCCCGCCCAGGCTGACCGCCTCAAGCAGGTGTTGGACGCACTGCACCGCCAGAAGATCGACCTCGCCGACGAAGTCCTCATCGTCAACCCCGACGGCTACATCGGCGACAGCACCCGGAGCGAGATCGATTACGCGCGAGCCTGCGGCAAGCCCGTTCGCTACACCCACCCCGTCTGACACCACGACAACGCCCCGGTCCCGTGACTCAGTCAGGGGACCGGGGCGTTGTCGCGTTCCGGGGTCAGAAATTTCTGACCCCGGTTAGACAACCGGATGCTGTACGAGCGCAACATCGGTCGCTTTGGGACTGCTGGCGAAGACATCTCGCTTCGTCTGCCGCCCAACGAGGGAACCGCCCCAGTCAGGCTGGACCTATACCGCAAAACCGTAGGCCGCCGAAGAGGAAGAGCGATCCTTCCGCCAGGCCAGGGGCTTCATCCGACAGCGGATGTTAGGCCGTCGGTTCGTCTGGAGCTGACCCGATGTCATCGCCGCATTGAGGAAGGAGGGTACGAGGCGGCGCTGGCCGGCTCCTGTGCAGCCGGGTCCGGGTCTTCTCGAGCCCGAAGCCCACACCGGCAATGAGCGCTGCGGCGATCACATGGCCGCCCACGTCATGCAGCAGAAAGCTCAACACTTCTGTCATCACGCACCTTGGTTCACTGGCTCGAAGCCAAGCAACGACGGATTTTTTTAATCCGCCCCGACCCAGGTAGGTGGCAGAAGCTCCAACCAAGTTAGCGCGACAGGGTGCGCGGGCGCCGGTCTTCTTCCGAGTTTCTTGGCGCTGTAGCGGTTCTGGGGTCGTCAGATGAGGCCGCGCAGGGCATGTTCTTCCTCTTCGCGCCTGCGGTCTGCGGCGACGTCAGCTGCGAGGTTCATCCAGAGGTCTTCGTGGGCCCGGCGCGCCGCCGTCCATGCACTGCTGGAAGCCGGGCACAGCCGCCGCTCGATCCAGCGTCAGCTCGACATGACCTGGCGGACCGTCAAACAGCTCGCCGAGGCTGCGGCCCCGGAGGAGCTGTTCACTGGCCAGTGGCAGAACCGGCCCTTGGTCCTCGATGACTACAAGCCCTAATGGGCAGTGACAGGGCGACTGAGACCCAACCAAGACCAGGGCCATCGAGCTCTTCTTCCAGACCGGTCTGGTCGCCCCCGTCACTGTTGAAGCGGCCGCAGATCCGAGGTCTATACAAGCCCAGGGCCCCGAGCCCCCAAGATAGGCGGACCCGGTTCTGCGTACGGCAGCTGCTCCACGGTTGCCGCCGCGGGCACAGGACCGAGGTCTATACATCACCAGAGCAGCAAGCTCCGATCCCAGGCCGGCCCGATCCTGTGCCCAAAAGCTCATCCGTACTACCTGCTGCGGTGGTGGCGGTCGGTGCCGGGGAAGTCGCAACACGCCCCCGGGACTTCGAGCCCTCGGTCAAGAGCCGGCCCCCGGTTCCGTCCACTGCCACCGCAGCGCATCCAGTCTGACGATCAGATCGTTAAAGCCCGTGGTTCGAGCAGTTCGCAGGGACCACCTTTGACTGAACCCGGAGCCGCCGAGCTCTTCCACAGACCGAGGGCCCTGCGGACAGCTGGGGTCACGAACGGCTAATCGGATGCAGGGCCACCGAGCCCTTCCATTAGGGAGACGCGTGCCCCCGCGCGGCTGCGACCAGCAGCAACCTCGACCGAGAGGAACCGAACAGCACCATGAGAGTGTTCTGCGGCATCGACTGGGCCAGCGACCACCACGACGTCGCCCTGATCGACCACGACGGAGCCCTGGTGGCCCGAACCCGGACCGGAGACGACGCAACTGGCCTGCAACAGCTGCTTGTTCTCCTGACCGAGCACGGCGACACCGAGAACTCCCCCATCTCCCCGTGGCCATCGAAACGTCCCGCGGCTTGTTGGTCGCCTGCCTCCGCGCCACCAGACGCCCCGTCTTCGCCATCAATCCGATGGCCGCTTCCCGCTACCGCGACCGCCATGCAGTCGCCCGCAAGAAGTCCGACCACCTCGACGCCATGGTCCTGGCAAATATCCTGCGCACGGACCGGGCCGCCCACCGGTCACTGCCCGACGACAGCGAACTCGCCCAGGCCATCGCCGTCTTGGCCCGCGCCCAGCAGGACGCGGTCTGGAATCGTACCCAGGCCGGCAACAAGCTCCGCTCACACCTGCGCGAGTACTTCCCCGGCTTCCTCGCCGCCTTCCAGCACACCCGCGAAGGACTGTGCTTACCCATCGCGCGCGTCGTCCTGGCCGCCGCTCCCACCCCGGCCCACGCCGCCAAGCTCACCCGCGCCCAGCTGCGGTCGCTGCTGAAGAAAGCCGGCCGCCATCGTGGCATCGAAGCCGAGGCAGACCGGCTCCGCGAAGCCTTCCAGATCACCCAGATGCGGCAACTACCCAAAGTCGAACAGGCCATGGGACACCAGACCCTCGCACTGCTGCGGCAACTCGAAGCCGCCTGCACCAGCGCCGATGACCTCACCGCCGCGGCAGTGACGTCATTTGACACACACCCGGACGCCGAGATCATCACCAGCTTGCCAGGGCTCGGATCACTCACCGGTGCCCGGGTGCTCGCCGAAATCGGCGACGACCGATCCCGCTTCACCGACGCGAAAGGACTCAAAGCCTTCGCCGGGGCCGCACCGGTCACCCGGGCATCCGGCAAAAGCCTCGCCGTGATGGCCCGCCGGGTCAAGAACCAGCGGCTCGCCGCCGTCGGCTACGTCTGGGCCTTCTCCGCGCTGTCCTCACCCGGAGCCCGAGCCCACTACGACCGCCGACGAGAAGCGGGAGACCGTCACACCGCCGCCCAACGCCGCCTCTTCAACAGACTGCTCGGCTGTCTCCACCACTGCCTCACCAAACGCACCGTCTATGACGAGGGCACAGCCTTCCCGTCCTCTGAAACTCCTGTTCTGAAGGCGGCCGCCGCTTGAGGCATTTAGTCCGGCAGGGGAAGCAGCTTGCCGCTCCAACGCTCGTCGTCAACCTCATCGGGTTGCGTCAGGCCGATACCAAAAGCGTCCTCTACCAGTGCCAGGACGCTGTGAACAGGCGCGACCTGCCCAGGGGCGAGCCCAAGGGGTCTCATGGTGTCATCAAGTCTTGCCGGGTTCTGCCCGGTCGGTTCGATCGCCTGGAGAGTGTGGAAGTCGACGATGATCTTGCCTCCGACCGCGTACTTGAACCAGTGCATCGGCTTCTCGTTGTAGTGGAGCACCACGGCCTCAGTCCCCATGGAGACGGCGCTCAAGATCCTCTCATCGAGTCCGTGCACGCCGCCCTGTTCCCATGCCCACGTCCACGACCCGTCGATGCCGCTGGTGACGACCGGTTCTTCATCGTCGAAAAGGTCGTCGCCCAAGTCATCCGACAGGTCTATGGCGTTGCGAAGCGCCAAGGTCTCCGGATCTACCCCCATGCGGGTGAGCAGCTCAGCGGGGGGAAGGTCCCGCACGAAGGTCAGCGTGTAGATGGGAAAATCCCCCTCCCGGAACAAGTCCAAGCCGCGGCCCATCTCTGTACTCGTCATGCCGCGGATGCTGCCACACACCACTGACACCCCTCCCGGACCTCCGTCCTTGACAGATCAACTGCATCGGATGTCTATCTGGACGACCGGTGGAGCGAGGGTTGTACCAACGCCTGGAAGCTACGGGAGGAGATCATGCCGCTCGGCTACAAAGGCAGCTACCAGCGCGTCCGCGCCTACCTGCACAAGAAGCGCACCTCCCCGCGGCCCGTGACCACCCGGCCGCCCTCGCCCCGGACGGTCGCGGGATGGATCCTCAGCCGCCCGGAGACCCTCACCGAGCCCGAACAACTCCACCTCAAGACCGTCCGCGCCCACTGTCCCGAGCTCGATGCTCTCACCCGGCACGTCCGCTCCTTCGCGGTCGTGCTCACCGAGCGCCAGGGCGAGCGTCTCCCGGACTGGCTCGACGCCGTCCGGCAGGACGACCTGCCCAGTCTCCACACCCTCGCCGCCGACATCGACCGCGACCTCGACGCCGTCACCGCCGGATTGACCCTGCCCTGGAGCTCAGGCGCGGTCGAGGGGCATGTCAACCGGATCAAGATGCTCAAGCGCCAGATGTTCGGGCGTGCTGGCTTCGCCCTTCTGCGTAAGCGAGTACTGCTCGCACAGTGATCGCAATGCCAGCGGCTGATGCGAGGATCCCGGCGACACGAGGAGATCAACATGGGCACCTGGGACACTGGCCCCTTCGGCAACGACACGGCCGCGGACTTCGCCAACACTCTCGACGACGCCAAGCCCGAGGAGCGCGAGACGCTGATCCGTGGCGTCCTCACGCGCACCATCGACGCCATCGGCTGGCTCAGCGAAGGAGAAGAAGCGGTGGCCGCCACCGCACTGATTGCGACCCAATGTCCAGGCGGCGACCCAATCGACACACCCTACGGCCCTGAGAAACCCATGCCCGCCTTTCCCAACGATCTTCGGACGCTCGCGGACGAGGCCCTCGCCCGCGTCATCAGCGACGAGGCCGGGCCAGCCTCGAACTGGGTCGACCCGGCAGACTGGAAGCAGTGGCGAGCCAACCTCACCCGCCTCCGCACAGTCCTTGCCCCGCCTCCACCGTCCATCCCGCTGTTCGATGTCGAGCAATGACAGAACGTCACCCGCCACAAAACCTGAGCCAGAACCCGAGAACGGACAGCAGATGTTCACGGCTACGGGAGGCGTCAGAGCACACCGAGGATTCGAACGCGGCTTGAGTTTCGACCCGAGAGGCGTCGCCCGGTGCTTGGCAGGCGGTGTGCGGTGGCCCTGCCGGCATCCGTCCGAACATAGTCGCGACGTTCCCGCCAATTAGTGTGCGGCGCCGGCTGTGTCAGAGTCGCACGGGCGGCCTGGACGGCTCAGTGGTCGCCCATGGGTGGGGGCACGAGGCGTGGCAGTGGCTGATGCCAGTCGCCCAGCCTCGTGAGGAGAAACTGGCGAGCGAGAGAACGAATGTCGTCCCACGCCGAATCTGTGGCCAGAGCGTTGTCCCAGGGGCCGACGCGGCGGGTGGCATCGATCTCGCCGATACGACGGCCGATGGCCCGAAGATGACGCTGATCCTCAGGCTCGAAGGCTCCGCGCTCCGCGAGCCCTTCGGACACGCGGCACATGAGCTCCACCTCTTCAACGACGTCCTTCGACTCCAGCTCACGCTCGCCCAGCCAGGCAAGTTGATCTCGGGTGTCGGCCGCTAGGAGGGCCGTAACGCGCAGCGTCCAGGTGCGCAGGTTCGCGTCGCCGAGATGGTTCATGCATGCAGGATCGCATCCAGCTCCCGCAATCGTGTTCGGGGGCCCGGAGGGCGGCAACGGCCTGCGTGGCGGTCCCGGAGGGTTGAAGCGGAATTACTACTGATCTTGCTCCTGTAGTTCCTCGCAACAGAGTTGGCCTCTCGCTGGTCAGCACGTTCGAGGTCAGAGTTCGGTCGTCCAGACCCCGACAGGGTGCTCACTCGGTCGCAGCCACAACTGAGGCTGCGACTCCCGATGCCTCTCATCAGCCTGTTCTTCCCAAGGGAAGCGGTCATCCACGTCGGGCCAGGCAACTTGCAACACAGGAAAAGGAGGCCGCCGGTAGAACCCGATGGCCTGCCCGAAGAAGGTCCGGTACCAGCGGAGATCGACCTGCCTGAGCGCGACTTGGTGGCCAACGGCAACGTCAAGATGCCTCTGGCCGTCAGCCAGTACAGCACCCTCGGCGGACTTCGCTCCGAGCCTGTTGAGCATGCGGTGCATGGCGTGGACATTGAGTCCGAACATGGCGAGGTCAGGTACGCCGTGAGTGTGCGAGAGGCCGATCGTGTAGGCGAATCCAGGACCGATCTCGTCCTCGGGAACCATAACGACGTGCCATCCGTGCTGCTGCACATTCTCGATGATCGTCAGATCCACGCGGTCCGCTTCGTTTCGGTCACCGTAGTCATGGCAGAGGACGCAGCGGCACTGGAACGGATCATCAGTCATGCGCGGAGGCTACGAGGTGAGCGTTTGAGTCAGGCAGCCGGGGTTCGTGACAATCCTTTCAATCGAACGACATCGTCACCCTCCGCGACGGCTCCCCAAGATCTGTGCCAGAACCGGGATCCGTGAATAGAGCCACGGTAGAGGGCCCCGGGGACGGCCGCAGCATCCGTTAAGGCGCGTTGACCGCCCCGAGCGCTCCCATTCCCCGTCACGAGATGGAAGCACTATCCAGCATGCCCGACCGCCTGGTCAGGGCGGAATCGAATGATCAAAGCAAGAGGCGCACCCCCACGGCCTGGACAGCTCGGGGTGCGCCTCTCTCATGCCCGCCCCGAGGGGCGAGAACCGGAGTCATCATGCCCGCCACAACAGTCTTACGTCCGCGGTCCCGCACATTGATCATCGCGGCCACCGTGCCGCTCGCGCCGGCCGCGCTGCTCGCCGACGACGTCCGCGTGCGCCGCCAGCGGGACGCCGCCCGCAAGGATCCGCTGACCGGACTGCCCGGCCGCGACGCCCTCACGCACCGCACCGAGCGTCTCGCCCGTACTCACCGCGAGCAGCTGCACGTCCTGGTCGCCGACGCCGACGGCCTGAAGGCCGTCAACGACAGCCTCGGGCACGCGGCCGGCGACGCCCTCATCGCCGCCATCGGCCACCGGATCGGGACATGGGCCGCCGCCCGCGGCGGGCTCGCCGCACGCCTCGGGGGCGACGAATTCGGCGCCGTTCTCCTGCTTCCGCCCACCGCAACGCTCCGGGAGACAGCGGCGCTGCGCGAGCAGCTGGAGCAGCCTGTCGACCACAACGGGCACATCCTGCGCCCGGCGGTGTCCATCGGCACGGCCCGCGCCGTCGACCTGCCCGACGCGGCCGGAGCTTCCCGTCTTCTGCGCGGTGCGGACATGGCCATGTACCGCGTCAAGACCGGCGAGCAGCCGCATGGCTACCTGGCGACGCGCCACGACGCCTACACGCCCACGGTCCACGGGCGCCGCCCGGGCCGCCCCGGCACCCACCTGCCCGTCGGATGAGTGCGCCCGCCCGGCGCCGCCGCAGCAAGGCGCCGCTGTGGGAGGCGGGCCTCATCCCGGTTCCCGGTGGCCAGGACTGGCGGGATGCCCGGCATTTCGACCGCTGGCAGGACCTGCCGTGCGTGCTGTGCGGTGCCCCCACGCCGATGTGCTCCCACTACGGCGAGCCCGCGCACAAGGTCTGCGCTGAGGACTGGATCAGCGCGAACCCCACCGAGGCGCGCCTCGGCAGGTTCGCCTCCGACGCGAAGCCCAAACGCGTAAGCGACTACGACGACCACGCCTGAACTTCCCCTGCATTCATCACTCCGCGAGGAGGGCTCACCCATGAGCCGAACTGCCAAAGCCCCGGCCACGATCGAGGCCGACCTTCGGATCCCTTTTCCCCACACCGACGCCCCGCTGGCGTGCCGCACGAACCCGGAGTGGTTCGCCCACGAGCACGGCCAAAACAGCAAGGACGACCTGGCCCGCATCGAGCGCGCCAAAACGGCCTGCAGCGGCTGCCCCATCGCCGCCGGATGCCTCAAGTGGGCGCTCGCCAACCGCGAGCTGACCCCCACCGGCATCTGGGCGGCGACCACCGCCCGGCAGCGCACCGGTCTGCGTCAGCGGCTCCAGCTGCGCCACGGGCTCGACTGGGTCGGCGTCGTCGCCCAGGCCGACCGCGAACGCGCCCGCTACAGCGAGGCTCGCCCGCCGACCCCTGACCCGGTCCAGGCCGCCAGCCCCATGTGGTCCAGCCACTACGAGCCCTGGACCGAGCCGATCACCACCGGCCAACAGCAGCGCAACTGCGAGCTCTTAGACCTCGCGCAGCGCACCACCCGCACCCGTTGCCCCACCGGGACCCTGGCGGAGGTCAGCTGATGGACACCACCCACGTCGCCGTCGATGGCTGGGTCGACGCCATCCCCGCCCCTGGCCCGCGCGGCACCGCGACGTTCGACCTGATCGTCCGCCCCGCCGACGCGGACACCACCGCCACCGACACCCCTGACACGGTCGTCTCCTGCACCAGCGGAGCCCCCCAGATCACCCACGCGTTGCTGACCGACATACAGCCCGGCGACCTGCTCCGTGTAACCGGCAACCTGGTCTTAATGTCGGCATGAAGTCAAGCGGAGACGGCGGCGCCGGCACGTTGAGCATCGGCGCCCTCGCGGCACGGTTCGGCCTGGCCACGCACGTGCTGCGACATTGGGAGGCTATGGGCCTGCTGCACCCCGGACGGGACGTCGGCGGGCGCCGCCGTTACGGTGCGGACGACCTCACCCGCGTGGCGACGATCCTCATCTTGAAGGAGGCCGGCCTTGGTCTGAACACCATCAGGAGCCTGTCCGCAACCGTCGACCGCACCACCCGGCACGAGATCCTGCATCCCGCGGCTGAGGAACTCCGGTCGAGAATCGCAGCGGCCCAGGCCTCGTTGGAACTCATCGAGGACGGCCTGAACTGCGAGTACGAGGACGTCACCCAGTGCCCGAACTACCGGCGGCTCATCGCCGAGCGGGCCGGCCATCGAAGTCCGGCCGGAGAGCCGGTGACCGAGGCCGAGGCCGTGGCCGTGGCACCAACCTCGTGAGACGGCACGGCTCACTCAACCAGGGTGTTCTGCGGCGGACTTGGCGCTAGGGCGCGTATCGAGTCGTGATCAACTGGTGGTCCGGACGAGGTGGCAACGACCGCGTAAGCGAGTTCGCCTGAGCAAGAACCCCACCAAGCCCAAGACCAGGATCCTTGCCACCGGAAACGACGCCGTCCGGCTCCTGGAACACCTCTACCGGCACGGAGTGGACCGCACGTCCGGTCCTGCTGGAAAGGGTTCTCCGTTCACCTGACCGAGACCTGTGCTCCCGACGGCCCCAACGTGATCACGGACGTGGCCACCACCGCGGCCATCACCCACGACAGCCAAGTCCTGCCCGGCATCCACACCCGCCTCTCCCGCCGCGGACTCCTGCCCGCCGAGCACCTGGTCGACGCCGGCTACGCCTCCCTGCCCCACCTGGAACAAGCCACCCGTGAACACCAGGTCACCGTCTCTGGACCACTGCGGAGTAACCCCCACCCGTACCGTCCCGCCGGATTCCGACTTCCCCTAGGACTGATCGACGACTCTCGTTCCCGCGTCCTCGTGACGCTCGGCGCCGCCGACACCGATGTGGGGGCGCGCTTCCTGGGCGGGTGCCTGGCATCCGTGCGCGAACGGACCGACCGGCTGCAGGAGGTGATCGTCGACCCGGGTCGCGCGCTCGGCGCCGACACCCACGACAAGGACGTCCTCGTTCTCCCCTTCGGTCCCTCAACTCCCGCTCCAGGAACGGGTGGACGCGGTAACCTGCCACGCCAGTCACAACAACACCATGTGCGAGGCCCTCTGGCACGCCGTCCCCCTCGTCGTGGCTCCCATCCGCGATGACCAGCCGGTCGTGGCCGGACAGGTGACCGACGCGGGCGCGGGCGTCAGGGTCCGGTTCGGCCGAGGAGGACCAGTGAGCAACGACCACAAGAACCGCACCCACGAGTACGAGCCCGTGTCCCCGGGCCGAGCCGAGCAGGTCGCAGCGCTGCGCCCGGTCTACCGGGCCGACCTCGCCGAAGGCCTGGACCGCTTCTTCGAACCCCGGCGCGACACCTGCCCGTGGTGCGGCTCGACCCGGTTGGCGACGCGGTTGCGCACCACGGACCTGATCCAGCACAAGCCAGGCCGCTTCGTCCTCGACCGGTGCGAGGGATGTCGGCACACCTTCCAGAATCCGCGGCTCAGCGAGGCCGGCCTGGAGTTCTATTACCGCGATTTCTATGACGGCCTGGGCGAGAAGCAGCTCGCCATGACCTTCGCAAGCCGGACGAAAATGTACGTGCAGCGTGCCGAGTCCTTGGTCCCCTTCGCCCCCACGCCCAAGGACTGGCTGGACGTCGGCACCGGTCACGGCCACTTCTGTGAGGCGGCCCGCACTGTCTTCCCGGATACAAGCTTCGACGGCCTCGACTTCACCGACGGCGCCGAACTCGCCGAGCGCGCCGGACGCGTGGACCAGGGCCATCGGGGCAGCTTTCCCGAGCTGGCTGAGCAACTCGCCGACGGCTACGACGTCGTCAGCATGTTCCACTACCTGGAGCACAGCACGGAACCGGCCCGCGAACTTCAGGCGGCGTACCGGGCCGTCCGACCCGGCGGCCACCTGCTGATCGAGGTCCCGGACCCCGACAGCCGCTATGCCCGCCTTCTCGGCCGCTGGTGGCTGCCCTGGCTGCAGCCGCAGCACCTGCACTTCGTCCCGGTCGAGAACCTGCGTGCTCGTCTCACGGATCTCGGCTTCACGGTGGTCGCGGAGCAGCACGCCGAACCCCACGACCCCGTCGACCTGCTGGCCGCTGTCTGGTTTGCCCTGGACGCGGTCGCACCGCGCGACGACCTGCCCTGGCTGCCGGTCCCGCCGTCCCGCCTTCGGCGCACACTGCGCGCCATGACAGTGATCGCCGGCATCCCGGCCTTGCTCCTGGGCAGGCTGCTGGACCGCCTAGTCTTCAAACGCGTGGCCCGGCCCCTGGGCCTTTCCAACGCCTACCGGCTGGTGGCCCGCCGGGACTGACCCCCGCGACGCGTACCGTCCTATGACGCCGTCATCGCCGGCCAGGCCCGCATGCGTCGGGACTGCGCCGCGCCGCGACTACCGCCTTGAGGCGATTCGCACGATGGACAGCCTCAACGCCGACCGACTCAACAACGCCCACGCCGAAGAGATCGCGAACGCCATCCACGGCAACACCGCGGCGCTGCTGCACGTCGCCGACACCATCGCCCGCACCAGCACGACCGTCTGAACACACTCCGCCGACACCACCAGCCACACAACCCGGAGCGCCGCGCGCCACCCTGCGGGCGCGGCGCTCCCCTTTTCGCCAAGGAGCCACAGATGCCCCTGAGCCCACCGGCACCGGCGCGAGCCCAGCAGCTGCTGGCGCAGCTGGAGCGGTACGGATCCCGCGAGAACGGGCAGCTCGCCGTCGGCCGACGCCTCCTGCAGGACCACCCCGACCTGCCGCTGACCGGCTTCGATCTCCCGCAGCATCTGCCCCGAGCCGGGCCGCCCCCTGCACAGCCTGATCCTGCGCGTCGGTGAACACGACACCGACGGCATCACCGCCTGGGCGCGCGCCCTGAGCACCGAGCCGGCCATCGACGGCGCCAGAGCGTACGTGCCTGCCCCTCACCCGCCTGCCGGCGCCAGTGGCCCGTCGACGACACCCCGAGCTCTGCGACTGCCGAGCACCACCAGGACCGCGCGGCCCTCGCCACCCGCTGACCCGCCCTCACCCTTGACGCGGCGGCCCGCACCGGTGTGGCCGGCCGTACGAGCCTGGAGACTCCGTGACGACCCCTGACGTGTTCATCGACTCCTACGGCGCCCGCCGGCAGGACGCTCCCCCGCCCCAGCAGGGACCGGGAGGGCCCGGATACCGGTCCTGATCCTGTCAAGGAGCGAGTTCGGCTTGGCGAAGGCTGCTGAACACCGCCGGGGTCGTCCATCCGCGCAACGTGGCGTGAATCGCCGATCGGAAGGCGGCCTCGGCCGTGGCGGCGTCGAGGGCCCCGGCCAGTTCGAGAGTCACGAGCCCGTGCAGGGTGGCCCAGATCGACAGGGCGATCGACGTTGCTTCGCCGACGAGGACGGACGCCGCCAACGCGCGATCGATCGCCGCGAGGAGCGGAAGGATCGGGTCACTGGCACCGACCTCCCCCGACGGGTCGAAGGACTGCACACCACCGAACAGCACCGTGTACAGGTGGCTGTGTCCGCGCCCCCAACGACGGTAGGCGACGGCCAGCCCGTAGAGGTCGGCGAGAGGGTCCGCTGAGGTCTGCGCCGCCGACAGGTCCTGGAACAGGCCGGCGACGGCTCTGTCGCGCACCGCACCGATCAGGCCGTCCTTGCCACCGAACAAGGAATACACCGCCGTCGTCGACGCCTCGGCAGCAGCGGCCACGGCGCGGACCGTGAGCAACTCCCGCGGACGGGTGGCGAGCATCTCGGTCGCGCACACCACAAGCCGCTCTTTGACGGCCTCGTCGTTTGTTCTCGGCCTACCCACGGCCAGCAGCCTACCCTCTTTGGTAACGTCGTTTTGAAACAGCGTTCTGAAACTGTTGGAGGTCCGCCGTGCCCACGTCCGCCATACGTCTCGTCCGCTTCACCGGACGCTTACTGCTGGCCCTGGCCGCCGTCGCGATGCTGGTCGTCGTCTTTCTCGCACTGATCGCCCTCACCGACGGGGCAGGCTCGGGGCTGGCCGCATGGTTGACGACCCTCGGAGTCGGGGCTGTCCTCGCGATGTGGCGGGGGCGGCGCCGCACTTGGCCGGCGCGGCTCGTGCCGTTCCTGCCGGTGGTTGTCGCGGCGGCATTGACGGCGGCGGTCTGCGTTCCGACCGTACCGACGGCCCGGCGGTACCCGCCCGCCCTGCCGTTCGTGACCACGCAGCACTGGAGCCTGTCCACCGGCAGCCGGGTCGCGGTGTATCACTACCCGCCCGCGAACCCCGGCCCCCGGCATCCCATCCCGTTCGTGTACCTCAACGGCGGACCGGTCCGTGGCATCTCGGTGCTCGACCACCGGTTCCTGCAACTCCTGGCACGCCAGGGCTACGACGTCTACGCCTACGAACAGGCCGGTGGCGGACGAAGCGACCTGCTCCCCATGGGCCAGTACACGATCTCCAGGTCGGTCCGCGACCTCGCCGCCTTCATCGACCGCCTGAACAAGGGCAAGGTCGACATCCTCGGATTCTCCTCAGGCGGGGCCGTGCTCACCCGAGCCCTGGCCGACCCGAGCGTCGCCGCACGCTTGCACCGGGCGATCATCGCCGAGCCCGGCCCCATGGACGGCCCCACCGCGCACATCACCGGGCACAAGGGCCGAAAATCCGCACGGGGCCTCGCGCCGGTCATGACCGGACCGCGATCGACGCACGTCCCTCGGTACGCCGTGGCATTCGGCCTCATGCGACTCGGACTCCTCACCCCCGCCACCGGACTGATCGGACAGGCCGAAGGTGACAACGCCTTCACCACCGCCGACCTCGGCGGTGACACCGCATCCGCCTACTGCGCGCGCGACGCGCACCGCATCCCCGCTGAGGACACCGCACAGAACTTCTCCTTCAGCCCCGCCGCCAGCCTCCGCGTCCAGCAGACGGTCAAGGACTCGCCCTCCATCGCACCGCAATTGCGCCAGTCCCGGACCCCCGCGATGCTGATGATCGCCGAGTGCTCCTCCCAGGTCCGTCAATGGGCGACCGCCATCCTTGCCAATGACCCCGCCATCCAACGCGCGCAGTACATGCCCGGAGTCGGACACCACATGTGGAACGGCCTCGACGACAACAACGACCGGGCCACCGCCGTCATCACCGCGTTCCTTCAGGACAAGCCAGCACCCCTGCCGAACTACCCGACCCGCGACGAGATCCCTACCTTCCTGCGCGACCACAAATGACGACGGTGCAGCCCGTCACCGGCAACGACGGGTGAACCCTCGAAGCCGTCCGGGCCCTGCGCCAGGTACAGCCAAGGACGACCTCTAAGAGGGCATCTGATCTAGGTAGTTGGTAGTTAGGGATGTTTTTGTGACTGTCGGGGATGGCTGTCGTTGAGCGAGGCGTGAACGCTCGTCGCCTGTACCGCAGTGATGTCTCCGATGCCCGCTGGGCCTTGATCGAACCGGTTTTCACGGCCTGGCGAGCCGGCCGGACCGGCCCCGGTACGGCGGCCCGGGTCCACGACTTACGGGAGATCGTCAACGCGATCCTCTACGTCAACCGAACCGGCATTCCCTGGGAGTACCTGCCGCACGACTTCCCGCCGTACAAAACCGTCTATGACTACTACGCGAAGTGGGAAGCGGATGGCACGACCCAGCGGGTCCACGACCTGTTGCGTGAACGGACCCGACGTTCCCACGGCCGCAACGCGGAGCCAACCGCCGCCGTGATCGACGCGCAGAGCGTGAAGACTTCGGCAAACGTGGCCGAGACCAGCCAGGGCATCGACGCCGGCAAGAAGATCAAAGGACGCAAGAGGCACCTGATCACCGACACACTCGGCCTGGTGCTGGCCGTCCTCATCACCGCCGCCAACGTGCACGACACCGCCGGCGGCAAGCTCCTGCTCGACGACCTGGCCGCCGCCCATCCCGGCGTGACCAAGGTGTGGGCCGACGGCGGTTACCAGACCAGCATCCTCAACCACGGCGCCGGACTCGGCATCGACGTCGAGGTGGTGCAGCGGCCTCGGGCGAAGGGGTTCGAGCCCCTGCCGAAGCGATGGGTGATCGAGCGGACCTTCGGCTGGCTCATGCAGCACCGCCGCCTCGCGCGGGACTACGAAGCCCTCCCACAGAGATCCCGCACGATGATCCACTGGGCAATGGCTAACAAAATGTCCCGCGAGCTGACCGGAGAATCCACCCCAACGTGGCGAATCGAAACGGACAACACTGCCATAGCAATCTGAAAGCTGATCAGATGCTCTCTAAGAACTCCTAACAAAAGTGGTGGGCTTGACCTGGTCAGAGGTCGGTGTCGTGCACGAGGCCGCCGGGTATCGGGACGCGGTCAGCCGCGTAATCGCACGCGATAAACCGGCGACGTCGGCGATCGTCCCCGGGATACTGGTCGCCCATGGATGAGGTCAAAGTCGTCGTCGCCCATTCCGAGCGCGCGACCCTGCGCGTCGGTGACGTGTTCTTGAAGGTGGACCCCGATCAGGCGCGCATCGACGTCGAGGTCGAGGCGATGTCCCTCGCGCCGGTCCCGACCCCGGAGGTCCTGTGGCGCAAGCCGCCCGTGCTCGCGATCACCGCACTCCCGGGGACGACGCTCGGGCGCCTCGGCGGGCCGTCGACCGGGTCGCCGGCGGCGTGGGCCGCGGCGGGCGCCGCCATCCGGAAGCTGCACGAAGCGCCCTTGCCGCCCCTGCCGGGGCGGGCCGGCCGGAGCATCGTCGCGCTGGCGGCGGAACTCGACGACGAGTGCGAGTTGCTCGTGACGAACGGTGTCCTGCGCGCTGACCTGGTCACCCGCAACCGCCAGGTCGCTGAGGCCGCGCTCCGGCCGTGGACTCCGGCGTTCACGCACGGCGACCTGCAGATCGCGCACGTCTTCGTCGACGGCGACGAGGTCACGGGCATCATCGACTGGTCCGAGGCGGGCCAGGGTGATGCCCTGTACGACCTCGCCACCTTCACGCTCGGACACGAGGAGCACCTCGACGACGTCGCCGCCGGCTATGGCACCGACATCGACCTCGACGTGATCCACGCGTGGTGGTCGTTGCGAAGCCTGCTGGCAGTTCGCTGGCTGATCGAGCACGGCCTCGACCCGTTCGCGCCGGGCTGTGAGGTCGACGTGCTGAGATCCCTGATGTGAGGCTGCGCGGGCCAAGCGGCGCGCTCCGGCCGGCTCACCAGCCCATTCTGAGCCGCATCGCCAGCTCCGAGTGATTGCTCCCGCGGGGTCACCCGCGAACTGAACACTCCAGGATGCGGCCGTCGACGGTCCCGACGAGCAAATGCCCTGGGCATGCTACAGCGAGAGAAAGTGCGGTGGTCGGTGCTCCGCCGACCTCAAGCTCGGTGTGCCATCGCACCGAGCCGCTGCCGGCGTCCAGTGCTG
This sequence comes from Streptomyces sp. NBC_00271, assembly GCF_036178845.1. Lineage (NCBI taxonomy): Bacteria > Bacillati > Actinomycetota > Actinomycetes > Kitasatosporales > Streptomycetaceae > Streptomyces > Streptomyces sp. NBC_00271. Next base: position 9,352,373 of record NZ_CP108070.1, on the reverse strand, counting down.
TCAGGGCTCCGGAGTTGTAGGCCACGTAGACCGTATCTGTGTCAGCATCAAGGGCGGTGGCGGGATGATCGGTCCGGTACTGCCACTGCACCGCGCCGTTCAAGGATCGCCGTACGACGTAGGCGCCACCCGGCTGGAGCCCATGCCCATGGTGGACGGCGCCGGCATACACCAGGGACTGCCCGATCTCGACCGCCGGACCCCCGAAGTGGTGCTCCTGCGGCACCCAGGAGTGCGGGAAGAGCCGCCGCAATGTCCCGTCGGCGCCCACGGCGGCGATCCACTTGTCCTTGTGCGGTTTATCCAGGTCAGTGCCTACCAGGACATACGGGCGACTCGCGCACCGGACTGCAAACCCGTGATTGAACAGGTCGAAGCGGCCTACCTCGGGACCGTCCGCCGGACTTTCGAGGTCGTACATCATCAGCCGTGCGGGACGCTTGCTGCGGCCGTCCAACGGCCTCAGGATCGTCCGCTGGCCGCCTGTGACGAGAACCGCGCACACGCCCGGGCTCAGGGTCTCCAGCACCTGCCCTGCGTCGACGGCGATCCTGGCGAGCCGAGGCGCGGACGTCTCCCAGCGTCCTTCCTTCCGGCGACCGCGGCGTTCGGCGTTGGCCCAGACCGATGTTCCGTCGGAAGCCAGAACCAGCTGGCGGCCGCCTTCCTCGTCCTCCACCGCCCACTGCCGGTCTCCTGACGGCAGCCACGACTCCGCCAGGACCCCGTCCAGAGCGGCCAGCACGCGGCCGTCCTCCATGCCTTCGACAGCCCACACCCGTCGACGTACGGACCACTGCCGACCGGCGGCGGCCGCGAGGTCCGCGAGAAGTCGGCGGGTCTCCGCGCTGTGATCCGACTGAACGGCCGGCTCCGCGGGGGCTGCCATTTCTTCAGCACCGATCGCCCGTTGTTCGACCGCGCCCCAGTCTGCGCGAGTGACAAGGACCGTATGTCCCTGCTTGTGTGCGTGCGGGTTGTCCCAGTCATCGCACGGGGCCAGGACCAGACGCAGTGCTGTCTCACTGCGCCATTCGACGCTGAGCACCTCCCGCGGGTGCTGCAACGCGGACACCACGTTGCCGGAGCCGAGGTGGATCAGCAGCAGCTCGCCTTCGAAGGAGTAGCCGCCGTCGTAGCGTCCCGTGCCGACGGCCAACAGGGGAAGAACGGGGTGGAAGGCGAGAGATCGTACGGGGTACCAGGACCTCACCAGATGCCGGCACCGCAATCCGTCCCGCTCATAGACACCGATCCGGTGCCCCGTCCATCTGGAGTCCGCGGTCCCACTGCCGTTCCACTGAACTGCCCCGACGTCCCCGCCCACAGCGACCATCCGCGAGCGATCGTCGATGACGGCCACAGCCGGCTCTCCGATTTCAGCGAAGGGCCCGTCGCCGAGCACGCGTCGGACGATCGGCAATGGGGTCATGCAGAGTCCCTCCCGGGGCGGCCCATGAACGACCGCCAATGATCTCGATCAAAGCCCTCACCCGCACCGCCCAGTGAGCACAGCCCGGTACGCGCCGGCGTCCTGGCAGTCACGGGCCGCCGGCCTCGGAGACTCGCCCGGTCAGAGCGGGCTGGCCATCCTGTAGACCGAGACATGGGAGCGCGACTCCGCAGTGAATTCCTTTCCCGTCCAGTCGGCATGCCTGGACTCCCGTGTCATTCCGGCCAGCTCGGCCATCAGGTCAAGTTCAGCCGGCCAGATGTATCGGTGCGGGCTGCGCAACAACCGGGCCTCGCGACCGGACTCGGTGTCGAACCGGAAGTGGTGCGAGACGACCTGCTGGCGAAGGACATCGTAGGTGTCGAGCCCGATGTAGCCCGTCGCCGACTCCCAGACCACGGCCTGCTGACCTGGCGGCAGCTTGCGCAGTTCGGGGACCCACAGCTCGACGACGAACCGGCCGCCCGGCGCGAGGTGGCGTGCGGCGTTTCGAAAACAGGCAACCTGCTCGGCCTGCGTGAGCAGGTTGGAGATGGTGTTGTAGACGAGATAGACGAGCTGGAACTCGCCCGGAACTCGTACAGTGGCCATGTCGCCGACGACGACCGGGATGGCCGCGTCGTCTACCTTCGTGCGGAGCTGATCGATCATCGGCTGCGACAGCTCGATGCCACTGACCGGGACTCCGCGCTCCGCGAGGGGAACTGCCACCCGCCCGGTCCCGATGGCGAACTCCAGCGCCCGCCCGCCGTCGGCGAGCTCCACGAGTCGGTCCACGGTCGGCCTCAGCACCGTCGGCGCGAACATACCGGTCCCAGGGGAGTCATAGCTCTGAGCGGCCTGGTCATCCCAAATCTCACTTTGAAGCATGAGCGGCGATGATTTCCCACCACCCCAGGAATGGCAACGCACTTTTTACAGAGTCAAGATGAGGATGCGCCGCCGGTTCGAGCTCCGGCTTGACCCAATGACGGTACCCCCGAGGAGCACCGGCGATGATCTGTGTTCCGGCCGGCACAGGACGTGACATGTGCCTCTCCCCCGCCGGCAGGCACCTCGGGGCGGGCCTCCAAGTGGTCCGTCGAGGTGTTGCGCGAAGCCTTGCCGCCCCAAGTTCCATACTGTAGACAATATTTCGTCGACAGAGTTCGGCAGTTCCTCGGTACCCTCGACCGAACGGAGCGAGCCACAGTGAAAGTCGCCGTTCTCGGCGCCGGTGCGATCGGCGCCTACGTCGGCGCCGCGCTGCACCGCGCAGGCGCCGACGTGCACCTCATCGCCCGTGGACCGCATCTCGCGGCCATGAGGCAGCACGGAGTCCAAGTCCTCAGTCCGCGTGGCGACTTCACCGCGCGCGCCCATGCCACCGACGACCCGGCCGAGGTCGGCCCGGTCGACTACGTCCTGCTCGGCCTGAAGGCCAACTCGTACGCGGCGTGCGGGCCGCTGATCGAGCCTTTGCTGCACGACACCACGGCGGTGATCGCCGCCCAGAACGGCATCCCCTGGTGGTATTTCCACCGGCACGGCGGCCCGCACGACGGCCACCGGGTGGAGAGCGTCGACCCGGACGGCGCGGTCAGTGCGGTGCTCGCGCCCGAACGGGCCATCGGGTGTGTCGTGTACGCCGCGACCGAGCTGGAAGGACCGGGCATCGTACGGCACTTGGAAGGCACCCGGTTCTCCGTCGGTGAGCCCGACCGCACCCTCTCCACGCGGTGCACGGCGTTCAGCGAGGCCATGACGGCCGGCGGCCTCAAGTGCCCGGTCGAACGGGATCTGCGCAACGACATCTGGCTCAAGCTGCTCGGCAACATCTCCTTCAACCCGATCAGCGCGCTGGCCCGCGCGACGATGCGGCAGATGTGCCTGCACGGCGGCACCCGCAAGGTCATCGAGATCATGATGACCGAGACGCTCGCGGTCGCCGAGGCGCTCGGCTGCGAGGTGGGCGTCTCCATCGAACGGCGGCTGGCCGGCGCCGAGCGCGTCGGCGACCACCGCACCTCCACTCTCCAGGACCTGGAGCGCGGCAAGCCGCTCGAACTGGACGTACTGCTGGCAGCGGTCGTCGAGTTGGCGGACATCACCGGCGTCGAGGTGCCCACCCTGCGCACCGTCCACGCCATCTCGGACCTGCTCGCGCTGAGGAGCGCCGCATGAGGAAACGTGAATCGAAGATCTACGCCCGGCTCACGCACCCCCTGGTCCGTGACGCGCGCGACGAGCCCTTCCGGCGGGCCGGCTGGGACGAGGCCCTGACCCGCGCGGCGTCCGGACTCAGTGCCGCCCGCGGCGCCTTCGGCCTGTTCTCCTGCGCCCGCGCGACCAACGAGATGAACTACGTGGCCCAGAAGTTCGCCCGGGTCGTGATGGGCACGAACAACGTCGACTCCTGCAACCGCACCTGCCACGCCCCGAGCGTCGCGGGCCTGAGCGCCGCCTTCGGTTCCGGCGGCGGCACCTCCTCGTACGCGGAGGTCGAGGAGACCGACCTCATCGTGATGTGGGGCTCCAACGCCCGCTTCGCCCACCCGATCTTCTTCCAGCACGTGCTGAAGGGGATCAGGAATGGCGCCCGGATGTACGCGGTCGACCCGCGCCGTACGTCCACGGCCGAGTGGGCGGAGAGCTGGCTCGGTCTGAACGTCGGCACCGACATCCCGATGGCGCACGCGATCGGCCGCGAGATCATCCACGCGGGCCTCGCCAACCACGCCTTCATCGAGCGGGCCACCAGCGGCTTCGAGGAGTACAAGGCGCTCGTCGAGCCCTGGACGCTGTCGCTCGCCGAGAAGGTGACGGGCGTACCGGCGGCGGCGATACGGCAGTTGGCGCACGCGTACGCCCGCGCCGAGCGCGCCCAGCTGTGCTGGACCCTCGGCATCACCGAGCACCACAACGGCACCGACAACGTCCGCGCGCTGATCAACCTGTCCCTGCTGACCGGGCACGTGGGCCGCCACGGCTCCGGACTCCAGCCCCTGCGCGGGCAGAACAACGTGCAGGGCGGCGGCGACATGGGCGCCATCCCCAACCGCCTCCCCGGCTTCCAGGACATCCTCGACCCCGAGGCGCGGCTGAAGTTCGAGTCCGCCTGGAACACCGTCATCCAGCCGCACTACGGGCTGAACCTGACGGAGATGTTCGAGGCCATGGAGGAGGGCACGCTCAAGGCCGTCTACTGCATCGGCGAGAACCCGGCGCAGTCGGAGGCCGACAGCGAACAGGCGATACGGCGGCTGGGCGCCCTCGACTTCCTCGTCGTGCAGGACATCTTCCTCACGAAGACCGCCCAGTTGGCGGACGTCGTGCTGCCCGCGACCGCCGGGTGGGCGGAGACGGAGGGCACCACCACCAACAGCGAGCGGCGTGTGCAGCGGGTGCGCGCGGCGGTCACACCGCCCGGTGAGGCCCGCGAGGACATCGACATCCTCTGCGACCTCGCCGCACGCCTCGGGCACGACTGGAAGTACGCCGACGCCGAGGCCGTCTGGAACGAGCTGCGGTCGGTGTCGCCGGACCACTACGGGATGACGTACGAACGTCTGGCGGAGCACCAGGGCATCCAGTGGCCCTGCCCCGACATCGGGCGGCTCGAACCCACCTATCTGCACGGCCGGTTGTGGGCCTCGGACCCCGCCGAGCGCGGTCGGCTCGCGCCGTTCGGGATCGTCCAGCACGACCCGCCCGTGGATCTGACGGACGAGGAGTATCCGATCCGGCTCACCACCGGGCGGCGGCTCGACTCGTACAACACCGGGGTGCAGAGCGGTGGTTTCGCCTCGCCGTTGCGGCGCGGCGAGTTTGTCGAGCTCTGCCCGGAGGACGCCGAGCACTACGGGGTCGTGGTGGGCGAGGAGGTCCAGGTCTCCTCGCGCCGGGGATCCGTCGTGGCACCCGTGTGGATCGACACCGCGCTGCGGCCCGGCCTTGCGTTCATGACCATGCACTTTCCCGACGAGGTGGACACCAACCAGCTGACGATCGAGGCGAACTGCCCGATCGCGGGGACGGCGGAGTTCAAGGCGTCGGCCATCCGGATCGAGAAGCTGCCGGTCGCGACTCAAGTGAGGTGATGTGGTGGATCTGCACTTCGGTGACAGCAAACCGACGGACGAGGAGCGGGCGGCGATCGACGCGCTGCTCGGTCCTCCGGAGTCCTCGTGGGAGGGCGCCGCCCGCGATGAGATGAGGGCCGCCGACCTCAGGTGGGCGCGCGGCGGTCGGGAGGCGCGCGAACGCCGCGACCTGCTGTTGCCGGGGCTGCACGCCGTCAACGACCGGATCGGCTGGATCAGCGAGGGCGCGCTCGACTACCTGTGCCGCCGGCTGACCGTGCCGCCTGCGGAGGCCTACGGGGTCGCGACCTTCTACGCGATGTTCTCGGTGAAACCGCGCCCCGCGACCGTGCTCCACGTGTGCACGGATCTCGCGTGCGCGGCGGCGGGCGCGGCGGAGCTGTGCGCGGGGGTCGAGGCGCGCCTCGGCCCCGGCAGCGGCGTCGGCGTCGAGCGCAGCCCCTGCCTGGGGTTGTGCGAGCGCGCTCCGGCGGCCCTCGCGGTCAGGGCGGGCGATCCGGTGCGTACGGCCGTGTCGGCGCCCACCACCGTCGCGCGGGCGGCGGAGGCGGCGAGCGCCCCCGACTCGGCGCCCGAGGAGCCGCCCGCGGCCTTCGCGGTACCCCAGGCGGGCGATCCCTCCCTCGTGCTGCTGAGTCGTGTCGGTGTGGTCGACCCCGCCTCGCTCGACGACTACCGGGCACACGGCGGGTACGCCGCCCTGCGGCGGGCCTTCGCACTCGGGCCGGCCGGGGTCATCCGTGAGGTCACCGACGCGGGCTTGGTCGGGCGCGGCGGCGCCGCCTTCCCCACCGGCCGTAAATGGCAGGCCACGGCGTCCCAGCCCGACCGTCCGCACTACCTGGTGTGCAACGCCGACGAGTCCGAGCCGGGCACCTTCAAGGACCGGGTCGTCATGGAGGGCGACCCGTACGCCCTCGTCGAGGCGATGACCATCGCGGCGTACGCCGTCGGGGCGCACAAGGGTTACCTCTATCTGCGCGGCGAGTACCCGCGCGCCCTGCACCGCATGGAGCACGCCCTCGGGCAGGCACGCGCGCGTGGGCTGCTCGGCGAGGACGTCCTCGGCCAGGGGTACGCCTTCGACATCGAGATCCGGCGGGGCGCAGGTGCGTACATCTGCGGCGAGGAGACCGCCCTGTTCAACTCGATCGAGGGGTACAGAGGAGAGCCGCGTTCCAAGCCGCCCTTCCCTGTGGAAAAGGGTTTGTTCGGTAAACCCACTGCCGAGAACAACGTCGAGACCCTGGTGAACGTCCTGCCGATCCTGACGAGGGGGGCCGAGGCGTACGCGGCGATCGGCACCCCGGGCTCCACCGGCCCGAAGCTGTACTGCGTGTCGGGCAGCGTGGACCGGCCCGGAATCTACGAACTGCCGTTCGGGGCGACGCTGGGCGAGCTGCTGGAGCTGGCGGGCGTGCGTGAACGGCTGCGCGCGGTGCTGCTCGGCGGCGCGGCGGGCGGCTTCGTACGGCCCGACGAACTCGAGATCCCGCTCACCTTCGAGGGCACCCGGGCGGCGGGCACGACCCTCGGCTCGGGCGTGGTCATCGCCTTCGACGACACGGTCCCGCTCCCCCGCCTGCTGCTGCGCATCGCCGAGTTCTTCCGCGACGAGTCGTGCGGGCAGTGCGTGCCGTGCCGGGTCGGGACCGTACGGCAGGAGGAGGCGCTGCACCGGATCGCCGAGCGGAGGGGCGCTGCGGCGGCCGACGACCTCGCCCTGCTCAGGGAGGTGGGCCGCGCGATGCGGGACGCCTCGATCTGCGGTCTCGGGCAGACCGCGTGGAACGCCGTGGAATCCGCGATCGACCGCTTGGGGGCCTACGAATGACCGCGATACCGCTGGGAGTGCCGCGTCGGCTCGTCGAGTTCACCCTCGACGGGCAGGAGGCCAGGGTTCCGGAGGGCTCGACGATCCTCGACGCCTGCCGGGCGGCGGGCAAGGAGGTCCCCACCCTCTGTCAGGGCGACACGCTCACCCCCAAGAACGCCTGCCGGGTCTGTGTCGTCGAGCTGGAGGGCGCCCGGACCCTCGTCCCGGCCTGCTCCCGCAAGGCGGAGGCGGGCATGGAGGTGCGGACGGACACCGAGCGCGCCCGCCACAGCCGCAAGGTCGTCATCGAGCTCCTCGCCTCCTCGGTCGACCTGTCAACCACTCCGGAGGTGGCCGGGTGGATCAAGGAGTACGAGGCGAAACCGGACCGCTTCGGCCCCGACGCGGCGCGCCTCGACGAGGAGCCGAAGATCGACAACGGCCTCTACGTCCGCGACTACGACAAGTGCATCCTCTGCTACAAGTGCGTCGACGCGTGTGGCGACCAGTGGCAGAACACCTTCGCGATCTCGGTCTCCGGGCGAGGATTCGACGCCCGGATCGCCGTCGAGCACGACGCCCCGCTGACCGACTCGGCGTGCGTGTACTGCGGCAACTGCATCGAGGTGTGCCCGACGGGAGCACTGTCCTTCAAGTCGGAGTTCGACATGCGCGCGGCGGGTACATGGGACGAGTCGGCGCAGACCGAGACGACGACCGTGTGCGCGTACTGCGGAGTGGGCTGCAACCTCACCCTGCACGTGCAGGACAATGAGATCGTGAAGGTCACCTCCCCGCACGACAATCCGGTGACCCACGGCAATCTCTGCATCAAGGGCCGCTTCGGCTACCAGCACGTACAGAACCGGGACTGATCAGGACATGGGACGAGTCACGGAACGACGCAAGGTGATCCGCATCCGGGACGGGGCCATCTCCACCCGCCCCGACACGCTCGTCGCCGAGGAGCCACTGGAGATCCGCCTCAACGGGAAACCGCTCGCGATCACCATGCGCACCCCGGGCGACGACTTCGCGCTCGCGGCGGGCTTCCTCGTCAGCGAGGGGGTCTTCGGCCGGGCCGACGAGGTGCAGAACATCGTCTACTGCGCGGGCGCCACCGGTGGGGGCCCCTCCCGCTCGAGCGAAGCCGAGAGTGGGGGAGGTTCCAACACGTACAACGTCGTGGACGTCCGGACCGCGCCGGGCGTCGTGCTGCCCGACATCACGCTGGAGCGCAACGTCTACACGACCTCGTCCTGCGGCCTGTGCGGCAAGGCGAGCCTGGACGCGGTCCGTACGACGGCCCGCTGGTCCATCGACGACGGGGCCGACGCTCCCCCGGTCCGGCTGGAGCCCGCGCTCCTCGCCGGCCTCCCCGACCGGCTGCGCGAGGCCCAGCGGGTCTTCGACCGGACCGGGGGTCTGCACGCCGCGGCACTGTTCACGGAGGACGGGGAGATGCTCGACGTACGGGAGGACGTGGGCCGGCACAACGCGGTCGACAAGCTGGTCGGGCGCGCCCTGCAACGCGGCGACCTCCCGCTCTCCCGCACGATCCTGCTGGTGTCGGGCCGGGCCTCCTTCGAGCTGGCGCAGAAGGCGGTCATGGCGGGCATCCCCGTACTGGCGGCGGTCTCCGCACCGTCCTCGCTGGCGGTGGACCTGGCCGCCGAGACCGGGCTGACCCTGGTGGGCTTCCTGCGCGGCCCCTCCATGAACGTGTACGCGGGCGAGCACCGCATCGCCCTGCAGGCCGCGGCCGCCCAGGGCTGACCGGCTCCCCGCGGCACGGCGGCGGGGCCCCGACCGGCGGGGAGCGCCCCCTGCGCCGTAGGGGCCCCGCCTCAGCCCGCCGCGACCGGGCTCACGGCTCCTCGGCCCGCGCCGGGTCGGCGAGGGGCGCGAGCGGGGCGAAGGCGGTGATCAGGGGCGAGCGCCGGCTCGCCTCCCAGGCGAGCAGCACCTCGTCGCGCTCCGCGTCCGGCACCGGTACGTAGGTGATGTCGGGGCGCGAGTACTGCTCGGCGACGGACTCCGGTACGAGCGTGATGCCGGCCCCGCTCGCCACGGACTCGAACTTCTCTTCGATGGTGCGGATCGGCAGCTCGCCGGGACGGGGGTCGGCGTACCTCAGGCGCGGTTCGTCCGCCAGGTCGGCCAGGGCGAGTTCCGGTTTGCCCGCGAGCCGGTGGTCGGCGGGGAGCATCGCCACGCGCGCCTCACTGAAGAGCGGCAGCAGCGTGAGGCCCTGCTCGCGGATCGGGCGGCGTACGTAGGCGAGGTCGACGGTTCCGTCGAGGATCAGCCGCTCCTGGTCGTCCCATTCGACGCGGCGGGCGAGCGCCTCGACGTCCGGGTGGGCGGCCCCGAAGGCGCGCAGGGCGCGGGTCACGACGACGCCGGCCCGGAAGCCGACGACCAGTCGGCGCGGTCCGCCGGCGGCGCGGCGCACCCGGAGCCTGGTGGCGTCCGCGGTGGCGAGCAACTGCCGTGCGTCGTCGAGGAGTTGATGCCCGGCCGCCGTCAGAGTCACACCATGGCTGTCGCGTTCGAAAAGCGGTGCGCCCAAGTCCTTCTCCAGGGCGCGGATCTGACGGCTCAGGACCGGCTGAGCGATGTGCAGTCGCTCCGCCGCGCGGCCGAAGTGGAGCAGCTCGGCGACCGCCACGAAGTAGCGGATCTTCCGCAGGTCGAGGTCCATGGCCGCCCCTTCCGTCGTCCCGGTGGCGATGCCTTCAGGGTATCGCCCCTGGCGAAAGGGGATGAGTCCGCGAGGATCCCGGACACCCCGTTCGGGGCGCGTACACGGCGGTCGGGTACGGCGCACCGTCGATCAGGAAGGGCGGTTCCCTCGCGCACTGACACGGGAGCCGACGCCGATCCGGGCCAACGTGGTCTCCCCCGGCGTGATCCGCACCGAACCGTGGCGGGACCTGCCGGAGGCCGCCCGCGAGGGCCTGTTCACGTCCGCCGCGCAGTCGCTGCCGGTCGGGCGGGGCGGGGTGCCCGAGGACGTGGCGGAGGCATGCCCCTACCGGCATCCCCTGCCCCGCGCCGCGCCTCAGCCCGCGCTGAAGTGCACCTGCGCGGTGGTCACGACCGTGCCCAGGCGTGGGAAGTCGAGGCGGACCGACGCCTCGTGTTCGGGCGCGGTGAGGGCCGCCATCGCGTCCTCTGCGAACACGAGGTCGTAGCCGAGGTCGCCGGCGGCGCGGGCGGTGGACTCGACGCCGAGGTTGGTGGCGATCCCGCCGAACACCAGGGTGGAGATGCCGCGCTCCCGCAGCCGCTCGTCGAGACCGCTGCCCTGGAACCCGCCGATGGTCCGCTTCACGACCTCGAGGTCGCCCTCCATCGCGAGTCCGGCGACGAGTCCGCTGCCGGGCGGCTGCTCGGGCAGCCCGGGCCGTTCACCCCGGACGAGCACGACGAGCGCGCCCGCCTTGCGGAAGGTGGCCGCCAACTCCTCGGCGGCGGCGAGGACTTCGGTGCCCTTGCGGGGTTCCACGGGCAGCCCGACGATGCGCTCCATCAGATCCACGAGCACCAGGGCGGTGCGCGCGGGGTCGAGGGCGAGCCGGGGTTCGGTTTCGGGTGCGGTCATGACGGAACGTTAGCCTTCATCAGCCGTCCGTACCGGAAATCCGGATCAACAGGCCCATGAACTGCTTCCGCTCGGCCTCCGAGAGCGGCGAGAGGAGGGCGTCGTTGGCCTCGCGCGCCGCCCGCTCGCAGCGTGCGAGGAGGCGTGCGCCCTCCTCGGTGATGGACACCGCGTTCTTGCGCCGGTCCCTGGGGTCAGGTTCACGCAGGACCAGGCCCGCACCCTGGAGGTCGTTGAGAACACCGACCAGGTCCTTGGGGTCGAGCTGGATGCTGCGGCCCAGTTCGGCCTGGGCGACGGGGCCGAGGTCGGAGACGGCGGAGAGCACCACGTGATCCCACATCTTCAGGCCCTCGGCCGCCAGCGCCTCGGCGACGAGGGCACGGCCGCGGGCGGCGGTGCGACCGAGGAGCCAGCTGGGGAGGGCGCGGATGGCGGACAGGGGGGCGGACATGGGACCAGCCTAGCGAATAACCGTTGGGCACCCCAATGAATGTCCGTTACCGTTGGGGCTCCCAACGACCTGAGGCCTCACCCCCTCGCCTCCTCACCCCCTCACCCCCTCACCCCCTCACCCCTGGAGGTGCGATGCGTCGCGTCCGATACGAGCACACCGGCGGCCCCCTGTTCCTGGAGGACGTCCCCGTACCCGCCGCCGGGCCCGGCGAACTGCTGGTGCGCACCGAGGCGATCGGCGTCACCCTCCCCGTCGTCCGCAAGGTCACCGAGGCCGCGGAGCCGATCCCGCTGGGCGGCGAGATCGCGGGCGAGGTCGTCGCCGTCGGCGCGGGCGTCACCCGTTTCGCGGCGGGCGACCGCGTCACCGGACTCTGCTTCGGGCACGGGTACGCCGACCACGCCCTGCTGAACGAGACCATGGCCTCCCCCGTCCCGGCGGCGGCGAGCGCGGTCGACGCCGTCGCCCTCGTCCGCAGCGGGCTGGTCGCGCTCGGCGCCCTGAAGGCGGCGCGCCCGGCGCCCGGCGAGGCGGCGCTGATCACCGGCGCGGCGAGCGGGGTCGGCCATCTCGCCGTCCAACTCGCCCGGCTGCAGGGCGCGTCACGTGTCGTCGGGGCCGTGTCCGCGCTCGCCCCCGGCAAGGCGGAGTTCGTTCGGGGGCTCGGCGCGGACGAGGTGATCGCGTACGACTCAGAGGACTGGGGCGAGCCCGTCGACTACGTTCTCGACGCGGTCGGCGGCGACCTGCTCACCCCGGCCGTCGCCGCCCTCGCCCCGGGCGGGCGGCTCGTCGCGTACAGCTCGGGCGGCGGGAGTGTGCGGACGTACGACCTGTTGGTGGGCGCCAAGTCCGTGATCGGCTTCCAGATGGCCCGGATCGCCCGGAACGAGCCAGGGCGGTACGAGCGGTGGCGCGAGGAACTGTGGCGACTGTTCGCGGAGGGGGCCCTGCGGCCCGCCGTGCACGGGGAGTTCGCCCTGGAGGACGCGGCGAGGGCGCACGCGGCGATCGAGTCACGGAGCAACCTCGGGAAGGTGGTGCTGCGCCCCTGACGGACGAGTTCAGGTTTGGCGTGAACACGACCTGTGCTCGCTTCTTGTGGGGCCGCTGGGGGCCCAAGTAGCGTCTGCGGCACACACATTGGACGTCGGATGTCGGATGTCGGATGTCGGATGTCCAGATCACCCTGGTTGCCCAGACACACGAAGGGCAGGTCGCACCATGTCGGCACGTCTGCGCGCACGTCTCAGATCGACCCTGACCGCCGTCCTCACGGCCGCCGCACTGTGCGTGCTCGCGCTGCCGAGCCCCGCGAGGGCCTCCGCGGCCGACGCGTCCGGTGCGGCCGATGCGTCGTTCGAGCAACAGGTGCTCTTCAGGGCCTCCCAGGATCCCGGCTACGCCTGCTTCCGCATCCCGGCCGTCGTGCGGAGCACCCACGGCACCCTGCTGGCGTTCGCCGAGGGGCGCGTGCACGACTGCGGCGACGCGGGTGACATCGACATCGTCGTCAAGCGGTCGAACGACGGCGGCCGGACCTGGGGACCGCTCCAGGTCGTCAACGAGGGGGCGGGCGACACCCACGGCAACCCCGCCCCGATCGTGGACCGCGAGACCGGTCGCATCGTGCTGGCGGAGACGTACAACACGGGCCGCACGGACGGGCGCGGTTGCGACGTCCCCTGCGACCGCACCCCGCATCTCCAGTACAGCGACGACGACGGCCTCAGCTGGTCCGCGCCGCGCGACCTGAGCGCCGAGATCCTCCCGCCGAACTGGAACTCCTGGTACGCCACCGGCCCTGTGCACGGCATCCAGCTGACCCGTGGCAGGCACGCCGGGCGGCTCGTCTTCGGCGTCAACACCGAGACCTGGAACGGCAGTCGGGTCACCGCCAACAACGCCGCCCTCATCACCAGCGACGACGGCGGCGACCACTGGCGGATCGGCGCGAGCGACTCCTGGCCGATCGCGGACGACGGCACCTTCCGTCAGAAGCCGTCCGAGCTGACGCTCACGGAACGCGCCGACGGATCCGTCCTCGTCAGCGGGCGCGAGCAGGACGGCACCGACCTCGGCCACCGTACCCAGACCGTCAGCCGGGACGGCGGCGACAGCTTCACGGCGACCTTCCGCGACCTCCCCGGCCTCTACGCGCCCCAGGTCCAGGGCTCCGTACTCCGCCTCGGCGACCGCATCCTGCTGGCCTGCCCCGGCGACCCCGACCGCCGCAGGACCATGATGATCCGCTCCTCGTACGACGGCGGGCGCACCTGGGACAGCGTGGACCGCGGCACGGTCGTGACCACCGACTGGTCGGGCTACTCCGACCTGGTCGGGATCGGCGGCGGCGCCGTGGGGCTGCTGTACGAGGGCGGCGCGGTCGACGCACGCGACGAGGTCCGCTTCGCCCGCTTCACCGAGGACTGGCTCACCCCGCGCCGCGGCCCCGACCCGACGACCGCCGACCTCGCCCGCCACGCCGAACCGGCCGCAGTCCTCGGTGGCGCCCAGGAGACGGCGGGCGTGCGCGGTGGCGCGCTGGAGTTCGACGGCGCCGACGACGCCGTACGCCTGCCGTATCAGGACCGACTCCCGCTCGGGACGAAGGACTTCACCGCGTCGCTGTGGTTCCGCTACACGGCCACCGGCGGAGAGCAGCCGCTGCTGTGGATGGGCGGGATCGGGACGACGCAGCCGCAGGTGTGGATGCGCGCCGAGCCCGCGTCCCACCGGATCACCGCGCTGATCACCACGAGGAACGGAGCCGCGGCCCCGACCTCCGCCTCTGTCCGCACGGCGAGCGCCTACAACGACGGACAGTGGCATCATCTGGCCCTACGCCGGGGCGACGGACTGCTCACGCTCTCCGTCGACGGTACGGCGGTCGGCGCCTCGGACGTGCCCGGTTCGGTCAGCCGCAACTCGCCGTTCGGGGTCCATGTCGGGCAACGGATGGACAGCCGGGCGTACTTCACGGGAGCGATCGACGAAGTGCGTGTATACGACCGGGCGTTGAGCGACGACGAGCTGTCCGCGCCGCCCTCCGGGGAAGTGACCCGGGACACGGTCCTATATCTGCCCATGGACCGGGTGCGCGGCGGCCACTAACGTCCCGTCCGTGCCCGACGACGCACGAGCACGACGACGGCGGACCGGGGCCGGCCTCGGTGTCCTGCTCGCCCTGGTCTGCGCGGCCGTGCTGCTCACCGCCCTCCCCGACCACGACCGGGAGGGCGGCGGCGCGTGCACGGCCCGTACGCTGCGGTCCTGGAGCGCGGACGCGCGGCTCACGGGCGAGTTCGCGCGCTACGGCGACGACGCGAGCCGTGTCGACGACTGGACCGGTGGCGACGGCACGCACTCGGTGCGGCTGCCGGACGGGCGGGTGCTGTGGCTGTTCTCGGACACGTATCTGGGCCAGGTGCACGGGCCGCCGAACCCGGTCGGCGAGTCGTACGCGTGGCGCGACACGAGTGCGCCCCTGGTGCGGAACTCGGCCGTGGTGATGTCGAAGGACGGGCGGCTGGAGACGACGCTGTCCACGCCGGTGTTCCCCGACCCCGGGCCTGGGCGGTGGCGGTGGCCGGTCGCGGCCCGTGTCGAGCCCCGCTCCCCCGGCTCCGCCGAGCAGGTCGTCCGCGTCCTGCTGTGGACCCGTACCGTCGGCCAGGCTCCCTGGATCTACGGCGTGCCCACGTCCACCGAGGTCGCCACGCTCTCACTGCCCGACCTGCGGCTGGAAGGCGTCACGACGGTCCTGGACCAGAGTTCCGTGACGGATCCCTCCCGGCGGGTGCTGTTCGGCACCACGGCGGTCGACGCGGGCGCGTGGACGTACGTCTTCGGCGGCGACGACGGCCAGGCCGCCTCGCGCCCGGCCTCGCAGGCGTACGTGGCGCGGGTGCCGCGCGGCCGGCTCGGGCAGCCGGCGGCCTGGGAGTACTGGGACGGCGGCGGATGGGCTGTGCGGGCACGGCCGGGGCCGGTGCTCGGGGACGGGCGGCGCACGGGGGTCGGCAGCGCGTTCACGGTGGTGCGGGACGGCGGGACGTACGTCCTGTTCACGATGGCGGCGGGCACCGCGGGGTTGACGACGATCACCTCGTACTGGGCGTGCGCGCCGACCGGCCCCTGGCACGGGCCCACCCGGAGCTTCAGTCCGTCCCTGCCGCAGGGGCAGGTGGCCGCGTACAACCCGCAGGCGCACGCGGCGCTGAGCGACGGCGACCGGCTCGTCCTGAGCTATGACGTGAACTGGCTGGACACGACGGGCGGTGTCTCGGCGCAGGCGAACCTCAGTCGGAACGTGGCGCTGTACCGACCGCGATTCGTGACGCTGCGACTGGGGGCACCGGGGTCGTAGCCGCCTCGGGGTCGTGGGCGCGGCGCTTGGCGATCACCGCGCACACCATCAGCTGCATCTGGTGGAAGAGCATCAGCGGCAGCACGGCGAGCGAGGCGTGCGCGCCGAACAGGACGCTGGCCATGGGAAGCCCCGAGGCGAGGGACTTCTTCGACCCGGCGAACTGGATCGCGATGCGGTCCTCACGCTGGAAGCCCAGCGCCTTCCCGCCGTACCAGGTGAGCGTCAGCATCACCGCGAGCAGCACGGCCTCGACCGCGAGCAGTCCCGCCAGTCGCACCGCGCTCACCTGGTGCCATATGCCCTGCACCATGCCCTCGCTGAACGCGGTGTAGACGACGAGCAGGATCGAGCCGCGGTCGACGTACCCGAGGACCTTCTTGTGGCGCGTGATGAACCCCCCGATCCAGCGGCGCAGCACCTGCCCGGCGAGGAACGGCACCAGCAGTTGGAGCACGATCTTGACCAGCGAGTCCGCGGAGAATCCGCCACCGCTGCTGCCCAGCAGTGCCGCGGCGAGCAGGGGGGTGACGACGATGCCCGCGAGGGAGGAGAAGGAGCCGGCGCAGATCGCGGCGGGCACGTTGCCGCGGGCCATGGAGGTGAAGGCGATCGACGACTGGATGGTCGAGGGGACGAGCGTGAGGAAGAGCAGACCGGTGTAGAGGTTGTGGGTCAGGAGCAACGGTTCGAGGCCGCGGGCGGCCAGGCCGAGCAGCGGGAAGACGACGAAGGTGCAGGCCAGGACGGTGACGTGGAGCCGCCAGTGCTTGAGGCCCTCGACCGCCTCGCGGGTGGAGAGCCGGGCCCCGTAGAGGAAGAAGAGGAAGGCGATGGCGGCCGTGGACGCGCCCGACGCGACGTCGGCGCCCGTACCCCGTGCCGGGAGCAGGGCCGCGAGTCCCACTGTCCCGAGCAACAGCAGGATGTAGGGGTCGATCGGCATCCAACTCGGCCACTGCAGGCGTTTCACGGTGCTCCACTGCTCAGACGTCGTACGGGGTGGCCCGGGGACAAGGGTGGTCCCGGGGCGGGTCGTGCCCTCTCCATCGTCCTCTTCCGGCCCGCGATCGGGAATCCGTCATACCGTTCTGACTGTCATCGCGATTCGCGATAACGTGGAGGTGTGTACGACCCCTCCCAGCTGCGTACCTTTCTGGCGGTGGCCCAGACCCTCAGCTTCACGCAGGCCGCCCGGCGGCTCGGGCTGCGCCAGTCGACCGTCAGCCAGCACGTACGCCGCCTGGAGGACGCGGTGGGACGGCAGCTGTTCTCGCGGGACACGCACTCCGTGGAGCTCACCGAGGACGGCGAGGCGATGCTCGGCTTCGCGCGCCGCATCCTGGCGGTGCACGAGCAGGCGACCGCCTTCTTCACGGGCACCCGTCTGCGCGGCCGGCTGCGCTTCGGCGCCTCCGAGGACTTCGTACTGACCCGGCTTCCGGAGATCCTGGAGGGCTTCCGGTACGACCATCCGGAGGTGGACCTGGAGCTGACGGTCGAGCTGTCCGGCACGCTGCACGAACAGCTCACGGCGGGCAGGCTGGACCTGGTGCTGGCGAAGCGGCGGCCCGAGGACCCGCGCGGCGAGCTGGTCTGGCACGACCGCCTGGTGTGGATCGGCGCGGAACGCCTGCGGCTCGACCCCGACCGCCCGGTCCCCCTGATCGTCTACCCGCCCCCGGGCATCACTCGCGCCCTCGCCTTCGAAGCCCTGGAGCGCCAGGGCCGCGCGTGGCGCATCGCCTGCACCAGCGGCAGTCTGAACGCCCTCGTCGCGGCGGCCCGCGCGGGCCTCGGCGTGATGGCCCACTCGCGCGGACTGATCCCCCCGGGCCTCGTCCGCGTACCCGACCGCGCGGGCCTCCCGGAACTGGGCGAGGTCGACTTCGTCCTGGTGCACGGGCAGCGGCGTACGTCCGCACAGGGCGCGGCGGACGCCCTCGCGTCCGCGATCCTGGGAGGCGGGGACCGGCTGCTCGGGGGCGGCGGGCCTAGCGGGTCGGTCTCGCGTACGTGAGTTGCTTGATGCGGCGCAGGAACGGGGTCGTCTCGACGTGCTGGACCCCTTCGAGGGTGCCGAGGCGGCCGCTCAGGTAGGCGTAGAGGCCCGCTGTATCACGGGCGACGGCGGTGACGACGATGTTGGAGGGGCCGGCCGTCGCCGCGGCGAAGGCGATCTCGTCGTGGGTGGCGAGGGCCTCTCCGACGGAGTGCAGGGCCGCCGGGGCCGCGGTGATCCACAGGACGGCGGCGCAGGCGTAGCCGAGGGTCTCGGAGTGGTACTCGACGTCGACGTACACGGCGCCGGAGGCGAGCAGCGCGGCGAGGCGGCGCTTGACGACGGACTCGGAGCGGCCGGTGGCGCGCTGGAGTTCCGGATAGGTGGCGCGTCCGTCGCGTTCGAGCGCGGCGGCCAGCGGCTCGTCCTCGGGGTCGATCCGGGCGGGCCCCGAGGGGTCGGAGAGCCGCGGCCGCAGCGCGTCGATCTGTTCGTCCGTCAGCGCGTCGAACCTGCTGATCCAGCCCGTCGGCCCGCCGAAGAAGCGGTTCAGGATCTGGTGGGCGCGGATCTCCATGATGCTCGGGGTGCGCGGCAACTTGCCGAGCAGCAGGTCGTCGTGGTCGCCGGGGCTGCGCGGCCGGGTCATGCAGACCACCTCGGTGCCGCCCGAGGCCAGTCCGATCCACGCGGTGTCCGGCCGCTTGGCCAGCGCCTCCGCGATCGTCTCCGCGCTGTCGGGCGCGCAGCGCAGCCGTAGCATCCACTGGCTCTGGCCGAGCCGCTCGGCGTCGCGCACCGCGACGACCCGCAGCCCGCCCTCGGCGGAGAGTCTGCGGAAGCGGCGCGCGATCGTCTGGTCGGAGACGCCCAGCACCGCCGCGATCCGGCTGAAGGGCGCGCGGGCGTCCAGTTCCAGCGCGGCCAGCAGTTGCAGATCGAGCTTGTCGAAGGTGTGGGATTCCAGCTCCATGGGGGCCGTCCTTGTCGGATTCCGGCGATCCGGCGCCCGAGGCCACCGCGATCACCCCTCGGGAGCTCATCGTACGGAGCCATACGCATCCGCGGCACGGGGTTCTGGAGGAGTTGAGGACATGCGTACATGGGGGCCGCTCACGGCGGTGTGCCTGGGGACGTTCATGTTGTTGCTGGACGTGACGATCGCGGTCGTCGCGCTGCCGGACATGGCACGGGCGCTGCACGCGTCGCTGAGTGATCTGCAGTGGGTGATCGACGGGTACGCGCTCGCGCTCGCCGCGCTGCTGCTGGGAGTGGGGGCTGCCGCCGACATTCTGGGACGGCGCCGGGTGCACGTGGCGGGCGTGGTGCTGTTCGCGGTGGCCTCGCTGCTGTGCGGGCTCGCGTCCGGGCCCGGGATGCTGGTGGCCGCGCGTGGGCTGCAGGGGGTGGGCGCGGCGGCGATGTTCGCGACGACCCTGCCGCTGCTCGGCTCGGTCTACCAGGGGCGGCAGCGGTCGACGGCGCTCGGGGTGTGGGGCGCGGTCAGCGGCGGCGCGGCGGCGGTCGGGCCGGTGCTCGGCGGACTGCTCACCGAGGGGCCGGGCTGGCGGTGGATCTTCTTCGTGAACCTGCCGGTGAGCGTGGCGTCGGTGTGGCTGACGCTGCGGGTGGTGCCGGAGTCGCGCGGACCGCGGGGGATGCGCATCGACTGGGCGGGCACGGTCGCCTTCGCCTGCTTCGCGGGGGCGACGACGTACGGGGTGGTGCGGGCCGGGGCGGACGGCTGGACGTCGGGGGTGGTGACGGGCTCGTTCGGGACGGCGGCGCTGGCGCTGGTCGCGTTCGTCCTCGTCGAGCGGCGGGTCGCCCACCCGCTCCTGGACCTGTCGCTGCTGCGCAAGCCGGCGTTCGTGGGCGTGATGGCGGGCGCGCTCGCCTTCAACGGGGTGGCGTTCGGTGTGATCCCGTACCTGTCCATCTGGATGCAGACGGTGCTGGGCATGAGCCCGGTGCGCGGCGGGCTCACCCTGCTCCCGCTGACCGGCGCGACGATGGTGGTCGCGATCCTCGCGGGGAAGCTGCTGCACGGGGTGCCTGCGCGGCTGACGATAGGCGGCGGGCTGCTCCTGGTCGGCTCGGGCGCGTTCTGCCAGGCCGTGCTGGACGCGGGTACGAGCTGGACGGTGCTGGTGCCGGGCCTCGTCCTGGTCGGGATCGGCACGGGCTTCGTGTCCCCCGCCATCGCGGGCGCCGCGCTCGCCGCCGTACCGCCGGAGCGGGCGGGCATGGCGGGCGGCGCGGTGAACACGGTCCGCCAGCTGGGGTACGCGCTCGGGGTCGCCGTCTTCGGCACGGTGCTGACCTCCCGCATGCAGGACACGCTCTCGCACGACGCGGCCCACACCCTGGCCGGCGGCGGCGCCGGGGCCCTGCGCGGCCCTCTCTCCGAACACGCCCTGCGGGCCGCGTTCGCCTCGGGGCTCGACTCGGCGTCGGTGGCGGCGGGCGTGACGGGGATGGTCGCCGGTGCGCTGGTACTGGTGTTGGTGCGGACGCCGCGCGCTGTGACGGACACGGCCGAGGCACCGGCGAAGCGGGCGACGGCGTCCCGCGCATGACACCGGTGAGGGCCCGGTCATGACACCGGCGGAGCCGGTCCCGGAGCCACCGGGACCGGCTCCGGCGGTAGCCGCACAGCGCGGAATCGGAAATTCCGTGTCCGGTATTCGGCGTCCCGTGCCCCGTAGGAGGGTCGTACAGATTCCGTGGAGATTACGGGACCGAAACCTACGGAACCGTACGGGATTCTGTCCGGCCCTTCCCCATGTGCGGGCATTTTCTCGGCTGACCTGTGCATATGCCGCACACACCCCCGCTCCGGCCCCCCTCCCGCCCGACGGCGTGGTGGGGTAGCTTTCACGGCGCTGTGCGGAGCGCCACTAGGAGCGGGATTGCGCGAGTTCACCAACCCTCCGTTGGCGTCGGCGCCGCCGGTGGGCGGCCTGGCCGACGTCGTCTTCGACCATGCCCAGGAGGACCCGTTGCGGGCCGCGTTCGGCCGCAAGGACGAGAACGAACAGTGGCGCGATGTGACGGCCGCCGAGTTCCGTGACGAGGTCCTCGCACTTGCCAAGGGACTGCTCGCCCAGGGAATCCGATTCGGCGACCGGGTCGCGATCATGTCCCGTACCCGCTACGAATGGACACTCTTCGACTACGCGTTGTGGACGATCGGCGCCCACGTCGTCCCCATGTACTCGACGTCCTCGGCCGAGCAGGTCTTCTGGATGCTGCACGACGCCCAGGTGTCGGCCGCGGTGGTCGAGCACGAGGACCACGCGATGACCATCGCCACGGTGATCGACCGGCTGCCCCAGCTGCACAAGCTCTGGCAACTGGACTCGGGCGCGGTGCAGGAGCTCTACGAGGCGGGCACGGGCATCGACGACGAGGTGGTGCACCGACACCGGCGCGCCGTCACCCCCGAGTCGATCGCGACGATCATCTACACCTCGGGCACCACGGGCCGCCCCAAGGGCTGCGTCATCTCGCACGCCAACTTCATGGCCGAGGCGAGCACGGTCATCGGGCTCATGGAACCGATCTTCACCTCCAAGCGCGACAACGGGGCATCCACACTGCTGTTCCTGCCGCTCGCGCATGTCTTCGGGCGGATGGTCCAGGTCGCGGGAGTCCTCGGGAAGGTCAAGCTGGGCCATCAGCCGCAGATGCATGCCGCCGTGCTGCTGCCCGACCTGGCCGCGTTCCAGCCGACGTTCATCCTGGCGGTGCCGTACATCTTCGAGAAGGTCTTCAACGCGGCCCGCCGCAAGGCCGAGAAGGACGGGAAGTCCGGAGCCTTCGAGAAGGCCGTGGAGGTCGCGGTCCGCTACGCGGACGCGATCGAGGCGAAGGCGTGGGGGATCGGCGCCGGGCCGTCGGCGAGCCTGCGGATGCAGCACCAGTTCTTCGACAAGGTCGTCTACACCAAGATGCGCGCCGCCATGGGTGGCCGGGTCAGACACGCGGTCTCGGGCGGCTCCGCGATGGACCGTCGGCTCGGGCTGTTCTTCGCCGGCGCAGGCATCCAGATCTACGAGGGATACGGGCTCACCGAGACCACCGCCGCCGCGGTCGTCACCCCGCCCGAGCGAACCCGGTACGGGACGGTCGGCCAGGCCATTCCGGGCACGACCGTGCACATCGCGGACGACGGCGAGATCTGGCTGCACGGCGACAACATCTTCCAGGGCTATCTGAACGACCCCAAGGCCACCGACGCCGCACTGCACGACGGCTGGCTCGCTACCGGCGACCTCGGCACCCTCGATGAGGATGGCTTTCTCACCATCACCGGGCGCAAGAAGGAGATCCTGGTGACCTCCGGCGGCAAGAGCGTCTCGCCGGGCGTCCTGGAGGAGCGTGTCCGCGACCATCCGCTGGTCGCCCAGTGCATCGTGGTCGGCAACGACCGGCCGTACATCGCGGCGCTCGTCACCCTCGACTCCGAGGCCGTCGATCACTGGCTCCAGATGCGGGGCAAGACGCGGCTGTCCCCGTCCGACCTGGTGCGCGACCCGGACCTGGAGACCGAGGTGCGGCGGGCGGTGGTCGCCGCGAACACCCTGGTCTCGCAGGCCGAGTCGATCCGTACGTTCCGGATACTGGCGAACCAGTTCACCGAGGAGCACGGCTTGCTGACGCCTTCGCTGAAGTTGAAGCGGAAGGCGATCGAGAACGCGTATGCGACGGAGGTGGAGGCGTTGTACCGGGCATGAGCCCGGTACAACGCCTCGGTCCGGCTAGTTGATGCTCACCTTGAAGATCTTGTCCGAGCCGTCCGCCGCTCCTCCGTTGTTGTCGCAGTTGGTGGTGGAGAGCCAGAGCTGGTCGGCGCCGGGCACCTTGGTGACCGTGCGCAGGCGGCCGTAGGTGCCGACGTAGTACGCCGTCGGCGTGCCGACGTTCTCCGTGTCGCCGGTGATGGGGATGCGCCACAGCCGTTCTCCGCGCAGGGACGCCATGTAGACGACGTTGCGGACGATCGCGATGCCGCTCGGTGACGCCTCGGAGACGTTCCAGGTCGCCTTCGGGTTGGTCATCCCGGAGACGCTGCAACTGCCTTCGCAGGTCGGCCAGCCGTAGTTGGCACCCGGTTTGATGAGGTTGAGTTCGTCCTTGGAGCTGTTGCCGAACTCCGCCTCCCACAGGCGGCCGTTGCGGTCGAAGGCGAGGCCCTGCGGGTTGCGGTGCCCGTAGCTGTAGACGTAGTTGCCGAACGGGTTGCCGGGGGCGGCCTTGCCGTCCGTCGTCATCCGCAGGATCTTGCCGTTCAACGACGTCTTGTCCTGGGCCAGTTCGGGTGTCTGGGCCTCGCCGGTGGAGACGTACAGATAGCCGTCGGGGCCGAAGGCGAGGCGTCCGCCGTTGTGGTAGCGGTTCTTCTTGATGCCCTGGAGGAGGATCGTGTAGCCGGTGAGGGAGCTGCCGTCGTAGGTCATGCGGACGACGCGGTTGCCCTCGGAGGCCGTGTGCATGAAGTACACGTAGTGGTTGGTCGCCCACTTCGGGTCGACGGCCACGCCCAGCAGTCCGCCCTCACCGTTCGTGGTCACGGCGTTCGGCACGGTTCCGACCTGGGTCCTCGTGCCGTCCTTGGTGACCTTCCAGACCCAGAAGTCGTCCCGCTCGGTGACCAGCGCCGTCTGCCCGTCGGGCATCCAGAACGTGCCCCACGGGATCGTCCAGCCGCTGGAGACGGTCCCGATGGACGAGGGGACCCCGCCGTCGGTGGCACAGGCCTTGGTTGTGAAGGTGACCGTGTTGCTCTGCGGCGACACGTTGCCGGCCGCGTCGCGCGCCACCACGTTCAGCGTGTACGGGCTGTTGCAGGCGAGCCCGGTGAGCGTGGTCGACGTACCGGTGACGCTCTTGTAGACCGTCGTGTCGCTGCGCACGTCGTAGCCGACGACCGCCTTGTCGTCGGTCGAGGCGCCCCAGCTCAGGTCGGCGCTGGTGGCCGTGACGTTCGAGGAGGTGAGGGTGCCGGGTTTGCCGGGCGGGGTGGTGTCGGAGCTGGGCCGAGTCGTGCAGTCGACGACCGGACTGGCCTGGGAGGCGTTGCCTGCGGCGTCGCGGGCGATGACGGTGAGGTTGTAGGTGGTGTTCGGACTCAGGCCGGTGAGCACCTTGGAGGTCGCGTCGCCGGCCGCCTCGCCGAGCTTGTTGCCGTGCTCGTAGAGGTCGTACGCGGCCACGCCGACGTTGTCCGTGGAGGCGCCCCAGGAGAGGGTGAGGGCGTCCTCGCCGATGGCCGAGCAGCTCGGCTGGCCGGGTCGCGACGGGGCCTGGGTGTCCGCCGCCGCAGCAACGCTGACGCGGTCGAGGTTGGGGCCGCCGTTCGCCGTGGTGGCGGTCGCGCGGATCTTGTTGGAACCCGCGTTGAGCTGGACGTTCACACTCTTCGTCGCCCAGGTGTTCCAGTCGGTGGTGGCCGGGAAGGAGACCCCGGAGGCGACGACCGTGCCGTTGACGGACAGGTCCATCGGGCGGTCGACGCTCGTGCCGTTGGCGTAGCGCAGGGCCAGCGAGGAGGTGCCGGCCGTGGCCGCGCTCACCGTGAACTCCACGTACGAGCCGGTGATGTTGGTGTAGTCGACGAAGCCGGTGCCCGTGTAGCCGGTGTGGTTGGTGGCGACGGCGCCCTGCGAGATCGTGGCGTCCTCGGCCTGGTAGTCGGTGGCCGCCTGCGCCGCCGTGCCGGCCAGTGCGACGAGCGGCACGGCCAGGACGAGCGAGAGGCACCAGGGCAGCGCTCGGTTCAGTTTCATGGGTTCGTCCCCTCAGCCCGTGTACTGGGCGAAGACCTTGAGGTAGTCGTACGGCTGCTGCGACACGCCGCTGCAGGAGTCACCGTCGGAGCCGGAGCCGCAGGCCCGGTCGCGGTTCACGGACCAGTAGGTGAGGCGCCCGATGTGGTGCTGCTGGGCGTAGGCGAGCATGGTCTTGAAGTCGGCGACGCGGACCAGTTCGCCGGAGTCGTCGGTCTTGCCGTTCATGGACGACAGGCCGATGTGCGCGTACGCCGTCGCGTCGCTGTATCCATAAGCCGACTTGACCCGTGCCTTCAGTCCCTCCATGGCCTGGGTGGTGAGCGTGCCCATGTTCGTGGTGCCGCCGCCGAAGTCGAACGGCATGATGCACCAGATGTCGTTCGCGAGGCCTGAGGCGGCGCCGCGCTTGATCATGTCGACGCCGGTGGAGTCCGGGCCGCTGGTCGCCGTGCCGAAGGTGATGATGGTCTTGAGGCCGGAGTTGTTGGCCTTCACGATCTTCAGCGCGTCGATCACGCGTTGCCGGACGGTCGCGTTGCTCCACTCGGTGTTCTCGATGTCGATGTCGATGACCTTGAGCCCATAGGCGTTGACGACCTTCTGGTAGGCGCCCGCGAGCGCCGAGGCGCTGGAGCACTTCTCGCCGAGCTTGGCGCCGCTCCAGCCGCCGATGGAGACGACGACGTCACCGCCCGCCGCGCGGATCGCGTTGATCTTCGACTGGTCGTTGCCGCCGGTCAGCGGGCGCGAGCCGTCCCACTTCGGGTTGCAGGAGCCGTCGGAGAGAACGAACGCGAGCGTGAACCACTTCACCCCGGTGGCCGACATGACCGAGGTCGGGTTCTGCGGGCTGCCCCAGCCGAGGTACTCGTAGGGCGCCACCGCCATGCCCGGTGAGGCCGCGGCGGTCTTCAGGGTGGTGCTCACCGGCTTCACCCGGATCAGGCGCGTCTCCCCCGGGCGCAGGGTCGCGCTGTACGAGTCCGCGATCGTGCCCTTGTGGGAGCCCGACCACAGGTCCGTGACATCGCCGGAGCCGGTGAAGCCGACCTGCGACCAGTTCACACTCACCGTGGAGTTGCCGGACGTACCGGTGTTGAAGAGGGCGACCACGTACTGGCCGTCGCTCTCCTTCTTGCTCCAGACCTGCTTGACGCCGCTGCTCACGATCCGCTTCGCGGCGACGCCGTCCTGGTCGACGCCGATGAGGCGGTCGTTGGTCAGCATCGGTTTGTCGACGGAGTCGAGGTCGGTCAGGTCCGTGCCGAGCAGCAAGGGCGCGCCCGCCATCGCCCACAGGGTGAAGTGCGAGCGGCGCTGGTCCGCGGTCAGGCCCGCCTGGTCACCGTTGCCGATCTCCAGGGAGTCCAGGTCGTTCCAGCCACCAGGACCGGCGTACTGCTGCCAGTTGGCGGCCGAGGTGAAGCGCGCGGAGACATGCGACCAGTCGGTCAGCGGATAGCCGCTGCCGTTGTCGCCCGAGCCGCAGTAGCACTCGACGTCGCCCTGCGTGCGCCAGCTGTTCGCCAGTGACTTCCAGGTGGAGGCATGGGCGATCGGCAGGTTGTTGGAGAGGGCGAAGGTGATGGGCCGGCCGGTGGCCCGCAGCGCCTTGTCCCAGGCCTGGACGTCGGGGATGTCCGCACTGCCCACGCCGTCGATCTTCAGGTAGTCGACTCCCCAGGAGGCGAACTGCTTCGCCCATGAGTTCACGAACTCCTGGGCGCCCGGCTTCCCGTAGTCGATGTAGTACATGTTCTTGCAGTTGTAGTTCTTCTCGGTCTTCGAGGTGTCCGCGATGTCGGCCGCGTGGTACGAGGTCCCCTCGATCGGTGTGTTCCTGGTGACGGCGTTCTTGGCGATGCCCGGCGTCACGTAGAAGCCGAACTTCAGCCCCTTGGAGTGGATGTAGTCGGCCAGCGCCTTGATCCCGGCGGGGAATTTGGTGGTGTCGACGGTCCAGCGTCCGTAGGAGTCGACGACGAATCCGTTCGCGTCGCACTTCTGCCAGAAGTCGTCGAGGTTGATGTACACGAAGCCGTGGTCCTTGAGCCCGCTCGCGACGAGCGCGTCGGCCTGCGCCTTGATCTTCGCCTCGGTCGGCCAACGGCGCACGAAGCTCCAGCTGCTCCAGCCCATGGCGGGTCGGAGGGCCTGGCCGTTGTCCGAGTACGTGTGGACGGTGGCCGCCGGGGTGGCGTACGACGTGCCGATCCAGGCCTCGTCGATCCGCAGCCGCTTGGAGCGGGTGGTGTCGGTGGACGCGGCCCAGGTGGTGTCGACTTCGAGGCGTACGTATCGGGCGTTGGCGGCGGTCAGGTCGATCCCCTGGATACCCCGCCTGCTTGCGAGCTGACCGGTCTTGACCGCGCTGCCCCAGGTGGACCCGTCGTTGCTGAGGAACACCTTGTAGTCCTTGATACGTGCGGACTGCTCGGTGTCGGAGCGCGCGTAGGCGACGGAGTCCTCGCGCTGGTTGAGGCCGATGTACTGGACCTTCTTCGCGCTGCCGAGGTCGAAGGTGAGGTTGACGGGCAGCGTCTTGTTGCTGTCCCAGTAGGTGAGGTAGTCGCCGTCGCCCGCGGCAGCCGCGCCATGACCGCTCGCCGAGGCGCTCGCGGACATCGTGACGCCGGACGCGATGCCCTGGCGGCCCGCCGTGGTGACCTTGAAGACGGTGTCGTACGGGTCCCAGTTCGCCAGGCCGCTCAGGGTGAGCACGCCACCCGACTGGGACCACGAAATAGCCGCGCCCGTACGGAGGTTGGTGACGGAGGCGATGCGGTAGCCGTTGTCGCGGATGCGCAGGGTGCTGGTGCTGGGCGGGGTCAGTACGTGGATGTACTGGAGGTCGGGGTCGGTCTTGCTGACCGTGGTGACACCGTGGGCCCCGTCGTTCCAGAAGCCGGGCTTGAGGCCGCCGTACAGGTAGCCGCCGCCCTCGGTGCCGTGCAGTGACTGCCAGATGGGGCCGAGATAGGAGTTGGCGAAGTTGTTGAAGGCCTCCTGGTTCGTTGGGAACTTGCCGTTGACCTGCGCGGTCTCGGCCATCAGGGCCTTCACGGAGGAGCCGGCGTTGGTGATCAACCGGCCGAGGGTG
Organism: Streptomyces sp. NBC_00271; assembly: GCF_036178845.1. Lineage (NCBI taxonomy): Bacteria > Bacillati > Actinomycetota > Actinomycetes > Kitasatosporales > Streptomycetaceae > Streptomyces > Streptomyces sp. NBC_00271. Next base: position 9,324,693 of record NZ_CP108070.1, on the reverse strand, counting down.
AGCATCTTGTCGACGGACGGGTTGGAGCCGTCGTACCACCACGCCCCGCTCGACGGCAGCTTGAAGTCGGCTTCGGTGAGGCGGGGCCCGGCCGTGTAGACGGCTTGGGGGTAGTCGTAGGACGGGGTCATGCCCGTCTTCTGCTCATTGCTGATCATGTCCATGATCGGCGTGTCTTCGTTGTTGTTGCTGAGCGTGTAGTTCGGGCGCTTCTGCTGGATCTGCGCGTAGAGGTCGTGGCTCTCCCAGTACGCGTTGTCGTTGTCGATCCAGAAGCCGCCGAGGTCCGGATAGCGGTCCATGACCTCGAAGAAGTTGTCGTAGCTGAAGCGGCCGAAGCCGTCGCGGGTGGTGAGGTCGACGTCGGTGCCCTTGTAGGCGGAGTACGCGGCCGAGTCGAGCCACTCGTGGCCGCCCTCGTCGTGCCACTGGGGGTCGTCGGTCATGTAGAGGATGACCTTGAGGCCCTTGGCCTTGGCGGCGGTGATGAGTTCGCCGAGGAAGTCCCGCTTGGTGGAGCAGCTGCCGGGGATCTTCGAGGGCCAGGGGCGGGCGTAGCCGAGGCGGCTGTGGAAGGTGGCGAGGACGAGGTACTGGGTGTGCAGTTTCTGGGCCTCGTTCACCCAGTAGTCGGGCGTCCAGCCGCCGTTGGTGACGTCGTTCTCCCAGGCGGTGCAGCTGGTGTGGGCGGGGGCGGTGCGTTCGCCCCAGTGCAGGAAGAGTCCGCCGACGGAGCCGCGCAGGAAGGCCTGGCGGGGGTTTTCGAGGTCGAGCGGCTTCACACCTGTGTGCGGCCGCTGCACGGCGGTGGTCGTCGTCGCCGTGCTCTTGGCCGCCGTACCGCAGTTCTCGCTGGAGCCGCCGGCGGAGACCCGCAGTGCGCCGCCCGAGGTGTTGTGACTGTCCGTCAGGCAGTAGCCGGTGACGTTCTGGAAGCCCATGTCGTGGGGTGAGTTACTCCCCCGCTGGGCCGTGAACCGGGTGAACCTGATCCCGTTCGCGGCGTTCGCGATGACGGCCGGGCGTCCGTCGTCGGCCGCGTATTTCACCGAGCTGTCCGTGAAGCTGACGTTGTCGGCGTTGTGGACGTACCAGCCGTAGGCGGGCCGCGTGCCGATGGCCTTCGGGTTGTAGTCGCCCGGGTCATTGCTCGGCACGGCGGTGGACATGGTGCCGTTGCCGCCGGGGACGGTGATGTCGACGTTGGTGAAGGTGACCCCGTTGATCCGGTGGCCGCTCTCGCCCCACAGTGTCGGGCTGAAGGATGGACTCACCCCGGTCGCCGTGATGTTGTCGTACGTGACGTTGCTGATCGAACCGACGCCGGGACTGTTGCCGCAGCGCTTTCGGGTACCGATCTTCTGCATGATGGGAGAGCGGACGCCGGTCATGGTGATGTCGCGGTAGTGGACGTCTGAGATCTTCGCGCCGTCCATGGAGACCATGCCGAGCCCGGACTTGTTCGAGCCCTCGATGCGGATCTTGGCGAACTGGTAGTCGGAGAAGTCTCCGCAGGTCTCGGACCCGAACATCAGGGCGTTGCAGCACACCGCCGACAGATACGAATCGCTCACCCGCACATGGCCGTTGGGGAGCTTGGCGCCGAGCGCGTAGTCGCTCTTGAAGACGAGGGCGTCGTCGTTGGCCTTGATGTCGGCATTCGTGACCGTGACGTTGGTCGTGCTGATGATGTTCCAGCCGTCGCGGTCGCTCGCCGTGTCGATGGTCAGGTGGTCCGAGGTGACGTTCGTACAGCCGTTGATGAGGGCCGCGAAGTGGCCGCCGCGCCGCAGGGTGAGGCCGTCGCCGAGGCGCAGGCCGTCGCAGCGGGTCAGCGAGAGGATCTTGTCGGCCTCGCCGGACTTGGGGTTGCCGGTGATGAGGTTGCCGAGGCCGTCGATGACGCCCTCACCGGCGAAGCCGATGTTCTTCAGCTTGTCGCCGTAGATCATCGCGTTGTGGAAGTGGCTGTGCCCGTAGTCCTGGTAGGCGTCGTTGGGGTTGGCCTCGGGCGGGTCGTAGGTGTCCGCGCTGGAGCCTTGGATCGTCGCGCCCTTGTCCACTTGAAGAGTGACCTCGCTCTTCATGTGGATGGTGTTCTTGGACTTGTACTGGCCGGCGGGGAAGCGGACGGTGCCGCCGCCCGCCGCGTTGGCGGCGGTGATGGCCTTGTTGATGGCGGGGGTGTCGTTGGTGGAGCCGTCGCCCTTGGCTCCGTAGGCGTGGACGTCGAAGACGGCGGCGTGGGGCGTTTTGGTGGACGTGGACGTGGGTGGGGTGGCGGTTCGGGGGGCCGCGAGGGCCTCGGGGTGGGTCAGGCCGAGTACGACGGCGAAGGCGAAGAAGACGCTCGCCGCCCAACTCCGCTTTCTCATGGGGGGTTTCATGGAACGGCTCCTCATACCAGTTGGTAGCCGCGCAGGTTGGTCAGCAGCAGGTAGCAGTCCTGCAGGGACCCGGAGGTGTCGCCGAGGGACCGGTAGATGCCCCACTTGGGGCGCACCCGGTCGGCGAGGAAGGTGTCGACGCCCGACTTGGACGCGTCGATGACGGTGGTGGAGCCGTTCTTGAGGATCCAGCGGAGGGTGCCCGCGGAGCCGTTGCCGACCTTGATCTGGAAGTCGACGTCGATCCATTTGTTCTGCAGCGGCTCCAGATCTGTGCGGCCGATGAGGATGTCGTCGATCGCGAGCTTCAGCTCGATGGTCTGCACCCCGTTCACCCGGCGCAGTGACTGCACCACGATCGGCGAGGTGCCGGTGCCGGGCTGCTTCATCTGCATGATGTGGGTGAAGGTGGTGGTCGCCTTCAGCGAGCTCGGGATGTACATCGAGTACGTGACCCGCCAGGTCTGGCCCACGGTCCACTTGAGGTAGTCACTGCCGCTCCCGTTGCGCAGGCCCGTGACTTCCTGGCGCTGGCGGTCCGTCGAGGTGTCGCGGTCGACGGTGTGCATGTTGAAGCGCCAGTTGTCGCCGGTGGCGAAGATGTGCGGCTGCCCCGCGGGGTGCGAGTCGGCGCGGTCGTCCTCGATCGTCTCGAAGGCGCCGAGCTTGTCGCCGCTCGCCGACGGGGACCACTTCAGCTGCCAGGAGGCGGCGTGGGCGGCGGTGGCCGTCGCCGGGATGCCGACCGCGGCTCCGGCGGCGCCGCCGAGCGCCGCGCCGAGCAGGGTCCTTCTGGTGGTGCTCATGGCTGACTCACCTCGTCCTGAGTGGGTGGGCTGTGAGCTGTTCGTTCATGATCAGAAAGGCGCCGAGGCCGTGGAAGTCGTTCGTGGCCCGGTCGCGGGCGATGTAGTACGCGTAGTCGCCGACATTGGTGCCGATGGAGATGTCGATGACGTTGGTGCGGCCGTCGGCGCCGACCGACATCCTGGAGAGGACGCCCTGGTAACCGCGTTGCGCAACGGACCCGTAGTGCGGGTCGAGGTAGCCCTGCTGGGCGCCGCGCGAGAGGGCGTAGGTGAACATGCTGGAGCAGGACGTCTCGGTCCAGTTGTCGCTGCGGGCGCCCTTGTCGATCACCTGGAACCAGCGGCCGGTGGCCGGATCCTGGTACTTCTCCAGCCCGGCGGCCAACCTCCTGAAAATGCCCACGAGTTGGGGTCGCCTGGGGTGGTTGACCGGGATCGCGTCGAGCACGTTGACGATCGCCATCGCGTACCAGCCGACCGCCCGGCACCAGTGCTCCGGGGCGAGACCGGTCGCCGGGTCGGCCCAGCTCACCGTCCTCGACTCGTCGTAGGCGTGCTTCAACAGGCCGTTCGCCACCTGGAGATGGTTGCCGTAGACGTAGAGCTGCTTGGCGGCCTCGTCGTTCGCGTAGGTCGTGTCCCCGAACTCCTTGCCGTACTCGACGAGGAACGGGTTCACCATGTAGACGCCGTCCGACCAGAGCTGATGGGCCCGGCTGCTGGTGTCGGCGTGCCAGAAGCCTCCGTCGGAGGTGCGCGGGTAGGTGTTCAGACGGTTCCGGATCTTCAGGGCCGCCTTGCGGTAGCGGTCCTGGCCCGTCTCGTGATGCAGGATCGTCAGCAGCCGGCCCGCCTGCATGCTGTCGAGGCTGTTGAAGCTCTGGCCGATCGAACCGTCGCTCGACACGAAGCGGTCGACATAGCTCTTGATGTAGGTGAGATAGCGGGCGTCGTGCGTGCGCTGGTACGTGAGGTACTGGCCGTAGAGGTACAGCCCGACCGGGTACGACCAGCCGCCGATCGTGCTCGGGGTGTAGCGGGCCATGGTCGAGTCGATCAGGGCGACGGACCAGTCCTGGGCGGCGGCGGGCCTTCCCACAGGCGCTTGGGGTAAAGGTGCTGGGGGTGCGGTGGCGGCCACCGTGGTCAGGCCGGCGGTAGTGAGCACGCCCGCCATCAGCGCTGCCCGCAGTCGTCGTCTCATGTTCCTCTCTCTCGGTAGGCGTAGGCGGAGTTCCTGAGCGGGGCCTCGTCGACGAGCGCGCGGACGAGGTGGTGGTCGGGTGCGTGGCGGCAGGCCGGGTCGGTGCGGGAGGCGTCGCCGGTGAGCGCGTACGCCTGGCAGCGGCAGCCGCCGAAGTCGGTCGTGCGCAGGGCGCAGCCGCGGCAGGGGTCCGGCATCCACGCCTCGCCCCGGTAGGCGTTGAAGGCCTTCGACTCACGCCAGATCCAGTCGATCCGGTGTGCGCGCACGTTCGGCGCGTCGAGTGTCGGGAGGGTCGCGGCGGAGGGGCACGGGAGCGCGGTGCCGTCCGGGGCGACGGTGAGGGAGACGGCGCCCCAGCCGCCCATGCAGGGTTTCGCGGTGGCGTCGAGAAGGTCGGGGGCGACCCAGACCAACTCCAATGAGCCGGTGAGTTGTTCGCGTCGGCGGCGCACGGTGACGCGGGCCCGTTCGACCTGGTCCCGGGTCGGCAGCAGGGCGGTGCGGTTGCGGGCGGCCCAGCCGTAGTACTGCGTGTGGGCGAGCTCGATCCGGTCGGCGCCCCAGGCGAGAGCGAGCGTGATCAGGTCGTCGACGGCGTCGATGTTGGCCCGGTGCAGCACGACGTTCAGACCGAGCGGCAGCCCTGTCGCCCGCACCAGCCGTGCGGCGCGCTCCTTGGCGGTGAACGCGCGGGCTCCCGCGATGAGTTCGGCGGCTTGGGGATCGGTGTGCTGCACGGAGAGCTGGACGCTGCGCAGTCCCGCGTCCAGCAGCTCCGCGAGCCTTCGCTCGTGCAGGCCCACACCGCTGGTGACGAGCTGGGTGTAGAGGCCCGCGGTGTCGGCGGCGGCGACGATCCGGGCGAGATCGCGCCTGAGGAGGGGTTCGCCGCCGGACAGGTGGGTCTGGACAACGCCCAGGTCAGCGGCTTGACGAAAGACGTCAGTCCATTGTTCGGCGGTCAGCTCTCTTGACCGACTGATCAGTTCGACGGGGTTGGAGCAATACGCGCAGCGCAGCGGGCAGCCGTGGGTGAGTTCGGCCAGCAGGGCCCAGGGGGGATCGACGGTCGCGGTCATCGCAGCCAGCCCTCCTCGTACAACGCCGAGAGGAATCCGGGTACTTCGTCGGCGATCGGCGCGCCGGGGAAGCGTTCGGCGAGCATGGCGACGATCTCGGGCACCTCGCGCCTGCCGTCGCAGAGCCGAACGACACTCCCGGCGTGGCCGCGCAGGACGACGACGCGTTCGGGCATGAGCAGCAAGTCCGTGTCGCGTACGCGATCATGACGGAGCATCACGGAGCGGGCGAGAACGGGAAGCCAGGTCATGGCGGGCCCCCTGCGGGGCCGGGCACCACCGGGGTGTCCGTCTGCACGGGTGCACCGGGGTGGCGGGCCGGGACCTTCGTCGGTATCGACGCACTCGCGGTCCCTGCCTGCGCCGCCGCGCCCGAAGCCCCGAAAGCCGCGTCGCCGCCGGCCACGTCCCGCGCGGCGCGGGGACGCCGCTGCGCGGGCCCGCGCGCACGCGAACTCGCCACCGAATCCGACAGCCCCGGCGGGACGACTCCGGGCGAGACCTCCCCAGACGACGACTCAAACACGAGGGGCGAGGCATCTCCCGACGTGCGCTCAGACACGAGCGGTGAGACATCTCCCAGCACATGCTCAGACACAAGCCGCGCGGCATCCCCCGACACCCCGTCCGCCGGGCCCGTCGGCACGGAGTCGCTCGCCCGGTCCACCGCGTCCAGGAGCGCCCACAGCACCTCGCACTTGAATGTCAGCGCCGCCACGGCCCGTTCCTGCTGCTCACGGGTGCGGGCCCAGCCCTGGACCAGGGCGAGCGCCTCCTCGCTGTCACGGCTGCCCTGCCCGATGCGGGTACGGAAATACGCGAGCCCCTCCGCCTCGATCCAGGGGTAGTACCGCTCGAACGCGGCGATCCGCGTGCGCATCAACCCCGGTGCGGACAGCTCCGTGAGGGAGGCGGCGACCGCGTCGAGCGCGGGGCGCAGGCGGCAGAAATTGACGTAGCCCTCGACCGCGAGCCGGACACCGGGCAGCACCCGGGCGGTGTCCCACAGCGCCGGCCGTTCGAGGCCGGCGGCCTCGCCCAGCCGCAGCCAGCGTTCGATGCCGCCCTGTCCGACGGCGGTGCCGTCGTGGTCCTGGATCCTGCGGACCCACACCCGCCGCAGTGCGGGATCGTCGAACTTGGCCAGGATCAGGGCGTCCTTGACGGGGATGTGGCGTTGGTAGTGGAAGCGGTTGATGATCCAGCGGCGCAGCTCGGCCGGGGTCAACTCGCCTTGGTGCATACGGACGTTGAAGGGATGACGGTCGTGGTAGCGGTCCTCGGCGACGGCACGCAGCCGCTCGGTGAACTCGGCGGTTCCCCAAGGGGCCGCGGCACCGTCGTCGCACACCGGTGTCGCGGTCATGGTTCGACAACCGTGGGGCTAGGCCGTACGCGCCAGGCGTGGCCCGGCGGTCGCCGCTTCGGCAACCGGGCCCAGGCGGTCGCCGAGGGCGTACGCGGTGACCTCCAGGGCGGTCTCGACGACCAGATACCCGGGGGTCTTCCAGACCCTTTCCTCCGATGTTTCCCGAACAACCTGCTCCGCGCGGCAGCCTTCGAGGGCGTTCTTGTTCATGTGCGCGTACCTGCTTTCCTAATGGGTGGGGGGTGTAGGGCCCAGACAGGTGCTGGTGTTCACATGCATGCACCGGGTTCATGAACCCGTTCGGTGACGCCCTACAGAGTGGTCGGATGACGGAACTCGGTCAATGGTCCGGACCGATAAGGTCGGATCCATTTCCGGCCAATCTCCGACCCTCACCAGGAATCCACAGCGAATCCACCGGTCAGGAATGCATAACGGCCGGTGATCGTTGACCATGGGAGTACCATCCGACGACTTAAGGATCGAGAGCTCGTGAGCAAGGTCCCCCCGATCATCCTGAACAACGGCGTCGAGATGCCGCAGCTGGGCTTCGGTGTCTGGCAGGTCCCGGACGACGAGGCGGAGCAGGCCGTCGCCACGGCGCTGGAGTCCGGATACCGCAGCATCGACACCGCGGCGATCTACGGCAACGAGGAGGGCACGGGCAAGGCCATCGCCACCTCCGGCATCCCCCGTGAGGAACTCTTCGTCACCACCAAGCTCTGGAACAGCGACCAGGGGTACGACTCGACGCTCCGCGCGTTCGACACCTCCCTGGAGAAGCTCGGCCTGGACTACCTCGACCTGTATCTGATCCACTGGCCGCTGCCGACCCGGGGCAAGTACATCGACACGTACAAGGCCTTCGAGAAGCTCTACACGAACGGCCGGATCAAGGCCATCGGTGTCTCCAACTTCTACCCGGAGTACCTGGAGCAGCTGATCGAGGCGACGTCCGTCATCCCGGCCGTCAACCAGATCGAGCTGCACCCGCACCTCCAGCAGCACGCGGTCCGCGAGTACCACGCGCAGCAGGGCATCGCCACCGAGGCCTGGTCCCCGCTCGGCTCGGGCAAGGGCCTGCTGGAGGTCCCGGCGATCGTCGCCATCGCCCAGAAGCACAACCGCACTCCGGCCCAGATCGTGCTGCGCTGGCACATCCAGCTGGGCAACGTCGTGATCCCCAAGTCCGTGACCCCGTCCCGGATCAAGGAGAACATCGACGTCTTCGACTTCTCGCTCGACACCGAGGACATCGCGGCGATCAGCGCGCTGAACGAGGACCGTCGCCTGGGTCCCGACCCGGCGACGTTCGACATGGGCTGAGCCCGGCCCCCATGGGCTGACCTGCCCCGACCCCGCCGCCGGCCCGGACGCGCACCGCGTGTCCGGGCCGGCGGCGTCTTCCCCCGCGCGCGCCGACGCGCATCCACACGTTTCCACTGCGGTTTCAGCCCCTGGACCGGACCAACTCCGCCGAAGGGCTTGACGCGGTCATGCAAGAAGGCCACCTTGTACGGCAACCCGGTAAGGAAACTTTCCTAACAGAAGGGTCCCCCACAGTGCGCTCTCGAACACTGACCCTCGCGGCCGTCGCCGGTGCCGCGCTCCTCGCCACCGCGGCACTCCCGGCCAGCGCGTCGGGCTCCGCCACCCCCCGTTCCGCCCAGGAGGGTTCGGTCAGCGCGGCCGACCTGCTCGCCAAGGTGACGTCCTGCTCGCAGATTTCGAACGGCAAGTACAAGACCGACGACGAGACCTCGGCCACCATCCCCGTGTGCGGCAAGAACGGCGCGGTGTTCTGGAAGGCCGACATGGACATCGACTGCGACGGCCAGGTCACCGGCAAGTGCAACGGCGACGCCGACCCCTGGTTCCAGGACGACACGGCGTTCCACCAGTCCGACGGGAAGCCGCTGCGCGCCGAGTCACTGCCGTATGTGGTCGTGCCCAGCACCAGCAGCATCTGGAAGTACACGAGCTATGGCATCAAGGGCGGCGGTGTCGTCGCCGTGATCTACAACAACAAGGTCGAGTACGCGGTGGTCGGCGACACCGGGCCCACGAAGATCATCGGTGAGGCGTCGTACGCCACGGCGAAGGCCCTCGGCATCGACCCCGACCCTGCCACGGGCGGGGCCGACTCCGGAGTGACCTACATCCTGTTCAAGAACTCCCAGGTGTCGCCGATCGAGAGTCACAGTGCGGCGGTGTCGCTCGGGGACTCGTTGGCGAAGCAGTTCCTGCAGAACAACTGAGGCTTCCGCACCCATTGAGGCTCTGCACCAACTGAGGTTTCCGCGACAGCTGAGGCGCCCGCGGGTCCGACGTCAGTTGGGCTGGCCGATCGGACGTACCACCACGGTGTTCACATCGACGCCCGACGGCTGTCCGATCGCCCAGACGATCGACTCGGTGAGCTGGTCCGCCGTCAGCAGATGACCGGGTGGCAGACTCCCGTAGCTGTCCCAGAACGGGGTCTCCACCCGGCCCGGCGAGATCAGGGTCACGCCGACACCGAACTCGGTCACCTCGCGGCGGGCGTTCTCGGCGAGCCCGGTCACGGCCCACTTGGTGGCCCCGTAGATGTTGCCGGGGCCGTGGACGTGGCCCGCCACACTCCCGACCAGCACGATCCGGCCCCGCGTCTCCTTCAGGGCGTCGATGGAGGCCCTGATCAGCAGCGCGGGACCCAGCACATTGGTCAGCACCATCTCGGACCAGCCCGCCGGATCACCGCCGGCGACGGTGTCGTGCGTGGCGAAACCCGCGTTGGCGACGACGGTGTCGAGTCGCCCGAACTCCTTGAGCGTCAGCTCGACCGCGGCGTGCACCTGGTCGTAATCGGCCGCGTTCCCGACGACCGTCAACAGGCCCTCGGGGTTCCCGAGTTCCTCGGCAAAGGCACGCAGCCGCTCCGCACCGCGGCCGGTGACCGTGACCCGGTGGCCGGCGTCGAGCAGTCGCCGCGCGACCGCAGCGCCGATGCCGCTTCCGCCACCGGTGATGAGTGCGACAGGTGAGTCGGTCATGGATACCCCCGTATGTGTGCGACAACGAGCGGGAGTACATCACTTGAAGTGCCCTCGAAGTCAAGGCCGGCACCGCTGGCCTCCCTCAACACGTCCGCCGGTAGGGCACGTCGGGCAGATACCTGCGCCACTCGGCCCGGGTCGCCCCGCCCCCGCCCGAGCGCACACATCGGCCGCCGCACGGGCAGGCGTCAACTGTGCCGAACACAGCGACAGATGACCCGTCGCGATGTGCAACTCCCCCGCACCCGGGGAAAATCCGATCGCAAGGTCGGGTCCGTCACCGGTCGACAGGGTCGCTCCCTCCCGTCGCGGGGACGCCGTCTCCCACACGCGGACCGAGCCGTCGTCCCGGCTTTCTCGGCCAGCAGCGAGCCGTCGGCCGAGAAAGCCGGGGCGGGCCGCTCGACGGTGGAGTCGGCGACTGCCAGGACGACGATCCGGTGCTGTCCGCCGTCGTCCCACGGGGTGAGGCGCCCCCGGGTGTCGGCGGCGGCCAAGTAGCGTCCGCCCGGGCTGAAGACCGCGTCGGCAGGAGATCCTCGCCCTGGAGTCCCTGCCTGCGACTGCCCGTCGCGACGTCGATCAGGACTCCCTCGGCGGTCACGACCGTACGCCCGGCCGGGTCGATCGCGGCGGGGCCTTCGCTCCATCTTCCGACGACGTGGGCGACGGGGTGCGCGCCCTGGCGGGTGACGAGGATCCCGTCGCGGGTGCTGACGGCGATGTACACCGTGCCGTCCGCGGCGACGGCACGCACCGCGGGCCGCACCGCGGGCCGCACCGCGGGTTCTGCCGACTGCCCGTCGGCGTCGAACGCGGCATCGCTCCGTGCCTTCTTCCGCCACGCCGGGCTGATGAGCCCATGCAGCGAGAGGGTGCGTACGACTCCTGCCTGGGAGCCTTCGCGGTAGCGCAACACCTCCTCGCGCGGGTCGAGCCGGATGTCGGTGACGGCGGGCGTCTCGACGGGGAACGTGATGAGCGGCCGGTGCGGCCCGCCGTTCGCCGGGGCCGGGCTGTCCGTACGCCACAGGGCCAGGCCGGCCGCACCCCAGCTGAGGACGTACGCGCCCGTGGGGTCGAACTCCACCGAGTTGACGCCCTCGCCGGGCATCGGCAGCAGGGGACGCTCCCGGTCGGCATGGAAATTCCAGGTGACGACGCCGTCCGCGGTTCCCGCGGCCAACGCGCGGTTGTCGGGAGTGAAGGTCAACTCGTCGGAGCGGCACAGCAGCCGCCCTGCGTCCGCGCGGGCGGATCGGTCAGGACCCGGCGCCGCTCGACGACGTCCCAGACACGCAGTGGTTCACCGTCGTGGGTGCACCAGCCGTGTACGCGCGCCCCGGCACATGCTGACCGGACGCGCACTACTCCGGCTTCACCGCGACGTGCACGGTGTGCGCCGTCAGCAGGAAGACGTCCGGCCGGTGGTACACGCTCGCCTTGTCATCCGGGTCGAGGAGACGGTCGAGGGTGGCGAGGTCGTCCGCGTCGAGGCCGGGAGCGAGGGAGTCGCGGCGGTGGGTGAGGGAGGTGACGACGAAGGCGCGCGTCTCGTCCGAGACCGGGGCGGGGAGGTCGACGAGGAAAGTGCGGGTCGCGGTGTGGCGCAGGCCGACGGCGGTCATCAGGGCGGGCCAGTCCTCCGTCTCGGCCACCGCTCCGGGCAGCTCGTCCCGCATCCGGCCGAACCACTCGTCGTGGACCGCGTCGATGCGGGACTGAAGGCCGGGGCGGCCGATGCCGATCTCGCGCGGGACGTAGCGCATGGGCAGGCCGCCCTCCATGAGGGCGAGGGTGCCGCCGGGCGCGAGAGCCCGTGCGAAACCGGTGAGCGCGGCGCGCTGGTCGCCCACGTGATGCAGGGACCTGCTCGCCCACAGCAGGTCCGCCGGGTACTCCAAGTCACCCAGTCCGCCGCCGAGTTCGGCCCGCAGGGTGCTGAAGCGGTCGCCGACGCCGAGCCGGTCGGCGCGGGCGCGGGCCCGCTCCAGCAGGGGTTCCACCTCGTCCACGGCCACGACCCGCGCCGCGGGGAAGGTGTCCGCGAGGAGACAGGAGATGACACCGGGGCCACTGCCCGCGTCCACGATCAGCCCGGTCTCGGACCGCTGGTCCCGCAGCCAGCCCGCCGCCTCGGTGTAGAGCGGGCTGAACAGCTCCGCCTCCTGCTCCAGCATGGGGATCATCTCGGCGAAGTCCATGTGGGTGTGGTCATGAGCGTGCCGGTCGTTCTCGTGGTCGTGGTGGCCGTGTGCCATGGTGGTCCGCCTCTCGTCCGGGTGCGTACACAGCGTGCTCCTCGACTCCCGGAAACAGCCAACGATGTTGCGTAAACGGCAAACCCGGCGGCAGAAAAACCTGATGCGTCCGAAGCGGCGCGTCCACGAGCATGGCCCCATGGAGGACGAGATGGTGGAGCGGTTCCTCGAGGACGGGTTCGTGAAGATCGAGGGCGCCTTCCCGCCGCGCGTCGCCGAGGGCTGCGCCCGGTTGCTGTGGAAGGAGACGGGGTACGACCCGGACGACCCCGGCACCTGGAAGGACCCCGTGCACTGGGTGAGCAGCATGGCGCAGGGCCCGTTCGCCGCCGCGGCCAACTCCCCCGCCCTGCACCAGGCCTTCGACCTTCTGGTCGGCGAGAGACGCTGGGATCCGCGCTACGCGCTGGGCAGCTTCCCGCTGCGGTTCCCGCACACGCGGGAACCGGACGACGCGGGCTGGCACATCGAAGGCAGTTACCTCCCCGACGGCGAGACGCTCTACCACTCCAATCTCCGCTCGCGGGGCCGGGCCCTGCTGATGCTCTTCCTGTTCAGCGAGGTGACCGAGGCCGACGCCCCGACCCGTATCAGGGTGGGCTCGCACCTCGATGTGCCGCCGGTCCTGGAGCCGTACGGCGAGGCGGGGGCCTCGTTCCTCGAGCTCGGTCCGAAGGTGGCCGAGGCCTCCGCGCACCGCCCGCTCGCCCACGCCACCGGCCGCCCCGGCGACGTGTATCTCTGCCACCCGTTCCTGGTGCACGCGGCGCAGCCGCACCACGGCACGCGCCCGCGTTTCATGGCGCAGCCGCCGCTGTATCCGTCGGTGCCCTACGAGCTGGAGCGGGCGGACGGCGACTACTCGGCGGTGGAGTTCGCGATCCGCCGGGGGCTGGCCCAGGAGGCCTGACCCCGGCGGATCACCGGGTCGGGCGCCCTACAGCGGCGGATACGCGTTCGTCATCAGCTGCTGGAACTGTGCCGAGAACCAGTGCCCCGACAGCGGGGCGTTCGGCAGCGCGCCGGACATGTTGTTGTTGTTCCGGGGGTTGCCCGTGTAGGTCGGGTCGCACATCCGGTCGAAGCCCTTGCCCTCGTCGTTGGCGATGGCGGAGCTGGAGCCGTCGGACTCACCCGGGGGCTTCATCCACACATAGGCGTCGATCCCTGTGGCCGGGGCGGCCTGCGGGCGCTCGCCGAGGCCGGCTCCGGCCTGGTTGCACCAGTTCCCGACGTGGATACGGCGGTCGTAGCGTCCACCGTCGACGTAGGTGTCGACACTGGTCGTCGCGCCGGGACCGGTGGGCCGGGCGGTGCCGCCCCAGCCGTTCCTGGACGTGTCGATCAGCATGCCGATGCCGGAGTTGAAGCCGACCGAGACGAGCTGGTTGCGGAAGCCCTGGGCGAAGGACAGCTCGTCGACATAGCGGTTCCAGTCGACCCACTTGGACTGGCGGACGGAGGTGCCGTTCACCGTGTCGTTGATGGTGAAGTTGTTCTCCTTCAGGGCGCTGTAGTTCGCCGTGTTGGTGATGAACCCGGCGACGTCGTCGACGGTGGCGCCCTCACTGGTGGCCGCCTGCTTGAACAGGGTGGCGGACGGGGCGAAGTTGTCGTCCCAGCCGATCCAGCCGTGGTGGCCGGCGTCGAGGTAGTTGTAGACGTTCGGGACCGCGCCGAGCTTGGCCAGCGCGTAGCCCACGCCCTTCACGTAGTTGCCGTTGGCGAGCATCGTGTCGCACTGCGGGGTGGCGGTGGCCCGGCTGCCGGTGTTGGTGACGAGGTTCGGCAGCGAGTCGATCTCGATGGTCGTGACGATCCGCAGCGAGGCGTACTTGCTGTCCGCGAGGATCGCCGCGATCGGGTCGATGAACTGCGTCTTGTACTTGTCGATCTCCGTCGGGCCGAGCTCCCCGTTGGAGGCGAGGGCCGCGCAGTCACGTCCGGGCAGATCGTAGACGACCAGCTGGACGACCTCCTCGCCGCTGCCCTTCTGCGCGAGCGCCGCGTCGAGGTGGGCGCGCAGGCCCATGCTGCCGCTCGCCCCGTTGATCGCGGCGATCCGGTCGAGCCAGACACCGGTGGGCTGGTTGGAGATCCGGCTGCCGCCGGTCTCCGCCGCCGCCTTCGCGGACCACTCCGGGTTCACGTACACCTTGGCACCGGCGTACGGGTTGTCGACTCTCCCGGAGGGGTCACTGCCCCCTCCGCCGCCTCCGCCACCGCTTCCGTCGTCGACGTTGCAGGTCACCCCGTCAAGGGTGAAGGAGGTGGGCAGCGCGTTGGTGCCGCTGTAGGAGGCGTTGAAGCCGAAGCTGACCGAACCGCCGGTCGCCAGCGTCCCGTTGTAGGTCTCGTTGGCCGCGGTGACGGCGGTGCCGCTCTGGCTGATCTTCGCGTTCCAGCCCGAGGTCACTTTCTGGTTCCCGGCGTACGCCCACTTCACCGCCCAGGAGGTCTTGGCGGCGCTGTTGTTGGTGACCGTGACGGCGGCGGTGAAGCCGGTGTCCCACTGGTTCTGCACCTTGTAGTCGACGGTGCAGGGGATGGCGGCGATCCCGGCGGGGTCCGCGGGAACGGCCGCCACGGCGGTTCCCGAAGCGCCGGCGAGCAGGACGAGCGCCCCTAAGAGCGCGGATTTGGTACGACTCATGAGTGCGGGTTCCCATCTCTTCTTGTGCGGGTGTCCGTTGACTTCCTGCGCGGGTGTACGTCTGGTTCCTGCGCAGGGGTGCGTGTGACTCCTGCGCGGGGGTGCGTGTGACTCCTGCGCGGGGGTGCGTGTGATTCCAGTGCGCGTGTGCGTCTGATGCCTGCGCCGGTTATCCGTTGAGGGCGCGCAGATGATCACGCAGCCCGACTCCGTACGACGTGGGAGTGCCGTCGTAGTCGGAGATCAGGGAGGGACCGGAGGAGCAGTCCCAGGTGTTCCAGGTCCAGCCGAGGTAGGAGAGCCCCCGGTCGTCGAACCACTTCATCGCGGTGTCGACGAAGCCGTGGGAGCAGGTGTTCTCGCCGATCTCCCCCGCCACGAGTGGGACTTGGGCCGCCACCGGGGCGAGCGTCGAGTTCCAGCAGCTCTCACTGGCGCACGTGTTGAAGTTGTAGGTGTGGAAGGCCGCGACGAGGTTGCCCGTCGGATCGCTCGGCCTGTACGTCAGCCACTGGCTCAGGTCGTTGGAGTACGCGAGCCCGCCGGTCAGGATCAGGTTCCTGGCGCCGGTGCCGCGCACCGCGTCGACCAGGTCCTGCATCCCGGCGACCTCGTAGCCGATGCCCGGGCAGGTGCCGCCGTCCTTCCAGCAGGCCCACGCCTGGGCGGTGGTGGAGGTCGCGCGATCCGGGTAGGGCTCGTTGAACAGGTCGAAGGCGACGGCCTGGTCGTCCTTGAACGTACTGGCGACCGAGGACCAGAACGCCGGGCTGTACTGCGCGTCCGGCATCGGCTTCTGGCAGGTGGCGTGCACGTCCGAGCAGCCGGCCGAGTTCCCGGTGTACTGCCCGTAGTTCCAGTGCAGTTCGACGAGCGGGGTCATCCCGTGCGCCTCGACCTTGGCCACCAGGTCCTTGACGGCGGAGATGTAGTGGGCGCCCGCGTACTCCGGTTTGATGTTGGACAGGCCGAGCCAGCACTCCTCGTTGAGCGGAATGCGGACCGTGTTGGCCTTCCAGTCGGCGATCGCCTTGACCGAGGCGTCGTCGACGGGGCCGTCGAAGATGCCGTATCCCTGGACGCACATGAACTCGCCGCCGGAGCGGTTGACGCCGAGCAGCCGCCGCGTCGTACCGTCGGCGTCGACGAGCTTGTTCCCGGAGACGTGCAGCTCGGGTGCCGTACCGGTCGTGGGCGGCGGGTCCGTCGGGGTCGGCGACGGCTCCGTGTCCACGTTGCACGTGGTCCCGTTGAGCTTGAACGTCGTGGGTACGGCGTTGCTCCCCGACCACGAGGCGAGGAACCCGGCGCTGACACTGGCCCCTGAGCCCAGCGAGCCGTTCCAGCTCTCGTTGGCCGCGGTGACCGTCGTGGCGGACTGGGACCACTTGGCGTTCCAGCCCTGGCTGACCTTCTGACCGTTCGCGAAGTCGAAGGTGAGACTCCAACCGCTGAGCGCGGCCCTGTTGTTGGTGATCTTCACGGCGCCCTGGAAGCCGGTGTCCCACTGGCTCGTGACGGAGTAGTCCACCGTGCACGCGGGTGTGGCTCCTGAAGCCGTGACGACCGGCGCGATCGCGGTGCCCACGAGGGCGACCGCGGCGCCGACCACTAAAAGTCCTGAACGCGGAGGGTGTCGCATGAGCGACTCCTTGCAGCTCGGGCGCGTCGTGACGGACGCGTCGACTGATGGAACCGCTCCCACTGGTGCGGATGAAGTTAGCGCCAAGTGTCGGTAAAGGACAGAGGCGTCGCACTGTTGATCAATCGAACAATTTCGACTCTTCAAGCACCTTGACCCCTTCGACCCCTCTCTCCAATATGGGAGCGCTCCCACTGGTTCAAGGCTTGTTGCTGCTCCGCCCCCACTTCTCCGAGCCGCAAGGAGGAACCAGGACATGCACCCAAGTTCCAGAAGCAGACGCCGGAGGACCCGGCGGCTGTGGACCGCCGCGGTGGCCGCCCTCGCGCTTCCGCTCACGATGCTCGCGAATGGCTCAACTCCCGCTCAGGCGGCGGGAGTTCAGTGCAGTGTCGACTACAAGACCAATGACTGGGGCTCCGGCTTCACCGCGGATCTCACGCTCACCAACCGGGGCGCTGACCCGATCAACGGCTGGACCCTGACATACGACTACACCGGCAACCAGACGCTGACCAGCGGCTGGAACGGGACCTGGTCGCAGTCCGGCAGGACGGTCACCGCGAAGAACGCCTCCTGGAACGGGACGATCGCCGCCGGGGCAGCGGTCTCCACCGGCGCGCAGTTCACCTACAGCGGCACCAACACGGCGCCCGCCTCGTTCGCGATCAACGGCACCACCTGCACCGGCGCCCACCAGCCGCCGGTCACCGTGCTGACCAGCCCGGCCGCGGGCGCGGTCTACACGCAGGGCGACGCGATCCCGCTGGCCGCGACCGCGGCGGCCGCCGACAACGCGACGATCGCCAAGGTCGAGTTCTACGACGACACGACCCTGCTGGGCACGGACACCAGCTCCCCCTACACGCTGTCGACGTCCAGCCTGGCCGTGGGCAGTCATTCGCTGGTGGCCAAGGCGTACGACAGCCTGGGCGCCTCCGCGGCGTCCACACCCGTCGGCATCACGGTCGCCTCGGGTCCCGCCGTGGTGGCTTCGCCGACCCAACTCGGCGTCCAGCAGAGCAAGTCGGGCACCTTTGCCGTGCAACTTTCGAAACAGCCGGCCGCGAACGTGACGGTGACGACCGCCCGTACGGACGGCAATACGGGCCTTTCCGTCACCGGCGGCGCCTCGCTCACCTTCACCCCGGCCAACTGGAACACGGCGCAGAACGTGACCGTCACCGCCGATGCCTCCGGGACGGGCGCCGCGACCTTCACGGCCTCGGCGACCGGGTACGCCAAGGCGACCGTCACCGTGACGGAGCTGGCCGCGTCGAAGGCGTACGACGCGCGTTTCCTGGACCTCTACGGCAGGATCACCAACCCGGCGAACGGCTACTTCTCACCCGAGGGCATCCCCTACCACTCGGTGGAGACGCTGATCGTCGAGGCGCCGGACCAGGGACATGAGACGACCTCGGAGGCGTACAGCTATCTGATCTGGCTGCAGGCGATGTACGGGAAGGTCACCGGCGACTGGTCCAAGTTCAACGCCGCGTGGACGACCATGGAGACGTACATGATCCCCACCCACGCCGACCAGCCGACGAACTCCTTCTACAACGCCTCGAAGCCCGCGACCTACGCGCCCGAGCTGGACACCCCGAACGAGTATCCGGCCAAGCTCGACACGGGCGTCTCCGTCGGCTCGGACCCGATCGCGGCCGAGCTGAAGAGCGCGTACGGCACGGACGACGTGTACGGCATGCACTGGCTCCAGGACGTCGACAACGTCTACGGCTACGGCGACGAGCCCGGCAAGTGCGAGGCGGGACCGACCGCGACCGGACCGTCGTACATCAACACCTTCCAGCGCGGCGCGCAGGAGTCGGTGTGGGAGACGGTGCCGCAGCCGACCTGCGACGCCTTCAAGTACGGCTCCACGAACGGCTACCTGGACCTCTTCACCGGGGATTCCTCGTACGCCAAGCAGTGGAAGTACACCGACGCGCCGGACGCCGACGCGCGGGCCGTGCAGGCCGCGTACTGGGCCGACGTGTGGGCCAAGGCGCAGGGCAAGGGCGGCGATGTGTCCACGACCGTCGGCAAGGCGGCGAAGATGGGCGACTATCTGCGCTACGCCATGTACGACAAGTACTTCAAGAAGATCGGCAACTGTGTCGGTCCGTCGACCTGCGCGGCCGGCACCGGCAAGGACGCCTCGCACTATCTGCTCTCCTGGTACTACGCCTGGGGCGGCGCGACCGACACCTCGGCGGGCTGGGCCTGGCGCATCGGCTCCAGCCATGTCCACGGCGGCTACCAGAACCCGCTGGCCGCGTACGCACTCAGCTCGTACGCCGATCTGAAGCCCAAGTCCTCGACGGGGGCGGCCGATTGGGGGACCTCCCTCACCCGGCAGCTGGAGTTCTACCGCTGGCTGCAGTCCAACGAGGGTGCCATCGCGGGCGGCGCGACCAACAGCTGGGCGGGCCGTTACGCGACCCCGCCGGCTGGGACACCGACCTTCTACGGCATGTACTACGACCAGCAGCCGGTGTACCACGACCCGCCGTCCAACCAGTGGTTCGGCTTCCAGGCCTGGTCCATGGAGCGGGTCGCCGAGTTCTACCAGCAGACGGGGAACGCGAGCGCGAAGGCGATCCTCGACAAGTGGGTCTCCTGGGCACTGTCCAAGACCACGATCAACCCGGACGGCACCTACCAGGTCCCCTCCACGCTCCAGTGGTCCGGCACACCCGACACGTGGAACGCTTCAAGTCCCGGCGCCAACAGTGGACTTCACGTGACCGTCACCGACTACACCAACGACGTCGGTGTGGCCGCCGCGTACGCCAAGACCCTGTCGTACTACGCCGCCAAGTCCGGCAACGCCCAGGCGAAGACGACGGCGAAGGCACTCCTCGACGGCATGTGGAGCAACTACCAGGACAGCCTGGGCATCGCCGTCCCGGAGACCCGCGCCGACTACAACCGCTTCGACGACACGGTCTACGTCCCGAGCGGCTGGAGCGGCAAGATGCCGAACGGCGACACGATCAACTCCACCTCGACCTTCACCTCGCTCAGGTCCTTCTACAAGAACGACCCGAACTGGTCGAAGATCGAGGCCTATCTGGCGGGCGGAGCCGCGCCCTCCTTCACGTACCACCGGTTCTGGGCCCAGGCGGACATCGCCCTGGCCATGGGCTCGTACGCGGAGCTTCTCGAATAGTCCCCGCCAAGCGCTCCGCGGGTTGGGCGGTACTCGAGCTGCGGGCCGTCTGTGGCTGGTCGCGCAGTTCCTCGCGCCCCTGAAGGGCGCGGTAGCTCGCCGCGCTTCACCGGAACCGCTTGAAAGCTCCGCGTGCGCGGTCTCGTCACCTGACGACGAGGCCACCTGGCCGGGCGGCCCCCACCCGCACTGGGGGCCGCCCGGTCGTCATGCCCTCCTTCAGAGAGGACCCCACCGTGCGAAGAACCCGTATCCTCACGGCCGTGCTGGCACTGGCCGCCGGCCTGCTGGCGGGCAGTCCGTCCGCCCTCGCCGCGAGCACCCCGACAACGACGCTCGCCGCCGACACGTACACCTGGAAGAACGCCAGGATCGACGGCGGCGGCTTCGTCCCCGGCATCGTCTTCAACCGCTCCGAGAAGAACCTCGCCTACGCCCGCACGGACATCGGCGGCGCCTACCGCTGGCAGGAGTCGACGAAGACCTGGACCCCGCTCACGGACTCGATCGGCTGGGACCGGTGGGGCCACACCGGGGTGGTCAGCCTCGCGTCCGACTCCGTCGACCCGAACAAGGTGTACGCGGCGGTCGGCACGTATACGAACAGCTGGGACCCCGGCAACGGTGCCGTGCTGCGCTCCGCCGACCGGGGCGCGAGCTGGCAGAGGACGGACCTGCCCTTCAAACTGGGCGGGAACATGCCGGGCCGGGGCATGGGCGAGCGCCTCGCGATCGACCCCAACAAAAACAGCGTGCTGTACCTCGGCGCGCCGAGCGGCAAGGGCCTGTGGCGGTCCACGGACTCGGGTGTCACGTGGTCACAGGTGACCAACTTCCCGAACGTCGGCAACTACGTGCAGGACGCGACCGACACGAGCGGCTACGCCAGCGACAACCAGGGCATCGCGTGGGTGACCTTCGACGAGTCCACGGGCACCCCCGGAAGCGCCACGCAGACGGTCTACGTCGGGGTCGCCGACAAGGACAACGCGGTCTACCGCTCGACGGACGGCGGCGCGACCTGGTCCCGGCTCGCCGGGCAGCCCACCGGCTACCTCGCCCACAAGGGAGTCCTCGACGCCACGAACGGCTACCTCTACCTCGCCTACAGCGACAAGGGTGGCCCGTACGACGGCGGCAAGGGCCGGCTGTGGCGGTACGCGACCAGGACCGGGACCTGGACGAACATCAGCCCGGTCGCGGAGGCCGACACCTACTACGGATTCAGCGGACTGACCGTCGACCTGCAGCATCCGGGCACGGTGATGACCACGGCGTACAGCTCGTGGTGGCCGGACACCCAGATCTTCCGGTCCACCGACAGTGGCGGCACCTGGACGAAGGCCTGGGACTACACCTCGTACCCGAACCGCTCGAACCGCTACACGATGGACGTGTCGTCCGTGCCCTGGCTGACCTTCGACGCGAACCCGTCACCCCCCGAGCAGTCCCCCAAACTCGGCTGGATGACCGAGGGGTTGGAGATCGACCCGTTCAACTCCGCCCGGATGATGTACGGAACGGGCGCGACGATCTACGGCACCGAGAACCTCACGAACTGGGACAGCAACAGCCAGTTCACGATGCGGCCCATGGTCCAGGGCCTGGAGGAGACGGCCGTCAACGACCTGGCCTCTCCCCCCTCCGGGGCGACCCTGCTCAGCGCCCTCGGTGACATCGGCGGCTTCCGGCACACGGACCTCACCAAGGTGCCGTCGATGATGTACACCTCGCCGAACTTCACCACGACGACGAGCCTCGACTACGCCGAGACCAACCCGAACACGGTGGTGCGCGTCGGCAACCTCGACGCGGGCCCGCACATCGCCTTCTCCACGGACAACGGCGCCAACTGGTTCGCGGGCACCGACCCTTCGGGCGTGAGCGGCGGCGGAACGGCAGCGGCGGCGTCCGACGGCAGCCGCTTCGTGTGGAGCCCGGTGGGCGCGGGCGTGCAGTACACGATCGGCTTCGGTACGTCGTGGTCGGCGTCCAGCGGTATCCCCGCGGGCGCCATCGTGGAGTCGGACCGGGTCGATCCGAAGACCTTCTACGGGTTCAAGTCCGGCAAGTTCTACGTCAGTTCGGACGGTGGCGCCACCTTCACCGCCTCCGCAGCCACCGGCCTGCCGAGCGGTGACAGCGTGCGCTTCAAGGCGCTGCCCGGCGCGAAGGGCGACGTGTGGCTGGCGGGCGGCGCGAGCGACGGCGCGTACGGGCTGTGGCACTCCACGGACGGCGGCGCGAGCTTCACCAAGCTGTCGAACGTCGACCAGGCCGACACCATCGGCTTCGGCAAGGCGGCGACCGGGGCCTCGTACCAGACGCTCTACACCAGCGCGAAGATCGGCGGGGTGCGTGGCATCTTCCGCTCGACGGACAAGGGCGCGAGCTGGACCCGCATCAACGACGATGCCCACCAGTGGGGTTGGACCGGCGGCGCGATCACGGGAGACCCGCGGATCTACGGACGCGTGTACCTCGCGACCAACGGGCGCGGAATCATCTACGGCGACAGCTCCGACACCGGTGACGGGGGCGGCGGTACGGATCCGACGCCGCCGCCGACGGGCGCCTGCGCGATGACGTACAGGATCACCAACCAGTGGTCGGGCGGTTTCCAGGCCGACGTGGCACTCACCAACACCGGCACCACCGCCTGGAGCGGCTGGTCCCTGAGCTGGCCCTTCACGGACGGCCAGCAGATCACCCAGGCGTGGAACGCCGACGCCACCCAGTCGGGGACGACGGTCACTGCGAAGAACCTGACCTGGAACGCGAACGTGGCGGCGGGTTCGTCGGTGAGCTTCGGCTTCACGGGCAGCTGGACGGGTGCGAACGCCAAACCCACCACCTTCAAACTGGGAGATCAGGCCTGCTCGGTGAGTTGACGACGGGTGGGGGGGCGCGAGTCACGCGCCCCCCCACTTCGTACGGCATGCGGGCCCACTGATCGAGACTCATTTTATTGAACGTTCACATTCATTACGGTTTCATCACTCTCCTCTCACCACTCTCACACTTTCCTTACCTCTCCCGTTACGGTCATCTCTCCATGAACCACTCAGGGGGACGTATGTCGCACAACCAGCCGCCGATGCCCGAACAGCCAGGCTGGGGACCCGTACCGCCGCAGCCGCCGACGACAGCTCGGCCGCGGTGGGCGCGTAAGCGAGTGGCCATACCCGCCGCGATCGTTCTGCTGTTCGTCGGTGTTGGTATCGGCTCGTCGGGCAGCGACCAGAAGGCGACGGCGAGCGACAAACCGACGCCCCAGGTGACCGTCACGAAGACGGCCGAGGCGAAGCCCGCTCCGACGGTGACGGTCACGAAGACCGCGAAGCCGAAGGCGACACCGAAGGCGACACCGAAGAAGGAAGCAACGACTTCGGACGACGCGGCCGCGGACGGCAAGGTCGTGTTCAAGGTCTGGGGATCGGCCCCGTCCGGAACGGACATCACCTACGGCAGCGACAGCGACAGTCGTCAGGGGTCCGGTCTGCCGATGACGAAGACCCTGACCGCGGATTCGGATGCCATGTACTTCCAGGTGACCGCCCAGTTGCAGGGGGGCGGCGACATCAACTGTTCGGTGACGGTGGATGGCCAGACCAAGAAGGGGCACGCGTCCGGCGGCTACAACATCTGCTCCGCGCAGCTGAGCAGCGACTTTTTCGGCGGCTGGAGCTAGCAGGTCAGCGCCGCGCCCCGCCCGCCGTGGAGAGCGGGGCGCTGCCGCGTCTTCGGCCGGAGCGCGGCCGCCGTCACCAAGCGGCACAGCGTTCGTTACCCGTCCACGAGTGGTCCACCACGATCCGCCTGTACCTGCATCACCCTGGGGAAAACCATGCGTTTCCACATCATCAGTGCCGCCGTGCTGTGTGCCGCCACCGGCGCGCTCGTCGGCTGCGATCCGGACACGACCGGCCACGCGCGGCCCGACTCCACACCCACCGCATCGGCCACTCCGGCTACTCCGGCCACTGAGGCCAAGGAGACGACGGACGACAAGCCGACCGAAGCCGAGCGGAAGGCGGTGCCGGACTTCGTCGGCATGGGCCTTCAGTCGGCACAGGACGCGGCGCAGGCAGCGGGCTTCTACGCGCTCACGTCGCATGACGCGCTCGGCCGCGATCGGCTCCAGGTGTTCGACCGGAACTGGAAGGTGTGCGGCCAGAACTACGGGGCGGGCAAGACGATCCCGACCAGCACGCGCCTCGACTTCGCGGCAGTGAAGCTCGCCGAGAGCTGCCCAGCCAAGGACGAGAAGGCGCCCGAGGCCGCCCAGGGCACGATGCCGGACTTCGGGGGCAAGTCCGTGAAGGCGGCCCGAGCCGCCCTGGACCCGAGCACGTCGCTCACCGTCAACGACGCTTCGGGCTCCGATCGCTGGATTCTGGTGGAGAGCAACTGGAAGGTGTGCACGCAGTCGCCGTCCACGGGCACGGCGCTCGAGGGGCAGCCGGTGACGCTGAACGCGGTCAAGTTCGACGAGACGTGCCCGTAGAAGAGGCAGCGCGCGCAGAGGACCATCGGCGGCCGTTCCGAGGTGATGAACGGCCGCCTTTTCGTTCAGTTGTGGGCGCTTCCTACACCGCTCAGGGCACGTACACCGTCGGCCGGGGTGCCGTCGCCATCCCGTTGCCGATGAAGAAGCTCGGGTGCGGGGGCTGGTTGTAGGCGGTGTTCTGCCAGGCCAGGGCCGTGCGGTACTGGGTGTCGTGGAGGAGGGTGGTGATCCTTGTGGTCGTCTCGTACGGGGTGGAGTAGATCCTGAGGGCCGTGTTGTCGGTCGTCGGCCAGACGACCTCCTCGCGCCAGTCTCCGAGGATGTCGCCCGACAGTGACGGAGTCGCCTTGGTGCTGTTGTTGGAGTGGACGCCCGAGCCGGTCAGCAGGCGGGTGTCGGACGAGGTGCCGTACTTGTCGATGTGGGTGTCGTCGAGGAGTTCGCGGACGGGGTCGCCGTCCCACCAGGACAGGAAGTTGATGCTGCCCGGCTTGCGGGTCGCCACCACCGTGCCCTGCGGGTTGCGGACGCCGTCGGCGTGCGAGGACCAGGACTCGGCGCCCGCGCTGCCCGCCCAGATGTCACCGGAGACGCCTCGGCCGTTGTCGCCGTCGGCCGCCGTGGACCAGAGGATCGCGCCCGTCTTGGCGTCCGCCATCCAGGACGCCGGTTTCGAGGAGTCCTCGTCGACCTTGAACTCCTCCAGGCCGGGACGGGAAGGGTCGAGGTCGCCGACGTGCATGGCGTCCCCGTGCCCGTTCTTGGTGGTCCACAGGCCGTTGCCGTTGTCGTCCACGGCCATCGAGCCGTACACGATCTCGTCCTTGCCGTCCCCGTCGACGTCCGCGACCGACAACTGGTGGTTGCCCTGGCCGTCGTAGCCCTTGCCGCTGTTGGTCGAGGAGTTGGTGTCGAAGGTCCAGCGTCGGGTGAAGGCGCCGCCCCGCCAGTCCCAGGCGGCGATGACGGTACGGGTGTAGTAGCCGCGCGCCATGATGAGGGAGGGCCGGGAGCCGTCCAAGTAGGCCGTTCCCGCTAGGAATCGGTCGACCCGGTTGCCGTACGAGTCGCCCCAGGAGGAGACCGTGCCGCGCGCCGGAACGTAGTCGACGGTGCCCATGGCGGCGCCCGTCTGCCCGTTGAACATGGTCAGGTACTCGGGCCCGGACAGCACGTATCCGCTGGAGTTCCGGTAGTCGGCGGAGGAAGTGCCGATCACGGTGCCCCGGCCGTCCGTCGTCCCGTCCGCCGTCTTCATGGCGACCTCGGCCTTGCCGTCGCCGTCGTAGTCGTACACCTGGAACTGTGTGTAGTGCGCGCCCGAGCGGATGTTCCTGCCCAGGTCGATGCGCCACAGGCGGGTACCGTCGAGCTTGATGCCGTCGACGATCGTGTTGCCGGTGTAGCCGGACTGGGAGTTGTCCTTGGCGTTGGTGGGCTGCCACTTGAGCACGAAGTCGAGCTGGCCGTCCCCGTCGAGGTCGCCGACGGAGGCGTCGTTGGCCTCGTAGGTGTAGGCGACCCCGTCGGGAGTGGTACCGCCCGCGGGCGGGGTGATGGGCACGTCCTTGTATCCGGTACGGAACTGGATGGCGTGCACCGAGTCGGCCTGCTCGACGCCGTTCACGATCGCGCGGACCGTGTAGTCGGCCTGGGCGGGCGCGCCCGAGTGGAAGTAGTTCGTGGAGCCGGTGATCGGCGTCGGGTTGACCAACGTCCCGGCCCGGTAGACGTTGAAGGACACGTCGTTCGGGTCGGTGCCGAGCCATCGCCAGCTGACCAGGTTGCCGCTGTCGGTGTGGACACTGACGACGCCCCGGTCGAGGGCCTCCACCTGTCGGGCTGTGGCCGCATGGGCCGTTCCGGTGCCGAGGGCGGTGAGTCCGGCGGCGATGAGGGCGGCCGTGGCCATTAGGGCCGAGCCGATGGCGCGTCTGCGGTGCTGCCTGTGCGGGTGCTGCACGATGGTTACCTCCTGGGAGGACAGACTGCTTCTGTCCCCTCAGTTGCCGCGGCGGGCAGGTGGGTTGCCGTCTTCCGGCAAGCATTCGCAAGCGCTCTCTACGCGTACAGGCGGGCCAGTGCCGTCACCGTGCGCGCGATGCGCTCCCGCAGTTCGGCGGGCTCCAGCACCTCGATCGCCGCACCCAGTCCGAGGAATGCGTCGTGGGCCTGGTCGATGGATTCGATGGGGACGGTGGCGCGCGTCCAACCGTCTCCATCTGTGTGGCCGTTGACCTCGACAGCCCGGGCCGCCGGGCCGGTGAGAACGGTTCCCGGCGCGATCCGGATCACGGCCTCGGCGCGGTGCAGCCGGTCGTGGAACTCCTGTTGGTACGCCGTCCAGTACGCGGCCAGGTCGAACCTCTCGGGGCGGCTGAACTCCTCTTCTGTCAGGGTGAGTTCGAGAATCTGGTCGACGCGGAACGTGCGCGGACCGGGGCCCGCGACGACGTACCAGCGGCCCGCCTTCAGGACCAGGCCGTACGGCTCCAGGCGGCGCCGCACCTCCGTGGGCTCGCGCCAGCGGCGGTACAGGACGTGCAGCACCCGCGCGTTCCAGACGGCGTCGGCGACGGCGGGGAGGTACGGGGTGTCGTCGGCGTCCGCGTACCAGCCGGGGGCGTCCAGGTGGAAGCGGCCGCTGATCCGGTCGGCGTGCGTGCGCAGCTCGCGCGGGAGGGCGGCGCGCACCTTCAGCTGGGCGGCGGCCAGGACCGGGCCGAGGCCCAGCTCGGCGGCGGGGCCGGGGACGCCGGCCAGGAAGAGGGCCTCGGCCTCCCCCTCCGTGAGGCCGGTGAGACGGGTGCGGTAGCCGTCGAGGAGGCGGTAGCCGCCGGCGTGCCCCGCGTCGCCGTACAGCGGGACGCCCGCCGCGCTCAGAGCCTCGACGTCCCGGTAGACCGTGCGCACCGAGACGTCGAGTTGCTCGGCGAGGTCGGCGGCGGTCATCCGGCCGCGGGTCTGGAGCAGCAGGAGGATCGAGACGAGCCGACTGGACTTCACTGACACAGGATGTCAGTGAAGTCGGCCTAGCGTGCGCGTCATGGCTTCCACGACCTTGCCGAACTCCTCGCACTCCCCGAACGAACGGAACGAACCGAACTCCTCGGACTTCAGGGAGAAACTGCTGACCGTGCCGCCGCCCATCGAGGTGGCGGGGCGTCGGATCAAGCGCTACCACGTCACCGCGGACCCGGCCGGTATCGCGCCCGACGTCGAGGCGGCGGCGTACGCGATGCTGCCGAAGCTGCTGCCGCAGCCCGACGGCACACCGCCCGCGACCTTCGTCGTACTGCACCGGGGCGGCGACGACGGCGCCTACCTCAACGCGTACAGCTGGGTGTGGGACAACGTCCTGCACTTCCGCGGCGCGTCGGCGGGCCAGCCGGTCCTGGGCTGCCCGGACCGGGACCCCACGCACTTCATCACACCCGACCTCCCCTGGATCGGCTGCGTCTGGGAGCTGCCGCCGATCCTGCACGAACGCGACGCCTGGGTGCGGCACATGCTCGTGCCCGACGCCCCCGACCTGGACGCCTACCTTGCCGACTCCCTCCCCGAGGGCACGACTGGAGACCGCTCATGAGCAGCCCGCACGACTTCGACTTCTTCCACGGCGAGTGGGACGTCCGCCACAGGCGTCTGACCGACTTCCTCGACCCCGACAGCGGCTGGGAGGAGTTCGGTGCCACGAACCGCTGCTGGAGCCTGTTCGACGGGGCCGCGAACATCGACGAGATGACGGTGCCCGGTCAGGGCTGGCAGGGGCTCACCCTGCGGCTCTTCGACCCCGCGGCGCGGGTGTGGTCGCTGAACTGGTCGTCGAGCCGCAGCGGGAAGCTGTTTCCGCCGGTGGTGGGGCGGTTCGGGCCCGACGGGCGCGGTGAGTTCCACGGCGACGACACGCACGACGGGAAGGACGTGCGGGTGCGGTTCGTGTGGTCGGGGATCTCCCCGACCACGGCCCGCTGGGAGCAGGGCTTCTCCGTGGACGGGGAGAAGACGTGGGTGATCAACTGGGTCATGGAGTTCGCGCGGCGGGGATCTTTCTGAACGCGCGGAGCGCGAACCGCGGGTCGGGGCGCGGGACTTCCTGATCGGGCAGCGCCTCGAGCAGCGTGACGAAACGCTCGGCCAGCGGGTCGTCCGGGGCGATCCGGGTGAACCAGCCGCGGCGCAGGTCCGCCACGGTGCTGCGCGGGCTGCGGCCCTGGCCGTGGCCCCGGAAACGGGCCCCGCCGGCCGGGGTGAGGCCGTGCTCGACGGCGTACGCCTCGACGTCCTCGGGGCGGTCCTGGGCGGGGCGGCGCGGGCGGGAGGCGAGTACGGCGTCGATGTCGCTGCCCACGTCGTGCGCGGCGGCCTTGTCCACGGTGGTGACGTACACCCCGCCCGGGCGCAGGACCCGCGCGCACTCGGCGACGATGGCGCGGACGTCCTCGGCGCCGTCGACCAGATGGAGCAGCCAGACGCTGGTGACGGCGTCGAACGAGGCGTCGGGGAAGGGCAGTCGGCGGCTGTCGGCGCGGATCACCGCGCCCGGGAGCCGTGCCGCCGCCATCCGGGCCATGCCCTGCGCGGCGTCCGCGCCCGTCACCCGGAGCGTCGGGCGGGCGGCGGCGAGGCGGCGCGTGACGATTCCGGTGCCGCAGGCGACGTCGAGCAGGGCCTGTATGTCGTCGGGGACGAGGCCGAGTACGGCGTCCGCGGCAGCGGCCGCTCTGGGCTCACCGCCCCTGCTGGCGTCGTATGCGTCGGCTTCCTTGTCGTAGTCCAGCATGTGAATCAGTGTGCGCCATGTCCCGGAGCGAGTGCCTCCACCCTGCGGGCGAGCTTGAGGTCGAGCTCGGTGACGGCGCCGCCGACGCTGTGGGTGTTCACGGTGAGGGAGATCGTGTTGTAGCCGAGGGTGAGGTCGGAGTGGTGGTCGAGCTCCTCCTGTACCTGGGCGACGTGTACGACCATCGCGGTCGCGGCGAAGTGGGAGGGGAGGCGGTAGGAGCGGGCGAGGTGGTCGCCGTCCAGGGACCAGCCGGGCAGCTCCGCGAGCTGATCCTCGATCTCCTTCTGCGACAGGGGTTCGACGGGCATGATCTCGCTCCGTTCTTCGTGCGGTGGGGATGCGGTGGGGTGTGGTGAGGGCTGTTTCTCAGCCTGCCACAGTCCCTCGACCAGGGCTCTCCGGCGCCCCGTCTTCGACTGCGGGTGTGTGGGGGCCGGTCGCGCAGCTTCCCGCGCCCCTGGAAACCCGGGCCGTCCGGCGTTCGAGGGCACCCACGCTCCACCCACGGTCTTCCTCGGTTACGGTCGGCGTATGTCCATCGTCGCGTCCGGTCCGACCAGACCCTCAACCCACCCCGTCGGCAAGGGCGTCGGCCCGCTGCTGCGCGGCTGGCGGGAGCAGCGCCGGGTCAGCCAGCTGGAACTGGCACTGCGGGCCGACTCCTCGGCCCGCCACATCAGCTTCATCGAGACCGGCCGCTCCCGCCCGAGCGAGGAGATGGTGCTGCGGCTGGCCGAACACCTCGACGTCCCCGTACGGGAACGCAACGCGCTGCTGCTGGCCGCCGGCTACGCGCCCCACTACCCGGAGACCCCCCTCGACGACCCCTCGATGGACGCCCTGCGCCAGGGCATGGAGCGGCTGATCCAGGGCTACGAGCCCTACCCGGCGCTGGTGGTCGACGCCACGTACACCGTGCTCGCCGCCAACCGTGGCATCGCCATGCTCCTGGAGGGCGTCTGCGAGTCGCTGCTCACGCCGCCGCTGAACGCGATGCGGCTGACCCTCCACCCTGAGGGCCTGGCGCCGCGGATCCGCAACCACCGCGAGTGGCGCGACCACCTGCTCGCGCAGATGGAACGGCAGATCGCCCTGGACCGCTCCGAGCCACTGCGCGCGCTCTACGAGGAGGTGGCGGCCTACCCGGTACCGGAGCAGGAACAGGAAGGGGCAGGGGAAGGGGATGTGGACGGCGGCGTCGAGACCGTTCCCTATTTCGCGCTCCCCCTGCAGATCGAGCACGGCGGGCGCGTGCTGTCCTTCATCTCCTCCATCTCCACTTTCAACACCCCGATGGACGTCACCGTCGCCGAGCTGGCCATCGAGACGTTTCTGCCCGCGGATCCTGCGACGGTCAAATACCTTCAGTCACTGGTGTCTTGACGGAGCGTCGCTGATCCGTTTGAGTGGGGGCTTCGGCGCTTGGGGAGGGCGTGGCGTGAGTGAGCGGCGGGCTGCGCCCACCGTGGGGCAAGTGGTGCTCGGGCGGCGGCTGCAGGAATTGCGGGAGGCCACCGGGCTGAGGCGGGAAGAGGCCGCGCGTGTCCTGCGTGTCGCCCCGGCGACGGTGCGGCGGATGGAGATGGCCGAGGTCGCCCTCAAGATCCCGTACCTCCAGGTGCTGCTGACGACGTACGGCGTGGCCGACGACGAGGTGGCCGCCTTCGTCGCGCTCGCCGAGGAGGCGAACCAGCCGGGCTGGTGGCAGCGGTTCCACGATGTGCTGCCGGACTGGTTCAGCATGCACGTCAGCCTGGAGGGCGCCGCCCGTCTGATCCGCTCGTACGAGCCGCACTTCGTGCCCGGGCTGCTGCAGACCGAGGACTACGCCCGCGCCGTGCTGGAGGCGGGCACGGTGGGCCAGACGGGGCCCGAGGCCATCGAGCGGCATGTGACGCTGCGCATGACGCGGCAGCAGCTGCTGCTGGGGCGCGAGCACCGGCCCCACCTCTGGGTGATCATGGACGAGACCGCCCTGCGGCGTCCGGTGAGCATCCGGGGCGAGGTCATGCGGGACCAGATCGACCGGCTGCTGCGGGAGATGGAGAGCGACGACATCTCCGTCCAAGTAGCCGAGTACGCGAGCGGCCCGCATCCGGGGACGTACACCTCCTTCGCGCTGTTCCGCTTCGCGGAGCCGGAACTGCCCGACATGGTCTACAGCGAGTACCTGACCGGTGCCATCTACCTCGACTCGCGCGCCGAGGTGGCCACGCACCTGGAAGTGCTGGACCACATGTCCGCCCACGCCGCCTCCGTGCCCCGTACCAAGGAGATCCTGCGGGAGATCCGGGACTCCTACTGAGAAGTTCCCAGGGAGGGGTTCTTGGCGAGGAGTTTCCAGGGAGGGGCTCTCCGAGAGCCCCTCACCTCGAGGGTCCTTATGCCGCGCCGCCCCTCGTCTCCTTCTCGTCGTCCACGATCTCGGCGTCCACCACGCCCTCCTCCTCCGCCGCCGTGGTGTGCTCGGCGGCCGGCTCCTCCCGGGGCGTCTGCTGGGCCTGGGCGTACATGGCCTGGCCCATCTTCTGGCTCACCGAGGCCAGATTCTCGACGCCGGTACGCAGGGCGGTGGTGTCGGTGGCGGAGTCCTCCAGGAGGCGCTTGAGGTCGGCGACGGCGGCCTCGACCTCGGGTTTCGTCCCGGAGGGGATGCGTTCGTCGTTCTCGCGGAGGAACTTCTCGGTCTGGTAGACGAGTTGTTCGGCCTGGTTGCGGGTCTCGGCGGCCTCGCGGCGCGCGCGGTCCTCCTCGGCGTACTGCTCGGCCTCGCGCATCATGCGGTCGATGTCGTTCTTGGGGAGCGCGGAGCCGCCCGTGACGGTCATCTTCTGTTCGCGCCCGGTGGCGAGGTCCTTCGCGGAGACGTGCATGATGCCGTTGGCGTCGATGTCGAAGGCGACCTCGATCTGCGGGACTCCGCGCGGAGCGGGCGGCAGCCCGGTGAGGTCGAAGACGCCGAGCTTCTTGTTGTACGCGGCGATCTCGCGTTCGCCCTGGTAGACCTGGATACCGACCGAGGGCTGGTTGTCCACGGCCGTGGTGAAGATCTCCGAACGGCGGGTCGGGATCGTGGTGTTGCGCTCGATGAGCTTGGTCATGATGCCGCCCTTGGTCTCGATGCCGAGGGACAGCGGGGTGACGTCGAGGAGCAGGACGTCCTTCACGTCCCCCCTGATGACACCCGCCTGAAGGGCCGCGCCGAGCGCCACGACCTCGTCCGGGTTGACGCCCTTGTGCGGGTCCTTGCCGGTGAGTTCCCTGACCAGGTCCGTGACGGCGGGCATCCGGGTCGAGCCGCCGACCAGGATGACGTGGTCGACCGCCGCGAGCTTGACACCCGCGTCCTTGACCGCCTGGTGGAAGGGGGTCTTGCAGCGGTCGAGCAGATCGGCGGTCAGCTCCTGGAACTGGGCGCGGGTCAGCTTCTCCTCGAGGTGCAGGGGGCCGTCGGCGGTGGCGGTGATGTAGGGCAGGTTGACGGCGGTCTCGGAGGAACTCGACAGTTCGATCTTGGCCTTCTCGGCGCTCTCGCGCAGCCGCTGCAGCGCCATCTTGTCGTGGCCGAGATCGATGCCGTGCGAGGCCTTGAAGCGTTGCGCGAGGTGTTCGACGACCCGCTGGTCCCAGTCGTCGCCGCCGAGCCGGGTGTCGCCGTTGGTCGCCTTGACCTCGATGACGCCGTCGCCGATCTCCAGGAGGGAAACGTCGAAGGTGCCGCCGCCCAGGTCGAAGACGAGGACGGTCTGCTCCTCGCCCCGGTCGAGGCCGTAGGCGAGGGCGGCGGCCGTCGGCTCGTTGATGATGCGCAGCACCTTCAGGCCCGCGATCTCGCCGGCCTCCTTGGTGGCCTGGCGCTGGGCGTCGTCGAAGTACGCGGGCACGGTGATCACGGCGTCCGTGACGTCCTCGCCGAGGTAGGCCTCCGCGTCCCGCTTCAGCTTCTGCAGGACGCGCGCCGACAGCTCCTGGGCACGGTAGCGGGTGCCGTCGACGGAGCCCTGCTCCGGGAAGCGCCAGCTCGCGTCGCCCATGTGGCGCTTGACCGAGCGCGCGGTGCGCTCCACGTTCGTCACCGCCTGACGTTTGGCGACCTCGCCGACGAGCACCTCGTTGTTCTTGGCGAAGGCCACCACGGAGGGGGTGGTGCGCGCGCCCTCCGCGTTGGTCACGACGGTGGGGTCGCCGCCTTCCAGGAGGGCCACCACCGAGTTCGTCGTACCGAGGTCGATCCCGACCGCACGTGCCATGTCCGTCCCCTTCCGCCAGGGCGATGCCCACCTTCAAGCACAAAACTTGAGTGCGTTCTTGTCAATGGGGCGGACATGACAGCGCCGCGGGCCCTGCACGGGGACCGCGGCGCCGTACTGCTCCCGGACGTCAGGCCAGCTTGGCCGTCAGGGTGATCGTCGTGCCGGTCAGCGCCGCGCTGACCGGGCAGTTCTTCTTCGCGTCCTCGGCCGCCGCGACGAAGCCGTCGTTGTCGAGGCCCGGCACCGTGCCCTCCACCGTCAGGTGGATGCCGGTGATGCCCTCGCCGGGCTGGAAGGTGACGTCGGCGTTGGTGACGAGCTTGGTGGGCGGGGTGCCCGCGCCCGCGAGGGCGTGCGACAGCGCCATGGAGAAGCAGCTGGAGTGGGCGGCCGCGATCAGTTCCTCGGGGCTGGTCTTGCCGTTGGCGTCCTGCGCCCGCGACGCCCACGTCACCGGCTGCTGGCCGATGCCGGAGGAGTCGAAGGTGACGACGCCGCTGCCCTCGAGCAGGTTGCCTTCCCACACGGTGTGCGCGGTGCGCGTGGTTGCCACGATGATTCCCTTCGATGGGGTCCCGTTTTCGGGGTCCGTGCGCACCATCCGATCACACCTGCGCGCGACTCACCCAGAATGACGGCTCACCGAACCGCGAAGACGGCTCACCGAGACCGCGATCACGGTTCACCGCACCCGGAAGACCGGTCCCCGCGCCGTGAACGGGAGCCGCGCGCCCTGCGGAATCAGATACGCGTGCTCGCGCCGCACCCGCAGCACGTCGCACCAGCCGTCCGTGATGACCAGCAGCGGCGCGCCCGGCGGGAAGTCGTCCGCGCGGTGCAGCAGATCGATGCCGGGCTGCAGCACCGTACCGCCGCGCCCGTGCACTCGTACGCGACCGGCGATCTCGGTGACCGGAAGATAGCCCGCGTCGTGCGGCGCCGCGTCGCAGAACACCACCCGAGCGGCCGGTACGTCCCGGGCCTCGGCGTACGAGGCGATGGCACCCAGCGCCTTGCCGAGCAGCGTGCGGTCCATGGAGCCGGAGGTGTCCAGGACGACGCCGAAGGTGCAGCGGGCGATCTCCTCGGGCGGGAAGTACCGTCCCGCGCGCGGGATGTCGGGGGTGGACGCCTGACGACGCGAGGGGCGCGCGTACGTCCGTACCGGCTCGGGGCGGGGCACGAACTCGTCGAACCAGCGGGCCAGGCGGGCGTCCCAGGGCAGCGGTGGATGGTCGAGCGCGCGGATCTCCTCGACCAGACCGCCCGGCAGATAGCCCCTCTCCAGCTGCTGGTGCAGGTCCAAGCCGTGGCTCAGCCCGCGCCGGTAGAGCTCGTCCAGGTCCACGTAGTCGCGCGGGGAGCCGAGCGGGGCGCCGAGGATGTCACCCGCGCCCTTGCCGCGCAGCGTGGACAGCCGGCGCATCCGGCGCAGGTCCTTCGCGATCCGGTCGTACACCTCCTCCGCCGAGAGGTCCTTCAACTCCGCGTCGTACAGGAGGCCTTCGGGCATCGTGCCGACCTGCATCTCGCACAGCCAGCCGTTGATGACGTAGTCGGCCGCGATGTTGAAGAGGTAGGGGTCGCGGGGGCCGCAGCGGTCGCCGTGCCGCAGGGCGGCGTGCAGCATCTCGTGGGCGAGGACGAACCGCCATTCCTCGTCCTCCAGTTGGCGCAGCGGGTTGATGTAGATCTCGCCCGCCTCCGCGTTCACGGCGGCGACGGAGATGTCGTGGGCGCGGGCCAGTTCGGCGTCGGCGACCAGCGTGATGCCGGCCGCGATGCCGCCGAGCAGCGGGTAGGAGGAGATGAACCAGCTCAGCGCCCGCTCCCAGGGCTGCAGCCGGGTGGGCCCGCCGCGCATCGAGCCGCGGCGGCCGCCGGCCATGTCCATCGCCGTGGCCACGGTGCGGGTCAGGGCGTGCGCGAACTCGAGCTGCCAGTCCGGGGCCTGGCCGCCCTTCCAGGTGTCCCACGGCACCAGCAGCTGGTCCGGCTCGCCGCCGGCCGTACCGCAGCGCTCGTACGGGGCCGGAGTGCCCTCGCGCCGCCAGCGGGCGGCGAG
Organism: Streptomyces sp. NBC_00271; assembly: GCF_036178845.1. Taxonomy (NCBI): domain Bacteria; kingdom Bacillati; phylum Actinomycetota; class Actinomycetes; order Kitasatosporales; family Streptomycetaceae; genus Streptomyces; species Streptomyces sp. NBC_00271. Next base: position 9,289,459 of record NZ_CP108070.1, on the reverse strand, counting down.
TTGCTCCTCGTCGCCGTCGGGGTACGTGCGCGGCAGGTCCTCGGGGGTGAGGCCGATGGGGAAGCCGAGCAGGAAGCGGTTGACGACCGCGCAGCGGGCGGCGAGGGCGTGACGGTCGGGCTGCTCACGCGTCTTCGGCGCCGCCGGGACATGGCCGAAGCCCAGGTGGATGACGGCGTGCGCGACCGCCCAGGCCCACTCGACGGGCTCGGCGCGGCGGGTGGGGTGGACGTGCAGCACGCCGTTGGAGTCGACGCGGACGAGACCGTCGCGGGGCGAGTCGGGGCAGTCCTCCTGGCGGCAGGTGCTGAACCCGATGGCGGCGAGCGCCCGGTTGGCCCGCACCAGCCGCATGCCCTCCGCGAAGGCCTCCGCCGCCAGGTCCTTCTTCGGCTGTCCCTTGCCGCGGCTCGTCGGGGTGCGGCTCACTGCCGCGCCTCGACCAGCCGGGGCATGTCGCGGGCCGCCTCCACCAGGAACCAGGCGGGCAGGAGGGGATTGCCGTCGGTGTCCGGGGCGATGACGCCCTGCGCGACCTCCACGGAGATCTCCGCGAGCTGCACGAGCAGCGACTTGGCGCGGTACGCGGTCTGCTGTCCGCTCGTCGAGAGGTGCTCCTTGCTGGCGGGCAGCTCCTTGATGAGCCGGCCGCGGAAGGACTCGGCGAGGTAGTAGAGCAGGTCGCGGTCCTCGGGGCGGTGCGGCCAGCGGGCGTCGCCCTTGACGATCGCCTCGATGCCGAACCGGCTGCGCACGATCTTCACATAGCCGCAGAAGGCGACCGCGTGCGCGGGGGTCAGGGTGCCGTGCGCGATCACCTTCAGGGTCGGCTCGTCGAGGGCCGGCCCGAAGGAGTGCAGCGCGTCGGAGAGCATGTGCCAGGAGCGCGGCGTGGAGAACGGCTCCTCGGTCTTCGGCGGCTTGGACCACAGATGGTCGGGCCGGTCGGTGAGGTGGTCCACGACCCAGGGGTGAATGCCGTTGCCGGCGGCCCAGCCGAGCCAGTCCTTGGAGGAGGCCTCCAGGTGCACGTGCGTGAGGCGGTTGATCAGCGCGGAGGCGATCGGACGGGCCAGCGCGTTGTCGGTGGCGCGGTTGCCCGCGCCGATCACGATCGAGCCCTTGGGCAGCTCGTAGTTGCCGATGCGGCGGTCCAGGATCAGCGAGTAGAACGCCTTCTGCACATCCGGCGTCGCCGCGTTCAGCTCGTCCAGGAAGAGGCAGTACGGCTCGTCCCGGGCGATCGCCTCCGGCGGGCAGAACACCGAGCGCCCGTCGCGGATCTGCGGGACGCCGATCAGGTCCTCGGGGGCGAGCTGGGTGCCGAGCAGGCTGACGCACTCCAGTCCCAGCGACTCGGCGAACTCCCTCACCAAGGAGGACTTTCCGATACCGGGGGCGCCCCAGAGGAAGACCGGCCGCACGGTCGCGAGACCGAGCAGCAGTTCCGGTATCCGGGCGGGGGTGACGGTCACGACTGCCTGCACGCAGCATCCTCGGGGGTCGGGAAGTGCCCCGCGGGTGCGCGGTGCTCCATGCGAACAGTGTGTGCGCGGGGCTCGCCGACCGCAGCCCATTTTCCGCCGCCACCGACCGCAGCCCGTTTCCGCCGCCCCGGCCCGGCCCCCTGGCCGTGGCTCAGGCGGCGCGCTCGTCCGCGGGCGCCGCCAGCGGCACTTGGGGGCCGTCGCACTCGCGCAGCCAGCGCCGCAGTACGCGGTGCACCTGCTCGGCGCCCACGAGATCCGCGTCGTCCTCGACCGGGACGGACAGGGCCACCGGTGACAGCAGGAAGGGGCGGGCCTGGGCCCCGCCGAGTCCGCCGTGCGAGCCGATCTGCTCCTCGAAGGCGAGGACCTCGCCCTCCTGCGGGTCGTACGAGGAGTTGACCATGATGTCGGCGACGTGCGGGAAGGAGTGCGTACGTCGTACGGCGTCGGCGGCGCCGGGGCCGAAGTCGGCGAGCGGGCCCGGGCGCGCGTCGTCGAGCTTGTCGACCGGCACCTCCGCGCCGTTCGCGGCCAGCACGAGTCCGCCGTACTCCTCGCTGCGGACCAGCACGAAGCCGACGCCGGGGTGGTTGGCGAGGGTGGACAGCAGCGCGGGGTGGCGGCGGTCGATCTCCTCCCGGCTCATCCGGTGCGGCATGTCGGGGAAGGAGACCAGGCCGAGGTTGCCTGAAGCCAGCACGATGGGCTCGGAACGGCGCGAGGGACGGTGACGCTCACCGCGCTCCTCGACGGGTCTGCGCAGCGCGGCCCGCACCGCCGCCCGCGCCTCGGTGCCGCTGTGCGTACGCTGCGCCCTGCGCGGCACGGGCAGCCCGCAGCCGGCCCGGACCAGGTTGCCGAGGCTGAGGCCGTAGCGGGTCAGGAAGGTCTCGCCGGGGCTCTGGCCGTGGTCCGACAGCACCACGATCCGGTAGGGCCGCGGGGCGTGTTCGGCGACCTTGGCCACCAGGGCGAGGGACCGGTCGAGACGCTCCAGGACCTTCTCGGCGTCCCGGCTGCGCGGCCCGGAGTGGTGGGCCACCTCGTCGTACGCCACCAGGTCCGCGTAGACCGCGTTGCGTCCGGCGAGCATGTCGCCGATCACCGCGGCGACGACGACGTCCCGCTCGACGACGGTCGCGAAGGCGCGCACGAAGGGGTACAGCCCGCCGCGCTTGACCCGGGGCCGCCGCTTCTTCATCCGGGCCCACGTGGACTGGCCCATCTCGCGCAGCACCTCGGCGACGAAGGACATGGCCGTACGGACGGCGTTGGCGGGGTCGCTGAAGTAGGCGAAGTAGCCGGAGCGGGAACGGTTCTCCCGGCCCCTTCGCGCGGCCATGGACAGCACCAGAGCCAGCTGGTCGGCGCCGCCGCTGAAGAGGTTGCCGCGGCTGGCGCCGTCGACGGTGAGCAGGCCCCCGTCGCCGGTGTACTCGACGGCCCGACGCTGGAGTTCGGCGGCGCTGGAGGGCCGGTTGCACACCATGACCTCGTGCGTGTCCTTCTCGTACCAGCGGAAGGCCGGCACGTCGTGGTTGCTGCCGTGCAGGATGCCGAGCTGGCTGGCGCCGGTCTGACTGGACCAGTCGGTGCGCCACGGGGTGAGCCGGTGGGTGGGACAGCCGCCCTCCCCGGGGCCCCCGAGCCACTGCGCGACGGTGGGCATCAGCCCCTTGGCGACCGCCTCCTGCAGCACGTCGTGGCCGACACCGTCGAGCTGGAGGAAGACGGCACCGGGGGTCGAGGGCCAGGCCTGCCCGTCACCGCGCCTGCGGCGCCGGTCGGCGAGCCGGTAGAGCCTGCGCCGGTAGGCGTCGTCGTCCCGGACGGCGAGGGCACCCCCGGTGGCCGAGGCGACCGCGGACATCACGGCGGCGACGACCACGGCGGTCTCGGGCGCGGCCTCGCCCTGCCCCGAGGGGTTGATGCGCAGGGCTATCAGCAGCAAGGACCCGTTCAGGAAGAAGACGAGCAGACCGAGCACGAGGGCGGGCACCAGGAGCAGTGCCCGTACGAGCAGGGGCCACACGAGCGAGGAGAGCAGACCGAAGACGGCCGCGCCGACCCCGGCGGTGACGGCTATCCGCGTGGCGCTGTCGCCGTTGGTGGACTCCAGCTGGAAGTCGGGCAGCACACCGGCGAGGACGAGCATGGTGACCGTGGACACGGCCCACACCGCGAGGCTCCGCCACACTCCGCTGAGAAGTCGCCGCCAACGCCTTCCGCCCACGCCCTGTCCACCTCACGTCCCGGCCCGCCCGGTGTGCGAGGCCTGCTCCCACCCTGTCACAACGGTCGAGCGGCCCCCGGTGTCCCCCTCAGCGGCCGTCGTAGCCCGCGGTCGGCATCGACAGGCGACGGTGGACCCGGGCCTTCATCTGGGCGTCGTACGACGGTTCCGCGCGCCCGACCGTCTCGATCCGTACGCCGCGGCGGACGCACTCGGCGGTGAACTCGTCCACGGAGGCGAGGGCGCGCTCCAGGACGCGGTGGCTCGGCGCGACGAACAGGTCCACGAGGCCCGCCTCGACGTCCGCCCACAGGGTGCGGTGGTCGGGGCGCAGACCGCGGACGAGGAGCTCGCGGGTGACGACGTAACCGCGCTCGGCGGCCCAGCGGGCGCACATCGCGTACTGGCTGCGGGAGTCCACGAGGAAGGGGTCCGCGTCGAGCTCCTCCAGGGGCGTCAGGCTCGCGATGGCCGTGACGCGGACCAAGGTCGGCACTGCGGAGGCGCTGCGTGCGTGTCCCATGGCGTCCCCCCTCACCTCCGGGTTTCGCCGCCGACCCTACTCCTGCACGTAGGCTCGGGGGGAGTCGCACGGAGGAGGCAAAGAAGTGCCGGTGGAGATCACCTGGTGGGGGCACGCCACTTGCACGCTGGAGGACTCCGGCACACGCGTCCTCACCGATCCGCTCTTCGCGCGCCGGCTCGCGCACCTGCGGCGCAGGCGCGGGGCGCCGCCCCCTCCCGAGGCGGCGGTCGCGGACGTGGCGCTGGTCTCGCATCTGCACGCCGACCATCTCCATCTGCCCTCCTTGCAGCGGCTCGCGCCGGGCACCCTGGTCCTGGTGCCGAAGGGCGCGCCGCGCGTGGTGCCGGCGCTGCGCAGGCTGGACCATCTGCGGTTCGTCGAAGTGGCGCCCGGGGACCTGACCGAGGTCGGCGACCTGGTCGTACGTACGGTGTCGGCGCGGCACGACGGGCGGCGACTGCCGGTCGGACCGCACCGCTCCCCCGCGCTGGGCTTCGTGGTGGAGGGCGAGGCGCGGACCTATTTCGCCGGGGACACCGGGCTGTTCGAGTCGATGGCCGAGGAGGTCGGACCGGTCGACGTGGCGCTGCTGCCGGTCGGCGGGTGGGGCCCCTTCCTCGGGGAGGGACACCTGGACGCGGGGCGGGCCGCCGAGGCGCTGGCCCGGCTGATGCCGAGGAGCGCGGTGCCGGTGCACTACGGCACGTACTGGCCCATCGGCATGGACAGCGTGCGCCCCCATGAATTCCATGCGCCGGGTGATGAGTTCGTGCGCCTGGCTGGGGAGCGTGCGCCCCAGGTGGCGGTGCACCGGCTCGAACACGGCGAGAGCGTGCGCCCGGAGGTCGCGCGGTGACGCCTCTGACCGGTATGGGCGCGGCCCCCGCGATATTCCTGTCCGCCAAGAGCGCCGCCCCCGCCCTGTTCCTGTCCGCCACGGGCGCGGCCGTGTCACCGGAGAGCACGCAGCAGGCGATCGGCTATCCGACGCTGTTCGTGCTGGTGCTGATCGGCGCGCTCGTCCCGGTGGTGCCGACGGGTGCGCTGGTCAGTTCCGCGGCCGTGGTGGCCTTTCACGAGACCGCGCCGTTCGCCCTGCTGCTGGTCTTCGCGGTGGGCTCGCTCGCGGCGTTCCTCGGTGACGTGGCGCTCTACTGGCTCGGCCGGCGCGGCATGGGATCCAAGAACGGCTCGCGCTGGCTGGAGGCGATCCGGGTGCGCGCCCCGGAGGACCGCCTCACCCAGGCCCAGGAAAAACTGGACGACCACGGCGTCGCCGTCCTCGTCCTGTCCCGCCTCGTCCCGGCGGGCCGCATACCGGTGATGCTCGCCTGCCTGCTGGCGAAGATGCCCCTGCGCACCTTCGCCCGCGGCGACCTCCCCACCTGCCTCGCCTGGGCGGCCACCTACCAGGTCATCGGCATCCTCGGCGGCTCCCTCTTCGACGAGCCGTGGGAGGGCGTGGTGGCGGCGGTGGCCCTGACACTGGCGATCAGCGCGGCGCCGGGAGTGTGGCGGAGGGTACGCGGAACCGCGCCTCGGTAGGCACCCCCACCACCGCCGTCACGCCAGGACCCGAGAACCCCCCACCGCCAGATCCCACAGATTCCCCCGCTCCAACCCCACCCGCTCCCAAGCCGCCTTCACCCGGGTCAACGGCTCCAGCACGGGCTCCGCGGACAGCACGAACGTCCCCCAGTGCATCGGCGCCATCCGACGAGCCCCCAGGTCGACGGCCGCCCGAACGGCCTCTTCCGGGTCACAGTGGACGTCACTCAACCACCACCGGGGGTCGTACGCCCCGATGGGGAGCAGGGCCAGGTCTATCCCCGGGTAGCGCTGCCCGATGGCCGCGAACCAGTGCCCGTACCCCGTGTCCCCCGCGAAGTACACCCGCTGTCCTTCGGGCGCCGTCAGCACCCAGCCGCCCCACAGCGTGCGGCAGGTGTCGGTGAGACCGCGCTTGGACCAGTGGTGCGCGGGGACGAAGTCGAAGCGCACGCCGTCGAGTTCGACCGCCTCCCACCAGTCCAGCTCGGTGACCCGGGTGAACCGGCGGCGCCGGAACCAGCGCCCGAGTCCGGCCGGCACGAACACCCGTGTGTCGCGCGGGAGTCGGCGCAGCGTCGGCGCGTCGAGATGGTCGTAGTGGTTGTGGCTGATGACGACCGCGTCGACGCGCGGCAACGCGCTCCAGGCCACGCCGACCGGGGTGATCCGGGCCGGGGTGCCGAGGATCCTGCGGGACCAGACCGGGTCGGTGAGGACGGTGAGCCCGCCCATGCGGATCACCCAACTCGCGTGCCCTGCCCAGGAGACGGCGACGGTTCGGGTGCCTACCCGTGGCAGCGGCCCCGGTTCGAAGGGCAGCACGGGAATGTCGGCGAGCCCCTCGGGCCCCGGCCGCAGCGCCCCCTCACGAGCGAACCGCGCGAAGGCCCGCAGTCCCGGCAACGGCGCGGTCAGCCGGTCGACGAACGACCGCGGCCACGCACGGCGCTCACCGAGCGGACGGGGTTCGGCGAGAGGTGGGGGATCGACGAGCGGACGAAGAGGAACGGCGTCCTGCGTGTTCGTGGACACGGACGTACTCGTGGATATGGACGTGCTCGGGGATATGGACGTACTCGTGCTCGTGGTCGACTGGGACTGCTGCGTCATCGAGGAGGCTCCCATCGCTGAGCGTCGTCACGGAGATCGTCGAACGCCGACCCCAGGAGGGTCAACGCGCGTTGCACCTGCGGCAGTTCCAACGGCGAGGGTGAACTGAGGCATTCCGCCCGCTCCTCGTCGGTGGCGCCGAGCAGCGGTCCGGTCTCCAACCGCACGCGCAGCGCCTCGAGGTCGTCCCCGAAGCGGTGGCCGCCCGGCGCGGGCATGCCGAGCCGGGCGGTGAGGAAGTCCTCCAGTTCCTGTGCGTCCCCGACGCCGAGGGCGGTCAGCGCGGAGCTCAACGGGCCGAGATCCACGTACAGATGCCGACCCGCCCGCGGCGGCCGCGCGAGAGCGCCTGACCCGACCACCGCGCGGTGCGCGGCGAGAGCCACACGCGCGTGCAGGCGTACGGCGGCGGTCAACCGCTCCGTGACCGCGTCCGGTTCACCGAGCGCGTACGCGGCCGCCGCCGCGACCGGTTCGGCGACCCGGGCACCGAGCACGGTGAGCACGTCGAGGACGCGGGCGCGCAGCCGAAGGCCCTCGTCGGTGTCCGGGAAACGGGCGACGGCGGCCGGCCAGCCCTGCGGCAGGAAGGCGCCCGCGAGGTCCGTGAGAACAGTGACCTCGCCGGGGAGCATCTCGGCGGGGCTGAGCAGAACGGTGTCGTGCGGCCGGTGCAGGGTGTCGCGCCACGTCTCGTCGCTGACCACGTGCAGTCCCTCGCCCACCGCGGCCTCCACGGTCTCGTGCACCACCTCGGGCGGTGCGACGGTGGCGGTGGGGTCGTCGGCGACGGAGAGCACGAGCAGGCGCGGGTCGCCGCCCTCGGCGCGGACCCGGCGGACGGTCTCCAGGAGTGCGTACGGATCCGGTAGGCCGCCGCACTCCGCGGGCGTCGCCGCGTGGAACACGGACCGGCCCAGGAGGCGGACCTGCGGTGCCCACCAGGCGGCGCACGGGCGCGGCACCAGGACGTCGCCGCCGAGTGCGCCGGTCAGCGCGAGGAGCAGCGCGGGGGCGCCGGGGGCGGCGACCACCCGGTCGCGGTCGGCGGCCAGGCCCCGCCGGGTCCAGTAGCCGCAGGCGGCGTCGAGAAGCGCGGGGCCGCCGCCGGAGGGCTCGGCGTGGGCGTGGCCCGCCGCGTCGGCGAGCACGGCGCGCAGCTCGGCCAGTACCGGCAGGCCCTGATCGGGAAGGGGCGGCCCGTAGCGGACCGGACCGTGTCCTTCCGGAACCGTCCGCCGCATACGTGCCTCCGTGCAGTCCGTGGTGCCGTGCCCTGTCGTTACCCGGGCTCCCGACCCGCCATGGGCGCCCGGCCGGGGTGCGCCCGTCACAGCGTCAGCGGTGGGAGGAGCCCCTTTGGCGCAGCCGGTGGAGGGCCGCGCCCAGCGCGCCCACGATCAGGACGCCGCCGGTGATCAGGGCCGGGACGGAATCGGTGAAGGTGCCGCCCGCGCCGCCCTGTACTCCGTACTGGGCACCGGTGGGGCGCTCCTCGCTGTCGTGATCCGTGCCGGTCTCGTGCGTCGCACCGGTGTCACGACCCGTACCCGGGTCACGCCCCGTGCCGGTGTCGTGAGCCGCACCGGTCTCGCGCCCGGCGCCCGTGTCATGCCCCGTACCGGTGTCGTGCGTCGCACCGGTGTCACGACCCGTACCCGGGTCACGCCCCGTGCCGGTGTCGTGAGCCGCACCGGTCTCGCGCCCGGCGCCCGTGTCATGCCCCGTACCGGTGTCGTGCGTCGCACCGGTGTCACGACCCGTACCCGGGTCACGCCCCGTGCCGGTGTCGTGGGTCGCACCGGTGTCACGGCCCGCGCCCGTGTCATGAGGCACACCCGTGTCATGAGGTGCACCGGTCTCGCGCCCCGTAGCCGTGTCACGCCCGGCACTTGTGCCGGTGCCCGGGCCCGTGCCCGTGCCGGTGCCCGTACCGGTGCTGGCGCCCGTGCCCGTACCCGTGCCGGTGCCGATGCCCGTACCGGTGCTGGCGCCCGTGCCCGTGCCCGTACCGGTGCTGGCGCCGGTGCCGGTGCCGTGGGACACGGTGTACGAGGCGTTCCATGGCCGCTCCTGGCCACCCGGCGCGACGGGACACACGCCGTTGACGCCCCATTGGGCCTCACGGTCCCCGTCGACGGAATCGCTCGTGAACTGCTCGCCGGCCGCGGATGCCACTCCGAACCCACCGACCCCTCCGGATCCATCGACCGCTCCGGATCCAGCGTCGGGAGTCCCACTCGCCGGGATGCGGGCCGTCCCGCGGTACGAGGTGGCGCCGTCCGTCTTCTCGTCGCCGCCGGTGATCCGGTGCAGCTGGACCGTGCCTCCCTCGAAGCCCTGGGAGTGGGCGTCGATGGACTCGGGCGGGGTGCCGCCGATCGCGTCGCAGGTGACGGAGATGGAGAGGAGGCCACCGGGGCCCACGGAACGGGGATCGACCTCCGCGCCCGGATCCGCGGACGCGGCCGTGGCGGCCGCCCCCAGGGCGGCACAGGCCAGGGCGGTGGCGGACAGGACACGGACGGTACGGCACATGGGTCGGACTCCTTCGGACAGACACTGTCTGAAGGGGGCACGGCCGTCGCGCCCCCCACCCCATCACAGCCCGCCCCGGCGCGGGGCGCGCGCGGCCGGACACCATTCGCGCGACACGGGCGCCCGAGCGGGTGACAGCGGCGGCTCGGCCGACCGAGTCAGTTCGCCAGGGAGGCGAGCTCCCGTTCCAGGCCGCGTCCACGCTTGTCCACGACGGCCGAGGCCACGTCGGACAGTTTGCGCTGGGTCGCCTGCGAGACGCGGCGCAGTACGCCGAAGGCCGCGTCCGCGTCGCAGCCCAGTACGTGCATGACGATCCCGCACGCCTGGTCGACGACGGGCCGGGTACGCAGCGCGGCGCCGAGCTGGTCGAGCTCGGTGAGGGCGGCCCGGTAGGAGCGGTCACGGACCAGGCAGGTGACGGCGAGGTCGCCGAGCGCGCGGGCGGGTCCATGCGGGGCGTCCTCCAGGGCGCCGGGCCGGAAGCTGTAGAGGCTGAGGGTCACGGTCAGACCGGAACGCCGGAAGGGAATCGTGACACTGGAGCGGACACCCGAGTCGAGGGCCATCGCGCGGTACGCCGGCCAGCGCTCCTCGCGCAGCAGGTCCGCCGAGTCGACGGGCTCACCGCGTTCCAGCGCGGCGGGGATCGGACCGTCTCCGGAGCGGAGTTGGACCGAGACGAGTGCGGCGAGGTCGGGGTGGGTGACCGCGGCGGGGCGTTCCGGGCCGCCCTCGGCGACCATGCAGCTGGCGCCGCAGCAGTCGGTGGTGCAGCGGGCGGCCTGCTCGGCGAGCTCCGACAGCCGCCTGCCCGGAAGCGTGGATTCCGGCGACCGCGTTCCCAGGTGCCCGAGTTGGCCGCCTCGACCGCTCCGATCGTTGTGACCGCGTTGCTCAAGTCGCCCCGCATCCCGCATGGTTCACCCCTCCTCCCTCCGCGCCTTCCCGCTCACCTGCGCGGAAAACGGACCCGGCGGGGTTACACCCCCGCCACACCTGGAACCAATCCTTCGGGTTACGTTCATCGCATGGCGCAGACGGACGAATTCGGTGAGGAACTCGCGGACTTCGTGCGCCGCGTGGCGGAGCTCAAGGCGGCTCGATCGGTACCGGCCGACGACCTGCCGACGGTGCTCGACGCGGCGATCTTCGAACTCGACCACGTGGCGGGCCAGTTGTGGCCCTGGTACGAGAGTCTGTCCTCGACGGGCCCGTCCGGCGTCGCCTCGATCGACCGCCAGGAGCAACAGCTCCTCAAGGCGCTCTTCCAGCGGGTGCCGGTGCCCGTCGCGCTGGTGGACCGCGAGACGGTGGTGCGCAGGCTGAACTTCGCGGCGACCTCGTTCACCGGCGTACGGGCCGGCTACGCGACGGGTCGGCCGCTCACCGGTTTCCTCGCGCACGCCGACCGTGCCGCGTTCCGCTCGCAGGCGGCGGCGGTGGCGCGCGGCGAGGGCGACCGCAGTCTCACCGTGCACCTCCAGCAGCAGCCCGCGGTGCCGGTGCGGGCGACGCTCACCGCGCTGCGGCCCAGCGGCGAACCCCGCACCGCCGTCCTCGTCGTCCTGCAGCCCGCGGACAGCCGGGTGCCGTCCCCCGAGCGCGTGCCGGGCCCGGTACCGACCCTGACCGAGACGACCCGGCACGCGGCGCTGATGGACCTGGTGGACGCCATGATCACGGCGCTGCTCAGCGGTCCGGTCGGCGATCCGTCCGGGGTACTGGAGCGGGCGGCCGGGGTGCTGCACGGGCGGTTCGCCGACTGGGTGGTGGCCGACGTGGCGGGAGCGGGAGCGGCGCGGCTGTCCCGTACGACGGTGCTGGCCCCCTCCGACAGCGTGGAGGGGGCCCGGGGCGTGGCCGCACAGGATCCCGCCGCGTGTCCGCTCGTCGTCGAGGCGGCCCGTGGCGGATCCACGGCGCTGCCGGTGCGCCCCGAGGATCCGGACGCCTTCGGCCGTGACACCTCGGGCGCCCCGATCCTCGTACGCGCGAACGTGACGTCGCTGCTGTGCGTGCCCCTGACCACCTCGCCCGGTCCCGTACAAGGCGTGCTGACCCTGTTCCGCAGCGGTGCCCGCCGGGCGTTCTCGATGGCGGAGGCCCAGGCGATGGACATGATGTCCCGCCACCTGTCCCTGGCGATGAGCGCGCCGGCCAGGACCTAGGCCGCGTCGCGCATCACCTGGTCGCGCAGCCGGTGGCAGCACCGGCTGATCAGCCGCGACACGTGCATCTGCGAGATGCCGAGTTCGTCGGCGATCCGGCTCTGCGTCATGTCGCCGAAGAACCGCATGTAGAGGATGGTGCGTTCACGCTCGGGCAGGGCCTGCAGCCGGGGCTTGACGGCCTCGCGGTCGATGACGACGTCGAGCGCGGGGTCGGCCGAGCCGAGGGCGTCGCTGAGCGAGTAGCCGTCGTCGCTGCCGGAGACCTGGGCGTCCAGGGAGAGCGCGGTGAAGCTCTCCAGGGCCTCCAGGCCGGCCTTGACGTCCTCCTCGCTCATCCGGGCGCGCTCGGCGATCTCGGCGACGGTGGGCCCGCGGCCCGAGATGGTCCCCGAGAGCTCCTGGACGGCGAACCGCACACGGTTGCGCAGGTCCTGGACGCGGCGCGGCACGTGCAGGGTCCACATGTGGTCGCGGAAGTGCCGTTTGATCTCGCCGGTGACGGTCGGCACGGCGTAGCTCTCGAAGGCGTTGCCGAGCTCGGGGTCGTAGCGGTCCACGGCCTTGACCAGACCGAGCGCCGCGACCTGGCGCAGGTCCTCCAGGCTCTCACCGCGGTTGCGGAACCGGCCCGCGAGCCGGTTGGCCATCGGCAGCCAGGCCTCGACGATCTGCTCGCGGAGCGAGTCGTGCTGCTGGCCCGGAGGGAGCGAGGCGAGCCTGCGGAATGCCTCCGTGGTGTCGGGGGCGTCGTCGTGCGGATGGCGTTTCGCGCTCACTTGGTTTCGCATGGTGCGTCGCAACTCCCTTGCAGGTGCCTTGGGTTGGACGGTCACCGTGGGAGCGCACGGGTGCGTCGAACGGCACACCCGTGGCGAGGACTTCCCCGCTCCCACGGACGTGCCTCCTGTCCGAAGCACTTGAATTCCGCCTGCCCCGGCCTGTGCGAGGCAAACACCGAGGCAAATACCCGCGCCTGTCGGCGCGTTGGGCTCAGGGAAGGGCGAGCAGGTACTCGATCGCGGCGCGCAGCTCCTCGTCCTGGAGGAAGGCCTCGTAGTTCCGTTCCTGTGCCAGGCGGCCGTCGAAGCCCCGTACCGTCCGCAGTGCGGCGCGTGTCGCGGGGGTGAGGGTGCCGATCCGGGCCAGGGCTCGCAGCGCCTCTCCGAAGAGCCATTCCAGCAGTCGGCCCGCCACCGGCAGCAGCGCGGGCGCCGCGGACGGCCTGAGCACCAGCAGCCGCCATGCCTCGTCGAGCACCGCCTCGGACAGTTCGGTGTCAGATCTCCTCGAACCTGGGCCGTACGGCGAGGTCGGAGAGTGTCTCCACCAGCAGGTCGATCCGCCGGACCGGCTCCTGCGGATCGAACGGCGCCCAGGCGATCACGGCCGCGACCTTCATGACGGGCTCGCCGTCACGCAGAAAGCCGTCGAGCACCGCCCGTACCTCCTCGACCGACCGGCCATCCGCTTGCGCCGCCTCGGCGGCCACTCATCCCAGCTGCAGCAGCACCGGCAGACGCATCGCCGGGTCCGTCTCGGCCCGCCACCGCTCCAGGAGCGGTACGACACCGTCCGCGAGGGTCCCCGGGTCGGCGGCGAGCGCGACCAGGAAGGGCAGTGCGGCGGTCGCCGCGGAGGGCACCCGGCCGTAGCCCGCGGCCAGGCAGAAGGACAGCGGGTAGCAGTGCTCCTCCGTCGGGGCCCCGCCCCCGAGTGCCGGTCGCCGCAGCGCAAGCGGCACCCCCTCGACCGGGTGCTGGGGCAGCGCCGACTCGAGCGGGTCCCACGGCGCCGCGTCCAGCGCCTCGAGCGATATCGCGGTCACTTCCGCCCCCATGACCGCGGAGAACCGGTTCTCCGGCCGTCATCCTGCCGCCTGGCGGTGGAGCTCGTCGTGCCGTTTTCCCACGGACGTGTCGACGCCGGGTCCATGGGTACGCGATCACCGTCCCCGATCCCCTGGAGGGAGTCATGCAGCGAGGCAGCGACCGGCTGAGCGTCCACCGGGACGAAGAGATGAAACACGAACTGCGGGGCCTGCTCAGGTCGGGTCACCCCACCCGGACCGAGGAGTGGCAGGACCCGGAGCCGACCGCCGACGACGACCCGGAGATCGCGCGCGGCCCCGTGGCACCGAACCGCGCGCCCGACTCCATCGAGACGGTGCGCCTGGAACTGGCCCGGTTTCTGAGCCGTACCGCCTTCCCCGCGGGTCCCCGCGACCTGGCCGACACCCTGCGCGACAAACACGCGCCCGACCCCCTGGTCGAGGCCGTGGAGCGGCGCCCGCACAAGGCGCGCTACGCCACGGTGCACGAGCTGGCCGAATCCGTCGTACGCGCCCGGCGCACGCAGTGAACAGCGCCCCGGCGCTGTTCACCACCGCTCGGGGGCCGGGAAAGGAAACGGAGGAATCATGCGTATCGCGTTCCTGATGGCGCCCGAGGGCGTCGAGCAGGTCGAGCTGACCGATCCCTGGCAGGCGGTACTGGACGCGGGTGGCGAGCCGGTCCTCGTGTCCACGAAGCCCGGCCGGATCCAGGCCTTCCATCACCTGGACAAGGCGGACACCTTCCCTGTCGACGAGGTGGTCACCGACGTGTCGGCCGAGTCCTTCGACGGGCTCGTGCTGCCGGGCGGTGTGGCCAACCCGGACGCGCTGCGCCTCGACGAACGGGCCGTGGCGTTCGTCCGCGCGTTCTTCGAGCGCGGCCGTCCGGTCGCCGCGATCTGTCACGCCCCCTGGGCGCTCGTCGAGGCGGACGTGGTCTCGGGCCGGGTCCTCACGTCCTGGCCGAGTCTGCGCACCGACATCCGCAACGCGGGCGGCACCTGGGTCGACCGGCAGGTGCAGGTGTGCGAGCAGGGGCCCAACACCCTGATCACCAGCCGCAAGCCGGGCGACCTCAAGGCGTTCGACGAGGCGTTCCTGGAAGCGTTCGCGCGGCAGGCCGCCTGACGGAGTGTCCGCTCCCGCGGAATCCGGCACCATCCGGCGCACCTCGGTTCACCGGCGACAGCGGGGACCGAGGGCGACGGGTGCGGGCGGCAACGGGTGTGCGGGCTGGGCGAGTTGACCCGATGTCGTCTCTCGCGCCCTCCCTGACACCCCGACCCGTCATGTCGCCCCGACCCGTCGTTCAGCACTCCGCCGCGAGGCCCCGCTCCCGGGCCCCCTCGCGCGTGCGGCCCGCGGCGATGGGGCGGCGCGGATGGCGGCGCAGGTACTCGCCCTCCAGCTGCGCCATGCGCATGTTGTGGGTCCGCAGGGCGTCGTTCGAACCGTGCAGCAGTGTGTCGTGGCGGGTGCGGTGGATCGTCTCCAGCTCTTTCATCAGCTGCTGGTCGTCCAGCCGGTCCGGGTCGACTCCGGTCATGGTGGTACCCCGCTCGTCGTGTCCTGCGGCGCGGTCCGGGCAGCCGCCGGGCAGGCGCTGCCGTACGCGGCGCCCGAGCGGCGTCCGGGAGGGAGCCGTGGATCTCGCCGTCCTCCCTCCACTCTACGAACTTCCGGGCCCCCGGTCCTCCGGGAAGCGCGGGACGACCGGGACCGGGACCGCGTCCTGGTGGCCCCGAGTCGTAACGGGCCCGAGTCCTACCGGGCCCGCTCGACGCGCCGCTCGTCCCACACCGGCTCCGCCGTCTCCCGGATCCTGCCGTCCGAGCCGAAGACCAGATAGCGGTCGAAGGAGCGTGCGAACCAGCGGTCGTGGGTGACCGCGAGCACCGTCCCCTCGTATGCCTCCAGGCCCTCCTGGAGCGCCTCGGCCGACTCCAGGTCGAGGTTGTCGGTGGGCTCGTCCAGCAGCAGGGCCGTGGAACCCTCCAGCTCCAGCAGCAGGATCTGGAAGCGTGCCTGCTGGCCGCCGGAGAGCTTCTCGAAGCGCTGCTCGGCCTGGGCGGTCAGCTCGTAGCGGCGCAGCCGGGCCATGGCGGCGCCCCGGTCCTGGGAGTGCTCGCTCCACAGGATGTCGAGAAGGGCGCGGCCCTGGAGCTCCGGGTGGGCGTGCGTCTGGGCGAAGTGTCCGGGCACGACGCGCGCGCCGAGCTTCCACTCGCCCGTGTGCGCGACGGTGTCACCGGCGAGCAGGCGCAGGAAGTGCGACTTGCCGGAGCCGTTGGAGCCGAGCACGGCGACCCGCTCGCCGTAGAAGACCTCCAGGTCGAACGGGTTCATCAGCCCGGTGAGCTCAAGTCCCTTGCAGGTGATGGCCCGTACGCCGGTACGCCCGCCGTGCAGACGCATCTTGATGTCCTGCTCGCGCGGCGGCTCCGGCGGCGGGCCGGCCTCCTCGAACTTCCGCAGCCGGGTCTGCGCCGCCGCGTACCGGGACGCCAACTCATGGCTGATGGAGGCCGCCTGCCGCAGATTCAGCACGAGCTTCTTCAGCTGGGCGTGCTTCTCGTCCCAGCGCCTGCGCAGCTCCTCGAAGCGGGCGAACCGCTCCTGGCGCGCTTCGTGATACGTCGCGAAGCCGCCGCCGTGCACCCATGCGTCGGCGCCGGTGGGGCTGGGCTCGACGCTGACGATCTTCTCGGCGGCGCGGGACAGCAGCTCCCGGTCGTGGGAAACGAAGAGAACGGTCTTGCGGGTCTCCTTGAGCCGCTCCTCCAGCCAGCGCTTGCCCGGGACGTCGAGGTAGTTGTCCGGCTCGTCGAGGAGCAGTACCTCGTCGGTGCCGCGCAGCAGGGCCTCCAGCACCAGCCGCTTCTGCTCTCCTCCGGAGAGGGTGCGTACCTGTCGCCACTGCGCCTTCTCGTACGGGACGCCGAGCGCGGCCATCGTGCACATGTCCCAGAGCGTCTCGGACTCGTATCCGCGTACCTCGGCCCAGTCGGAGAGCGCCTGCGCGTAGCGGAGCTGGGCGGCCTCGTCGTCCACGGTCATCATGGCGTGCTCGGCCGCGTCGACGGCCTTGGCGGCCTCCTGTATGCGGGGCGGCGCCACGGAGACGAGCAGGTCCCGCACGGTCGTCTCGTCTCTCACGGACCCCACGAACTGACGCATCACGCCGAGGCCGCCGGTCACGGTGACGGTGCCCCCGTGCGGCTTCAGCTCCCCCGAGATCAGTCGCAGCAGCGTGGTCTTGCCCGCTCCGTTGGGGCCCACCAGGGCGACGACGGCCCCTTCGCCCACCCGAAACGACACATCGCCGAGCAGCGCCCTCCCGTCGGGAAGGTAGTACTCAAGATGTGCGGCTTCGAGATGTCCCATGGGGAGGCATTCTCCGGCCACCCGGCCCACGGAGCAAACGCATATCCCCACCGAGCCCCCACACCCCGGCTCTCCTCGCCCCCGCCGCCCCTACCCGTCCCATCCCCCAGGGGCTCCGCCCCTTCGCCCCCGCATCACCCAAAGGGCTCGTCCTCAAACGCCGGACAGGCTGAAAGATGCGCGCCAGCGCCCTCAAGGGGCGCGGGGAACTGCGCGACCAGCCCCCACCGGCCGTCAGCCGAGCGAACCGGGCGCGCGGGGGACGCGGGGCGCAGCCCCGCCTCAGGGGCGCGGGGAACTGCGCGACCAGCCCCCACCCACCCGCAGCCAAACGAACCGGGCGCGCGGGGGACGCGGGGCGCAGCCCCGCCTCAGGGGCGCGGGGAACTGCGCGACCGGCCCCCACCGGCCCGCAGCCGACAAACCCACCCGGGGGTCTGGGGGCGGAGCCCCCAGGTTCGGGATGGGACGGGTAGGGGCGGCGGGGGCGAGGAAAGTGCGGTTCGGCGGGTACGGGGAGTTCATGACCGTCACCCCGGACATCGACCTCACCACCCGCCCCCCGAACCACCGCACCCTCCGCAACCACTTCCTCACAGCCGACTCCCGCCTCTTCGAAGCCATCGCATCCCGCCACTGGCCGGGCTGCGACCCCCTCCTGCCCAAACTGAGCCGCAGCGCGAACCACGGCCTGCTGTGGTTCGCCACGGCGGCCGCACTCACAGCCACCCGCACCCCCCACGCCCGCCGAGCCGCCGCAACCGGCCTCGCCTCCCTCACTCTCGCCTCCGCCACGATCAACACCGTGGGCAAGCGCTCGGTGCGCCGCCCCCGCCCACCCCTCGCCCCGGTCCCCCTGGCCCGACAACTGAAGCGACAGCCGATCACCACCTCGTTCCCCTCGGGCCACTCCGCGTCGGCCGCCGCCTTCGCCACGGGCGTGGCACTGGAGTCGCGCGGCTGGGGCGCCGCGGTGGTACCGCTCGCCACCGCCGTGGCCCTGTCCCGCGTCTACACCGGCGCCCACTTCCCGAGCGACGTCCTCGCGGGCGCGGCGCTGGGCACGGCAGCCGCGTACGCCGTACGAGGCCTTCTCGCACGCCACCACCGACCGTGACCCGTCCGGACACCTCACCCCCGTCAACGCCCGAGCCCCACCACTCGAGTTGTCCACATAACAAGACGTGGGTCTCAGCATGCGACATGCAGGCGTACGGTGATGCTCAACCGACGAGACGACGCGAAGGGGAAACGGTCATGTCGAAGTCGCAGGAGACCGCCGTCTACACACACGGCCACCACGAGTCCGTACTGCGTTCGCACACCTGGCGCACGGCCGCCAACTCGGCCGCCTACCTGCTCGACTCGCTGAAGCCCCACATGAAGATCCTGGACATCGGCTGCGGCCCGGGCACCATCACCGCCGACCTGGCGGCGCTGGTCCCCGAAGGCCACGTCACCGCCGTCGACCACGCCCCGGGAATCCTGGACCAGGCCCGCGCCGTGGCCGCCGAACGCGGCCTGGGCAACGTCGAGTTCGGGGTCGCGGACGTGCACGCCCTGGACTTCCCGGACGACACCTTCTGCGTGGTCCACGCCCATCAGGTGCTCCAGCACGTGGGCGACCCGGTGCAGGCGCTGCGCGAGATGCACCGGGTCACCAAGCCGGGCGGTTTCATCGCCGCCCGCGACGCGGACTACTCGGCGATGGCCTGGTACCCCGAGGTGCCGGGCCTGCCCGACTGGCTGGACCTGTACCTGCGCGTCGCCCGAGCCAACGGCGGCGAACCGACGGCCGGCCGCCGTCTCAAGTCGTGGGCACTGGCGGCCGGCATCAAGGACATCACGGCGACGTCGGACACCTGGACCTTCGCCACCGAGGACGAGCGGGAGTGGTGGGGCGGGCTGTGGGCCGATCGCACACAGGCCTCGGCCTACGCGGAGCGCGCCACGGAGGGCGGACACGCGACCACCGCGCAACTGCGGGCCGTTTCGGAGGCGTGGCGGGAGTGGGCGCGGCAGGAGGACGGCTGGTTCTCCGTCCTCCATGGAGAGATCCTCTGCCGCAAGGAAGCGTGATCCGCCTGCGCCTCTCTTCGGCGCCGGATTCAGCGGGTGCGGCTCAGCGCACGATCGCCGTCTCCACCAGCAGCCGCGCCGCCGCCGCGATCGACTCCGCGTCGATGCCCGCGGCGTGCAGTTGCTCGGCGGGGGTCGCCGAACCCGGCATCGTACGGACGGCGAGGCGGACCAGGCGCGGCACCGGACGGCCGTCGAGGAAGGCGTCGAGGACCGCGTCACCGATGCCGCCCTCCTCGCGGTGGTCCTCGACGGTGACGAGGCAGCCGGTCTGTTCGGCGGCCTCGCGCAGGGTGTCGCGGTCGACGGGCTTGACCGAGTAGAGATCGATGACCCTGACCTGGATGCCCTCGCGGTCGAGCGACTCGGCGGCGGCCAGCGCCTCGTGCAGGGTGACGCCCGCGGCGACGAGCGTCAGCCGGTCCTCGTCACTGGCGCGCAGTACCTTGCTGCCGCCGACGGGGAACTCCTCGGTGGGGCTGTAGATCACCGGGGTTTCCCCGCGTGAGGTGCGCAGATAGCGGATGCCCTCGCGGTCCGCCATCGTGGCGACGAGCTTGGCCGTCTGGTTGGCGTCGCACGGGTAGAGCACGGTCGTGCCGTACAGCGCCCGGAACATCGCCAGATCCTCCAGGGCCATCTGCGAGGGGCCGTCCTGGCCGATCGAGACGCCCGCGTGCGAGCCGACGAGGTTGATGCCGGAGCCGCTGATCGCCGCCATCCGGATGAAGTCGTGGGCCCGGGTGAGGAACGCCGCGAACGTGGTGGCGTACGGCACCCAGTCGCGCGCGGCCATACCGACGGCGGCCCCGACGAGTTGCTGCTCGGCGATGTAGCACTCGAAGAAGCGGTCGGGGTGTTCCTTGGCGAAGAGTTCGGTGCGGGTGGAGTCGCTCACCTCGCCGTCCAGGGCGACGACGTCACCACGGGCGGTGCCGAGCGCGGCGAGCGCCTGTCCGTAGGCGTCGCGGGTGGCGACCTTGTCCCCGGTGTCGTAGCGGGGCAGTTCGAGGTGGCCGGAGCGGACGGCGTGCAACACCCTTGCCGGGGGCGGCTGTTGGACCTCCACATGCAGGTTGCGCACTCCGCCGAGTTCGGCGATCGCCTCCTCGGCGTCCGGCAGCGGTTTGCCGTGCAGGCCCTCGCGGTCCTGGACGGACGCGACACCCTTGCCCTTGAGCGTGCGGGCGATGATCACGGTGGGCTGTCCCGCGGTGGACTCGGCCTCGGCGTACGCGCGGTCGATGGCGTCGGCATCGTGTCCGTCGATCTCCACGGTGTGCCAGCCGAAGGCCTGGAACCGGCGCGCGTACGCGTCGAGGTCGTGGCCGTGCCGGGTCGGGCCGCGCTGGCCCAGCCGGTTGACGTCGATGATCGCGACGAGGTTGTCGAGGTGCTCGTATCCGGCGTGCTCGGCGCCCTCCCAGACGGATCCCTCGGCGAGTTCGCTGTCGCCGCACAGCACCCACACCCGGTAGCCGGTGTGGTCGAGCCGTTTGCCGGCCAGTGCGACGCCGACCGCCACGGGCAGCCCCTGGCCGAGCGAGCCGGTGGCGGTCTCGACCCACGGGAGCCGCCGGGGTGTCGGATGCCCTTCGAGGCGGCTGCCGAGCCTGCGGAAGGTGAGCAGTTCGGCCTCACTGATGGCCCCGGCCGCCCTGTAGGCGGCGTACAGGAGCGGTGAGGCATGACCCTTGGAGAGGATGAAACGGTCATTGCCGTGGTGCTGGGGGCGCTCGAAGTCGTAGCGCAGATGCTTGGCCAGCAGGACCGCCATCAGGTCGGCCGCCGACATCGAGGACGTGGGGTGCCCGGATCCCGCGGCGGCGGCAGCGCGCACGCTGTCGACACGCAACTGTTGTGCAAGTTCCTTGAGTTGACGGGTTTCCATGGCGTTCACGGTGGTGTTCATGACTCTCCTTCCGGACGGCTCGCCAAGTCACCGGGGAAACCGGCCACCCGTGCCGGCTCCGGCGAGGCGGTGTCCAGCGCCGCGGGTGACGGCCCCGACGAGGGGGCCGGACAGGGGCATGCCCAGGGGGTTGGCGGCGACATTGCGGCCGGGTCCACCTGTCGGGTCACGTGGTCCCGGAGGTACAGCGCCTCGGGCAGTCCACGGAAGCCGTGCGCGCACTCGGCGACACCGGGCACGGGCAGCAGCTTGTTCACGCCGCCGACGGCCAGCACAAGACGATCGTACGTCCGCGTGGTGACACGACGTGGCTCCAGGATGTCGGCGGGACCTGCGGCAGCAGGGGCGGATACAGAAAGTAGTCGGTCGGGTCGCCAGGGTGATGTCGGGGTCGACTCACGGTTTCGCCTCCGGCAATGTCGCTCGTACCTCGTACGGGCTTTCCGCGTCCCCATGGTCGGGGCGCCCAAACCCCGGGGGCTCCGGTGTTTCCTCCTCCCCCCGGGGTCGCTCCGCCGTCTGCAGGAGACGTCCGAATCGATCTCACCCTCCGGCGCGCCCAACTAAGCTCGTCCGCATGGAGATTCTGGGAGCCACGTTGCGGATCTGCGTCGACGACCTGGAGGCTTCGGTCCCCTTCTACGAAAGACTTGCGGGTGGGCGGGCCCTGCGGTTCGAGCGCGGCGGTGTGTCGGTGGCGGCGGTGGGCTGTTTTCTGCTCATGAGTGGACCCGAGGCCGATCTGGAGGTCCTGCGGAAGGTCTCCGCGACCATCGCCGTCAAGGACGTCGAGGACGCGCATCGGGTGCTCAGTGAGCTGGGCGCGCGGATTCTGGCGGGTCCGGTGGGGACGCCGGTCGGACGCAACCTGATCGCCATGCATCCGGACGGCGCGGTGTACGAGTACGTCGACCGCGGATCCCCGACACTCTGACCGCCCCCGCCCCGAATCGCATGACTGCGGGCCGGTGGGGGCTGATCGCGCGGTTCCCCGCGCCCCTCAAGAGCGCTGGCGCGCATCTTTCGGCCCGTCCGGCGTTTGAGGACGAGGAAGGCTAGTTGGGGGTCGGGCGCATGCGGAAGTCGTAGTGGGGCGGGAGTGGCTCGTCCGTCAGACGGGTCCACAGGGCGGTGATGGTCTCCGCCCCCTCCCGCAGGTCGGCGACCTCGAACGCCTCGTCGAAGACGGCCCGCGCCCCGTCCCGGTCCCCCTCCGCGAGAAGCAGCTCCACCTCGAGCAGACGGAACCGGCCGCGCGCCCGCGTGGCGGGCCGCAATCGGTCCCAGACCCGCCGCGCCTCCCCCGTACGCCGCACCGCGAGCAGCGCCCCCACCGCCTCCCGCCCGAGCGCGGCCGTGGCCGCGGTCCAGGCCGGACCGTCGTCACGCCGCTCCTGGCACAGGTCGTCGAAGGCCTCGGCGTACCGGTCGGCGGCCCGTTCCCGGTTGCCGGCCTCTTGATCGGCGACGGCCAGACACCGCAGCAACGGCCAGAGCGACGGGGCGAGTTCGAGCGCCCGCTCCCAACTGCGCACGGCCTGCGCCAGGTCTCCGGCGTGCCACTGCGCGACGCCGAGGTGGTACTCGGTGAGCGGTTTGGCGGGCGCGGTCTCCAGCATGTCCCGCCAGTGCGGAGCGACCAGGCTCTCACCGGGTGGCCCGACCCGCCGCGGCTCGGGAAAGGCGCCGGTCCGCAGGAGTTCCACCCAGGGCGCCTGCGGCTCCCCCAGCGTGGACTCCTCGAACGGCGTCCCGGGCAACTTGTGGGAGGCGCGCAGCACTTCGAGCGCACCCCAGCCGGACCCGACGGCCAGCACCTCACCGGGCTCGGTGTCGGCGTACGGCAGCCACGCCTCGTACGCCGCGTCGACGTCCCTGCGCGGCAGGACCTCCGACAGCCGGCGATCCGTCTCCGCGCGCGCGAGCGCCCAGTCCGTCCCGTGCACCACTCCCGCGTCCGTCGCGAGCGGCCCGTACGCCTCCAGCCAGGACACCTCGCTCTCCGCCTCCAGCCGGACATGCTCCAGCTGGGTACGGGCGAGCCCGGCCTGTATCTCGCAGTAGCCGCCGGTGCCGGGTTCGGTGAGCCATTCCTGCCAGCGCCGTCCGCCCGGACCGGAGCCCCAGACGAACAGCTTGCGCCCGCGCAGCACGTCGGTGGAGGTCTGCACGAGCCCGTCGCCGTTGTCGTCGAGCGCGGCGATCCAGCGGCGCTGCCCGTCGGGCACCTCGTAGAAGTAGTCGGCGGGGAAGACGCTGCGCGGCGGATACGTGCGGTCCACCCCCTCGTACTCCGCTGCCGGCACCCTCCGCAGCCGCCGCTCGTACCCGAAGTGCCAGGCCTCGTCCGCGGGGGCCAGCACCCGGCGTTCCTCGGGGACGGCGATGTTGGACCACCAGTACAGGGGCGCGGGCCTCTCGTGCGGATTGCGGACACGGACGCCGACATGGAGGAAGTCGGAGCCGTCCGGGAGCCACAGGTCGACCTGGAAGGGCACGTCGCGCAGCCGCTCCCACTCCCACAGGCGGAGCATCTCGCCGCCGTCGGGGGCGGGGACCCGGGCGGCGTGCACGGGGGCGCAGGACAGGGTGGTGTGGCCGGTCGCGCCGATGTTCCACTCGATGCCGCCGGAGAACCAGGCTCCGTTGAGGGCGAAGCAGGCGGGCTGCACCACCGGGTTGCGGTAGAGGAGTTCGCGCTGCGAGGGCTTGTGGAACAGCGAGACCACTCGGCCGCCGTAGCCCGGCAGCACCACCGCCCGCAGCCGGTCGTTCTCGATCACGATCGTGTCGATCCCGCGCGGCTCGCGCCGTCTGTCGTATCCGTCCCGGATGCGCTCGGGCAGGACGCTCCGCAGCGGCTCGTAGCGGATCTGCCGGGCCATGTCGCGCGGCAGGTCGGCGCTCACCCGGTCGTCGATGCGGTGTGTCTCGTCGAGCGGCCGCAGGGGTGGCAGCGGGTTGTCCGGGCCCAACTCCGCGACCGGCAGGGTCAGTACGTCACGTCGGATCGTCGTCACGATGACCATGGAACAGCGACATCGGCCACCTGACCAGGGTGTCCGCTCGTCAGGATTCCGCAAAGGCGACGACGACCACATCGGTGAACAGCGCGCCCGCCGTGCCGACGGCAGGGAACTGGCAACAAGTCGGTAACCCCGTCGGCCGCCCCCGGTCAGTCCGTGCGCCGCTGCGGTGCGGACTGCCCGGTGCCGCTCTCGGTGAGAGCCGTGCGCGCGGCCTGCAGCAGTTCGTCGGAGATCGGGTTGTCCCGGGTGGCGCGGGCGAGGACGAGGGCACCGACCATGGTGCAGAGCTGGGCCATGCCGTCGTCGTCGCCGGTGGCCAGCCGAGCGGCGCGGTTGCGTACCCCGTTGATGTAGACGTCCTGGGCGCGGGCGGCCTGGCCGGGCTCGCGCCCGAGGTCGGCGGCGAATCCGGAGACGGGGCAGCCCTCCCCGGGGTGATCGCGGTGCCAGACCGAGAGGTAGTCCTCGATCAGCGTCCGGCGGGCGGCCTCGTGCTCCCCTGCCTGCTCCTCGGACGCCACCGCCGAGTGTGCCGCCTGTTCGTCGAAGGCGTGCGCGATGGCCTCGTCGACCAGGTCCTCCTTGGAGCCGAACTGCTTGTAGAAGCCGCCGTGGGTGAGCCCGGCGGCCTTCATCAGGTCGGCGACGCTGACCGCGGTGCCTTTCTCGCGGAACATCCGGGAGGCGGTGGCTACGACGCGCTGCCGGTTCTCCTGTGCTTGCGCCTGGGACACGCGGCCCACGGAATCACTCTCCTCTATTGGATGTCACTTGCCATCTATCCTAGCCGCTGTTTAGATTGCTGACGACATCTATTTCATGCTCCTCCGCCCCGCAACCGCGGAAGCACCGACAGCACTGGAGACCCCTTTGGCATCGCCACCCGCCCCCACCGAGTCCTCGACGCCCGCGGCGTCCACGCCCACCGTGCCGCCCGGACCGTCGGCCCGCCGGTCGGTGCCGGTACGAGCCTGGCTGCAGCCGGCGATCGTCGGACTGATCGTGGTATCGGCCTTCGTCGCCTGTTACGTGGGCCTCCAGCGCGACCCCGAGCCGCACGGCGTGCCGCTGGCCGTGACCGGGCAGCAGCTCGCCACCGAGGTCCGGCAGACGCTCGGCGACCGCGTCGACGTACACCAGGCAGCCGACGCCGGCGCGGCGCGCCGTGCGGTGCTCCACCGTGACGCCGTCGCAGCCCTCGGCCCCAGCGGTGACGGCGGACTGCGGCTGGACGTGGCCGGAGCCAACGGCCTGTCCACCACGAACGCCGTGACCGGCCTCGCCGCCACCTATGCGAACCGGGCGGGGCAGCACCTGGAGACCGCGGACGTCGTCCCGCTGGCCAAGTTCGACAGTCGTGGGCTGTGCGGCTTCTATGTGGCCTTCGGTGTGACCCTCGCCGGGTTCGTCCTCGCCCAGAGCACCCTGGGCCTCGGCAACGTGCTGGCCCTGCGCCACCGGTTCCGGCTGATCTGGGGCTTCTCCGCGGCCTGCGGCACCATCGCGGCCGTCATCGCCGGACCCGTCATGGGAGCCCTGCCGGCACCTTTCCTGCCCCTGGCGGGCACGCTCGCGCTGCTGGCGGCCGCGGCAGCGTTCACCACCAAGCTGCTCGGCACCTGGCTGGGCCCGCTCGGCGTCCCGGTGGCCACCCTGCTGCTCCTGACCGTCGGCAACTCGACCAGCGGCGCCACCATCGGCGTCGTCCTGCTGCCCCGTCTGGCCCGCGTCGTCTCGGGTCTGCTCCCGCCCGGCGCCGCCATACGGGCCGTCGCCGACCTCAGCTACTTCGGCGGTGCCCACGTCTCCGGCCCGCTGATCACCCTCGCGCTGTGGGCCGTGATCGGGGCGCTGCTGGTGGGCCTGCGGTCCCGGCGGGTCGCCGCCCGCTGACGCTCTTTACCTCAACACATCTCCACACACC
Source organism: Streptomyces sp. NBC_00271 (assembly GCF_036178845.1). Classification (NCBI taxonomy): domain Bacteria; kingdom Bacillati; phylum Actinomycetota; class Actinomycetes; order Kitasatosporales; family Streptomycetaceae; genus Streptomyces; species Streptomyces sp. NBC_00271. The sequence goes on along the minus strand of NZ_CP108070.1, from coordinate 9,263,678 downwards.
TCAACCCAGATGTTCCCTTACTCCGAAGGAGATCGACTGATGGATGCCAGCAACCTTGTTCTCATCGCCGGCGCCGGTGGCGTGGGCCGCACGGTCCTCGAGCAACTGCGCGCACAGGGCGTACCGGTGCGCGTGATGGTCCGCCGCGACGACGATCGTGCCGGCGGGCTGCGCGCACTCGGCGCGGAGGTCGTCATCGGCGATCTGACCCGACCCGAGACCGTCGCCGCCGCGCTGGAGGGTGTCGGGCGGATGTACTTCGCGATGCCCGTGTCGCCGGACCACCTGCTGGCGGCAACCGTGGTGGCCTCCGTCGCGAGGGAGTACGGGAAGCTGGACGCCCTGGTCGGGCTGTCCCAGCTGACGGTGTCGCAGATGACCGCCACCAGCACCGAGGAGTCGCACCAGCAGCGGCTGCACTGGCTGGCGGAGCAGGTACTGAACTGGTCCGGCCTGCCCGTGGTGCACATCCGGCCGACGGCGTTCCTGGACACTCCGCTGTTCACCTCGCTGGCGGCGCGGTCGATCCGGCAGAACGGCACGCTCGCGCTGCCGTTCGGCACCGGGCGCACGTCGCCGGTCGCCGTGGAGGACGTCGCCCGGGTGGTCGCCACCGTGCTCCGGGACCCGGCTCCGCACGTCGGGCAGGTCTACGAGCTGACCGGACCCCGCTCGGTCGACATGAAGGAGCTGGCCGGGGAGTTCTCGCGGGCGCTGGGACGACCGGTGACCTACGTGGACGTGCCCCCGGAGAGGTGGGAGGCCGAGCTCCCGAAGCTGGGGATGCCGCCGCACCTCGAACAGCACGTCGCCGTCATGGGCCGACTGCACCGTGAGAACCGCTACGACCGCACCGCCGACGGCGTCGAACGGGTGACGGGCGTACCCGCCCAGACGATCGAGGCGTTCGTGGCCGCCCGCAGGGACTTCTACCTGGGCTGAGCGCCTCTCGGCCGTGTCCGCCCGCAAGAGGCCCTCGTCGCAGGGGGTTCAGCTCGCAGGCAGGTTCAGGTCGAAGGGAGGTTCAGGCCGAAGAGAGGTTCAGCTCGGCGGGAGCATCTCCGAGGTGATCGCCCATCGCTCGTGGTCGCGCCACGCCCCGTCGATGTAGATGAAGTCCGGCGAGAACCCCTCGAGCCGGAATCCGCAGCGCCGGGCGAGGGCGATCGAGGCCGCGTTCCGGGGCTGGACGTTGATCTCCAGCCGGTGCAGCCCCATCGCCCCGAAGGCGTACCGGACCACGAGCCCGAGTCCCTCGGCCATCAGCCCGCGCCCCGTGGCGTGTGCGAAGGCGCCGTAGCCCAGCGCCCCGCACAGGAAACCGCCCTCGACGATGTTGTTGATGTTGATGAAGCCGGCGATGGCCCCGTTGTCCCGTTCGCAGACCAGGAACCCGGCCTTCGTACGGTCCTCGATGAGCCGCCCCGCGTAGGCGGCGTAGGCGTCGACGCTACGGGGCGGGAAGAGCCAGGGCTGGTGCAGCGCCTTGCTCTCCCGGGCCCGTGCGGTGAACTCGGGACCGTCCTCGTGGGTGAAGTGCCGGATGCCGACGCGGGGGCCCTCGGCAAGATAGACGGAGGCGTTCTCAGGCATCCCGACACAGTACGCGACGGCGGCCATCACGCCAGGTCCTAGGTGAGCGCCGGCTCCTCCAGCGTCAGGGTCCCCGCGTCCGCGTCGAGTTCGGCCCGTACCCCGAAGGGAATCGTCAACGCGCCCTCGCCGTGCCCGAATCCGAACTCCTCGACGACCGGCACCCCGAGCCCGCCGAGCCGGTCGGTGAGCAGCGTCCGCACGTGCTCGTACGGCGAGCAGCGCGCCCAGGAGCCGAGCAGGATCCCGGTGACCCCGTCCAGCCAGCCGGCCCGCAGGAGTTGGGTGAGCGCCCGGTCCAGGCGGTACGTCTCCTCGCCCACGTCCTCCAGGCAGAGCAGGCCGCCGCGCGCGGAGGTCCGGGCGTGCGGGGTGCCCAGGTCGGCGGCGAGCATACTCAGGCATCCGCCGAGCAGGACACCCGAGGCGCGGCCGGGCACGAGCGGTGCCGCGTCCCCGCCGGATTCGATCACCCGTACCGTCTCCGGTTCGAAGAGCGTCGCGCGCAGGTGTTCCTGTGCCCGCGCGTTCTTGACGAAGTCGACGGCGGCGACCATCGGCCCGTGCAGCGTCGCCAGCCCCGCCCGGTTGGCGAACGCCTCGTGCAGTGCCGTGATGTCGCTGAAGCCGAGGAGCACCTTGGGGTCGGCGGCCCGTATCGCGTCCCAGTCGAGGAGGTCGACCATGCGCTGGACGCCGTAGCCGCCGCGGGCGCAGAGCACCGCGGCCACGTCCGGGTCGCACCAGGCGGCCTGGAAGTCGGCGGCCCGGTCGGCGTCGGTGCCCGCGAGGTAGCTGAACTCGGGGTGCCGGTCCAGGACATGTGGTGCCACGACGGGGTCGAGGTCCCAGCCGCGCAGGATGTCGAGGCCCGCGGCCAGCCGTTCCTCGACCACGGGCCCGCTGGGAGCGACGACGGCGACGCGGGCCCCGGGGGCGAGACGGGCGGGACGGGTCAGGGCTTTCACTGGGTGGACTCCACGATCGGTGGGGCGGATCCCGTCGGCGCCGCGACGGGCTCTTCCTGGGCGGTGAGACGCAGGGTGGGGATGCCGGGCGGACGCAGGCCGAAGACCTGGGCGTACAGGGAGAGTTCGGCCTCCAGGGCCCGCACCATGGTGTCGGCCCGCCGGAACCCGTGCCCCTCTCCCTCGAAGGTGAGGTAGGCGTGCGGTACGCGTCGCCCGGTCGACCGGGCCAGCCTGGCCAGGAACCGTTCGCACTGCGCGGGCGGACAGATGACGTCGTCCAGCCCCTGGAGGAGGAGGAAGGGCGCGGCGATGCGGTCGGCGCGCTCGGTGGGCGAGCGTTCCACGTAGCGGCCGGGCACCTCGGCGATCGGCCCGATCAGCGTCTCCAGGTACTGCGACTCGAAGTCGTGGGTCTCCCCCGAGCCCCATTCGCCGAGGTCGAGGACCGGATAGAGGATCGTGCCGCAGGCGTAGACGTCGGTGCTGGTCAGGGAGGCGGCGGCGGTCCAGCCGCCCGCGCTGCCGCCGCGGATGGCGAGCCGGCGCCGGTCGGCGGTGCCCTCCTCGGCGAGGGCGAGCGCGACGGCCGCGCAGTCCTCGACGTCGACGACGCCCCACTGCTCGCGCAGCCGGTTGCGGTACTCCCGCCCGTGCCCCGCCGATCCCCCGTAGTTGACCTCGGCGACGCCGATGCCGCGCGAGGTGAAGTAGGCGATCTCCAGGTCGAGGACGAGGGGCGCCCGACCGGTGGGTCCGCCGTGCGCCCACACGACGTAGGGCGGCAGTTCGTCGCCGGGTGCCACGTGGTCGGGGTGGTGCGGCGGGTAGATGTGGGCGTGGACCTCGCGCCCGGCGGGGCCGGTGAAGGTGCGGATCTGCGGCTCCGGGTAGTGCGCGGGGTCCACCGGGTCGGCGTGGCCGGCGCCGATCACCCGGGCGCGGCCGGTGCGGGCGTCCAGTTCGACGACCTCGTACGCGCTGCGGGGGCTGGCGGCGACGCCCACGATCCGGCTGCCGTGGACCGCGAGTGTCGGGGTGAACTCGGTCCAGGGGCCGGCCGCGTCGACGACCTCGCCGGTCTCCGGGTCGAGTATCCCGAGCGCGGTGGCGCCCCGGCCGTGCACGACGGCGACGAGCCCGTTCTCCAGCGGCGCGAACCAGCGGTACCCGATCTTCCACAGCGGCCCGCCGAACTCCTCCTCCCGGGGGCAGACCGGCGTGTCCTCCCCGAGCCGGTAGAGGTTCCACCAGCCGGTGCGGTCACTGGCGTACAGGAGGGTGCCGTCGGGGGTCCAGTCCGCCTGGGCGATCGACTCCTCCGGTCCGCCCGCGACGGGCCGCGCGCCGCGCAGGGTGCCGTGCTCGGTGACGTCGGCGAGGATCAGTTCGGTGCCGTCCCAGGGCATGCGCGGGTGGTCCCAGGCGAGCCACGCCGCCTGCGCGCCGTCGGGCGAGAGCCGGGGTCCTGTGACGAACCGGTGGCTGCCGTCGCTGAGTTCGCGCACCGCGTCGCGGTCCTGCGCCGCCGACCCGTCGAGCGGCACCGCGGCCACGACCCGTCGTACGTCGGTGGGTCCGTCCCCGGTGAACTCCTCCAGCACACACCACACTTCGCCCAGTTCGGGGCGCAACTGAGGGTCCACCCAGCGCAGTCCGCCGCCCACCGGGGACACGGGGGTCAACGGGCGGGGCCGCGCATCCGGGGCGTCGGGCGCGTACGCGTAGAGTCGCTGGTCGGCGAAGTTCACGAACACCACGAACGGCCCCTCGGGGCGCATCTCGCCGGCCCAGGGCTGTCCGCCGTACTCGATGACCCGGCTGCGCACGTTCCAGGGGGCCGGCAGTACCGGCTCCTCCGTGCCGTCGACCCGTCGGCGTACGAGCGTGCGCCGTCCGCCCTCCGCGGGCCGGGGCTCGGTCCACCACGCCTCGTCGCCGACGAAGCCGACGAACTCGGGAAGCCCGTCGTGCGCGGCGGCGAGCGCCGCGTCGATGGGCGAGGGCCACGATCCGTACGCCAGGTTCTGCATCCTGTCCTCTCTAGGCCGTACGCAGGAAGCGGTCGAGGACGCGGACACCGAAGTGCAGCGCCTCTACGGGAACGCGTTCGTCGACTCCGTGGAAGAGGGCCTGGTAGTCGAAGCCCTCGGGGAGCTTGAGCGGGGCGAAGCCGTAGCCGGTGATGCCGAGGCGCGAGAACTGCTTGGCGTCCGTACCGCCCGACATGCAGTACGGCACCACGTGCCCCTCCGGCGCGAACTCCTCGACGGCGGCACGCATCTTGGCGTACGTCGGCGAGTCCACCGGCGACTGGAGGGCCACTTCGTGGTGGTCGAACTCCCACTCCACGTCCGGTCCGGTGAGCTGGTCGAGGGTCGTGCGGAACTCCTCCTCGCCGCCCGGCAGATAGCGGCCGTCCACGTGGGCGACGGCCTCCCCCGGAATCACGTTGACCTTGTAACCGGCGCTGAGCATGGTCGGGTTGGCGCTGTTGCGGACCGTCGCCTCGACGAGCGCGGCGGCGGGCCCGAGCTTGTCGAGGAGCCCGTCGACGTCGTCCAGGTCCGCGTCGACGCCGTACAGCGTGGCGAGTTCGGTGAGAGCGGCGCGGACGGTCGGAGTGAGCCTGAGGGGCCACTCGTACGCACCGATCCGCGCGATCGCCCCGGCCAGCCGGGTCACCGCGTTCGCCCGGTTCACCTTGGAGCCGTGGCCCGCCCGCCCGCGCGCGGTGAGCTTGAGCCAGCCGGTGCCGCGCTCCCCCGCCGCGATCGGGTACAGCTCCCGGCCCGCGCCGTCGTGGAAGGTGAACGCCCCGGACTCGCTGACGCCCTCGGTACAGCCCTCGAACAACTCCGGATGCCGGTCGGCGAGGAACCCGGAGCCGTCCTGCGCGCTCGCCTCCTCGTCGGCCGTGAACGCGATCACCAGGTCGCGCCGGGGCCTGACGCCGAGGCGCGACCACAGGCGTACGACCGCAAGGATCATCGCGTCCATGTTCTTCATGTCTACCGCGCCACGGCCCCACACAACCCCGTCGCGGATCTCCCCGGAGAACGGGTGCACGCTCCAGTCGTCGGCCTGCGCGGGCACCACGTCGAGGTGACCGTGGACGAGCAGCGCGTCGGCGGACGGGTCGGTGCCTTCGAGACGGGCGACGACGTTCGTACGGCCCTTGGTGCGCTCCAGCAGTGTGGGTTCGAGGCCCGCTTCGGCGAGGCGCGCGGCGGCGTACTCGGCGGCGGGGCGCTCCTGGCAGTCGCCGCCGCCCCGGTTGGTGGTGTCGAAGCGGATGAGATCGGAGGTGAACCGTACGACCTCGTCCAACGCCTGCTCGTCCACGGCCCGTTCGTGCGTGGCCCGTTCGCCCGTGGCCCGTGCGTCCACAGCCCACTCGTTCATGGCTCTCTGCTCAGCCATACTGCTCCTCCACCGCGGCCGAGACGATCGTGGTGACCGCCTTGAAGGTGCGAATGCCCTCGTACATGGTGTCGCTGGTGTACACCACCTTGCGCTCTCCGACGCGCCGCACGCCCGGCACGACGGTGGCCGCCATCGACAGGTGTTCGGCGTCGAATTCGAGTTCCACCGTGAACGGGCCGCACGCCAGCGGTTCTTGGCGCACCGCCAGGGCTGCCGCCGCCTTGGCCGCGGCCCGGATGTCGGCGGCAGTCCTGGTCGGTGTGCGGCAGACCGCCGTGTACCGCGACACATGGTCCTTGACGGCGACCTTGAGTGCCTCCGGCGCGTACCCGAGCGCGTCCTCGCAGGTCAGGTCGTCGCCGGTGACGAGCACGACGGGCACCCCGTACTCGGCGACGACGTGGGAGTTGAGCAGTCCCTCGCTGGCCCGTACGTCGTTCACCCACACGCCGGTGATCGAGTTGGGGAGGTAGGTGTGGGCGAGCACGCCCTCCGTGCCGGCGCCCGTGTGGTAGCCGACGAACGCGATCCCGTCGACGTCTCCGTGCTGGACGCCCTCCACCATGGACAGTGTCTTGTGGCGTCCGGTGATCATCTCGGCCCGGTCGTCGAGCTGCTCCAGCAACAGATTGCGCATGGACCAGTGGGCCTCGTTGATCAGTACCTCGTCGGCGCCGCCGTCGAAGAAGCCGAGGACGGCGGCGTTGACGTCCGAGGTGAACATCGGCCGGCAGCGCTCCCACTGCGGGGTCCCCGGCAACACGTCGGCGGGCCAGGTCACCCCGGTGGCGCCCTCCATGTCGGCGCTGATGAGGATCTTCACGACACACCCTTCCGGCACAGGTCAGCGGCTGTCTCCATGTCGTGTCACGTTACGTGGCGCCGCACGGCCGGGCCAGGAGGCCGTCCACGGACGTCACCACGCCGCCCGGACCCGACCGCCCCGAGCGGTCCCGTCAGGGTTTCACGGCGACGGCGCCGTACTGCGCGAGGATGATCGGCGGGGTCGCGTTCTCGTTCCGGAACCTCATGGCCGCGACGTTGCCCTCGCCCCCCAGGAAGTCGCGGTCGGACCGGGCCACGGCGCGGATCACCGGGAACATCGTGGCGACCTGCTCGCCGACCGCCTGGTCGGCGGGGTGGTTGTCCCGGCCGCCGATCCAGTAGTTCCGGACGCCCGGATCAGTCCTCGTAAACGGTCAGTACGACGCCGTCGAGTTCGATGCGGCGCGGAGTGCCGCCCTCGCCCCGGACGAGGGCGTCCAGGCAGCGCCGGAAGAGTTTCAGCTCCTCCTCGTCGAGGACGGCCGCGGCGAGGTCGAGGAGTTCGGTGAGTGCGCCCTCGGTCAGTATGTCGGGCAGCTCACCGGAGAGGAGGACGACGGACTCTCCTGTACTGCCCCGCACCACTGCGGTGGTGGGTCCTCCGTGCACGAACAGCACATGTCCCCCTGGGTGACACAGGGGTCGTGCGGCTCACGTGCCCCGAGCAGAATGAGAGACTAGCTGTGGATCTTGGGGGTTTCGGCCGTTCTGGATTCTTTTACCGGGAACCCCGGGAAGCGGAACCGGAGCACTCGGACGGGCGTCTTCGCCGTACGGCCCTTGACCGGGCCAAAGCCTCCGGGGTGCCTCCGACGGAGCAACCGTACGGACCGAACCGAGGTCAATGTCCCCTTGACGTGGGGCTCCGACATCCGACGCAGACCCCCGCAGCACCGCCGCCGCCCAGGTCCACCCGCCCCTACGACGCGACTCCGCCGCCCATCACCCGAATGCAAGCCACCCCCGTAGACGCGGACGCACCACCCACCGCGCACGCCGCGCCCCGTCGACCCCGGCGGCCCGGCCACTGGCGCCCGGTGTCGCGCCCCGGCAGGCTCTAGCCGCGTCGTGCGTCGCGGCCCAGCAAGGACTGGACCAGGGCGGCGACATGGCGGCGGTCGTCGGCCGAGAGTTGCTGGACGCTGGCGATGAGCAGGTCGACCTCGGGGTCGGCCGGCGCGCCGGGCGCGCCTTCGGCGGGCGGGGCGTCGGCCGCGTAGACATGAATGCCGCACGCCTCCGCGGCGGCCCGCCGCACGGTGTCCAACGACAGTCCAAGCCCCTTGGACAGCCCTTCCAGCGTGCTGGGCTGGGGCATGCGCACCACGCGCTCGGCCGTGGCCAAGTGGTGGACGGTGGAGCGCGGAATGCCGCCCCGACGTGCCACTTCGCCGTAGGACCAGCCTTCGCGGTCGAGGCGATCTCTGATGATCTGCTGCAGTGCGTTGGCCACCGATGGTCACTTCCTGCTCGCCGCCGGGCGGAACTCTTCCAAGCGGGATCGATTCTACGGGGGGCTTCGCTCCGGCCCCAGAAGTCTTTTCCCGAACCGCTTGCGCGGCGAGCTCCGGGGCTACTACTGTCCAATCTCGTTGGACAGCACGTCCGACCAGATTGGACAGAGTTTGGGGGGAACCAGCCTCTGTCCGATCGGAAATGCCCATCCCTGAGGGGGAATTGATCATGATGGACAACCGTGAACTCGACACCGAGACCGCCGAGCTGCTGCCGGGTCGCGAGGCCCTCGGTCGGCTGAAGTTCAGCTTCGGCAAGACCGTCAACGTGACCAAGCACGTCGCGAACATCGACGCCTCCAACCAGTCGGCCGCCCTGAACGACCACTCCAGCTGGTCGGACGCGTCGTCGGGCGCCTCGCAGGCCATCAACGTCCACCAGTAATCGGCACCGGAGGCTCGCCCGCCTCCACATCACCGGGTGCTCGCCCGCATCCGCCTCTGTGCCATCACCACACCCGCATCAACGAACCACGTCCCGAAAGGACATCCCATGAGCATGGACATGAACGAGCTGCAGTCCGAGTCCGCCGAGCTCCTCCCCGGCCGTGAGGCCCTGGGCCGCCTGAAGTTCAGCTTCGGCCGCACCACCAACGTGACCAAGCACGTCGCCAACATCAGCGCCCACAACGAGTCGGCCGCCCTGAACGACCACTCCAGCTGGTCGGTGGCGGAGTCCAGCGCCAACCAGGCGATCAACGTCACGCAGTAACACCCGCCGCGCACAACGGCAGTTCGGCGGACCGCGCCCGGGGGGCGGGCGCGGTCCGCCCTTGGGGGGGAAGGACCAGAAATGACGGCACTGGGGGACGGGCCCACGTTGCTGTACGACACCGGGTCGCCGGTGCCGGGGCCGGGGGGAATCCCGGTCACCTACGAGCAGTTCGCCACGGGAAGCCTGCCGGTTGTCGGCGCCGGCGTCGAGGCGCTGCCGGTGCCTCGGCTGAGCTCCGGGCTCAAACTGCACGGGGAGTACCAGGGTTCGGGCTTCACCGAGCCGAAGTACATCGCGCGCCGCGGAGACGGCCAGGTCGTGCAGCTGTCACGGCTGCTGTACCTGGTCGCCTCCGCGATCGACGGCGTGAACGACATCGAGACCATCTCGCACCGGGTCAGCGCCCGCTACGGCCGCGAGCTGAGCGCCGACAACGTGCGTTTCCTGGTCGAGGAGAAACTCGACCCGCTCGGCGTCACCGTGCCCGAGGGCAAGGAGGAGGACGAGGTCTCTGCGCCACGCTCCGACCTGCTCCTCGCCCTCAAGGGGCACCGGATCATCTTCAACGAGCGCCGGTCGGGCCGGATCGCCCGCTCGCTGGCCTGGCTGCACCGCCCCACGGTGGTCGTGCTGATGCTGGCGTCGGCCGTGGCCATGGACGTCTGGCTGTTCGGCTTCTTCGGCGCGGTGGAACCCGTGCTCCAGGTCCTCGACCAGCCGATCCTGATGCTCGTCGTGTTCGCGCTCACCGTGGCCTCGCTGGTCTTCCACGAGTTCGGCCACGCCTCGGCGTGCAGATACGGGGGCGCACGGCCGGGCTGCATCGGCTGCGGGCTCTTCCTCATCTGGCCGTCCATGTACACCGACGTGACGGACATCTACCGGATCGGCCGGGCCGGACGGCTCCGTACCGACCTGGGCGGGGTGTACTTCAACGTCGTCTTCATGCTCGGGATGGCGGGCGCGTACTTCGCCACCGGGCAGCAGTTCTTCCTGGCCGCGGTCTATCTCGGGCACTTCGAGATCCTGGAGCAGCTGATGCCGGCCGTCCGGCTGGACGGCTACTACATCCTGGGCGACCTCGCCGGCGTCCCGGACCTCTACGGCAAGATCAAACCGATTCTGCTCAGCACGGTTCCGGGTCGGCGCGGCAAGGCGGCGCGCGCCGAGGTCGTCGGGCTCAAGAAGTCGTCCCGGACCATCATCACCACCTGGGTCCTCACCATGGTGCCGCTGCTGATCGGCGAGCTCGGATACGCGCTGTGGAACCTGCCGCGGATCGTCGCGACGATGGTCCGCTCGCTCACCGACCAGGTCGTGGGAACCGGGGACGCCTTCGCGGGCGGTCAGATCGCCGCGGCCCTGATGGGCGTGATCGGCTGCTTCATGCTGCTGTGCCCGATGGCCGGCGTGGTCTATCTGTCGCTCAAGGTGGGCGGCCGGGTCTTCCGCGCCGCGAAGCGGTCGACGGCGGACAAGCCCCGGCTGCGGGTGGCACTGTGCGCGCTGGCACTGCTGGGCCTCGGCTCGCTGAGCTACGCGTGGGTGTCCGGTGTGACACCCGAGCCGCTGCCGAAGCGTCCGCCGATCGCGCCGATCCTCCAGCCCGGCGTGTCCACGGCCCAGCCGCCCGCCCGGCCCGCGACCGCGCCCCAGCCGCACACGTCACCGTCCGACACCTCGGCGGCCCTGCCGTCCGGCGCCGCGTCCTCCGGCTCCACGGCCGCCACCGCGCCGAGCGCGTCGGCCTCGCCCAGCGCGGACGCCTCCGCCTCCACGTCACCCGGCGCCTCCCCGTCCACGAAGCCGACCACACCGGCCGGCGGTCCGGGCACGACGGGTTCCGTCTCGGCCGGTCCGCCCGCGGGTCCGTCCGAGCCGCCCGGCCCGTCGCCGTCCGTCTCGTCGTCCGCACCGGCGCCCTCGACGGATCCGCCGACGCCGACCGAATCCGTCAGCGCGACCGGCGCACCGAGCCCGGCCACCCCGTGACCGCCCTCGGCGATCACCAGCCCGGTGGCCGTCGTCCCGCCGAACCACGACCGCAGGAGACCCATGTGAGTACCCATCCCAACACGCACCGCAAGCCACGCCCAGCCGGCCGAATCCTCTCCCAACGGGCCATGCGCATAGGCCTGTTCGCGGCCGGCGCGGCCGGTATCGCCGCGGCGGTCCCGGCCCAGGCCGCCACCGCGGCGGCGGGCTCGGTCGCCCGCCACGCCGTCGCGGAGGACCACACCTTCAGTCACGCCGACCGGGCACATCCGACCCAGGTCAAGGACTCCTTCACCGTGCGGCAGCTCGGCACGGCGAAGGCGGTCGGTGTACGCAACCAGGCAGGCGCGGTCTCCGTCGGCTGCTCGGTCGACGCGCACTGCCGGTCGGTCGCACTGTCCTTCCAGATCGTCACGCTGGCCGGCCAGAACACCCACCTGAACGCGGTGAACCTCAGCGACGCGACCAACGAGCACTGCGACGGCTGCCAAACCCTTGCCGGCGCCTACCAGTTCGTGGTGTCCACCGCCCGCCCGTTCACCCTGGACGCCACCGCGCAGCGCAAGCTCGCCGACATCCACCGCAGGCTGGACGACCTGACCCGGTCCAAGATCCCGGCGACCGACCTCAAGACGCAGGCCGACTCGCTGGCCGCGGAGGTCACCGACGTCCTGCACGACGCGGTGGCAGGCGCACCGAAGGCCCCGGACGCGCCCGCCGTCGCGGTCCACCGTCACCTGGACGGCTGGCCCGGCCACTGACCCAACGGCCACCATGAAGGGGTACGGCGTCACCGACCGGCAGGTGACGCCGTACCCGTACGTGCGGCTCAGCCGGACGTGCGTCCTGCCACCAGCCACTTCGACGGCAGCTCGATCCGCGCACCCTCAGGCGTGAACTCGGTGGTCACGAGAGGGAGTTCGCCGCTCGCGAGGACGGTGAGGCCCGCCGCGCGAAGGTAGTCGGGGACCGCGTCGTCGGACACCTCGCCGGGCGCGATGCCGTGCCGGAAGATGGGGGCCAGTTTGGGCGGCGGTCCCTCGGAGCTCCGGGCCAGGCCCATCAGGACCGGCCGGGCGGCTTCGGAGAGTTCGACGAGAAAGGCCCGGCCGCGCTCCCCCACCAGGGTGGCGAGGGCGTCCACCAGCGGCTGGCGGTCGTCCGGCTCGCACTGGTGGAGCACGCCCCGCATATAGACGTTGGCGTCGCCCAGCTCCGCGTGCAGGGTCTGCGCCTCGGTCTTCTCGGCCGCGTCGAGCAGCCGGTACGTCGCCTGGCCCGCCGGATCGGCGAGGCGGGCGTGCTCGAGAGCGGCGGCCGAGAGGTCGGCGCCGACCACATGCCGGAAGCGATCGGCCAGGAAGCGGGTCTGGGTGCCGTTGCCGCAGCCCAGGTCCACGACCGGCAGATCCTGAGCCGACAGGTACGGCTCGAAGAGGGCGAGGTGGACGCCCGCGGTCAGTGCGGGGTCCGCGTCCCAGAAGACGGCTCCCTGCTCGTCGGGGGCCTCGCGCCAGAAGCCCTCCCAGGCTTCCCTGTACCGATGTGTCACGCTCATGCCCGCTCCCCAGGTCGCCACCGCGGCCCGCCGACGATGGCGGGCGGGATCGGTCTATCGCGCCACGCGTGCGTCGACAAGCGTGCGGCGCATAACTGCACGGTTCATTTCGATCCGTGTACGCCGGTACGCGCCCCTGGGTCAGCGGCTCGGGTCAGCGCCTGGGCAGGGTCAGTTCGAACCACACGGTCTTGCCGGCGCTGGTGCGGCTCGTGCCCCACTCGCGGGCCAGCGTGCTGACGATACGCAGACCGCGGCCGAACTCGTCGCCGGGGCTCGCGCTGAGCAGCGTCGGCAGGGTGTGGTCGTCGTCGGCCACCTCGCACAGCAGGGTGTCGCCGCGTACGAGCCGCAGTTCGATCCGGCGGCTGTGCGCGTGCCGTACGGCGTTGGTCACCAGTTCGCTGACCATCGACTCGGCCGGGTCGGCCAGCCGGGCCAGGCCCCAGTCGTGAAGCTGTTCGCGGACCACGGTGCGGGCACGGCGGGCCTCGACCGGGTCGAGCGAGAGCCGCCACTCGGCGACGTCCTCGGGTTCGATGCCGTTGAGTCGGGCCATCAGCAGCGCCACGTCGTCCTTGCGGCCGCCACGGGTGTTGAGGGCGCGGATGATCGTGTCGCAGGCGTCGTCCATGGACGCGGCCGGGTGGGCGGCGGACTCGCAGAGCGTGGCGAGGCCGACGCCGATGTCCTCGCCGCGCACCTCGACCAGGCCGTCGGTGCACATCACGAGCCGGTCGCCGGGCGCCACCGGCACGCGTACCGCCTCGAAGGGCACGCCGCCGACCCCTATGGGCGCGCCGGTCGGCAGGTCGAGCAGTTCACTGTGGCCGTCCTCGGCACGGACCAGGACGGGCGGGATGTGGCCCGCGTTGGCGATCTGCAGCTCGCCGGCGATGGGGTCGTAAACCGCGTACAGACAGGTCGCGAGGTAGTGCTCGCCGAGCCGCTGGGCCAGATCGTCGAGGTTGCGCAGGAGTTGGGCGGGCGGCAGGTCGAGCGCCGCCATGGTCTGCACCGCCGTACGCAACTGGCCCATCATCGCGGCCGAGTTGAGGCCGTGGCCCATCACGTCGCCGACGACGAGGGCGGTGCGGGAGCCGGGCAGTTTCACCGAGTCGAACCAGTCGCCGCCGACACGTCCCAGCAGGGTGCCGGGCAGATAGCGGGTGGCGATGTCGCAGCCGGCCATGCGGGGCGCGATGTGCGGCAGCATGCTGTCCTGGAGGGTCTCGGCGACGCTCTCCTGGTAGGTGTACATGCGCGCGTTGTCGAGGACGAGGCCCGCGCGGGCCGCGAGTTCGGCGCCGGTGACCCGGTCCATGTCGTTGAACTCGACGCGCTCCGGGTGGCGCAGCAGGATCATGAACCCGAGGACCACGTTGCGGGCCTTCAGGGGCACGACCAGCATGGAGCGGTGGGTGATCAGCGGCCTGATGTCGCGCTTCTCGAACTGCGCGGCGATCATGTGCCCCATCTGCTCGCTGATGCGCGGCACGAGGACGGGTTCGCCGGTGGTCATGCACTGGAAGAACGGTGTGTGCGCGGGGAACGGCATGGCCTCGCCGACCGGCACGACGTCGTCCCAGCGGCCCGGCTCGTCGGTGTGTTCGACGGCGACGCGGTGCCACATGGTGGTCGTGTCGGGCACCCCGTCGGGGAAGCCCTCACCGGCGACGACCTGTTCGCGCAGATAGGTGCCCGCCACGTCCGTGAAGCGCGGCACCACGGCCCGGCTGACCTCGAGGATCGTCTGCGCGAGGTCGAGCGAGGTACCTATGCGCCCGCTGACCTCGTTGAGGAACTCCAGGCGCTCGCGGACGGCGACGTACTCGAGGTCCTCGCCCTCCTCGTCCTGGAGCTCCTGCGGCAGGAGCTCGCCAGTGGCCGCCGCGCGCGCCGCCCGCTCACGGCGCGCCTTGCGTTCGGCGCGCCGGGGCACGCCCCAGTCGGGAGTCACCGGCACCCGGTCGTTCTGGCTGAACTCCAGGACGGGGTAGCCCAGTTCGAGGACCTGGGCGACGATGCGGGCGCCGTCACCCACGCTCATGCTGGGCAGGATCTCGGGCAGTCCGCGGGCCAGTTCCTCGGCGCCGGGGAAGTCGGTGTGCAGCGCGAAGCCGGGCGCGATGCGCTCGATGGCCACCTCTTCGTCCTCGTGGCGCAGCGCGTCCGCGTCGGCGACGAGCACGAGCAGCCGCTCCGGTCCGGGGCCGACCAGCGGGTACGCCCACCACAGGACGTCCACGCGGTCCCGCTCGGGCACGGTGAGCCGGGCGCGTCCGGCGGCCGGGTAGGAGAAGCGTCCGCCGAGGGAGGACTCCAGGCCGGGGCCGAGTCCGTCGTACGCCGCGTACGCCCCGTAGGGCGCGATCTCGTCCTCTTCGGGGAGCGCGCCGGAGACGGGGAGCAGGTCGACGGCGGGGCGCCCCACCGCGTCCTCCTTGGGCACGCCGAACTGGCGCCGGGCGCCGGTGCTCCAGTGCGACACCAGTCCGTCGCGGTCGACGACCACCACGGCCAGCGGGATGCGCCCGGCCCCGGTGTGCTCCACCGCGTCGTCCCCAGCTCCGCGGCTGTGCGGTGCGCCCGCTTCGGTGCAACTCGCGGTGCCACTTTCCGTGCCACTTGCTGTGCCGCTGTCCATGGCCGAGGCCCTTCCTCCCCACGGCTCCGCAAGATCTGTGCCGCCTTCACTACCGTACGGCTGCGGCCCGTCGCGATGTGTGGCAATACGGGAATTGACCTTTCCAGGGGGGCGGCTCCGGCGCACCGGCCGCCTCCGCGAAGGTGCCCGCGGCGGCCGTTCAGTCCTCGTGGCCGAGCTGCAGATCCCGCTCCGTGCGCCCCCCACCGGCCACCTGCAGCACGGTGGCCACCGGCGGATAGCCCGCCGCGATGACGGTGTACTCGCCGGAGGACAGGTCGACGAACCGGAACGCCCCGTCCGCACCGGTGGTGAGGGTGTCCACCACGTTCCCCGCGGCGTCCAGGAGCGTCACCCGCGCGTCCTCGACGGGCCGGCCGCCGCCCGCCCGCACGGTGCCGCGCAGCACGGCGCCGCCCGCGAGTTCGACGTCCTGGCGGGTCTCGCGCGAGGCCTGCACGCTGACGGGCAGGGCGGCCGGGCGAAACGCGGGCGCGCTGGCGGCGAGGGTGTACTCGCCCGCCACCAGCTCCGTGATGACATAGCCGCCTTCGCGCCCGCTGCGGGTGGCGGCCACGACTTCCCCGTGGACGTTGGTGAGCGTGACGGTGGCGTCGCGCACGGGGCTGCCGTCCGCGGTCAGTACGCTCCCGGCGAGGCGTCCGGCGCCGCCGAGGACGACGTCCAGTTCCACGGGGCGCTCGCCGATGGTCACCGAGACGGCCTGCGGCTGGTGGCCGCCGGCCGCGGC
Source organism: Streptomyces sp. NBC_00271 (assembly GCF_036178845.1). Taxonomy (NCBI): domain Bacteria; kingdom Bacillati; phylum Actinomycetota; class Actinomycetes; order Kitasatosporales; family Streptomycetaceae; genus Streptomyces; species Streptomyces sp. NBC_00271. The sequence goes on along the minus strand of NZ_CP108070.1, from coordinate 9,247,686 downwards.
GATCAGGACGTACGACCCCGATCCGGGCGTGGACAGCGCGTACCGGCCGTCCTCGCCGCTGGCGCCCCGCCCGATCTGCTGTCCGGCGATGTCGATGAGGGTGAGCGCGGCGCGCGGCACGACGGTCCCGTCGGGGTGCTGCACGGTGCCGCAGACGGGGATCCCGGCGGCGCAGGACGAACGGGCCTGCGGGATCGGGGCGTTCACCCGTGCGGCTTCCGGGTCGGCGATGGGGGCGTTGTGGGACACCAGCGGTTTCTCCTTGAGGAAGCAGGCGATGAGCAGGCCCAGGACGAGCACCGGGACGAGATAGAGGAAGATCCGCGGCATGGCGTCCGCGTAGGCGCGGACGTAGGCGTCGCGCAGGGCCCCGGGCAGGGAGTGGACGAGCTGCGGGGTGATGGACTCGGGGTCGGGCAGGCCGGTGCGCGGGGGCAGGCGGTCGGCGAGCGCGTCCGAGAGCCGGTGGGCGAACAGCGTGCCGAAGATGGCGGCGCCGACGCTGCCGCCGATCTGCCGGAAGTAGTTGTTGGCGCTGGTCGCGGTGCCGAGGTCGGCGGGGCGTACGGAGTTCTGCACGGCGAGGACCAGGACCGGCATCACCATGCCGATGCCCGCGCCGAGGACGGCCATCCAGATGCTGTACTGCAGTCGGGGCGTGTCGACTTCGAGGCGGGACAGGAGCCACATGCCGAGGGCCGACAGGGCGCTGCCGAGGATCGGATAGATCTTGTAGCGGCCGGTGCGGCTGATCAGCTGTCCGCAGACGACGGAGGCGCCGACGATGCCGCCCATCATGGGGAGCATCAGGAGTCCGGACTCGGTGGCGCTGGCCCCGTCGACCATCTGCAGGAAGGTCGGCAGATAGCTGGCCGCTCCGAAGAGGGCGACGCCGATGACGAGCCCCACCAGGGCGGTGATGTTGAAGACGCCGTCCTTGAACAGCCTCGGCGGGATGAGGGGTTCGGTGGCGAAGCGCTCGGCGACGAAGAAGAGGACGGTCGCGACGAGCGCGCCCGCGCCGAGCCCCATGATGACCCGTGAGCCCCAGGCGTACTCGGTGCCGCCCCAGCTGGTCAGCAGGACCAGGCAGGTCGACGCGGCGGCCAGCAGCAGCACACCGAGTACGTCGACGCGTCCGCGCGCGGGGGGCCTGGGCAGCTTCAGTACGACGGTGACGACGGCCAGGGTGAGCAGGCCGAAGGGCACGTTGATGTAGAAGCACCAGCGCCAGGAGAGGTGGTCGGTGAAATAGCCGCCCAGGAGGGGCCCGGCGACCGAGGCGAGGCCGAAGGCGGCGCCGATCAGGCCCATGAAGCGGCCGCGCTCGCGAGGCGGCACGATGTCCGCGATGATCGCCTGCACGCCGATCATGAGGCCGCCCGCGCCGACGCCCTGGATCGCACGGAAGGCGATCAGCTGGTCCATGCTCTGGGCGCGTCCCGAGCACGCCGAACCGGCCACGAAGACGACGATCGCGAACTGGAAGACGCCCTTGCGGCCGAAGAGGTCGCCGAGCTTGCCGTAGACGGGGAGTCCGACGGTGGAGGTGAGCAGATAGGCGGTGATCGCCCAGGACATCCTGCCCAGGCCGTGCAGCTCACCGACGATCTTCGGGAGCGCGGTGGCCACGATCATCTGATCGAGGGCGGCGAGCAGCAGCGCGAGCATGAGCCCGAAGAAGACCAGCCGTACCTGGCGCGGGCTCAGGCGGGCGGTCCCGGGGACCGGTGGAGGGGACTGCTGCGCAGGCGCGGCAGCCGGTTCGTCCTGCACCAGAGTGATCCCGCCCACGTACCGCTCCCCTCGTCGCGCCCACCGCACAATTCCCGCTTATCGCGACAACTGTGAGCAAGCACGACGAGTTACGGCGTACCACCGCTTCACGAGGACATCCACTCGAACCGGTGAGGGTGACAACGCGCCCCGGAGAGTTGCCTCTTGGGCCGTGCGACTGCCAAAGAGGCGTACGTCCGGGCTACTTCTGCGTCTCTACTTCTGCGTCTCGGTGGCGAGTTTGTCGAGCACCAGGTCGTAGATCCTGCCGAGGCCCTTGGGCGCGAAGGTCTTCTCGAAGAAGCCGCCGATGCCGCCCGCGCCGTCCCAGACGGTGGTGACGACGACGCGGGACTTGCCCTCACCGGCCGGGGTGACCCGCCAGGTGGTGACCATGGAGGAGTTGCGGTCCTTCTCGACGAGCTCGCCGTCGGTGGGCTCGGTGACCTCGAGCAGGCAGTCGCGCACGCGCTTGCTGGTGGCCTGGAGCTTCCAGTGGACGAGGGTGCCCTCGCCGTCGCCGCCCTCGCGCACCTCGTACTCGCTGAAGTGCTCGGGCAGCAGCTTCGCGCGCGTGCCGCTGTAGTCGGCCAGGGCGTCGAACACCGCCTCCGCGTTCGCCGCGATGACCCGCTCCGTCGTGGCCTCGACCTGCGCCATTGCACTTCCTCCAGCACTTGGTGACTCGGGGTGTGCGGCAAGCCAACCACCCGGCGGCCCGACCCCCCAAATCGGGGCCCCGAAATTGCGGTCGCACGATCAAGGGAACATGTGTTCTATTCTGTGGCCAGTGCTATCGAGGAGGCGTCATGCGCTGGGACAACCTCACAGCGGACCCCGCCGGGGACCGCGCCCGGGACGCCGCGCTGTTCGGCGCGGACGCGGTGACCACCCGTACGTTCGACACCCCGGAGTTCCGTGGCATCACGTTCCATGAGATCCGGGCCCGCTCGATCGTGAACCGGGTACCGGGGGCCTCGCGCATGCCCTTCGAGTGGACGGTCAACCCCTATCGGGGCTGCACACACGCGTGTGTGTACTGCTTCGCGCGCAAGACCCACAGCTATCTGGACCTCGACACGGGACTCGACTTCGACTCCCAGATCGTGGTGAAGGTCAACGCGCCGGAACTGCTGCGCCGCCAGCTCGGCTCACGCCGCTGGCAGGGCGAGCACATCGCGATGGGCACGAACGTCGACTGCTACCAGCGGGCCGAGGGCCGCTACCGGCTGATGCCCGGCATCATCGCGGCCCTGCGCGACCACGCGAACCCCTTCTCGATCCTGACGAAGGGCACGCTGATCCTGCGCGACCTCGACCTGCTGAAGCAGGCCTCCGAGGTCACCGACGTCGGGATCTCGGTCTCCGTGGGCTTCACCGACTCCCAGCTGTGGCGCACCGTCGAGCCGGGCACCCCGGCCCCGGAGCGCCGTCTGGACGTCGTGCGCACCCTCACGGACCACGGCATCGGCTGCGGGGTCCTGATGGCCCCCGTGATCCCCTTCCTGGGCGACAGCCCGGCCCAACTACGCGCCACCGTACGGGCGATAGCGGCCTCCGGGGCCACCTCGGTGACCCCGCTCGTACTGCATCTGCGGCCCGGCGCCCGCGAGTGGTTCATGGCCTGGTTGGAGCACTACCACCCGTATCTCGTACGGCGTTACGAGCGGCTGTACGCGGAGGGCGCCTACGCCCCGAAGTGGTACCAGCGCCGGATCACCCGTCAGGTCCACGAGCTCGCCCAGGAGTACGGCATCGGTCCCACGCGCGCGGGGATGCCCCGCAGGATCGCCGCGCCCGCGGAGCCCGCCGAGCCCATGGCGCCCGCCACGCCGGAGCCGACCCAGCTCACCCTGCTCTGACCACGGCGAACGGCCGTTGTCCGGCCCGTTCCTGACGGCATCCGAGCGCATCACACGGCTCAATCGGGTCAAGACTTTCCAGAACGAGTTCTTCCGGGGCCGCTTTCCGGGACGATGCGGCGAAGGCCGTGGCGTGCACGGCTCAAAATCCTCCGTCCTTGGGAGGCTCTGTGAAGAAACGCGCAGCTGCTCTGTGCGGGGCGGCGGCCGTGCTGGCCGGGATGATCACGTCGATCCCCGCCGACGCGAGCGCCGGTTCCGCGACCGCACCGCGCACCACCCTCACCACCGCGAAACCCACCTGGAAGAAGTGCGGGACCAGCAGCTATCCAAAGCTCCAATGCGCGTCCCTGAAGGTGCCGCTGGACCACTCCAAGCCCCACGGCCGGCAGATCACCCTCGCCCTCTCACGCGTGCCGCACACCGCGAAGACGTACCAGGGGCCGCTGCTGGTGAACCCGGGCGGTCCCGGCGGCAGCGGGCTCTCGCTGGCCGGATTCGTCGCCTCCTCGCTGCCGAAGGCAGTGGCGGCGCAGTACGACGTCATCGGCTTCGACCCACGCGGTGTCGGCGCCAGCAAGCCCGCCCTGGACTGCAGGCCCGGGTCCTTCAACCCGGTGCGCCCGAACTCCGTGCCCAGTACGGCCGCGATCGAGAAGGCCAACCTCGACCGCGCCAAGGCCTTCGCCAAGGCGTGCGGCAAGAAGTACGCCGACCTGCTGCCGTACATCGACACGGTGAGCGCGGTCCGGGACATGGACTCGATCCGCGCCGCGCTCGGCGCCAAGAAGATCAACTACTTCGGTTACTCGTACGGCACCTACCTCGGTGCCGTGTACGCGAAGCTCTACCCGCAGCGCGTACGCCGTCTGGTGCTCGACTCCATCGTCGACCCCAGCGGTGTCTGGTACGAGGACAACATCGGCCAGGACTACGCCTTCAACGACCGCCACCAGGCGTTCATGGCCTGGGTCGCCAAGCACGACGCGACCTACAAGCTCGGTACGGACCCGGCCAAGGTCGAGGCCAAGTGGTACGCCATGCGGGGGGCGCTCGCCAAGAACCCCGCGGGCAACAAGGTGGGCGCCTCCGAACTGGAGGACACCTTCATCCCGGGCGGCTACTACAACGGCTACTGGCCCTCCCTCGCCGACGCGTTCGCGGCCTACGTGAACGACAAGAAGACGGCCCCGCTCGTCGCGGCCTACGAGAACCTCGGCGCCGTCAACGCCTCCGGCGACAACGGTTACAGCATCTACACCTCGGTGCAGTGCCGTGACGCGTCCTGGCCGCGCGACTGGAACCAGTGGCGCAAGGACAACTGGGCGGTGTACGGCAAGGCGCCGTTCATGACCTGGAACAACGCCTGGTACAACGCGCCGTGCGCGTTCTGGCCGACGAAGACGCTGCGGCCGGTGAACATCGCCAACAAGGCGCTGCCGCCGACGCTGCTCTTCCAGGCCACGAACGACGCGGCCACTCCCTACCAGGGCGGCGTGACTGTTCATCACGCACTGCGCGGCTCCAGCCTGGTGGTCGAGCAGGGCGGCGGGAACCACGGCATCACGCTGAGCGGAAACGCCTGCCTGGACAAGTACCTGGCGGCGTACCTCACCAACGGCAAGGTGCCGCACGGCAGCGGCGTGGCCGACGCGGTGTGCAAGAAGCTGCCGGACCCGGAGCCGAAGAGCACGAAGGCTGCGTTGTCCACCACCTCGGGCGGTGCGTCCTCGGCAGGCGCGACGCTGCACGGGCTGCTCGGCCACCGCGGCTGAGCACGCCCTGACGGCCCGTCGGGGGCGTTGTCAGACCCATGGTCCACCATGGACGCATGAGTGAGCTGACCCGCATTCCCGCCCCCGACGGGGTCGCCCCCGCCGCCGCGTACTCGCATGTCGTCCTCGGTACGGGCCGCTTCGTCGCGGTCTCGGGGCAGCTCGCCCTGGACGAGGACGGCAAGCTCGTCGGCGCGGGCGACCCGGCCGCGCAGGCCCGCCAGGTGTTCGAGAACCTGCGCCGCTGTCTGGCCGCCGCCGGGGCGACCTTCGACGACGTCGTCAAACTCACCTTCTTCGTCACGGACATGGCCCACATGCCGGCCGTCCGCGCGGCCCGCGACGCCCACATACCCGCGGACCGACTCCCGGCCGCGTCGGCGGTCCAGGTCGCCGCGCTGGTCCGCCCCGAGTTCCTGATGGAGATCGAGGCATATGCGGTGGTGGGCGAGTGAGCGCACTCCCGGTCCGGATCCGGGAGATGGTCCTCTCGGACTGCGAGCGGGTGGCCGAGATCCGTATCCGCGGCTGGCGGACCGCGTACCGGGGGCTGCTGCCCCAGTCGTACCTCGACGCGCTCAGCGTGGCCGAGGACGCGGCCCGGCGGCGCGAGCGTTTCGGGCGGGGCGGCGGCGCGATCGTGAACCTGGTCGCCGAGCGGGACGGCGAGGTGGTCGGCTGGGCCTGCCATGGCCCGTACCGGGACGACGAAGCCCGCGGCGACGGCATCGGGGCGGCCGAGTTGTACGCGATCTACGTCGATCCCGAGCGGATCGGGGCCGGAGTGGGCCGCGCGCTTCTCACGGAATCGATCGCCCGCTGCACCGCCGCGGGGCACGAGCGCATGCTGCTGTGGGTGCTCGAGGGAAACACCAGGGCGCGTCGGTTCTACGCACAGGCCGGGTTCGGTCCCGACGGTGGCGAGGAACCTTTCGATGTGGACGGTGTCGCGGTGCCCGAGGTCCGGTACGCCCGCACCCTCACGCGCCCCGGCGCCGATACCGGGGCGCGCCCGTAGCGGGGGAACATCTTTGCGGTTATGACCGTTCCCGTGCGGACGTCACGGACTACGCTCGAAGGGCCGGGTCCGGAGCGCGACGACACGGTGAGCACGGTCGACGAGGCGCTGCGGGAGGCGGCCCGTCGGCCGCCCGCCGTGTCACCCGGGCAGTCGGGCCAGCGCGTGCACCGCCGCCTCGGCGAGTGCCGGATGGGCGAGCGCCTCGTTCAGGACGGGTCTCGCGCGTACGTCCCCCAGCGTTCCGAGCCCCTCCACACAGGCCAGGGCGACCACGCGGTAGGGGTCGTGGGGGCGCAGCCTGCGCCCCAGGGTGGTGATCAGCGCCGGTACGGCCTCGGGGGCGCGCAGCTCGACCAGGAGTCGTACGGGATGCAGCGCGTAGGCGACGCGCAGCTCGTTGGTCGCGAGCGCGGCCGCCGCGCGGGCCGTGCGCGGATCGCCGAGGCGGGCGAGCGCGTGCGCTGCGGACGCGCAGCGCTGTGGGTCGCGGTGGTTCAGCAGCAGGACCAGGGCCTCGAAGGCCCGCCGGTCCCCGGCGAGTCCGAGCCGGAAGGCGACCAACTCCCGGGCCCACAAAGGCTGTCCGGGCGCGGTCAGCGCGTCGGCCAGCACCTTCGGATCCTCGGTCGCCACGAGTCGCTCGTACACCGGCGAAGCCCCCGCCTCGTTTCGTAGACGCTCCGTGAGTGATCGCAACTCTTCGTCCATGAAGCCGAGCCTAGGCGCGGCCCCCGTCGCTCCGGGACCTACATCACAAACTCGGGGGCTGGCGCGCTCGTTACCGGCGGGTTAAGCTCAGACGAGCGAGTTACCCACTCGCGTTTTGCTTGCGGTGGCCTGGTGACGCAGCCGCCGTGAGAGCAGTCGGTTCGGTACCTCAGGTACCTCAGTGCGACACGGCTCCGGGACAGGGCCGGTCGGCTTCACCGTTCCCCGGGTGCGCCCTCGCGGGCACCCCCTCTGGACGGCACCGGGCGTGTGCGCTCGTCAGCCCGGCAACACCCGCACTCTCCGCACTCCGTGCGCCTCCTCGGCGTACCTGCGTGCGCTCCTCAGTCGTCACCCTCTTCCTGGAGTCCCGCGATGGCAACTCCCCTGTCCGACACCCCTCTGTCCCCCATCAAGACCGTCGCCGTCGTCGGCCTCGGCACGATGGGCACCGGCATCGCCGAGGTCCTCGTCCGGGCCGGCCTCGACGTCATCGGCATCGACATCAGCGAGGCCGCGGCCGCCCAGGCCGTCTCCGCCCTCGAAGCCTCCACCGCCCGCGCCGTGCGACGCGAGCGCCTCAGCGAGCAGGAGCGCGCCGACGCCCTGCCCCGCTTCCGCACCTTCACCGACCTCGCGGCCGCCGCCGACGCCGATCTGGTCATCGAGGTGACCCCGGAGTCGTACGAGATCAAGCAGCAGGTCTTCCGCGCGCTGGACGGCATCGTGCGTCCGGACACCATCCTGGCCACCGGCACCAACGCGCTCTCGGTGACGCGCCTGGCCGCCGACTCGGCCCGCCCCGAGCGCGTCCTCGGCCTGCACTTCTTCAACCCGGCCCCGGCGATGAAGCTGGTCGAGGTCGTGTCGTCGGTGCTGACCGCGCCCACGGCCGTGAGCGCGGTCACCAACCTCGCGCTCGACCTCGGCAAGGAGCCCGTCGCGGTCGGCGACCGCCCCGGCTTCGTCGCCGACGGGCTGCTGTTCGGCTACCTCAACCAGGCCGCCGCGATGTACGAGGCCAAGTACGCCTCGCGCGAGGACATCGACGCCGCGATGAAGCTCGGCTGCGGGCTGCCCATGGGCCCGCTCGCGCTGCTCGACCTGATCGGCGTCGACACCGCGCGGACGGTCCTGGAGGCCATGTACGCCGAGTCCCGCGACCGGCTGCACGCCCCCGCGCCCATCCTCAAGCAGCTCAGCGAGGCGGGCCTGACCGGCCGCAAGTCGGGGCGGGGCTTCTACTCCTACGAGGCGCCCGGCAGCGCGACGGTCGTGCGGGACGCGCTGACCCCCCTCTCCGGCGGCCCCGAGGTCCCCGGCCGCACGGTCCGCTCCGTCGGCGTCGCGGGCTCGGGGACCATGGCCTCCGGCATCGCCGAGGTCTTCGCGAAGGCCGGGTACGAGGTCGTCCTCGCCGCCCGCACCGAGGAGAAGGCACAGGCCGCGAAGGCCCGCATCGGCAAGTCGCTGGCCCGCTCGGTCGACAAGGGCCGGATGACCGCCGAGGCCGCCGCGAGCACCCTGGACCTGATCGTCCCGGCGGGCTCGTACGACGCCTTCGCCGACGTCGATCTCGCCCTGGAGGCGGTGGCCGAGGACCTGGAGGTCAAGCAGCAGCTGTTCGGGGTGTTCGACAAGGTCTGCAAGCCCGGCGCGATCCTCGCCACGACCACCTCCTCGCTGCCCGTGGTCGCCTGCGCCCGTGCCACCTCACGCCCCCAGGACGTGATCGGCATGCACTTCTTCAACCCGGCCCCGGCGATGAAGCTGGTCGAGGTGGTCAGGACCGTCCTGACCACGGACGACGTGCACGCCACGGTCCGCGAGCTGTGCGGGAAGATCCGCAAGCACCCGGTGGACTGCGGGGACCGGGCCGGTTTCATCGTGAACGCGCTGCTCTTCCCGTACCTGAACAACGCGATCAAGATGGTCCAGGAGCACTACGCCACCCTCGACGACATCGACGCCGCGATGAAGCTGGGCGGCGGCTACCCGATGGGGCCGTTCGAACTCCTCGACGTCGTCGGTCTGGACGTCTCGCTCGCCATCGAGAAGGTCCTGCACCGCGAGTTCCGCGACCCGGGTCTCGCCCCCGCGCCGCTCCTGGAGCACCTGGTGGCCGCGGGCTGCCTCGGCCGCAAGACGGGCCGCGGCTTCCGCGAATATGCCCGCCGCTGAGCGTCCCGGCGACCGGCTGGCCGACACCGCCGACTGGGGCGGACTGCTCGGCCCGGCCGGGAACCCCCCACCCGTCGAGGGTGGGGGGTTCCCCGGACATGCGCGTTCCCCTGCGCACATGCAGTACGTTCGGGTCATGTCCCAGCCCGCCAAGTCCTCACGTACACCAGCCACGCCCGACGCTCCGGAGAGCGCCGCGGGCAGTCGCGCCGCCGCCCAACGGCTCAAGATGCGCCGAGAACTGGCGGCCGCGGCCATGGAGCTGTTCGCGACCAAGGGGTACGAGGCGACCACCGTCGACGAGATCGCGGCCCGGGCCGGGGTGGCCCGCCGCACGTTCTTCCGCCACTTCCGCTCCAAGGAAGAGGCGATCTTCCCCGATCACGACGACACCCTGATCCGCGCGGAGGCGGTCCTCAACGCGGCTCCGGCGCACGAACACCCGCTCGACACGGTGTGCCGCGGCATCAAGGAAGTCATGACGATGTACGCGGCCCAGCCCGAGATCTCCGTCTCGCGCTACAAGCTGACCCGCGAGGTACCCACGCTCCGGGAGGCCGAGATCGCCTCCGTGGCCCGCTACGAGCGGCTCTTCACCCGCTATCTCCTGGGCCACTTCGACGAGCACGCGCACGACGACGACGCCAACGACGATCCGCTGCTCGCGGAGGTCGCCGCGTCCGCCGTGGTCACGGCCCACAACCATGTCCTGCGGCGCTGGCTGCGGGCGGGGGGACAAGGCGACGTCGAGGCGCAGCTGGACCACGCCTTCTCCATCGTCCGCAAGACCTTCGGGACGGGGATCGGGGCCGGGCGGGAAACCACGCCCCGTACGGCGCCGGCGTCCGCCTTCACCGAGGGTGACGTCCTGGTGACCGTGGCCCGCGTCGACGCGCCCTTGGACCAGGTCATGCGGACCATCGAGCAGGCGTTGCGGGAGCGGTCGTAGAACGCGGGTCGCAGGGCCCTTCCGGCGCCGGGGGCGCGGTCCCGCCCGGACTCACGCGCGCCCGTCAGGACGGTCCGAGTCCACTCCTGACGGCTCGGCCGGGGACGAACTGATAGCTCGGCCGGAAGCGAATCCGGGGGGCAGAGAGTCGTCCGGCTTTCCCGTCAGCAGTCCCGTCACCAGGCGTCCCGTCGCCGGGGCCGGCATCAGCCCGAGCATGCTGGGGCCGGTCGCCAGGACCACCCCGGCACGCCCCGGGATCCGGCCGAACTCCTCCTAAGGTGTGCGGAGTTGATGGATCTTCTCGGGGCGCGGCACGGTCTGGACGGGTGGGTCTTCACCCTCGCCGAGTTGCGGTGCCGCGGCTGGTCGCCATGGCCGTCCACCGGAGCACGCGCACGGCGATGGCCCTGTACCTGGCCAGCCCGGCAGACGCACTCTGGCGCCGGCCCGGCACGCCACCGCCCCAGCCGGACGGACGGGCGCCGTGAGGCGTGGGCCGAAAAGTGCCGCCCTCAGGCAGGTACGCCCCCTGGTCCCGTCGCCCGCACCCCCGGCTTCGCCGCCGAGCGCCCCCGTCATCGACCGCCCGGCGCTCCCGACGCCCGGCGCTCCCCAGGACGTCTCGTCGGCCCTCTGCAACGTCGGCTCACCCCGACCCCACCCCCGCACGCGCCTCCACGCCGGAACCCTCACGCCGTGCCACCGACACCAGGTGTTCTCCGAAGCGGCCCGCCACCCCGCCGCTCCGGCCCGTGCGGCGGCCCCTCCAGACCGCCCCTGACCAGTGCGTTTTGATCGATCATCGGTCGATCTGATCGATCATCGCTCACGTGTTACGTAAAGATTTCACCTGAGCGAAATTCATGGCACTCCGTGCCTTGCGAGGTGACACGGCGTGCCATACGTTGATGTTGTCCGGGCGGCCGGCGTGCAGAGACCTTTCGTACGCCGGCTGTCCCCGCAAGCCACTGGCGAGCGCGCCCGGACGCCTGCGTCACAGGCAACCTTTTGCGCCAACCCGGCGCTGCCACCGCACCACCCCTCCGCCGAACCGACGGCACACCCCTCACTCCCAGCAGCAGCACCGACGTAACCCTCAAGTGTCTTCCCTCAAGACGCTCATCGCCGGAGGCAACACCGTGAAGGAAATCCTGGACGCGATTCAGTCGCAGACGGCCACGTCCGCCGACTTCGCCGCTCTTCCGCTCCCCGAGTCGTACCGCGCGATCACCGTGCACAAGGACGAGACGGAGATGTTCGCGGGGCTCACCACCCGCGACAAGGACCCCCGCAAGTCGATCCACCTGGACGACGTGCCGGTGCCGGAGCTCGGCCCGGGCGAGGCCCTGGTGGCCGTGATGGCCTCCTCCGTCAACTACAACTCCGTGTGGACCTCGATCTTCGAGCCGGTGTCGACGTTCTCCTTCCTGGAGCGCTACGGCAGGCTCAGCGAGCTCACCAAGCGGCACGACCTGCCGTACCACGTCATCGGCTCCGACCTGGCGGGCGTCGTCCTGCGCACCGGCCCGGGCGTGAACGCCTGGCACCCGGGCGACGAGGTCGTCGCGCACTGTCTCTCCGTCGAGCTGGAGTCCTCGGACGGCCACAACGACACGATGCTCGACCCCGAGCAGCGCATCTGGGGCTTCGAGACCAACTTCGGCGGCCTCGCCGAGATAGCCCTCGTCAAGTCCAACCAGCTGATGCCCAAGCCCGACCACCTGTCGTGGGAGGAGGCCGCCGCTCCCGGGCTCGTGAACTCCACCGCGTACCGGCAGCTCGTGTCGAGGAACGGCGCCGGCATGAAGCAGGGCGACAACGTCCTCATCTGGGGCGCGAGCGGCGGGCTCGGCTCGTACGCGACGCAGTTCGCGCTCGCCGGTGGCGCCAACCCCATCTGCGTCGTCAGCAGCGACCAGAAGGCGGACATCTGCCGGGCGATGGGCGCCGAGGCGATCATCGACCGCAACGCCGAGGGCTTCAAGTTCTGGAAGGACGAGCACAACCAGGACCCCAAGGAGTGGAAGCGGTTCGGGAAGCGCATCCGTGAGCTGACGGGCGGCGAGGACGTCGACATCGTCTTCGAGCACCCGGGCCGCGAGACCTTCGGCGCCTCCGTCTACGTCACCCGCAAGGGCGGCACCATCGTCACCTGCGCCTCGACCTCGGGCTACAACCACGAGTACGACAACCGCTACCTGTGGATGTCGCTGAAGCGCATCATCGGCTCGCACTTCGCCAACTACCGCGAGGCCTGGGAGGCCAACCGGCTGGTCGCCAAGGGCAAGATCCACCCGACGCTCTCCAAGGTGTACTCCCTGGAGGAGACCGGGCAGGCCGCGTACGACGTCCACCGCAACCTCCACCAGGGCAAGGTCGGCGTGCTCGCGCTGGCGCCCCGCGAGGGCTTGGGCGTGCGCGACGAGGAGAAGCGCGCCCAGCACATCGACGCCATCAACCGCTTCCGGAACGTCTGAGGTCCCGAGATGACTGAGCGTCAGAACGCCGCTGGACGGCGGGAGAAGGACCGGCCGTGGCTCATGCGGACCTACGCCGGTCACTCCACCGCCGAGGCGTCCAACGAGTTGTACCGGCGCAACCTCGCCAAGGGGCAGACGGGTCTCTCCGTGGCCTTCGACCTGCCCACGCAGACCGGGTACGACCCCGACCACATCCTCGCCCGCGGCGAGGTCGGCCGGGTCGGGGTGCCGGTCTCGCACCTCGGTGACATGCGCCGTCTGTTCCAGGACATCCCCCTGGAGCAGATGAACACCTCGATGACCATCAACGCCACCGCCATGTGGCTGCTGGCGCTCTACCAGGTCGTCGCCGAGGAGCAGGGCGCCGACATCACCAAGCTCCAGGGGACGACGCAGAACGACATCGTCAAGGAGTACCTGTCGCGGGGTACGCATGTCTTTCCGCCGGTGCCCTCACTCCGGCTGACGACGGACATGATCGCGTACACGGTCTCCCACATGCCCAAGTGGAACCCGATCAACATCTGCTCGTACCACCTCCAGGAGGCGGGCGCGACCCCCGTCCAGGAGATCGCGTACGCGATGTCGACGGCCATCGCCGTGCTGGACGCCGTCCGCGACTCGGGGCAGGTGCCCGCCGAGAAGTTCGGTGACGTCGTCGCCCGTATCTCCTTCTTCGTGAACGCGGGTGTCCGGTTCATCGAGGAGATGTGCAAGATGCGGGCGTTCGGACGGATCTGGGACCAGGTCACGCGCGAGCGCTACGGCATCCAGGACGCCAAGCAGCGGCGTTTCCGCTACGGCGTCCAGGTCAACTCGCTCGGCCTGACCGAGGCGCAGCCGGAGAACAACGTCCAGCGGATCGTCCTCGAGATGCTGGCCGTGACGCTGTCGAAGGACGCACGCGCGCGTGCCGTGCAGCTGCCCGCCTGGAACGAGGCGCTCGGGCTGCCCCGGCCCTGGGACCAGCAGTGGTCGCTGCGCATCCAGCAGGTACTGGCGCACGAGAGCGACCTGCTGGAGTACGAGGACATCTTCGAGGGCTCGCACGTCATCGAGGCGAAGGTCGCGGCCCTCGTCGAGGAGTCGCTCGCCGAGATGGACCGGATCGACGAGATGGGCGGGGCGATGGCCGCCGTCGAGTCGGGCTACCTGAAGTCGCAGCTCGTCTCCTCGCACGCCGAGCGCCGGGCCCGGATCGAGGGCGGCACCGAGAAGATCGTCGGCGTCAACATCTACGAGTCGACCGAGCCGAACCCGCTCACCGCTGACCTGGACGCGGCGATCCAGACCGTCGACCCGGCCGTCGAGGCCCGTGTCGTCGCCGCGCTCCAGCAGTGGCGCGACACGCGCTACCAGCCGCCGTTCAACCACCCGCGCCCCTGCAAGGCGCTGGAGCGGCTGAAGGAGGCGGCCAAGGGCACCGACAACCTCATGGAGGCCACCTTGGAGTGCGCCCGCGCCGGGGTCACGACCGGCGAGTGGTCCGAGGCCCTGCGCGAGGTGTTCGGCGAGTTCCGCGCCCCGACCGGCGTCTCGTCCGCGCCCGTCGCGGTCACCGCCGAGGAGGGCACCGCGCTGGCGCTGGTGCGCCGCAAGGTCGAGGCGACCGCCCGCGACCTCGGCGTCGGCAAGCTCCGCTTCCTGGTGGGCAAGCCGGGCCTGGACGGGCACTCCAACGGCGCCGAGCAGATAGCCGTGCGGGCCCGCGACGCCGGGTTCGAGGTGGTCTACCAGGGCATCCGGCTCACGCCCGAGCAGATCGTGGACGCGGCCGTCGCCGAGGACGTGCACGGCGTCGGCCTGTCCATCCTGTCCGGCTCGCACGCCCAGTTGGTGCCGGACGTGCTGGAACGGCTGCGCGAGGCCGGCGCGGCCGACATCCCGGTGATCGCCGGCGGGATCATCCCGAACGCCGACGCCGAACTGCTGCGCGCCGCGGGAGTCGCCGCGGTATTCACACCGAAGGACTTCGACATCACCGGAATCATCGGCCGTATCGTCGACGAGATCCGGAAAGCGAACAAGCTCGACCCCCTGGAGGTCCCCGCATGACCACGCCCGTCAACCGCCTTCGCCCGCGGCGTTCCTGCCTGGCCGTGCCCGGCTCGAACCCCCGCTTCCTGGAGAAGGCCCAGGGCCTCCCCGCGGACCAGGTCTTCCTGGACCTGGAGGACGCCTGCGCCCCGCTCGCCAAGCCCGAGGCGCGACACACCATCGTGAAGTTCCTGAACGAGGGCGACTGGACCGGCAAGACGCGGGTCGTACGGGTGAACGACTGGACGACGCACTGGACGTACCGCGATGTCGTCACGGTCGTCGAGGGCGCGGGCCAGAACCTCGACTGCATCATGCTGCCGAAGGTCCAGGACGCCCAGCAGGTCGTCGCGCTCGACCTGCTGCTGACGCAGATCGAGAAGACGATGGGCTTCGAGGTCGGCAAGATCGGCATCGAGGCGCAGATCGAGAACGCGAAGGGGCTCGTCAACGTCGACGACATCGCCGCGGCCTCACCGCGTGTAGAGACCATCATCTTCGGCCCGGCCGACTTCATGGCCTCCATCAACATGAAGTCGCTGGTCGTGGGCGAGCAGCCGCCGGGCTACCCGGCGGACGCGTACCACTACATCCTGATGCGCATCCTGATGGCCGCCCGTACGCACGACCTCCAGGCGATCGACGGCCCCTACCTCCAGATCCGCAACCAGGAGGGCTACCGCGAGGTCGCCCGGCGCGCCGCCGCCCTGGGCTTCGACGGCAAGTGGGTGCTGCACCCGGACCAGGTCGCCGCGGCCAACGAGATCTTCTCGCCCTCCCAGGAGGACTTCGACCACGCCGAGCTCATCCTCGACGCATACGAGTACTACACGTCCGAGGCGGGCGGCAAGAAGGGCTCCGCGATGCTCGGCGACGAGATGATCGACGAGGCCAGCCGCAAGATGGCCCTGGTCATCTCGGGCAAGGGCCGGGCGGCCGGCATGCAGCGCACGTCCAAGTTCGAAGCCCCGGAGGCCTGAGCACCATGCAGTTCGGACGCACGTACGAGGAGTTCGAGGTCGGCGCGGTCTACAAGCACTGGCCCGGGAAAACGGTCACGGAGTACGACGACCACCTCTTCTGTCTCCTGACCATGAACCACCACCCCCTCCACATGGACACGAACTATGCGGAGCGGACGACGGACTTCGGCAGGAACGTCGTCGTGGGCAACTACATCTACTCGCTGCTGCTCGGCATGTCCGTCCCGGACGTCTCCGGGAAGGCGATCGCCAACCTGGAGATCGAGTCGCTGAAGCACGTGGCGCCGACCTTCCACGGCGACACGATCTACGGCGAGACCACGGTCCTCGACAAGACGCCCTCGAAGTCGAAGAGCGACCGCGGGATCGTCCACGTCGAGACCAAGGGCTACAAGCAGGACGGCACGCTGGTGTGCGTGTTCCGTCGCAAGGTCATGGTGCCGACCGAGACGTACATCAAGGAGCGCGGGGGCGAGCAGCCCGGCCGTCCGGAACTCAAGCAGCAGGAGAAGTAGCCATGGCGCGACTCGCCCAGACCGCCGGTCTCACCGACGTCCAGCAGGAGATCCTCTCCACCGTCCGCGACTTCGTGGACAAGGAGATCATCCCGGTCGCGACCGAGCTGGAGCACCGCGACGAGTACCCCCAGCAGATCGTCGACGGCCTCAAGGAGTTGGGCCTGTTCGGTCTGATGATCCCCGAGGAGTACGGGGGCCTGGGCGAGTCCCTCCTCACCTACGCGCTCTGCGTCGAGGAGATCGCCCGCGGCTGGATGTCGGTCTCCGGCATCATCAACACGCACTTCATCGTGGCGTACATGCTCAAGCAGCACGGCACGCAGGAGCAGAAGGACCACTTCCTGCCCCGGATGGCCCTGGGCGAGGTGCGCGGCGCGTTCTCGATGTCGGAGCCGGCTCTCGGCTCGGACGTCTCCGCGATCACCTCGAAGGCGGTCAGGGACGGCGACGAGTACGTCCTGAACGGTCAGAAGATGTGGCTGACGAACGGCGGCTCGTCGAACCTGGTGGCCGTGCTCGTACGAAGTGACGAAGGACACCCGGAGGGCACCGCGCCCCACAAGTCGATGACGACCTTCCTGGTCGAGAAGGAGCCCGGCTTCGGAGAGGTCCGCCCCGGCCTCACCATTCCCGGGAAGATCGACAAGATGGGCTACAAGGGCGTCGACACGACCGAGCTCATCATGGACGGACTACGCGTTCCGGCCAATCGGGTACTCGGCGGCACCACTGGCCGAGGGTTTTACCAAATGATGGACGGAGTCGAGGTCGGCCGCGTCAACGTGGCGGCACGTGGTTGCGGTGTCGCACAGCGTGCGTTCGAGCTGGGTGTCTCCTATGCCCAGCAGCGTCACACTTTCGGCAAGCCGATCGCGCAGCACCAGGCCATCCAGTTCAAGCTGGCCGAGATGGCCACCAAGGTCGAAGCGGCCCATGCAATGATGGTGAACGCGGCCCGCAAAAAGGACTCCGGGGAACGAAACGACCTCGAGGCAGGGATGGCGAAGTACCTCGCCTCCGAATACTGCAAGGAAGTGGTCGAGGACGCCTTCCGGATCCACGGCGGCTACGGCTTCTCCAAGGAGTACGAGATCGAGCGCCTCTACCGTGAGGCGCCGATGCTGCTGATCGGCGAAGGTACCGCCGAAATCCAGAAAATGATCATCGGGCGCCGACTGCTCGAAGAGTACCGACTCCAGGGTTAAGCAGGGTTGGATGTCGTGGTTCGGGGTGTTTTCTTCGAGAAGAAGATCACACCCCGTCACACTCTTCGGCCGCCGACTCGGCTTCCTGGCTTGCCCAGTTGCGGCCCGCGCCCGGTACGATCCCGGGAAAGCCGCCGTCCCCCGTTCCAGCGCGGCATCATCCGCTACGAAGGTCATCCATGCCCCACAGCCAAACCTCTGCACCTCGCGGCCGGGTCCGCCTCGCGCGCGGAGCATCGCCGTGGCTTCTCCCGACCGTTGCCACCGCAGCACTCAGTCTGGCCAAGGCACGCCGCTCCGGCGCCGCCAAGGCCGTGGCCGTACCCGCCACCGCGCTCGCGGCGGGCATGCTGTGGTTCTTCCGCGACCCCGAGCGCGAGATCGCCCCGGGCCGGGTCATCTCGCCCGCCGACGGTGTGGTGCAGAGCATCATGCCGTGGAAGGACGGACGCACCCGCGTCGCGATCTTCATGAGCCC
Source organism: Streptomyces sp. NBC_00271 (assembly GCF_036178845.1). Taxonomy (NCBI): domain Bacteria; kingdom Bacillati; phylum Actinomycetota; class Actinomycetes; order Kitasatosporales; family Streptomycetaceae; genus Streptomyces; species Streptomyces sp. NBC_00271. The sequence goes on along the minus strand of NZ_CP108070.1, from coordinate 9,229,710 downwards.
TTTGAACGTACACGTCAACCGCGCGCCGCTCTCCGGCACGGTGACCTCGGTCGAACACATCCCCGGTGGGTTCGTTCCGGCGTTCAACAAGGAGAGCGAGAACAACGAACGCGTCGTCTGGCATTTCGACACCGAACTCGGTGACATCGAGATGATCCAGATCGCCGGCGCGGTCGCCCGCCGTATCGTTCCTTATATCCCGCAAGGTACGAAGGTCGAGCAGGGCGACCGGATCGGTCTCATCCGCTTCGGCTCGCGCGTCGACATCTACCTCCCCGAGGGTGTCGAGGTCGATGTGGAAGTCGGTCAGAAGACCGTGGCTGGGGTGACTCGAATTGACCGTGATTGATCCTGAGACTCAGGCCGGCTGGGTGCCGGAGGCCGACGAGGTGGACGACGAGGAGGAGATGCCCCTCTCTCTCCGCCTCTCAATAGCGGACACCCTCACCCTCGGCAACGCCACGTGCGGCTTCATGGCGGTGTACTTCACCACCACGGGCATTCTGATCCCGCACCTCACCGGCAGCCAGGAGTCGGGCATGGCGCGCCACAGCGCCGCCACGGCCGTCATCCTGATGCTCTGCGCCGCGGTCTTCGACCTCTTCGACGGCCTCGTCGCCCGCAAGCTGCGCTCCTCCCCCATGGGCGCGGAACTGGACAACCTGTCGGACCTGATCAGCTTCGGTCTGGCGCCCGCGTACTTCGTCCTCGTCTACGGCATGGTCGCGGACGACGCGCACCAGAGAGTGGCGGCGCTCGGCGCGATCGTGGTGTTGCTCGCGGTCGTCCTCCGCCTCGCCCGCTTCTCCTGCGTCACGGTGAAGGACGGCACGTTCCAGGGCATGCCGTCGCCGTTCGGAGCGCTGACGGTCGTCTCGATCGTGCTCCTGGAGCTGCCCTTCGCGGCGACGCTGATGGCGATCCTCGGCACGGCGTGGCTGATGGTGAGCCGGGTGGAGTACCCGAAGCCGCGGGGCCGCCTCGCGGTGGCGATGCTCTCCTGGATCGTCCTGTCCATGGGTCTGCTGGCGGCGTGGGCTTTCGACGCCCCCAGCGGTCAGCTCCTGCTCCAGACCGGCTGTGCGCTGCAGCTCGTCATGGGTGCGGTGATTCCGCTGTTCGCGACGGCTCGGCGGGTGAACAACTTCCGCGACAACCGGCGTGAGGCACGGGCGGCGCAGCTGCCGTAGCTTTTCCTCGTACACGCCCGAAGGGGCCCGAACCGGACAACCGGTTCGGGCCCCTTCGTCATGCCGCGTCGTACCTCGCCTTACCTCTTCGTGCCTCGTTGTCCCCCTGGACCGGTCAGGTCAGGAAGTCGCGGGCGATGTTCTGGGCCACCGTCTCCAGGATCGGCCCCGCGTCGGAGATGCATCGTGCGATGTCGGGCTCGACCTCCGTGAGGGGGTACGCGCGCCGGATGCCGGCCCTGCCGAGCGCCTCCGGGCGCAGTGCCAGGCGCCCGCACACCGCGACGACCTCCTTGCCCGCGGCGCGGGCGGCCGCGGCCACCCCCGCCGGAGCCTTGCCGTGGAGGGTCTGTTCGTCGAGGGACCCCTCACCGGTGATCACCAGGGTGGCCCTCTCCAGCGCGGGCGCGAAGCCGAGGACGTCGAGCATCACGTCGATACCGGGACGGAACCGGGCGCCCAGGACCAGCGCACCGTAGCCGATGCCACCCGCGGCTCCCGCTCCCGGCGCCGCGGCGTACTCCGTGGCCCTGGACCCGATCGACTTCTCCAGAACCGCGGCGAAGTGTCCGAGGGCCGCGTCCAGGATCTCCACGTCGTCGGGGCTCGCCCCCTTCTGGGGGCCGTACACGGCGGGCGCGCCCTTCGGCCCGGTGAGCGGGTTGTCCACGTCGCTGGCGAGGACGAAGTCCACGGAGGACAGCCGGGGGTCCAGGCCGGACAGGTCCGCGGTCGCCACGTCACTCAGCGCCGCACCGCCGGGAGCCACCGGCTCCCCCTCCGCGTCCACGAACCGCGCCCCGAGCGCGGACAGCATCCCCGCCCCGCCGTCCGTCGTCGCGCTGCCGCCCACGCCGAACACGATCGTCCGGGCCCCGGCGTCCAGCGCGGCCCGCAGGAGCTCCCCGGACCCGTACGTGGACGACGTCAGCGGCGCGAACACCCCGGCGGGCAGCCGCTGCAATCCGCTCGCCTCCGCCATCTCCACCACCGCGGTGTCGCCGCGCAGCGCGAAGGCGGCGGTGAGCTCGTCGCCCAGCGGGCCGGCGACCCGCACCTCCCGCCGCTCGAACCCGGCCGCGACCGCCGCGTCCACGGTCCCGTCGCCGCCGTCGGCCACGGGCAGCGCCTCGACCTCGACACCCGGCACGACGCGGCGCAGCCCGGCCATGACGCGCTCCGCGACCTGCACGGCGGTCAGCGATCCCTTGAACTTGTCCGCGGCGATCAGCACCCGCGGAACACGCCCGGTGCCCGCACGTGTCGTCTTCACAGCAGAGTCCGCCACCTTGCATTCCCCTTGCTTTCCGGCCTCGCACACGTCAAGGCAGTCGCGCCGCTGCGACCTTAACCGGAGGACGCCCCCGCCGTCATGCTCCGACCGGCCCGTGGAACACCGCACGCTCATGCCCGGAATTGGGTAAACCGGAGCTATGACCCCTGTGGGCACCGAACTCGCGGACCGCGTTCTCGGGGGCTGGCTGGGCCGGATCGCGGGCAACATGCTCGGCAAGCCGGTCGAGCAGGGCGACCACTGGACGCGGGACCGTATCGACCGCTATCTGCGACAGGCCGCCGCCCTGCCGCTCACCGACTATCTTCCCGAGCCCGCCACCGACGGTGACGCCGGCGAGTTCGAGCTGCGGCCCGAGTGGCGGCAATGCGTGCGCGGCCGCATCCACGGCAGCTGCCGTGACGACGACGTCGACTACGCGATCCTGGGGCTGCACCTGCTGGAGACGCACGGTTTCGGTTTCAGCACCGAGCAGGTCGGCGACCTGTGGCTGCTGCGGCTGCCGTATCTGCAGACGTTCACGGCGGAGCGGGCCGCGTACCGCAACCTCGCCAATGGCATCAAACCGCCGCTGACGGCGACGTACGACAACCCCTACCAGGAATGGATCGGCGCCCTGATCCGCGCCGATGTCTACGGCTGGACCAGCCCGGGCGCGCCGCACCGGGCGGCCTCCCTCGCCCGTCGCGACGCCGTGCTGTCCCACACCGGCAACGGCGTGTACGGGGCGATGTGGGCGGCGGCGCTCGTCTCGGCCGCGTTCACCGCGCCCACGGTCCGCCACGCGCTGGACACGGCGCTGACCGTCATTCCCGCGAGCAGTCGCCTCGCCCGCACCGTAGGCCGGGTGCTCACGCTTCACGAGACCCGGATGACCTGGGAGGACACGCTCACCACGGTGTCCGAGGAGACCGCGGGGCTCGGCTGGATCCACACGATCCCGAACGCCGCCGTGCTCACGGCCGGGCTGCTCTACGGCGACGGCGACTTCACCCGGACCATCACGCTGACCGTCCGCGGCGGCCTGGACACCGATTCGAACGGCGCGACGGCGGGCTCGGTGGCCGGGGTCCTGTGCGGGGCCGGGGCCATTCCCGCGCAGTGGAAGGACCCGCTGGAGGACACCGTACGCAGCGCGGTGTTCGGCTTCGACGGTGTACGGATCAGTGAGCTGGCCGCGCGGACGCTCGCGCTGGCGGAGACGGAGGGCGAGGCCCAGGGCGGGACCGCTACCGGTCCCGACGCCCGGGACCTGTCCTAGGCCCTGTCGTCGGCGACCTCGAAGTCTCGTCCGTACGCTTTGGGAATGACCACTCCAGACTTCGCCACGTACATCGCGGGCCTCCCCCGTGTCCTCGCCGGTGCCGCCGCGCTCTTCCGCGACAGTGACGGCCGGGTGCTGCTCGTCGAGCCGAACTACCGTGAGGGCTGGGCCCTTCCGGGTGGCACCGTCGAGTCGGACGACGGGGAGACACCGCGCCAGGGCGCGCGCCGCGAGACCGCCGAGGAGATCGGGCTCGACATCGAACTCGGTCCGCTGCTCGCGGTCGACTGGGTGCAGGGGACGGCGCGGCCCCCACTGGTCGCCTACCTGTACGACGGCGGAGTCCTCGGCGAGCGGGAGCTCAAGGCGATCCGGTTGCAGGAGGAGGAACTGCTGTCGTGGCGGCTGGTGCCGCGGGAGGAGCTGGCCGAGTACCTGCCGGGCGCACTCGGCCGCCGGGTCCTCGCCGCGCTGGACGTACTGACGGAGGGCGGCGGAACCGCGGAACTGGAGAACGGCCACCGGGTGGGCTAGTCGCCCCTTGGCTACGGCGAATTCGCCAACTTCACTACCTTCGCGGGACATTGATCGGCACAATGCCCGTGCGCCGCACTACGACTACATGGAGTTCGCCCTCGCCGACGGGGCCCACGTCCGACTCGAGCTCGCGGCCGCGGGGGAGGCGTCGGCGGCGCGTGGAGCGCGTCGACACCGTCCACGCCGGCCAACTCCCCCTACCGGGCACCCGAGGTGACGTACTGGGGCGAGTCCCGGATGCTGCTGCGCTGTGTCGAGCCCGAACCCGCGGGGCGGCCGACCGCCCGGGAGGTGGCGGACGCCTTCGGGGCGCTGCTGCCGGGCGGGGTGGAGTGGGAGGACGTGGAGGGCGGCACGGGCGGGGACGAAGACAGCCCCGCCGTCGAGCCGGAGACGGCGAGCGACGAGGAGGACGACCACGAGCAGTGGATGCGCACCATCCGCACCCCCTTGCCGGAGCCCCTGCGGATCGCGCTCGTGGGTGTCAAGGACGGGGTCGGCTGCACCACGACCACGATGGTGCTGGGGGCCGTACTGGCCGACCAGCGGCAGGAGCGGGTGCTCGCCATCGACCCCGACCGGCACACGGGCAGCCAGGTCCGGATCGGCGGGCGGGTCTTCCGCAACACCCTGGCCAGCCTGTCGGCCCTGGCCGAGTCGCTGCACGAGGTGCGGCACTTCGAGGATCTCCAGCTGTTCCTGTCGCCGCACCGCTCGGGGCTCCAGGTTCTCGCCAACGACTCCGTCTCGCGCATCGCGTCGGTCGGCCAGTTCACGGACTACGACTTCCACCGGGTGACCCGCACCACCCGGGAGTACTTCGACCTCACCCTGGTCGACTCGGACAAGTTCATGCCCACGGTGCTCAGGGCGGCCGACCGCGTGGTCATCGTCTCGCGGGCCGACCCCGCCGGTCTGACCCAGGCGCAGCAGGCCATGGACCGTCTTGTCACCCTCGACCTGCCGGACCTGGTCCGCGAGGCCGTCGTCGTCCTCAACCACAGCCGCCCCGCGGCCGGTTGGACGCTCGACGCCGCCAGTATCCGGGGCCTGAGCTCCCGCTGCCGCGGCGTGGTCATGGTCCCCCGCGACGGCCACCTCACCATGGGCAGCACGGTCGAACTCTCCTGGCTGACCCCCGAGGCCTACAAGGCGTACCTGCGCCTCGCTGCCCTCCTGTTGGGCCCCCGCCCGATCTTCCCCTGACCGTTCGATGTGCCCACGCCGATTGCGCGTCCGGTCGAAAAGGCCGCGGCACTTCACGATCAAGCGGCCTGCTCGTCTGCGGTGCCGCCGGGTGCCGCCAGCCATGGCATCCGGCGGACGAGGCTGTCGCGCAGCTCGGTGAGGATCGCGATGCGCTCCTCCAGCTGAGCCACCCGCTGTGCGCCGACGCCGTAGCCGTCGGCGCACAGCGGTGAGTAGGAGAGCACCTCGGGCAGATCGGCGTCGAGGTAGGCCAGGAGGGACTTCACATCCTCCACGGTGAGCCCGCAGGACAGAAGCTCACGGATGTTCCGGACCCTGCGTACCGCACCGGGCTCGTACAGGCGATAGCCCGCCGTCGTACGGTCGGACTCCAGCAGGCCCTGCTCCTCGTAGTAACGCAGGGCACGGGTCGTGGTCCCGGCCTGCGCGGCCAGTTCTCCGATCAGCATTGCAGCCACCTCCGAGTCCGACCTTAAGGCTTCACCCGTACGTCAAGGTCAACTCCCGAGCCGGACCACCGTCTTCCCGGTGTACGCGCCGTTCACGAGATCGAGGAGAGCCTGCGGTGCATGGGCCAGCCCATCGATCACCGTCTCGTCATGGACGATCGCGCCCTCGCGCAACCACATACGGAATTGCGCGCCGAACTCCGGAGCACGCTCAAGGTGATCGCCCACGGTGAAGCCGCGGATGGTGAGCCGCTTGCCGAGGACACTGAACAGGTCGCCGGGACCGGCTTCGCTCTGCCCGCTGAGGGCTCCGCACAGGGCGACGCGGCCATGCGGGTTCATGATCTCGATCGCGGCGCGTAGCTGCTCGCCACCCACGTTGTCGAAGTAGACGTCGATGCCTTCGGGTGCGGCCTCGCGCAGCCGGTCGACGACCGGTCCGTCGTGATGGTCGAAGGCCGCATCGAACCCGAGTCTCCCGGTCAGATGGTCGACCTTGTCCCTCGATCCGGCGCTGCCGATCACCCGGGCCGCTCCCTTGAGCCGAGCGATCTGGCCGGCCATGCTCCCGGTCGCCCCCGCCGCACTGGAGACGAAAACGGTGTCGCCGGGCCGTAGTTCCGCCGCGTCCATGAGCCCGACGTAGGCGACCAGTCCGAAACTCAGGTAAGTGGAGGGCGTCGGGTAGGCGTCCCGGTCGACGCGGCGGAACAGCCCGGCCTGCGCCACGGCATACTCGCGCCAGCCAAGCCGGTGCATCACCAGGTCGCCCTCGTCAAGTGATGAATCCGCGGAGGCGACCACTTCACCGATGGCATCGCCGTACATCACCTCGCCGACCTCATAGCGGGGCATCGGCAGGCCGGACTCGCCCGCGATCAGCATGAGCATGCCGGGATCGAGCGACATGAACAGATTGCGGACCAGCACCTGCCCCGATGCGGGATCGGGAACAGCGACCTCGGTGATCTCGAAGTCCCCGGGAGCGGGCAGGCCTTCAGGCCGTGCCAACAGCCGGGCCTCCAGTCCGGTACGGGAGATGCCGGAGCGGCTGGAGAACGTTGCGCTCTTCGAAGATGTGTCCATGCCGACGACGCTAGGGATTGACCCATGCGTCAAGGTCAAGCCGTCCGACCGGCGGTGGCCTCGAGACGTACCTGGAGGCCGAACGGGGTATCGGCCCGCACGTAGTGCACAGGACTCGATGCCCCGGGTACCGGCCCTGTACTACCTCCCGCCCAGCAACACCGCCTACCCACGCGACCTCCAAATTCCCTATTCCCTATTCATTCCCTATCCCTGGGAGAGGACGGCTCCAGCGGGTTCGGACAGACCAGCCAGGCCGAGCGTGATTCAAACTCCCCCACCCGTTCGAGATCGCCCGCGGCGGGGTGCAGTCGCTCCCCAAACGCTGCTCGCTGGATCGGAACCGGTCAGCAGCGCGTTGAGCGTCGCCGGGACGTGAGGCGGAAGGTGCTCAGCCATCCCCGCCTAGGCCACGCCGACCGGACAGGACACACCGGGCCCGGCGAGCCTGCGCTGCCATGTGCCCCGTAGGCGGCAGTCGGCCGTTCGGTGAACTTGTGCCGTATCAGGCAACGTTTGCCCTGTTGACGATGGCTCGTAGGCGCTGGTCGTCGGCGTGACGGTTTCGCCAGATGATGTAGCGCCGGATCATGCTGCCCTGCTCCTTGTGGCTGGCGTGATCGGTGCCGTCGAGGGTGAAGTAGCGCAGGGTGGTGAACTGGGCCTCGATGCGGTTGAGCCAGGAGCTGTTGGTCAGGGTGTAGGCGATCTCGACGTTGTTGACTTGGGCCCAGTCACCTACTCGGGTGTCGCGCCTGGTGGTCAGGTGCGGGGAGAAGTTGTCGACCACGATGGCGATGCGGATCTCGGGCGGGTAGAGGCTGCGCAGATAGCGGCAGAACCCCAGGAACTTCGTTCGCGTCTTGGTCTTGTTGATGTGTCCGTAGAGCTTGTCCTTGCCCAGGTCGTAGGCGGCGAACAGGTGGCGGACTCCATGCGCGCGGGTGTAGGTCGCCCGCCGCCGCGGCCTGGGCTCGCGCTCGGGATCCTTCTGCTTGCCGCCGCGTTCGGCCCACTGCCTGCCTGGGTGCGGCTGGAGGTTGAGCGGACCGAACTCATCGACGCATAAGACCACGACCGGCTCACCGTCTTCGGGTATGACCTCGCCGTCGGCGATCGCGTAGAGGTGCTCGATACGAGCCTTCTTTGTGGCGTACTCGGGGTCGCGCGAAGCCTTCCAGGTCTTCACGCGTTGAAAGGAGACGCCCTCCTCGCGGAGCGCGATGCGCCCAGGCTCCAGGTCGAGAACGGCAGGCCGTGCTCGGCCGGCTTGGACTTGGCGATCTTCTTGACCTCGCGCCGCTCGGACAGCGTAAAAGTCCTCGGGTGACCGCCCTTGTACTTGGGGTAGAGCGACTCGAAGCCGTCGGTGTTGAAGTCGTGAATCACATCGCGGACCCGATCCGCGCTGGTGCACGTCACCTCGGCGATCTCCGCCACCGCCATGCCCTGTGCTGACAGCAGCACCATCTGGGCCCGCCGCCACGTCACGACCGAGCCGGTGCCTCTGCGGATGATCCGCTGCAACCTCCGGCCTTCATCGTCATCGATCTCACGAACCCGTACACGTTCTGCCACCCGGACAGACTCATGGTGACGCACCGCCTGCGCCAGCACCCGAGCGGCACGTCAGATCACAACAGGGCAGACGCTGCTTGATACGGCGCTAGATGCTCGCCGATGACATGGCGCGATGCGGTCTCGATGCCGCTGGCTCCCGGATTGTGGCGGCCGCCGACGGGAGGCAGGGTGGTGTCGAGACCGTTTCGCGAAGCAAGTTGTGTGAGCCGGGAACAGGCGAACTTGGTCACCGCCGAACGAGTGGGTCGGTACACCGGTCCGGAATGCGGTGGCCGATGCAAGATCGTCCATTCTGGGCAGGCTTACGGAGGTGCGGTACATGTCAGCGAAGGACCCAGAGAGCGGGAGCACGCACGAGGTCTCCTTGCCGCCCGAAGTCAAGTTGCTGCAGGAAGTCACTCCGCCTTTCTTTCCCGAAGGTGGTTCGGGAATGACCATCCTCGTCGATTGGCCTCCCGGTCACCCCGGGCTCCCTCCGCATCGCCACTCGGGCCCGTCGTTCGGCTACGTGATGGAGGGCGCGCTCCGGTTCGAGCTCGAGGGCGAGCCGGAGCGTGTGGTCGAGGCCGGTGGGACGTTCTGGGAGCCAGGCGGTGACGTGATCCACTACCAGGACGGCAACGCCCTGTCGGACGCACCGACCAAGTTCGTGGTGACCATGGTGTGCGCGCCGGGTCAGCCGATGCTCAAGCTGGTCGACGAGGAGGAGCTGAAGGAACGGGCCCACCTGCGCGCCCCGCGTCCCTCCGATGGCTGACCCGCGAGATCGACAAGAGTGCGGAGTCCGGAATACCGATCCAGGTGCCGGGCTTTGCAGCAACCTCCTGCCTTCAGCGTCATCGACCTCACGAACCTGCACACGTTTTGCCACCCGGACCGACTCATGGTGACGCACCGCTGCGCCAGCACCCGAGCGGCACGTCGCATCACGACAAGGCAAACGCCTGATACGGCACTAGTCGGTCACGGGCGCAGGGCGGCCAGTAGTTCGTCCCCGGCGGGGTAGGGGCGCTCCTTGGGCAGCAGTGCGGCCGCGGCATCCAGCTCGCTGCGGCGTACGAGCTCGTAGATTTCTCGGGCGAGCGGAGTCACGTCGCTGATGGCCACGGTCCACTCGTCCGCGTAACGCTTAACGGCTTCACCGGAGAGCCCGAGTTGGAGTGAGCGGTACGTCAGGGGGCGCAGGTGCAGGTCGCGCTCGGGGTCCCACTGGACGCGGGCCGGTGCGCGCTTGAGCTGACGTTGCCAGGTACTGAGGTCGGGGTGCGGCCCGCGCACGTAGCTGGCTGGACAGACAGGCATGACGCAATGCCCACTCGAAGCCGTCGCGGGTGATCTCGATGGCCAGGACAGTCCCCTGCCCGGCCTTCGTCGCCCAGCCACAGCGGTACACCATCCACAGGAAGGACGGCTTGATCCACGTCAAGCCGCGTTCACAGACCATTCGTCGAGCTGAAGCGGACTTGGATCGTTCCGTCGACCAGCGATCGTGACCGGCCGCCCGGCCGAACGGCGACTATGCGGAAACGCAGTGGGGGCCGGCGAGCAGGGCGCGCAGCGGGGCGGTGTCGGGCGTGTCGGCGACGGCGGCGTCGATGGCGTCGTCCATGCCCTTCTCCCACGACTCGGGCAGAATGAGTCCAGGCTGCCCCGACCAGGCGATGTCCGGTTTCGCGTATCCGGACTCGGCGAGGCGCAGGTGGACCATGCCCGCGAGCCCGTCGAAGACCTTGGGTCGAATGAAGTTGCGGGCTGACGGCCCGGACAGCCGCGCCGCCTGATGCGGCTTGGGCATGCGGTCGGCGACCGCCATCCACAGTAGGCCGCGGTCGAACGCGTCGAGTATCTTTTCCAAGGTGGGCAACTCGTTGTCGGCCACTGCTTCGGTCGTGGCGGTTCGGTGTACGGTCGCCGTCTTGCCTGCGCCTTGCGCCGATGAGCGAAGCGCCCTGGCCACGGCGACCCGCAGCGGCCGGGACCAGTCCTCGGCATCGGCGACCGCGCGGGCCATAACGAGGCGCCGCAGCCGCGCCGCCTCCTGCGACAGCGTGCGCGACTCCAACGCAATGAACACTTGGCCCAGGTCGTGCAGCAGAGTTAGCGCGGCCGGCTCGTCGGTCGCATCATCGGGCCGGCCATCGGTGGGCAGCTTCTCGATCAGGGCGATCCGTTCGGCTATCGGTGGGTGTGAGTCGTACTGGTGCGGCCGCGGCGGACGCTGCCCGGAGGAGAGCAAAGCGAGCTGCTCCCCGGTCTCGGCGAGCAGTCGACGGAAACCGCCGTGCACCTCGCCCTCAGGCGGTAGCGCTCCCAGCGACCTACCCATCGCGGCGTACGTCTCCAGGTAGTGGGTGTATGTGGCAGCGAGCACTGGAACGACGCGTAGTGCAGCGGCTGTCGCGTCGCGGCCCGCGTGCCGGGCGGCTGTCTGGTCCGCGGCAAGCTCCTGTTGGCGGGCCACGGACTGCGAAGTCCGCAGGAACATCCGGGCGTAGCCGATGTACAGGGCACCAATCGCGTGGTGCAGCCGAGTGCTGCCCTCCTGGAAGACCTCCACCGTGTGCAGTAGCGCGTCCCGACCGCGCATCGTGACAGCGCCGAGCCGGGTATCGAGGTTGCCGTAGTGCCCGAACTCGTGGGCGAGGACGGCGCGCAGTTGCGGGACGGTCAGCCCGCCGAGCAGCGGCAGGCCCAGGAGCATGCGGCGTCGTCCGGGCAACAGTCCCAGCAGGCGGCTTTGTTCGGCGACCCCCGCGTTGACCTCGGCGACCAGGTAAACCTCATTGGGCGGCCGTTGCCCCGTCACTTCGGCGGCGGCTTGTATCTGTCCCCACAGCTCGGGCTGGTCCTGTGGCGTGACCGCCACCCCGTGTGGCACCGGGCCCAGACGCCCGGCCCGTAGAAAGGTGAAGAGACCCCGCAGAATCGCCGCCGCCAACAGGGCGGTGACGGTCAGAACCATGCCTTCGAACCAGGCCGCCCGCGCGCTGAACAGCCGCGTCATCAGCAGCCAGTCGAACACCGCGATGGCCGACAACAGAGCGACTCCCATCAGATGAAAGCCGACCAACAGCGTGAACGCACGGACAGCGCGCAGCCGAAACGACATCGAAAAATCCCCCACCCACATGGTTCAACCAGCCCGAATGGGCCAAAGGCGCTCGCGGATAGTACCCCCGCAGATCACCTACGGTGTGGAAGCGAACCAGAGCCTCAGCGCTTGGGCTCGGACGGCTCCAGCACCACTGATGCGGTCTGTGAACGCGGCATGATGGCCCATGTCAAGCCACGTTCATAGACCTCACTCGCGATGACCGCGACGGATGCCATCTTCCTCAGGGCCGCACGTTCTGCACGGCGGAGGGCTACCACCAGCAGTACCTTTCAAGCAGCAAAAACCCGGACGGGTACTGCGGGCTGGGTGGGACGGGGGTCAAGCTAAGTACCCCGTTCGCGACGAAGTGTCCTGCCCGACGGGCATCGCACCGGCGCCGCAGGCCACCGAGGTATAGTCCGCGCAAGATGCTCTTGATCAGTCCCGGGCGATGGATAGGCTCACGGCATGGACGTCCATGTAGAGATCGCCCGGGAAGCAAGTCAGGAACTCGTGGATGCCTTCGGCCGGCTGCTACCGCAATTGTCTTCGACGGCGGACCCGCTCGGTTACGAAGCGATCGACCGGATGGTGACGTGTGATGCCAACACGGTGCTCGTCGCCCGGACATCCGATGAGATCGTCGGCACCCTGACTCTGGTGCTGCTCCCCTTGCCGTCCGGCTTGCGAGCCCGTGTCGAAGACGTGGTCGTGGACAGCGTTGCGCGGGGCCGGGGAGTCGCCGGCCTCCTCACCCAGGAGGCCTTGCGGATTGCCCAGGAGGCAGGTGCCCGGACGGTCGATCTCACCTCCCGGCCGGATCGTGCGGCAGCGAACCGGCTTTATGAACGTCTGGGCTTCCAGGCCCGGCAGTCAACGGTCTACCGCTTCCCGATCGACCGGTAGGACGTCCACGAACGCCGACACGCAGGCTGTCTCATGACCGGGATGACTTCCCAGCACCGAAAGCGGCTCCTCCCGACGCGGTGACGCCGCCCTTTCGCTCCCTTTCTCGCAGGGCCCGACGGGTCATGTGACATGGCAGGCCAGCCTGGACAGGGGTCAAGGTAAGTACCCCGTTCGGGACGAACTGGGGGGCGTCTTGCCCGACGGGGGTCGCCCCCACGCCGAACGCTGAATAGCAGCAGGGTCTGACCTTCCGAGCCCTCCTTTGATCAAGGAAGGGGCTCAGTGCTGCTGTCGCTCGCAACTGCGAGTCAGTCCCGCTCGGCCCGTTTCGGCTATGCCGAGTTACAACTTCCTCTGCGGCCGGGCCTGTGCTCCTGTCTCCGCCCCGCTCCAGCCCGGCCGGCGCCCGTGCCGCGCCTGCAGTATGCAGAGGTATGGTGCCAGCGAAAGGGCACATCGTGGCTGGATCGGTCGACTCCACAGCCCTAGAGAGTTTGGGCACGAGCCTCGAGGACTCAGAGGCCGCCGGAAGCTACGACGTAGCTCTTCGAGCCTCGGAGATCACAGCATCGACGAGACGCTCCAAGCCTCGCGGGTAATCTCCCAGGAACAGATTCGGCTCGATGAGCTCCAGCTCCATGACCACGGGCTTCCTGCTGTCGTCCAGGGCCAGGTCCACCCTGGCGAACAGCGGGGGCTGCGGAGACGGAACACTTGCCAGTGCTGCCAGCGCGGTGTCGATCTCCTCGGCGGTCGGTGAGTACTGGGTTACGTCGGGGTGCGGCACCCGGTCGTTGTCGATCACCCCGGGCTCGGTCAGTACGGGTCCCTTTCGGATCGCGTGGCTGAACGTGCCCGAGACGAAGACCAGAGCGCGTTCCCCCTCTTCCACGAGACGCAGATACGGCTGAATCATCACGACGCGGCCTTGATGCAGCAGCATCCGGGCATGCTTCTCGGCGTCGGCGTGGCGGTCGGGTTCGTAGCGTGCGGTGTCGAGTGCACCTGCGGATATCGCGGGCTTGACCACCACCCCGCCGACCCCGTGGAAGTCCTCCTCGTCGTACTGGTCGCCCGGTTCGATGAAGCGCGTGGGCACGACAGCGACCCCTTGCTCGGCGAGGTCCAGCAGGTAGCGCTTGTCGCTAATCCAGCGCACCACCGACGCCGGGTTCCACAGACGCGTGAGGTGAGCCGTCGTGTCAGCCCATGCCAGAAACTCGCCGACGCGTTCCGCATAGTCCCAGGTAGACCGGATGACCGCGAGATCGAACCTGTCCCACGCCACGCCCTCCGCGTCCCACGCCACTGCTTCGGCTATCGCACCACCATCGCGCAACGCATCCACGATCAGCCGGAGATCCGTGTCCCAGAGCATGCCTGCCTCGCTCGTCACGACCGCGATCCTGGCAGCGTCCACGTAACTCTCCTGTCGTAACCCGACAGGCCCGTGCAGTCCATGGGGATGGCTTTACCGCAGCGTAGGCGTGCCCCATCTATCCCAACCGAGTATCGATTACTCCATCCCGTCGGGCGCCCTGAACGACAGCGCAAGCCCACCGTCAGCCAGGCGCGGCGGGGAGCGGCTCCGCACCGGAGAGGTACGACCCGACGGTGAGACCCCACCCGTGTGCCCGTAGTCCTGGTGGAGCCAGATCAACTTCTTACTTCGTGGAGCCACTTTCCATTGCCGCACTGGAGCCCAAAGAACTGCTTACAGACAAACAGGTCGGCACCCGCCCCGATTCGGTCCTGCCCAGTTGAGGGACAAGTCCTAGATTCGGGCGTCAGCGGTTTCCTGCATCGGCTGACGACTCTCCACAACTGTGTTCGGTCGCCGGCCGGCCATGCGGCATCCGAGACAGTCCGCGTGGCCGCCGCGCGCACTCAGATCGCGCACGCGCCAGTCCCATTGGTCATCGGGACGAGGTCCGCTCGGCTTGCCCCATCCGGCTAGGTGAAGTACCCACGTGACCCCCGCAGCGAGTACGACGGTCGCAGCTCCAGCGTCGATCACGATGGCGGAGGCGGCTATCACGCCGATGCCGGCGATCCCGAAGCCGACCACGGCGATGAGGGTGCCAGTCCATCCCGCCATCGTGTGGCCCAGGTCCACATGGCCGTGCGCGCTCATCAGTTCTCCCAGGTCTCATGGCAATGAGCCGGTAGCCCATGCGCACGAGCAACGCTGGACCGCTCACGAGGCCACCGGATGAGTAAGAGGTACTCATTTCATCGGCACGGACCCCGTGCAGGCGACTGCACAGGGGCCTGAAGCAGAGCTTCGGCATAGTGGCGTGACGCACGGTTTGTGATCATCCGAGGCCGAGGAGAGCGAGAGGGCGATCCGCGGCCGCCGGACCAGGACGTAGTCACAGACCGTCGAGTACGACGCCTGGTCAAAGCCGTGATCCTGCGCGAGCCGCTGGTAAATCCGCCGGGCTGTGTGCTTCTGCTTGCGCGGCGCGGTGAGGTCCTCCCGCAGCATCGCGTCGATCCAGCCCTTGGCCGGATCCAGAACCGTCGCCCGCGGCACCGGCTTCTTCCTCGGTGGGGGGACCGCCGAGTTCAGAGCCTGACGCACCGTGGTCGCGGCAAGTGCTGTGGTCCTGACGGGACAACCCCGAAGGTGGGTCGGAGGTCCGAATCATCATGCGCATGTACCGGACCGGCGCCCTCCTCGGCGCACTGCTCGTCGCTCTGCTCACCTTCACCTCATGCGGTTCGCCCCGGGCGGGGAGCGGGGGGAAGGCCCCGGAGCGGCCCACGCCGTGGACCACGCCGAAGGGGCCGGGCGGCTACGGCGGGCTGCTCCTGGGCGCACGCTGGCGGGTCGACTGGGTCACCGTCGACGGGCGCGACATCGACGCACCGCCGGACGCCGGCGCGTGGGTCGAGTTCAGCTACGACAACACGGCCGTGGGCGACTATGGATGCACGCCGTTCAGGACGTCGGCCACGGTCACCGCCACGACGCTCACCGTCGGTGCGGACACGTCGGGGGCGACGCCGGACGACGCGTGCCCGGCGAAGGAGCGGGCCTTCGAGGAGCGGATGCGGAAGATCCTCACCGGCGGCCCCCTGGCGGTGGCCGAGCGGGTCGACGACCTCTCGATGACGCTGAAGAACCAGCGGGGCGACTATGTCGCGTTGCAAATGCTGTGGCCTCAGGGGCTCTTCGGAGCGCCCTGGCAACTCCAGAATCTGATCGTCTCCGATGCCACCATCGACATGACGGCCGGCAAAGAGGTCTACTTCGTCTTCCACCGGGACGGCACGGTCACAGGAAAGGGAGGCTGCAACGGCTTCAAGGGCCGGGCCGCCTTCGCAGGCGAGCACGTCACGCTGTACCCGCTCACCCGGACTACGCACCGGACGTGCTCACGGGAGATCATGTCCAAGGAGGACGGCCTGCTCGACCAGGACCCGCGCACGTTCCAAGTGTGGGTCAATCACGGCATCGAGTTCGTGGACGAGACCCGCGGCCTGGAATTCTTCGGCCACCACTTCGTCCGGCTGACCGGCACACCGCCGCGCCCCGGGTCCTAGATTCGCAGTCGGCCAACGGAGATGGAGAAGGTCACGTCACCCGGGACATCGCACGCGGTCTGTAAATCTTCCGTCGGCCGCCTCCGGGCCGTGCGAGGGCAACCGACAACAGCAACTAACGACCAACAACGACCATGAGGGCGCGGCAGTCGGCCGCGCCCTCATGGTGTGTCTGCGCAGCTAGTGCCATAGCAGGCAACGTTCGCCCGTGAAGGAGCGGCGTCCGGTGCGTGCTCTCGGCGTGCCGGCCGGAGGCCCTCGTACTGGACGTACTTGGGTCTTCGACGGGTGCGGCGAGTGGGGGCACCTCCCACGCCCTTAAGGCAGTGTGGGAGCGTGCCGGGCGTCGCGACAGGGCGAACACTGCCTGTCACGGCGCCAGACCCAGGTGTCCAGCCACATCCGGGAGCGCCACTGGTCTACGGGGATCGCGGTGCCCGTTGTCCTCGCTCCGACCGTCTGCGGATGGGTACGGTCGTGGTCGTGTCTGGTGCACGTCGGGTTGGTCACCCGTGGGCGTGTGCTGATTGATCGCGCGCGACTAGGGGAGCTGGTACGGGCATGGCGGTTGACGCTGCTCGGTCGGAAGAGGGGTTCACGTCGGCGGGGGCGACGCGGGTGATGGTTGCCGCCTGCCGGGCTGCGGGGCTCGATGACAGAGGCGCGGAGTTGATCCGCCTCGGGGAGAATGCGCTCTTCCGGCTCGTGTCGGTGCCGGTGATCGTGCGTATCGCGCAGTCGGTTGAGTACCAGTCGGCGGCTCGCAAAGAGGTGGCCGTGTCGCGGCGGCTGGCTGGCGAGGGATTTCCGGCAGCTCGTGTCGTTGAGGATCTTGAACAGCCGCCGCTGGTCGACGGACATCCGGTGACTTTCTGGCATCTGATCGTCGACGCGGGCAGGGCGGCTACGTACGGAGAGTTGGGTGCGGTCCTGCGTGATCTACACGCGCTGCCTCTGCCCGACAGCCTGGAACTGCCTCGGTACAGCGCCTTCGGACTCTCGGACTCTCGGACTCTCGGACTTGCGGCTTGAGCGGGCCGCGGGGATATCAGAAGACGACCTTGAGTTTCTGCGCAAGCAGGGGCAGGAACTGAAGGGGCGCTTGGCGGAGCTACGGTTCGGATCGCCGCTGGGGCCTGTGCACGGCGACGCGCACACCGACAACCTGATGGTCGACAGGAGCGGGGTTGTGCACCTGATCGATCTGGAGAACTTCTGCGTTGATCATCCCGAGTGGGACCTTGAAGTGGCCGCCCACGAATACCACCGTCTCGGTTGGGTGACAGACCAGCAGTACGCCGACTTCGTGGGCGCCTACGGCCGTGACCTGAGGGAGTGGTCCGGGTTCGCGACGCTGTGCGCGATCCAGGAGTTCAAGATGACCACGTGGCTCATGCAGAACGTGTCCGAGGGGGAGAAGGTAGCTCAAGAGGTGGGCCGGCGGATTGCGTCGCTGCGTGATGATGCTGCTCCACGCGACTGGCTCCCGTACTGAGAGACGGGTTACTTACTGCAAACCCGCTACGAGCGCCGCGCTGACTTGCATCCAGGACTTCTGCAATTGGCGTGCTGCGTCATCTGCCTGCGCCAACTGTCCAAGCATTTGTCCCATGCGCAGGCTGGCCGGACCTGAGTGCAGTGCTGCACCGGCCGGCTGTCACACTCGCCCGATGAGTACGAACAGCCGGCAAGGTCGATCCGTTGATCCGGAAGAGCTGCTGCTGCGGACAGACTGGAGCTCGGTGGAGCACTGCTGCCCGAACATTGCGCCGGCGACGCCTGTGGTCTTGCGGCAACTTCTCGACAATGACACGGGCAAGCAGGGCGCTGCTCTCCGTGACCTGCAACAAGCCGTCACGCATTCGAACACCTTCTACACTGCCACGGCCCCCGCGGCGTCTTTCGTGGCGGCGGTTCTCGGGCACCCGCGGACTCTCGCCGAAGTCACCGACCAGAGGCAATGGGATGCCGCTGACTTCGGTGAGGAACCACGGTTTCTCCTTCGCGTCGGTCTCCTGAACTGGCTCGGCAGCACGGCCTGGGACGCCAACGAAGAGTCACCTGACGGGTACGAAGCTGACATTGAAGCGTTCCGCACCCTTCGACCGATCCTCTATGACGCCATTCAGCCCTTCCTCAAAGACGACGAGCTGAAGGTCCGCGATGCCGCCCTAGCTGCTGTACTTCCGTTGCTTGCCTCACCAGAGCTCGCCCACCACGCTGAAGGCCTGCGTGATGACGTGTGGGCTCTCGCCGCCGATAGCGCCCCTTACCGGCAGCGCGCGATCGACACACTCGCCAGCTGGGGCGCGGACATCACGCCCTTCCAGCAGTACAAGCACACGCCCGCTGACGTCCGCGCTCACGCTGAAGGCTTCGCCGACGATCCGCCTTTCTGAAACCACCTTTTAAAGAGCATTTTGTCCCGGTAGGGACGTTTGTTGGCGCTTTAGGGGGTGACTCGACGTGGTGCCATTGGTGCAGACGCGTCCGGTGCGGCGGATGCAACTTCTGCGTCGTCTGGTGCGGGAGGCCGAAGGCCGCGATGGCGAGCCGAGCGCCTGCGTGCTGGACGCGCAGAGTGTGAAGACCTCCGCGAACATCCCCGCGGCCAGCCAGGGTATCGATGCCGGCAAGAAAATCGCGGGCCGCAAACGCCATATCGGGGTGGACACCCTCGGCCTGCTCCTGGCTGTCTGGGTCACCGCAGCGAGTGTCTCCGACAACGCGGGCGGCATGCACGTGATGTCCCGCGTTGCCGCCACGAACCCTCGCGTGACCAAGGCATGGGCCGACACCGGCTACCGCACCAAAGCCATCGACCACGGCGCCCGCCTCGGCATCGACGTGGAAGTCGTCCAACGCGACCCCGGCGTCAAAGGATTCAAAGTCATCCCCCGGCGCTGGGTGGTCGAGCGGACCTTCGGCTGGCTGATGCACCACCGCCGCCTCGCCCGCGACTACGAGACCCACCCACACCGCTCCGAAGCCATGATCAAGCTGGCAATGATCGACCTGGTAAGCCGAAGGCTCACCAGCGAGGGGACACAGAACTGGCGCGACACTTGAACCGCCGCGTTGCCCATCAGGTCACTGGAACGAGCTGGACCAGGCAAAACGTGGTGCGCGGTCTGGGCGTCACCTGCGCGGCTTGCACCTGGTAACGCCCTGCTGCGATCTCGACCCGCAAGCGTTCGTCCTCATACGCCTCGTCCCCCGGACAGGCTGAGTCCAACAGCACCACGGGGCCCGGCACATCCCACGTCACCGTCTCTTCCCAGACGACGGACGCAAAAGCCGTATCGACGCTGTCGAGAAGTTCCTCCTCCGAGTCCGCGGCGATCCAGCGCACGAAGGCACCAACGTTCGGCAGAAAGGCCGTAGAGGCGGGATCGAAGCCAAGCACCAAGGCATGCGACTGCCCCACGGCAATCAGGCCCACATGGCCGCCGACATCACACGCCCTGTCGTAATCCTCCCACTCATCCCCGCCAGCTCCCCTCCACGCAGACAGCGATACCTCGGGAATGACGATCAGAGGCCCACCACCGGACTCGATCCACTCAACGGCCCCCGGATCTGCGTATCGCATCATGCCGCGACGCTACAAGGCACTACTGACAGCCTCGTTGACACAACTCAGGACTCCATTACGAGACCAAACAGAACGAACAGGACTAAACGCTCTTTGAGTAGCAGCAAGCACGGTGACACTACGGCTTGAGAATTCAGTCGAGGAGCCACTTCAATGGCGCCGTGACCATGGCAGCGATGGACAGCAACGGGAATGTCGCCGGACGCATCTCACTCGGCGACGTCATCGCACAACTGGGCAGGCACAGGCCGGTCTTCCACTCCGAGGCCGATCTTCAGCACAGCTTCGCGCGGGCCCTGTGGGAACTGTCGCCGGATGTGCACTCCAGGCTTGAGGTACCGCAGAGGGCGGGGAGCAAGGCCGAATACCTGGACCTCCTGTGCATCGGCCCGTCGGCCCGCACCGCGATCGAGTTCAAGTACTTCACCCGGAGATGGACGGGCACGGTGGGCGCTTCCGCCGAGGACTACGCCTTGAAGGGGCATGCCGCCGCTGACCTCGCCCGCCTGTACTTCGTGCGGGACATAGCCAGGCTGGAGCGCTTCTGCCGCCGGCCTGACCAGAACGGTCTTGCCATCATGCTCACCAACGACGCGTCCCTGTGGACTCCGCCCGGCGCCAGCCGCGGGCAGACTCGGGATCGAGAGTTCAGGATCCATCAGGGACGTGAGCTGGTCGGCACGCTGCTGTGGGCCGAGGGCGCCTACGAGCCGAACACGTGCACGTTGCGGGGTACGTATCCGCTCGATTGGGAGCCGTACTCCGAATTGGACGGAGCAGGGGGAGAGTTCCGGTATCTCGCCGTGTCCGTCAGCCCGTTGTCGGGCGTGACCGGCGACGGGCCCTCGCATGTGTAGTGGGTTCGACCCCAGACTGCCGCGCAGTGCTCTGGTACTGACTACCGTCGTGGCATGACGTCGGTTGACGAATGGCCGGACTTTCCCGAAGGACTCGATCCCGGAAGCGTGTCGTTTCGGGAAGCCCGGTGCACGTGGCACGGCAGGACTTGTGCAGAGCCACCCGTCAAGGTCGTACACACCCGAGATGGAGCGCGGTGGGCGGCGTGCGCACGGGCCGTGCGCACGATCACTGCTGAACGTGGTGCCCAGCCTGGCCGGTAAGCCGCCAGGGTCCTGCGGCTCACGGATCACTCCGGGAAATGGAGCGCGTAGTCGCGGAAGATACGTCGCAGTCCGTCTCGCTCGATGTCACGGGCCCAGAGGAATTCTCCGAGGAGCCCGAACAACACGTCGACAGCCAGGCGCAGGGGCCGGCGCCGTAGCCGTAGAGGTACGTGACTTAGCCGCCGTACGAGGCGTCCAGGCCTGTAGTACACCGGGCCGTGTTCGGATGTGCTCCAGATGCTCCCCGAAGCTGAACTCACCGGTGCGGCGATCACCGAACATGGACATCGGCCAGCGATCAGTCAGCCGTGGGAACCGGCGTGAGGCCTGTCGGGCAGTACGGTCGCCAGTTCGTCCTGAACGGGTCACCTGGGTTGACCCTCGGCCTACCAAGGCCGCAGTACCCGTCCGTTTCACTGCTTGAAAGATGCTGCCGATGGTACGGCTCAGCCCGGCAGGAGTCGCTCCCGCTCCCACAGCCAGAGGCAAGGGCTCTGAGCGCGGGACATGCCCCTTGGCCGACGAGCACAGCCGACGCACGAGGGGCATGCCCCGATATCCACTCGCTCTGATCAGGCAGGAGTCCTACTCTCGGCCCATGGGCAGCCCTCTAGTAGCCATCCTCAGTGGCGCAGGTATTTCCACCGATTCAGGAATCCCTGATTATCGCGGTCCGAACGGGCTGTGGCGGCGGGATCCCGAGGCCGAGAAGCTCGTGACGTACGAGTACTACATGGGCGATCCCGAGATCAGGCGCCGGGCGTGGCAGATGCGGCGGAAGAACCGGACGCTCCAGGCCGAGCCCAACGCCGCACACCTGGCCGTGGCCGAACTCGAGAAGTCCGGGGTGCCCGTGCGCGTGATCACCCAGAACGTCGACGGCCTGCACCAGCTCGCCGGAATGCCTGCCCGCAAGGTCCTCGAACTCCACGGCACCGCACGTACCGTCGTGTGCACCGAATGCCACGCCAAGACACCCATGCAGGACGCCCTCGCCCGCGTCGAAGCCGGTGAGGAGGACCCGCCGTGCCTGAAGTGCGGCGGCATCCTGAAATCGGCGACCGTGCTCTTCGGCGAACGCCTCGACCCCGTCGTCCTCGGCGAGGCCGCCGCCATTGCCAAGGCCTCCCAGGTCTTCATCGCCGTCGGCAGCAGCCTTCAGGTCCAACCCGCCGCCGGCCTCGCGGGTGTCGCCGCCGACCACGGAGCCCGGCTCGTCATCGTCAACGCCGAACCCACCCCCTACGACGAGATCGCCGACGAGGTCGTACGGGAACCGATC
Organism: Streptomyces sp. NBC_00271; assembly: GCF_036178845.1. NCBI lineage: Bacteria > Bacillati > Actinomycetota > Actinomycetes > Kitasatosporales > Streptomycetaceae > Streptomyces > Streptomyces sp. NBC_00271. The sequence goes on along the minus strand of NZ_CP108070.1, from coordinate 9,207,547 downwards.
GGCACCGCCCTGCCCGCACTGCTTCGCGGGCTGACCGATGAGATCAATTACTAAAGCGCGCCTGGAACGCCACCACGGCCCTCAGGCTGTTCAGCAGGGGGAGTCACCCGGCTCGATCTCCTTGGCCTGCTCAGGAAGCAGCCGATTGACCATCGTCTCCGGCGTCGCCTCCATGCCCAAAGCCTTCATAGCCGCGGCCGAGTTGAGACGATCCTTAGCGCCGGGGTCTCCAACCCGATCGATGAAGGTCGTCGCGACTTCGAGCTTATGGTCAATGTCGATCTTACTTTCGTTGTCCTCAGCAGCCTTGGTGAGGTTGGCCATGGTGCGCTTCGAGTGGAGCGCCAGTGCGCCACCGCCAACTGTGATCAGCGCTCCCGTCAGGCTCGTGACAAGTGGGAGATAGCTGAGGTCCGGGCACAAGCGCCAGGACTGCTCCGGCCAGAATCACCACCGCTCCACCCGTCATGAACCACACGCTGAGGCGAAAGGTCCACTCCGCCTGCTTGAGCGAGTGATTCAAGCGGCACGAGCGGTGCGGACTTCGTCGAACCCGTCACGAACCGCCCTGTTCGCTACACCACCTGCGACGGGAGGAACCACCCTTCTCTGCGTGTTACTTCCACCACACGGCACGTCAGGGCGGAGCGACGTGACGTCACTCCGCAAAGAAGTGGCGAGGTTTGGGTAAAGCCCCTCCCAATGGGGTGATCGACTAGGCGTTCGAGACAACAAACCGGAGGGGGAGCCGAGTTGTCTTTCGATGAGGAGTGGGCCCAGTTGAAGGCCGACGCCCTCGCGCGCAGGTCGACGGGCATGCAGATCGACCAGCTTCCGGCCGACGCGAGCGGTGGCACCGGCGCACCAGTCGCCGGGAGTCTGGTGGCCAAGACCGACTCGATCAACGGCAACGCGAATCTGCTGATTGAAATAGCGGGCTTCCTCCAGGAGGGCCGGCCTGACGCCGAACTCACCACCACGGCCCGGGAGCCTCGAACACACGAGGACGTGGCCAAGCAGGTGGCCCGGTTCGCCGGATTCGCGGATGACCAGTACCTGGACGCGGTCGCTCTCTTCGCGGCACTCTCCACCCGCCTGCGAACAGTCGGCAGCGACTTCGTGAAGATCGACGACGACACGGCACAGCGCTTCCTCGACAACATATTGCACTAGGGCCAGTACGTCGCTCCGGAGGCACGATGAGCGGCGGAATCAGCCACCGCAAGGACGTTGAATATCTGGAGGGCTGCAACCCGCCCCTCGTCGAGCGGAACGCGGACGAGTTCAAGCGCCTGCACGACATGCTCGTGGCGGTCGACCCGTCCGCCGAGCGAGCCGAGAAGCACACCCAGTGGAAGAGCGACGGCAGCCAGCACTACGAAGCCCGGCTCACCGAGGCGCGCAAACTGCTCACGCAGCTCGCCGAGGGCTACCATAAGGCCGCCGGCGCCCTGAGCGACTATTCGTTCGCCCTGGAGGTCGCCAAGGCGCACTACTCCAACGGCAAGGCGAACGAGCAGTCCCTCGCAAACCTGATCCACACCAAGGGCACGGCGATCACCCGTGAGGCCCAGGAGGCGGAGCCGATGCGCCAGTGGGAGGACATGCGGTCCACCACCGGTGTCATGGACTTCTTCGCCGAACTCACCATGGATGTCGACGACATCCGCGACGACGCGAACCGGCTGCACGACGCCGCCGGCGGCGATTTCCATCTGGCGAAGACCACAGAACACGAGGCACGGGAGCTCTGCGTCCACCAGCTCAAGCAGGCGTACGACCTGCTGCCCGACTTCCGCATGGGCTTCATTCAACGCGTCGACATCGTCTCGGCGATCGCGGACTTGCGGCGAGAGGCTGCCGAAGCGCGCACGAATCCGTTGACCCATCTGCCCGGCAGCGGCCTCAAGCAGGACTACTACCCCATCGCCGGGAGCGACATCGTCTCCCCGACGCTGCGCGACATCCGCCTCCAGGTCGCCAACCTCCCGGGAGCGAAAGACAGTTACTGGAGTCCGCCCTCCAACGCCCAGGAGCGCGCCGACTGGATCACAGCGAACAAGGACATCATCAAGGCGGCGGCACGGAACTCGGGGCTCCCGCCGGACATGGTCGCCGGTATCGCCTGGCAGGAGATCGGAGGACAGCCCGGCATCCTGGACGACATCACCGACACCATCCGCGAACAGGCCGACTCCCCACTCAGTCCGATCACCCCCGAGAGCCTCCCCTGGCGTCTCGGCGGCGATCCCGACAACACGTCCATGGGGCCCATTGCCATCCAGGTGCGACGTGGCGCCAAGGTCCTCGGCTACGACCCCGACCACCTCACCGACCAGCAACGCAGCATGGTGGAGGATTCTCTCCAGGACCCTGCGCAGAACATCTTCATCGCCTCGGAGTACCTGGCCCAACTCAAGGCGGAGAGCGAGTTCGCCAACGTGCCTGCGGAGGAGATGACGTCGGCCCAGTATCAGGAACTCGCCGCGCGTTACAACGGTGGCCCGTACTGGCAGACCGACGACGCCCAGGCCTACGGGCGTGGCTTTACGAACAATCTGGACGAGGCAAGGAACGCACTGCGCTGATGACCAGCCATTCCGAGGTGGACAACGACCGTGGCTGCCTGCGCCTGGTCCTCGCCGTTCCACTGATCCTGCTCACCCTTGTCGCTGCGTACTTCTGCTGGACGGCACTGACCATCCGTCCGTCCGGGCCCTGGGACGACGACGCGTATGCCGGCATCGTTCTCTCATGCGTCCTCACCATCGGGGCTGCCGGTGCGGTGGGAGTGCTGTGGCTGCTGCCGTCGGTGCGACGGATCATGGGGTGGTGGTGGGTGGGCCCCGCCGTGCTGTTGGGTGTGATCGCAGCGATCCGCTGGGTGACGGGCGGTTAAGCCGTCCAGCGCCATGGCTGCGTCGACTACCCATATGGTCCTGTAGCGAGTGCTCCGAACGCTCCATTCGTCGGCACGGTGCTTTGTGTTACATCCACCCATGCCTTGCGATTCCGGAATCCCCGACTATCGCGGGCCGAACGGGCTGTGGCGGCGCAATCCCGAGGCCGAGAAGCTCGTCACGTACGAGTACTACATGGGCGATCCCGAGATCCGGCGGCGGTCCTGGCAGATGCGACGCGAGAACCGCGCCCTCCAAGCCGAGCCGAACGCCGCACACCGGGCCGTGGCCGACCTGGAGCGGACCGGCGTGCCCGTACGAGTGATCACCCAGAACGTGGACGGACTGCACCAGCTCGCCGGCATGCCCGCACGCAAGGTCATCGAACTGCACGGGACCGCGCGGAGTTTCGTGTGCACCAAGTGCCACAAGCGGGGCCCGATGAAGGACGCGATCGCCCGCGTCGAGGCCGGCGAGGACGATCCGCTGTGCCTGGAGTGCGGCGGCATCCTCAAGTCGGCGACCGTGATGTTCGGCGAGCCGCTCGACCCCGTGGTCCTCAGCGAGGCGGTCGCCATCACCAAGGCGTGCCAGGTGTTCATCGCCGTCGGGAGCAGTCTGCAGGTGCAGCCCGCCGCCGGGCTCGCCGGTGTCGCCGCCGATCACGGAGCCCGGCTGATCATCGTCAACGCCGAGCCGACACCGTACGACGACCGGGCCGACGAGGTCGTACGGGAGCCGATCGGGACCGCCCTGCCGAAGCTGCTGCGCACCCTGAGCGAAGAGAGCTAGAAGAGTGCCGTACCGCTCTCGAAGTCCAGCAGGCGCTGCTTGCGGTCCAGGCCGCCGCCGTATCCGGTGAGGCTTCCGTTCGCGCCGACCACGCGGTGGCAGGGCACGATGATGCCGATGGGGTTCTTGCCGTTGGCGAGGCCGACCGCGCGGGAGGCGCCCGTGTTGCCCAGGGCTTCGGCCAGTTCGCCGTACGAGCGGGTCTCGCCGTAGGGGATCCCGCGCAGCTGCTCCCAGACGCTGCGCTGGAAGGGGGTGCCGGACATGCGCAGTTCGAGGGTGAACTCCTTCAACTCGCCCTCGAAATAGGCCTTCAGCTGGTCGGTGACCTCGCCGAAGGGCGTGTCGTCGCGTTCACCGAAGGTCTCCTCCGGCGGGCGGTGGCGTTGGCCGACCATGTAGAGGCCGCACAGGACGCCGTCGTCGGCGACGAGGGTGAGGGGGCCGTACGGGCTGTCGATGACCATGTGCTGTTTCACAGTTCGTACCTTCGAGTCGCTTGAAGCCATGCGCATGTGCCTGAAGTCGCTTATACGGGGAGGAAGTTGATCGGGTGGCTGTCCGTCGCCCACAGGTACTGGACCGCGTACGCCCGCCACGGGCGCCACGCCGCCGCGCGCGCCGTCAGGGCGGCGGGGGTCGACGGCAGGTCCAGCTCCTGGGCCGCGCGCCGGATTCCGAGGTCGGTGGGGAGGAAGGCGTCGGGGTCGCCGAGGGCGCGCATGCCGATGACGTCGACCGTCCAGGGGCCGAAGCCGGGGAGGGCGAGGAGGCGGGCGCGAGCCTCGGCCCAGTCACACTCCACTCCCAAGTGGAGGGAGCCGTCGGCGAGTTGGCGTACGAGGGTGGTGAAGGTGGTGCGGCGGGTGCTCGGCATCGCGAGCGTGGACGGGTCGAGGGCCGCGAGCGCCTGAGGCGAGGGGAAGACGTGGGTGAGGCCGCCCTCGGGGTCCTCGACGGGTTCGCCGTGCGCGGTGACCAGGCGGGCCGCGTGGGTACGGGCGGCGGCGGTGGAGACCTGCTGGCCCAGGACGGCCCGTACGGCGAACTCGGCCTCGTCGACCGTGCGCGGCACCCGGCGGCCGGGGGCCTTCGCCACCAGGGGCGCCAGCACCGGATCCGTCCGCAGCTGGTCGTCGACGGCTACCGGGTCGGCGTCCAGGTCGAGCATGCGGCGGCAGCGGCTGATCGCGACGGGCAGGTCACGCAGGTCACTGAGGGTGAGGCGGCAGGCGATGTGGTCGACGTGCGGGGTGAGCCCGACGATCCCGTGGCCGTAGGGCAGGCGCAGGGTGCGCCGGTAGGCGCCGTCGCGCCACTCCTCGACACCGGGTACGGCGGTCGCCGCGAGGTGGCCGAAGAGGTTGTCGGGGTTGAGCGGGGCGCGGAAGGGGAGCCGCAGGCTCAGGACGCCCGGGGTGGCCGGGGCGCGTTTCTTCGGCACCCGGTCGCGCAGCTCGCTCGGGGCGAGGGCGAAGACCTCGCGCACGGTGTCGTTGAAGGTACGGATGGAGGAGAACCCGGCCGCGAAGGCGATCTCCGCCATCGGGAGCGCGGTGGTCTCGATGAGCAGCCGGGCGGTCTGGGCGCGCTGTGCCCGGGCGAGCGCGAGCGGTCCCGCGCCCAGCTCGGCCAGCAGCTGCCGCTCGACCTGGCGGATGCTGTAGCCGAGCCGGCCGGCCAGACCCGGAACGCCCTCGCGGTCCACGACCCCGTCGCCGATCAGACGCATCGCGCGGGCGACGAGGTCGGCTCGCTGGTTCCACTCGGGCGAGCCGGGGCTGGTGTCCGGACGGCAGCGCTTGCAGGCCCGGAACCCGGCCTGCTGGCAGGCCGCGGCACTCGGGTAGAACGTCATGTTCTCGGGTTTCGGCGGCACCACCGGGCAGCTCGGCCGGCAGTAGATTCGCGTGGTCAGGACCGCCGTGAAGAACCATCCGTCGAAGCGCGCGTCCTTCGATTGGACAGCGCGCACACAGCGCTCCATGTCGGTGTGCATCCCATTCCGCATGCCTCAAGCATCGGGCACGCGCGAGGCCGGGGCTGGCGAGAATCCGACATCAACCTCACAGCGCCCGAGGTCGGCCTCCGTCCGGCCGACGCCCTGCGGACTCCCGCAGACGCCATGCGGACTCCCGGAGCAGCCGCAGCCCGTTCAGCCCGACCAGCACGGTGGAGCCCTCGTGGCCCGCGACACCGAGCGGCAGCGGGAGGTGTCCGAGCAGGTCCCACAGGACGAGGACCATGATGAACGTACCCGCGACAAGGAGATTCTGGACCACCAGGCGGCGGGCCGCGCGGGACAGCCGTACGACCGCGGGGATCGCCGCCAGCTCATCCCGGACGACGACGGCGTCCGCCGTCTCCAGCGCAAGGTCGGAACCCGCCCGGCCCATGGCGATCCCCGAATGGGCGGCGGCCAGGGCGGGCGCGTCGTTGACGCCGTCGCCGACGAACAGGACCTTGCGGCCGGCGCGTTGGAGCTCCCGTACGGCCGTGACCTTGTCCTCGGGCAGCAGGGATGCGCGTACGTCCGTGATGCCGGTGGCGGTGGCCACCTGGGCGGCGGCGCGCGGGTTGTCGCCGGTGAGGAGCACGGGTGAGGTGCCCGTCAGGGCGGTGAGCCCCGCGGCCGTCTCGGCGGCGTCGGTGCGCGGGCGGTCGGCCAGGACGAGCGTGCCGACGAGGGCGCCGTCGCGTTCCACGCGGACGACCGTGCCGCCTTCGACGTCGGTGTCCGTGTTCGCATTCGTGTTCGCATCCGTGTGCGTATCCGTGTCCAGGCCCGGGTCGGGGCGGCCGACCGTGACGACCCGGCCGTCGACCGTGGCGGTGACGCCGTGTCCCGGCTTCGCCGCGAAGTCGCGTGCGGGGGCGAGGCGCAGGTCACGGGTGCGGGCGGCGGCGACGATCGCGCGGGCGAGCGGGTGTTCGCTGGGGTGCTCGGCGGCGGCCGCCAGCGCCAGCAGGGCGTCCTCGTCCAGCCCCGATCCGGTCGCCGGGCGTACGGCCGTCACCTCGGGCGCGCCCTCCGTCAGCGTCCCGGTCTTGTCGAGGGCGGCCGTGTCGATCTCGCCGAGGCGTTCCATGGCGAGCGCGGACTTGACCAGAACGCCGTGCCGGCCGGCGGTGGCGATGGCGGAGAGCAGCGGGGGCATGGTCGCGAGGACGACCGCGCACGGCGAGGCGACGATCATGAAGGTCATCGCCCGCAGCAGCGCGCCGGTGAGGTCCGCGCCGAAGGCGAGCGGCACGGCGAAGACGGTGAGCGTGGCCGCCACCACGCCCACCGCGTAGCGCTGTTCGATCTTCTCGATGAACAGTTGCGTCGGCGCCTTGGTGCGCGAGGCCTCCTCCACGAGGGTGACGATCCGGGCGATCACGGAGTCGGTGGGGTCGCGCTCGACACGGACGCGCAGGGCTCCGGTGCCGTTGAGGGTGCCCGCGAAGACCTCGTCGCCCGGGGTCTTCAGGACCGGCAGCGGCTCGCCGGTGATGGTCGCCTGGTCGGCCTCACTCGTACCGTCGAGGACCCGTCCGTCGGCTCCGATCCGCTCCCCCGGCCGGATCAACAGCTCGTCACCGACGCGGAGTCGGCTCACCGGGACGGACTCCTCACCGTCGGCGGTCACCCGGGTCGCCGTCGCGGGCGCGAGGTCGAGCAGACCACGTACGGAGTCGGCGGTGCGGGCGGTGGCCAGGGCCTCCAGGGCGCCCGAGGTGGCGAAGATGACGATCAGCAGGGCGCCGTCCAGGACCTGCCCGATCGCGGCCGCGCCGAGGGCCGCGACGATCATCAGCAGATCGACGTCCAGGGTCTTCCCGCGCAGCGCCCGCAGTCCCGCCAGCAACGGCTCCCAGCCACCGGCGAGGTAGGCGATCGCGTACAGCGGCCCATACGTCCAGCCTGGCGCGTCAGCGAAGTGCAACGGGAGTGCCGACAGGAAGGCGGCGGTCGCGAGGAGCGCCCAGCGGGCCTCCGGCAGCGCGAGGACGCGGGTGCGGCGGCGCGGGGCCGTGCGGGCGGACGCGTCGAGGGAGGGGACGGGCGGCGAGTCAAGAGTGGAGGACACCCTGGCACCATACAGGAACGCATGAAGACTTATTCATACATTCATGTGCGATGAGTAAGATACGCCCATGGGTCATGGAGCCGTCACCACCGCGCAGGACGCCGCCGCTCGGAACGTCACCACGCGCGTGCGTCTGGACGCGGCCAATGTCGCGAAGGTGGCCACCACGCTCCAGGCCCTGTCCACCCCCTCACGGCTGCTGATCCTCGCGCGGCTGCGCGAAGGTCCGCTTCCGGCGACGGAGCTGGCCTCCGAGGTGGGCATGGAGCAGTCCGCCTGCTCGCACCAGCTGCGGCTGCTGCGCAATCTGGGCCTGGTCGTCGGCGAGCGCCGCGGCCGGTCGGTGGTCTACGCGCTGCACGACCACCATGTCGCCGAACTCCTCGACCAAGCGGTCTACCACGTGGAGCATCTGCGGCTCGGTCTCAGCGACGCGTCCGAGTAGCGCGGACGCCCCGGCCGACGGCCACACGGCAGATGCGGCCGCCGCGCGCCGCCGGGTTCACGAGGACCGGGATCAGGCTCCTTCGACGTAGGGGAAGACGCGGGTGAGGTCGGCGCCGGGTTCCGCCGCGGCGAAGCTCTCCCACAGGACGCCGGTGGCCGCCCCGATCGGTGACGGCCGGTCCTCTTCCTCGACGGCGCGCAGGTAGAGCTGGTGGCTCCGTAGGCGTCGCCGAGCACGGCCCGGCGCATGGCACGGGCGGCCCGCAACTCGTCGGTCTCTTCTCCACGGGAAACAGATGGGCGTCACGGCCCTGCCCCGGCAACCCGACCCGGAAGGGTCAGCGAGGCTCCTCGCCCTGGGCGATCTCCACCTCGTGGTGGAAGGTGAGGACGCCGGTCGCCGCCGCGGAGGCCGAGACGGTCGCGCAGGCGACGAGGAGAAGGGCGATCCAGGAGGCGACGCGGGGGCGGCGCCCGGGAGCCGCGAGAAGAGCCGCGACCCGCTGGGGTACGGGTCCGGTGGTCGCGGCGGCGGCGAAGTCGGGGCGGGTGGAGCGGGCGGCCGTGGTGGCGAGGGCGGCGCGGGCGATGGCGCGCGCGGTCAGCCGCCGGTCCCCCACCGCCGTGGCGGCGGCCTCGTCCGCGGCGCGCTCGGCGGCGAGCGCGATGCTGTCGCGGACCGGGCGCAGCCCGGGGTGGCAGTGCGCGGCGATCTCGGCCGCGACGAGGAAGCGGTGGTGGTTGCCCGCGTTGTGGGCCCGCTCGTGGGCGAAGAGCACCTCGCGCTCTTCGGGACAGAGGCTGCGGAGCATCCCGGTGGTCACGACGATGCGGTGCGGACGGCCCGGCAGCGCGTACGCGTCCGGGTGGGGCGATTCGATCACGCACAGGTCGCCCGCGGCCGGTCGACGGTCGGCCTGGCTGCGAGCGGTGCGGAAGGCGCGCAGCTGGCGCAGGGCGGAGCGTACGAGGGTCGCGGCGCCGACGGTCAGGAGGCCGGTGGCCGCCGCCGCCAGCGGCAGGACGATCAGGTTCGACGGGGTACGCAGGGGGTGGACGAGGTCACCCAGGCCCGCCAGGACCGGCAGCTTGAGCAGGCCGGTGAGGAGCAGCGCGCCGAGCGCGGCCACGGAGGCACCGGCCAGGACGAGGGCCGTGAGGGTCAGCGCCCACAGGGCGGCGACCGGCGCGAGGCGGTCGAGGCAGCGGCGGGCCAGCCCCGGCAGCGCGAAGGGCAGCAGAAGCGGGACGAGCAGCGGAATGATCAGCAGAGTGGTCATTACTCACCCGATTCTAGTGGCTCACCCGATTCCAGAAGATCACGCAGGAGGCGCTCGTCGTCGGGGCTGAGCTGGGCGACGAACCGGGCGAGCGCCGTCTCCCGGTCCTCGTCCCGGTCCAACTCGGTGTGCATGCGGCGGGCGGTCAGGCCGTGCGGGTCCTGGACGGGGAAGTAGGCGAAGCCGCGGCCCTGCCGCTCCCGGCCGACGATCCCCTTCTCGTGCAGCCTCGACAGGATCGTCGTCACCGTCGTACGGGCCAGCCCCGAGCCGAGCTCCGTCTGGACGCGGCCCGGAGTCAGGGGTGCGCCGGCGGCCCAGAGGGCGGCCATGACGGAGGCCTCGAGCTCACCCGCCGGTCGGCGTTCGTCCTTCGCGCTGGTCATGGGAACGATCCTCACCCCGGTATCGTCTACAGTTCAGTAGACCGTCTACAGGATTGTAGTCACTCGGGTGCCGTCACGACTGCGCCCGCCCGTCCAGTATGAGAGGGCTCCCGGCGATGGCCGCACCTTTGTTCGCAGCGTCACAGCTCGGTTCACAGCTCGGGTCGGAGCTGGCGGTGAACATCCTCAGCGCCCAGTCCCTGCTCGCCGCCTTCGGTGTGCTGGGTGTCGGCGTGGTGATGTTCGCGGAGACAGGGCTGCTGATCGGCTTCTTCCTGCCCGGTGACTCGCTGCTGTTCACGGCGGGCCTGTTGTGCACGGGGTCGGGCCACGGCGGCCTGAAGCTCTCCCTGGGGCCGCTCCTGGTCTGCGCCGCCGTGGGCGCGCTGGCCGGCTCCCAGTGCGGCTATCTCATCGGACGCAAGGCGGGCGGCGCGCTGCTCGCCCGCAGCGGTTCGCCCCGGCTGCACGAGGGGGCCAAGCGCGCCGAGGAGCTGCTCGAGCGGTACGGCCACGCGAAGGCGATCGTGCTGGCCCGCTTCGTCCCGGTCGTGCGCACGGTGCTGAACCCGATGGCGGGCGCCCTCCAGGTCCCCGCCCGCACGTTCACCGTGTGGCAGGTCGTCGGCGGTCTCGTCTGGAGCATCGGCCTCACCCTCGCGGGCTACGCACTGGGCTCGTCGATTCCGAACGTCGACCGCTATCTGCTCCCGATCATCGCCGTGATCGTCATCGTGTCGCTGATCCCGCTGGCCGCCGAGTTCCGCCGCTCCCGCAAGGCCGCTGCCACGACCGCGGAGAAGGGTGCCGAGGGATGATCCTCGCGTTCAACGGGTCGTCGATCGACGGCTCCACCTACACCTACGTGGTGAATCTCGCCCATGACTCCCCGTCCTGGCTGGACAGCCTGGTGTCCGCCTGGTCGACGTACGGGCTGGCGCTGTTCGCCGTTCTCATGCTCGTGGGCTGGTGGCAGGCCCGTCGCAGCAGCGCCCGGGCGGCGATGGTCGCGCTCGCGGTGCCGGTGATCGTCGTCGTCGCGTTCGGGGTGAACTCCCTGTTCAAGATGGTCGTGCGCGAGGACCGCCCCTGTCAGAGCCTGCACGTGAAAACACTGGAGGCGTGTCCCGCGCCGGGCGACTGGTCCTTCCCCAGCAATCACACGGTCATCGCCGCCGCGGCCGCCGTGGCCCTGCTCCACGTCTCCCGTCGCCTCGGCACCATAGCCCTGCTGGGCGCCTGCCTGATGGCCGTCTCCCGGGTCTGGGTCGGTGCGCACTATCCGCACGACGTGGTCGCCGGTGTCCTGGTCGGCACGCTGATCGCGATGCTGCTGATGACGCTCCTGCGCAGACTCTCCGACCCGCTGGCGGCCCGGCTGACGGACTCACGGCTGCTGCGCCCGTTGCTGGTCTCGGCGTAGACCCACGCCCACGGCTAGGGGTACGGCTACGGCTACGGCTACGGCTACGGCTACGGGGAACAGGCAAGCACCTTTCCGGAGCGGCTGAAGGCTGCCGGAGCGGCTGAAGGCTGAAGGAGGACCATGCGGCACACGATCCTGGTCGTCGAGGACGATCACGCCCTGCGTGACGTCCTGCTGCGCGGGCTGCGCGACGAGGGCTTCGACACCGTGCCCGCCCCGGACGGGGCGACCGCGCTGCGGCTGGCCGGGGACGACGTCGACGCGGCCGTGCTGGACGTCGGGCTGCCCGACGCGGACGGGCGGGACGTGTGCCAGGCGATCAGAGCCAATGGCTTCCTCTCGCCCGTCATCTTCCTGACCGCCCATCACCACCTCACGGACCGGCTGGCGGGCTTCTCGGCCGGCGGCGACGACTATCTGCCCAAGCCGTTCCACCTGACGGAGCTGGCCGCCCGGCTGCGGGCGGCGCTCAAGCGCAGCGGACCGCTCCCGGCCACCACGGCCGGGGACCTGACCCTGGACCCGGTCGGGCACAGCCTCACCGTCCAGGGCACCCGGGTCGACCTCACCCCGACGGAGTTCCGGCTGCTGGCGGCGCTGATGGCGGGGGCCGGGGACATCGTCCGCAGGCGGGAGCTGGTCAGGGCCGGCTGGCCGGAAGGCGCGCAGGTCAGCGACAACACGCTGGACCAGTATCTGACCCGGCTGCGCCGCAGGCTCCGGGACGGCGGCAGCGCGCTGACCATCACCACGGCGCGCGGCATCGGCCACCGGCTGTCGTGAGGGCGTTCGCCTCCCGCTGGTGGCCGCGCACCCTGCGAGGCCGGCTCTCCCTGGTCGCGCTCACCACGGCGACGATCCTGATGGTGATCCTCACGGTCGCGTTCAACACGGTCGTACGCCGTCACCTTCAGCACCAGGCGGACGACGAGCTGCGCACCCGGGCCGCCGCCGTCGCCGCGACCGTCGTCACCGACGGCTCCCGGGTGCGGGTCCTGGAGACCCCGGGCGAGGAGCTCCTCGACACGAACGTGTGGATCTACTCGGGCGGCCGGCTGCTCGAGAAGCCCCCGTCCGCCACCGCCACCAGCCCGCTGACCCGCGCCGCCGACCGGCTCGTGGCGCGCGGCGAGCGGCACTGCCTCACCGTGCACAGTCACGACGAGGTACGGCTGTGCTCGCGCCCGGTGCCCGGCGGCAAGGGCGCCGCCGTCGTCGTCACCGCACTCGACCTCTCCCCGTACCGCGGCTCGGCCGACACGATGCTCTTCGCGTCCCTCGCCCTCGACGCCGCGATGCTCGCCTGCACCTACGCGCTGACGCGGCTGGCGGTGGGCCGCGCCCTGCGTCCCGTGCGTTCGATGACCGAGCACGCCACCCAGTGGAGCGCGATAGCCTCCCAGGAGCGCTTCGGCACCGTGACCCGTCCCACCGAACTCGCCCAGCTGGGCGGTTCGCTGGACGCCCTCCTCGCCCGCATCCGCGCGCTGCTGCGGCACGAGCAGCAGCTCACCCGGGAGCTGTCGCACGAGCTGCGCAACCCGCTCGCCCGGATCATCGCCGAGCTCGACTGGTGGGGAGCCCGCCCCCGCTCCGACGCCGACACCAGGACCACGCACGCGGCGATCGCCGACGCGGCCCAGTCCATGCGCACGATCTGCGACACCCTGCTCGACGAGGCCCGCGACAGCGCGGCCACCGCGCCCGGCACGGCCGACGTACTGCCGGTGCTGCACCGCCTGGTGGACCGCCTCGGGCCCACGAAGGCGGGCGTCGAGGTCGTCGTCACCGCCTGCGACGCGCGGTTGTCGGCCGGGGTGCCGGACGCCCTTCTGGAGCGCATCGTCAGTCCGCTGCTCGACAACGCCCTACGGCACGCGCACACCCGGGTCGAGATCCTGGCCCGCGCCCGGCCCGGTGGCGTACGCGTCGAGGTCGGGGACGACGGTCCCGGCGTACCGGCGTCGTTCGCGGCACAGCTCTTCCAGCCCGGCCGGCGCGCCGATCCCGAGGACGAACACGGCGGAGCGGGCCTCGGGCTGCCGCTGGCGCGACGCCTGGCCCGCTCCGCCGGCGGGGAGGTGGACCACGACGGACGGCGCACCTCCGGCGCGACGTTCGTGGTCACGCTTCCCGCGGGTTGAGTACGTCATCCCGCCTGAAGACCTGCTCGCGGCCCCTACTGGAGGCTGAGCTCCCGCTCGGACTCGGTGACGTCCTTGCGAGTCATCGACAGGTACACCACCAGAGCGAGGATGACCGCGAGGAACAGCACGCTGGTGACCGTGGTGCCCAGGCCCAGGCCGCCGTCGCCGGTCGGCTGCGAGAGGTAGTCGCCCATGGAGGCACCCAGCGGGCGGGTCAGGGTGTACGCGATCCAGAAGCTCAGCACGGCGTTCAGGCCGAGCGCGAAGTGCGCGACCGCCACCGCGGCGATGGCAAGGCCGAACAGGATCGCGGACACCCAGTATCCGAGGGCCATCTTCTCCGCGACGAGGTCACCGGCCGAGGTGCCCAGAGCGAAAGTGAACAGCACGGCCAGCCAGTAGTAGGCCTCGCGGGACACCGTGTCGATGCTGTGGATGGACAGCGTTCCCTCGCGGCGGTACCAGATGGCGAATACGACGGCGAGGGCGACGGCGAACACGGTGGTACAGGTCGTCAACGACACGCCCGAATTGTCAGCCGATCCGGCTCGGCGACCTGGTCGTCGACATCACGGCACGCCGCTGCACCCTGCACGAGGACGAGATCCCGCTGAGGCCCAAGGAGTTCGAACTGCTCGCCGTGCTCGCCCAGAACGTGGGCGCGGCCGTCTCGCGCGAGACGCTGATGGCCGAGGTGTGGGACGAGAACTGGTTCGGCTCGACGAAGACGCTCGACGTCACCATGGCGGGACTGCGCCGACGGCTGACGGACACGGCGTCCCGTCCGTCCCGGACACCGCGCATCACAACCCTGCGGGGGCACGGCTACCGGCTTGAACCGCCCTGAGGTGCCGCGGCATTCGGCGAGCGCCGACAGCGGGGCCGCGCCGGAGTCCCCAAAGGGACCTTGCGGCGGGCTCACAGGACCTTGCGGCGGGCCAGTACGGCCAGTGCCAGCAGCCCGGGGATCAGGGGCAGCCACACCGTCAGCAGCCGGTAGCCGAGGACCACCGACGCCGCCGCACCGCCCGGGACTCCGGCCAGCGTGAGGGCCACGGCGAGCGCCGCGTCCAGGGAACCGATCCCACCGGGCGTGGGCAGGAGTACGGCGGCGCTACTCGCGGCGAGGTAGGCCAGCGCCACCTGGGCCGGGGGCAGCGGCAGTTCGAGGGCCTGGGCCACGGCGACGACCACGGTGGCGTGCAGCGCGGCGAAGGCCAGCGAGCCGCCCCACAGCGCGGCCGCGCGCGCCGGGACCTCGTGCACGGCACGGACGTCGACCAGCACGGCCCGCAGCGCGCGCCGCAACGGCCCGCGCAGCAGTACGGCGGCGGTGACCACCACGGCGAGCGCGATCGCGACCGCCGTCGCCGAGATGTGCGGCAGACGGAGCAGGCCGGGGCAGGCCAGCGCGAGCACGGCGATCAGGAAGCCTCGCGAGACGGCCCCGGCGGTGGCCTTCACACCGAGCGCGGTCGCCGACCGGACGACCGGCAGACCGCACCGGGTCAGGAAGCGGAGGTTGACCGCGCCCGCGCCGAGGCCCGCGGGCAACACATGGTTGGCGGCGGAGGCCGCGAACTGGACGGCCACCAGCTGCCGGGCGGGCAACGGCCGGGCCACCGCCCCCTGTTGGGCGAGAGCCGAACACAACCATGTCGCCACGGTGGCGACGGCCGCCACGAGCAGCCAGCCGCGGTCGGCGACGGCCAGCCGGCCGGCGCCGGTCTCGATCACCGGCCAGTGGCGCCGGCCGAGACAGACCGCGCCCACCACCATGGCGAGGGTCACCACGGCGTGCAGGGAGACCCGCCTACTGACGGTTGTCACGACTGTCGTCGACGCCGGGCGGAAGGAGGGTCATGTCGCTCAGCCTGCCCGGACGGCGGGGGCGACGTACACCATCAGATGGCCGACGCGGTGCGCTTCCCACGTGCGGGCGTACGTGGGTGGCTTTTGGCCCGGTGTGATCAGCACACCGACCGGGAGCCGCTGTCCGGCCCGCACTATGGCGTCGACGGTGGTGTTGGCGTTGTGGCCGACGGTGTCGACGGAGGAGCACCCGGTGTAGAAGGCGATCGGGACGTCCTCGTAGCCGGTCAGCATGCAGGGCGGCTTCACCCCCAGCCGGTGCAGCTGCGTCGCGGTGTCGGCCCAGTCCTGGTGGGAGACGGTAGTGCCATGCACGGTGTGCTGCAGCACCGCGAACTGCACCGCGAGATGCCCGGCCAGGCCGAGCGCCACCAGGGTGGCGGCCACCGGGCGCCTTCCGCCGCCGGGCGCGGTCACCAGGTGGATCAGGGCGTCGGCGGCCGGGATGGCCAGCAAGATGTACACGGGCAGCAGGAAGCGCGGCGCCGCGTATCCGATCATGAAGAGGTACGGGAAGCCCACCACCGCGGCGCAGGCCAGGGGCAGCAGGCTGTTCACCCGGCGCCGGGCCTTGACGGCGATCACCGCTCCGAGGACGGCCACGACGGGCAGCGCGAACCACCACAGCATCACCGGCGGGGCGGGCATCGCCCCGGTGCAGGGACGGCACAAGACGCGCCCGCCGAGGCTGCGCATCTGGTCGTCGAAGGCTAAGTTCCAGCCCAGGCCGCCCTGGATCTTGGACCCGTCGGAGAGCCGCTGGGCCAGGCCGCCATAGCTGACATACGCCTCGACGACCCATTCGCCGGCGCCGGCGACCAGGCCCGCGACGAGCGCCACCAGCAGCCTCGGGCTCCGCCAGCGGCGTACGCACACGACGAGGAAGAACAGCGGCAGGGTCACGTAGACCGCGTCGGTGGGCCGCATCCACGCCATCAGCGCGGCGCTCAGGCCCACGCCCCACAGCGCCGCCCGGTCGAAGCGGTCGGCCTGGGCGCGCAGGAAGCAGCCGACGCAGGCCAGGGCGCCGATCGCGACCCAGTAGTTGGGCATGGCCTGCGGGCCGTAGAAGAGGGTCACCCAGAGCGTGGCGAACAGGGCGCCCGCCGCCGCCAGTACCCGCGTCGGGAACAGTCCGCGCCAGACGCGCAGCGCCACGAACAGGCCGAGTCCGGAGAGCACCGCGAGATACACGCGCAGCAGGGCGGTGGACGAGGACCAGGACGCGATCGGTGCCACCAGCAGCGACACTCCGCGGGCGCGCGGGGCACTGAAGAAGGCGGCGGGGACGTCTGAGCCGACCTGGCTGACATAGACGGTCTCGTCCCAGCCGAGCCCCATGCCCGGCCGCACGAGGATCAGTTGGGCCAGAGTGAAGGCGCCCGCGACCAGGGCCAGCCACTGCTGGCCGTGCGGCCGTCTGAAGATGCGTTTCGTCGAGGGTGGGCTGCGGCGATCGGCGCCGACAAACGGACGGTTCACAGTCTTGGCCATCATCCACCCTTCACCCTACATTCTGTAGGGTCCTTCACCCTACAAGACGTAGAGTGAAGGGGGAAGTTGAGCAAAACACAGTCAAATTACCGTGGAACAAGCGGGGCTGCAGGGGATGTCGGGCATGCAGCCCGGGGGCCCACCCTCGTACACCCTGGGCACACTCGTACGCCCTCACCGCCCCCCGTGCCCCTACGCGCTGTAAGGTGACGGACATGGCTCGCACAGGCCCCCATGGCCGAGCGGAACGACGCAGCGCCGGTGAGCTGGAGAGCGAGGTCCTCGCCGCCCTCTGGGCCACCGAGGAGGCCCTCACCCCCGCCGACATCCAGGGTGAGATCGGCGGCAACCTCGCCTACAACACCGTTCACACCATCCTCAAACGCCTGTACGACAAGGGTCTGGTCCTGCGTGACGTCGACGGCCGGCGCGGCGCGTACCGGCCCGCCAAGAACGCCGCCGAGCTGACCGCCGAGGCCATGCACGAGGCGCTCGACCGGGGACCCGACCCGATCGCGGCCCTCCAGCAGTTCGTCACCGGCCTGAGCCCCCAGGAGGAAGAGGCCCTGCGGGATCTCCTCGGGGGGAGCGGGATGTGAGGATCGACGTCTACATCCCCCTCATCCTGCCGCTGCTGCTGACGGCCGTCGCGTCGCAGGTGGGTCTCAAGGTCTCCCCCGCGCTGGCCGCCCGTGTCCTCACCATCGCCGCCGTACTGGCCGCCACCGCCTCCACCTGGGCGCTGCTCCTGCTCGCCGCCACCCTGGTCAACGAGGCGCCGCACGTGGCCACGGAGGCCGGGGAGGACGGGCGGCGGCTGCCCGAACCGGTCCCGGTGGCGATCGCCGTCGCCGCGATCATGCTCCTGTGGCTGATCGGCTTCCGGCTCGCTCGCGCCCTGCGCGCCCACTACGCGACCCGCCACGTCCTCGAGCGGCTGTGCGAGGGACATCCGCCCGACAGCGAACTCATCGTCGCCGCCTCCTCGACGCCCCGGGCCTTCGCGATCCCCGGCACGCCGGGCCGGATCCTGGTCACGGCCGCCATGCTCGGGGCGCTGGAACCGGCGGAGCGGCGCGTACTGCTGGCCCACGAGCGCGCCCATCTCGCCCACCGCCACTCGGTGCTGTCGACCGCGGTGACCCTGGCCGCCGCCGCCAACCCGGTGCTCGCACCCGTGCGCACCACCGTCGGCTTCCTGGTGGAGCGCTGGGCCGACGAGGAGGCCGCACGGCGCGTCGGAGACCGCCGTACCACCGCCCGCGCCCTCGCCCGGGCCGCCCTTGTCGCCCAACGTGCCCGGCCGGGCTGCGCCCTGAGCTTCTCCGAACACGCGGTCACCCGCCGGATCGCCGCCCTGCAGACGACCCCGCCGCCGAACCTGTGGTCCATCGGCGTGGCCGTCCTCGCCCTCGGCGCCCTGCCCGCGTTCGGCGCGCTGGACGCCACCGGCGATCTGCTGCGCCTGCTCGGCGAGAGCCTGCCCGGGTAGGCCTTACGGGCTAGGCCTCACGGGGGCAGGACCTGTCTTTCGGTGAGGCCTGGCTCGCCGGTCTCAGGTGGCGAGCGTCCTGCGCTCCCGCAGGTGGGCATAGCCCATGAGAGCGACGAGCACCGCGAACAGCACGGCCGACGAACCCGCCGTACCGAGGTCGAGCCCGCCCTTGGCGGTCGGCTTGGTGAGGAAGTCGCCCGCGGTCGCGCCGAGCGGACGGGTGAGGACGAAGGCGATCCAGAACAGCAGCACGTTCGGCACCGCGGGGACACGCATCAGCGCGACGAGGACCGCGAGCAGCCCGGTGACGAGCAGCGCGCCGCCCGCGTAACCGAGCCCGGAGCTGTCCGACAGGAAGTCGCCCATCGAGGTGCCGAGGGTGTTCGACACGAGGATCGCCGACCAGAAGAGGGCCTCGGCCCGGAAGGTCACGATGTCGCGGATGACGAACGTCATCCCGGTGAACTTCCAGACGGTGAAGATCACGACCAGTAGCGAGATCAGGATCGCGGCGCCCGCGGGGTACCCGAGTCCCAGGCCCTGCGGACCCCAGCCCAGCGAGGTGGCCCCGTCGGAGAGGTACTTGGCGCTGGCGTCACGGTTCATGAAGTCGGACATCGTGGTGCCCGCCATGCTGGTGGAAAGGATCACCGTCCAGTAGAAGAAGGGGTTGTAGCGGCGCGACCTGAGCTGCACGACCAGTGTGACCACGAAGATCAGGAACAGCAGGATCGTGGTGAGGAAGTAGCCCAGCTTGAGGGTCTGCGCGAAGAGGTCACCCGCGGTCTCGCCGAGTGTCGTCGCGGCGATCTTCATGATCCAGAAGGCCAGGGTCACCTCTGGCAGCTTCTTCATCGCGGAGGCGCCGGGGTCGACGGCTTGGGGGTCGGCGACGAGTTCCGTCTTGTCCAACGTTCGCTCCTGGGGGGTGCATCGACGCCCCCAGGGACACGGCCGAAGGAGGGCGCGTGTCCATTGGCTCAGTTGGCTCAGTGTTGCGCAGGCCTGCGCGCCACGCCGATCAACGTGGCGGTCGCAGCCTGAACGCATCCTGAACGCGCGATCAGGCCTCCGGGAGGTCGTCCCGCGCAGGCACCCCTCTCGGACTCCTGGTTGATTCGTTACGGCTCAGTACGCCGGACGGGTGAGGAGCGCCAAGGCGCGGACGTGGGCGACGTGGGCGGTGGCGGGCAGACGGGTGAGGAGTTCGCGGGCCCTGCGGGCGTGGTCGTCGGCCATCGCGTGCGCGGTGTCCAGGGCTCCGGTCCGCTCCAGCACGGCACGGATCCGGCACAGGGCGAGCTCCGGTTCGGTCTCGTCCAGCAGGGCGTGGCGCAGCGCCGCGCGGCTCTTGGGGTCCGCGCGGCGGTGGGCGATCAGCACGGGCAGGGTGGGGCGGCGGTTGCGGACGTCGCTGTCGGAGGGCTTGCCCATGGCGCGCGCGGCGATCGGGTCGTACGGCAGCACGTCGTCGCGGATCTGGAAGCAGATCCCGAGGTGGTCGCCGAAGTCGCCGAGCAGCTCCGTCGTCGGGGCGTCACCGCCGCCGAGAATGGCGCCCACGCGGCAGGCGGCCGCCAGCAGCACGGCGGTCTTCGCCCGGGC
The DNA here is from genome assembly GCF_036178845.1 of Streptomyces sp. NBC_00271. Classification (NCBI taxonomy): domain Bacteria; kingdom Bacillati; phylum Actinomycetota; class Actinomycetes; order Kitasatosporales; family Streptomycetaceae; genus Streptomyces; species Streptomyces sp. NBC_00271. Next base: position 9,187,630 of record NZ_CP108070.1, on the reverse strand, counting down.
CATCGCCACGTACGCGCCGACGCCCAGTTCCAGGTCGCCGCGCATCGCCAGTTCGTCGAAGGCGCCCCGGCAGATCGCCACCCCGGCCTCGGCCTGCACGGCCATGGCGCGTTCGACACGGTCGGCGGGCACCTCCAGGCGACCGCACTCGGAGAGCGCCGCGAACCAGGAGAAGAACAGGGCGTTGCCCGCGACGACTGCCTGGGCGGGTCCGAACTCCGTGTGGACGGCCGCGCGGCCGCGCCGCTGGGTGTCGCGGTCGATGATGTCGTCGTGCAGGAGGCTGCCGACGTGCGCCCCCTCGATACCGACCGCGGCGGGCAGCACCGCGCCCAGCTCTCCGCCCACCGTGAGCGCCGCGTGCAGCACCAGTAAGGGCCGCAGGAGCTTTCCCGGCGGGATCATCGCGTACCGGTGCACGGCGTCCAGCCCCAGGGAACGCCCCGGCCATCGCCGACCGAACTCCGCCTCCAGAAGCTCCGCGAATTCGACGCGGGGCGAGGGGGAATCGGGCGGGGATCCGGACGGAGGCGCGGGCACGGGGCCGGGTCCGGTGCCGGGGTTGGGGTTGGGGTTGGGGTTGGGGTTGGGCGCAGAGACGAGGCTGGGGCTGGGGTGCGGGTGCGGGTTGGGTACAGGGTCGAGGCGGGGGCCAGGGTGGGGGTGCGGGTTGGGTACAGGGTCGAGGCGGGGGCGGGGGCCAGGGTGGGGGTCGGACACAGGCCCGCGTTGGGGCTCGGGCCCGGGCTGGGGCTGGGCCCGGGGGCCGGGGTGGGGACTGGGCAGAGCCCCCGAGCCGAGTCGAGGCTTCGGCTGAGCCCCGGGACCGGGATGAGGACCGGGCTGAGCTCCCGAGCCGAGTCGAGGCTCGGACTGAGCCCCAGGACCGGGACGGGGACCGGGCTGAGCCCCCGAGCCGGGCTGAGGCTTGGGATGACGCTGGGGTCCACGTCGGGTATTGGGCTGGCCCTCGGATCGGACCTGGGGCTGGGCCTCAGGTTGGCCTTCGGACCGCGCCTCGGGCTGGGCCTGGGGGCGCACCTCGGACCGCACCTCAGGCCGCACCTCCGGCCGGGCCTCGGGCTGAGCCTGAGGCCGCACCTCGGACGGAGCCTCGGGCCGGACCTCAGGCCGTGCCTGGAGCCGCACCTCGGGCTGAGCCTGGGAAGGCCGGGCTTCGGATCGACCCTCGGGCCGCACCTCGGACCGCGCCTCAGGCCGGACCTGGGGCCGCACCTCAGGCCGGACCTGGGGCCGCACCTCAGGCCGGACCTCAGGCCGTGCCTGGAGCCGCACCTCGGGCTGAGCCTGGGAAGGCCGGGCTTCGGATCGACCCTCGGGCCGCACCTCGGACCGCGCCTCAGGCCGGACCTGGGGCCGCACCTCAGGCCGGACCTCCGGCCGTGCCTGGGGCCGCACCTCGGGTCGGGCCTGAGGCGCGGTCCGAGGGCGCGGCTCGGGCTGGGATCCGGTGGCGGGTGGGGCGTCCTCGCTGGGTGGTTCGGTCATGGAGGCTCCCCCGTCACCCGCTCGCCTGAGCGTGGCGATGTACCCACCCCAACACACCCGCGACTTCGCCGGAACGGCTCACGCGCATCCCGCGGCGGCACGCCTCGCCCCGCTGCCGGAGCTCGCGCTCCCACACCACCCGATCGGACGGTTTCACCGCACGGACGCGACCGCAGTCAGAGATAGTCGACCGGTCGTACAATTGCGTCATGGGACGAACCAGCGACGCCAGGGAAAAGATCCTCAGCGCCGCGCAGTCGCTCATCGAGCTGCGCGGCTACTCGGCGCTGGGGGTGGCCGAGATCTGCAAGGCGGCCGGCGTGCCCAAGGGCAGCTTCTACTACTTCTTCGCGTCCAAGGAAGCCCTCGCCCTGGCCGTGCTCGACGAACACTGGGACGCCCAGAAGAGCGCCTGGGCACGCGTCCTGAACAGCGACGAGGAACCCCTGCGGCGGCTGTACCGGCTGTTCGAGGAGACGGAGGCCGGCCAGCGCGCCGGCCAGCAGAGCTGCGGCACCGTGTCCGGCTGCCTGTTCGGGAACCTCAGCCTGGAGATGAGCAACCACACCGAGCCCATCCGCACCCGCCTGCAGGAGATCTTCGACGCGCAGGTCGAGATGGTCGAGTCGGTCATCACCGAGGCCCGTGCGCGCGAGGAGGTCACCACCCTCGACAGCCGGGAAGCGGCACGGGCGGTGGTCGCCCAGCTGGAGGGGCAGGTGCTGTTCGCCAAGCTCTACAACAACACCCGTCGGCTCAGCCCCCTGTGGGCGAACTGCCTGGCCCTGCTCGGTGCCCGCGCGCCACAGGAGGCCGTGGCGGGCGCCTGACGCCCGCCACGACACCGAACAGAGGTTTCAGAGGATTTCAGAGGGCATTGACGTCGACGACCGCCTTGGCGAATGCCGCAGGGGCTTCCTGCGGCAGGTTGTGGCCGATGCCCTTCAGCGTCCGGTGGTCGTACGCGCCCGTGAAATGCGCGCGATAAGAGGCACCGTTTCCCGGCGGCGTGAAGGGATCCAGTTCGCCGTCAAGGGTGATCGTCGGCTGCGCGATGGCGGGACTCTGGGCGAGTCGCTTTTCCAGCCGATCGAATCGCGGGTCGCCCTTGGCCAGACTCAGTCGCCACCGGTAGTTGTGGATCACGATGGGAACCCAGTCCGGATTGTCGAAGGCGGTCGCGGTCCGATCGAACGTGGCGTCACTGAAGTGCCATGTCGGGGAGACGTTCTTCCATATGAGTTTCGCGAAATCGTGCTTGTACTTCGCGAGGCCGAGCCGTCCCCTTTCGATGGCGAAATAGTATTGATACCACCACGCCCATTCGGCCTTTGGCGGCAGCGGCGCCTTTTGGACTTCACGGTTGGTGATGAGATAACCGGTCACGGAGACCAGGGCCTTGCAGCGCTCCGGCCAGAGCACCGCGATGATGTCGGCCGTCCGCGCTCCCCAGTCGAAACCGGCGAGGATCGCCTTCTCGATCTTCAGCGCGTCCATGAGCGCGATGATGTCGAGCGCGATCACCGACTGCTGGGCGTTGCGGAACGTCTTGTCCGACCGGAAGCGTGTGGTGCCGTGACCGCGCAGGTACGGCACGATCACCCGGTGGCCCGCCGCGGCGAGCCTGGGCGCCACATCGACATAGCTGTGAATGTCGTAGGGCCAGCCGTGCAGCAGAACGACCGGGGGGCCGTGAGCGGGACCGACATCCACATACCCTATGTTCAGCTCTCCGGCACGGATCTGCTTCAGCGGGCCGAAAGAGGTGTGTGTTCCGGCCTGGGCCGCGGGCGGAATTGCGGACTTTTCTCCGTCGGCCACGGCGGCCGACGCAGTGGATGAGGCGGAGGCCGATGTCACCGGGAGCGAGGCTCCGGCTGTTCCTACGGTGAGAATCCGGGAAAACGTGCGCCTGTCTATGGCATTCACCTTTCTTGACCGGTGCGTGACCAGTGGGGGAATCGACAAGGCCGGGACGTCATGAACGACGTCATGTGCCGTCGCCACCTCGCCAGATGTTGTCGAAGGCCGCGTTCTCGATGCTTCGCCGTTGCCGTACCGCTGCCAGTTCCGTCACCGCACCGTTGACGGCGGCCAGTACGGTCAGGACCGAGTCGTCGACGAGACCCGCGGCCTCCTCGGTCGACTCGTCGTGGATGCCCACGGCGGCCGCGAGGACGGTGAGGATGGGCTCGCCCGCGGTCCAGCGTTCGTCCGCGTGACTGCGATCCGGCGAGTCGGCCGCTTCCGTACGGCCGCCACCGAAGGGAATCCAGCGGTGGCGCGGCCGGGCGAGCTGTCCCTCCGCCTCCAGGTCCGCGCGATAGGCCACGGAAAGCCCACGGCCCCGGCGCCACAGCCAGTCGTCCACGGACTCGTACGGCCTCTGCCGGACCAGCGACGCCACGGCCCCGTCCAACAGACGGTCGCCCATGGTCCACTGCGCGCCGGGCACGATGCGGTCGTCCTCCAGCGTGATGGCCTGGGCCTCGATGAGGTCGACCAGTTCGGCTCCCGCGAGGGCCAGCGACAGGTCGCCCTGCTCGACGGGTCGGCTGGACGGGACGTCCATGGCGATCATCAGCAGGTCCCGCGGTGTGGTCATGGCGGACTCCACGTCTGAGTCATCGGTGGCTGCCCGCGTCCGCGGCGGATTCCGTCGGTGCGGGCTGTCGTACCGGGGCAGTAGCTCGCACTACCACCATGTGGTGCGGAAAGCCGATGCGCAGCACGGCGGCGGCCACGGCCGCCACGAGAACCACGGAAGCGGCCAGGATCAGGGCCTGCTGGTAGCCGTGGTGGAGCAGGGGCGCGACCACCAGCGGGCCGAGGATCTGGCCGCCGGAGTATCCGGCGGTCAGGAGCGCGACGGAGCGGGGGAACTCCAGGTGGGCCCCGGTGGCGAGGGCGAGGGTGCTGATCCCGATGAACGTCGCGCCGAACAGCACCGCGGAGACCAGGGCGGCCGGTGCCCCGCCGATCAGCGCGGGCAGGGCGATGCCCACCGCTTGGACGACGAGCGCGGCGAGCAGCAGGTCGGGGCGGGACCAACGGCGCCCGAGCCGGGCCCACAGCGCGGAGGAGGGCACGGCTGCCAGACCGACCAGCACCCAGGCGCCGCCGCCGAGCGGTCCCGGGGAGCTCTGCTCGATCGCGGCGACCAGGAACGTGCCCGCGATGATGTAGCCGATGCCTTCCAGCGTGTAGGAGGCGAACAGCGCGGTGAACCAGCGGTGCGTGCGCGGCCCGTCGCTGGAATCCGCGGTGGCCGCAGTGACTGTGGTGGCCCCCGTGGCCTGGGCGGCCGGAGCGGCCTGGATAGCCTGCGTGACCGGTGTCGTCGTGGAGGGTGCTTCAGGGCGGAGGTTCCACGAGGCGACGGCGAGGACCGCGGCGAGTGCGGCCGAGGCCCACCAGGCGGCCCGCCAGTCGGCGACGGGGCGCAGGAGCAGCACGAGCAGACCCGACAGGGCGATGCCGGCGCCGACCCCGCCGAACGCCCATCCGGGCAGATGAGCCGGGTACTCCCGCAGGTGGCTGAGGAGCGAGCTGACCGCGATGACGAAGATCAGAGCGCTGGCAACCCCGGCCAGCAGCCGCAGCGCGCACCACGCGGCGGTGTCGTGGGTGGCGGGCATCGCGGCCAGGGTGCCGGTCAGTACGACGAGGGAGGCCCGCAGCAAGGCCCGCGAGCGGACCACCGCGGGGGCCAGGATGCCGACGAGCGCGCCGAGGAGATAGCCGACGTAGTTGGCGGTGGCCAGGTTCGCGCCCGCACTCGCGGACAGCCCCGCCCCGGCGTGCATCAGCGGGAGGATCGGGGTGTAGACGAACCGGCCGACCCCCATGCCCGCGGCGAGTGCCGCGGCGGCCTGGGCCACGTGGCGCCAGGGCGAGTGCGGCGCGCCGGCACTTCCGGCCGGGGAGGCGCGCAGGGGTCGTACGCTCATGACGAAGTCCATGTCGCACCGGTCCCCGCCGTCACCGCGCGGCGTCGGTCCGGCCCGGGTCGTTGGGGTGGGACTCGAGCGCGGTGACGGTGAGACTCATCCACGGGCGCAGCGGCAGCGTGCCGAGCACCTTCTCGTGGAGTTCGTCCTCGTCACCGGCACACCAGATGCCGATGCTGCGCAGCTCGCCGACCGGGCGCCACAGCCGCGCCAGGTTGCCGGTGGCGGCCAGTTCCCGGGCACGGACGGCCTCGGCGGCGCGCCGCCGGTCGACTTCGTCCTGGGTGGTGCCCTCGGGGATCGTGGTGGTGATCTCGACCAGGAACTCTCGCATGGTCCTGCTCCGCTCGATGGGACGTCCGGCGGTCACCGGAACGCCGCGTGGGGTGAGGGTGGCCGACCGGAGGACCGCTGAGGTCGTCCGCCGTCAGGTGTCCCGCCGTCGTCCGCCGTCAGGTGTCCCGCCGTCGTCCGCCGTCAGGTGTCCCGCCGTCGTCCGCCGTCAGGTGTCCCGCCGTGCCGCACTCGGCCGGGCTTCCATGGGCTCCATCCTCCGCCTGCCACCGGGGCGATGCCACGACAGGCTTCCTCCCTGCTGAGAGGCGCGGCCTCGCACCGACGTAGCATGACCAGCGTGGAGTTGCGCCAACTGCGGTATTTCGTCGCCGTCGCCGAGGAGCTGAACTTCGGCCGGGCCGCCGAGCGCCTGCTGATCGCGGGCCCCTCTCTGTCCCAGCAGATCAAGGCGCTCGAACGCGACCTGGGCGTGCGGTTGTTCGATCGCGATCGTCGCTCGGTGTCCCTCACCGCGGCCGGTTCGGCCCTGCTCCCCCACACCCGCGCCCTGCTCGAGCGGGCCGACGACCTCCAGCGGCGGGCCGGTCGACTGTCCGGATCGGAACCGGTACGGCTCGGCTACGTCAACTGGCTCCCGTCGGACCTCACCGCCCGCACCGCCACCGTGGCCCAACTCCACCTCGACGCATGGGTCGCGCCCTCGCACACCCAGGCCGCCCGGGTCGCCGCGGGCGGTCTGGACCTCGCGGTCTGCTGGGTGCGGACCGAGGACCTGGAAGAACGCGGCCTGCGCGCCCGGCTCATCGGCGCCGACCGGCTCTATGCCGTCGCAGGCGGTGATGACACGAGCGACGTGGCCGCCCGGGACACCGCCGTCCTCCTCGACGCCGACACCACCTCCTGGTCGTCCTGGAACGTCTACGCCGAAGAGTTGGCCCAGGACACCGGGGCCCGCGCGGTACGCATCTCCAACGGCGGCATCACCGGACCGGCGTTCTTCGATCACGTCCGTCGCTGCGGTCGTCCGGTCGTCAACTCGCCCAAGGGCCAGACCACCCCGCTGCCGCCCGATCTGGTCCAGCGCCCGGTCACCGCACCGGAGATCTACTGGACCTGGTCGCTGGTCTGGCGCGAGAACGAGGACCGCCCGGCCGTCCTCGCCGTCGTCGACGCCCTCTGCGACGGTGTGGGCGACCTCGGCATCCGCGCCCCGGGCGCCTGGCTGCCGGACGGGGATCCGCACCGGTAGGGCCATCGGCCCACTGACCTGGACTGGGAGGCCGCGCCTACCAGCAGGGAGGAATTCGGTCCTGGTCAGGACCCTGTTGACCTTTGACTTCTCCGCTCCACCCCGCCTAACTTCCAAATAGTCGACCGGTCGGCTAGTACTAGCGGCATCGGCGACCAGTCAAGAAGTCCCCCGCTTCATCACGGAATCACGGAACCCGGAGAAGATCAGCATGAGCTCTCAGAACCAGAAGGTCGCCGTCGTCACCGGAGCCTCGCAGGGCCTCGGCGCGGGCATTGCCGAGGCCTACCGCAAGCTCGGGTACGCCGTCGTCGCCACCTCGCGCACGATCGCTCCCGCCGACGACGCGGGCATCGTGACCGTTCAGGGCGACATCGCCGACCCCGCCACCGCCGAACGCGTCATCGCCGCCGCGGTCGAGCGGTTCGGCCGTGTCGACACCCTGGTCAACAACGCGGGCATCTTCCTCGCCAAGCCCTTCCACGAGTACACCCAGGACGACTACGCCGCGGCGACCGGCGTGAACGTCACCGGCTTCTTCCGCATCACCCAGCTGGCCGTCGAGCGCATGCTCGCCCAGGGCGGCGGTCACATCGTCAACATCACCACCAGCCTGGTCGACAACGCCGACTCCAACGTGCCCTCCGTACTCGCCTCGTTGACCAAGGGCGGCCTGCAGTCCGCCACCAAGTCCCTCGCCATCGAGTACGCCACGCGCGGCATCCGCGCCAACGCCGTTTCGCCGGGCACCATAAAGACCCCGATGCACGCCGAGGAAACCCACGAGGCCCTCGCCGGGCTGCACCCGGTCGGCCGGATGGGCGAGACGAGCGACATCGTCGACGCCGTGATCTACCTGGAGAACGCCCCGTTCGTCACCGGCGAGATCCTCCACGTCGACGGCGGCATGAGCGCCGGCCACTGACGGAACACGACAAGGGGAGAATCCCGATGAACAGCACGACGGACAGCGACACGGAAGCGATCCTGCGCGGCGTCCTCGACCAGTGGAAGGCCGCCGTCGACGGGCACGAGCCGGAGCAGGTCGCCGCCCGGTTCACCGAGGACGCTATCTTCCAGGGGCTGCACCCCTACAGCGTCGGAAGGCCGGGCGTCGCGGCCTACTATGCCTCCCAGCCCATCGGACTGGCGGCAGCGTACCGGATTCTCGAGACCAGACGCCTCACCGACGACCTCGTACTCGGTTATCTGAGCGTCGACTTCTCCTTCACCGACCGCCCCACCCTCAACGTCAAACTCGGCGTACTGGTGCGACGCGTGCAGGAGACCTGGTACATCAGCCACTACCAGGTGTCACGGCTCGACTAGTCCTGCTCCCTGACAGGGACTTCACCTACAGGGACTTCTCCCAGGCCGCGGTGTCGCCGGGGCGGCCGAAGCGAAGGGTGTCGAGGGGCGCGAAGCGCGGGTCGCCGGTGCGGCGGGTGATCTCGCGGCGCCGGTTCGCGTGCTGGGACCAGGCCCACCAGAGGGGGTGTTCCCGGCTCAGCCAGCCGGTCCAGGTCTCCCTGTTGCCACCGAACAGCGGCTCGCGTGTGACGGTGCGGCGGACGGAACGGCGCAGGACGCGGGGCAGGACGACCCGTTTGGGATAGTCCAGCCATATCACCGTGTCGGCCCGGTCCCACATCAGGTCACGGACCTCGGGATAGCCGAGGGAGTCGATGATCCAGCCGGGTTCGGCGGTGATCCGCAGTACGTTCTCGCTCAGCTTCTCGTTCACGGCCCACCCGGCGCCGGTGAAGTACAGCGCGTCCATCTCGTGATAGGGCAGGCCGAGGCGAGCGCTCAGGCCCCGGGCGAGCGTGGACTTGCCCGCACCGGTACTGCCCACCACCAAGATCCGCCGCATCCCCGCACCCTAACCGAGCCGGATCCGTCCGCGAGAAAGGGGGAGTCAGCGGACCTGCGCGGCGAACGCCTCGTACGCCGGCTCGTCGAAGAGGACGAAGGTGACCTCCTCGACGGCCGTCCGCGTGGCCCGTACCGTCTCCACCGCGATCCGGGCGGCGTCGTCCATCGGCCACCCGTAGATACCGGCGGAGACGGCCGGGAAGGCGACCGTGCGGGCGCCGAGTTCGTCGGCCACCTTCAGCGACTCCCGGTAGCAGGAGGCGAGGAGTTCCGAGCGGTCCTCCTCACGGCTGAAGACCGGGCCGACCGTGTGGATGACCCACCGCGCGTCCAGCTCGCCCGCGGTGGTGGCGACCGCCCGGCCCGTGGGCAGTCCCTTGCCGTAGTGCGAGGCGCGGAGCCTGCGGCAGTCGGCGAGGATGGCGGGGCCGCCACGTCGATGGATGGCCCCGTCCACGCCTCCCCCGCCGAGCAGCGACGAGTTCGCCGCGTTGACGATCGCGTCGGCGCTCTGACGGGTGATGTCTCCCTGGACCAGGGTGATGGCGGTCATGACGGCCTCGGCCTCCTCGTATGCGGTCTTCGATCCTCCCCGCATCGGGCTCCGGCCGCCACGCGGTAACCGACTGTCAGACGACCACTCCGTCGATCTCGAAGGTCTGCACGGACGCGGCGGAGAAGGCCGCGGTGAGCGTCTTGCCGGTCAGATAGGTGTCCGAGTGGGCGGTGTAGAGGTCGCCGCTGCCGGAGGTGACGGTGTTCCAGCGTCGTACGAGTCCGCCGCTGCCCCCGCTGACCTGGCTGAACTTGGACAGGTCGAAGGTGAGGTTCTGCGCGGCGCCGGAGTTGACGGCCACGATGACCAGGCGCTTCGCGCTCGCGTCGTACGCCGCTGCCGCGTATCCGACACCGGTGTCGATGATGGTCATGCCGGGGCGGATGTGCCGGCTGAACTGGGCCATCACGTAGTACTTGGTCTGGACGGTGGTCGGCTGGAGGGTGCTCTGGTCGTAGGCGATCATCGCCCAGCCGGTGCTGGGGTCCATCACCTGCCAGTACACCCACGCGGTCGGGTGCAGCCAGCGGAAGTCCAGGCAGAGGTTGCTCGCCAGGGTGAGGCCGGTGGCGTCGGAGTCGCCCGTCTCGGAGTTCCACAGCCGCTTGCCCGCCGTGGTGACGACGTCGGTGTAGAGGAGGTCACGGCGACCGCCGGAGCCCTGATAACCGTGCACGTTGACCCGGTTGACCTGGGCTTTCGTGGTCGAGCTGAAGGAGTTCCAGGTCGTGCGGGCCAGGTCGTAGTTCGTCTCGTCGGACGCGGAGACCAGGGTGCCGGTCAGACCGCGCTTGTCGAGTTCGCTGCGCAGATACGGGAGGACGGCCGCCTGGACGGTCGCGTCCATGTGGCAGCCCTCCTGGGTGCCCGTCGCCGTCCACCAACTGGAGGAGGGCTCGTTGAACGCGTCGACGGAGCTGAAGCTCACACCCCAGTTGTTCTTCGCGTAGAGCGCCACCGCGGCCAGGTGGGAGGCGTGCTGACGGTAGTTCCAGGACTGGAGGTTGTTGCCGCCGCCGGACGCGCCGGACGGGTTGTGGTTGAGGCACATCCACCACATCGGCGAGTTGGCGAACAGCTCGCTGACGGCGCCGCGTTGGGTCGCCTTGACCAGGGCAGCCCGCTGGTTGGCGTCGGCCGTCCAGTCCCAGGCGGAGGAGGTGGGGTCCTCGTTGTTCCAGTCCTGCCAGTACCCCTCGATCTGCTTGAACGCCGGGATGTTGGCGGAGGCGACCATGCTCTCGCCGCTCACGGTGTTCCAGCTGCACGCGCCCAGGTTGTAGCGGGCGATGTTGAGGCCGAGGCCCGGCAGCGTCTTGCCGCCGTACGCCACGGACTTGGTGGTGAAGAAGATGTCGGCGAAGTCGTCCCGGGCGCCGAACACATTGGCCCACCAGGCGAGGGAGGTGCCCCAGCCCTCCCAACTGCCGTACGTCGTACCCGGGTTGACCCCGATGGTCGCATCGGCCCGAGCGGTGCCCGTGGCCAGCGCACTGCCGAGCAGCGCACCACCCGCCGCGGCCAGCACCGATCTGCGCTTGATCATGTGGAAGTCTCCTGTCACGGTCATGCCACGGCCCCATCGCATGATCGGGCCGGGGCGGGACGTTGTCGAGACGCGTGACAGCGCTTTCTTCCTGTGAAACGAGGCACGGATGTGACGGCTTGCGCCGCCTCTGGTCAGGACTGGTGGTCGCCTCTGATCAGGACTGGCGCAAGCGCCGCCATACGGCCTTCGCCGCGTTGTGCCCCGACATGCCGTGCACACCGGGGCCCGGCGGGGTGGCCGAGGAGCAGATGAAGACGGCCGGGTGCGGTGTGCTGTACGGAAACAGGGAGAGCTTGGGGCGCAGCAGGAGCTGGAGTCCGGAGGCGGCACCGCAGCCGATGTCGCCGCCCACGTAGTTGGCGTTGTGCGCGGCGAGTTCGCGCGGGCCCGCGGTGGCGCGAGCCAGTACGCGGTCACGGAAGCCGGGTGCGAACCGCTCCAACTGCCGCTCGATCGCGTCCGTGAGGTCACCCGTCCAGCCGTTCGGAACGTGTCCGTACACCCAGAAGACCTGCTTGCCCTCCGGGGCCCGGGAGGGATCGACGACGCTGGGCTGGACCGTGATCAGGAAGGGAGCGTCCGGCGCCCGGCCCTCGCGCGAGGCGGCGCGCAGGGCGGTGGCGATCTCGGCGCGGCTCGCGCCCACCTGCACCGTCCCGGCGGTGCGTGCCTCCTCTGCCGTCCAGGGGACGGGGCCGTCCAGGGCGTAGTCGATCTTGAAGACGGACGCCCCGTAGCGGTAGTCCTCGTAGTACCGCCCGAAGCCCGCGATGCGGGACAGCGCGGTGGGTGAGGTGTCGAAGACGTAGGCGCGGGCGGGCGGCAGGTCGTCGAGACGCTTGACTTCGTAGTCGGTGTGGACGGTGCCGCCGAGGTCCTTGAGGTACGCGGTGAGGGCGTCGGAGATGGACTGGGAGCCGCCGCGGGGCACGGGCCAGCCGCGGGCGTGCGCGGCCAGCGCGAAGACCAGGCCGACGGCGCCGGTGGCGATGCCGTCGAGCGGGGCCATGACGTGTGCGACGAGACCGGCGAACAGCGCCTGGGCCCGCTCGTCGCGGAAGCGCCGCATGAGCCAGGTCGAGGGCGGCAGCCCGGCCAGGCCGAAGCGGGCGAGCGTCACCGGGTCGCGGGGCAGGGCGGTCAGTGGCAGGGACATGAAGTCGTGGGCCAGCGTATCCCACTTGGGGAGGAAGGGGGCGACCAGTCTGCGGTACGCGCCGGCGTCGCGCGGGCCGAACGAGGCCGCCGTCTCGGCCACGGAGCGGGCGAGCACCGCCGCCGTGCCGTCGGGGAACGGGTGTGCCATGGGGAGCTTCGCGTGCAGCCACTCCAGGCCGTACCGCTCCAGGGGCATCGCTCGGAAGGCGGGTGAGTTGATGCCGAGGGGGTGGGCCGCGGAACAGGGGTCGTGCCGGAAGCCGGGGAGTGTCAGCTCTTCGGTGCGGGCGCCGCCGCCCACGGTGTCCCGTGCCTCGAACACGGCCACGGAGAAGCCGCGGCGGGCCAGCTCCACGGCAGCCGTCAGTCCGTTCGGCCCCGCACCCACCACGACCGCATCGAGCATCGATGGCACCTTCGGACTCCTTTGTCAGCCGACGGCCACTGGACATCAGGATATGCCGGGGGACTGACAGCCTTGATGGCGCGGGGGGTTGGGAGACGGAAGTCGTCCGGCGGACGGGGGTCTGGGCTACCGGGTCAGGGGCCGCCCGGGCTGTGGGGTCTGAGGCCGCCTGGGCTGTGGGCCCGCCGGACCTTAGGTCGCCGGGGTCCGGGACCCGCAGGGGGCCCAAAAGCCATCCGCTTTCACCTTGTGCCGACGGGGCCACTGGTGTGAGACGGGTGCTCGCCCGGACGGATCCCGAGATGCTGCTACTGGACCTGCTGGCCGCCTAGCGCGACCGCATCGACCGGCAGATGGCAGACCTCCGGAGCGTACACAACCGTCTCGACGACACGATCACCGAGGCGCGCGAGCCTGACCCCGACTGCCCCTATCTACCGGCTGAACCCCTGGACGGAGAACAGCGGGGCATCCGGCAGCAGGGGCGGGCAGCGTCGGCACGAGTGAGCAGCTGAGCGCCGAGCAAGTTCGGGATCCGCCCAGGCGAGAGCTGCTGGATCAGCCCGACGCGTTCGACCGCATCGGCCGGGTACTGGCGCTGTCCCCCCGCCCCCGACCGACTGTTCCCGATGGTCAGCACCCCCAGCGTCACCGTCCGCGAGATCGTCAGCGACGGCCCGCAACGCCTCATCGGCCTGGTCGACGCCCACGGTGTCCACCCGGCCGGCGAGTCCTGGACCATGCCGGTCACCGAACTCTTCTGGGCATGGCAAGCCGCTCGATATCGTCACGTCGAAGCCCTTGCCCGTTCCCGGTCGCAGTCGGGGGCGCGTGTGCGGTGCCGGACGGGCGCCGCGCAACCCCTCGACCTTCGCCGGGACCGCTTCCAGCCCCAGGGCCACGGTCGGCTGCCGACGCCGCCATGCCCTCGGCGCGTCGGTGGGGTCAGAGGCCGGCGGTCAGCAAGCCCCGTACCCGTCGGGCCGTGGCCTCGTCGCGGGCCGCCGTGAAGGGGAGGGTGTTGCCTCCCGTGATGCGGAAAGGTTCGCCCGTGAGGGTCAGGTGGGCGCCGCCCGCCTCCTCGACGAGGAGCAGGCCCGCCGCGTGGTCCCAGGCCGCCTCCCAGGAGAAAGCTGTCCCGTCGAGCTCACCGCGGGCGACGGCCAGATACTCCAGCCCCGCCGAACCGCAGGGACGCGGCCGCACGCCCTCGGTACGCAGGCCGAGGAGAGCGCGCTTCTGCTCGTCGGTGGTGTAGTCGGGGTGGGAGGTGGCTATCTCGAGGTCACGGCCGGGCGTGGGCGCACCCGGGCGCAGCAGCTCGCCGTCGAGGCGGGCACCCCGGCCGCGCACGGCGACGGCGAGCTGGTCGCGGGCCGGGGCATAGGTCCAGGAGGCGTGCACGACCCCGCCCACGGCGAGCGCGACGAGCGTGCAGAAACCGGTGTCGCCGTGGACGAACTGGCGGGTGCCGTCGACCGGGTCGACGATCCAGACCGGGGCCTGCCCCTGGATCGCCTCGTACGTCGCCGGATTGGCGTGGACCGCCTCCTCGCCGACGACGACCGAGCCGGGCAGCAGCTTGGTGAGCGCCTCGGTGAGGTACTCCTCGGCCTTGCGGTCGGCGTCCGTGACCAGGTCGTGCGGGCCGCTCTTCTCGTCGATCTCGTCCGCGGTCAGCTGCCTGAAGCGCGGCATGATCTCGGTGGCGGCCGCCTGCCGGATCGTTTCTTCGACGTCGGACGTGCGGCGCGCGAGAAACTCGTCGATGGTTTCGATGTCTTCGATCATGGCTCCATGACAACACGCGCCACTGACAATCCCCGCCCCTCCGGTGCACTCCGGGTGGAATTGCCGTGAATTCCCGGAGATGCTGATCAGCGTCCCACCGCGTACCCCTGCATCCCCCGCGGGTTCGCCGCCGCCGACAGCACACCCGTGTCCGGATCCCGGGCGACCGCGCACAGCAGGCCCTCGGACCAGGCCTCCGCGACCTGGACGTCATGGCCGCGACGGCGCAGCTCCTCGATGACCGCCTCGTCCGTGCGGGACTCGACGGTGAGGCTGCCGGGGCGCATGCCGCGCGGGTGGAACGAGCCCGGGAAGCTGTCGTTGTGCCAGTTCGGGGCGTCGATCGCGCCCTGGAGGTCGAGCCCGCCGCGTACCTCGGCGCGCAGCGCCACGGCCAGGAAGAAGTGGGTCTGCCACTGGTCCTGCTGATCGCCACCCGGGGTTCCGAACGCCATGACCGGGACTCCGTCGCGCAGCGCCAGCGAGGGCGTCAGCGTCGTACGGGGGCGGCGGCCCGGTGTGAGGGAGTTGGGCAGCCCCTCGTCCAGCCATGCCATCTGGAGCCGGGTGCCGAGCGGGAAGCCCAGCTCGGGTACGACGGGGTTGGACTGAAGCCAGCCACCGCTGGGGGTGGCGGCGACCATGTTGCCCCAGCGGTCGACGACGTCGAGGTGGCAGGTGTCGCCCCGGGTGCTGCCGTCCCGGGCCACCTCGGGTTCCCCCGCGGCCCTGGCGACGGTGGGTTCGCCCGCGCCCGGTGCCGCCGGTGCGTCGAAGGCCGGATTCCCGGCGGCGACCTCGCGCGCGTGGCCACTGATCGTCGGGGTGCGCCCTCCGGGACTGCCGGGACGCAGCTCGCGGGAGGCCTTGTGGCCGATGAGGGCGCGCCGCTCCGCGTTGTACTCCTGCGACAACAGCTCGTCGAGGGGCACCTCGGCCGCGTCCCCGTACCAGGCCTCCCGGTCGGCCATGGCGAGCTTGCAGCCCTCGACGAGCAGGTGGACGTACTCCGCGGAGCCGTACCGCGGCAGCCGGGGCGGGAGCAGGGCGAGCTGCTGGAGGAGGACCGGGCCCTGGCTCCAGGGGCCCGCCTTGCACAGGGTCCAGCCGCGCCAGTCGTACGTCGCGGGCGCCTCGTAGCTCGCGGACCAGGAGGCCAGGTCGGCGGCTGTCAGGGTGCCGGTGTGGCGCTGTCCGCTGGTGTCCATGGTGGGCCGCCGGGCCTGCCGTACGAGGGCCTCGGCGATGAAGCCCGAGCGCCAGACGCGGCGCGCGGCCTCGATCTGCGCCACGCGGCCGGTCTCTACGGAGACCTCCGCGAGCAGGCGGCGCCAGGTCGCGGCGAGGGCGGGATTGCGGAACAGTTCGCCGGGACGCGGCGCCTTCCCGCCGGGCAGGTACACCTCGGCCGACGAGGTCCACTCCGTCTCGAAGAGCGCGCGCACCGACTCCACGGTCTCGCCGACCCGCTGCACGGGCGGGTGCCCGTCCTCCGCGTATCCGATGGCGTACTTCATGACGTCGGCGAGGGACCTCGTGCCGTGGTCGCGCAGGAGCAGCATCCACGCGTCGAAGGCGCCGGGCACGGCGGCCGCGAGCGGCCCGGTGCCGGGTACGAGATCCAAACCGAGTCCCCTGTAGTGGGCGATCGTCGCCCCGGCGGGCGCGACGCCCTGCCCGCACAGCACACGCACCTCGCCGCCCGCCGGGGCGAGGATGATCGGGACCTCGCCGGCGGGTCCGTTGAGGTGCGGCTCGACCACGTGCAGGACGAAGCCCGCGGCGACGGCGGCGTCGTACGCGTTGCCGCCGTCCTCCAGGACGGCCATCGCCGACTGCGAGGCGAGCCAGTGCGTGGAGGACACCATGCCGAAGGACCCTTGAAGCGTGGGTCGAGTAGTGAAGTGCATCTCTCACCTCGGTGTTTGCGCGCGTCGGCCGGTACCAATGAGTCCTCCGGACGCGCCGTGGGAGGAATCCGGGGAGTTCCGGCCCGGCTCGGCTCCGGTCGCCCTGATCAGGCAGCAGACTACCGATCGGACGCGCTCTCACTTCGGCGCCCACCGGTGGGCGGCTGTCACCCACCGGTGGGGAGGTCCCCCGGAGGAGTTCCGCGGCTCGAACACCACGGTCGCCACGGACTTGCCGTTCTTCAACTTGAGCCACGTCGAGCGGACGGCGGTATCAGGAGACGGGCCGTCAGACGTCGTCGGGGGCGGGTACGAGCAACCCACCTCCGACGCACCCCTCAGTTCACACTCCCCCGGGCCGTCACCAAGCCCGACTCGTAGGCGAACACGACCAGTTGGGCCCGGTCGCGGGCGCCCAGTTTCGTCATCGCCCGGCTGATGTGGGTCTTGGCGGTGAACGGGCTGATGACCATGTGCGCGGCGATCTCCTCGTTGGTCAGACCGCGCGCGGCGAGTGCCGTGACCTCGCGTTCGCGGCGGGTGAGGCACTCCAGGCCGGGCGCGGTGGCCCGGTCCGGGGGCCGGGCGACGAACTCGCCGATCAGGGTGCGGGTCACGGACGGGGACAGCAGCGCCTCTCCGCGCGCGACGACCTCGATGGCCTGGAGCAGGTCGGCGGGCTCGGTGTCCTTGAGCAGGAAGCCGCTGGCCCCGGCCCGCAACGCCTCGAAGACGTACTCGTCCAGGCCGTAGTTGGTGAGCATGACGACACGCACGGCGGACAGCTCCGGGTCGGCGGCGATACGGCGGGTGGCCTCGATGCCCGACATCACCGGCATCTGTACGTCGACGAGGGCGATGTCCGGCAAGGAAGCGCGTACCAGCGCGAGGCCCTGCTTGCCGTCGGCGGCCTCGCCCACGACCTCGATGCCCTCCTCGGCATCGAGCAGGGCGCGGAAACCGGCGCGCATCAGCGCCTGGTCGTCGACGAGCGCGACCCTGATCACGGCACCTCCTCCGGTAGGCCCAGCGGCAGTTCGGCGCGCACCGAGAAGCCGCCCTCCGTGCGCGGTGCGGCGTGCAGGGTGCCGCCGAGGGCCGTGACACGTTCGCGCATGCCGGTGAGGCCGATGCCGGGGGTGGGCGGACAGGACGGGTCGGCGCCGCCGTCGTCGTCGACGGATATCGTCAGGTCGGCGGTGCTGTAGTCGAGTTGGACGGCCACCTTGGCGGGGCCCGCGTGGCGCGCGGCGTTCGTCAGGGCCTCCTGGACGATGCGGTACGCGGCACGGTCCACCGTCGCCGTGAGCGGACGCTCGTCGCCGCTCACCGTCAGCTCCACGGCGAGACCGGCCGCACGGGCCCGCTCCACGAGCAGCGCCGGGGTGCCGGTCGGCTCGTCGGTGCGCAACACCTCGAGCGTGGCCCGCAGTTCGCGCATCGCCTCGCCGCCCGCCTCCTGGATGGCGAGCAGCGCGGGCGGGACCTCCTCACCGCGTTTGCGGGCGAGATGGACGGCGACACCCGCCTGGAGCTTGACGATCGAGATGCTGTGCGTGAGCGAGTCGTGCAACTCGCGGGCGATCCGCAGCCGTTCCTCGCCCGCGCGGCGCAGGGCCGCCTCCTCACGGGTGCGTTCCGCCTCCATCGCGCGCTGTTCCGTCTGGCGCAGATACGCCTGCCAGTTGCGGTCGGCGAGGCCCGTCACCAGGGCGCACAGGAACCAGCCGGCGAGCAGGAGAGAGCGCTCGGCGCCTGCGCGTGCCGTGAGGTCCATGGCCACGAATGCCGCCAGGAACAGGGCACTCGCGAGCGCCGCCACTCCTCGATGACCCGCTCGGGCCGCCGTGTGGACGGCGGCCAGTACGGGCAGGGCGGCGAGGGTGCCGGGGTGGGCGTGCAGGACGTACGCCGTCGTGGTGACCGTACTGACCGCGAGTACCCGGCGCGGGGCGTGGCGGTAGGCCGCGAGGGCGAGGGAGCCCGCGGTGATCAGCGCGTAGTCGGCGGGGGTCGCGCCGCCGTCGGCCGCGGCCGCGGTCATGACGAGGGCACCGACCGCGACCGCGAGGGCCGCGTCGGTCAGGTGCCTGCGCGCGCCCTGGTCCAACGCCATGTTCCGCACGATAGACGGCTGTTCGGACAGTGGCGTCAGACCTGTGGAGGGGGCGCGGCGTACTCCGGCTGGAGTAGATCACGGCGCGCGCGGGGCGGGTGGGGGTAGTTCGGGATGCCTTCGGGGGGACGACGACCGGGGACGGCTCCCTGAAGGAGGGTGGCGATGGCGGCCGAGCCGGCGGCCTCGCGCTCATTCCCTACCAGGAGGCGTCCCATGCCCAGTCCCTTCCGTTACACCACCCCGTCTCCGCCCAGGTCCGCCACCGGCCGTATCGCGGGCGTCTACGCCCAGCTCGCCGACGACTTCGGCATCGAGCGCGCAGCGACCTTCGTCGTGCTCTCGCCCGCTCCCGGTCTCATGGCTTCCGCCTGGGCGTTGATGCGCGAGTCGCTGATCGCGGGCGCGGGCAGCCGGACGGGGAAGGAACTCGCTGCACTCGGGGTGTCCGTCGCCAACCGGTGCCCGTTCTGCGTGGACGCGCACACGATGTTGCTGCACGCGACCGGGGACCACCGGCTCGCGGAGACGGTGGCGCGCGGGGACACCCCCGCCGACGAGGAGCACGCGCGCGTGCTGGCATGGGGCGGGGCGACCCGGACCCCGGGGGCACCCGAGTTGGCGCCGTACCCCTTCCCCGTCGCGCACGCCCCCGCCTACATCGGCACCGCCCTGTCCTTCCACTTCATCAACCGCGTGGTGTCGGCGCTGCTCACCGAGAGTCTGCTGCCCGGCAACGCGCAACGGTTCCGGGCGGTGCGGAGTCTGGCCGGGCGGTCCGTCGCCCGGACGGTGCGCAGGCGACCCGCGCCGGGTGCGGGCCTGGAACTCCTCGACGACCCCGGGCCGGGTCCCGACTGGGCGCGCGGGACCACCGTCGGCCCGGCCTACTCCGCACTGCGGGCCGCCGCCACCGAGGGAGAGGGGCTTCTCGACGAGGCCGACCGGATCCTCGTACGGGAGACGCTGCGGGACTGGGACGGCTCGCACCCGCCGCTCGCGTGGGACGGACTGCCCGACCGTTCGCGGCCCGGGGCGCGGCTCGCGCTGCTGGCCGCGCTGGCCCCGTACCGGATCACGGACGAGGACGTGACGGCCTGGCGCAAACCCATCCATACCGACCACTGCCTGGTGCATCTGGTCGCCTACGGCGCCTTCGCCGCCGTCGACCGGATCGAGAGCGCGCTTCCCGTCCGCACTGCCGAGGAGACCTCATGACACAGATCGCCAACTCCGCTCAGGCGCGGGCCTGGAACGGCACTCTCGGCCACCACTGGGCGAGCCACCACGAGCGCTATGACACGCTCGTGTCGGGCCTGAACACCGCGCTCTTCGACGCGGCGGCGATCGCTTCGGGCGACCGCGTCCTGGACGTCGGCTGCGGGGCCGGTGCGACGACCCGGATCGCTGGCCGGCTGGCGGCGCACGGGCACGCCGTCGGGGTCGACATCTCGGCACCCCTGCTCGACCGGGCCCGGGCGACGACCGCCGCGGAGGGGATCACCAACGTCGCGTACGAGCTCGCCGACGCCCAGATCCACCCCTTTCCGGCCGCCGGATACGACGTCCTGATCAGCCGGGGCGGGGTGATGTTCTTCGCGGACCACGCGGCGGCCTTCCGGAACCTGGCGCGCTCGCTGCGGCCGGGAGGGCGGCTGGCGTTCGTCTGTCCGCAGCCCGCCGGCCCCGAGGTGGAGGAGTCACGCGCCTTGAGCCTTTTCGGAGAACTCCTGGACGAACCGGACGCCGCGACGGTCGCCGTCCAGGCCGCCATGGCCTCCCTGTCCGACCCGGCGCGCATCCGCGAGGTTCTGCACGGGTGGGACGACGTGACGGTGACTCCGGTCGCGACGGAGACGACATGGGGGCGCGACGCCGCGGACGCCGTCGACTTCATCCTCTCCCGCACGCCCGGCCGGACGGTCGACGCCGACACGCGCGCGGCCCTGCGGGACACCTTGCACCCTTATGAGACGGATCGCGGTGTTCGACTCCGGGCGGCGGTATGGCTGGTGACGGCGAAGTGGCGGACAGGCGGTTCCCAGTGAGTCACTGTCACCACACAGGTACGGAGTGAGTTGGCACTTCCGCCCCACAGGCAGGCATGTGACACTGGCGTTCCGTCCGCAGTGTGGACTCCCTCCGCACCGTCCCCCACGAGAAGTGCGCCGTGCATTCTCTTCCTCTGCCACTCGCCCTCACCGCGCGCCTGCTTCCGGTCGCGGTCCTCGCCTGCACGGGCTGGGTCATGTCGTCCGGCACGTCGACGACGACCCCGGCCGCCACCGACCACAAGTCGCCCCAGGCGACGCAGTCCCCGTCGGGCCCCGCGGCGACGGCGGTCGCGAAGACGTACACCGCGGCCCCCGCGCCCTGCACCGGCGTGACGGAGAAGACGGTCAAGGCCCTTGTCCCGGGCGCCAAGACGGCCGGCCAGGAGATTCCGTCGACCGACAAGTCGGTGCGCCGCACCTGTTCCTGGAACGCGCTCAAGGGCTTCGATTACCACTGGCTGGACGTCTCGTACGAGATAAAGGATTCGGACGAAGCGGCGCAGAAGTCCTATACGGGGCGCGTCGGGGACAAGAGCGGCGGAGGTGCGGTTCCCGGCCTCGGTGACTCGGCCTACTCCGTCGTGAACCTCACCACCACGGACAAGCAGCAGACCCGTGAGGGAGTGGTGATCGTCCGCGCGTCCAACGCGCTGGTGGTCGTCACGTACAACGGCAGCAACTTCGAGACGAAGAAGGCGCCCAGTACGGACGAGATCAACAAGGGGGCCATCAAGGCCGCCAAGGACGTGGTGGCGACGCTGGAGAACGGCCAGAAGAGCTGACCGTTCTCCGACGACTGTCCTTCCTCACGCGTCAGACTGCGGTCTTCTCCTTGCCCCGCAGCAGCATCAGCACCAGGTACAGCACCATCGACGTACCGAGTCCGACCGCCCAGCCGTAGTCGGCCAGGGACTTCAGCGCCGGAATGGGCCGTCCGTCGATGAGCGGGTGGAAGTCGGCGCCGCCGACGGCCAGGACGCCTCCGGTGAGGAAGGCGACGACGGCCCGCCAGTTCCAGCCGCCGTCGTACCAGTAGCGGCCGCCCGTGCGGTACAGGTCGGCGAGGTCGAGCTTGGTGCGGCGCAGGATCCAGTAGTCGGCGATGAGGATGCCGGCGACGGTGCCGAGCAGACCGCCGACGAGGCCGAGCCAGGTGAAGATGTAGCCCTGCGGGTCGGAGTACAGCTTCCAGGGGAAGATCAGCACGCCGAGGACACAGGTGGCGAGCGCGCCGGTACGGAAGTTGATCTTCCGCGGTGCGAGGTTGGAGAAGTCGAAGGCCGGCGAGACGAGGTTGGCCGCGATGTTCACGGACAGGGTCGCGACCAGCACGGTGACCAGCGCGTAGAGGAGGCCGAAGACGTTGTCGGTCTTGGCGGCCAGCTGGACCGGGTCCCAGACGGCCTCGCCGTACACGGCCTGCGAGCCCGAGGTGACCATGACCGACAGGAAGGCGAAGAGCGTCATCGTGGTGGGCAGACCGAGCGCCTGACCCCAGGTCTGCGCCTTCTGGCTCTTGCCGTACCGCGTGAAGTCGGGGATGTTCAGCGACAGCGTGGACCAGAAGCCGATCATGCCCATGAGCGAGGGCCAGAACAGCTTCCAGAAGTCGCCGCCCCAGCCGAGCTTCGAGGGCTGGTCGAGCAGCGGGCCGAAGCCGCCCGCCTTGCTGCTCATCCACCACAGCATCACACCGGCGCCCACGAGCACGAAGGGCGCCGCCCAGTTCTCGAAGCGGCGGATCGTCTCCATGCCCCGGTAGATGATGGCGACCTGGAGCACCCAGAAGATCGCGAACGACAGCCACATGGTCCAGGCGTAGCCGCCGACCTTCGAGGCATTGGCCCAGCTGTCGCCGAAGAGCTTCCCGGCGAGGAAGTAGATCGCCTCGCCGCCGATCCAGGTCTGGATGCCGAACCAGCCGCAGGCCACCAACGCCCGTACGACAGCGGGCAGGTTGGCGCCGCGGACCCCGAAGGAGGCGCGGGCAAAGACGGGGAAGGGAATGCCGTACTTGGGACCGGCATGCCCGGTGAGCAGCATCGGGACCAGCACGATCAGGTTGGCCAGCGCGATGGTGAACACGGCCTGCTTCCAGTCCATGCCGACGGCTATCAGGCCGGAAGCAAGGGTCCAGGAAGCGGTGTTGTGGGCCATGCCGACCCAGAGCGCCGAGAAGTTGTACGTGGTCCACGTGCGCTTCTCGACCGGGACCGGCAGCAGGTCCTCGTTGGCGTAGGGGCCGCTGGGCGCGGGCGCGTCGGGCGCGATCTCCACCCGGCCGTCGGTGAGCGTGACTTGAGCGACGGGCGGGCCCTCGCTGGGGACGGTCTCGGTCATGGGCAGGCCAATCAAGTGAGGAGTGACGGGAGAGGCCGTGCGGGTGACGCCGTGGGGGGTTGTGCGGATGCGGTGGTGCGGTGATCCCCTTCCCCGGACGGGGGGAAGGGGACGTATGGGGAGGAGGAGCGGTGGCCGGAGTACGGCCGGTGGTGCGGTGGGCGGCCGGAGGCCGGCCGCCCGGAGCGGAGTTGTCAGCCGTTGACGGCCGGGATGACCTTCGACCCGTACGCGTCGATCACGGCCTCCTGCGCGTCGTGCATGTCGTACACCGCGAACTGGTCCACGCCCAGCGCGCGCAGCGCCTTCAGCTTCTCGATGTGCTGCTCGGCCGTGCCGATCAGACAGAACCGGTCGACGATCTCGTCCGGCACGAACTTGGTGTCGGGGTTGTCGCTGCGCCCGTGGTGGGAGTAGTCGTAGCCCTCGCGCGCCTTGATGTAGTCGGTGAGTTCCTCGGGCACGGCGGCGGAGTGCTCGCCGTACTTGGAGACCAGGTCGGCCACGTGGTTGCCGACCATGCCGCCGAACCAGCGGCACTGCTCACGCGCGTGGGCGAGGGCCTCCGGCGAGTCGTCCTCGGTGATGTACGCGGGCGCGGCCACGCAGATCTTCACCTCGGAGGGGTCACGCCCCGCCTCGACGGCCGCGTCCTTCACGGCCTTGACCATGTACTCGGTGAGATAGAGGTCGGCGAGCTGCAGGATGAACCCGTCGGCCTCCTCGCCGGTCATCTTCAGGGCCTTGGGACCGTACGCGGCCATCCAGACCGGGAGTTCGGCACCCGGCCTGACCCAGGGGAACTTGACGACGGTGCCGCCGAGGTCGGCCTCCTCGCCGCGGCCGAGGGCGCGGATGACCTTCATCGCGCCGCTGATGCGGGCGAGCGTGTTGGGCTTGCGTCCGGCGACGCGCATCGCCGAGTCGCCGCGCCCGATGCCGCACACCGTGCGGTTGCCGTACATGTCGTTGAGCGTCGCGAAGGTGGAGGCGGTGACCTCCCAGGTGCGGGTACCCGGGTTGGTGACCATCGGGCCGACCGTCAACTTCTCGGTGTTCGCGAGGATCTGACTGTAGATCACAAAGGGTTCCTGCCACAGCACGGCCGAGTCGAAGGTCCAGCCGTAGGTGAAGCCGTTGCCCTCGGCGCGCTTCATCAGGTCGATGACGCGGGAGGCCGGGGGGTCGGTCTGCAGGACGAGTCCGAAGTCCATGGCGCCACTCCTAGTCGCTCAGAGAAGGTACTGACAGGTGGAGCGGGGGGTGTAGACGCCGTGACCGGCGCGTCCGGTGAACTCCCGCTCGGTGATGACCGGTTCGCCGCGCGAGAGCACGGTCTCGACCTGCCCGGTGACGCGCTTGCCCTCGTAGGCCGAGTAGTCGACGTTCATGTGGTGGGTCTCGACCGACATGACCTGCTCGGCGTGCGGGTCGTAGATGACGATGTCGGCGTCGGCGCCCGGCGCGATGGTGCCCTTCTTCGGGTACAGGCCGAACATCCGGGCCGGGGTGGCGCAGGCGATCTCGATCCAGCGGCGGCGCGAGATGTGCCCGTCGACGACGGCCTGGTGGAGCAGGTCCATGCGGTTCTCGACGCCCGGGAGGCCGTTGGGGATCTTCGAGAAGTCGCCCCGGCCGAGCTCCTTCTGGCCCACGAAGCAGAAGGGGCAGTGGTCGGTCGACACGACCTGGAGGTCGTTGGTGCGCAGGCCCCGCCACAGGGCGGCCTGGTGCTCCTTGGGCCGAAGGGGCGTGCTGCACACGTACTTCGAGCCCTCGAAGTCCGGCTCCGCGAGGTTGTCGGTCGACAGGAACAGGTACTGCGGGCAGGTCTCGCCGAAGACGTTCAGGCCCTCGTCACGCGCCCGTGCGATCTCGGCGACCGCCTCCTGCGCCGAGACGTGCACGACGTACAGCGGAGCGCCCGCGACCTGGGCGAGCTTGATGGCGCGGTGGGTTGCCTCGGCCTCCAGGAGCGCCTTGCGCACCTCGCCGTGGAAGCGCGGGTCGGTCTCGCCGCGCGCCAGCGCCTGTTCCACGAGGACGTCGATCGCGATGCCGTTCTCCGCGTGCATCATGATCAGGCCGCCGTTCTCGGCGGAGCGCTGCATGGCGCGCAGGATCTGGCCGTCGTCGCTGTAGAAGACGCCGGGGTAGGCCATGAACTGCTTGAAGGAGGTGACGCCCTCCTGGACCAGCAGGTCCATCTCCTTGAGCGTCTCCTGGTTGACGTCGGAGACGATCATGTGGAAGGCGTAGTCGATGGCGCAGTTGCCGTCGGCCTTGGCGTTCCAGGCGTCGAGGCCCTCGCGCAGTGAGCGGCCGACGCTCTGCACCGCGAAGTCGACGATGGTGGTGGTGCCGCCCCAGGCCGCGGCCCGGGTGCCCGTCTCGAAGGTGTCCGAGGCGAAGGTGCCGCCGAAGGGCAGCTCCATGTGGGTGTGGGCGTCGACGCCGCCCGGGATGACGTACTTGCCGGTGGCGTCGATGGTCTTCTCGGCCGTCCACGACTCGGCCGCCGGGGTGCCGGTCGCGGCGAGGGCGACGACCCGGCCGTCCTCGATCAGGACGTCGGCGTGGATCTCGTCGGACGCGGTGATGACGAGGCCATTACGGATGACGGTACGGCTGCTCATGCTCCCTCTCTCCTGCCGTGCGCTGAATGCGGTGCGCTGAAAACTGCGGGTCACTCGTGGCTGGTCGCGCCCACGCGGCGAAGCCGCGCACTGCCACAGCCCCGCGCCCCGTCGGGGGCGCGGGAAGCCCGGCGGACTCCAGGGCCCCGCCGGGCTACGGCGTGGTCAGCGGCTCGTACGCGTCGGGGCGGCGGTCCCGGTAGAACTGCCAACGGTCGCGCACCTCGCGCAGCTTGGCCATGTCGAGGTCGCGGACGACGAGCTCGGTCTCCTTGTCGCTGGCCACCTCCCCGACGAACTGTGCCTCCGGGTCGACGAAGTACGACGTTCCGTAGAAGTCGTTGTCGCCCAGCTCCTCCACGCCCACGCGGTTGATGGCGCCCACGAAGTACTCGTTGGCGACGGCCGCCGCCGGCTGCTCCAGCTGCCAGATGTAGGAGGACAGTCCGCGCGAGGTCGCCGACGGGTTGAACACGATCTCGGCGCCCGCGAGGCCCAGCGCACGCCAGCCCTCCGGGAAGTGCCGGTCGTAGCAGATGTAGACGCCGATCCTGCCGACGGCGGTGTCGAAGACCGGCCAGCCGGCGTTGCCGGGACGGAAGTAGAACTTCTCCCAGAAGCCCTCGACCTGCGGGATGTGGTGCTTGCGGTACTTGCCGAGGTACGAGCCGTCCGCGTCGATCACGGCGGCCGTGTTGTAGAGGACGCCGGGCTGCTCCTCCTCGTACATCGGCAGCACGAGGACGATGCCCAGTTCCTTGGCCAGCGCCTGGAAGCGCCGGACGATCGGGCCTTCGGGGATCTGCTCGGCGTACTCGTAGAACGCCTTGTCCTGGACCTGGCAGAAGTAGGGCCCGTAGAAGAGCTCCTGGAAGCACAGCACCTGTGCGCCCTGTGCGGCGGCGTCGCGGGCCGCCTGCTCGTGGACCTGGATCATCGACTCCTTGTCGCCGGTCCAGGCAGTCTGGAAGACGGCGGCGCGGATCACTCTGCTCATCGGGACCTCCGGTCGCTCGGTGTGCGAGGAGCCTAGGAAGCCCGGACCACGGCTTTGAGTTGCACCGTGTCACGTCTGAGGCGCTGTGCCGTTCCACGGTGTCACCCCCGCGTTGTCCCATGTTTCACCTGAGTCGTCCCGTGTTTCACCGTTGTTGCGCGTCATGTGCGAGCAGTGCGATGTGTACGGAGGCGGCCTGCTCGAAGTCGTCGAGGTCGACGCCGAGCCGGGCCTCGATGGCCTCCAGCCGGCGGTAGAGCGCGGGCCTGCTGACGTGGTGGAGCTGCGCGGTGCGGGACTTGTTGCGGCCGGTCGCGAGGTAGGTCCGCAGCACGGGCAGCAGCTCCGACTCGGCATCGGCCCCGCACAGCAGACCGTCCAACTCCCGTTCGGCGAAGGACTGGACGTTCGGGTCGTCGCGCAACAGCCGTATCAGGCCCCGCAGATGGACGTCACGCAGCCGTACGAGCACCGGCTGGTCCTGGTC
Source organism: Streptomyces sp. NBC_00271 (assembly GCF_036178845.1). Taxonomy (NCBI): domain Bacteria; kingdom Bacillati; phylum Actinomycetota; class Actinomycetes; order Kitasatosporales; family Streptomycetaceae; genus Streptomyces; species Streptomyces sp. NBC_00271. The sequence continues at coordinate 9,160,750 of NZ_CP108070.1, read as the reverse complement.
GGCGGGCGCGTCGGCGGCGGCCTCGGCGACGTGCAGGGCCTCGCGCAGGCCGCCGGGGACGTCGTCCCAGGCGGTACGGGGCGAGGCCGCCGCCACGGTCGTACGAGTGCCGGTCTCATGGCGCAGCCGCAGCGCGAAGTGGGCGGCCAGCGCCTCCGCGTCCTGGTCGCGGGCGAGGCTGAGCAGCACGGCGGTGGCCCCGTCGGCGAGCTCGGCGACCAGTCCGGGGAGCCCCAACAGACGCAATACGCGGTCGAGTTGGCCCGGGTCGCCGTCCCGTACCACCAGCGGCACGAAGGCCCGCCGGTTGACGGGCAGCCCGGCCGCCCTGGCCCGCGGGAGCAGCTGCCGTGCCGGTACGACCCCGCTCACCAGGTCGGTCAGCAGGCCCTGCGCGGACTCCTCCTCCCAGGTGTGTACGGAGCCACCCAGCATCCGGTGCAGGACCAGGGCCTCGGCGGCACGGTCGGCGAGCAGCCGCCCGGTGGCGGCGTCGCCCCGGTAGCCGCACAGCACGATGCGGCCCCATCTCTCGCCGCGCCCGCCCAGCTCGGCGCGGATCCAGCCGTCGCCCTGGCTGCCGCCCGCCTGCCGGGCGATGCGCTCCCAGTCGCGCAGCACGTCGTCCACCGCGGACCGCTCCCCCGCCGTGGCGAGGACGCGGTGGGCGAGGTTGGTGACGACGACCGGGCACGCGGCGTGCACGGCGATCTCGTCGAGCATCCGTTGCAGGGGCGCGCCCGTGGTGATGAGCCCGGTGAGCGCGGTCCGTACGGCCTCCGAGAGGCTCACCGCCGCGAACTTGCTGCGCACGAGCCGGGACTGGACCTCCTCCGTCAGCTCGGCGAACGGGAAGGGCCGGTGCAGGACCACCATGGGCAGCCCGCAGCGCTCGGCGGCCCGGCGCATCACGTCCGGCGGGGTCGGGAAGGCCCGGCCGAGCCCGAGGACGACGGCCGCGGCCTCCGCGCGGTGCAGCGAACGGATGTACTCGGCCTGCGCGTCCGGGTCGCCGGCGAGCAGGACTCCCGTGGTGAGCACCATTTCCCCGCCGCTGAGCATCACGCCCACGTCGGCGGCCTCGGCGACGTGCACCCAGCGCACGGACCGGTCGAGGTGGCCCGCGCCGGCCACCACCTCGGGCTCTCCGGCGAGCACCCGGTCCAGGGCGAGGACCTGGCGTACCGACAGGGCGGGTTCCAAGGCGGTGGCGGTGGTCATGGCACGTTCCCTTGCTCAGAACTTCTTACTGGATACACCTCAGCGCGTGCTCGAGAATCGCCGCGCCCTCCTCCGCCTCCGCGACGGTGAGGGAGAGCGGCGGTGCGATGCGCAGCACGCTGGTGTTGTGACCGCCGCCCTTGCCGATCAACAGGCCGTCCTGGCGGGCCGCTTCGAGCACGGCCGCGGCGCCTTCGGGGTACGCCTCGTCGGTGCCGGGCCTGACCAGCTCGACGCCGATCATCAACCCGCGCCCGCGCACCTCCCGTACGTAGTCGAGCGGCACGGAGATCGCCCGCAGCCGCTCGCCGAGCAGACCGCCGACGCGTCGGGCGTTGCCCTGGAGGTCGTGTTCGAGGAGGTACGTGAGGTTCGCCAGGCCCGCCGCCATCGTGATCGGCGAGCCGCCGAAGGTCGAGATGGAGTTGGAGTCGAGGCAGTTCATGATCTCGGCGCGCGCGACGACGCCGCCGATGGACATGCCGTTGCCGATGCCCTTGGCGAAGGTGAGCATGTCGGGCGGGCCTGCGGAGGCGTGCGCCTGCCAGCCCCAGAAGTGCTCGCCGGTGCGGCCCCAGCCGGTCTGCACCTCGTCGGCGATCCAGAGGATGCCGTGCTGGTCCAGGACCTCGCGGAAGGCCGCGTACAGGCCGTCGGGCGGCGCGGTGAAGCCGCCGACGCCCTGGATGGGTTCGGCGATGAGGGCGGCGGGCGGGCGGACGTGGCCGAGCAGGTCCTTCAGGTCGTCGACGCAGGCCGCGATGAACTCCGCGTCGCCGAGATCGGCGTACGGGCCGCGGGTGCGGACGCCGCCGTGGACGTACAGCGTCTGGAGGGGCGAGAGGGAGGTCGGTGACCAGCCCTTGTTGCCGGTGATGCCGACCGCGCTGAAGGAGCGGCCGTGGTAGCTGTTGCGCATCGCCAGGATCTGGTTGCTCCGCCGGTGGGCGGTGGCGAGCAGCAGGGCCGTGTCGTTGGCCTCGGTGCCGGACGTGGTGAAGAAGACGCGGGCGTCGGGGATGCCGGACAGCTGGGCGATCCGCTCGGCGAGGTCGACCATCGGCCGGTTGAGGTAGAGCGTGGAGGTGTGGATGATCCGCCCGGCCTGCTCGCTGACGGCCTTGGTGACCTCGGGCAGGGCGTGCGCGGTCATCGTCGTCAGGATGCCGCCGAAGAAGTCGAGGTACCTGTTGCCCTGGGCGTCCCAGACGTGGCGGCCCTCGCCGTGGGTGATCTCGATCGGGTCCTCGTAGTAGAGGGCCAGCCAGTCGGGCAGGACGGCCTTGTGGCGCGCGTACAGGTCGCTCACGGCTGCACCAGCCCCTCGTAGGCGTCGGGCCGCCGGTCGCGGTAGAACGCCCACTGCTGCCGGACCTCCTCGATCAGGTCGAAGTCGAGGTCGCGGACGATCAGCTCCTCGGTCTTGTCACTGGCCGTCTCCCCCACGAACTGTCCCCGCGGGTCGACGAAGTACGAGGTCCCGTAGAAGTCGTTGTCGCCGTACTCCTCCTGCCCGACCCGGTTGATCGCGGCGATGAAGTACTCGTTGGCGACGGCCGCGGCGGGCTGCTCCAACTGCCAGAGGTAGGCGGAGAGGCCGCGGGAGGTGGCGGAGGGGTTGTAGACGAGCTGGGCGCCGTTCAGGCCGAGCTGCCGCCAGCCCTCGGGGAAGTGCCGGTCGTAGCAGATGTACACGCCGATCCTGCCCACCGCGGTGTCGAAGACCGGCCAGCCCAGGTTGCCCGGTTTGAAGTAGTACTTCTCCCAGAAGCCCTTCACCTGCGGGATGTGGTGCTTGCGGTACTTGCCGAGGTACGTGCCGTCGGCGTCGATCACGGCCGCGGTGTTGAAGTAGAAGCCGGACTGCTCGACCTCGAACACGGGCACGACGATGACCATGCCGGTCTCGCGCGCGAGTTCCCGCATACGAGTGACGGTGGGCCCGTCGGGCACCGGCTCCGCCCAACGGTAGTGCTCGGGCTCCTGGACCTGGCAGAAGTAGGGGGCGTTGAAGACTTCCTGGAATCCGATCACCTTGGCGCCCTGCCGGGCCGCCTCGCGGGCGTGCTCCTCGTGCTTGGCGACCATGGATGCGGTGTCGCCGGTCCAGGTGGCCTGGACCAGAGCGGCGCGTACGACGTTGGCCATGAGCTGCTCCTTCGACGAGACGTCAGAGAGCCTCTACGCCCGTAGACAAAGGCGGTAGAGGCTCGAAAGTAAGCCCAGCGGACAGCCTTGCCAAGACCATCGCCGTTAACCCGCTGAGTCGATCACGTTTCGCACCCCTGTGGGTGAGCGGTCGATCCGGTGGGCGACGGCTCGACGGACCTTCGGCGGGCTCAGGAATGCCTTCCCTGATGGCTCAGGCGGTGAAACCGGCCACCCTCAGCGCGTGCACCAGGTCCCAGTGGCGCTCTTCCGAGACGCCCTTGGCGGCTGCCAGCAGCAGCGGCACGAGGCGTCCCGGGTCCGCCTCCGCGCTGCGGGCCGCCTCCTCTGGAGTGCGGACGCGGACGTACGCGTCGAGCAGCGCCCGGATCTCGCGCTGCCGCCCCTCGTCGGCCAGGCTCAGCACGGCGGTCCCGATCTCGGGAGCGGGGCGGGCGACGCCCTGGCGCAGCATCTGCCGGCCGTCGGCGCTGCGGCCCGCCGCGACGAGCGCGTCCGCGGCGCCGACCAGCCGGTCCGCGGGGAGCGAGCCGGCCTCCCACAGCAGGGTGGCCCAGTCCGCGTCGAGGCCCGCCCGGTGCAGTTCGGCGGCGAGCAGCGGGAAGCGGGCGGCGGGCCAGTAGGCGGCCTCCACGAGCACGGCGTGCGCCTCGCCGCTGCGGCCCTCGCGGCGCAGCCGGGTCAGGGTCTGGACGGTCTCGGCGGTGACCCGCCGCGCGTCCTCGTCCAACGCCTCGGCGCGCGGCTGCGCGGGCGGCGGCTCGGCGGCACCCGCGAAACGGGCTCCACGGGGGCTACGGCCGCTCGGCGCGGCCGGGGCGGACACGGGCGGCCCCGCCGTCTCCGGGACGGCCACGGGGGCCGCCTCGGCCTCCATCATCCCGGCGAAGCGGGCACTGCCGCGGGGGCGCCGCTTGGAGCGCTGCTTGGGGACGGGGGCGGCGCTCGGAGTGGGGGCGGGGACCGGGCTGGGGGTGGCGCCCAGGTTGGGAGTGGTACTGGCACTGGCACTGGAAGTAGCGCCGGTACTGATACCGGCCTGGTCGTAGGGGCCGATACGGGCGGCCGCCGAGTCGCTTCGGGCGGCACGGGCAGCCGCCGGGTCGTACGGCCCGGAACCGGGGGTCGCCGGGTCGCGCGGCGCCGTGGGAGCGGGGGCGGGGAGGGAGCCGGGCCCGGAGTGGTCGGTCACCGCCGTCCCCGGCGCGCCGGGCCGCGTCTCGAGCGCGCGCTGGTCGGCCGGCTCCGCGACCCGGACGACGCCCCCGCCCGCGCCCGCCGAAAAGTCGAACGCGCCCGATACGTGGGTACGCAGGGCGCGGCGGTCCAGGTTCTCCATCCGATGGCGGAGTTCGACACATCGGGCGGTGGCCCGTTCGTGGTCGTCGTGGGCCCAGGCGAGGTCGACCCGGACGATATCGGCCTCCTCCTGGGTGGTGGCCGCGTGCAGCTGCCGGCTCAGTTCGGCCTGACGTTCCGCGGCGTAGCGCTGTTCGCGGAGCATGACGTCGAGACGGTCACCGAGGGCGTCCCGGCCGCCGGGCCGGCCGTCGTAGGCGGTGAGCGAGGCGCTGTGCAGGGCACGGGCGCGCTGGGCCTCCTGGGCCGCGGCCTGGGGGCCCTGCTCCGCGGCGAGGTCCTGGAGGAGCGCCTCCACGACGTCCCACGGGGGCACTTCCCAGCCGTCCAGGCAGGCCCGCATGCCGTCGGGGTCGCGCTGCCAGAACACTGCGCACCAGCCGCCGTCCTGATCGAGGCGTTTCATCAGCCCGCTCAGGTAACTCGCGAACTCCCGCACTTGACCCGGGAGTTGTTCCACAGCCATCACACGACTCCCCGCCCGACTGGAGTACTCCGGTCCGGTAGAAAACACCCTTCGTGTTACGGAACGGCTACAGGGAGTTTTCGGACTGGCCGCAGAGTCCTGTGATCGATGTCATCCATGGACAGTCCGAGCGCACGCGCCAGCGCCGCCACGGTGAAGAAGGCGGGGGTGGGGGCCCGTCCGGTCTCGATCTTGCGTAGGGTCTCGGCCGAGATCCCGGCGGTCGCCGCGACCTCCACCATGCTGCGGCTACCGCGCGCCTCGCGCAGCAACTGCCCGAGCCGCTCGCCGCGTTCGCGCTCTTCGGGGGTCAGGGGGTTACGCACCATGCCCCCATTCTAATACCGGTATAGTAATTGGCATGGTGGAACTCAAGACGGACACGTCGATCGACGAGATGTACGAAGCGGGCCAGGTCGTGGGCCGGGCGCTCACGGCGGTGCGCAAGGTGGCGGACGTGGGGGTCTCGTTGCTGGAGCTGGACGAGGTCGCCCACCAGGTGCTGCGCGACGCGGGCGCCGGCTCCCCCTTCCTCGGCTACCGGCCCTCGTTCGCGCCCACCCCCTTCCCCGCGGTCATCTGTGCCTCGGTGAACGACGCGATCGTGCACGGCATCCCGACCGGTTACCGGCTGCGGGACGGCGACCTGGTCTCCATCGACTTCGGGGCCGAACTGGGCGGCTGGGTCGGCGACTCGGCGATCAGCTTCATCGCGGGCGAGCCGCGCGTGGCCGACGCGCGGCTCGTGGAGACCGCCGAGCGGGCCCTCGCGGCGGGCATCGAGGCGGCGGTCGTCGGCAACCGGATCGGGGACATCGCGCACGCCGTCGGCACGGTGTGCCGCGCGGCGGGGTACGGCATCCCGGACGGCTTCGGAGGCCACGGCGTGGGCCGCCGCATGCACGAGGACCCGTCCGTCCCGAACGAGGGCCGCCCGGGCCGCGGCCTCCCCCTGCGCCACGGCATGGTGCTCGCGATCGAGCCCATGCTCATCGGCGGCGGCACCGACGGCTTCCACGCGGCCCCCGACGGCTGGACGCTGCGCACCGACGACGGCTCCCGCGCGGCCCACGCGGAACACACGGTGGCCATCACCCGGACGGGCCCACGCATCCTCACGGCGCGCTGATCGCCACCGGCGCGCCGACGTCGACGGGCGCGAGGGCGCCGCTCGCTACGACGCCGGTCGCACCACCATCGCCGAGCCGCCACCGCGCCGTACCTTCTCGGCGGCCGCCAGCCACTGGCCGCTCGGGAGGCGCTGGACGCCCGTCGCGGCGCCGATCTCGGGGTTGAGCTTGAAGGAGTGCCCGAGGGCTTCGAGCTGGGTCCGCAGGGCACTGTCGTACAGGCCGGGTTCGAGCTCGGTCTGGGCCGCGTTGCGCTGGCTGGCGCGCGGGGCGGCGATGGCGTCCACCAGCGGCAGCCCCCGGTCCAGGAACTCCGTCAGGGTCTGCAGGACGGTGGTGATGATGGTCGCGCCGCCGGGCGAACCGAGCGCCACCACGGGCTGGTTGTGCCGGTCCAGGACGATCGTCGGGGAGATCGACGAGCGCGGACGCTTATTGGGGCCGGGCAGGTTCGGGTCGTGGACGGCAGGGTTGGCCGGGGTGAAGGAGAAGTCCGTCAGCTCGTTGTTGAGGAGGAATCCGCGCCCCGGGACGGTGATCCCGCTGCCGCCGGTCTGCTCGATGGTGAGGGTGTACGAGACGACGTTGCCCCACTTGTCGGCCACCGTGAGATGGGTGGTGTTCTCGCCCTCGTACGTCGTCGGGGCGGCCGTTCCCCCGGTGGAGCAGGCCGCCGGACTGCGCGGGTCGCCCGGTGCGAGCGGGCTCGTCAGGACCGCGTCGTCCTTGATCAGGCAGGCGCGCGAATCGGCGTACTTCTGCGAGAGGAGTTCCTTCGTGGGGACGTCCTCGAAGGCGGGGTCGCCCACCCAGCGCCCCCGGTCCGCGAACGCGATCCGGCTGGCCTCGATGTAGCGGTGCAGGTACTGGACCTCGCTCGCCTTCGAAAGGTCCGTCTTCTCCAGGATGTTGAGGGCCTCGCCGACCGTGGTGCCACCGGAGGAGGACGGGGCGATCGAGTAGACCTTCCGGCCGCGGTACGACGTCTCCGTCGGCGCCTGCCGCTTCGCCCGGTAGGCCGCCAGGTCCTTCGACGACAGCTTGCCCGGGCGGGCGTCGTAGCCCGAAGCCGGGTCCACCGGGGGCTTGTTCACGGTGGCGACGATGTCCTTGCCGAGGTCGCCGTGGTAGATCGCGCCGACGCCCTTCTTGCCCAACTCCTCGTACGTTTTGGCGAGATCGGGGTTGGTGAAGATCGATCCGACCACGGGGAGCGAGCCGCCGGGCAGGAACAGCTTCGCGGTGTCGGGGAAGTTCTTGAAGCGCGCCTGGTTGGACTCGGTCTGCGAGCGGAAGGTCGCGTCGACCGTGAACCCGTCGCGCGCGATCCGCTCCGCGGGCTTCAGGACGCTCCCGAGCCGCTTGCTGCCCCAGCTGTCCAGAGCCGTCTGCCAGGTCGCCGGCGTGCCCGGCGTGCCCACGCTCAGCCCGCTGGTGACGGCGTCCGCGAAGGCGAGCGGCCGGCCGTTCTCCAGGAAGAGCCCCGAGTCGGCGGACAGCGGCGCGGTCTCACGGCCGTCGATCGTATGCACCGTACGGGACTTGGCGTCGTAGTAGACGAAGTAGCCGCCCCCGCCGACGCCGGAGGAGTACGGCTCGGTGACGCCCAGGGCCGCCGCGGTGGCGACCGCCGCGTCCACCGCGTTGCCGCCCTTCTTCAGGACCTCGATCCCGGCGGCGGAGGCGTCGGCGTCGACGCTGGCCACGGCACCGCCGTAGCCGACGGCGACCGGCACCTTCGCCGGGGTGGCAGGGGAGGAAGCCGTCCCGGCGGCAGGTGGTGCCGCCGCGCCGACCGACACCACCGCGGCCGAAACCGCCAAGACCGCCAGATTCCGCGCAACAGGGCGACGCATCCGTACCTCCAGTCAACAGCCGTCCGCGCAGCGTAACTTCACCGCGCCCCTCCCGTCAGGACCCCCTCGAACACCGGTCCGCACTCCCGATACCATGCGCGCCCATGAATGACGACGTGCGCAACATCGTCCTCGGCGTGGTCGCCGCCGCCATCAGCGCCGCGCTCGGCTGGCTCGCCCGCACCTACCTCTGGAAGCGCAGACTCCGGCGCAAGCAGGCGTTCTTCGGGCTGCCCGACAACTCCGAGTCGCTCCTGGTGGTGAACCGCGAGGCGGGCGGCCCGGAGCTCACGGTGATGCGTTTCGACGTGTTCGCGCTGCTCGAACTCGCCGCGCTGATCAAGGACTGCGGCGCGCACGCCCAGGTCGTCGCGCACGACGCCGCGCAGCAGGGGTTCGGGGAGCGGACCGAGTTCTGCGTGGGCGGGCCGTCGTCGAATCGGCGCATGGCCGCGCATCTTCACAGCCTGCTCCCGGGTATCCAGGTGAACACCGACGCCGAACCGGGCCCGGACCGCGGCGCCTTCCAGATCGGCAGCGAGCGCTACCTCCTGGAGCCGGGGAAGGGCGAGTACGTGATCCTCGCCCGGCTGATCGCGGGACAGGAGCGCGGGACGCGGCCCGTCTTCCTCTTCTGCGGGCAGCGCGCGATCACCAACCAGGCGGCGACCCGCTATCTCGCCCGCAACCACGAACGGCTGGCACGCAAGCACGGCGGCAACTCCCTCGTACTGCTGCTGAAGGTGGTGAACTCGCACGCGTACGGGCCCGATGTCGTCGAGCTCGTCGCGGATGTGACCCGGGCCGCCCAGACCCCGCTGCCCACACCCGCCCCGGCCCGCAACTCCCACCGCGCCTCGTAGATTTCACCTCGCCTCATAGATTTCACGGTCCTCGAACAATCTTTACCCGTGCGTAACTTACCGACGGGTTACTTCCGGTAAAGCAGCGAGGTTACCGTCGGGTCACATTCTACTGACACGAGTGAGGAGTGGCCCGTGGGACACCATCGTCATGCCCTGCGCACGTCCGCCGTCGGTGCCGTATCCGCAGCCCTGATCGCCGGTACCGCCCTCGGGCTCGCCCCCACCGCCGAGGCGGCCTCGGCCCCTGTCCGCTTCGTCGACATCGCCGGAGACGGCGGCACGGTCCTCAAGGCCAATGTCGTCACCCCCGCGGGCGCCGACGGCAGCCGCAGGTACCCGCTCCTCGTCATGCCGACGAGCTGGGGCCTGCCCCAGGTCGAGTACCTCGCACAGGCCCAGAAGCTCGCCGACTCCGGCTATGTGGTGCTCACGTACAACGTGCGCGGCTTCTGGCAGTCCGGCGGCGAGATAGAAGTGGCGGGACCGCCCGACGTGGCCGACGCCTCCAAGGTGATCGACTGGGCGCTGGCGAACACCCCGGCCGACGCCCAGAAGATCGGCATGGCGGGCGTCTCCTACGGCGCCGGGATCAGTCTGCTCGCCGCCGCGCACGACAAGAGGATCAAGGCGGTCTCCGCCATGAGCGGCTGGGCCGACCTCATCGACTCGATCTACTCGAGCCGCACCCAGCACTCCCAGGCCACCGCCCTGCTCGGCGTCGCCGGGACCATCACCGGGCGCCCGAGCGCCGAACTCCAGCAGACCCTCAAGGACTTCTTCGCCTCGAACCTGTCGAAGGAGCAGGAGATGATCGCCTGGGGGAAGAAACGTTCCCCCGAGACCTATGTCGACCAGCTCAACAAGAACGGCGCGGCCGTCTTCATGGCCAACGGCTGGGGCGACACGATCTTCGCGCCCAACCAGTACGCCAAGTTCTACGAGGAGTTGACCGGCCCCAAGCGCCTGGAGTTCCGCCCCGGCGACCACGCCACCGCCGAGGTGACCGGTCTGTTCGGGCTCCCCAACGACGTGTGGACGGACACCGGCCGCTGGTTCGACCACTACCTCAGGGGCGTCGACAACGGCATCGACCGCGAGCAGCCCGTCCAGCTCAAGCCCCGCACCACCGGCGCCTACGAGGGCTACCCCGACTGGAAGTCGGTCGGCGCGACCAGGAAGAAGATCGCCCTCGCGGGCACCACCACGATCCACACCAACGTCGACTCGGGCGCGGACGGCGGGATCATCTTCCTCTCGAGCATCCTCGACCAGATCGCCCAGGTGCCCCCGATGGCGTCGATCCCGCTGCTGCCGCGCCGCTGGGCGGCCGTCTGGCAGTCGGAGAGGTACGCGAGCGTCCAGCGAGTGCGCGGAACCACCACGCTGCACACCACGCTCACTCCGACCAAGGAGAGCGGCACCCTCGTCGCCTACCTCTACGACGTGGGCCCGCTCGGCCTCGGCAAGCTGGTCAGCAACGCGCCGTACACCTTCCACGGGCAGACGCCCGGAGAGCCGTTCGGCGTCGACCTGGAGCTGTACTCCACGGCCTACGACGTCCCGGCAGGGCATCGGCTCGCCCTGGTCGTCGACACGGTCGACCCGCTCTACATCGAGCACAACCCGTCCGGCGCGCAGCTGACCTTCTCCTCACCGGCGAACGACCCGTCCTACGTGTCCGTTCCCCTGCGCGAGCAGTGATCTCCGGCTGCTGGCGCCGGCCGGGTCTGGCCCTGTGAGCTGCTGCTCCCCCTACAGTCGCGGGGCTGTGGGGGGACCCCCACCCGGCAGCAGCGTCCCTGGTTCGGCCGGTGCCACATGCACGGCCTCGGTCTTGGGACTGCGCTGCTCCCGCCGGGACACCCACTGGGCGAACCAGGAGAGCAGCATGCACATCCCGATGTAGATCGGCGAGATCACCATCACCACGGGGATGAACGGCAAATCGTAGTCGAGGTTCGAGGCGATCAGTTTCCCGGCGTGAAGAAACTCCTCGTAGGTGATGAGAAAGCCGAGCGAGGTGTCCTTCAGGGCCACCACGAGTTGGCTGATGATGGCGGGCAGCATGGCCCGCACGGCCTGCGGGACGAGGACGTACGTCATGACCTGGGTCTTGCGCATGCCGAGCGCGAACGCGGCCTCCCGCTGGCCGCGTTCGACGGCGTTGACGCCGGAGCGGAAGACCTCGGCGAGCACCGAGCCGTTGTAGAGGGTCAGCCCCGCGACCAGCGCGGGCAGCGGCTGCACCTTCAGCGCCACGAAGATGAAGAAGATCATCACCAGTACGGGCATGGCGCGGAAGAACTCGACGACCAGCGCGGAGACCCAGCGCACCGGACGGTGGTCGGACAGGCGCCCCGTCGCGAGCACGGTGCCCAGCGCCAGCGAGAGCACCGCGGCCATCGCGAAGGCCTTCAGCGTGTTGCCCAGCCCCCGCAGCAGCAGTTCCTGGATGCCCTTGTACTCGAACGGCATCCACTTCGTGTAGGTGAACTGGTCGGTGTCGAAGAGGAGATAGAGGATCCAGCCGACCAGAGCGAGGATCAGGGCGGTGGACACGGCCGCGTAGAGCCGGTGCCGTTGACGGGTCCTGGGTCCGGGAACGTCGTACAGGGCGGTGGATTCGGGGGCGGTGGTCATCGGGCGACTCCCCAGCGCTGTTCGAGGTAGTTGAAGATCGCGCTGATGGTGAGGGTGATGATCAGATAGCCGACGGCGATCCAGACGAAGGTCCAGACGATGTTGTAGCCGAGCTCGCTCAGCGTCTTGTAGGTCCCGAGCAGTTCGTTGACGCTGAACGCCCCCGCGATCGCCGAGTTCTTGGCGAGGGCGATGAGCGTGGAACCGATGGGCGGGATCACGGACCGGAACGCCTGCGGCAGGACGACCACGGACAGCGTCTGGCTGAAGGTCATGCCGAGGCTGCGGGCCGCCTCGCCCTGTCCCTTGGGCACGGTGTTGATGCCCGAGCGCAGCGCCTCGCAGATGAACGCGGAGGTGTAGCAGCCGAGCGCCAGGATCGCGAACACCTTGAAGGGCAGCACGAGTCCGAACCGGGGCAGCCCGAGCAGCACGGCGAAGAACAGCAGGGTGAGCGGGGTGTTGCGCAGCACGGTCACCCACACCGTGCCGAAGGCCCGCAGGGAGCCGACCGGCGCGACCCGGAACGACGCCATCAGGAAGCCGAGCACGAGGGCCAGCACGCTCGCGTAGACGGTGAGTTCGACCGTGCCGAGGAATCCCTGGGTGAAGGTGTGGAAGTTGTCGATCAGTACGTTCACATCGGCCTCGCTCAGCTCGCCGGGTAGCGGTCGATGGCGGGCGGGGTGGGCGCCGGCACCCCGGAGAGCCCGAGCGTCGCCTCGTACGCCCTCTTCCAGTCGCCGTTCTTCTCACGGGCCTCCAAAGCATCGTCGAGCGCGAACCGCAGCGCGTTGTCGTCGCGCGGCACGCCGATGCCGTACGGCTCCTTCGAGAACGGCTTGCCGACGACCTTGAGTTCGTCGGGCACCTTCGCCGCGTAGCCGATCAGGATCGCGTCGTCGGTGGTGACGGCGTCGACCTGGTAGGTGAGCAGGTTGTCGACGCAGACCGAGTAGGTGTCGTAGGCGACGAGCGTCGCCCTCGGGTAGTCGGTCTGGATGCGCTGGTACGGCGTCGAACCGGCCGCCGAGCAGACGCGTTTGCCGGCGAGGTCCTGGGGGCCGTGGATGTCCTTCTCGTCCTTGCGTACGAGCAGCGACTGACCGGCCATGTAGTAGGGGCCCGCGAAGCCCACGAGCTTCTTGCGGTTGTCGTTGATGGTGTAGGTGCCGACGTAGAAGTCGATCTGACCGTTCTGCAGGGCGGTTTCGCGGTTGGCCGAGGCGATCGTCTTGAAACGGATGGTGCTCGGGTCGAAGCCGAGCGAGGCCGACATCATCCTGGCGATCTCGATGTCGAAGCCGGAGTAGATGCCGCTCGCCGGGTCCTTCTCGCCCAGGTACGGCTGGTCCTCCTTGACGCCGATGTTGAGGTAGCCGCGCTTTCTGGCTCTCTCCCAGGTGGGCGAGGAGGGGAGCTCGAAGTCCTCCGCCACCTGGTAGTGGGGCAGTTTGCCGGGGGCCGGTCCCTTGGTCGGCGGACTTCCCTCCTTGCCGCAGGCGGCCGTCAGCAGCGCGATGCACACGAGGGCGGCCACGACGAGGCGCGTACGCGTCGTACGGATCATGGTCGTACTCCCCCGCCTAGTGCTTGAGGATCTTGGAGAGGAAGTCCTTGGCGCGGTCGCTGCGCGGGTTGGTGAAGAACTCCTCGGGGGTGCGGTCCTCGACGACGCGGCCGTCGGCCATGAACACGACGCGGTTGGCCGCGGAGCGTGCGAAACCCATCTCGTGGGTGATGACGACCATGGTCATGCCGTCGCGTGCGAGCTGCCGCATGACTTCGAGGACCTCGTTGATCATCTCGGGGTCGAGCGCCGAGGTCGGCTCGTCGAACAGCAGGGCCTTGGGGTCCATGGCGAGGGCGCGGGCGATGGCCACGCGCTGCTGCTGGCCGCCGGAGAGCTGCGCCGGGTACTTCGAGGCCTGAGAGACGAGGCCCACGCGGTCCAGGAGCTCCATGGAGCGCCGGTCGGCCTCCTCCTTCTTGCGGCCACGGACCTTGATCTGGGCCAGTGAGACGTTCTGCAGGATCGTCTTGTGGGCGAAGAGGTTGAAGGACTGGAAGACCATCCCGACCTCGGCGCGGAGCCTGGCGAGCGCCTTGCCCTCGTCCGGCAGCGGCCGGCCTTCGAGCCTGATGGCGCCGGACTCGATGGTCTCCAGCCGGTTGATCGCCCTGCACAGGGTTGACTTGCCCGACCCCGAGGGGCCGATGACCACGACCACCTCCCCCTTGCCGACGGTGAGGTTGATGTCCTGGAGGACATGCAACTCGCCGAAGTGCTTGTTCACGTCCTGCAGTTCGATCAGAGGATCGACAGCCATGCCCGGCCCTACCCACTCTCAGCTGTGTCGCAGAAGCCGCAAACTATCCGGGCAGGGTGACCCCCCATACGCGACACGCACTTTTCGGGCATTAGCCGTATTTATGAAGTTTCAGGTTTACGCCGTCACGGCGGGACGGGCTACCCCTCCGCCACCTCGGCGTACAACTGAGAGAGTTCGGGGGCGCCGCTGGACGCCCAGGTGTGGCCGGCGGCGACGACATCGATCTCCCGGCCGGAGGCCAGCCGCACCGCCGGGTGGCCGTTGGGCCAGACCTCCCAGCGGGCGCCCGGCACCGTGCGCACGATGACCGAGCCGAGATAGAGCCCCGCGTCGTTGCCGAGCCATGGCAGGCTCTCCTCGTCGTCGCGCCAGCGCGGCAGCAGCTGGTCCAGCGCTTCCAACGAGGCGACGGAGTCGTCGAGTTCGACGCCCGCCTGATGGGCCTGCGAGCGCAGCAGCTCGCACTCGGAGAGGAGTTCGGCGACGCCGTCGGAGTCGTGATCACCGTCGGAGAACACCGCGACGCCGAAGGCGGGACCGTGCTTCTTGCGCCAGGTGCCCAGGAAAGGGATGTTCATACGCCCAGCGTGACATTCGCACTCCAGGTCGCACCACAGGCGCGCCCCGGGGGCACTCACACGTCGAGGTCCACCACGACCGGCGCATGGTCCGACGCGCCCTTGCCCTTGCGCTCCTCGCGGTCCACATAGGAGTCGGTGACCGCCTTGGCGAACGGCTCGTTGCCGTAGACCAGGTCGATGCGCATGCCGCGGTTCTTGGGGAAGCCGAGCTGACGGTAGTCCCAGTACGTGAACGGGTGGTCGTACTTCAGGGGCCGCGGGACCACGTCCGACAGGCCCGACTCGCGCAGCGCGGCGAGGGCCGCCCGCTCGGCCGGGGTGACGTGGGTGGCCCCCTCGAAGAGGGAGATGTCCCAGACGTCGTCGTCCGTCGGCGCCACGTTGTAGTCACCCAGCACGGCGAAGGGACGGCTGCCCGCCGCGTCGCCCGCGACCGCGGCCTTGAGTGCCTCGAACCACTGGATCTTGTAGGCGTAGTGGGGGTGGTCCACCTCGCGTCCGTTCGGCACGTACACCGACCAGACGCGGACCGGGCCGCAGGTCGCGGAGACGGCCCGGGGCTCCTCCACGCCCTCGTAACCGGGGTCACCGGGCAGCCCCTTGACCACGTCCTCCAGGCCGACGCGGGAGAGCACCGCCACGCCGTTCCACCGCCCGGTCGCGTGGACCGCCGCCTCGTAGCCCAGCTCGCGCAGCTCGTCGACGGGGAACTGCTCGGCGGCGACCTTGGCCTCCTGGAGGCACAGCACGTCCGTGCCGCTGCTCTCCAGCCAGGCCAGCAGCCTCGGGAGGCGAGCGGTGATCGAGTTCACGTTCCAGGTCGCGATGCGCATGCCTCACAACCTACCGGGCGGGTACGACAACGGGTCGCCGCGCCCGCCCGGCGCCCCTGCTCTCGGGTGGTGCTAGGGCCTGTCCGGCGGATCAGGTCGGAGGAAAGTAACGGCGCCTCATAAGTGCAGGTGAGCGGGGTCTGGTGCGTGCAGCTGCAAGGCGGAGGAGGGCGTCGACGCGGAGCGTCGGCAACCGACGACAACGCCGCAGATGGGCGTGCCAGACCCCGCGTCTCCGGCATGATCCGCCGGACAGGCCCTAGACCTCCGCCGACGCCCCCGGCGCGAGCCGCAGGTGCTCGGAGCCGCCCAGGGAGCCGATCTGGTGGTCGTAGATCGGGCGCGCGAGGTCCGTCAGGAGCGCGTCGTGGATGTCGTACGCGCGCTGCGGCTTCACCTCGCGGACGTAGTCGATGACCTCGGCGATCTTGTTCCACGGGGCCATGACCGGGAGCATCAGCGTCTCGACCGGCTGCTCGGGAACGGTGAGGGCGTCGCCCGGGTGGAAGACGCGGCCGCCGTCGATGAGATAGCCGACGTTCGTGATGCGCGGGATGTCCGGGTGGATCACGGCGTGCAGTTCGCCGTGCACCTGGACGTCGAAGCCTGCGGCGGTGAACGTGTCGCCGTGACCGACGGTGTGCACACGGCCCGGGAAGGCCGCGGAGATCTTCTCCGCGACCGACTTCAGGGTCCAGATCTCGGCCGCCGGGTTGGACTCCAGGCCGGCCCGCAGCCGGTCCTCGTTGAAGTGGTCGAGGTGCTCGTGCGTGACCAGGATCGCTTCCGCGCCGACGGCCGCGTCCTCCTCGGTGAAGGTCCCCGGGTCGATGACGAGCACACGCCCGTCCTTCTCGAGACGGATGCAGGCATGCGACTTCTTCGTGAGCTTCATGGGTCCATCCTCCCCCTCCCGGTGCCACGGAGGGCTGTCGAGACAGGTGCTCCCACTACCAGGCTCAAGATCACTCCTGGGGGGTGGTCTCCTCCCGGATGACCTGCTGCGCCACCTTGAAGGCGCTGTTGGCGGCCGGGACACCGCAGTAGACGGCCGCCTGGAGCAGCACCTCCTTGATCTCGTCCGGGGTGAGGCCGTTGCGGAGGGCGGCTCGGGTGTGGAAGGCCAGCTCGTCGAGGTGACCGCCCGCCACCAGCGCGGTGAGCGTGACACAGCTGCGCGAACGCCGGTCGAGGCCCGGCCGGTCCCAGATCTCGCCCCACGCGTAGCGCGTGATGAACTCCTGGAAGTCCCCGGAGAACTCGTCCGCCGAGGCCAGCGCCCGGTCCACATGCGCGTCGCCCAGCACCTCGCGGCGCACCTTGATCCCGGCGTCGTAGGGATCGGGCCTGCCCAGGCCCGCGGGCTGGACGACGGGCGGGGCGATCTCGGCGACGGGGCCGACCGGCGGGGGTGCCGCGAGCACCGGCTTGACCGGGGCCGCCGGGATGGCCATCTGGCCCGTGGTCGAGTCGTAGGCGGGCTGCCAGGCGGTGGAGAAGTGCCGTATCAGCAGGTCGGTGACCGCGGCCGGCTGCTCCACGGGCACCAGGTGCGAGGCGCCGGGTACGACGGCGAGGCGGGCGTCCGGTATTCCGGCGACCAGCGTGCGGGCCTCGGCGGGTCCGGTGACCTGGTCGTCGGAGCCGACGAGGACGAGGGTGGGGACGCCGATGCGGCCCAGTTCGACACGTACGTCGAACGCGGCGAGCGCCTCGCAGGCGGCGATGTAGCAGCCGGGGTCGGTGGTGCGCACCATCTGCACGGCCCACTCGGTGATCGCGGGCTGCGCAGCGACGAAACCGGTCGTGAACCAGCGCTCGGGCGAGGATCGCGCGATCGGGTCGAGACCGTTGCTGCGCACGATCACCCCGCGCTGCCGGAACTCGTCGGCCGATCCGAAGCGGGGTGAGGCGGCGATCACGGCGAGCGAGGCGATCCGCTCCGGGTGACGCAGGGCCAGCTCGATACCGATGGCCCCGCTGAACGCGCAGCCCGCGTAACCGAAGCGCTGCACGCCGAGCCCGTCGAGGGTGGCGAGCAGCCGCCCCGCGAGTTCGGTCACGGAACCCGCCGGGTAGGCGGGGGCGCCGCCGTGGCCCGGCAGGTCGAACCGGAAGATCCGCCAGTTCTTGGACAGCTCCGGTATCTGCCGGTCCCACATGTGCCAGGTGGTACCCAGTGAGGGACCGAGGATCAGGACAGGGGCGTCTTCTGGCCCGTCAAAGCGGTATTGCAGGGTGTTCATCGGTGTCTCACTCACCCGCCTGAGCCTCTCATCTGTCACGACTGCCCCTATGAGCGGGGTCCTGGCTGTAGCTGTTTGACCAGGTGGAAGACCTCGCGGGCCGCGTAGCGTTTGAGTCCTCTGAGTCAAGTCAGCTGGCTTTGAGGCGTTGGGTGGCGGGGTGGTTGTCAGGGTCGTAGGGGGTGGCGTTGTGCCAGCAGGCCCATATGACGCGGAGCCACGCGCGGGCGACGATGCGGGTGGCGTGCGGGTTGCGTTTCCCGCGTGCGCGGGCGTTTGCGTAGAGGGCGGCGGCCCAGGGTGATTGCATGCGGGAGTTGTGAGCGAAGGCGGTGACGGCCTTGCGGGCACGTGTGTTGGCGGCCCATCGGAAGTAGACGCCATGTGCCTTCCCGGATGCCTTGGTCACCGGTGCGGCTCCGCACTCGGCGGCGGCCTGTTCGGCGGACTCGACGCGGTCGAGGATCGGGCCGACCTCGGCAAGCAGCTGCGCGAGGTTGATGGTGCCCACGCCAGGCAACCGGGCGAGGAGGACGGCGCGCGGGTGCCTGGCGAGACACTTCTTGATGGTCGTCTCGAGCTGGGTGATGGTGGCCTGCAGACTGCGCAGGAGCTGGACTTGTGCCGTGATGAGCGCGGTGAGGACGGGCGTGGGGAGGCTGACCGGGGCGACGGGAGCGGAGCGGAGCCGGGCCAGCAGTGCGGATGCCGGTTTGCCGCCGCGGTAGGCATGGCGCTTGCAGAAGGCGGCCATGCGGGCTTCGCCGAGTCGGGCGGCCGCCTGCGGGGTGGGGTAGTCGGTCAGGAAGTTCAGGGCGATGTCGGAGACGAGCGAGCAGAACAGGTTCCTGGGCCCAGGCCAGTGCTGTTCGAGCAGGGCGCCGAGCTGGTTGCCGGCGGCCGTGCGTGCGCGAACGTGGTCGTCGCGCAGGCGCACGAGGGCTTGGAATTCTCGCAGGCCGCTGTCGACAGGCACGAGGCGGCGCAGGCGGTGGCCGTCGGTTCGCAGGTAGTCGGCGAGTTTGTAGCTGTCACCAGGATCGGACTTGGCGCCGGAGGCGCCCCATCGAGGCCGGGCGGCGTGGAAGGCGGTGGGGTGCACGGGGACGACCGGGTGTCCGGCCTCGAGCAAGCGGTCGACGACCAGCCCACTGGAACGTTCGATGATGACGGGCAGTACGGCCGGGGTGCCGTGGCTGGCCAGCCGGGCCAAAGCAGTCTCAAAGTCGTCTTCGCTGTGCTGGAAGGCCCAATGGTCGATCACGATGCCGCGGTCCTCAATGACGGTCACGTCATGGCTGGCGCTGGCCCAGTCCCATCCGACGAACATCAATCCCAGCCCTTCTGTCGGAGTTGGCGGTTGACTCCGCAGGTGGCGAGACCCAGCTGCCGGTTCCTCATTGTTCGGCCCTCGGTCGGGCATGTCCTTGACGCCGGTCTGGGGCCCCGGTGTGTCAGGGGCGGCAAAACTCAAACTGGCCGTCGAGCGCGGCACGGCAACGAGGCCGTCCCCCAACACCCACCGAGGGAGTCACGACCCGTGGATTGGGCCGCACCATCAATACTTCCCCAATGAGGCAACGGATGATCTCACGACGGGTCTTGCCCTCCTTGATGCGGCGCTCGTAGTAGTCCTGGGTACGCGGGTCGACCCGCAGGCGGGTGAACACGATGCGGTGCAGAGCGGCATTCGCCTGCCGGTCGCCACCATGGTTGAGCCGGCGCGAGCTCCGGCCGCCCGAGGAGTATTCGATGGGGCTGACTCCGCACAGAGCGGCGAAAGACGCCTCGCTGCCCAGCCGCTCGGGATTGTCGCCCATGGCGATCAGGAGCGTGACAGCGGAGTCCGGGCCGATACCCACCTGCGCGAGCAGCTGCCGGGCATGGCGTTCAACGAGCCCGGTCAGTCGCTGATTCAGCTCATCGATCTGCCCGGTGAGCTGCTCGATGCGCTGAGCCAGCATGCTCAGCGTCATGAGAGTGGCCTCGGCTACAGGGTCTTCATCGCTCCCGCCGGCCTCGCCCTCGCGCGGACTGAGGCGTGCGCAGGTGCGGAACAGTTCGCGGTTGCCCAGGCCAGACAGCCGTTCCCGCAGGACCGGGTCGGCTACGACCAGAACGGCCTTGAGCTGGTTGATCGCCTGAGTGCGGGCCTTGACCGCGGAATCCTTGGCGAGCTTGAACATCCGAGCACTCTGCACCGGACCGTCGCCAGTCTTCGCCCGCGCCTGGGCGCGACCGCTGAGCACCGCCCGCGCGGCGGCCTGTGCGTCGAGCGAGTCTGACTTCCCGAGCAGCCGGCGGGCCGAGCGGTCGGGCCGGTTCACCTCGAACACCGCGACATGCTGCGCCAGCAGGTACCGCGACAGACCCGCGCCGAAGGTACCGGTGCCCTCCACCCCGGCCCGCCGCACCATGCCTACCGGTAGTTCGTTAAATCCGGAGGTAGAGGTCAATGCCGTGTCCGGTGGTGACCTCTACCTCCGGATTTAACGAACTACCGGTAACTTGCGGGCCCAGGCGAGCAGCCGACGGTAGCCGACCGCCGTGACCGGAAAGGACTTGGTGCCCAGGATCTGGCCCAGTGGGCAGACCACTGCGGCAACATGAACCTCGCCGTGCGTGCCCACGCCCAAGACGACGAACCTGCTCTGGACGGGATAACGATAAGTTGACTCCTCGTCCACCCGTGACCGGCATTGACGGACAGCCCAGTGGCCCGCCCTACCAGCGGCCCCTCACCGGCCATCGCACGGGCGGCCTCGAACCCTCGTCTTGGTAAACGGCGGCCACAAGTCCTGTAACTGCTGCGCGAGTTCCCCGCCGGCTTCCCCAGCTCCTCCACGAGGTGGGTGCTCTACGCGGTCCTGGCCGCTGGCGTGCGAGCACCGGCGGTTCGCCCCTACTCGATGTGCGGCGGGATCGCACCGAGGGAGCCTGCCCCAGCGGCACATTCTCCCGGCAGGCGAGCAGCCCGGAGATGGCCACTTTCAGGGGCTGGCGGACCACGTCGGCGAAATCGATGTACAGGGCGACCACGACCGGGCCCTTGAGATACGCCGCAACGAGTTCCTGGGACATTGTCGGCTCAATTTCACCCACCACTCTCTATGCGCACAGGGGGAATTCGCGTTGCTTCCGGTTTCCTGATGTCATCACCAGCTCCACGAGCCCGGGCCCGGGAGTTGGGAGCCGCGGATCTCCGGTTCGCCGATGGCCGGTCCGCCGACGTCATGGGGCGGGACGGCACGGTCCTCGATCGGCTCGGGTTCGAGGGGAGCCCCTGAAGCGAGCACCCTTCGCCGACGAGAGGCTGCCCGACCACTCCGACGGCGCGGGGGCGGGGGCGCCTGCGGTTCCGGCGACCGCGCGAGGAGGCCCCGCAGCCCCGACTCCACGTGATCCAGGTCGGTGAGGGAGAACACGGGGTCCGGGTGGACCAGGACCGCCAACTGGGCAATGCCGGACTTCAATTCCATGGCATTGGACTCGCGCACCGCCTCACCCATGACCTTGGTGAAGTCGCTCCCCACCTTCAGCGGGGACGCGCCCAGAGCGTACTGGAGCATCGACCAGGCCTATCTGCCTGCTGGGCGGCAAGGAGGAGCCGGCGGGCGAGCTTGTTCAGCTCGGGCCGCGAGATCCTCGGAATGCGGTCTGGACTGCTCGCCTCTTGTTCCACGCTCATGGACGTACTCCTCGAAGAGCCGTGCCGACTGCGCCCGTTCGTCCTCGACGGTACGTCGCCCTGCGCAAGGCTGTGGGGCACGAGAGACGTACGGAGATCGACCGAACCGAACAGGCGGATGAGTCGGAGAGAAGCAGCCTTCAGCCGGCCGACAACTCCTTCTCCACCAGCGTCCGGAACCCCGGCGTCACCTGGTCGCACCCAGCCATGCCGTCAGCCGCTCCGCCTCCGCCTCTCCCCCCACGTCTTCCCCACCCAGGAATCCGCCACACGATCTCCCCGTCGGCCCGTTGCGCCCAGGCCCCCACCACCCGCCCGTCCCACCACACCGTCGGCCCCACGCTCCCGCTCCTCTCGACCAGGGACGGCCGTGAGGTCGATGGCGGCCGAGCGGCGGCCTCGGGCCAAGGGGACCTGGGCGGCACCGTCCCGGGCCGGGGTATCGGTGCGATCGATGCGGAGGACTTCGGCTCCGAGGTCGGACAGCACGGTGCAGGCGAAGGGGGCAGGCGCGAGGCTGGCGAGTTCCAGGACCCGTACGCCGCGCAGTGGGCCGGTCCCGGTCATGGCGTGGCTCCTTGAGGTTCCGACTTGTATGGCGGTAGCCATACAAGTCGGAACCTCAGTGCCAGGCGTCGAGGAGAGGGATGGCGCAACCCTGGAACCATCCCAGCCGTATTGACGTGCAGCTATGGGGAGTGCCTGGGATGCCGCCCCGGATCGGGACAGGACTGCACAGGCCGACGGATGGATGCGAGTACGGACCACATGGATGCAATCCACGATGACGTGGCGGAGTTCGCGCTACTGCTGACGCGTCTGAAGGAGCGCACAGACCGCAGCTACGCGGCGCTGGCCCGCCGTCTGGACATGAACGCCTCCACGCTGCACCGCTACTGCGCCGGAGAGGCGGTTCCCCTGGACTTCACCGGGATCGAGCGGTTCGCCGCACTCTGCGGAGCCTCCCCCGAGGAACGCGTGGAGTTGCACCGCCGGTGGATCCTGGCAGTCGCCGCACGGCAACGGTCCCGCTCATCTGATGCCCGGCGGACACCGACGCCCCACGACGCCACAAGCACCGCGGCATCGGCCGCATCCGCGAGTCACAGCAGCCCGGCGGACGAGGCACCCGAGCCGACCTTGCCGGCCGACCCGCGCCCGGAGCCGGCCTCGGCGGCCGACCGACGGCCCCACGCCGGGCGGCCTCGACGACAGCCTGGGCGATCGATAGCGCTGGCGGTTTCGCTCGCCGTCGCGCTCGCCGGCCTCACCACATCCGCTGCCGGACCCGTCTCCGGTGGCGGTGAGTCGTCGGCCTCCGCCCGCACCACACCGAAACCCTCAACGTCGGCCACGCACAGCGGCGACAGCCCGCAGACGAGCCGGGCGAGCGCCGGCACGGTCGCACCGCCGGCTCCGCTCACCTGGACGGCCGACTCCCAGCTTTGGCAACGCGAATGCGCCCATGACTACGTCATCGCCAAGCCACCGCAGCAGGTCCCGCCGCCGCCGACCCCGGCGGACGCCGCGGTGTGGGCCGCGTCCCAGGGGGCGGTGCACGGCGGCACCACCGATCTGCGGATCTCGGTGCAGGGACGCGGCTCCGCCGCCGTCGTCCTGGAGGCACTGCATGTGCGCGTGGTCAACCGCACCACCCCCGCCGCCCGCCGGGGCATCGCCTACTCCATGTATGAAGGCTGCGGCGCCATCCTCGTCCCCCGCTACTTCTCCGTGAACCTCGACGCTCACCGACCCCTGGCCCGTTCGATGCCCGGCAACGACCCGGACAGGCCGACGCCCGCGGTCGACTTCCCCTACCAGGTGTCCCTGCGGGAGCCGGAGGTCCTGCTGCTCTCCGCGCACACCGAGTCCTGCACCTGCGACTGGTACCTCGACCTGGACTGGTCCTCACAGGGCCGGACCGGCACGGCGCGCATCGACGACCACGGCCGCCCGTTCCGCACCACCAGCATCAAGGGGCTACCGCACTACTGGTACCGCAACCCCGCTGGCTGGGTCCCCATGACCGCCGCCTACGACGACAAGGCGGAAACCGGCGACTGACGAAGCGACAGGCCGCACAGCCCGTCCGACAGCAGGACCGGCAGGGGCGGTGGCCCGGCCGTCCCCGCCGACGATGGGATCCGGGCAGGGAGGTGGTGCCGTGCATCTCTCCGGCCGCGGGGTTGACCCAGGGGCCGCACCGTTGTGGTGCGGGTTGCTCCGAGGGTCTTGCCGTTGACGAACGGCTTGGCCGGGCCGCTGGGGGCGCCTCACGCAGCCCTGCCCGTCGCCCGGCGGGCGCGCTCACGCACGCCTGCCGGCCATTCCAGCGGATTCAGCACGTGGAGCTGCTGGAAATCTTTATTCCGTTGACGCTGTAGGAGTTGGTGAACACGGTTTGGGTGTTCGGCTCAAGGCAGATTGAGCCCCCGCTCTGGAGCCGCAGATACACCACGTCGTCATTCCGGGTGTTCAGGACCCCGTAGTGCGGCCGGGGCGTGACCGCCTGATAGGCGCTGGTGACGTCCCGGTACTTCGAGAGCGGCGTGCCCGCGTTCAAGGCATTGCCGTCCACGTAGAAGCAGACGTATGGGTACGGGCAGCCCTGGGTGGGGGACTCCGCGTGGGCTGCGGATGCACCGGTCATGGACATGGCCGCGACGGCCACACTCACCCCCGCGAAGCTTGCAACCTTCCGTATGACGGGCTTCATCAAACCTCCAGTAATTCGACTATTCGTTCGGATTGTCCGTGAGTGTCGACGGACATGACAGGGTGGGAGCGAAGCCGGGTGGACGTGTGCTGCTGTCGCAAACTTCCCACGTACCGAAGGTGCTTGCGGATGGTCACGCCCGGGCCCGGCCAGCAGAGCTCTGCTACTCGTCGCGAATGCTCCTTGCGGACGGTCTTGCTACAGGCGAACCCGGGGCCCGCCTGGACCTCAGCCGACCACGACGGCGGGCGCGCCCACCGACCACGCACACGTGTGTCTCGCTGTACCCCCACCGGCCTCACCCCGCGTCCTGGGTGCCCGAGGACATGGGTGTCCCAGGGGCGGGTGCACGGTGGGTGGGGTGTCATGGTGCTGCCGGGCCATCGGCCGACTTCAGCCGGTGTTCAGTAGGCCATGTGAGCGTTCTGGTCAGCCGCTGGGAAGAGGTCCGGATCGAGGTCCGTCACTTCGACATGATGAAATCCAGGGCGAAACCGGAAGCAGTCGTCCAGTAGGTGACAAGCTGGCCGTCGTCCGCGTACAACGTGGGGGCGGGCATGGGGACATCGATCGGCTTGCCCGCGTTGCTGCCGAGCTTGCGGCCCTGGAGGCTCAGAGTGATGCTCTTCGCCTCGTACTCGTCCCTGGCGCCGCCGCTGACGAGCAGAGCGGCATATGCCTCTTCACCCGGCGCGAGGGTGACGGGCACCCCCGGGGTCGGGTCGCTCTCCTTGATCACGGGGACCGTGGTCCGGGCATCGGCGCCAAGCCGCACGAGAGGGTAGCGGTAGAGGTTGCACTTCTTGTCGCCGGCGTTCTGGACGATCAAGAGGAGGTGCCTGGCCTCCTTGCTGTCCGCGGGCTCCTTCACGGAGGACACCCCCAGGACGTCCTGGGAGCAGGCGGCGATGGTGCCCTTGTCGCCACTGCCGCCGGAGCGGTGCGTCACCCCTTCATCGGTCTTGCCGCTGATCGTCCTTGGCCCGGTGGCGGAGGCATGCGCCGACACACCACACCCAAGAGCCAGGACGAGACCCGCGGCCACGGCCACCCGGCGGCCCGCAAGGGACTTCATGTTCATATGCGTGTTCCTCCTTCTGATCGGCGTTAGGTCGCACGCGCCTGCGGCCCGGCACTGCGGCTTACGGTGCAGGGCTGTCGGCGCCGCACCACCCCGTCTCCTCCCGGACCGCGTTGGCGGGGGCGAAGGCGGTCGGGCGCCCCCTTGAGCGTCCGCGCCTGCACCCCGGGCTCCCGAAGAGATGGGTGTCCCAGTGGACGGGTGAGTCGGGGTGTCGTGGCGCTGCCGGGCTCTCGGCCGCTTCAGCCGGTGCGACAGCCATAGCCTCGGATGCCTCGTGGGCCTGAGGCAACAGCCGCTACCCAACCTGCAACGGTGGAACGATCCCACCCCCTACCACCTGCAGAAACAAAGAAGCCTGGGATGCCTGTCTGGGATGGCAAACCCCCTGAGGCCGGCGGCCTGAGACCCGGTGGACTCGGCAGGCGTCGGCGGTCGGGGCGGCCGCTGGGGCCGATGCGTGCGTGTTCGTGCTGGGGGCTGGCGGGTAGCCCGGGTACGGCTGGATCGGCGACGCCCTGCGCAATGGGACCGCGCCTGGGCCGAGTCCGACGCATGCCAAGGCCACCGGCACGCGTAAGGCGCCAGCGGACCGGATCCTTGCCCAACTGCGGGACGCGGAAGGGGACTGGGAGCGGCCCGTTCTTGTGCACCGCACGACATCGCCGCCAGCGTCCTGCGCCTGACCCCAGGCGGCATCGACGGCGTCTTCGATGCCGCGCTGATCGGCGACCCGCTGCTGCCCGTACTGCGAACGGGCAGTTGCTTCGTCTCCGCCTCCCAGGCTCGTCTCCCCACCGCCGAACGCGCCATCCGGGTTGCGGCCGTCCGCGGTGCACCTGACGGCGCACAGCTTGCGGAGATCCTGGAACGGCTGGCGACCGGCCGCCTTACCACCCGCGTCGCCGAGGTCCTGCCCCTGGGGGCACGCCGCCGAGGCCCACCGTGAAGCGGAAGCTGGCGCCTCGCCGGGCCGACTCGTGCTGACGATCTGACCCGCAGCGTCAACGGCAGAAGTGGAACAACCATGGCGCTCCCACCTGTCTGCGCTGGTGCGTCGCCATCGGGATCCGCACACCGACGGTCGCCAAGGCTGGCATCCGTGCGCAGCGCCCAGTTCCGCCCCGTCCGCTCCGTCGTGAGGGCCACCGGAACAGCGGCCCTCATTCGACTCCCTGGTCGCCCTTGAAGGCGTCCCTGGCCTATGCGGCACTAGCTCGCGGGGGTCCTGCAGCGCGTTTTCTGTCACTGCCCCTATGAGCGGGGTCCTGGCTGTAGCTGTTTGACCAGGTGGAAGACCTCGCGGGCCGCGTAGCGATTGAGGCAGCGGACGATTTCGCCCGCGCGTGGGCCGTGAGCGGGGCCGCCTCGTGGGAGACTCCTCGCCGACCTCCTCGCGACTGTTCACGTCGGTGAACCGCGCACAGGTACGGAAGAGTTCTCCGCAATCACCGTCCCCGTAGCGGAGTTCAATGCCAGGGCCTGCGAGAACGGTTAACGCCACGGCGTCTTGCGCCAGGCCAGCCACTCACAAGACCGCGATCAAAAGCTGGAGTACTAGGCGACATGCGCGACCTCAGCGCCTTCGGCGACGCAACATTCGACGTCGTATTCCATCCGGTCTCCAACCTGTTCGTACCGGACTTGGCACCGGTGTGGCGTGAGTGTTTCCGCGTCCTGTGACCGGGCGGAACTCTGCTCGTGGGCTTCCTCAACCCTGATGTGTACTTGTTCGACCACGAGGCGCTCGACGAGCGCGGCGAGCTGATCGTCGTGCACAAGCTGCCCTACAGCGATGTCACGCAGTACTCCGCCGAGGAACGCGCCACGAAGTTCGGCGCGGATGCCGCTCTTGAATACAGCCACACCCTCACCGACCAGATCGGCGGGCAACTCGCCGCGGGATTCGTCCTCACCGGCTTCGCGGAAGCGCCGCACCAATCCAACGTATCCGCTCAATACATGTCGAACTATTTTGCGACGCTGGCGGTCAAGCCGGGCTGACCCAGCCGTGGGGCCGGCCGAGACGACCGTGTCTCCGAATGGCCAAGTGGAGCGCTGTGCCAGCCCGACCCCCACCAACGTCGCTGAGCCGCCATCCGGGCACTGAAAGCACAGCCGGTGCCGGTGCCGATCTCCAACACGCGGTCTCCAAGGCCGATGCCGACGAGCTCCAGCATGCGCACCACCAGTGACGGCAGGGTGGCCGCGGACGTGGGCCGGCCTGTCTGCGGCGTGGTGGCAGCGGCGGCGCGCAGTCCGTCGACCTGGGGTCACCGGGGTCTTGTCGGCGTACGCCAGGTGCAGCCAGTCCTCCTCGCCGAGGTCGCTGCGGGGGACCGGCTCCCGCAGCAGGTCGCGGTTCTGCCGTAGAGGTGGCTGCCGAGGAACACCTCGCGGGGCGCGGCTGTCGGCGGGCGCCGCTGCTGGCTTGTATCGGTGGCCCGCCGCCTTCGTCGCCTCCTTTCCCTTCCCGCGCCAAGCCGCAGGTTCCCGGCTGGCGGTCGCCGGAGCCGCTCCTTGCCATCCGCCCCGTCCCGAAATAGAATTACGATCGTAAGCTAAACGATCGTAATTCAATGATGCAGGGAGACTGTCATGGCGACTCATCGGCCGGTAGCACTCGTGACGGGGGCGTCATCGGGGATCGGTAACACAACCGCTCGCGCCTTCGTCGCAGCCGGGTTCGAGGTGATCGGAACCGGACGGAGCACCTCGGGGCTCACCCCGCCCGCCGGTGTGACCTTCCTCGACCTCGACGTGACCAGTGACGAATCCGTCACCGCCGCCGTCCAGGAAGTGATCGAACGGTTCGGACGGATCGACGTCCTCGTCAACAACGCCGGTCTGGGCTCGGCCGGCGCCGTCGAGGAGAACTCCGTCGCCCAGGCCCAGAGCCTCTTCAACCTCAACTTCTTCGGTCTCGTCCGCATGACGAAGGCCGTCCTGCCGCACATGCGCGCCCAGGGCCGTGGACGCATCGTCAACCTCTCGTCCGTCCTCGGCGTCATCCCGCAGCCCTACATGGCCCTCTACGTCGCCGCGAAGCACGCCATCGAGGGCTACTCCGAGTCCCTGGACCACGAGGTCCGCGAGCACGGCGTCCGCGTCCTGCTCGTCGAGCCCGGCTACACCCGGACCGCCTTCGATGCCAATGCCGCGCAGCCCGACACCCCGCTGCCGCTGTACGCGGAGCGGCGGCGTGTCTTCGACGAAGTGGTCGCTGCGGCGATGAAGACCGGCGACGACCCCTCCGTCGTCGCCAAGGAGATCGTCACGGCAGCCACCGCCCCGAAGCCGAAGCTGCGCTACACCGCCGGACCTCTCGCCTCACGCATCACCACCGCGCGACGCCTCGTCCCCGCCGGGATCTTCGACAAGCAGATCCGCAGATTCAACCGGATGCCCGGCTGACGTCGCACCCGGCCCATCGACCTGCGCGCGAGGCGCGTTCACCTCTGACCTGACAAGGAGCATCACCATGGGAATCAGCACGGAAGCACAGCAGTTCGCGCAGTTCCTCGAAAGCGTACGCGCGAAGGCATCGACACCGGGCCTCGATCTGGCCGTCGTCCGCGACATCGTCGACACACATGCTTCGGCATCGACCGAGCCGGAAGGCGTCACCTACGCCGACGTGGACGCGGACGGCGTCCCCGCCCTGTGGGTCATCCCTGAGGACTCCGACCCTGACAAGGCGCTGCTCCACTTCCATTTCGGCGGATCGGTCGCCGCCTCGATCTCATCGGACCGCAAGGCCGCCGGCCACATCGCCAAGGCGGCCGGAGCCCGCTCGCTCGTCGTGGGCTTCCGCCTGGCCCCCGAGCACCCCCACCCGGCGCAGATCGACGACGCCGAGACCGCCTACCGCTGGCTGCTCGCGCAGGGCTACGAGCCGCGCAACATCGGCAGCACCGGCCACTCCATCGGAGGCACCCTCGCGGTCGCGCTGCCGCTGCGCCTGCTCGCCAAGGGCGAGGCAGCCCCCGGGGCGATCGTCAGCATCTCGCCGTGGACCGACCTCACCATCAGCAACCCGAAGGTGGACGAGAACGAGGAACTCGACAAGATGCTCAGCCGGAACATCCTCGAGCAGTTCCGAGCGGCTTGGCTGCAGGACCCCGGCGTGGACTTCACCGACCCCAACATCAGCATCGTGAACGCCGACCTGACCGGCCTGCCGCCCACGGCCCTCCACTACGGCGAGTACGAGGCGCTTGCCGGCGAGGGCGCCGGCTTCGGCCGCCGACTCGCCGACTTCAAGATCCTCTCCGAGGTCCGTCCGCTGCCCGAGGGGCAGCACTCGTTCATCCTGGGCGCGGGGCGCGTGCCCGAGGTGGATCGGGCGATCGAGCAGATGGGTCAGTGGCTTCGACGGCACCTCGGCAGCTGACGTGGAAGCTAGCCGGACATGCGCAACGTCCGCCGAGAAGGCAACCGAGAAGATCACGCAAAGAGATGGCTGACATGAAGGCATTCGTCGTCGAGAAGTACGGCAAGGACGGCCTACGCGCCGCAGACGTTCCCGAGCCCACCGTCGGGGCCGGCGACGTCCTGGTCCAAGTGAGCGCCACCAGCATCAACCCGCTGGACAAAATGGTCCGCAACGGCGAGTTCAAACGACTCCTGAAGTACAGGCTTCCGTTCGTGCTCGGCCACGACGTCGCCGGCATCGTGACGCAGGTCGGGTCGGCCGTGCGCGACTTGACAGTCGGCGACGAGGTCTACGCACGTCCCCGCGACCTGCGGATCGGAGGCTTCGCCGAGTTCATTGCGATCGACCAGGACGACGTCTCGCTCAAGCCGGAGTCACTCACCCTCCGCGAGGCGGCCGCGGTGCCGCTGGTGGCCCTGGCCGCCTGGCAGATCCTCGTCGACCGCGCCCACGTGATGCCGGGTCAGAAGGTGCTCATCCACGCCGGTGCCGGTGGCCTCGGATCGACGGCCATCCAGCTCGCCAAGCACCTCGGTGCCACGGTGGCGACGACCACGAACTCCCGCACCGAGAAGCTGGTCAGGAGCCTCGGCGCCGACATCGTCGTCGACTACGCCAAGGAGGACTTCTCGCAGGTGCTGTCCGGCTACGACCTGGTGCTGGACTCGCTGGGTGGAGTCAACCTCGAGAAGTCGCTGACCGTGCTGAAGCCCGGTGGCCTGGCCATCAGTGTCGTCGGCCCCCCGGACGCCGCGTTCGCCAAGCAGCTCGGCGCCCCATCCTTTCTGGGCCTGGTCATGAACGTGCTCAGTCGCAAGATCCGCAAGCAGGCCAAGGCCCTGGGCGTGCGCTACCAGTTCTTCTTCATGCAGGCGAACGGCGCCCAGCTGCGCGAGCTCGCCACCCTCTACGACAACGGACAGCTCCGCCCGGTCATCGACCGAACGTTTGCCTTCGACCAGACGCTCGAAGCGATGGCGCACGTCGAGCAGGGCCGCACCGCGGCCGGAAAGGTCGTGATCTCGATGGCGCACGACAACGACTGAAGGTATGTCGGTACTCCAATACACCGTCGGCACACCATTGGAGTACGTTCGCAATCCAATACGATGGCGAAGCGCGGGTGACCCTTCCGGCGCACAAAGGAGCGAGCGCGTGGTGCGTTACGGGAAAGAGCACAAGCAGGCGACCCGGCAGCGGATCATCGAGACCGCCGGCCGCCGGTTCAAGAAGGACGGTATCGACGGCTCGGGCATCTCGACGCTGATGGCGGACGCCGGACTGACCAACGGCGCCTTCTACACCCACTTCGAATCCAAGGACGATCTCGTGGCCGCCGCGGTCGCGGACCAGTTGCGCGTGCAGTACGCGAACGTCATCGAGCAGGCGGCCCCCGGGATCGCCGGACTCGAGCAGATCGTACGGTGGTATCTGTCGCCCCAGCACCGCGACAGTCCCGACGACGGCTGCCCCTCCGCCGCACTCCTCGATGAGATCGGGCGCTGCGCGGACGAGACCAAGCAGGCGTACACCGACGGCGTGCTCGCCGTCATCGACGGTATCGCCGCTCGCCTGGCACCTGCCGATCCGCGCTCGGTGCACAAGAAGATCCTCAGCGTCTACGCCATGATGGTCGGGACGCTGCAGCTCTCCCGCGCCCTGGCCGACCGGCGACTCTCCGACGAACTCCTCGAAGAGGGCATCCGCAACGCCCTCACTCTGCTCAGCGCACAGGAGTCCCGCTGACACGCCGCAGCACCACGCGGCAGCCCCGCCGAGCCGCTCCACACCACGCCCCCGACCAAGCGTCCCATCCGGTTCCGGAGGCGATCAGTTCAGGGCCTTGCCCAGATCAGCGGCCCCCGAGGCCCTGCGGGCGCTGCCGCCGACCCATAGCTGCTCGGGCTGACTCACACGGCGTCAACAGATTTGACAGTGAGCCGGACTTCTCGTTCCGTTCCTACCGGGACACCCGTCCTTGGCCACCGGCATCCCCAGCAGCGCGGCCAGCCTGGCGCCGGGACGCCCCGCCAGCACCAGCGCGATCGACGACAGCAGCTGCCTTAACACCGGCGTGTACCGGGCGTGCGGCCGGGTCAGGCCCTCGACCTGCTCGGCGTACGTCACCGCGGCACAACGGGAGTTACGCGCTCAGAGCCTTGAGGCTGCCACAGCCCGTCTAAGGAGGTGCGCCCAGTACGACCTACACGCGATCCGGCTCCGCGTTATCCGCGACTGGCAGACATGAGGCAGGACCGGCCCGCGATCTGTCACTGCGGGGATAGAGCCCTTTGCGGCAGGCTCAAGGATGGCGACGCACTCCACGTGATGCGTCATCGAAAAGAGGTCGTCCCGGACGAGTCACGAAGAACACCAGCTCAGGGACCGTTTTCCTGCTCATTGCTCCGCGTGCGTGCGCCGAGAGCGTCAAACGAGCGTCAAGACCAACAGTCCCCTCCTCCTCACTCGCGACCGGTATTCGGGACTTCAAGGACAGCTTCTTCCTGCACCACCAGGATGTGCTCGAGCAGTCGCAGCAGGGAAGACGAGCCTTCGATGCATGCCCGAATCCAGTTGGGGTACTCGGCTCGATTCGGGCTTGAACAGAGGAGGAACATGGACGACGTCGCCGCTCCCGGCAGGGAAAGCGTCCCCCTGTCCGGGCATCAGGCGCGTTCTGGCGCCCTGCTCGACGGAACGCTGGAAAACCTGCGGGCGTCCGCCATCGCGATCGATGACGATGGCCTCATCGTCGCGGTCAACAGCGCGGCCCAAAGCCTGCTGGGCAGGGAAGCCTCAGAACTCGTCGGTCAGGACTTCCACGACCTGCTGCACCGGGACAGATACGGGCACTCGGTGCCGCGCACGCGCTGCCTGATGAGGAAGGCCATCCTCACGGGGGACACCAGACATGGCGACGCCGAGTGGTTCGCCTGCGGGGACGGCACTCTCGTCCAGTTGTCCTGGCTGATCACGCCCTACTCACCCGGTCCGGGCGGGACAGGTGCGCTGGCGATGCTGTACGAGCCGAGGCCCGGGGACGTGCGCCACACCGACGGCGGGCACTCCGCGCCGCTGACGGAACTGGACCGCCTGTCCCTGCTGGCGGAGACGACCACGCAGCTCACATCCACCCTGGTCGCGGACGAGGCGCTGCACCGACTGGCGGCCCTGACCGTGCCCCGGCTCGCGGACTGGGCCGTGTTCGACCTGCTCACCGAACGTGACGAAGTACGACGCGTTCTCGTAATGGAGCACAAGGACGGCATTCTCGTCGAGCGGGACGACCTGCAGGGCCCGATGCCTCCCGTGCCGGCAGAGTCACCGATGCCCCTGTCACGGGCCCTGCGCGGCGCCGCCTCCTCCCTCGCCGGCCCCGCCACCTACCAAGGTCCGCCCGACTCCGGCATAGCGGTCGAGCAGCAGCGCCTGTTCACCGCGACAGGTATGCACTCCGCCGTCATCGCACCCATTCGCGGACTGCGGGACGTACTCGGCGCCCTGACCCTGGGCCGCGCCCAGCGTCATGACGCCTTCACCCCTGCCGACCTGCCGCTGCTGGAGGACCTCACCCGCCGGGCGGGCCTGGCGCTGGACAACGCGCGCCTGTACCAGCGCCAGCGCAAAGTCGCCGAGACCATGCAACGCCACCTGCTGCCCCAGCTGCCCGTCCTGCCCGGGCTGGAGATGACCGCGCGCTACGTACCCGCTCCGGACGCCTCATCCGTGGGCGGTGACTGGTACGACGCCTTCGCTCTGGCCGCCCACGCCCACGCACTGGCCATCGGCGACGTCGTCGGACACGATCTCGACGCCGCAGCCGGCATGGCGCAGGTCCGCAACATGCTGCGCGCCTTCGCCTGGTCCCACCCCGAGGCCGCACCCAGCACCGTCGTCACACGGCTCGACGATGCCGTGATGCACATAGCCGAGGTACCCATGGCCACCATGATCCTCGCCAGGCTCACCCTCGGGAATGACACACTGTGGCGCCTACGCTGGACGAACGCCGGCCACCCGCCGCCCCTGCTCATC
Source organism: Streptomyces sp. NBC_00271 (assembly GCF_036178845.1). NCBI lineage: Bacteria > Bacillati > Actinomycetota > Actinomycetes > Kitasatosporales > Streptomycetaceae > Streptomyces > Streptomyces sp. NBC_00271. The sequence continues at coordinate 9,127,095 of NZ_CP108070.1, read as the reverse complement.
ACCCACGACGGTCAGACCCGCTACCTCGACGAGGCTCACGGCATACTCCTCGGAACCGGAGTCACCAGACCTCGCCCCGACGCCGTCACCGTCCTGCCACCCCAGGCCACGCTCCTGCTCTACACCGACGGACTGGTCGAATCCCCGCACCACTCCATCGATCACGGGCTTGACCGGCTGCGCCGACACGCGGCCTCCCTCGCCCACCGCCCCCTCGACTCCTTCTGCGACTTGCTGCTGGACCAGGTCCGCCCCAGCGACAACGATGACGACGTCGCCATGATCGCGCTGCGCACACCCCCTCCCGTAGGACCCGCCTGACCCGCGCGTGAGGCAGATCGAGTGGGCGGAGCGGGAGACTGTCGAAGCTCCTGAGCCGGTGGGCTGAGGCTTCGAACGCCTCTCTCCGCCGCGCGAGAACTTCGCGCTGTGCGGGCCCCGCGCTGCCCCGCACTGCCCCGCCGGTGAGCGGGGCCAGAACGCGGTGTCCGCGTGCCGGTTCGCCGCGGAGGACGGGCACCGTGGGCATGTAAGTCGGAGGCGGCCAGGAGGAGCTGTTTGGTGAAGGCGTACGGCAGGTCCCTGCGGTGCTCGCGGGTATCGGCGTCACGGTGTCCAGGTCGGCTCCGGCGTATGGTCATCACCTTCGACGGCGGACTCGGCACGGCACGACATTCGCCTCAACCGCCTTACGCACACCGATGATGGGACAGCCTCTTGGCCGGCAACGAGGGCCCGGGAGGAAGACCGTCCTCACCGTGATCGCCCTGTCTGGACTCTCGTTCTGCGGGACCACGGGGGGCGGGAAGGGCGGTGCGTGTGGAGGACGAGCAGCGCCAGGGCGCCGGTCGCTGCGGACCAGGTGAGGGAGAGCAGGCCGTGGGACCAGGGGATATGCGGGGTGAGGGCTGAGCTCAGCGCCAGCTGGTGCACGCCGTACAGAGGAAGCGCGGACACGCCCGCCACATCCATGAGCGTGTTGAAGACGGGATTCTGCAGGCCGGTGTCGACCAGGCTGAGCATGATGATGAGGAAAAAGCCCTCCAGCTCGCCGCGGACCAGAGAGCCGAGCAGAAGACCGATGCCGCCGTAGGCAAGGCCGGCGCCCGCAAGGGCCAGCGCCAGGGGTGCTGTGTGGCGTACGGGCAGGGAGATCCACAGCAGGATCGTGGTGTAGAAGGCCAGCAGGGCGGCGGTGAGGCGACGGCAGCAAGTTTGGCCAGCAGTATCGGCAGCCGGGGGTAGCCGGCCAGCAGCAGACGGCGGTCCATCTCCCGTGATTGGAAGGTCTCGGTGAAGGCGATGAAGCCGGCGACCATGGTGATGGCGCCCAGCGCGCTGGCCACCTGGCCGGCCTGGCTGGCCGGGGCGGAGACGGGGGTGCTGATGGCGTCCAGCCGGATGTGCACCACTTGGCCGGAGGTGCACAGGCGTGCCACGGCGATCCAGATGGGGATGAACGCGATCGCCAGAACCAGGGCCAGCCGGTTGCGCAGGTGGCCCAGCAGAGTGCAGCGCAGCAGTTCGGTGAATGCCGTCCAGGAGAGCCTCATCGGTCGGTCTCCTCGAAGTGCAGACGCCCCTGGCGCAGGTGAGCGATCGCGTCGAAGTGGTGCAGGTCGTGCAGCAGGTGAGAGACCACGATGATCGACCGGCCCTGATCACGCAGGTCGGCGGCCAGGGTCCAGAACCGCTGATGGGTGTCCCAGTCGAAGCCCTGGTAGGGCTCGTCCAGGACCAGCAACTGCGGATCGTGCATGAGAGCGATCAGCAGGTTCAGCTTCTGTCGCGTTCCGCCGCTGAGCGCGCCGGCCTGCTGTCGCCGGCAGCCGGTCAGCGCCAGCTGCTTCATCAGCTCGTCGGCGCGCTCCAGTGTCGGCAGCCAGTAGGCCATCTGGAACAACCGCAGATGCTGTCCGACGGTGAACGCCTCGTGCAGTACTGCCCGTTGCGGGCAGTACCCCACCGTCCCGGTCCGTGTCACCGTTCCGCGGTCCGGTGCGACGTGCCCCACGGCGATCTCCAGCAGAGTACTCTTCCCCGCCCCGTTCTCGCCGACGACTCCCACCAGCGTCCCGGCAGACACATCGAGATCCACATCGCGCAGGACCTGCCTGCCGCCGTACCCCTTGCAGACTCCGCTGATCATCAGCCGTGGCCGGTGTGACCGGTGGCGCGTCGTCACTGCCTGCACATGAGCCCCTCGAAGGATCGGACAGGTGGAGCGAGCCGACCCGGAGGAAAGGCCCGCCACAGAGTCCGGGGCCGCGCAGGCTCATGTCCCCTGGCTTGCCAGGCTCATGACCGCTCAGCCGCGTCCTGCCCGGACGGCCCGGCCCTGGGGCGGACCGATCCCCCGCAAGGTCTACTGCCCGGTGTTCAAGGACTCCATACCGCCGGTGTAACGCGGTCACCCGCTGTTCTACACCCGTCAGTTGAGCGTGACGTGTGCCGCGGTCTGCCGTTGTAGGAGGCGATGCCCACGACACCACAGCGAGACCTCAGCGCTCCCACGATCGTGATCGGAGCCGGCCCCCACGGCCTGGCGGCCGCCGCGCTACTGAACCGCTCCGGAGAGCCGGCCGTGATCATGGAACGGTCGGACCGCGTGGGAGCGAGCTTGGCGCAGCGCTATGACCACCTGCGCCTGCATACCACTCCCAGCACGTCGAAACTCCCCGGCCTGTCGGTGCCGCGCGGCGGGCCGGTGGGTGAGCCGGGACGACTACGTGCGCTACCTGGAGGGTTACGTCGTCCATCATCCGCTCGACGTCCAGGTGGCCACCCCGGTGCAGCGCATCGAGCGGGCCGAGCCAGGTTCGAAAGCACAGTGGCTGGTCCATACCCCCGACGGTCCGGTGCCCACTGGCGCGGTCGTGGTGGCCACCGGCCGCTGCCACACCCCGAACATCCCCGACTGGCCCGGGCGTTCGACCTTCACCGGCACGCTGCTGCACTCGGCCCACTACCGCTCTCCGGCCCCCTACCGCGGGCAGCACGTCCTGGTGGTCGGCGCCGGTAACAGCGGTACCGAGATCGCGAGCGTCCTGGCTGGAGCCGGAGCCGAACGGGTACGGATCGCGGTCCGTACCCCACCCAACATCCTGCCCCGCTCCAGCGCCCGATGGCATGCGGCCGGCCGGCTGACGGAGGCCCTCCCGCTCGCGTGGCGCGACCGCACCTCCCTGCTCACGCAACGTCTCGCGGTGCCCGACCTGACCTCACGGGGACTGCCGCGGCCCCGCACGGGCCTGTACACCCGCAATGCCCGCGAGGGGGTCAACCCGGTGCTCGACCACGGCTTCGTGGACGCCGTCCGGTCCGGGCGGGTCGAGCCGGTCTCGGCCGTCCAGGCGTTCGACGGTCCCGACGTTTTACTGGCCGACGGCACGCGACTGCGACCCGACACGGTCATCGCCGCCACCGGGTACCGACCCAACCTGCACGACCTGGTCGGGTCCCTGGGCGTACTCGACGATGACGGGCAACCCCTCGCCGTAGGGGCACGGACCCATCCCGAAGCCTCGCGTCTCTACTTCGCCGGATACACCAATCCCCTCACGGGTGTCCTTCGACAGGCAGGCATCGAGGCGCGCGCCATCGCCCACGCGTTCCGCCGCGAGAAGGCGCGGGCAACCCATTCCACCCCCCAGCTTGGCGACCGCACGGCCGGCACACTCAGCAAAGGGCACGCTCCGAGCTGCCGGAGCTTCGGAAGCCTGGCCCTTCAGCGGCTTGCCCTGGCAGGGCGACGCCTCAGGGATGGAGCCGGGCGTACCCGTCATCCGCGGCGTTTCACGCACCACGTCAGCCCTGTCCCAGCGGATGCCGGTCTGGTCCGCAGCTCCGAAAACCTATGGGTCGATCTCCGAAAGACGCTCTCGGGTCGAAGTGGACGATCTTGCCCAACGATCCAGCGGTCGGCAGGAGTCTTTCGCTCAGCGGCGGACGGTGTCGCTACTGGCCGTGTCGGACAGGGCGAGGCGGGCCGTGATGCGTTTGCCGACGGGCTCCTGTTCGGTGAAGAGGTCCTGGGTGACGGCTTTGACGATCTCCAGGCCGTGCTGACCGATCCTGTCGGGATCGGCGGCCCGGGCAGCGGGCACGGTGGGGTCGCTGTCCCACACGACGACGTCCACGGCGTGGGCGGTGATGCGCAGTTCCATCAGGACGGGGCCGGGGGCGTATTTGAGGGCGTTGGTGACCAGCTCACTGACCACCAGCTGCGTGAGGTCTCTCGCACGAGCGGGCACGGGCAGCCGGTGATCGGTATGGGCCTGGTTGAGGAAGGCGACAGCGTGGTGGCGGGCGTCGGCGATGCAGCCGTCACCTCCGTCCAAGGCGTAGCCGGCTCGCATCAGGTACTGATCTCCGGTTGAGCCGACACCGTCGGCATGGGATCCCACGTATCTCGCCCTCACTCCCCCCGTTGACGTGCGCAAGTACCCGCGGCAGCGTCAGGCATGTCACCGGAGGTGTTGTCCGGCATGGCTGCCTGGGCGCATGCCGCCGCGGCGGTGGGGCAGGATCGTCCGGGCAGGCCCTGAGTGGGCAAGCCTAGGCGCAGCCGAGGAGACCTGAGCGACATTCACAAGGAAGACCGGCCACGCCGGCTCTCCATCCAGCACGCAGTGGTCGACGGCGCCCTCATCGTGACCGCGCACGGCGAGATCGACCACGATGTCAAAGATGTCCTCAGCCAGGCACTGCTGTCTTGAGGACGGCACGGCGCCGCCGCGGATCGTGGCGGACCTCAGCGGGGTGACCTTCATGGACTCCAGCGGCATCAATGTCTTCGTCACCGCCCACCGGCGCGCGAGCGGCGCTCAGGGATGGCTGCGCATCGCCGGTGCCCAAGAGTCCGTCGTGCGTCTGCTGCACCTGGTCGGCATTGACGAGATCATCCCCTGCCACCCCACCCTCAAGCAGGCCCTGAACACCTGACCCCCTACCCGTGCCGGTCCGGGACACCCTGATGAGACGAGCGCCGCTCAACCGCCGCGTCCAGCTCCTGGGCGGGAGTTGTCCATACGCCTGCCCGCGACCGGAACACCAAACACTCTCAGAGTGAAGCGAAGATCACATGGAGACTGCGGGAGGAGGGCACGGCCTCCCCGATCCCTCCAAGTCGTCACCAGGGACGAGTACCACCTGCGCCGCACCGACGACGGCACGACGAACCACTCCTGGACGGGGAGGACAACCTCTCAGTCCTGTTTTCGATCCCTCGCGGTGAAACGCCGGGCGGTTCCTTCCGGGAGGCAAATTACAAGGGCAGATTCCGTTTCGGCTGCCCCACGACATGACGGCACGGCACACGATCAACAGGTCTTGTCCCATGACAATCTGCAGGCCGACACGATGACTTGGAGCTGGAGGTACACCGCTCGTGGCGGCGAACAGCAACCCCACCGTCAGGAGGCGCCGCCTGGGGGCCGAGCTCCGCCGGCTAGGCACGGCCGGTGGGCTGAAGAGCACAGAAGTGGCCGAGCGGCTCATGGTCTCCCAGCCAAAGATCAGCCACCTGGAGAACGGCAACCGCGCCGTCAGCTCCCGCGACGTGCGCGACCTGTGCGCGCTGTACGGAGTGACGGACCAGCAGGTAATCGACACTCTGCTGCAGATGGCCAAGGAATCCGACAGCAGGGCTGGTGGCACGCCTACGGCGACGTCCCCCAGAGCGTCTACAGTGCGGGAGATCGTTCCAAAAGCCGATTTGCCGTTCGGCTTCCAGGTCCCCCACACCGACCGGGTCCAGCCGCTGGACCTGCAGCCGGGCGACCGGCTGGTGATGCTGACCGACGGCATGCTGGAGCGCAACGCCAACAGCCTTGATCGTGCGCACCCGCGCGCTACATCCCCGCGAGGCCGCCCGCACTCTGATCGCGGCGGTCGTCGACGCCAACCACGACCACCTGGAGGACGACGCGACCGTCATGTGCCTGGGCTGGCACGGCGTCGGCCACTCCGAGCGGGACGCCGACACGGCGCCGACCTCACCGACGCCTCTGACACTCCGCTACGTCCGGTCCCCGGGCCGGCGGCCGGGGGGGACGCTTGCCCGGCTGACCGCGTCACCGGGGAAGGTGCCTGCGGCGGCTGCCCAGGCGCAGGCCGAGGAGGACGAAGTCGGCGACCAGAACCACCACGCCGATGACCAACAGATAGAACAGGCCCTTCGCGACCACACCGATGATGCCGAGCACGATGGCCACAATGATCAGCAAGAGGAAGAGAGCCATTGGTGTCACCTCATGGTGGGAGACGTTGTTGGGGGCATCAGCGGCGGGCGAGGCGACGTTCGCCACCCTCACCCATGCGGTAGGCGAGCTCGTAGTGCGCGAAGACCGTCTTCTCGTCCTCCGCGAGCAGTTCGCCATCCGTGCCGATCGAGGGCGCTTCCTTTACCTGCTTCCTGTCGTAGGCGACCTTCAGATAACCGGGACCGACCGTCGCGTCGCCCAGGGGGACGAACACCAGCCGGTGCCGGGTCGGCAGGCCGACCGTGACCGTCGCGAACACGGGCTGGTCCGTGGCCGTGTCGACGTAAACCGCCTCCAGGACGCCGATCTTGTGCCGCTCGTGGTCGACCACGTCGTGGCCTCGCCATTCCCTGATGTCTTGCGCCTCGAACACGGGGCCCCCTCTGTCGCAGGTCAGCTGAAGACCGCTGTCGTCACTATCTCGCTCCTCCCTCCTTACCTGCCTACGGAGCGTCACACCCTGGAGAGCAGCCAACTTGCAGGCCGGACGACGGACGACCTTCACGGGCGGCGCGATGCCTCGGAGACCGCCCGGCCCGTCGCGGTCCAGCGCGCGCCAACGTGGGGGCGATGAACGGCGCAGGCCGGAACACCTGTCGCGGTCAGTAGGTGACCAGGGAGATGGCGATGTAGTGCGCGGTGAAGGCCGCCACGGTCAGGGCGTGGAACACCTCGTGGAAGCCGAACCAGCGGGGCGAGGGGTCGGGGCGCTGGAGGGCGTAGACGACCGCGCCCGCGCTGTAGAGGAGACCGCCGGCCACGATCAGGGTGAGTACGGCCGCTCCGCCGGTGTGCAGGAAGTCGGGCAGGTAGCGCACCGGTGCCCATCCCAGGGCCAGGTAGCACGGGGTGTACAGCCAGCGCGGCGCTCCGACCCACAGGACCCGGAACGCGATGCCGGCCGATGCGCCCGCCCACACGATCCACAGCAGCACGGACCGCTGGTCCGGCCGGAGGAGGAGCACGGCCAGGGGCGTGCAGGTGCCGGCGATGATGAGGAAGATGTTGGCATGGTCTAGACGTCGCAGAAGAGCCTCGCCGAGCGGCCCCCAGGTGCCGCGGTGGTAGACGGCGCTCGTTGCGAACAGCAGCCAGGCGGTGACCGAGTACACGGCACAGGCCAGGGCCGCCTGCGGGGTGCGAGCCAGGCAGACGAGCACGATGCCTGCGATCAGTGCGGCGGGGACCATTGCGGCATGGAGCCAGCCACGCAACCTCGGCTTGATCGGTTCCGCCAGGTCGGCCGCCCGCTCCACCAGAGCGGCGACCGGGTGAGCGTTCTTCCCTGCCCCGTCATCCTGTGATCCGACGGGCAGCCCCTCTTCACGGCGTTCTCCACCCCCTGAGGCGGCGTGGACGTGTTTGGCTTCAGCGGCGTCGCGGGACACAGCTTCTCGTCCTCCCTCGGACTCCTGGGCGTCACCGGTGATCATGGGGTCATGCTGGAAGACGACACCCCGACGGCATTCTAGGAGTCCGGTCGCGAACACCACGCCCGCGTCGCCGGCATGGTGTTCCGCAACCGTTTGGACTCCGACCTCGTTGATCCTGGCGCCAATCGGGCCTGCCGAGGCCGAGTAGATCGGCTGGTCATGGGAACGATCAGGGCTCCCGAACGGGCCTCTCTGCTTGCCTACGCGCAAGGATCGTCGATGCTTCCTGAGGTCTGCCCCCACGTATCCGCCCCCCTCGCACACCAGTTGGAACACCAATTGGGCCTGGCTCGGCATCTCGAAGCGGGCCAACTCGATGTGGAGCGCGTCGCCGGCATCGCAGTCGTCGCAGCTGCCCACTCCGATGGGTATGTGGCCACCGGCCATCTCCTCGGACTGCCGGCCGCGCTACCTGCCCCCACCAAGGCAGGAGAACGCTTCTGGTCGGACCTGTGGGGGCTTCGGGCACTGCGTACCTGCTCCCCGTCAACATCAAGGCTCTGGTGCTGCGTTCCCTGGCAGGAGAAGGAACCCCTGGCCCGACAGATCCTCTCGGCCGTCGATGAGGTGACCCTGCCCCAGCGCGTCGCGGCCGGGGAGGTGATCGGTCAAGCCCTCGCCGAGTCCGACCATTTTCCCGACCTCAAGACACAGGTCACCGGAGAACTGTGGCTGCGAGATCTCGAGCTCACCGCCTGGCGCGTCCTGCACGCAGACCACGGGTCGGACGATCCGGCTGGACGGACGGCCTTCCTCGACGCCTGGACCAGCGTCTGAACGTCTGCTCCTGCAAGCTGCGCTTTGCGTGCCGGGCAGCATGCGTGAGCGGCAGCGGCGAAGCTGCCGGGAAAGCCGTAGTCCCAGCCGTCTCAGGACGCGGCTGTTGGATTCGCCGATTCGGCGGCGCGGCGGTATTCGGCGTTGATGCGCTGGGCTTCCTCAAGCTGGTCTTCGAGGATGACGATGCGGCAGGCGGCCTCGATGGGGGTCCCGTGGTCGACGAGCTCCCGGGCGCGGGCCGCAATGCGCAGCTGGTAGCGGGAGTAGCGGCGATGGCCGCCCTCGGAGCGGAGCGGGGTGATGAGGCGGGCTTCGCCGATGGCGCGGAGGAAGCCCTGGGTGGTGCCGAGCATCTCGGCGGCCCGGCCCATGGTATAGGCGGGGTAGTCGTCGTCATCGAGACGGCCGAAGGAATCGTCTGCTGTCATTGCACCTCACTGTGGAACGCGTGGAGGGGCCCTGGTGCCATATGGCACCAGGGCCCCGAAGGGAACTGCTACACCATCTGCCGGCCCTGATACTGCGCCGGCCTACTTGTTCCGCAGGCCCACCCGGGAGAGGACGGGGAATGCGGGGATCGCGGATGCGTGACCGGAGACCACCTACCTATCGATGTCCTGCGGTACCCGGGCTCGAGCCTTCCGCCCGGGCGATCCTGATGGCGCTGAAGCCCTCCGTTCTTCCCTCTGAACCAATCACTTACCAAACGGGGACTGCGTACTGCTTGCACTGCTGATACCGCGAACTGCTGGTGGCCTCGCCTAGCGCCACTCTTCGGCAGCCAGCCCCGTCGCCGGTCCTGCATCTGCTCTGGCTTAGAACCCCACTGCCGAACCTCCCGGCACGCGCGCCCGCAGCCGACGCCTTTACCGAGGAACCACTGACAACCGCACTGCTGGTACTGCGAACTGCACTTACGGAACTGCTACTGCGTGAACTGCGGTCCTGCTCACGGCGGCCCCTGATCACTGCGGGCCACCCGGTCCGGTCGTCAGCCCCGTCGCCGTCCTGCGACAACCCTGGCTTCGGAACTCCACCACCGCACCGTCCTGCGAACTGCAACTACGTGTACTGCTGCCCGGCAGTTCATCTCTGCCGGGCCTCGCTCGATCTCGGCTACGAGAGAAACCATAGCCACACCACCACCCAATGTCTACTCCAGCAAACATAGATTTCCGTGTGCCCCGAGATGAAGCTATCCGCCTCGATCGGTCTATATGGGCGGTCGGATCTGCCCGAAGCTCAGGTCTGGCGTTCGGAGTGCCCCGCAGCCGGGCAGCCCGTTGGGCTGCCCTGACGCCGCCGACTGCGCCGCGGCTACCGTCGGCGGGTACCGGCCACCACTGGGCACCTCATATTTCCGGCCGTGACACCCCGACAGGCCGGCGGAGGACGGGCGTAGCACGAGGGCCTGCGCCGGCCTTGACGATCCCGGCCCCACGACGGAGCAGCAGTTCGTGGAAGCCATGCGCGCCGGTGCCGGTGCCGCAATCCGCAGACTGCCGTTCCTGCTGCCGCGTCAGCGCCTCGAGAGGATCTACTTCATCGGCCCGCGGTAACTCTCTGCGCCCTCGCCCGGCTGGCCGTGCTCGCCCGACCGGTGGCGTCCGCCTCGGATGGGCCGCCTGCTCGAACCGGCGCGGGGCCCCGACTCGAGCAGGCCGTGGGCCGGCACCGTGACACAGGCGTGACGCGGACGCACGGCAGTGCCTTGGCGGGTGGCGGGACGAGGCAAGAGATCGGGTAGGCAAGGCCGGGCATGGACGATCCAGAGACCAGGGTGACCCTGATGAACATGATGGCCGTCAACGCCACAACCGTCCGTTCCACGACAGCCGTTGCCGACGCACGCGATACGGCACGGGCCTTCCTCGAATGCCTGCGACAGCCGGCCGTGGCCCCTGACGCGGCGGACACCGTGGTCCTGGTCGTGTCCTAGCTCGTCACCAACGCCCTGCGCCACGGCCCGGGGCCGCTGCACATGGGAACTGACTGCGCACCCCGACACCATCGAGGTGGCCGTCCACGACCCCAGTCGGCATGCGCCGCGCATGAGCACCACTGACCTGAACGGCGGCGCAGGGGGCTTCGGTTGGCCCATGGTCAACCGCCGCGCCCGCGCCACCGCGGTCACCCGCCGGGCCTCCGGCGGCAAGACCGTGAGCGCCCGTCTTGCCCGGTGGCGCCACCGCTGAGCACTCGGATGGCCGGTAAATATAATCTGCCCCATGTCGAAGCCTGACGAGCTGCTCGTTGACGTCGCCGCCCTGGTGGAGTCCGGGCAGAGCAACCAGATGTCCCTGACCGTGGTCACCGGTGGCGCTGTCATCACCGGTCGGCTGGCTCCCGAAGCAGTGTGGAGGCAGAGGGTGTCGGATGTGCTGACAGATTCCGCCCGCTTGGGAGAATTCTCCGCCGCCTTCGACACCCCCGCGAAGAAGAACGGGCCGCCCACTCATCTTCACTTCCACGTCGCCCGGATCCTGCAGGGCACGGTCGGCATCCCGGAGACAGGCGGGATGTACCGTGTGGCGATCGACGACGTCAGCGCCTGGACCATGGGCGACTTCAGCTATTCCGACCACTGAGCGACACTGCGACGGAACCCCGTCGCAAGCAGTGTGGGCCCGACCGGCGCTCGCCGGTCGGGCCCACACTGCTGTTCAGGCGTCGGCTCGTTGCCTGTCCCGTCGGTCAGACGGACACGGGAGTACCGAGCATCGCGGAAGCTTGCTGGAGCGAGCTGAGGATGCGTACGGGTGCGGCCGTGGGGAGGGTGCGGCAGGTGAAGCCGAGCTGAGTCATGGCCCGGAGGACTTCGGCGGCGCTGAAGTCACGGCGGTCCTGGCGGGTGATGACCTGGCCGACTTGCTTGACGGGGTAGTGGCGGCGGCCGATGATCACGGATTCGCCGGTGCCGGGTTCGGGCTTGATGCCCTTCATCGATTCCAGCACGCCGTTCTTGGTGAGCTCGAAGGGGAAGCGGGCAATGACGCAGCGCATGTGGCCTCACAACGAGAAGGAGAGAACGGTCCGCCCAGGGTGAGGCGGTTCAACGGGAGAGGGCGAGGACGCCCAGGGCGCTGCCTTGCCCGTCGACCACCGGCAGGGCACCGAGCCGGCGGGAGCGCATCGCGTGCTCGGCTTCGGCCATCGTGGTCACGGGTGAGGTGAACGACCTGTGGTCGCCGAGGATGTCGCGCAGGCGGACGCGGTCCGTGTAGGCGGAGCTGTCGCGGACCGCGGTGAGTTCAATCTGGGTGACTAGTCCGGTGCACTGGCCGTCCTGGTCGCAGACGACCAGTCGGCCCGTGCGGGCGGCGGCCATGACGGACAGCGCCACCTCGACGCTCATGTCGTCACAGACCTGCGGTCCGGCCGCGTCCACGACCTCAGCCACCGTCCCGCGCACGTGGCTGGCGATCGCCGGGCGGGGCTGCATCTGAACCAGCGTCAAAAGGTGCCTCCTGCAGAGATGGGTCAGCTTCCTGATCACGAAGGTCTAGGCCGCGGCGTCGAAGACGGACTTTCGTACGGGCGCGCGCCGGGTTGCCGAAGCGGGGCGGCGTCGGCCTCGGGAGGAGGCGCTGCGCTTGGAGCGTTCGACCACCGGTGCGGTGATGACGACCGGGATGCCGGAGGGGGCCTGGGCGCCGGTGATCCGGCTCAGGGCCTCGTCGCCCGAGCGGATCTGGGTGGTCTGCGGCCGGATCCCGGCGTCCGACATGAGGCGGACCATATCGCGGCGCTGGTTCGGTGTGACGAAGGTGACGACGCTGCCGGACTCGCCGGCGCGGGCGGTACGTCCGCCGCGGTGGAGGTAGTCCTTGTGGTCGGACGGCGGGTCGACGTTGACGACGAGGTCGAGGTTGTCGACGTGGATGCCGCGCGCCGCGACGTTGGTCGCAACCAGCACGCTGACGTGCCCCGTCTTGAACTGCGCCAGCGTGCGGGTGCGCTGCGGCTGCGACTTGCCCCCGTGCAGCGCGGCGGCCCGTACCCCGCTGTTGAGCAGGTCCTGGGTGAGCCGGTCGACGGCGTGCTTGGTGTCCAGGAACATGATCACCCGACCGTCGCGAGCGGCGATCTCGGTCGTGGCGGCGTGCTTGTCGGCGCCGTGGACGTGCAGGACGTGGTGCTCCATCGTCGTGACCGCACCGGCCGAGGGATCGACCGAATGCACGACAGGGTCGGTCAGATAGCGGCGCACCAGCAGGTCGACGTTACGGTCCAAGGTGGCGGAGAACAGCATCCGCTGCCCCTCCGGACGCACCTGGTCGAGCAGCGCGGTGACCTGCGGCATGAAACCCATGTCAGCCATCTGGTCGGCCTCGTCCAGAACCGTGACGCCCACCTGGTTCAGCCGGCAGTCGCCACGGTCGATGAGGTCCTTGAGCCGGCCAGGGGTCGCGACGACGATCTCCGCTCCGCCTCGCAGCGCGCCGGCTTGCTTGCCGATCGACATCCCACCCACCACCGTGGCCAGCCGCAGTCTGACGGATCGTGCGTACGGAGTGAGCGCGTCGGTCACCTGCTGCGCCAGCTCACGCGTCGGGACGAGGATCAGCCCCAGCGGCTGGCGGGGCTCAGCACGCCGTCCGGCGGTACGGGCGAGCAGGGCGAGGCCGAAGGCGAGGGTCTTGCCGGAGCCGGTGCGCCCGCGGCCCAGGACGTCACGGCCCGCCAGGGAGTTCGGCAGCGTCGCGCCCTGGATCGGGAACGGCGCGCTCACGCCCTGCCTGCCGAGTTCGGCCAGCAGCTGCTCGGGCATGCCGAGATCGGCGAAGCCCTCAACGGCAGGCAGTGCGGGGGTGATCGTCTTGGGGAGCGCGAACTCCCCCTGCACCGCGGCGGGCCGACGGCCGTAACCGCCAGAACGGGCCGGGCCGCCGGAACGGCGCGGTGCCGGCGAGCCGAAGCGACTGCCGCCCCTTCCTGCGTCGGCACCACCCTTACGGGCGCGGGCGGAGCGGTCGTTCGTACGTGTGCGGTTCATGTGGGGCCTTCCTCGATGTGGCACATATCAAGGAATTCCCGCAAGCGATGAGCAGCACGGAATTACAAGTATGAACCGATGTCAAAGCAAATCCGGCCGACGGGAATCCACGCGGGCGTAAATGCCGAAATAGGTGACGCAGTGGGGACGTAAAATCCGGGGGGTGACTGCGGTGTAGCTCTTCAGGATGCGCCTGCGTCCCGAAGGAGGAGCCGCATGTGGTGAGACTGCGGATTCCTCCGAGCCGTCCCGCGGGTGAAACCACCGCGGGAAATGGCTGCAGCTGGGGCCCGCACCCCGAAGGATGCGGGCCCCAGCTACAAGTCTGTCAGGCCGGAACGATGTTCTCGGCCGTCAGGCCCTTCTGGCCCTGCGCGATATCGAAGTTCACCTTCTGGCCTTCGAGCAGCTCACGGAAGCCCTGGGCGGCGATGTTCGAGAAGTGGGCGAACACGTCAGCGCCGCCACCGTCCTGCTCGATGAAGCCGAAACCCTTTTCCGCGTTGAACCACTTCACGGTACCAGCAGCCATGTCATATCTCCTTTGGGGCAGTACACCGACGTCCGCACTGTGCGAGCACCGTGTCGCCGCGATGATTACCCCGCCGGAAAATGACCGGAAATAAAAAAGCGCTCTCCCCGGCAAGAGCGGGGTAGGAGCACTTGAAGTTTCGGGAACCACAACTGCAACTGAGATGGACAGTAGCACGCCGCAACGGCCCGCGTCGGTTAAGTAATTCCACTCCACTTGTTGCGGCAAAAACTCTCACTACACCGTCCGTCAAACTCTCACCTCACGAACACAGATATTGACTCACTCGCAGTGCAACGTTCCAAAAAAGGGAGCGGAGTCGTCAGCCGCTACCATGGCCGCCAGGGCGCTATGACGTGCGCGGCCGTCCGAAAGATCGCCTTCAACAACGGCTAACACGATGAGGCGGACCTGCGCTGATCGCCGCGTCCAGAGCAGTAGTCGAGCTTTCGGTCCGGTGCGGAGACCCCACCGTGGATCGTGTCGGGCAAACTACGCCCTCCGGCAGTGCCGCGGGCACGAAGGCTCCGCTTCCCCGGACATGGCAGCTGACCGCCGAGCTGGAAATTCGGTGTTCGTTCGCCGTCTGCCCGACGGGCGCCCCGCACTCCTGACGACCTGCGGCGAGAGTCCGACCGCTGACCGGGAGCGGGGCGCCGTTGCCTGGCGTCAGGAAGTAAGGGCTTGACGAAGCGTGGGGTAGCAAGGAATGACCGTGTCGAGACCAACCATTTCAACGACCCGCTGAACCGTTGCCCTCAAGGACGCCAGCCGGATCCAGCCGTCGGCGGACGCTGCATCGCGTTGCGCGGCGGCCAGGGCACTGATGGCGCTGGCATCCAGGAAGGCGAGCGCACCGAGGTCGAGAAGCGTCCGCGACGCTCTGGCGCCGTCTATGCGGAGGGCCTGCCGCAGGAGGTGGACGTTACCGGCGTCGACTTCGCCGCTCGGCGCCAGGACGCGGATGCCTGCGGCGGTTGCCTGGTTGATCATAGGCCGGGCGCCCTGCCCGGCCGTCTCGTGCATGTCTGACGCGTGTCCTTCAACAATCCTCTGCGGCACCGCCAACGCCCCCAAAGAGGGCACCGGAAGCGCTACACCCCATAAGGGCGCTGCCCCCGTGTAACTGTGCTGGAGGGTAACGTTCCGGTCGGGCATACCCGGCATACCCGGCCCTAAAAGGGGTAGCGGGCGGGGAGAGGGAAGCGGGCACGGATGGACGAGACGAGTGGGGCCGACGGCGGGGCGGCCTCGCTGCTGGAGGCATCGCTCGCGCTGGACAGCGACGGCTCCCGCATAGCCCAGGCCCGCCATCTGGCATCGGCTTTCCTGACGACGGCGCGAGACGACCAAGGCATCCCGGTGGTGACCGCCACGGTCGAGATCGTCCAGCTGATCGTCAGCGAACTGGTCACGAACGCCCGCAAGTACCCGCCGGGACCGGCCCTTTTGCGTCTGCGGGTCACCGGTGCCGTGGTGCGGGTTGAACTCTGGGACAGCAATCCCGTCGTACCGGCCGCCAAGCCCCCGATCCCGAACGCGTGGGCCAGCACGGCCTTGAGACCGTCCGAGCACTTGCCCAGAGCGTCACTGTCGAGCGGACACTCCTCGGCAAGCGCATCACCGCGGACATCGCCCTCACCACGGCGACCACATAACCGGACCGGTCTCGGCAGTTGCTGTCCGCTCATGGCGACGGCCGCCGGCCGCCCGGCGACCGTGTGCCTTGCGAGACGTGGCCCCCGTACCGTCCGCATCGAGCACTCCCCACGGGCACAACCCGGAAGCGCGGAAACCCGGTCTCGAAGCTGGCCGCCAGGGACGCACCGGGCCGCGGCATCTGCGGGAGCCGAGGTGGGCCCGGCGCTCGTGGAACGCCGCAGGCTCACTGTGCTGCGGGAAGCAGCCTCAACCACCACGCCCGAACGGCACGGGGAGACTGCATCAACCTAGCCCTCACAGCCGCTATCGACCGCCATAAGCGCCCCAGCTGCTCACGCACAAGGGAGGAAGCGAGCCTGCGTGCGTCCGATCGCTCCAGCTCCGCGGCCGTGGAAGGCGAAGCTGCGCAGCACGTTGCGCGTCGCTGGCGACCTGCGAGGGTGACAGGCAGTGAAGCGCGGGTTGCACGTCCTGGCCGCCTCAGGCGGCGGTTGTCGGGTTCGCTGATCCGGCGGCGCGGCGGTACTCGGCGTTGATGCGCTGCGCTTCTTCGAGCTGGTCTTCGAGGATGACGATGCGGCAGGCGGCCTCGATCGGAGTGCCCTGGTCGACGAGTTCCCGGGCGCGAGCGGCGATGCGCAGCTGGTAGCGCGAGTAACGGCGGTGTCCGCCCGCGGAGCGCAGCGGGGTGATCAGGCGCGCTTCACCGATGGCGCGGAGGAAGCCCTGGGTGGTGCCGAGCATCTCGGCGGCCCGGCCCATCGTGTAGGCGGGGTAGTCGTCGTCATCGAGACGGCCGAACGAGTCGTCTGCTGTCATTGCACCTCTCTCATGGAACGCGTGGAGGGGCCCTGGCGCTGTTCACGCCAGGGCCCCGAAGGAACTGCTACACCATCTGCCGGCCCTGATACTGCGCCGGCCTTCTGAGTCCGCACCAGCTCACGGGGGATGAGGGCTTGTGCGGGGATCGCGGTTGCTCGACCGGAGACCACCTCACTATCGATGTCCTGCGGTACCCGGGCTCACGACTTCCGCCCGGGCGATCCTGATGGCTCTCGGCCCCTCCGTTCTTTCCCTCTTGGATCAACTAACTGCTGGTACTGCTCTCCTGCGTACTGCTGGTATTGCGAACCGCTCGGTGACCTGTCACAGCGCCACTTTCCGGCAGCCAGCCCCGTCGCCCGTCCTGCGTCTGCTCTGGCTTGGAACCCCACTGCCGAACTTCCCGGTGCGCGCGCCCGCAGCCGACGCCTTCACCGAGGTACCGCTCGCTCTCTTCACTGCTGGGCCTTGCGAACTGCACTTACTGGTACTGCCACTGCATCAACTGCGGTCCTGCTCACGGTGGCCCCTGTTCACTGCGGGCCACCCGGTCCGGTCGTCAGTCCCGTCGCCGTCCTGCAACCACCCTGGCTTCGAAACTCCACCACCGCACCGTCCTGCGTACCGCTGCCCGGTAGTTCGTGTCTGCCGGGCCCTGCTGTCTCTCTGGGCTACGAGAGAAACCATAGCCAGTCGATCACCCAATGTCTACTCCAGCCAACATAGATTTTCGGTTGTTCGGCAGCGAGATAATCGGCCTCGTGTAGCGACGACGATCTCAAAACCGGGGGACCTGATGGACACCATGAGCGTCAGCGCCGCAGCCGTCCGCTCCACGACATCCGTTGCCGACGCTCGCGAGAGCACCCGGGAATTCCTCGAAGGGCTCGTGCCGGCGGTCGCGGCGGAGGCTGCCGAAACCGTGGTCCTGGTGGTCTCGGAGCTCGTCACCAACGCCCTGCGCCACGGCGGCGGCACCTGCACCCTGGACCTGACCGCGCACCCGGCAGCATCGAAGTAGCCGTGCATGACCGCAGTCCGCAGGCGCCGCGCATGCGCACCCCCGACCTGAACGGCGGCACTGGAGGCTTCGGCTGGCCCATGGTCAACCGCCTCGCCCACGCCACCGCCGTGACCCGCCAGGCCGCCGGCGGCAAAACCGTCAGCACTCTCCTTCACCGGTAGCACCAAGACGCCAGCACCGACGGCATGACCGGCCCGCTTTCACGTACAGCGCCATGCGGGGCTCAGACCTGGAATTCCGCGGTTAAGGGGGCATCTTCCGGATGGACGGGTGCTGACGTCTGCCCGCACCGACCCGCCGCCAAGGCACGCCAGAAGGGGGGAGGCGGCAGAACACCAGGTGCCCGGTCCTGCGGCGCTCTGCGGGATTGGGCTACGCGCCTCGCGGACGGCGGCCGAAGTCCGCTTGCGGCTGGGTGGGAGTATGGCGGTACGGATATCCGCAGCAGGAACAATGTGACGGTCACTGGCGGGCTCGCCGCAGGTCCAGCTCCTCACAGATCTCCACCACATCGTGGGCATAGCCCTTCAGCGAGGAGTACCGCTCGGGGCTGAAGACCGACGGATCCGAGCCGCCGGAGCCTACGTAGTCGAACAGCACCACCCGGTACCGCTCGGCCAGGGCGGGCACGGCCAGCCGCCACATGTTCTGATCACAGCCGAACCCGTGCGCCAGCACCACCACCGGCCCATCTGGACCCGGGCCAGGACCTGGTCACCGACCTGTCCGGCCTGGAGTACTGCGACTCCACCGGCATCACCGCTCTCCTCGCCGCCCGCCAACGCGCCCAAGCCGCCGACGCAGACATGACCCTGGCCGCCGTTCCCCGCCAACACCCTCCACATCCTCACCGTTGTCGGCCTGGACCAGGTCTTCACCATCCAACCCGGCAGCAGTACCGCGTGGGATTCACGTCATCACGGCGTCGGCACGGCGCCCCGTGCACGGGTGAGCATCGGACCCGACCTCATCACGTGCGCCAAGCGGATCTGTTCGGCTGCTGGGGGGCAGGACAGCACAAATCCCGGCAGCCCACGGACGTGGCTGCCGGGATCAAAAGTGGTGCGCCTACTTGGGCTTGATGGCGTCCTTGGCCTTCTCCTTGGCCTCGCGCAGGTCGCCCTTGGACTCCTCGGCGTGACCCTCGGCCTTCAGGGACTCGTTGCCGACCGCATCGCCGACGACCTTCTTGATCTTGCCCCTGGCCTGCTCACCCTTGGCCTGAGCCTTCTCGTCCGCAGCCACAACCACTCACTCCTGTCTCGCTTGAAGGAAGTTTCACCCTCCGTGTCGCCCTGGATTCCACTCTTTAAACCGGAAGGCCGCCGCACAAACTCCTCGCAGCTCCGGGCTCTCTACGAAGTACGCGAGGTCCGCAGGAATGGAGATCGCCACGCGGGGCACACGAGGGGGCGGAGGTTGATAACTATGGTTCCTATTCTTCTTGTTCTTCTGCTCGCCCTGATTCTCTTCGGTGCCGGTTTCGCACTCAAGGCCCTGTGGTGGATCGCCGTCATCGTGCTGATCGTGTGGATCCTCGGCTTCGTGATCCGCCCCACAGCAAGCGGTGGCAAGCGCGGCCGCTGGTACCGCTGGTAAGCGGCCTGAACAGCGCACCCATACGGGTGGGGCCCGACGCCGCGGCGTCGGGCCCCACCCGTTTCCTGTCTTCCTGTTACCACAGGGATAAAAGTGGTGATTCTGCCGCTTCGGGGTACCTGGAGGTCATGGCCGGAGGTGGCCGTGACGCCAGGAACCGTGGCCTCCAGCACGGCACCTCCGGCCATCCGCAATTCTTCTCGGCATGATGTGTGGGGTCCGGGAGGCCGGGGCACCCGGCTTTCTGAGGAAGCGTCACCGAATTCGATGACGTCTGTAACTCCGCAGTTCTGCTGCGGCAGCAGCAAGGAATTCGACAAGGGAGCCGTTCTTTATGAGTGACAACATCTGGGGCTACCAGCCGACCACCGGCTACACCGCGGGCACCGACCTGACCGGATGGAAGGTCGAGGCCACCGACGGCAGCATCGGGAAGGTCGACAAGCACTCGGACGACGTCAGCTCCGCCTACCTCGTCGTCGACACCGGCGTGTGGATCTTCGGCAAGCACGTTCTGCTGCCGGCCGGGACCGTGAAAACGGTTGACCTGGCCGAGCGGAAGATCTACGTCGACCTCACCAAGGCCCAGATCAAGGACTCCCCCGAGTTCGACAAGGACAAGCACGTCGGCGACGCCGACTACCACGAGCAGGTCGGCGGCTACTACCAGAACCACCGACACGCCTGACCTCAGCACCACCCCGGAAGTGGGGCCCGCCGGAGACGCTCCGGCGGGCCCCACTTCTCACGGCCCAGACCACCCCATTGGGCAAAAACCGGGTGCGCTGGGTCCGCTCTAAAATCACCTGGCATGCATTCTTCGAACCCGGGTACGCCGTCTGTTGCCGCCGCACAAGGGGCCGGTGACACGAAGCCTGGATCGCACAGGAGGGGCCTGACATGACAGTGACGAAGACGGCAGAGGCACGGACCGTGGTGCTGCCCGAGATCGCGGACCCGTCGCAGGTCGCCCCCAAGGACGCCCGGCAGTTGTCCAGGCTGTTCTTCGACCAGCTCGGCGTTCTGGAAGAGGGCACGCCCGAGTACCAGTACGCGCGCAACACGCTCATCGAGATGAACATGTCCCTCGTCCAGTACGCGGCCGGGCGCTTCCGCAGTCGGGGCCAGGACGAGATGGAGGACATCGTCCAGGTCGGCACGATCGGACTGATCAAGGCCATCGACCGGTTCGAGCTGTCCCGCGAGGTCGAGTTCACCTCCTTCGCCGTCCCCTACATCGTCGGTGAGATCAAGCGCTTCTTCCGCGACACCTCGTGGGCGGTCCACGTCCCCCGCCGTCTGCAGGAAGCCCGCATCCAGCTCGCCAAAGCCACCGAGGAACTCCGCAGCCGACTGGGGCGCATGCCCACCGTCAAGGAACTCTCGCAGCTGATGTGCCTGAGCGAGGAGGAGGTCAACGAAGCGCGTCTGGCTTCCAACGGCTACAACTCCTCCTCCCTCGACGCCACCATCAGCTCCAGCGAGGACGGCGAAGCGGTGCTGGCCGACTTCATCGGCATCGATGACAACGCTCTCGAACTCGTCGAGGACTTCAACGCCCTCGCCCCGATGATCGCCCAACTTGACGACCGGGAACGGCGCATTATCCACATGCGGTTCGTCGAGGAACTCACCCAGGCTCAGATCGGCGAACAGCTCGGCATCTCCCAGATGCACGTCTCCCGCCTCCTCAACCGCACCCTCGTCAAGCTCCGTGAAGGCATGCTCACCACCAGCTGACCGCAGCGGCCCGCAGCGAACCGGTGGTGTTTCCCCCACCAGGGGGGAAACACCACCGGTTCGCGTCACGGCATGTCGGTGAGGGCGCCTTCCTGTACCTCCCGTGTGGATGGGCGGACAAATCTGGGTGATCGGTACCGGAATGCTGGGGGGACCGGGCTGGGTCTCGTGGCGTCGGCGCGGGTGGGGAGTCCTAGGGGACGAGGCGGAGCATGGGCTGGTCGATCAGTGCTTGCTGCAGTCCGGCAAGACCTTCGGTCAGTGCGGTGCGCTGGTGGCTGGGCATGCTGTCGAGAGCCTGGAGGAGAAGTTGGTCGCGCCGTTCACAGACCTGGGCCAGGTGTCTACGTCCGGCGGGGGGGTCACGCACAGCGTGACTTCGCGGCGGCTGTCGGGGCACGGCCGGCGGTCGACCAAGCGGCAGACGGAGGGCGGCGATGCGCCCAGGAGCCGGGTGAGCGCCCGCATGCGGATTCCGTTCTTGTGGTCGACGATGTACATCACGCGCAGCTGGGAGACAGAGAGATACGGAGGCGGCCCGTCGTTGCGGTCTTGTTCCCACATGACGTCGAGGAGTTCGGCGATGCTGCTGGCCTGGCGGGCCGCGGCGCGGACGGGGTCGAAACTGGAGCTGATGCGCTCGGGCATGCGTTTTCCATCCGCGGGGCCTGGTTCCTGATTAGGGTCATGCACGCGTGGTCGGACGGCGCCAGAGTCCGATCCAGCCGACGAGACCCTTGGCCGTCGGCGTGGCCAACGAGTATGCCGTCCTCTGACGTATGACGATATGCCCCCTTGGAGCTCGGTCATAGCGCCGGCTCCTGATGTGCGTGCCTGCCTCACGCGCTTCTCTAACTCCGACAAAGATTGCGTGGACGGGTGCCCGTGCAGCGCATCCGTACCACCGTCACTCCAGGGCGACCGGCTTCTGGCATCAATGCCGCAGACCGGAGCACACCCGCCGATCGGGAGCGCAATGGCCCTCCGGTGTTCAGTAGTGGGCGTCGCCGGTCTGGCGGAGTTGGTCGGTGTGGTGGGTGATGGTGGCGATGCGGGCTGCGAGGTCGGGGTGGTTGGGCTTGAGGTGTGTGCGGGTGTCGGCGAGTGGGGCGATGAGGTTGGCGGCGTCGTTGTCGGCGAGGGCGTCGGCGAGCCGGGCCAGAGGTGTGCGAGCACGAGCGGGGAGGTCGGTGAGGGCGGTGATCTGGCCGGCGAGTTGGCGTAGTTCGGCGGCGTTGGTCCGGGCCCAGGTGGTGATGGTGCGGTCGGCGGCCCGGCGGTTGCGGGTGGCTTGTACGCGCTGTTCGCCGGTGGTGCCGGGTGTTCCGGGGCGTACGCGCAGGTAGCGGCGTTCGGCGGCCTGGCGGCTGGCGACGCCGAGCGGGTGGGCGAGGTCCGCCCAGCTGGAGCCTGCTGCCCGGGCTGCCTCGATCAGTCCAGGTTCCCATCCTGCGAGTTGGTCGCGCAGTTCACGCAGCAGGAGGAGTGCGGCCAGGGCCTGGTCCGCACTGGCTTGTCCGTCCTGTGGGTGCGCTCCGCTCTGGGGGGTCTGGGCGGTGCGGACGGCTTCGTTGATCGTGTTCAGCGCTGCCGCGGCAGCGAAGAACGAGGTGGGGTCGCGGGGCTCGGGGGAGGCGTTCACGGAGATCCTCTCGGCATTGTCACCCTTTGGACGACACCTTACTTGTCATCGTTTGGATGACATGTTACAACGGTGTCAGACGAAGCGCATTGGCAGTTCCTGCCAGACCTGTGGAGGTGTATTCGCGATGTTGATGCGCACCGACCCGTTCCGCGAACTCGACCGGCTTGCCCAGCAGCTGACGGGTGTGACCGGTACCTGGTCCAGGCCCTCGGCGATGCCGATGGACGCCTACCGTGAGGGCGAGGAGTACGTGATCGCCCTCGACCTGCCCGGTGTCGCGAAGGACGCGATCGACATCGATGTCGAACGGAACATGCTCACCGTCAAGGCCGAGCGCCGCCCGGTCGTGAAGACCGACGACGTACAGATGGAGCTCTCCGAGCGGCCCCTGGGTGTCTTCTCCCGCCAGCTGGTGCTGGCCGACACCCTGGACACCGAGCGCATCACGGCCGGCTACGAAGCGGGGGTGCTGACCCTGCGGATCCCGATCGCCGAGCGCGCCAAGCCCCGCAAGATCGCGATCGGCGGGGAGTCCGAGCACAAGCAGATCGGCGGCTGAGGAGCCAGTTCCCCGGCCGCGCCGACGGCGGAGGACGGGCATCGATCCCCCCTCTGGTCCCGTCCTCCGCCCTACGTCCATCACACAACGACGTGAAGGGGGCAGTGGTGGCCATGCGATGGGAAGCATTCCTCGACCACGTGCAGGAACGCGGCGAGTACACCACCCCCCAGGAAGCCGAACGGGCCGCGCGTACCGTTCTGGCCCTGCTGGGCGCGCATCTGGTGGGTGAGGTCCGCGCCGAGCTGGCCGCCCGGCTCCCGGAGACCTTCGCCCTGGTTCTTCTCAACCCGCTGCAGGCCACCGAGCCCCTCCCGCCGGAGCGGTTCCTGCGGGCCACCGCGGCGTGGATCGAGGGAGCCACCGAACAGACCGCGGCCTGGGACGTCAGCGCCGTACTGAGCGTGACCGCCGATGCGGCGGGCGAGGAACTCACCCGCCGCATCCTGCTCCAGCTCCCCCCGGGCTACGACCTCCTCTTCGGCCGTCCCGAGCACGCCTGAGCCCAGGAACGCGTGACCCGCTCATCAATTCAGCAGGGCCGGCCGGCACTCACCCCGGCCGGCCCTTCCCACAGGCGACAACGCCCTTGCCCGAGAAAGGAAATCACTCCCGATGCTTCCGCTGCGTGAACCTGCGACTGCCCGACCCGGCCCGCCACCCGCGAGGGCCTGGCGGCGATCACCACCGTCATCGGCCGGGGCATCAGCGTCAACGTCACCCTCGTCTTCTCGCTGGAGCGCTACCGTGCCGTCCAGGACGCCCGTCTGACCGGTCTCGAAGAGACACCATGTACGTGAGCGAACTGGTCGTCCCAGGGACCGTGAACACCATGCCGGCGAGCACGCTCGACGCGTTCGCCGACCACGGCCACGTACCGGCCGCCGCCCCCGTCGCCGACACCTACGCCTCGGCCGCCGCCCACTTCGAGGAACTGGGCCGCACCGGCATCGACTTCATGGACGTAACCGACACCCTGGAACGCGAGGGCCTGGCCAAGTTCGAGGACAGTTGGGCCGAGCTGGGCGCCACCGTGGACCGTGAGATGCGGGCCGACGCCGATGCCTCCGAGGACGGCACCGGGCCGTCGGGGGAATCGTCGAACGCCCCTGCTCTGCTGGCGATCTACCTCAACGACCATCTGGCGGGAGCGACCGGCGGCCTGGAACTCTGCCGCCGTGCCGCGCAGGGACAGCGGGACGAGGAGCGGGCCACCGCCTTCTCCACACTGGCCAAACAGGTCGAGGAGGACCACGACTCCCTGGTGCAGATCATGTTCGACCTGGGCGTCTCCACCGATCACCCCAAGGTCGCGCTCGGCCGGCTGACCGAGAAGGCCGGGCGGCTCAAGCCCAACGGGCGCCTCTTCTCCCGCTCACCGCTCAGTGACGTCCTCGAACTGGAGTCCATGCTCCTCGGCGTCCAGGGCAAGGCGTCCTGCTGGCGCACCCTGCGCGTCCTGGCCGAGGACGACGACCGTCTCTACGCCGAACACCTCGACGCCCTCCTGGAACGCGCCGAGCACCAGACCGCGACCCTTGAGGAACTGCTCCTCGCGGCGGCGGCACACACGCTGGGTCACGCGGCGGTCTGCGCACCGGGGTCATCGCTCACTCAGCTCACCGGTCCACCGAACTCGCCGAGTTCACGGGCCTCCTCGGGCTCGGCGGCGGAGGTCGCGCACGAGCAGGCGGCACCCCGAGCCCTGCCGGGCCGCCCGCCGTCCCAGCAGGATCTCCGCGCAGCCGGCGAGCGCTAGCAGGCGTACGACCTGGGCCGACGGCCGTCGCAGTGTCAGGCGCCGGCCCGAGTCCGCGGCGTGCTCGGCACCGTCCAGGAAGGCGTTGAGTCCGCTGACGTCACAGAACGTGAGCGCGGACACGTCGATGGCCATCTGCCGGCCGGGCCCACGCAGACAGAGCTCGATGGCCGTACGCATCTGGGGGACGGACTCCAGATCGGCCTCGCCCCGCAGCGCGACCGCCGGACGGATCCAGCGTCCACGCCGTTCGGCGACCTCGAAGGGAACCACCGTCACGCACCTCGGCTCATCGGACCGGCTCATACGGCACTGGCAACACCGGGGGCTTGGGCGCACTCGAACCCTACTCCTGGCACGCCACTCGGGGCAGGGCGCGTCTACGGGCCCTGACTCGCGCATCGCGTCAACTCGCGGTATAGGCATGCGGGTCGGGGGTACCCGCACCGTCGATGACAGGTTCACGTGAGTGGAGACCCCTGGTGCTGATGGCTCACCCCGCGGTGCTGAAGGACCTGGTCGAGCAGTACGAGACCCTGTGCACACTGCACGCCGAGAACGGCGGCGCCACCGCACGGCGACGGATGGACGACGTCGCCTGCACGCTCTGTGTGTCCACCGGCACCCGGACCGTCGAGGACGCCCTCGACGCCGCCTGCCGCCGCCCGCACGGCACCCGCGCAGGGCGACGCCGTACTCACCGGCGGCTGACCTCTCGTTCCCACACCTCCCCCTCACTCCTTGTCGGCGAAGACGCCGGAGTCCAGGTGGGCGAGGATGTCGGCGGCGTCACGGTAGACCGCGTGGGCACCGGCGGCCTCCAGGTCCGCGCGGGGAATCCCGCCGGACAGGACCGCCACCGGAAGCACTCCGTCCCGTACGGCGGCCTTCATGTCCCAGACGGTGTCGCCGACGAACACGGCCCGTTCGCTGGGCACACCGGCGAGTTCCCTGGCCTGTCGGACGGGGTCGGGGGCTGGTTTTCCGTCGGATACGTCGTCCGCGCTGGCCGCCCCGAGGATGACGTCGTCCGCGTCGATGGCACGCCGTAGCGCGGCCAGTTCGGCGCCGCTCGCCGAGGTCGCCAGGACGATCGTCCAGCCCCGCCCGGCCAGGGCGCGCAGCAGGTCGCCCGCCGAGTCCAGCGCCGGCAGCCGCTCGAAGTACGTGGCGTAGAGGGCGTGATGAGCGGCAGTGAGCTGCTCGTCCTCGTCGGGATCGCGGTCGTCGCCGTCGCCGAGCAGGTGGTCCAGCAGGTCGCCGCCGCTGAGTCCCACGGCCCGGTGGACGTCCCGCATGGGGACCTGGTGACCCGCCTGCCGAAACGCCTCCCACCAGGTGACGACGTGCAGGTGGTTGGTGTCGACGAGTGTTCCGTCGACGTCGAAGATCGCGGCGCGTTTCGTGGTCATCGCGGGTGCCCTCGCCCTCTCACAGTTCGTAGCGGAGGGCGGGCAGCAGCTTCCGCTCCGCCCACTCCAGGTACGGCTCCTGGTGGTCGCCGCCGATCTGGACGAGCGCGACCTCCGTGAACCCCGCGTCGGCGTAAGGGCGTACGGCCTCGACGACCGCCTCCACATCGTCACCGCACGGGATGGACTCGGCCACGTCCTCGGGCCGTACGAACTGCGTGGCACTCGCGAACGCGGCAGGCCCTGGCAGTTCGGAGTTGACCGGCCAACCGCCGCCGAACCAGCGGAACTGGTCGTGGGCGCGGGCGATCGCGGCTTCACGGTCGGTGTCGTAACAGATCGGCAGCTGGCCGACCTTGGACTTGCCCGTGCCGCCGTGGCCCTCGAACGCGGAGATCAGTTCCGGCCTGGGTTCCGTCGCGATCAGCAAGTCGGCCAGACGGCCCGCGAGTTGGCAGGAGCGGTCGCCGGAGACGGCGACACCGATCGGCGGGGGCCTGTCGGGGAGATCCCACAACTTGGTGTTCTCCACGTCGAAATGGGCGCCGTGGTAGTTGACGTTCTCCCCCGCGAAGAGCGAGCGGATGATCTCCACGGCCTCCTCCAGCCGCTCCAGGCGGACGTGCGCGGCGGGCCAACCGCCGCCCACCACGTGCTCGTTGAGGTTCTCCCCTGAGCCGAGCCCAAGGCGGAAACGTCCCTGGGAGAGGAGTTGCAGGGTGGCGGCCTTCTGGGCGACGACCGCCGGGTGGTAGCGGGTCGTCGGGCATGTCACGTAGGTCATGAGGGGGATGTGTTCGGTGGCCTGCGCGGCGGCACCGAGCACGCTCCACGCGTAGGAGGCGTGGCCCTGGGACTCCAGCCAGGGGAAGTAGTGGTCGGACGTGACCGAGAAGTCGAAGCCTGCCCGTTCGGCGCCGACCACATGGCCGACGAGTTCTCGCGGGCCGGCCTGCTCGGTCATCATCGTGTACCCGATCTGCACCATGTCGCTCATCTCCTCGTGGGTCGGAGTCTCGCGAGGACGGCTTCCTGTCCCGTCACCGCTTCGTCGTGAGCCGCAGGTCGACCTCCTTCTCCTGGTCTCCCGACGCCGCGCCCCAGTGGTCCACGGCGAACGCCGTGCTCAGGGCCTCGAACAGTTGGTCAACGGCGACGTAGGCGCCCTGGAGTGTGGCGGAGACCGAGCCGTCCAGCGGAATGGGATCGGCCGGGATCCACTCCTGCGTCGGCTCGAACTCCGCGCTCCACACGGCGGAGTGGTCGCCCGGCTGCTCCTGGGGTACGTCGTCGGCAGGACGGTCGGTGGGGAACGCCGTCCTCAGGACGCCGAAGACGGTGGCGGCGTCCTCCTTGGACGCTCCGGTGAGCGACACGGTGGCCATCGGGCTCACTCTCCTCAAACTTGAATACGGCGGGACGTGGGTGATCAGACGCACCCGTTCACGAATGGCGACAGCACACGGCCGAGCGGATCCCGCCTCGGCTCCCCCGGCGCGCGGGGCGTCAACCCGTCGATTCGTCGGGCACGGGATGCCCCGGACGCGTACTGCCGGAATGCCCGGCACCCCTCCGCCCGGTGCCGGCCTCATCCGTGTCGGGGATCCTCGGGTCGGGGACCTCCCGATCGTGCCCCTCCGGCTCGCGCTGTTCGTCGGCGCCGGCCTGCTGATCGGGCGGGTCCCTGGGGATCGGCTTCGGTTTCGGCCCCCCTCTGTTTCCGGGGGCTTCCGGGCGGCGCTCGCTCACGGTGTTCTCGCTTCCTCGCGCAGGGTGGGTGTCAGGCGCGGGTACCCCGACGGCCGACGATGATGCGGACCCTGGCGCTCCGGACCCTGGGGTCCCGGACCGGGCACGGCGAAGGGCGGGCACCGGCAGAACGCCGGTGCCCGCCCCTGTGTACTGCCGCGACGGTCAGGCTCGGTGGTCTCCGTAGTAGCCGCCGACCTGCTCGTGGTAGCCGGAGTCACCGGCGTGCTTGTCCTTGTCGAACTCGGGGGAGTTCTTGATCTCTTCCTTGGTACGGCCGACGTGGATCGTCCGCTCCGCGACGTCAATGGTCGAGATGACACCGGCAGGGAGCAGAACCTGCTTGCCGAAGATCCACACTCCGGTGTCGACGACGATGTACGCGGCCCCGACATCCTCGGAGTGCTTGTCGACCTTGCCGATCGAACCGTCGCTCGCCTCGACCTTGAATCCGGTCAAGTCCGTCCCCGTCTGGTGACCCGACTCGGCCTGGTAGCCCCACATGTTGTCCGTCATACAAAACCTCCCCTTGCAATACGTGAATAGCGAGGAAGCCCGTCCAGTATTTCGGTGGGCGACCCTCGGTAGGTCGAGTGCCCACGGTTTTCCGTCCCACACCCTCATCCATTTATTGATGGCGAACCCTGCACCACCGAATATCAGGGCAAGACAAGTACAAGAATCAACACAACCGTTTTGACAGCCAAGAACGGGCGGTCGGCACGGTCGGCCCGCATGAGACGGGCCAAGCGGGTTACCCGTGGGTCGTGTTGAGAATCGGAATGATCGCGGTGGTCGTGGGCGCCGCCCTCGCAGTGGCCGGTGTGGCCGTCGTGGTGTCGCCCTGGTGGTGGCTCGCGGCGGTGCCGCTCGCCGTGCTCGGTGTCATCGGTGTGTGGGACCTGACCCAGCGACGGCACTCGGTGCTGCGCAACTACCCGGTGATCGGGCACGCCCGCTTCCTGCTGGAGCGCATCCGTCCCGAACTGCAGCAGTACTTCGTCGAGCGGAACTTCGACGGGCGGCCCTTCGACCGGGACATCCGCAGCATCGTGTACGAGCGAGCCAAGGGCAGCGCCGCGGAGGAGCCGTTCGGCACCGAACGCGACGTGTACCAGGCGGGCTACGAGTACCTGGTTCCCTCGATGGCTCCCCGCCCGGTGCCCGAGCACCCGGGGCGCGTACGGATCGGGGGTCCGGACTGCACCCGGCCGTACGACATGGCCCTGCTGAACGTCTCCGCGATGAGCTTCGGCTCGCTGTCGGCCAACGCCGTACTGGCGCTCAACAAGGGGGCCGCGGCGGGCGGTTTCGCGCACGACACCGGTGAGGGCGGGCTGTCGGAGTACCACCTGCGCCCGGGTGGTGACCTGGTCTGGGAGATCGGCACCGGCTACTTCGGCTGCCGGACCCGGGACGGGGACTTCGATGCCGGGGAGTTCGCCGAGAAGGCGTCGGGCGACAGCGTCAAGTGCGTGTCACTCAAGCTGTCGCAGGGCGCCAAACCCGGTATCGGGGGTGTACTGCCCGGAGCGAAGGTCAACGCGGAGATCGCCAAGGTGAGGGACGTCCCCCAGGGACAGACGGTCATCTCGCCCCCGTACCACAGCGTGTTCGCCACCCCGCGTGAACTCGTCCAATTCGTCGCGCGGATGCGGGAGTTGTCCGGCGGCAAGCCGGCCGGTTTCAAGCTGTGCCCCGGTTCACGGCGCCAGTTCCTCGCCGTGTGCAAGGCGATGCTCGAGGAGGGCACCGCACCCGACTTCATCATCGTCGACGGCGGGGAGGGCGGCACAGGTGCCGCACCGCTCGAATTCGCCGACCACGTCGGCACCCCGCTCACCGAGGGTCTGATGACCGTGCACAACGCCCTGGTCGGCGTGGGCCTGCGGGAGCAGATCCGGATCGGCGCCAGCGGCAAGATCGCCACCGGGGCCGACCTCGTCAAACGCCTGGTCCAGGGCGCCGACTACGGCAACGCGGCCCGCGCCATGATGTTCGCGGTCGGTTGCATCCAGGCCCAGCGCTGCCACACCAACACCTGCCCCGTCGGCGTCACCACCCAGGACCCGCGGCGAGCCCGCGCGCTGGACGTCGGCGACAAGGCCGAGCGGGTGCGCCGCCTGCAGGAGGCCACCGTAGGCAGTGCACTGCAGATCATGGCCTCCATGGGAATCACCGACCCCGCACAGCTCCACCCGCACATGCTGCGGCGCCGCATCGACGCGCAGACCGTGCGCTCCTACGACGACCTGTACGAGTGGCTCTCCCCCGGACAACTGCTGGTCGAGCCGCCCGCCGACTGGGCGACCGACTGGAAGGCCGCCGACCCGGACCACTTCACCATCTGACCCACGACCGCTCACTTCACCGTCCGACCTGGAGGAAACCGTGGCACGAACCGTCGCCCGCGTCATCGTGGACGCCCTGAGCGAACTCGGCGTCCGCCAGGTGTTCGGCGTCGTGGGAGACGCGCTCAACCCGCTCACCGACGCCATCCGCACCACCGACGACGTGGAGTGGGTGGGCTGCCGTCACGAGGAGGCGGCGGCCTTCGCCGCGAGCGCCCAGTCCCAGCTCACCGACCGCCTGGGGGTGTGCATGGGCACGGTCGGCCCCGGTTCCGTGCACCTCCTCAACGGCCTCTACGACGCGGCCAAGAGCCGTACGCCCGTCCTGGCCATCGCCGGCCAGGTCCCCCTGTCCGAGCTGGGCAGCGACGCCTTCCAGGAAGTCGACAACGACCTGCTCTTCCGTGACGTGGCGGTCTTCCGCGCCACCATCACCGACCCCGACCAACTGCCACAGCTCCTCGAGACGGCGGTACGCAACGCCCTGGGCCACAAGGGCGTCGCGGTCCTCACCGTGCCGGGCGACATCGGCGACCGGGAACTGCACGCCGACCGTCCGGCCCGCTTCTCCCTGACCACGCCCACCACCCGCCCCGAAGCGTCCGCCGTACGCCGGGCCGCCGAGCTCCTCGACCACGCGGACCGGATCACCCTGCTGGTCGGGCAGGGCGCCCGCGCCGCCCGCGGAGACGTCCTCGCGCTGGCGGACCGCCTCGCGGCTCCGATGGTGCTGACGTTGAAGGCCAAGGAGGGCTTCGAGGGCGACAACCCCTTCCAAGTCGGCCAGACCGGACTGATCGGCAACCCCGCGGCGGCCGGCGCCATGCAGTCCGCGGACACCCTGCTCCTGCTGGGCACCGACTTCCCCTACCGCGACTGGTATCCCGAGGGCCGCACCGTCATCCAGGTCGACACCGAACCGGCGCACATCGGCCGCCGCGTGCCGGTGGACATCGGCCTCGTCGGCGACGCGGGTGCCACCGTGCGCGACCTGCTCGCCCACCTGACCGCCGAGCCGGGCGGGTCGTCCGGGTCGGACGGCGCACACGACCGCGGACACCTGAACCAGGCACGGGAACGTTTCCTGAGCTGGCGTGAGGGCCAGGCACGCCTCGCCGATCCCGCACACGACAAGAGTCTGGTCGGCAGGGCCCGCTCCGCGCTCGACAACCGCGAACACGACATCCGCCCGGAAGCACTGGCCGCCGCCGTGGACCGCAACGCCTCCGACGACGCGATCTTCACCTCGGACACCGGAATGGCCACCGTCTGGCTCTCGCGGTTCGTCGAGATGCGCGGGACGCGTCGGCTGCTGGGCTCCTACAACCTGGGCTCCATGGCCAACGCCATGCCGCAGGCACTCGGCGCGCAGTATCTGGACCGGGACCGCCAGGTCGTCGCGTTCTGTGGCGACGGCGGTCTGAGCATGCTCCTCGGCGACCTCATCACCCTCAAGTCCTGCCGACTGCCGGTCAAGCTCGTCGTCTTCGACAACCGCCGCCTGGGCATGGTGAAGCTGGAACAAGAGCAAGCCGGTCTCCCGGAGTTCGGAACCGTCCTGGACAACCCCGACTTCGCCGCCGTCGCCACCGCCATCGGCATCACCGGCATCCGCGTCACCGACCCCGCCGACCTCGACGACGCCGTAGGCCGCGCCTTCGCCACCCCCGGCCCCGTCCTCCTCGACGTCCTCACCAACCCGGACGAGATCGCCGTCCCCGCCAAGCCCACCGTCGAACAGGGCTGGGGCTTCGCCGTCGCCAAGATGAAGGAACGGCTGCGCAGCCACGGCGACGAAACCCACGACTGACCCCCTCCGCCGAAAGCGACCATGCCCGCCCGGGGATCCGGGAAAGGAAATCCGGGCGGGCTGTGGTCATGACTGATCGTGCGGCACCAGGGCCACGGTTCAGCGGCGGCGCAGCATCATGACGACAGCGACGATGACAATGATGACGACGACAGTACCCAGACCTATGTACACGAGTTTCTCTTTCCTTCGGGGAACAGCACCCATCGGTGCCGCAGAGAACCGAGTGCCCCCGTCAAATCCTTTCATCCCGCTCCGGTGAGTCTGTTGCCCCGCCGTGGCATGTGCCCATAGCTGCTGACCGCCACTGAATTCCTCGGCCGCACAGGCCGCAGAAGAAGGTCGGTCATGGTCTCCCTTCGCCCGATAAACGACCGGAACCATAAACGCACCGAAATAGCAATCACGGTGTCAGCTCAGGACCGCTGTGATGGCGTCTGCTCCGAGCAGCGGTGAGGCGCCGTTGCCCGGGTACACGGACACAGGATCAAACGGTGGCAGGCGAAGGCCGGTTGGTCGCCGCCCACGGCGGTTCACGACCTCCGGTGAGCACGAACGGACGCCGAACGTCACAGGACCTGCCGAAACGCCGACGAAGGACAGGTGAGCGCCCATGACCGCAGAGGGTTCCCCACGCACCGACAGTGGAGCACAGGAACCGGTCGGCGACCTGGTCCACCGCGCCTCGCAGCAGTTGTCGCAGTTGGTCCGCGCCGTCGCCGCGCTGATGGCAGCTCTCGGCAAGCGGCAGATCAGCAAGGCATACCCGCCTGCACCGGAACAGACCATCGACAGCGTCAAGGCCGACGTAGCCGAAATCAGGGAGAAGGCACAGCGATGACCCAGGACAAGCCGCACACGGGCGATGAGGCAGCCCCCTCCACGGAGGAACTGCGCAAGCAGGTCGAGGCGACCCGCGAGGAGCTCGGCGAGACCGTGGAGGCGCTCGCGGCCAAGGCCGATGTCAAGGCCCGCGCCCAGGAGAAGACGGACGCCGTCAGGGAACAGGTCGAGGAGAAGGCGGCACAGGCCAAGGCCCAACTGCGGGACACAGCATCACGCGTAGTCCACGAGGTGCAGGACAGGACCCCGGAGCCTGTGCGGGCCAAGGCCGCCGCCGCCACGGAGCAGGTCCGTGACAAGGCAGTTCACGCCGGTCAGCTCGCCTGGGAGAAGACCCCGAAGCCGGCACGCGAAAAGGCCGGCCAGGGTCTGCGGGCGGCACGAGCCAACCGCGCTCCGCTGCTCGCCGCGGCAGGCGCACTCATCGCGCTGCTGCTCATCCGTCGCTCCAGGAAGCACCGATGAAAGCGAGCAAGATCGCTTACAAACCACTCGGCATGGCCATGGGCGCCCTCAGCGGCATGCTGGCCGGTGCGGCGTTCAAGCAGGTCTGGAAACGGCTCGGCCACGACGACGACACCCCCAACGCCACCGACGAGCACCGCACCTGGCCCGAGGTCCTGTCGGCAGCCGCCCTGCAAGGAGCGATCTTCGCCGGCGTCAAAGCCGCCGTCGACCGCGGCGGCGCCACCGCTGTCCGCCGACTGACCGGCACCTGGCCCGGCTGACCACTTCCCTCGGCGTCCCCCGCAGCCCGCAGCCGGGCGGACGCCGACGGGCAGTCAGCTTCCAGAAGGAAGACACCTTCCAGCTCTCCCCTTCGCCATGCCCCCTTGCGGTTGCCGGGCCCCTCTCGTCTTCGGACAACCGGGCAGAGAGCCAGAAGCCGACGAAAGAGGTCGCCAAACGCCTGCCAGCCCAGGCGTGCTTCTCCATGTGCTCCTGTAACGACGTCCTTCCGGCCGCCGCCGACTTCCCAAGCTCAGCCACCCGTCGGCCGCCAAGAGGGGCCCTCCACGCCTCCGAATCGACTGCGTGCCCATAGCGTGCCCATAAGACCGGTGAACCACGGTCAACAGCGGTGCGATTCCGTGCCGACGAGTGCCATAAAAGAGCACATACGCCCAGGTCAGAAGCTGTCCGACTCCGCGAGCGCCGTCGCTTCCCAAGCTGAGAGCGCGAGGCCGAACCAGCACCGCCTCTCAAAAGCCCGAGGCCATGGGTGACCGGCGCCCCGCTTGATGCGGTGGGATGCGCGATCTCCTCCGGGTTCGCCGCGCCGCCGTCGGTGAACTCGTTGAGGCTTCCAATCACCAGTGACGTTCCTCCCACTGCTGGCCGTATGGGGGGCGTGGTGCAGGCCGCGCTGATCTTACTGTTCCCGATCCGCCGTTGGGGGAAGTCGTCCCGCGGCCAGGTAGCCCACGAAGGTGCTGAGCGCCAGACCCGCGCCCGCGCCGAGCGCGATCACCTTGCGTGGACGCCAGGTGCGCTGGAAGGTGGCCCCACCCGCGGAGTAGGCACCGAGGGCGGCGGACGCGGCATAGGCAGGAGAGACCAGCCACAGCGCCGGCCCGATGACGATCGCCAGCCCAGCGGCCGTGCGCAGCGCGAGCAGGGGCTCCAGCCGCGTCTCCTCGATCGTGAGCCCGGATCGCACGACCTCCCCGAAGGCCCGCAGCCACGTCACGGGTGTGAGCCCAGCCGGAACACCCTGCCGGGTCGCATCGGCCTGGTTGAGGTGCGGCAACCGTCGGGCAGGGAAGCCTCCCACACGCCCCGCGAACAGGCCGGCGGCCGCAGCCGCTGGACGGGGTGCAGCCACTGCGGACACTGCTGAGCGTCCGCCGTCCGTCCTACCGGGCCGGAGCGCGGGCAATCGCCGTTGGTTCAGGTCCGACAGAAGCGCGGGCGATTGCCCCCAGCCCCGGCCGGAGGACGGGCGGACGGCGGCCCCGGGTCGCCTACCGCTTGTGGCCGTTCCCGTGTCCGTTCGGATGCAGGACCACCTTGGTCCAGCCCTCGTCACGTGCGTCGAAGTGCTCGTAGGCGGTGGGGGCCTCGTCCAGGCTGAGTTCGTGGGAGACGACGAAGCTCGGCTTTGCCTTCCCGCCGGCGATCAGATCCCGCAGCGCCCGGTTGTACCTCTTCACCGGCGCCTGCCCGGTGCCCATGTGCTGGCCCTTGAACCACATCATGCCGAAGTCGATCGGGACCTTGCCTTGCGCCTCCAGTTCCCCCTGGGCCTCCGCGCCGCCGGGGTCCTGCGGCAGGAACACGCCCACCACACCGATGTCGCCCGTGAACCTGACCGAGTCGATCAGTCCGTTGAGCGTGAGGCTGGCGTCCTCATGTCCCTCGGGGTCGTGTGCCTGGTAGCCGACGCACTCACAGCCGTTGTCGGCGCCCAGACCGAGGGTGGCCTCCTTGACGACCTCCGCCGGCTTCTGCTCGGCGGTGTTGATCGGGATGGCCCCGATCTCCTCCGCCTTGCGCAGCCGGTCGGGCTGGTGGTCGGCCACCCAGACGCGCCCGGCGCCCTTGAGGAGGGCGGAGTAGGCCGCCATCAGCCCGACGGGGCCGGCCCCGAAGACAATCGTCTGGTCGCCCGGTTTGACGTGGGCCATCTCGGTGGCGTGATAGCCGGTGGGGAAGATGTCGGCGAGCATCACGTAGTCGGTCTGCCGCTCGGCGGCGTCCTCACCCAGCCGCAGCGCGTTGAAGTCGCCGTAGGGCACGCGCAGCAGTTCCGCCTGGCCGCCCTGGTAGGGGCCCATGTCGGCGAACCCGTAGGCGGCCCCGGCGAGAGCCGGTTCCGGCTGCATGGTCAGGCAGTAGTTGGTCAGACCCCGCTCGCACTGCTTGCAGAAGCCGCAGGCGATGTTGAAGGGCAGGACCACATACTCGCCGACCTGGACCTTGCGGACGGCCGAGCCGACCTCCACGACCTGGCCCATGTTCTCGTGTCCCAGGGTGCGGCCGGACTCGAACGAGGTGCGGCCCTCGTACATGTGCAGGTCCGAACCGCAGATGTTGGTAGTGGTGATCTTGACGATGATGTCGCAGGGGTGTTCGATCTTCGCGTCCGGTACGTCCTTCACCGTGACCGTTCGCGGGCCTTCATATACCGCTGCTTTCATGATCGCTTCCTTCGGTGCCGCGGCATGACCGCAGCACGGGTGCGATGGAGACGGCGTACCGAGCCTGACTCCCGGGAGTTGGTCCGACGGGGTCCATGGCTCCGGCATGCCTCTGTGGGCCGTTCACCCGGTTCAGGGGAACGGCGGTGCCGCCGTGGGCCTGCCCAGGCGGAGCTTCGGCGCTCCGGCGGCGTGCCTTCCGAGTCCCCGTCGGCCCTTGACCGAAACAACCACGCACCGATCGATCAGCAGCGGAATCTTCGTACACGGACGACCACCAACCACCGACGACCACCAGCCACCAACGAATCTCCGACTCGGGTCACCAGCTAGTCGCCGTCGTCGTCTTGGAGTATTCGGCGGCGCTCCTGTTCGCGCTTGGAGTAGGCGGCTGCCCGGATCGCCTCGTCGCTCTCCAAGCCTGATCCCAGCGCCCCGCCCACCGTGGCGACCGAAGCGACGAACCAGGACAACGTCCAGTATTCCGCGGCGTGAAGCGGGGTTCGTGTCGTGGAGGCGAACACTTGGCCGTTGAGGATGAACAGGGCCCACACCAAGTTGATGACGATCAAACCCACGTAGCAGACGAGCACCCCGATACCCACGGTCATGACCGTCGAGGCGTTGTAGAGCCTCGCCCTCTGCCTCGCCTCCCGCGAGACCTCTGCTGATCGATGCCACAGCTGCGCGTCCACGATCAGCCAGCCGATCATGAGCGCGACGGACCCGACCGTGGCGATCACGAGGCGTGGCGCGCTCAGGGACTCGGCCAGGTTCCAGATGGTGGAGTTCACAGTGGCGACTGCTCCCGTGGCGAGTGCGGCCGCCAGGGCTTTCGACAAGCCCGGCACCAAGCGCCACGGCCGGTTGGCGCGGACCATACCGACGAGCACCCTCAGGTAACCGCGCGGTCCGCTGACGACGTACCGAAGATCAGCGGTCTCCTCCTCACCGACCTGGCCCGGGTGAATAGGCGCGAGGCGACTGACGAAGGGCCCCAGAAGCGGCTGACTCCGCGGAGTTCCCTCAGCCCCGGTGGCCCGCGGGCCCGCCAAGCTGAGCACGGCTTCTTCCACGGCCCGCCGGGCTCTCGTCTGCAGACGCAGGCCCCCCAGCGGAGGAAGAGACAGCAGGGCCAAGCCGTGTTCGTGACTCAGATCCACAACGAGCTTGCGCCCGTGTGAGTGCAGCGGAAGGTCGGTGAGGGCCACGACGATGTCCCAACTCTCCGCTCTTCCGCGGTCCATGATCCGGCGCATCAAGGTGGACGGGTCATCGGTCCCTGCGGTGAAGGGCTCACTGACCACCTCGACGTCGAACCGTCGCCCCTGGCCTGACTTGTCGGCGAGCCGAGTGGGAAGTATCCGGGCCATGCGCTGCGCGATCTCCGTGGGCGCGTCGGGATCCGCCAGGAGAGCCACGACCGTAACGCCCTGAGACGACACCCGCATGACT
This sequence comes from Streptomyces sp. NBC_00271, assembly GCF_036178845.1. Classification (NCBI taxonomy): domain Bacteria; kingdom Bacillati; phylum Actinomycetota; class Actinomycetes; order Kitasatosporales; family Streptomycetaceae; genus Streptomyces; species Streptomyces sp. NBC_00271. Next base: position 9,089,521 of record NZ_CP108070.1, on the reverse strand, counting down.
CCTTCTCGTCGGCTGCCCCCGCGACCGCCCGTGCCCACAGGATGCCCCCGAGGTATCGCCGACGCCGCGTGACACGCTGGCCCCTGCCAGCAGGTGCAGGCGGTACGGTCAGATCTCCTCGTCCTCCGCGCACAGGGCCTGCTCCACCACCGGGCCACGGTTGCGTGCGCCACCCCGGGCAATGTCACTGCGGCGTTCCTGCTCACACCGCAGTCCTTGCCTCCCCTCGTCCGACACCAGCACGATGCCGAGTGCCTCTCCACGGTCCCGGTGCTCGTGCACGAGGCGGATAGCCATGGCACCCTCACCGGCCGCCGACGCCACCCGTCTGATCTGGGCATCTCCCTTGTGTGGCCGGGGTGTTGAGCGCTGAACAGGTGTGGGTGGAGACGTTCACAGAACTTCGGTTGACGCAGTTTTCGCGGCTGCTCAAAGCAGTGCGGGAGCGCGGTGGCAACGGCACGATGCAGGTGTTCGGAGTGTCCTCGTCCACCGTGTACCGGGTGAATCCAACGCCAGGACGTGACCGTCCTGGGTGACGGCGCCTACCTCAACTGCGGGATGGTCGTGCCGCACCGCAAACGCCCGCGCCGGGCCGTACTGGCAGGCGAAGAAGCGGACAACGCCGCCCACCGCAAGGTGCGTGCCCGGGTGGAGCATGTGATCGTACGCATGAAGAACCATAAGATCCTCCGCGGCTGCCGACAGCACGGCGACGGCCTCCACCACGCCGTCCGCGGGATACTCCGGACGCTCGTGTGAGCGGGGCCCGGTGACGGCTCCTGTCGCGCGGTTCCCGGTGCGATCAGGTAATCAGGAACGGTGAACAAGGACGCGACCGACCTCTTCGTACATGTCCGGGGCGCCAGTGAGAACAACCTGCGGAACATCGATGTCGACGTTCCGCGGGACGCGATGGTCGCCTTCACCGGCGTCTCCGGTTCGGGCAAGTCCTCGCTCGCGTTCGGCACGCTCTACGCGGAGGCCCAGCGGCGCTACTTCGAGTCCGTAGCACCGTACGCCCGAAGGCTGTTGCAACAGGTCGGCGCACCGCACGTGCAGGAGATCACCGGACTGCCACCCGCCGTGGCCCTGCAGCAGCGACGTGGGTCGCCCAGCTCGCGCTCGACGGTCGGCACCATCACCACGCTGTCCAATCTGCTGCGCATGCTGTACTCCCGCGCCGGCACCTATCCGCCCGGGGCCGCACGGCTGGAGGCCGAGTCGTTCTCACCCAACACGGCGGCCGGGGCCTGCCCGGAGTGCCACGGACTGGGCGTCGTGCACGACGTCGCCGAGGACCTGCTCGTCCCGGACCCCTCGCTGAGCATCCGCGAGGGGGCGATCGCCGCCTGGCCGGGCGCCTGGCAGGGCGCCAACCTGCGCAGTGTCGTGAGCGGCCTGGGGATCGACATCGACCGACCGTGGCGCAGGCTCAGGAAGAAGGACCGGGACTGGCTGCTGTACACGGACGAGCAGCCCTCCGTGTACATCGAGCCGGAGGAGGACCGCGTCGACTACGGCTACCAGGGCAAGTTCTGGAGCGCCCGCAAGCACGTCATGCACGTCCTCGCCGACTCCAAGAGCGAGAAGATGCGCGAACGGGCGCTCCGGTTCGTCAGGAGTGTGCCCTGCCCCGAGTGTCACGGCAGCGGACTGCGGCCCGAGGCGCTCGCCGTGACCTTCGCCGGACGTTCCATCGCCGAGATCAACGCGATGCCGCTCACCGAGGTCGTGGCGCTGCTGCGGCCCGTCGCGGGGCGGTCCGAGGCCGACGCCACCACGTCGACCGCCCGATCCGGGGAGACGACCGAGGTCGCGGTCCGGATCTGCGGCGATCTGGTCGCGCGGGTCGACGTACTGCTCGACCTGGGCCTCGGATATCTCAGCCTCGGGCGCCGCTCGACGACCCTGTCGCCCGGCGAGGCGCAGCGCCTGCGGATCGCCACCCAGCTGCGCTCGGGGCTGTTCGGCGTCGTCTACGTCCTCGACGAGCCCTCCGCGGGCCTGCACCCGGCTGACGCGGAACCGCTGCTGGACGTGCTGGACCGCCTCAAGGCGGCGGGCAACTCGCTGTTCGTCGTGGAGCACGACATGGACGTCGTACGGCGGGCGGACTGGGTGGTCGACATCGGCCCCGGCGCGGGTGAGGGCGGCGGACGCGTCCTGTACAGCGGCCCGGTCGCCGGTCTTGAGCGGGTCGGGGAGTCGGCTACGAGCCAGTACCTGTTCGGGCGCGCCCAGCCGCTCGATCACCGCCCGCGCGCATCGCACGGCTGGCTGCACCTGAGCGGCGTCTCCCGCCACAATCTGCACGACGTGTCCGTCGACGTACCGCTCTGCGTACTGACGGCGGTGACGGGCGTGTCCGGTTCCGGAAAGTCGACGCTGGTGACGCAGGTGCTCGCCGAGGTCGTCCGCGGCCACCTCGGACTCGTACCCGAGGAGCCCGACGAGGCGCAGCTGGAGGTCGACGTCCAGGACGCGTCGGGGGTCGAGTCGTTCGACCGGCTGGTCCGGGTCGACCAACGGCCCATCGGCCGAACTCCCCGGTCCAACCTTGCCACGTACACGGGGATGTTCGACGCGGTGCGCAAGCTGTACGCGGCGACGGACGAGGCCAAGGCGCGCGGCTACTCGGCCGGGCGGTTCTCCTTCAACGTGCCCGAAGGGCGGTGCGAGACCTGCCAGGGCGAAGGATTCGTCGCGGTCGAACTGTTGTTCCTGCCCGGCACCTACGCACCGTGCCCGACCTGCCAGGGCGCCCGGTACAACGCCGAAACGCTGGAAGTCACCTACCGCGACAAGAACATCGCGGAAGTGCTGGCGCTGTCCGTCGACGCCGCCGCCGAGTTCCTGTCCGCCGTCCCGGCCGCCTCCCGCAGTCTGGAGACGTTGCGCGAGGTGGGACTGGGGTACCTGCGGCTGGGGCAGCCCGCGACGGAACTCAGCGGTGGTGAGGCGCAACGCATCAAACTGGCCACTGAACTCCAGCGAGCCCGCCGCGGTCACGCGCTCTACCTGCTCGACGAACCGACGGCGGGGCTGCACCCCTCGGACATCGCGCTGCTGCTGCGACAGCTGCACCGGCTCGTCGACGCCGGCAACACGGTCGTCCTCGTCGAGCACGACCTGGACACGATCGCCACCGCCGACTGGGTCATCGACCTCGGGCCGGGCGGCGGCGACGCGGGCGGGCGGGTGGTCGCGGCGGGCCCGCCGGCCAAGGTGGCGAGGGCCCGCCGCAGCGCCACCGCGCCCTATCTCGCGGCCCGGCTCGCGCGCTCATGACGACGGCGCGAAGGGCTGAGCACCGGTTCAGGACGCGGGGTCGCTCGCGTCGATGCCGCGTTCCAGCTTGTGGCGGATATCGCTCGCGAGGTGCCCCGTCTGGGCCCATTCCGCCGGGTCAGCTGGGCATGGGGTGGTGCGCCCGGGCGAACTGCTCCACGACGGCGGCGCAGAAGGCGGGCAGGTCGGCCGGGCTGCGGCTGGTGACCAGCTGCCCGTCGACGACCACCTCCTGATCGGCGACGACCTCCGCGCCGGCGTGGCGCAGGTCGGTGCGGATGCTGGGCCAGGACGTCAGGCGACGGCCGCGCACGGCGTCGGCTTCCGCCAGGGTCCACGGGTCGTGGCAGATCGATGCGACCGGTTTCCCGCCGGCCATGAAGTCCTTGACGAACTGCACCGCGTCGCGGTCCATGCGCAGCTGGTCAGGGTTCATGGTCAACACCCTGCTGCAGATCCTCGATGACGGCAGCATCACCGACGCTCAGGGCCGCACCGTCGACTTCCGCAACGACGAACTGCGGCAGCGGCTCGCCGAACGCCGCATCACCGTCGAACTCACCGACGCCGCCAGAGAAGTGATCGCCCACCAGGGCTACGACCCGGTGTACGGGGCCCGGCCACTGCGCCGCTACATCTCCCACGAGGTCGAGACACTGGTCGGACGCGCCCTGCTGCGCGGCGACGTCCAGGACGGCGCGACGGTCCGCGTCGACGCCGAACACGGAGAGCTGGTGGTCACCTACGACCAGCCCGAGGACGTGAAGGGAGCGCGGGCGGCATGAGCACGATGCGGGCGACGACCGTCAGTTGTCCTAACTGCGGGCGCATCAACCGGGTGCCCGTGGCCGCGGAGGGCCGCCCCAAGTGCGGCCACTGCAAGCAGCCCCTACCGTGGATGGTGGACGCGGGCGACGACGACTTCACCGAGGTCGCCGGGCGGGCCGACGTCCCCGTAGTGGTCGACCTGTGGGCCACCTGGTGCGGCCCCTGCCGCATGGTCAGCCCCGCGCTGGAGAAGGTCGCCACCGATCTCACCGGCCGCATCAAACTCGTCAAGGTCGACATCGACAAGAACCCGCGGCTGTCGCGGCGTTTCGAGGTCCAGGCGGTACCGACACTGCTCGTCCTCGACCAGGGCGAGACGGTCGCCCGGCAGGCGGGGGCGGCACCCGCCCCCGTCCTGCGCCAGTGGGTGGAACAGTCGATCACGGCCCGGGAAGGGTGATCCGGATGACCCTGCACGCAGACCCCCACCTCGCGCTTGTCCGGCCGGTCCAGCCGCTGACCCCAGAAGGGTGTCAGGAGTGTCTGCTGCTCGGCTCCCCGTGGGTCCACCTGAGGCTCTGCCTGACCTGCGGGCACGTCGGCTGCTGTGACTCCTCGCCGAACAAGCACGCGCGCAGGCACGCAGCTGCCGACGCCCATCCGATCGTGCAGTCGTTCCAGCCCGGCGAGGATTGGCGCTGGTGCTACGTTCACGAGGCGTTCGTCTGATGTCCGGCGACCGGCCGCTGCCGGGCGGAGAACCGGTGCCGGAGGAAGCGGACGAGGCCGTCTTCCGGGAGACCCCGGACACCTGCGGCGCGTATCCGCGCCTTACGGAGGACCAGATAGCACGTCTGGCGGAGCACGGGCAACGCCGGAGCATGGCTCCGAACGACGTGCTGATCCAGGAGGGGGAGCGCTGCGAGACGTTCTTCGTCGTGCTCAGCGGTACCGTCGCCGTCGTCGAGGACTATGGCACTCCCGAGGAACACGTGCTGCGCGTGCACGGCCCCGGTCGCTTCATCGGCGAGCTCGGGCTGCTGCACGGACAGGTGGCCTTCTACACCGCTGTCGCCAGGGACCCGGGCGAGGTCCTCGTCGTCTCCTTGGACCAATTGCGCCACCTGGTGTCCCAGGACTCCACCATCGGGGACCTCGTGCTGCGCGCCTGTCTGGGCCGGCGCGCGCTGCTCGTCGGACAGGGCGTCGGCTTCCGCATCATCGGCTCGCGCTACTCCCCCGACACCCGGCGGCTGCGCGAGTTCGCCATCCGCAACCGGCTGCCGCACCGCTGGATCGACCTGGAGACCGACGAGGAGGCCGAGGACCTGCTGCGCCGCTTCGGCGTCGGCCCGGAGGAGACACCGCTCGTCATCTGGCGGGACACCACCCTGTTGCGCAACCCCAGCAACGCGGAACTGGCCCGGCTCATCGGCCTGCCGTCATTGCCCGCCGGAAACCGTCACGGCGACGTCCTCATCGTCGGCTCCGGACCCGCCGGCCTCGCTGCCGCGGTGTACGCCGCCTCCGAGGGCCTGAGCACCACCGTGGTGGAGGCGTTGGCCACCGGCGGCCAGGCCGCCACGTCGTCCCGCATCGAGAATCTGCTCGGCTTCCCCGCCGGCATCTCAGGCGCCGAACTCACCGAACGCGCCGTGCTCCAAGCCGACAAGTTCGGCGCCAGGATCAGCGTTCCGCTGGAGGCGACCGGTCTCCGTCCCAAGGACGAGGACCACTACGTGGTGGCGTTCGCCGACGGCAGCGAGATCGCCGCCCGCGCCGTCGTCCTGGCCACGGGCGCCCGCTACCGCCGGCTCCAGGTGCCCGGCATCGAACGCCTGGAGGGAACGAGCGTCCACTACTCGGCGACCGTCTACGAGGCCCAGCAGTGCCGCACCGACCCGGTGGCCGTCGTCGGCGGAGGCAACTCGGCGGGCCAGGCGGTGCTGTTCCTCGCCGGGTACGCGCCGAAGGTGCACCTGCTGGTCCGAGGACCCAGCCTTGAGGCCAACATGTCCCGCTACCTGGTCGACCAGGTCGAACGCCATCCGCGGGTGGAGGTCATGCTGCACACCGAGGTCACCGAGGTCATCGGCCAGGAGGTGCTGGAGGAGCTCGACGTGGTCGACAACCGCACGGGCGGGCACAGCCGACTCGCGGTACGGGGCCTGTTCGTCTTCACCGGCGCCGACCCCCACACCGAGTGGCTCGCCGGCATCATTGCCCTCGACTCCCGCGGCTTCGTCCTCACCGGCCCGGAGGCCCAGGAAGCCTGCGCCTACCCCGAGGTGTGGCACGGCCTCGGGCGCTCGTGCATGACCCTGGAGACCAGCCTGCCCGGGGTCTTCGCGGTAGGAGACGTCCGTAGCGGCTCGGTAAAGCGGGTGGCCTCCGCGGTCGGCGAAGGCGCGATGAGTGTCCACTTCGTGCACCGCTACCTGGGCCGCACGGCCGCGCACGGCGGCACCGACAGCTCACCGCAGACCCGTCCGAAGGAGTCCGCTTGGCTCGCATGACGCCCAGGAGATGCGGGACTTGCGGGATCTGACGCGGTCACGGACAGCGATGACACAGGAACGGGCTCGGATGATCCAGCGACTGGAGAGGGTGCTCCAGGATGCCGGGATCAAGCTGACATCGGTGGCCTCCCAGGCGTACTCGAAGTCCGCGCGGGCGATCCTGGACGCACTGGTGGAGGGAGAGCGCGATCCAAAGGTCCTGGCCTCGCTGGTCAAGGGCCGCTTGCGGTCCAAAAGGGAGAGGCTGGAGGTGGCACTCGGGCACCGTTTCCGCGTCGAACACCGCGGGGTACTCGCCCGCCGACTGCTGGCCAACCTGGACACCCTTGATGCCGCAATCACCGAGCTGGACACCGAGACCGGCCGACGGCTGGAGCCTCATCAGCCGATGCTGGACCTGCTGTGCCGCGTCACGCGCGCAGGGTCCGCGACGTCCTTGCGGGTCACCATCAGGTACACCACCAGGCCGAGGATGACCGCCAGGAAGAGCCCGCTCGTGACGACGGTGCCGAACCCGAGGCCGCCGTTGCCGGTCGGCTGGGACAAGTAGTCGCCGATCGAGGCGCCCAGCGGGCGGGTGAGGATGTAGGCGATCCAGAAGCTCCACACCGCGTCCAGGCCCAGCGCGAAGTACGCGACCGCCACGGCGGCGATGGCCAGCGCGAACAGGACCGCCGCGAGCCAGTAGCCCAGGTCCATGCGCTCGGAGACCAGATCGCCGCCCGCCGTTCCGAGGGCAAAGGTGAACAGTACGGCCAGCCAGTAGTACGCCTCACGGCTGGTGGTGTCGATGCTGTGGATGGAGAGGGTGCGCTCGCGCCGGTACCAGACGACGAACACGACGGCGAGAAGGACGGCGAACACCGCGGTGGTCGTCTCCAGCGGTACTCCCATGTTGTCGGTGAGGTTGTCGCTGATCAGCGTGCCGACCACGCTGATGAGGGCGACCGCGAGCCAGTACACGCCCGCGCGGTAGGCGGTGGTGCGGAACTGGATGACAAGGACGACCGCGAGCAGTGCGCTCATCAGGACCGACACGCCGGTCAGGCCCAGACCGGCCTTCTCGTTGAGAAGGTCGGCCGCGGTCTCGCCGACCGTCGTGCACAGCACCTTGATGATCCAGAAGTAGGCGGTGACCTCGGGGACCTTGTTCCAGCGCAGACGTGGGGAGGGACGAGCAGAGGCACTCGTGCCCGGTTCGGCCTCAGGAGTCTCGGAGAGTTCATAGGTCATGGGGCCAGACGGTGCCAGCGGTTACCTGAACGCATCCTGACCGCCGCGCGACTTTCCCGGCCCTCCGGGTCCGGCCTGATCACGATGAGCGCATGCACACCCGCGCCGCGTCCTGGCTGCGGCACCGGCTCGGCCGCGTCGTCGTCATGTCCTACGCCCTCGCCCTGTTCCTGCCCGGCCCCGGCCTGTGGCTGCGCCGCCCTCACCCCTTACCGATACCGCCGACGCACCTGACGCTGCACACCGCACCGCTCCTACTGTCCCTGGTGCTGTGCTCGGCAGGGCTCCAGGTACCTGTCCGCGCGCTGGGCCGCCTGCTGCGACGGCCGAAGGCCCTGCTCGCCGGGCTCGTGCTGCACCTCGCGATCCCGCTGGCGGTCGTGCCGCTCGTCGCCTTCCTGCTGCGGCGCACCCCCGACACCGACGGCGGCAGCGGACTGCTCACCGCGATGATCCTCGTCGTGGCGATGCCCGTCGCCGCCGGAGCCACCGTGTGGACCGACAAGGGCGACGGCGACCAGCCGACGATGGTGGGCCTCGTCCTGGCCTCCACCCTCCTCAGCCCGGTCACCACCCCCTTGCTGCTGCAGACCCTGGCGCCGCTGCTCAGCGGCGGCTACGCGCACACCCTCGCCGCCACAGGGCAGCTGGCCGAGGGCGGATTCGCCCTCACCGCCGTAGTCCTTCCCTGTGCGGCGGGCCTCCTGGGCGCGCTCGTCCTGCCCGCGCGCCTGCTACACCGCCTCCAGTTGACGGTGACGCCCTTGGCCCTGACCGGCTCGCTGCTGCTGACCTACGTCAACGCCAGCGGCGCCCTCGGCTCCGTCCTCACCCGGCCCCGCCCTCTGCTGTTCGCCGCCGCCCTGGCGGTGGCCGCTCTGGTCTGCCTGCTCTCCTTCGCCCTCGGCCGGGCCGCCGCCCGCGTCCTGCGACTGGAGGCGGGCACCGCCTCGTCGCTGACGCTCGCCTGCGGCATGAACAACAGCAGCGCGAGCGCGGTCCTGATCACCTCTACCCTGCCCGACAAACCGCACCTGTTGCTGCCGGTCCTCACCTACGGGCTGCTGCAGAAGACCGCCGCGAGTCGCATGGTCACCCGCCTGCGGCGCGACCCCGCTCCGCCGGCAGGCCCCTGACATGCTCAGCCGCCGCCCGCCGGGCCGGCCTCCTCCTGGCGTACGGGAACGAGCAGAGTGAACGTGGCAGGACGGCGACCGGTCAGGGAGAGTCTGCCGCCCAGAGAGACGGCCAGGTCGCGGGCGAGGGACAGGCCGATGCCGGAGCCCGGTCCCGCACCGGTGTGGCCGCGGTCGAACAGCCGAGCCGCCTCACCGTCCACGGCGCCCTCGTCGGTGACGTCGAAGGCGACGGATTCGCCGAGGTCGCGGGCCGTGAGACGTACGGTGCCACGCCCGTGGACGCGCGCGCTGTCCAGCAGGACGCCGAGGATCTCGGGTACGGGCCTCCTCACCGGCATCCGCCCTACGCGACCGAGTCCTGATCGTCTGGGCGGTCCTCGCCGGGGTCCGCGCCCTCGCGCTGATCCACACCGGACACGGCCGTGCTGCTGCGCGAGGCCGCGGAGCGCTGGCACGGACTGCTCGCCCGCGACGGCAGACGCCTGGGGTGCGGGACCCCTGAGACGTCGGACGACATCCGCGTCCCCGGCGCCCCCGTCACTTCTTGGTCAGCTGCCGTGCGTCGATCATTCGTGTTCTCCCTGTCGGGCTCCGGCGTGCGTCACCTCGGACGCCACACCGGCAACGCTGAGCGCCGAATCACCCCGATCCGGTGGTACCGGGAGGCTGAACCGCGCCGCGCACGTCGTACCGCGGTACCACGCGACTACCTGCGGTGCCTTCCGTGTCCGTCGGCTCCACCGGCGTGGCAGCAGGCCTCCGGCCGCTGCCCGGGGTGGCCTGCCCACGCCGCGCCCAGCGCCCCGGCGTCCGCGGCGCACTGGGCCCGTTCCGCGCTCTCGACCAGGTTCTCGCTGTCCGAGGCGGCGTTGGCCAGGCTGGCGCAGCACAAGGTGAGCAGGAGGGCGCCCGCCGCGAAGGGCAGGGTGCGGCGCGGGGGCGGCGGGGCCAGCAGGGCCTGTACTCGCTGGGGCACCGCCCCGCCGGTCGCGGCCAGGGAAGCGGGGCGTGGCATGCCGGCGGAGGCGAGAGCCGCCCGCCCGACGGCGCGGGCGACGACCGTACGGCTGCCGATCCGGGCTGCGGCCTCCTCGTCCGCCCACCGCTCCAGGACGAAGCCACCGGCCTCGGCCAGCGGTCGCAGCAGCGGGTTGGCGGCCGCTGTGAGTCGCCACACGGTCTGAAAGTGGTGGTGGCGGCCGCGGAGATGGGCCCGTTCGTGCGCCAGGAGTGCCTCGCGCTCCGCGTCACCGAGGCAGCGCAGCATCCCGCGGGACACCACGATCCGTCCGGGGGTACCGGGCAGCGCGAACGCCTGCGGGGCCTCATCGTCGAGCACCGCCAGTTCGGTGTCTCCGGGCACCCGGCCGCATTCGCGCCGCGCCCACAGGACGTGGCGGCCCTGCCGTACGGCGGCCGCCCCCAGCGATACGAGCCCCGCCGCCAGGGTCAGGGCGCTGACGGTCGCGACGCCCAAGGAGACCGGGTCCTGCGCGCGCAGCGCGGTCACCGACCAGTGGCCCTCCTCCGCGACCTCGGGGATCTGCGCGAACCCGGTGAACGCCAGCAGGGCCAGTGAGCCGAGCCAGCCGGTCGCTGTCACGAGCGCCGCACACGCCAGGGACCAGGCCGCGAGACGCGGTGCCGGCCGCCGGGCTGCCCGGGGCGCGAGCACCGCGAGGACCACGGTCACCACGAGGGGGACGTACACGCTGATCCTCACCGGCTCACTGCCCGTCGTCGCCGCGTCCGGCGTCCTGCTCGCCCAGCAGACGGTGCAGCAACTGCTCGTCCTCCTGGGACAGTTCGGATACGAAGCGGGTGAGCACCGCCTCCCGGTCCGAGCCGCGATCCAGCAGGCTGCGCATCCGTACGGCTGTGTCGGACGCCTCGTCCCGGACGGGCGTGTAGGCGTATCCGCGGCCCGCGGGATGCCGTACGAGCATGCCCTTGTCGTGCAGGCGCGACAGGATCGTCAACACCGTCGTGTAGGCGAGGCCCCCGGGCAGCCGCTCCAGGACCTGGCGTGCGGTCAGCGGCTCGGACGCGGCCCACAGAGCGGCAAGGACACCGCTCTCCAACTCCCCGCGCGCCCTCCTGCCGGTCGCCCCGCCGCTTTCGTCGCTCTTCCGGTCGCGCACCGTTCACCCACCTTCCCGCTCGGCACCCCAGCCTACCGGCGGATCTACTACGGCTTGTAGGACGCCGACGCCGACGGGATCTCCGCCACGGGAGCCGACGGGAGCCGACGGGGGCCCACAGGGAGCTACTACATCTTGTACGAGTTTACCTACTACATGTTGTAGAGTTCGGCCGCCCACTCCACCTGCGGAGGAACGAGCCATGCCCTACCTCGGAAGTTCAGTGCATCCGCGCGCCCTGGCGGCCGCCGCCCTGCGCCCCGAGCCGGTGCCGATCACGGCACGGGCCGAGTGCGTCGCGATCGTCTCGGCGAGCATCGGCGCCGGTCACGACGGCGCCGCCGCCGAACTGGAACGCCGGCTCACGGCCCATGGCCTCGTCGTCGACCGGTTCGACCTGCTGGACCTGCTGCCCGCCCGGATCGGACGACTGGTCCGGGACGGCTACCACCGCATGCTCGTCCAGGCCCCCTGGGCCTACCAGCGGGTCTACCGCAGCACCGAACGCGCCGGCGGTGGCGGGCTGTTGGCCAGGGCGCTGCTGCGCACCGCCGAGGAGCGCATGCTGCGCGCGCTGCGCCCCGGCACCGGCGCGGTCGTCTCCACCTACCCGGGAGCCAGCCGCGTCCTGGGCAATCTGCGGCTCCGCGGGCGGCTGGCCGTGCCCGTCCTCACGTATCTCACCGACTTCTCCGTGCACCCGCTGTGGGTGGCCGACGGTGTCGACGTCCACCTCGCCGCACACGCCGTGCCCGCCGCCCAGGCCCGGGGCGCCGGGGCGCGGGACGTCCGGGTGTGCGGTCCGGTCGTGGATCCACGGTTCCGTCCCGGCAGCGCGCGGGAGCGCGACACGGCCCGGGCCCGCTTCGGGCTGCCGGAGAGCGCCCCGCTGGCGCTGCTGGTCGCCGGCTCCTGGGGAGTCGGACCGGTCCGGCAGGTCGCCCTGGAGCTGCGCGACTGCGGCGTTGCCGTCCCCGTGGTCGTCTGCGGCCGCAACGAGGCGCTGGCCGAGCAGCTTCGTGCGGACGGCATCGAACACGCCTACGGCTGGGTCGACGACATGCCCGCCCTGATGCACGCCGCCGACGTCCTGCTCCACAACGCCGGCGGGCTCAGCTCCCTGGAGGCGTTCGCCACCGGTCTGCCCGTCGCGAGCTACCGGTGCATACCGGGCCACGGGCTGACCAACGCCGCCGCTCTGGAGGAGGCCGGTACGGCGGTCTGGATCCGCGACCCGGCCCGCCTCAAGGCCGTGCTGTGCGACCTGATCGACGGCCCGCTCGGACTGAGCCAACGCGCGGCCGGTCTCGCCCTCTTCTCCGCCGAGCCCAACGACGGACCCGCCGCGGAAACAGCGCGCGTCCACCGCGCGGGGCTGCCGCCGCTGCCTCCCCGGTCCGCCGTGCGACGGCGCCGTCCGGCGGCACGCCGGCTCGTCGCCACCACCGCCGTGGCCTGCGCAGTCTGGGCCTGTGCCGTCGGCACGGGGATCGCCACCGCGTACGACGGCCCGGGCATGATCCACGCCATCGGGCACGGTCTCGACCTGGACGACCCCCACCCGGCCCACGCCCCCCACCCGGAAGGCCACCACTCGTGACCGCCGCCCGACTGGTCCGCACCGCCGCCCTCGCCGCCCTGCCCGTCCTCATGACCGTCCAGACCGCACCTGCCGTCTCCACCTTCGGACCACTGCGCAATCGCGTCATGCCCCGCCTTTCGGGCCGGGGCCGCCCGGATCACATCGCCCTCACCTTCGACGACGGACCCGACCCGTTGTCCACCCCGTTCTTCCTGCGTCTCCTCGCCGAGCGCCGGATCCGGGCGACCTTCTTCCTGCTGGGCCGCGAGGCACAACGCTCGCCCGGCCTGGTCCGCGAGATCGCCGCGGCGGGACACGAGATCGGCATCCACGGCTGGCTGCACCGCCCGCTGCTGCTGCGCGGCCCACGCGCCACGTACGACGACTTCGCCTGGGCCCGCGACACCGTCGCCGACATCACAGGAATCCGGCCCACACTCTTCCGACCCCCGTACGGCGTCATGTCGACCGCCGCACATCTGGCCGCCCGCCGCCTCGCTCTCACCCCCGTGCTGTGGACCTGCTGGGGCGAGGACTGGACCGCCCGCGCCACACCGGAGTCCGTCCACCGCACCGTCACGTCCGACCTGGACGGCGGCGGCACCATGCTGCTGCACGACTCCGACTGCACGTCCGCTCCCGGCGCCTGGCGCTCGGCCCTGGGCGCGCTCCCCCGCATCCTCGACACATGTGCGCAACGGGGCTACGAGGTCGGCCCGTTGCGCGACCACGGATGGCCGACGGACACGGACACCACGCGCGGGACGGCAGGACCAATGGGCAGCACCGCGGGCGGCCGGACGGACACTGCACCGGAACAAACGGACGCGACACGAGAGCAGAGGGAGGACCATGCGGCAGACGAACCTGGTCGTCGAGGACGATCACGCCCTGCGTGACGTGCTGATGCGCGGACTGCGCGACGAGGACTTCGACCCCGACCCCGCGCCGGACGGCGCCACCGCCCTGCGCCTGGCCACCGTCGACGTCTCCGCCGCCGTACTCGACATCGGGCTGCCCGACGCCGACGGGCGGGACATTGCCAGGCGATGCGCGCGAACGGGTTCCTCTCCCCCGTCATCTTCCTGACCGCCCATCACCGGCTGACCGACCGGCTGTCCGGGTTCTCGGCCGGAGGCGACGACTACCTGCCCAAGCCCTTCCACCTCGCAGAACTCGCGGCCCGCCTGCGGGCCGCCCTCAAACGGGCCGCGCCGCCGCCTGCCGCCACAGCGGGAGACCTGGCACTGGACGCAGTCCGGGACGCCGTACGCGTCGAGGTCATCGACGACGGGCCCGGCGTACCGCGCCCGTTCGCCTCACGGCTCTTCGAGCCCGGTCAACGTGCGGATCCGGGCGACGGACACCACGGTGCGGGCCTCGGGCTGCCGCTGGCTCGACGCCTCGCACGCAGCGCCGGCGGCGAGGTGACGTACGACCCCGAACACACCCCCGGGGCACGATTCGTCGTCAGCCTGCCTGCCGGGTGACGGCAGCCGCACTCGGCGCTACCGGCGTATCACGGTGTGACGTCGCGCTGGACGTCCTTGCGGGAGGTGGCCAGGTAGCCGACGAAGCAGAGGATGGCCACCGTCCAGGACAGCGTGACCGGCCCCAGGCCCAGGTCGAGTCCGCCCCTGCCGTGGCCGACGGCCATCCAGTCGGCGACAGAGGCGCCGAGCGGGCGGGTGATGACGTACGCGGCCCAGAACGCGGCCACCGCGTTCAGGCTCCCCCACCGGTGAGCGACGGCCGGAACGGCGATCGCGGCGGCGTACAGGACGGCGGAGCCCAGGTAGCCGAGCCCGATCGTGGCAGTGAGATCACCAGCGGCGGTGCCAAGCGCGAACGTGGCCAGCACGGCGGCCCAGTAGAAGGTCTCGCGACGCCGGGTGTGGATGCTGTGGATGGACAGGGTGCGTTCGCTGCGGTACCAGAGGACGAAGACGGCAGCCAGCGCGGCCATGAAGAACGGGGTCGAGATTGCATAGGGCACGCCGAGGCCGACATGCAGGACGTCGGCGGCCATCGTGCCGAACACGCTGACCATGACGATCGCCGTCCAGTAGACCCAGGCCACGTACCGCCGGACGGCGAACTGGACCGCCAGGGCGGCCACCAAGGCGATACCGCCGACACCGACCGCGGGGATCGGGCCGAGCAGGTGGGCGAGCCAGTCGGAGGCCGTCTCGCCCATGCCGGTCGTGAGTACCTTGATGATCCAGAAGTAGACGGTCACCTCCGGCACCTTGCTCGCCGCGTGACGGATGTGGCCCGCGGGCCGGTTATGAGTGAGGTGATCAGTCGACATGCCAGGCACGATGACATGAGGCCCGGCTCTCGTCCCAGACCCCTTTGCCAGAGTTTTGGCGCTTCCGGTGCGGAAGTTGCCCGAGGCCCAGCCGGACCTGAACGCGACCTGAACGCACTGGCTGATGCGCTGGTCGGCAGCGTGGGGCAGGTGGTATCGGTGGTCTCCCGACATCGGCCTGGCGACTGAGACGCAGACATCGCGATGGTCCGGACCCCGGACGGTCACAGTCGGCTCGAGCTGGCGAAGTACCGCAGCCCCGCGGTGATCAGCGCCGGGCCGCGCAACCGGCCGCACAACATTCCGGGCACGCACCGCGTCATGTTCGCCGTCGACGACATCGAGGACACCGTTGCCCGCCTGCGCCCTCACGGCGCCGAACTCGTCGGCGAGATCGCCCGATTCGAGGACAGCTATCTGCTCTGCTGCCTCCGCGGCCCGGAGGGCATCATCGTCGGACTGGCCGAGCAACTGCGCTGAGATGTGGCCACCCTCGCGCGCAGGCTCCTGAAACGACGGCACCAGTAGGTGAGACACATCTGAGTGTCTGGAGAACCGTCCACATCGGGCCAGGGCGTCGAACAGCGCCAAGCTCTGGGCCCGCGGCAGCCGCTCATCGTCGCGGCGGCGGCGTAGAGGCCTGAGCCAGGCCCCTACAAGTACCAGAGGTCACCAGGACCCACCGCCACCGCCGCCGTCACCCCCACCGACGTCTCCGCCGCTACCGGACCCTCCGCCGCCACCTCCGCCACCGCTGCCGCTGGAGGAAGGGGCGGCGCTGGACGTCGAGGCGGCGGTGATCAGGCCGAGGGCGAAGCCTGGGGCGAACCCGGCCACGAGGGTCGAGCGGTGCACGGGAGCGGCCGTCGAGTCGGCGATCGCTCCTTCCCACGCGTAGGCCACGTCCAGGGCCACCGCCCACGCGGTGTACAGCTTCAGTCGTATCTCGCCGGGGTGCTCGTCGCGCTGGGGGAAGGAGGGGTCCATGAGATAGCGCCGGAACGCCTCCGTCCGAAGCCAGAGGGCGGTGCCGCGCGGGGTGCGGGTGTGCAGCTCCCAGGAGCGCAGCCGCAGCGCGAAGCCGGCACCCACGGCGATCAGGCCCACCACGAGGACCGGCCAGCCGGCGGCGTTCCGGTGGCCGCCGAGCCAGGCCCCGACGGCCGTCGTGACGAAGCCGAGCAGGGTGGCGGCGGTGCCTATGGTGCGTCCGACGCGGGCGCGACGCGCGGCGGCCGCGTCCCACAGACCGCTGTCGGCCTGCCACTGTGTCAGCCCGCGGTTGAGGCTCTCCCATGCCGACCGGAATTGCGGGTCGCGCAGGCCCAGGGTGACGGAGTCGCGTCCCGAGAAAATGCTGCCGAAGACGACCCTGGCGAGCGGGTCCGCGGGTGCGTCGGCCGGATCGCGGCGCGTGAGGGTGGGATGCCGGTCGGTCCCCTCGATGCCGATGTGTCCGTCGATCGCCGCGCCGAGGAGCCAGGCCACCTGGTGGTGGTTCTCGACCCGTTCATCGAGCAGGATCCCGCCCTGTGCCGGGGTCAATTCCGCTGGGGGCACGGGCGATGGCGTGAGCGAGGCGGCGAGCCGGTCGAGGGCGACGCGCCGCGTCCGGCCGGGCGTGCCGTCGGGTCCTTCCTCGACGATCCGGTCACGGCCGAGGAAACGCAGCAGCAAGAGCGTCACGGCGGCGCAGACCAGCGTGAAACCGAACGCGAGCAGACCCACCCGCAGCGGGCTTTCCACGGTCGTGCCGACGGCCTTTCCGGAGGGCGGCGCGGGCAGGGCCACCTTCGCTCCGGTCAGTTTCTGTCCGCGGGAGGCGTAGAGGGTGACACCCTCGTGCCCCTTCAGCTGGTCGAGGGTGACGTCCAGCCGCCCAGGACCGCTCCCGCGGGCGGTGCAGGCGTCCTCGGAACCGTTGGTGCCGTGCACACAGCGTGCGCCGGTGAGTTCGTACGGGGCCACGACGTGGATCTCCACGTCCGAGCGGTCGACCCGCCAACCGGTGCCGACAGCGTCCCAGGCGATCTTACCCTTCTTCACAACGTCCGTGAGCGTGTACCGGATGCGATACCGGTGCACGCCGGTGACCGAGCCGCCGGGGTCGCCCACCTTGATCCGAGTGGCTATCTCCCGCTGGCCGTTCGGCTTCTCGTAGTAGCCCCCGACGGTGAGTTCCCACGGGACCCGGGCGCCGTCCAAGCTGACGCTGATCTTGGCGTCGTCCTCGTCGTACGGCAGGTCCGGCAGGTCGCGGTAGATGCCGTGCCGGGTACTGTCGGGCTCTCCGAAGTCGTAGTCGATGACCTCGGTGACGCGGATGCTGCCGTCGGCGGCGACCTCGGCGCCCACCCACATCGTGTTGACGCGCTCCACGTTCCCGCCCATCCGGAAGAGCACGACGAGACCGCTGAGCAGCAAAACGAGGAAGAAGATCTTGATCGAGGCGACGCCCCTGCGTCTCCGGTTCAGGGTCCCCGCCGCTCTCGGTCTCTTGTCCTTCGCGGTGTTCAAGGAGATACCCCCTGTTGTCACGGGGGCCTCCCCAGCCCCCATGAAGGTCGCAACGCTATCCCGGCGGCGGGCCGACAACAAGGGTCTTCGAATTGGGGGGTGCGCCTCCCGTCGGCTTCGCCGAGTGGTTGCACAGCGTGAGCGCAGGCGGCGTCACGCGCTTGGAGCTTGACCCCCTTGGTTCTCTCGGTTCCTGAAGCCGAAGCGGGCTACTTGCGCCCGGGCACCCGCACCGCCGCACTCCCATCAAGTTCGAAGACCCCCATGAGCGCCTCGACCAGACCGCGTAGCGATGCAGGATCCCTGAGGTCGTCGTGCCGACCCTCCGCGGTCGCCTGTGCCATCGGCAGGACGAGCCACCCGTCTTGTGGGCTGGAGTCGAGGATGGGCATGTAGTGGGTCTGCCGGCCCAGGAGTTGGGATACCTCGATCTCTCGCCGCATCCGTGCGACGGCTGTTTCACGCTCCGAACTGCGGCGCTTGAAAGCGACTTCGGTGTCGGTCTCCTTGTGCACTGCCCGGAAAACCTGTGCTTGCCCGCCCTCCTCCATGAGGAGTCGGTCGAGGCGGTAGTCCTTACGGTCACCGCGGGCTTTGGCTCGTTCCAGGTCGTAGCGACCCAGAGCACTGCTCTTGGCAGACGTGGGCTCGCCCTCCGCGCGTTCCAGCGCTTTAGCGACTGCCCTCCCGAGGGCACGTGTCACAGCGGGCGCTGTGGAGTGCAGGATCTGCCGGTAAACGGTCCGTGAGCTGCCTTCGAAAGGATAGCCGTCAGGAAATCCCCGCAGCAGCGCTGCCTGCTCCACGGTGAGGTAGGGCCCGTCGGGACCGAGCAACGATGCCTGGGCGTTCCTGAGGTCGTCGGCTAAGCGGAGGATGTTGATCCCGCAAGCGGGCCAGGCTTTGACAGGCCCCTTCCCCTCTGGCATATACGTGCCCGCGGATCTCAATCGCATGCTCGTGTCGAGAACCCTGGAAAGGGTCGACGGCGTCAGCGCCTTAGGAGTAGGCAGGGGAGGCTCAAAGGAAGCCTGCTCGTCGCGCAAGGCAACGAGAAAGGCCGCACACCATGGACTGGGAGCGCCGTCGTCCCGGGCGTCGTACACGGTCCAGTGCGTGGTGTCGTATCCCAGACGCCCCTATAACGGGGGGACGCTGGATGCCATCCTGACCAGGTTGAAGGCCTCTCGGGCGGCATATCGCTTGAGGCATCGGATGATCTCACGACAGGTCTTGACCTTCTGAGTGCGGCGTTCGTAGTACGCCTGGGTGCGGGGGGCGACGCGCAGCCGGGTGAACACGATGCGGTGCAGGGCGGCGTTGGCCTGGCGGTCGCCGCCGTGGTTGAGCCGGCGCGAGGTCCGACGGCCCGAGGAGTACTCGATGGGACTGACTCCGCACAGAGCGGCGAAGGCCAGCTTGCGGGCCCAGACGAGCGGCCGACGGTAGCCGGCCGCCGTGGCCGAACGGACTCCGTGCCCAGGACCTTCCCCAGCGGGGAGACCACAGCGGCGGCATGAGTCTCGCCGTGCGTGTCCACGCCCAGGACGACCTCGCCCGGAACGGGAGGATCCGTGCTGGAGGAGGTGCTGCGCTGTCGGGTCGTCGCGGTGGTTCGCCTCCCGCGTGGTGACGTCTGGGTGGACGGCACCGGCCTGCTCGGGCGCTCTGAACCGTGACGGCGCCTGATCGTCCGCAAGGCCCCTATGGGGACACGCCCTGCCGCTCGGTGACAGCGGGCACCATCCCGCAACGACAGTCGACACGCCTGCGACTGGACACTTCGGTCATAGATGTCATGAGTCAGACCCTCGTCCGGGACGGCACCGCGCAACCGTGCCATTGGCCCCGGCACACCGGCACGCATCGATCACAGCCGCACGGCTTCGAACGAGCCGATGCTCAACCTGGCTTTGACGGGCTGACACTGTGGTGACCACTCGCCCATTCGTGACCGGCATTGACGAACGGCTTGTGGCCCTGCGGAGCACTATCGCGGGCGCGGGATCGACGGTGGTGATCACGGTGAGGTCGGTGACCCACAACCGGTTCGGCGCCGGTGCGGTGAAGTCCCGCTCGACCACGTCCGGGGCGAGTGTGGCTCTGGGGTCGCAGCGCGTGAAGCCGCCCCGGCGCGGACTGATCCCCCGCGATCTCGGCTGTCATGGGTGAGTTGTTTCCCCGGAACGAGGACTGCTCGTCCGGTACACGCCGGACCGCAGCATGGTGGTCACGGGACGGCTGCGAGGGGCTACTCGGAGGTTCTGATCTCGACAAGCAGGTAGTCACGGCCTTCCGGTTCGGCGGCCTCGCCCACCGGAGTCCAGGCGTTCCGGGTGATGTCGAATGACTTCTCCTCGGTGCCGACGGTCATGTCGACGGTGGTGAAGTAGTCGTCGCCCTTGACCGAGTAGACGGCAGGGATCTCCAAGGTCAGCCGGCCCTCCTCGCCGACGACCTTGAAGCAGATCTTGCCGCTGTTGTTGCGGGCCAGGAGCTCGAGCTACCCGGTGCCGGCCACGCGGTCGGCGAGCGCGATGTGGCCGCCGCCGCGCTTCAGGACGAGGTTCTTCTCCGCCAGGATCTTGTCGGCCTGCGGGTAGTCGAAGTCCTCCACGGCACTGCCGGGGGTGCTGTCTGCGACGCTCGCCGTGTCGGCCTTCTCGGACGGCGGGACAAGGACACCAGCGGTCGTGGCGAGTACGGCAAGTGCGCCTGCCGCCGCCGTGCAAGAATCCGCGCAACAAGTCGATTCATTCGCCGCTTCACAGCCATTACGCCATGTCCCCCCATTGCGCTCCTCGCCTCAAAGCGGAATGGCAGGCATGCGAAATATCCCTCATATCGAGGGGTATCGCAGCTACTTCGCAAAGGCTCGCCCGATCTCTCGCCGCGAGGGCTGTAGACCTCTACGACCTTCACGAACGCAACCATGGCAACACAAGGCGAAGCGCTGGTTAACCGTCAAAATCCGCTCGAAAAACGGATATTGACGACGCGTCAGACGGGACGTTCGCCACTTCCCGAAAGGGCTGCACGGAAAGAAGCGACAACTTTGTAACACCTCGCGTGGCGCCTACGACCTTCCCGATCCTTTGCCTCTGCTTTCACTGCGGTGAGTTGGTAGGGTCACCGTCATTCACTGACGTTCCCACGTATACCCATGCCGGATCCTGCCCGCGCGGTTTCAGCGGAGCTCATCCCTCTTCTCACGCGAGGAAATCCCTTTATGCAGACAAGTTTCTGGAGCAGACGCCGCGTGCTCGGTGTGCTCGCCGCCGCGACCGCCGTCGCGGCCACTCCTTCGGTCCTGATACCGGCCACCGCCGCTGCCGCCGAAAACACCGCACCCGAACCGGTGCCGCTGCCCGACACCGAGCGCGCCAAGGTCGTCAGGGCGTGGCTGACCGGTGGCAAGGGCGTCAAGGCCGCCGCCGCCGTGGCCCTTTACGGTTCGGACGCCGCCATCCAGACCTTCCTCGCCGAGACGCTGCCGAGGCAGACCGTGGACGACAACTGGGTGGCGATCGTCCGCAGCCTGGACCGTGCGGGCAAGGGCCTGCGCCGGGAGGCCGTCGCCACCCTCGAGAGCGGCGACGCCGCGATCGCCGCGTTCCTGCAGGACGGCTTCAGACCGGCCATCCTCGAAGATCTCCAGGTCGCCACCACCACCGTCTCGTCCACCGGCGGCAAGGCGGTGGTGCGCAGCGCCAACGCCGCCCTCAACGCCGCCACCACACCGGCTCTCACCACCTTCCTCACCGACAGCCAGTACGACTCGCGCCTGGAGGACACCCGGGTCCAGGTCACCACCATGCTGCTGACCGCCGGCCCGGAGGTGCGGAAGTACGCGAGCCGTGCGCTCGACGGCGCCGCGAGCGATGTGGAGTGGTTCATCGAGACCGGTCAGCACATCGCGCGCGCCCGTGACCAGGAGTCGGCGACCATCGAGGAGCTGGTGGCCCTCGTCGAGCGCGAGGGCAAGCGCGCCGAACAGGAGACCAACCTGGCCGTGGAGGCCTCGGCCCGCGCCGAGACGCCGCCGGGAAGGCCAAGGAAGCCGCCGAGAAGGCCGCTGCCGAGGCGACCGCCGCCCAGAACGATGTGCAGAAGTCGGGGGCGGCGGCCCGCAAGGCGGCGAGCGCGGCGAAGGGCGCGGCGGACGCCGCACGCAACGCCATCAACGCCTCCAATGCCGCGGTGAGCGCCTCCCGCCGCGCCTCCTGGGCGGCCACCGGCGCCGCTCAGGCCGCCTCGAAGGCGGGCAGCGCCGCGGCCGCTGCCTACAAGGCCGCGATAGCCGCCTCCAAGGACGCGACCAAGACGGAGGTGGCCAAGAACGCCGCCGTCGCCGCCAGGAACGCGGCGGCCAAGGCCCGCAGCGCCGCCAAGGCCGCCGACAAGGCCGCCATCGCCGGCGACGCGTCCGCGACCGCCGGCAGGGCCGCCGCCTCCGCCGCACGCAACGCGGCCGCCGCCGCCACGGCCGCCGCCCAGGCCGCCGTCGCCGCCGGTGTCGCCCAGGCGGAGGCCGACGAGGCCAAGCGCCAGGCCACGATCGCCACCGCTGCCGCCAACCGTGCCACCAACGCGGCCTCCGCCGCACAGGCCCTGGCCGGCACCGCCGCCGCCGCGGCCCGCACCGCCCGCGACGCCGCCAACTCCGCCGCCGACCACGCCGACAAGGCGGCGACCGCCGCCGAGGAGGCCGTGAAGTACGCGGGCCAGGCCATCGACTACGCCAACAAGTCGACCGCGCACGCCGGTGAGGCCGTGAAGGCGGCGAACGTCGCCACCAAGGCCGTCACCGACGCCATCGAGGTGGAGAAGAACGCCCGCGCCGCCGAGGCCCAGACCCTGGAGCAGGACAAGCAGCAGGCGATCGAGGAGGCACAGCTGCTCGCCTCCGTCGAGGTGACCGAGCTGTCCGACGTCCGCGACAAGCGGCTCCTGGCGGACCGCACCGCCCAGGAGACCAAGGACCTCACCACCAGGGCCGAACAGGCCCTGTACTCCGGGGACTTTGCGCTCGCCGGGACCCTGGGGCGCAAGGCCGCGATCGGCCGGATCGACGCCCGAGGCGCCTGGACCCGGCAGGCCGCCCAGCACGCCCTGGCGGGCTCCGACGACGACATCTTCGCCTGGATCGACCTCGACCGGGCCCTCGCCGAAGCCCAGGACGACCGCGAGACCGCCCTCCATGTGGCGACGGTCGCCGCGCCGCAGATCGCCGAGGCCGCTCAGCTAGCCCTGGCGAGTTCCAGCTCCACGGCCGTCGGTGACTTCCTCACCATCGGCATGAAGAAGGCCTCCGACGAGGAGCTGCGCGTCGCGATCGTCAAGATCCTCAACGATGGCGCGGGCAAGGCCGTCACCGAGGCCGGCAACAAGGCACTCGACAAGAACACCACCGAATCCCTCAACTACTTCTTCGACCACGACTACCCGCTGGCGCAGGAGGAGGACGACAAGGTCCTTGCCGGCCAGCTCATCACCACCGGTGGCGCCTTCACCAAGGCCTACGCCGAGGTCGCCCTCGAGGGCCCGGCGTGGATGCTCCGCAACTTCATCTCCGTGGTGCAGTTCCAGACGGCCCAGTTCGACCACGACACCGCCACCCATGTCGCCGCGATCCGCGGTGCGATCGCCGCCGCCTCGAAGATCGCCTACCAGGCGCAGCAGAACGCGGAGCTCGCGTCGAAGGCCGCCGCTGAGGCCCGTAACGACGCCCAAAAGGCCCAGGAATGGGCGGACAAGGCGCTCGACTCGTCCAAGAAGGCCGACAGTTACGCGGACGAGGCGCGAGCGAACGCGGACGCCGCCGACAAGTCGGCCGCTGACGCCCAGGCTTCCGCCGACAAGGCGAAGGCGGCTGCCGCGACCGCCCGTGGCGCGGCACGTACAGCCAACTACGCGGCCAACAAGGCGATCGACTCGGCGCGTGCCGCCCTCAAGTCCTCCGCCGACGCGCAGGCTTCGGCCAACGCCGCCCGTGCCGCCAAGCTCGCCGCGCAGGCGGACGCGAAGGAGGCCGCCGCCGCGTACTCCGACGCCAAGCGGATCGTCGCCGACAAGCACCGGGCCGAAGTGGCCGCCGCCGCCAAGGCCGCCGCCGAGAAGGCCAAGGAGGCCCGCCTGGCCAAGGATGACCCCGCCGCCCACGACCGGAACAACCAGGTCAACCCCAACGGCACCAAGGACCCCGCCGACTCCGACGAGTGGTGGAACGACGCCCAGTGGTACGCCGACGCGGCCAACGCGGTCAGCATCGGTGCCGGCTTCCTCGCCGCCGGCTGCACTCTCGCAGGCTTCGTCTTCCCGCCGGCCTTCGTCGCGGCCGGCTTCTTCGCCGAGGTCTCCGTGGGTGCAAGCGCCATCAGCACTGTCTTCACCGGCATCGAACACGGCTTCACCAGCAGCGAGTTCGGGTGGTCCGCCGCAAGTACCGGCCTGAGCCTGGTCACCTTCGGCGTGAGCAAGGCACTGGGCGCGGCCGCAAAGCCCGCCAGCACTCTCGTCAAGCCCGTCGTGGGCAAGATCGCAGGCGTTGTCGAGGACGGGGCCTCCAGCATCACCAGGGATCTCTACAGACTGATCAGCTGACGAGTTCGTCCCTTTCGTCCGGCCCTGACGCGGTAGAGCGCAGGCCGCCCACCGCTGCCATTCAGGGGGGCACTGCATGTCCGGTGCCCCCCATTCCCCCTGCCAGCAGGACAAGGAATCAAGGAAGAGAGATCTGACGTACATGCACGAGATACGCCCCAGAGGCGCGGCCCGAATACGGGCCCGGTCGACCGTACTGGCCGTACTGACCGCGGTGACGCTGGGACTCACCACGGCGGGCACGGCCACGGCACAGCAGGCCGCGCACCAGGCACCGAAGGCATCCCCCCACAAGGCGGGGAGCACGAACCGGGCCGCCGCTCCGGTCCCCGCCACCGCGACCAGCGCCTTCCCCAAGCAGTCCGGGGAACGCTGTGAGGCTACGAAGGCGGGTTCGAAGGAGCGCCGGGCAGGCGCCGTCGAGGCGTGTGTGAGCACCAGCCCCATCCTGGCCGCGCGTACCACGGCACAGCCGAAGAGCCTTGCCGCCACTGCCGCTGCCCCCACTGCTGCTGCCGCGGCCGCCGCCAGCTGCTCCATCACCACCCCCGGCAACTACTCCTACGAGCGCTTCAGTTACTGCGTGACCGGGGTGAACGTCCTCTACCTCCTGCGCGACAGCAACGGCGCGGAGCTCGGACGCGGCACCCTGACGATCTCCACCAGTGCGTCACTGCCCGCGAGCGGCACGACGTGGAGCGAGCAGGTGACCGTGACGATGACCGCTGCATCCGGCGAGGTCACCGCCCTCAACGCCAAGTTCCGCGCCGCCTGCGGAACCGGCTGCACGGCGACGAAGACCGCGCCCTGGTACAACAGCGACCTGGTCCTGGGGCAGTCCCTCAACGGCACCGTCACGTACTCCTCGGCCCCCGCGGCGGGCGCCGTCGCAGAGTTCCTCACGTCGTACAAGCTGTATGTGACCTCCCCGGGCGCCACGGCCATCGACCCGAACGCCTCGTGGGACAACCCGCGCAAGATCCGCTGCGACAACGCGGTCGGGGGCACCTCGACGGCGGGCTGTGTCATCCCTTCGATCATGCCCGTCGTGCCTATGAGCGCTAAGGCCTCCGACGCCGGCGGCGCCGTGGCCGCCTATGCGTGGGCGCAGAACAACCTCGACGACGGCTGGGGCAAGAGCAAGCCGCTGACCCGGTCGACGAGCGGCGTGGCCGACCGCACGGCCCGTACCTGCGGCAGCTTCACGGCGCAGACGGATCTTGTCAGCACCGACACCTGCAGCGAGTTCCCCTTCGCCGAGACGAAGGAAGGGGGAACCGACGGCGCCCAGTGCGTCGAGGTGATCCCCAACCTCGGCAACGGCGAGTGGGACACGTACGTACTGGGCAACAGCAAGAAGCTGGACCGGACCTCGCCCTGTGTGCGTGCCCATGCCACAGCCGCCGACAAGCAGTTCGCCGACGCACAGCTCACCAAGGGCTTCGCGGACCAGCGGGTGATCGACGCCGACCAGTTCGAGGTGAAGTTCACTCTGCCGGACACCGGCCCGCACGCCCGCTGCCTGGACACCACGCCGCTCAATGCGCTTCCCAACGGCGACGGGTGGATCCTGAACACCACCGAACCGGTCCCCCACGTCAACAAGACGACCAGCCCGCTCGGCCCGCCCGGGCAGCGGCCGACGCAGGCACAGGCATGCCTGGACAGGACGGCCCCCGAGGGCACCGATGCACAGGGAGACATCCCGGGCTGGCAGGACGCGGAGAAGTTCAAGGCTGACAACTCGCTCACCAACGGGCAGGCCCGGTGTCACCTGATTCCGAAGGTCACCGGCGGAAGGGGTATACAGGTCAATCTCGTCCCATGCTGGCATTCAGGGATGAATACCGGCACGCCCAGCATGTGAACCTGCGAGACCATGGCGCAGAAAATGATCAGGGACTCCTCCTCCAGTCTCGGAACGGACGACGCGGTCTTCTACCAGGTGACGCCCGTCTACAACGACGAGACCAGCACGATCCCGGTAGGTGTCACGATGAACGCTAATATCGAACGGGCGGATGGGACGACCGAGGAGCTGTTCCCCAACGTCTATGTCCCCAACACCCCGAAGAACACCGGGTTGTACAACCTCGGTAACTGATTACCCATCAGTTTGTGCCATCGGGAGCCAGTATGAGTTTCACCACCCCGCCGCGGCCGCTCGACGCGACCGCGCTCTTCCCTCAACTGGCCCCGCTGGCAAGGACAGCGACCCGGTTGCATCCCCGGCCAGGGTCTCCGTCCGTGTACGACAGCTCGGTCGGCGGGCCGCTTCTGTGGCCCGCCGACGAGCCGTGGCCCCACTGCGTAGAGCCGCACGACAGTGAAGCGGCAGACGAGATGCACTCTCCGGACGAGATCCGGATCCTGCGTCGCATCCATGCAGCAGCGGCCGAGCGCCGGCTCCGCGACCCCCAGGCGCCCGCGATCACGCCCGAGGATCGGGAGATCGAGCAGCGGCTCCGCGAGGGCCACCCGTGGTTCGACGGCCCGATTCCCATGATTCCCGTGGCCCAGCTCTACGCCCGCGACGTCCCTCTCCCGGTCAGCCCTCCCGGCGCCGACCTTCTCCAGGTCCTGTGGTGCCCTTGCGACCACGAGGAGTTTGCACACCCCCGAACCGCCCTCTTCTGGCGTTCCTCCGCCTCCGTCACCGACGTTCTCGAGGCCCCGCCCGAGCCGCCTGTGATCCAGTTCGACTGGTACCTCCCGGAACCGTGCCTGCTCGCACCGGAACAGATCACCGAGTACCCCAGCCCCCTGGAGCTGAGCAAGGAACTGCAGCAGCAATTGGGCGACGTGAACCTGTGGGAGACAGCCGGATTCGCGTGGGACAGCACCGGCGCGCTGGACCCGCAGGAGTTCTACTTCCGCAACCTGTGCCACGCCCCTGGGTGGAAGACCGGCGGCTGGACCCGCTGGGGCCTCACCGACCCCATGCCCCGCCCCTGCCCCGAATGCGGCACCGAGACGCCCCCGCTCCTCACCATCGCGTCCTCGGAATGGAACTCCGGCAGCCAGAGCTGGATGCCCGAGGAGGAACGGACGAACCCGACTCCGCTCCTCCTCGGCACCCCGCCCTCGAACTTCACTCTCCTCGACATCGCCGGCGCCTACGCCCTGCAACTCCACGTCTGCCCGGTATCCCCGGACCATCCCCACATCGAACTGGTCCAGTGACCGGTCGCGCAGAACCGAACCTGCCGATGCCGGTCGGTATCCGCGCCGCCTTTGACGCACAGCAGCGGACGCTGTCGCTCCTCGAACCTGCAGTACGGTCCACCCGGACCGTCGGTTCCTCACCGGCGAGCGTCCGCTCGGCGGTCTCGGCCTGACTGCCGAAGAGCACCAGGTTGCTCAACCTCGGTAACTGACCACAGCCAGTTCGTGCCATCGGGAGCCGACATGAGTCCCACCACCCCACCGCGGCCGCTCGACGTCACCACGCTCCTCCCTCAACTGGCCCCGCCGGCGCGCACGGCGACCCGGCTGCATCCCCACCCCGGGTCGCCCACGCCACACGTGGGACCGGGTGAACGAGATCCTCGGAACTGAGCAAGGAACTGCTGGAGCAACTGGGCGACTGGAGCAGGTGGCTGGCGGCCGGGTCAGCGCTGGCAGCTCCTACGAGCTCGCCCCGGACGAGTTCTACGGGGACCATCTGTCCATCGCTCCCAGCCATCGCTCCCGGCTGGAAGGTCGGCGGCTGGACCCGTTGGGGCCTCACCGATCCCATGCCCCGGATCTGCTCCGAGTGCGGCACCGAGGCGGTCCCGCTGCTGACGATCGCCACCACCGAATGGGGCTCCGGCGGCGAGGGCTGGATCCCCGAAGAGGAGCAGGCGAATCCCACGCCGATGCTTCCTGGCCGGCCTCCGGCGAACTTCACCAGGATCGTGGTCGCCAGCGGCTACAACCTCCGGCTCCACGTCTGCCCTGCCTCCCCGGACCAACTGGACACCCGTGGACGGTTTCTACGGCATGTGCCAGGTGGTGCCGAGCGAGGGTCCGAGGATGAGGACCGGGGAGTCTTCCGGGCCGTCGAACCGGTACTGGAGGGCAGGGGTCTTCGGCCTGTGGTGCCTGACCGGGATGCCGTGTGACTCGGTCGGCGCGGGCGGGCGGGTCAGAGCTCGCCCGGTGCGCCGAGGCCGGTCAGAGCGCCGACCGGGTCGAGGTCGGGGGTGCCCCGGGGCCACCAGTCCTCGTGGCCCGGTTCCGATTCGTAGGCGTACCAGAGGCCGTCGTGGCCCAGGCGGAGCTGGGCGTGGCCGCGGGGGTGGGTGAGATGGTTGCGCCAGGGGCGGAAGGCCGGGAGGTCGGCGGCGAGGAGGAGGGGGCGGGCGCGGTCGAAACGGCCCGCGGGCGGGTCCCAGGGCTCTTCGAGGACGGTGAGCCCTTCGAGCCCGCCCTGCCGCCAGGCGGCGACCGCGCGGGCCAGGTCGGCGGGGGTACGGCCGGCGGCGGAGGCCAGCGATGAGTAGAGGGCGCGGGTCGCGGCGGTGAGGCCGGAACCGGGGCGGGCGGCGGCGAGCCGTACCGCGTCCTGCCACAGCGTCAGCTCCGCGACCGGGTCGCGGCCCGTGGTGAGCAGCGCGTGCGCGCGGGCGGCCGCGTCCGTGGCGAGCTGGTCCAGCGCGAACGGGTCGGGGCCGCCCGGCGCGCCCGGGTAGGTCGGTGGCTGCTCGGGGTGCGCGGGGGCGGGCAGCGGCGCCGGGAGGGGCGGCAGCGCCCGGCGTGCGAGGGCGTCACGGGCCCGTACACCGGGCAGCGGCGCCGACTGCTGTTCCTGGGCGGCGCGGGCCGCACGGGTGGCGTTGCGGCGGGACAGCACGTCCAGCAGCTCGCGCTCGCCCCTGCCGCGCAGCAGAAGCAGTACGAAGGGGTCCTCGTCGAGCAGACGTGCCGTCTGGTAGCAGAGGGCGGCGGCGTGTTTGCAGGGGTGGCCGTAGTCGGGGCAGCTGCACTGGGGGGCCAGGTCTCCGGGGCCGGGGAGCAGGTCGGCTCCGCAGTCCGCGAGCGACTTGGGCATCTCCTTGTCGAGAAGCGCCGCGATGTGTCCGGGGCGCTCGGCCGCCGCGTCGAGGAAACGGTCCCAGTCGCCGTCGTCCAGCGTCCGCAGTCGGACCTGGACGCGGTACGGCCGCGGGCGGCTCCCGTGGACATAGGCCAGCACGAGTCCCGGTGTGACGGTGATGGCGTCGACGTGCCCCTGGTCGGCGTACGCCCGTCCGCGCGCCAGCCGCGCCGCGTCCAGGGCCCCCTCTTCGAGGGCGCTCACCCAGGCGTTGCCCCACCAGGTCTCCGCGAAGGTGTCCGCGTGCGAGGTGCGGGCGGGGAGCGCTTCGAACGTGCGGCGCAGCTCGCCGTCGCGGCGCGGGGATGCCATCGAGCGCGGCACGGCGGCGGCCGACGGGAGCGTGCTCGGCTCGCTGAGCCGGGGTTGCGTCGGGAGCACCGGTTGCGCCGGGTGCTCCGACTGTGCCGGGTGCGCCGGGTGTACCGACCTGCGGTGCCACTTCTCGGCGTCGGTTTCGGTGTCGCTGTTGGCGTCGGGGGCGGTCTCGGTGTTGGTGTCGATGGTGGTGTTGGTCTCGACGTCGGTCTCGCGGGGCGCTTCGGCGCCGGGCAGCTCGAAGGCCTCCGCGAGCACCTCTCGTACGTCCCGGACCCGGCCTCCCCGCTCCTCGTCCCGTCGGTCGCGCCGGGCCCGCGCACCGGCCGCCGCACGGTCTGCCGACCGGTGCGCGTTTCCGGCGCCCTTGGTCTCCGCCGCCGTCCGCGCCTGTCGGGCCTCCGTGCGCGCCGCGCGCAGTGCCTCACGGGCGATGTCACCAGGACGCGTGCCGACTAGGGGCACGTCGGCGGGCGGGGCGTCCGCCGTCTCCGCGCGGGCGGAAGGCCGTACCGGACCGGGTTCGGCGCCTGAGTCGGTCTCCGGATCCGGGACGGTGTCCGCACCCGCACCCGAACTCGGGTCCGGATGCGGACCGCTCCCCCGCGTGGCGGCCCGGCGCAGGGCCTCCCTGGCCGCGTCGCCCGGTCGGGCCGCCGGGGAGGTCACCCCGTCGGACCGCGAACCCGGCTCGTCCCCTGCCGCCGCGCCCCGTGTGTCGCGCTCCCGCGCGGCCCGCAGCGCGCGACGCGCCACGTCGGCGGGGCGCGGCCCGGCCGAC
Source organism: Streptomyces sp. NBC_00271 (assembly GCF_036178845.1). NCBI lineage: Bacteria > Bacillati > Actinomycetota > Actinomycetes > Kitasatosporales > Streptomycetaceae > Streptomyces > Streptomyces sp. NBC_00271. Next base: position 9,059,238 of record NZ_CP108070.1, on the reverse strand, counting down.
GGACGTGACGGCTCGGCGTCCGGCACGTCCACGCCCCCGGTCACGGGCCGTGTCTCCTCCTCGGCACCGCTCACGACGACCTCCGCAGTGACACCAGGTCCGACAGCTCGCGGTCGGTCAGTTCGGTCAGAGACGCCTCCCCGGAGCCCAGGATGGCATCGGCGAGCGCCCGCTTCGCTTCGAGCATCTCGGCGATGCGGTCCTCGACCGTGCCCTCGGTGATGAGGCGGTGGACCTGGACGGGCTGGGTCTGGCCGATGCGGTAGGCGCGGTCGGTGGCCTGTTCCTCGACGGCCGGGTTCCACCAGCGGTCGAAGTGGACGACGTGGCCCGCCCGGGTGAGGTTCAGGCCGGTGCCCGCGGCCTTGAGGGACAGCACCAGGATCGGGGTGGCCCCGCTCTGGAAGCGGTCCACCATGTGCTCGCGTTCGGCGACCGGGGTGCCGCCGTGCAGGAGCTCCACCGGGACGGCGCGCTCGGCCAGGTGGGCGGTGATCAGTCGGGCCATCCCCACGTACTGGGTGAAGACCAGCGCCGAGCCGTCCTCGGCGAGCAGGGTGTCCAGCAGCTCGTCGAGCAGGGCGAGCTTGCCGGAACGGGCGGAGGGTCCGAGGGTGGCCGCCCGGGCGTCCTCCTTCAGGAACAGCGCCGGGTGGTTGCAGATCTGCTTGAGGGAGGTGAGGAGCTTCAGGACCAGGCCCCGGCGCGCGATGCCCTCGGTCGTCTCGATGGCAAGCATCGACTCGCGGACCACGGCCTCGTAGAGGGAGGCCTGTTCGCGGGTCAGGGGGACCGGGTGGTCCGTCTCCGTCTTGGGCGGGAGCTCGGGGACGATCCCGGGGTCGGACTTCTTGCGACGGAGCAGGAAGGGGCGGATCAGCCGGGCCAGGCGGGCGATCGCCTCCTCGTCCTCGCCGTTCTCCACGGCGCGCGCGTGGCGGGCGCGGAAGGACTTGAGGGGTCCGAGCAGGCCGGGCGTCGTCCAGTCCAGCAGGGCCCACAGCTCGGAGAGGTTGTTCTCCACGGGGGTGCCGGTGAGGGCCACGCGCGCGGGGGACGGGATCGTCCGTAGGGCCTTCGCCGTCGCCGAGTAGGGGTTCTTGACGTGCTGGGCCTCGTCCGCGACGACCATGCCCCACGTCTGCTGGGCGAGCCGGGGCGCGGCCGAGCGCATCGTGCCGTAGGTGGTGAGGACGAAACCGCCGTCGAGGTCCTCCAGGGTGCGGTCGGGGCCGTGGAAGCGGCGGACGGGGACGCCGGGCGCGAAGCGGGTGATCTCCCGCTGCCAGTTGCCCATGAGCGAGGCCGGGCAGACGACCAGGGTGGGTTCGCCGCGGTCCCGGCGCAGGTGCAGGGCGATGACGGTGATGGTCTTGCCGAGGCCCATGTCGTCGGCGAGGCAGCCGCCGAGGCCGAGCGAGGTCATGAGGTCGAGCCAGGCGAGGCCCCGCAGCTGGTAGTCCCGCAGCCGGGCCTGGAGCCCCGGGGGCGGCTCCACGGGGGTGATGCCGGCCGTCAGACGGTCGCGCAGCGTGGCGAGGGCGCCGACCGGCACCGCCTCGACCGTCTCGCCGTCGACCTCCGCGGTGCCGGTGAGCGCCACGGACAGGGCGTCGACCGGGTCGAGCAGGCCCAGCTCCCGCTTGCGGGCCTTGCGGACGAGGGCGGGGTCGACGAGGACCCACTGGTCGCGCAGCCGGACGACGGGGCGGTGGGCCTCGGCGAGGGCGTCCATCTCGGCCTCGGTGAGCGGGTCGCCGCCGAGGGCCAGCTGCCAGCGGAACTGGAGCAGTTCCTCGCTCTCGAAGAATCCGGTGCCGTCCGTGGCCGAGCCGGGCGCGGGGCGCACCACCGCGGCGGCACTGAGGTCGTGGGCGAGGTCGCGGGGCCAGTGGACGGCGACGCCGGCCGCGCCGAGGCGGGTCGCGACGATGCCGAGCAGGTCGGAGAGCTCCTCTTCGGAGAGTGCGAGGACGTCGGGCACGTCCTGTTCGGACAGACGGTCCAGGGGCGGCCAGACGCGGGCGGCGCGGCGCACGGCGAGCGCCGCGTCCACGCGCGCGCGGGGGCCGAAGGCCGTGTCGGCGTCGCCCGCCCACAGGGCCGCGGCGTCGACGACGAGGGTCGGGTCGGCGAGGCTGTGCACCTGGACGACGGCGGCGCCCGCGCGGAGCGCGCCCTCGCCGTCGTCGAAGAGCTGGTACGCCGACAGGTCCAGGCGGAGCGAGATCCGTACGCCCGCGTCCATGCCCGCGGCGACCTCGGCGGCCCAGTCGTGGGCTCCGGGCAGCCGCTGCGGCTCTCCGGCCGCGAAGGGTTTCCCTGAGGTGTGGGGAGCGGCGGGGGTGCGCGGCAGGGTGTCGGCGACCGCGTCCAGGAAGGAGCGCATCAGCGCTTCCGGGTCGGGCAGCCGGAGGGGGCCCTTGCCGGGGAGCGGGACGGCATGCCCTTCGTGGGGAAGAGCGGCGGCCACGGCGCGCAGGTGGGCGATGTCGTCCGGGTCCAGTGGGCCCGCGCGCCAGGCGTCGTGGCCCTCGGGGGTGAGCCCGGGCAGCAGCCGGCCCCGCGCGACGAGCCGCAGCGCGTGCAGCGCGGCCGCGCCCCAGCAGGTCGTGGCCGGATGCGCGGCGCGGTCGTGGCGGGCCCCGGCGAGCAGCGGGAGGGCCTCGGCGATCGGCAGGGTCAGCGCGGGGACGGTGCCGCGGCGGGCTCCCGAGCCATGCGGTCGTACCACCGTCAGCTCGGTCGGCTCGGCGGACGGTGTGTTCTCGGCGGGCGACACGCTCCCGGCGCCGTCGGCGGCGGGCAGCGGCCCGCCGTCCGGGTCCCAGAAGGCGACGCGCCCCTGGCGGGGCACGGGTGCGGGCAGGAAGACGGCGGCAAGCCGCACCGGCACAGCCGTATCGGTCTTCACGGCCTCGTCGCCCATACGTCCGGTCACCTCCCGCCCCTCGGTCGAATCAGTTGTCTTCGACTCTACGGGCGGGCTCTGACAATCGGTCCCGACGGTGGCCCCGGCGCGGGGCCGGGGCGGCTCAGGGGATCGTGCGGGAGACGACGTAGACGATGGCGTGCCCGGGCTTGGGCCAGTTCACGACGATGTCCTGGGTGGGCGCCGGGTCCTTCTGTTCGTGGACGAGGCCCCACCACGAGCCGGGGCCCGTGAAGTCCCAGCTGACGACCTTCTGGTCGCGGGTGCCGATGGCGATGTTGTTCTTGCGCAGTGTGTCCCTGCTGGTGCCGATCTCCGCGAGGAACTCCTCCAGCCCCGCGCCGTTGGTGGCGAACTGCACGTAGAGACGGCTGGTCTTCCAGTTGTTCGTCTCGTAGTAGGCGACGGAGACGCTGTTCAACGGGATGGGCACCTGGTAGAGGCGGCGCTGGACGCGCGAGGGCCAGCCCACGGTGAGGCCGGTCGCCGAGTACTTCTCCTCCTTCTGCTTGCCGCTGTCGCGGCTCTGGTTGGCGGAGATCACCAGGTAGCCGGCCGGGACGCCGATGAGCAGCACGATGATCAGCAGCGTCAGGGCACGGCGGCGGAACTTGTGGCGCGGGTCCTCCGGCGGGCGCCGGGGCTCGTCCGGAGGTGAGGCCTGGCGCGGCAGCGAGGCCGTCACAGCGACCCCTGGGTCGTACGGCGGGACTCGGAGTAGCGCTCGTACCGCTCGTAGCGCTCCACACGGCGGCGCTTGGCGCGGCGGAAGCGGCGGGCGACGAGGCGGGCGAGGTCGGCGGCGCCGACCATGCCGGCCTCGGGGCCGAGCTGGGCGCGGGCGATCCGGGCCTCGGGGCGGTAGCCGCGGCCGGTCAAGTGGCGGCGGAAGGCGTCGCGCGCGGGGCCGATGAGGAGGTCGTCGGCCGCGCTGACGCCGCCGCCGATGACGAAGCAGGAGGGGTCGAGGGCCGCCGCCAGGTTGGCGATGCCGACGCCGAGCCACTGGCCGATGTCCTGGAGCAGCTCGATGCACATGGCGTCGCCCTCGCGGGCGAGCTCGGTGATCATCGGGCCGGTGATGTCGCCGATGTTGCCCTTGACGTGCTCGATGATCCCGTACGCGACCGGGGAGTCCGCGGCGGCGAGTTCGCGGGCCTCGCGGACCAGCGCGTTGCCCGAGCTGTACTGCTCCCAGCAGCCGCGGTTGCCGCACGCGCAGCGATGGCCGCCGGGGACCACCTGCATATGGCCGAACTCGCCCGCGACGCCGAACTTGCCGCGCTTGACCTGACCGTCCTCCAGCAGCGCGCCGCCGATGCCGGTGCCGAGCGTGATCATGACGAGGTTGTCCTCGCCACGGCCCGCGCCGAACCGCCACTCCGCCCAGGCGGCGGTGTTGGCGTCGTTGTCCACCAGGACGGGAACGGCGAGCCGGCCGGCGAGACGGTCGCGCAGGGGCTCGTTGCGCCAGGACAGGTGGGGAGCGAAGAGGATGCGGTTGCGCTCGGCGTCGACCCAGCCGGCCGCACCGATGCCCACGGCGTGCACGTCGTGCCGGTCCGAGAGGTCCAGGACCAGCTCCACGATGGTGTCCTCGACGACCTTGGGGCTCTTGGACTTGTCCGGCGTCTCGGCGCGGAGCTTCTCCAGGATGTTGCCGTCGGCGTCGACGACGCCCGCCATCACCTTCGTGCCGCCGATGTCGATACCGACGGTGGGGACGCGGGGTGCCGTCAGGTGGGAACGGCGTTCACGCGTCCCTACGGTCCGCAGGACAGTGGCCCGCGCGGAGCCGCGGTGTGCGAGGTCGCGGTAGGTGCTCATCGGGCCGATTCTGCCTCACCACGCCCGGGGGGCGCATGGCGGAGTCCCCCCGAGCTCTCCGGGGCGCCCCGCCGGAGCGCCTCGGAGAGCCTTGGGCCTTATGTGAACCGCGGGCCGTATGTGGCTGGTCGCACAGTTCCCCGCGCCCCTTGAGAGGCGCCCCTTGAGAGGCGCTCCTTAAGGGCGCTTGAGGGGCGCTCCTTAAGAGGCGCTCCGCTCAAGCTCGTGGCGGAGGTCGTCCAGCTCGCTGCCGCCCGCCATCTGGCGGGTCAGCTCGTCGAGGGTGATCTCCTCACGGGTGTGACTGCCGAACATGGCGCCGCGCTTCAGGAGGACGAAACGGTCGCCCACCAGGTACGCGTGGTGCGGGTTGTGCGTGATGAGAACCACGCCGAGGCCGGCGTCCCGCGCGGCGGCCACGTATTTGAGGACCACGCCGGACTGCTTCACACCGAGCGCGGCGGTGGGCTCGTCGAGGACGAGGACCTTGGCCCCGAAGTGGACGGCGCGGGCGATCGCCACGCACTGGCGCTCACCGCCGGAGAGGGTGCCGATGGGCTGGTCGACGTCACGCAGGTCGATGCCCATGCGCAGCAGCTCCGCGTGGGTGGTCCTGCGCATGCGGTCGACGTCCATGCGCTTGAAGGGGCCCGTGCCCCTCGACAGCTCGGAGCCGAGGAAGAAGTTCCGCCACACCGGCATCAGCGGGACCACGGCGAGGTCCTGGTAGACGGTGGCGATGCCCCGGTCCAGGGCCTCGCGCGGGGAGGTGAGCCGGGTCTCCTCGCCCTCGATGCTCAGGGTGCCCGCGTCGTGCTGGTGCAGGCCCGCGATGATCTTGATCAGTGTGGACTTGCCCGCGCCGTTGTCGCCGAGCACGCACGAGATCTCCCCCGCGTGCACCACCAGCGAGACGCCTTCGAGGGCGCGGATGTTGCCGTAGTACTTGCTGACGTCGTCGAGTTCGACGAGTGCCGTGCGTTCCGCGGCGGCCGCGCCGGTCGTCTTTCCCGCGTCCGTCGTCATGCCGTCGCCGTCCGTCGTCATGCCGTCGCCTCCGCGCGCTTGCGGACCCAGTGGTTGAGCAGGGTCGCCAGGAGCAGCATCACTCCCAGGAAGAACTTGAACCAGTCCGGGTTCCACTCGGCGAACACAATGCCCTTGCTCACCATGCCGAAGATCAGCGCGCCGACCGCCGCGCCGACCGCGGAGCCGTAGCCGCCGGTGATCAGACAGCCGCCGATGACGGCCGCGATGATGTAGATCAGCTCGTTGCCGACGCCCTCGCCGGACTGCACGACGTCGAACGAGAACAGCAGGTGCTGTCCGGAGATCCAGGCGCCGAAGGCGACACCCATGTAGAGGCCGATCTTCGTCTTGTTGACCGGGACGCCGACCGCGCGGGCCGCGTCCTCACCTCCGCCGACGGCGTAGATCCAGTTGCCGAAGCGGGTGCGCAGCAGGATCCAGGTGGCGACGACGACCAGGGCCAGCCACCACAGGATGGTGATCTTGAAGTCGACGCCGCCGATGGTGAACGTCGAGGCGAAGACGTCCCTGGCCGAGGAGAAGCCCTGCATGTCGGAGATCGACTTCGTGGACACCGTGCCGCTGATCAGCTTGGTGAAGCCGAGGTTCATGCCGGTCAGCATCAGGAAGGTGCCGAGCGTGATGATGAAGCTCGGCGGGTCCGTGCGGGTCAGCATGACGCCGTTGAAGACGCCGATCGCCAGCGTGACGACCAGCGAGACGAGGACGCCGACCCAGACGTTCGCGGTCATCTGGTAGCTGAACATCGAGGAGATCAGCGCGGAGCTGGTCACCATGACGCCCGCGGAGAGGTCGAACTCGCCGCCGATCATCAGCAGCGCGACCGGTACGGCCATGATGCCGATCGTCGAGGAGGCGTACAGCACCGTGCTGAGGCTCGCGGCCCGTACGAAGCTGTCGGCGAAGATCGCGAAGAAGAGGAAGACCGCGATCGCGCCGACCACGGAGCCGAGCTCGGGCCGGCCCATGAGTCTGCGCAGGGGCGAGGTCTTCAGGAGGCGCTCGTCGACCTTGGTGTCGGGCGACGGCGCGGGTGCAGGCGCAGTGGCGCTCATCGGGTCCCCCGCTTGGTGTACTCCTCGAGCGCGGCGGCCTGATCCTTGGTGATGATCTGCGGGCCGGTGAGGACCGGCTTGCCGCCGCCGAGGACATCGGCGTTGTACTTGTAGAGCCACAGCAGGTCCACGGCCTCGTACCCCTGGAGGTAGGGCTGCTGGTCGACCGCGAAGCCGAGGGTGCCGTCCTTGAGCTCCGCGGCCACCTTCGCGTTCAGGTCGAAGGTGTCGATCTCGGCCTTGCTGCCCGCGTCGGCCTTCGCCTTCACGGCGGTGTCCGCGTACGGGGCGCCGAGCGTGACGACCGTGTCGATGGACTTGTCGGCCTGCAGCTTGGCGCCGATGGAGGACTGCACGTCCGGCATGCTGGTGCCCTGGACGTAGAGGTTCTGCACGGTGCCGTGGAAGGTGTTCTTCACACCCGCGCAGCGCTGCTCGTGGCCGACGTTGCCCTGCTCGTGCAGGATGCACAGGGCCTTCTTGCGGCCCCGCTTGTTCAGCTCCTCGCCGACCGCCTCGCCGGCGATCGTCTCGTCCTGCCCGATGTGGGCGAGCGCGCCGAATGCCTTGGACTGCTCGGAGCCGGAGTTCACCGTGATCACGGGAATGCCGGCCTTCTCGGCGCGTGCGACGGCGGCCTTCATCGCGTCCGGCTTGGCCAGCGTGACGATGATGCCGTCGACCTGCTTGTCCACGGCGGCGTCGACGAGCTGCGCCTGCTGCTGCGCCTCGGCGTTGTGCGAGTACAGGAAGTTGATGTTGTCCTTGACCGCGGCCTGCTTGGCGCCGTTCTGCACGATGTCCCAGAACGTGTCGCCATCGCCCGAATGGGTGATCATCGCGAAGGTCCACTTGGGCGTGTTCACCGCGGCCCTGCCCTGGGCCGCCGCCGCCTTACGGGCATCCTCGGCCCGCTTCCCGCCGGTGCTGCTGCATCCCGCGAGGGACACCCCCAGCGCCCCTGCGAGCGCGATGCTTACCCAGGTCCGAGTCCGTGCCACGAGGCCGTGCCCTTCTTGCTGTGTTCTTTGGTGCGCCGGGGCCCGCGAAGCGGCCCGGCGGGCCGTTCCGCAGGCCCCGGGGGCCGACATCTCGTCGGCCCCAAACGCCCAAGTATCGAACACTGGGATCGTGCACCCCATCAGCGGGTCCCGCGCGCGGTGTACTTCTCGAGGGTCGAGGCGTCCTTCTCGGTGATGATGGCCGGGCCGGTCAGGACCGTCTTGCCGCCGCCGAGGATGTCGCCGTTGGTCTTGTAGAGCCACAGCATGTCAATGGCCTCGTAGCCCTGGAGGTAGGGCTGCTGGTCGACCGCGAAGCCGACCTCCTTGGCCTGGAGGCGCTTGACCACCTCGGCGTTCAGGTCGAAGGTGTCTATCTCCGCCTTGCTGCCCGCGTCGGCCTTGGCCTTCACCGCGACGGCGGCGATCGGGGCGCCCAGGGTGACGACGGCGTCGATGCCCTTGGTCGCCTGGAGCTTCGCCTCGACGGAGGACTGGGTGGCGGGGGCGTTGGTGCCGTCGACGTTGAGGTTCTCGACCGTGCCCTTGAACGTCTTCTTCACGCCCGCGCAGCGCTGCTCCAGCGAGACGTTGCCCTGCTCGTGGATGACGCAGACGGCCTTCTTCAGGCCCCGGTTGTTCAGCTCCTCGCCGACGGCCTCACCGGCGACCGACTCGTCCTGGCCGAAGTGCGCGAGCGCCCCGAACTGCTTGGAGAACTCGGCACCGGAGTTGATCGTGACGACCGGGATGCCCGCCTGCTCGGCCTTGGCGAGGACGTCCTTCATGGCATCGGGCTTGGCCAGGGTGACGACGATGCCGTCGACCTTCTTGTCGATGGCGGCCTGAACGAGCTGGGCCTGCCCGCCCGCTTCCTTGTCGTTCGAGTACAGGAAGTCGACGTTGTCCTTGCTCGCCGCCTGCTTGGCACCGCTCTGCACGATGTCCCAGAAGGTGTCGCCCTCGCCGGAGTGCGTCACCATCGCGATCTTCAGACGGGGCGTACTCGCGGCCTTGCCGCCGCTCCCGCCGGCGCTCGCCTTGTTCTCGGAGTCCTTGCCACCGGAGTTGCTGCAGCCGGCCGCGAGCGCGATCACGGCGATCACCGCCGCTGCCGTTCGGGCTGTACGCATGGTCGGAACACCCTCTTTTCCGCCGCACCTTTGCGGCTGAGGGGAGTTCTAGCTTTGCGACCGCACACCAGTCAATGGACTTTTTAGAACATTCTTACGATTCAAATTCGGCCTCGCCGAAGCCGATTCACCACCCCTTCACCACGGCTTCACGGCCGTACGAGGAGCTGGAATTCGAAGGAGTAGCGCGAGGCACGGTACATGTGGCTGCCGAACTCCACCGCGCGTCCGGTGTCGTCGAAGGTGGTGCGCTGCATGGTGAGCAGCGGTGCCCCCTCGGGCTCACCGAGCCGCTCCCCCTCCTCCGCGGTGGCCGCGCGGGCGCCGACGGACTGGCGGGCGCTGTGCAGCGTGATGCCCGCGGCCCGCATCAGCCGGTACAGACCGGTGGCCTCCATCTGCTCGCTGTCCAGCTCCAGCAGCTCCGGGGGCAGATAGTTGCAGAGGTACGCCATCGGCTCCCCGTGGGCGAGCCGCAGCCGCTCCACCCGGTGCACTTCGCTGCCCTCGGCCACGCCCAGAGCGGCCGCGACCTCGGCGGACGCCGGTACGAGGGTGTTGACGAGCACCCGGGTCGCGGGACGCTGCCCGGCCGCCTCCAGGTCGTCGTACAGACTGCTGAGCTCCAGGGGCCGCTTGACCTGGCTGTGCACGACCTGGGTGCCGACACCGCGGCGGCGCACCAGCAGACCCTTGTCGACGAGGGACTGGATGGCCTGGCGGACCGTGGGACGGGACAGCCCGAGGCGCCCCGCGAGCTCGATCTCGTTGCCGAGAAGGCTGCCCGGGGTCAGGGTCCCGTGCTCGATCGCCGCCTCCAGCTGTTGGGACAACTGGAAGTACAGCGGGACCGGACTGCTGCGGTCGACGCTGAGCTGGAGCGACACGGTCGGATCCTCTACTGGTTTCGGCACGGGCCGAGCGTAGCTCCGGGAGATGTTGACGGGAAGTTGTGTAGTTCGATTGTCCGGACAAAGCATTGACAGCGTGCCTGGTAGGCCCTCACTTTGTTCCCATGCGCATCGGATTGATCGGAACGGGTCGTATCGGCACATTTCACGCGACCGTTCTCAACCGCCACCGCGAGGTCGGCTCCCTCATCGTCACGGATGCGGACTCGGTGAGGGCACATATGGTCGCGGACCGGTTGGGCGCCACGGCGGCCCCCAGCGTGGACGAGATCTTCACGTGGGGTGTGGACGCCGTGGTGATCACGGCGGCCACCTCGGCGCACGGCGAACTGATCGGTAGGGCGGCGCGCATGGGGCTCCCGGTGTTCTGCGAGAAGCCCATCGCCGTCGATCTGCCCGGCACGCTGTCCGCGCTCGCCGAGGTCGACGCGGCCGGCACGGTCCTGCAGCTGGGTTTCCAGCGCCGCTTCGACACGGGCTACGCGACCGCGCGCGAGGCGGTGCGCTCGGGGCGGCTCGGACGGCTGCACACGATCCGCGCGATGACCTCCGACCAGTCGCCGCCCCCGGCCGCGTACCTCCCGATCTCCGGCGGCATGTACCGCGACTGCCTCGTCCATGACTTCGACATGCTGCGCTGGATCACCGGCCGCGAGGTCGTCGAGGTGTACGCGATGGGTTCCGACGCCGGGCCCTCGATGTTCCGTGAGGCGCATGACATCGACACGGCCGCCGCCGTCCTCACCCTGGACGACGGCACGCTCGCCACGGCGACCGCGACCCGGCTGAACGGCGCGGGCTACGACGTACGCATGGAGCTGGCCGGCGAGCTGGACCAGATCGGCGTCGGCCTGGACGACCGTACGCCGATCGCCTCCACCGAACCGGCCGGACCGCCGGCCGCCGACAAGCCGTGGACCGGTTTCCTGGAGCGCTTCGGCCCTGCCTACGAGGCCGAGCTCGCCGCCTTCGTCGACGTCGTGCGCGGCGAACGCGCCAACCCCTGCGACGGGCAGGAGGCCCTGCACGCACTGCGCATCGCCGAGGCCTGCGAGCTGTCGCGGCTGGAGAGACGCCCGGTGTATCTGGCGGAGATCCCCGGCAGACGCGACTGAGCGAACACGTCGGCGCCGCTCCCCACCCGAGGCCGCACCACCGTCTCCCCTCCACTCATCTCCACACACCACCACTCACCAGCGCACCGGCAGGCTGCGCAGACCGCGCATCAGCATGCCGGAGAGCCAGTCACCAGGGGGCCCGGCCGGCGCGAGATCCGGGCATCTCTCCAGCAGGGAGCGCAGCGCGACCCGGGCTTCGAGACGGGCCAGCGGCGCACCCAGGCAGTAGTGGATGCCGTGCCCGAAGGAGAGATGGCCCTGCGGGGCGCGGCGGATGTCGAAGCGGTCCGGATCCGGGCAGCGCGCCGTGTCACGGTTCGCGGCGTCGAGCCCGATCATCACCGGGTCACCCGCCGCGACGGCCCTGCCACCGATCTCCAACGGCTCCGCCGCATAGCGGTACGTCGCCGTCTCGACCGGTCCCTCGAAGCGCAGCACCTCCTCCACCGCGCCGTCGAGGAGCGTCATGTCGGCCCGCAGCGCGGCGAGCTGGTCGGGATGGGTGAGCAGGGCGTGCACACCGTTCGTGATCAAGTTGACCGTGGTCTCGTGGCCCGCGACCAGCAGGATGAACGCCATCCCGCGCAACTCGTCACGGGAGAGCCGGTCGCCGTCCTCGGCCCGGGTGCGGATGAGGTCGCTGAGCAGGTCGTCGCCGGGTGCCGTGCACCGCTTGTCCTCGATCAGCTCATCGAGATAGGCGGCCAGCTGCCGGACGGCGGCCACCTCGGAATCCCCGTCGGTCGGCGTCACGATCTCGTTCGACATCGCGCGGAACGCCACCCGGTCGATGTCCGGGACGCCGAGCAACTCGCAGATGACGGTGATCGGCAGCGGATAGGCGAACGAGTCGACGAGGTCGGCGCGCCCCTTCGGCAGCATCTCGTCCAGCAGTTCGTCGGTGATCTGCTGGACGCGCGGGCGCAGCGCCTCCACCCGCCGCATGGTGAACGCGCCCGTGACGAGGGAGCGCAGCCGGGTGTGCTCCGGGGGGTCGGCGATCAGCACATACCGGCCCATCAGCTCTTCTTCGAGTGAACTCCACCCCCCTCTCCTCGTGTCCTTGGAGAGCCTCGGGTCGGCGAGAGCGGCCCGCGCCTCCTCGTACCCGACGACGAGCCAGCCCTCGTACGCACCCGGCTGCGGTGTCCGCACCCAGTGGACGGGGCCGCGCTCGCGCAGCGCCGCGTACACCGGATACGGGTCCCTCGTGAACCCCGCGCCGTACTCCCCCAGATCGATCACGGTCCCCCCTCCCGTTGTCCTTCCAACGTGCGGGCCCCACGCTCAGTGCCCGTCGTCTCCCTCCAGAAGTCCCGCGTCGTACGTCAACAGGGCGATCTGCACACGGTTGTTGAGGGCGAGCTTGGCGAGGATCCGTGAGACATGGGTCTTGACGGTGGCGACGCTCATGTACAGCTCGGCCGCGATCTCGGCGTTGGAGGAGCCCCGGCCGACGGCCACGGCGACCTCGCGTTCACGGTCGTTGAGCGTGCCCATCCGGTCCCGGGCGCCGGTACGCCGCCCGCCCGGCGCCCCACCGGCCGCGTGCTCCATCAACTGGCGGGTGACGGCGGGCGAGAGCACGGGATCACCGGCCGCGACCCGGCGTACCGCGTCGAGGATCTGCACGGGCGGCGTGTCCTTGAGGACGAACCCGGCGGCACCCGCGCGCAGCGCCCGCAGCACCTGGTCGTCGGCGTGAAAGGTGGTGAGGACCACGACCTGCGGCGCGTCCTCGCGCCCCCGCAGCCGTTCGGTGGCCGTGAGTCCGTCGATCACCGGCATCCGGATGTCCATCAGGACGACGTCCGGGCGGGTGCGGTCGACGAGCGCCTCGACCTCGCCGCCGTCCGCGGCCTCGCCGACGATCTCGATGTCGTCGGCGCCGCCCATCATGAAGGACAGGCCGGCCCTGACCAGCGGATCGTCGTCGACGAGAAGCAGCCGGATCGCATTCATGGTGCCTACCGTAGGTGCCCGCCGGGGCATTACCCACGCTTCGACCGCGGCGAACGACTACCGTCGGCCGCCAGGACAGTCTCGACGGGGTCTCTCCCAGGAGTGAGGAGTTCAGTGCGCTATCGGCTCTTGGGCAGGACCGGCCTGCGCGTCTCGGAGCTGTTCCTCGGTGCCATGACGTTCGGGGAGCAGGGCGGGGTGGGAGCGCCGAAGGAGGAGTGCGCGCGGATCCTCGACACGTACGCGGAGGCGGGCGGCAACGTGGTGGACACGGCCGTCAACTACCGCGGCGGCGCCAGCGAGGAGATCGTGGGGGAGTTACTCAGAGGCCGACGCGACCGTTTCGTCCTCTCCACCAAGTACACCGTCTCCCGTGACGGCACCGACCCGAACGCCGCCGGGAACCACCGCAAGAACCTCGCCCTCTCCCTGGAGACGAGCCTGCGGCGCCTCGACACGGACTACATCGACGTCTACTGGGTGCACATCTGGGACCGGAACACACCGGTCGAGGAGACCATGCGCGCCCTGGACGACGCCGTACGGTCCGGCAAGGTCCTGTACGTGGGTATCTCGGACGCGCCCGCCTGGGTGGTCTCGCGGGCCAACACCCTTGCCGAGTGGCGGGGTTGGTCCCCCTTCGCCGCGCTCCAGGTGCCCTACAGCCTGCTCAGCCGCGACGCGGAGCGCGAGCTCCTCCCCATGGCGGAGACCCTCGGCATGTCGGTGGCCGCGTGGAGCCCGCTCCACAACGGCGTCCTGTCGGGCAAGTACACACGTCCGGGCGGCGTGGCCCCCGGCACGGCGACCCGCCTCTCCCCCGAGGCGATCGGCGAACTCGAACGGACGGTGGCCGAAGCGGTCCAGTCGGCGGCCGACGAACTCGGCGCCTCCCCGGCCCAGGTGGCCATCGCCTGGACCATGGCCCACTCCCCCACCGTCCACCCCATCATCGGCGCCCGCCACGTCACCCAGCTCACCGACAACCTGGGCGCACGCGAACTCACCCTCCCCGACCACATACTGACCAGCCTGGAGGAGGCCACCGCCTTCCGCACAGGCTTCCCGACAGACTTCATCGAGGAAACAGCGAGCTGGGTATACGGCACCGCAGGCCACCGAGTAATCCCCCGCAAGCCCTGACACACCCGCAGACCCCCCCGACCCGCAGCCGCGGTGCAACGCAAGGGGCCGTGGCGGTGCGTCGCAAGCCCGTCGCTTACGCCCGGATCGAGCAGCGGCTCCCTTGCCCGGCCCACGTCTGATCCAGCGGCGACGGGCTCGACGCACCGCCACGGCCCCGACCCACCCACGACCGCGGGCGCACCCCCCGCCCGCGGGGCACCCCACGACCGCGGGCGCACCCCACGCTCACCCACGCAACCGCAGGCGCACCCCCACGCTCACCCACCCCACGGCAGCCACGCCCGCACCAAGAAGCCCCCACCCCCGTCGGACCCGTGCTCCAGACGCCCCCCGGCCAGAGTGGCCCGCTCGGTCAGCCCGATCAGCCCCTGCCCCGAACCCGGCACATGCGGCACCTCCCCCGGAGGAGCAGGGTTACGCACGGACACACTCACACCGTCACCCGGGGCCCCCGAGACGTCCACCGTGACCTCGGCCCCCGGAGCATGTTTACGAGCGTTCGTCAGCCCTTCCTGGGCGATGCGATACACGGTCCGCCCGACAGAGGCGGGCACAGCCGCGGCATCGGCGACCCGCAGATCGAGGGCCACCTTCATCCCCGCCTCACGCGACTCGGAGACCAGCGCGTCCAACGCGCCGAGCGTCGGCTGCGGCCGCCCCGCGTCGTCGGAGTCACCCGCCCGCAGCACCCCGATGATCTCCCGCAGATCCTGCAGGGCCTCGTGCGCGCTCTCCCGGATCACCCCGGCGGCCCGCGCGACCTCCTCGCGAGGCGCGTCCGGACGGAACTCCAACGCTCCCGCGTGCACGCTCAACAACGTCAGCCGGTGCGCGAGCACATCGTGCATCTCGCGCGCGATCGCCTCGCGCGCCAGCCGCTGCGCCTGCTCGGCCCGCAGCGCGGCCTCCGTCTCGGCCCGCCGTGCCCGGTCCCGCAGACTCAGCATGAGCTGCCGCTTGGACCGTACGAACATGCCCCAGCCGACGACCGCCAGGGTCAGCAGCGCGGTGACGGCGATGGCGGCGGCGTAGGACAGATCGGGATCGGGGCGCAGCCAGAAGTAGACCGGAAGCAGGGCGAGCTGGAGACCGGCGACCCAGCCCACGTACTTGAGGGGCCGGTGCACGGCGAGCGTGAAGAGGGCGACCAGACCTGCGCCGCCCGAGGTGGTCGAGAGCAGTCCGACGGGGATCATCGCCACGGCCAGCCCCAGCGGCCACCGGCGGCGCGACCAGACGGCGAGGCAGGCGAGTCCGCCGATCCACTGGTCGACGACGGCGAGGGCGTACGGGGTGTCCGGGTCGCGGGTCAGCGTGTGCGCGGCCATCGCCCCGATGACGACGGCCAGCACGAAGCAGCCGAAGTCGACCATCCAGTCACGCGCGGTACGCCGGGGCCGTCCACCCCGTCCCGTCCGCTCGGGGTCGAGCTCCGCGACCACGGCCGACGGCAGCAGCCAGCGCCGCCCGGGCAGAACGGGTGCCATAGGCACCGGATTGTCACCACTCACGGTCGACAAATCTACGAGGCCCGCCCCGCGGGCACTCCCCCGCGGCGGCGATCGTCGACCAAAGTAGCGGCGCCGCATACTTTCGTCCGGACGTACCTCGCCCCGCGGCCCATGAACGTGGGGGGAACCGCGGGGCGAGGATCTTCCACAAAGCAGTCAAACCAGTTGAACCGGTTGAAGCAGATGAAGCGATCAGACCAGCCGGACGCGCAGCCCTCGACTCAGCAGCCGAAGTTGATCAGCTTGAACGTGACGTAGTGGTCCGAGGTGTAGTAGTCCTCCTGCGTCTTCTTGCCGGTCACGATGCGCTTGGCGCCACGCGTCGAGGAGCCCGGCGTGATGACGGTGTACTCGTGGTAGTACCCGGTGGACTGGGAGGGCAGGACACCCTCCCGGTTCTGGAAGACGGCCCCGTCCTGCGAGTACGGGAAGGGACCGCCGGACGCGATCAGGTCCAGCGTGTCGTACGCCTGCGACGGCAGCTTGCTGTAGCAGATGCTGCCCACGGCGGTGGCCGCCGCGTTGGCGGGGACCACGGTGGTGCCGCCGATGAGCAGCGCGGACATGAAGGCGACCAGGGCGCCGATACGAGTGATTCGTGGGGGGAATCTCATGACTCTAGGATGACGCGCGTAGACCCTGACATGTCAATGTCAAGGCAGAGGATTTCTCCCGTCAAGTCCGATGAATTTTCCGGGAGTTAACGAAGCCCGACACGACGCCGTGCGCGGTCAGCTGCTCGCGGGGCCTTCGGCGGTAGTGTGCCGAGGGACGGTGCAGTGCGCACACGACGCCATCCACGGTGAGGGGCGATGATCGTTTCGGTGGTGTCGATGCCGGAGGGTGTCGTCGCTCGCACCGGTCTTGCACAGGCCCGGGAGCGCCTCACGGCGACCTCCGGCTTCGTGATCGTGGACATCGACCTGGGGGTCGAACCCCCGCCCGACGAGGAGCCGCTCACCCGTCGGCTCGGACTGGACGACGCGGCCGGCGAGTGGCTCGGCAGAGCGGACGAGCGCGTCCGTGCCGAGTACCACGACGGGACTGCCATCGGCGTCGTTCCGGTGGTCTGCGGAAACGAGGTCGCCCATATCCATGTCCTTGCCGACCAGCGCCGCTTCATCACGGTGCATCACGGGCCCGTCGAACTGATCGAGGCCTTCCTCGACCAGTTGCCGCAGGACCTGCCCCCCGACGTGGTGACGACGCTGTTCCTGTTTCTGCAAGGGGTCCTGGAGACCTTTCGCCGGGCCGTCACGCAGGCCCATCTGGAGGTCGAGGACCTGGAGGAGGCGATGTTCGAGCGGCGGCAGACGGAGCATGTCCAACGGCTGGCCCAGCTGCGACGGCGCGCGGCCCATCTGCATCGCGCGTTCCTGCCGTACGCCGCGGTCGCCCAGGAGATCCTGGTGCGCCGCAGGATGGCGGGTCACCACCTCTCGGAGGAGCGGCTGGCGATGAACAGGCTGCACGAGCACACCGTGCAGCTGGTCCTCGTGGAGATCGAGGCGCTGCGGGACGCGGCCCGGCGGGCCGCGACCAGCTACGCGTCTCTCGTCGCCGATCAGCAGAACGTCGTGATCAACAGACTCACGATCGTCTCGATGGTCTTCTTGCCGCTGTCGTTCCTGTCCGGCTTCTTCGGCATGAACTTCGCCTACCTCACCAACCGGCTGATGAGCGAGGACTCCTTCCTGGAGTTCGGTGTGGGTCTGCAGGTGGGTGCCGTGGTGGTCGCCCTGTACTACGTGCTGTACCGCACGCACTGGCGGCAGCTGCGCGACAGCCGTACCCGCGACGCCGCCGACGACCAGTCCTGATCGCAGCCCGCCGGAGCCCCGCGTGGTGGCGCGGCCTCAGCCGCCGAGCTCCTGGTGCCTGGCCGTCAGGGCCGTGGCGCCCTCCTCCGTGAGGGAGCCGAACAGACGCAGGCGGGAGATGCCTCCGTCGGGGAAGATGTCCACGCGCGCGTGGGTCCCGATCACGGGCGCGGCGAGGACGAAGCGGTGGTTGGTGTCGGGCTGGAGGCGGGTACGGGGGAGGATCTCCGTCCAGTCGCCGTCGTCGCCGTCCTTCACCGACACCGACGCCCAGCCGGCGCTGTTGCCCTTCAAGTACGCCGTGTCGATCTCCAGGGCGCGGATCTCGGACTGGGCGACCAACTGGTAGCGGATCCAGTCGTTGCCCTGGTCGCGGCGGCGGCGGGTCTCCCAGCCGTCGTCCATCTTGCGGGAGCGTCCCGGCTGGATGGTGTTCGTGGCGGGCGAGTAGAAGAGGTTGGAGGCGTCCTCGACCCGGCCGCCGTTCTCCAGGGCGAGAACGTCGAAGGTGCCGAGCGCGGAGAGCCACTCCGGGTCGGCCACGACCTCGCCGTAGGCGCGCAGCCGGGCGATGCCGCCGTCGGGGTGCTGGTTGACGCGGAGGTGGGTGAAACGCTGCTCGACAGAGACGGCGAAGCCGTTGGCGGCGTGGCCGCCGACCGCCGTGCGCGGCACGAGCGTCGTCCACTTCACGTCGTCCGCGAGGAGTTCCTCCGGTGACGGGGAGCCGGGCACCGAGGTGCCCTCGACCGACACCGCCTGGGGGTAGTTGCCCCGGAAGTGGGCCGTGTCGACCACCACGCCGCGTACGACACCGGGTGCGCCGAGCCGGACGAGCGCCCAGTCGTGGTCCTCGGCCGTCGGCCACGGGTGCTCGGCCGAGGCGCCGCGGCGGCGCCGCGTCTCCCAGCCGTCCATGACCTTGCCCTTGTGCCCGAAGTGCTCGGGGTCGAACTCGGCCCGCCCGGGCAGCAGGAGGTTCTCGCGCTGGGCGAAGAACTCGTCGTTGGCGGCGATGACCCCGGCGCCGAGCTGCCGGTCGGCGAGGTTGGCGTACTGGGTGAAGGGGAAGTCGGCGGTGCGGTGGTCCGCGTACGGGTCGCCGCCTCCGTAGGGGTTCGCGTCGCCGGTGAAGTGAGGAATCGCCGTCACGTTGATCAGGTCTGCCTTTCGAGGTCGGCCGCTACGGGGGCGGGTACGGGTGCGGGTTCGGGTGCGTTCGAGGACTATGGGGTGCGCGTCAGGAGTTCGCCGCCGGGGGCGCCGAACGCGCCGTCGGCCACGATGCGCTCGCCTCGCAGCCAGGTGGACTTCACGACCCCGCTGAGCGTGCGGCCGGCGTAGGCCGTGACCCGGTTGCGGTGCTGCAGCGCGGCGGGATCCACGGTGAAGGTCTCGTCGGGGGCGAGGACGGCGAAGTCGGCGTCACGGCCCACCGCGATGGCTCCCTTGCGGGAGTCCAGGCCGACCAGTCGGGCGGTGCGCGTGGACATCCAGCTGACCACGTCCTCCAGGCTGTGACCGCGCTTGCGGGCCTCCGTCCAGACCGCCGACAGGCTCAGCTGGAGCCCGGAGATACCGCCCCAGGCGGTCGCGAAGTCGTCCGTCTTCAGGTCGGCCGTGGACGGCGAGTGGTCGGTGACGACGCAGTCGATCGTGCCGTCGGCCAGCGCCTGCCACAGCAGGTCCTGGTTGGCGGCCTCGCGGATGGGCGGGCAGCACTTGAACTCGCTCGCCCCGTCCGGGACTTCCTCCGCCGTCAGGGTCAGGTAGTGGGGGCAGGTCTCCACCGTGATCCGCACGCCCGCACGCTTGGCGTCGGCGATCAGGGGCAGCGCGTCGGAGGACGACAGGTGCAGCACGTGCACACGCGCGTGGAGGCGTTCGGCCTGCGCGATGAGGTTGCCGATGGCGGTGTCCTCGGCGTCGCGCGGGCGCGAGGCCAGGAAGTCGGCGTACTTCCGGCCGCCCTTCTGAGGGGCGGCGGCGAGGTGGTGCGGGTCCTCGGCGTGCACGATGAGCAGGCCGTCGAACGCGGCGATCTCGGCCAGGGACCGGACCAGTTGTTCCTGGTCCAGTTCGGGGAACTCGTCCACGCCGGACGGCGACAGGAAGGCCTTGAAGCCGAAGACTCCCGCGTCGTGCAGCGGGCGCAGGTGCTTGACGTTGTCGGGGAGGGCACCGCCCCAGAAGCCGACGTCGATGTGCGCCTTGGAGCGGGCGACGTCCTGCTTCGTACGGAGGTGGTCGACCGTGGTCGTCGGCGGGAGGGAGTTGAGCGGCATGTCGACCAGGGTGGTGATGCCGCCGGCCGCGGCGGCGCGCGTCGCGGTCCAGAAGCCCTCCCACTCCGTGCGGCCGGGGTCGTTGACATGCACGTGGGTGTCGACCAGACCCGGCAGGAGGACGTCGTCCCCGAAGTCCTCCAGGCGGGCGCCGGGCGGCACCTCGGCGTCGTACGCGAGCACGGCCGTGATCTTGCCCGCGGCGACCGCGACCGTGGCGGCACGCGTCCCTTCGGGAGTGATGACGCGCGTCGAGCGCAGCATCAGTTCGACCCATCCGACGTCGGACACCCGGACCCCTCTCTCTGCCGCTGTCGACTCCCGCTGCCGCAGTTAACTTCCACGTAACGGAATTCAACGTTCTGTTGAAGGAGTCTTCACTCAAGCCCTCGCGTCGTCAAGGGCTCACCCCTCCACCCTGCCCCCGAACGCACCCCTCTGGATATTTCCACAGAATGGAATTAGACTTCCACAAAGCAGAACTTAGCTACGGACCCCCAAGGAGTCAACCAACAGCCGGGTAGGCTGCATCACTGCCTGTCAGCCGTGAAAGGACCGCGCCGTGCCTGCGTCCAGCGCCAGCACCACCGACGCCGCCAAGTCATCCGCCCCGAGCGGTGGTGTCCAGTCCCTCGAGCGCGCCTTCGACCTGCTCGAGCGCATGGCCGACGCCGGCGGAGAGGTCGGCCTGAGCGAGCTCTCCGTGAGCAGCGGGCTGCCGCTGCCCACCATCCACCGCCTCATGCGCACGCTCGTGGCCTGCGGTTACGTACGTCAGCAGTCGAACCGCCGCTACGCGCTCGGCCCCCGCCTGATCCGCCTGGGCGAGTCCGCCTCCCGACTGCTCGGCACCTGGGCGCGCCCCTATCTCGCCCGTCTGGTCGAGGAGACCGGCGAGACGGCGAACATGGCGCTGCTCGACGGGGACGAGATCGTGTACGTGGCCCAGGTGCCCTCCAAGCACTCGATGCGCATGTTCACCGAGGTGGGGCGCCGGGTGCTGCCGCACTCCACGGGCGTGGGCAAGGCCCTGCTCGCGAACACCCCGGCGGACGAGGTGCGCGCACTGCTCGCCCGTACCGGCATGCCCGCCGCGACGGACAAGACGATCACCACCCCGGACGGCTTCCTCGCCGCGCTGGAGGAGGTGCGCAGGCTCGGTTACGCGGTGGACGACAACGAGCAGGAGATCGGCGTGCGCTGCCTCGCCGTCTCGGTCCCCGACTCCCCCACGGCCGCCGCCATCTCGATCTCCGGTCCCGCGGGCCGGGTCACGGACGTGGCCACGGAGAAGATCGTGCCCGTGCTCCAGCAGGTCGCGGCGGAGCTGTCGGAGGCGCTGGCGAGCTCGGGCCCGGCAGCCTGACCGGAGCACCCCCGGGGTCCTGTCCGGGGCGGGCACCGTCAGGGCCGGGCAGCGGGCGGCCCAGGCGCTGTCGGGGTCCGGCGGTCCATCAGGACGCACCCCGGCGTGGCCGCGGCAGCCCGAGCCCCCACCGATACGGGCGGCGAAGCGCCCCGCGGCCAGCCTGCTCACCCACTCCCGCACCGGCACCCCCGGCATCCGCGCCTCCTGGCGCCGCTGCATCTCCCGCTCCGCACGATCGGTGAGGCAGTGGTCGCCTCCGTTGCCGCACATGATCCGCTTCTCGCAGACGTCTCCGGTGTCGATCGACATCGCTCCACTCCCCTTCCCAGGCCAATGCAGTGGGACGATTTCCCCTGGTCACCGAAGTCTGTACGCTGATTGGCCTGCCCCACAGGGCCAATGCGAGGGAGTTGGCACCGTGAACGGACCGGTGGTCCACGGAATGGACAGGACGCTGGGAAGCCGGCAGCTCGCCGCGCTGCTGTCCGCCGTGCCCCAGGTCGACGGCCGCCCCGGGTATCGCGCGCTGGCCGAAGGTGTACGCAGGCTGCTCCTCGACGGCCGGATCGCGCTGCACGTCCGGCTGCCCGCCGAGCGCGAGCTGGCCTCCGCGCTCACGGTCAGCCGCACCACTGTGACGGCGGCGTACGACCTGCTGCGGGAGGACGGGTTCGCGCGGAGCCGGCGGGGCGCGGGGACTTGGACGGAGCTGCCCGACGGCCACCGCCCGGCCAATGTGGCCTCCTTCCCGACCGAGGACGGGGTGATCGACCTGGCCATCGCGGCGCCCGGCGCGCCCGAGGCGGAGCTCGC
Organism: Streptomyces sp. NBC_00271; assembly: GCF_036178845.1. Classification (NCBI taxonomy): domain Bacteria; kingdom Bacillati; phylum Actinomycetota; class Actinomycetes; order Kitasatosporales; family Streptomycetaceae; genus Streptomyces; species Streptomyces sp. NBC_00271. Next base: position 9,037,305 of record NZ_CP108070.1, on the reverse strand, counting down.
CGCGGCGTTCGCGGAGGCGGGCGTCCTGCTGGCCCGGCGGGCCTCGACACCCGGCTTTCACCCCTACGGGATCCCGGAGTTGAGGGCCGCCGTCGCCGAGCGCTTCACCCGGCGCGGGCTGCCGACGCTGCCGGACCAGATCCTCATCACGAACGGGGCGCAGCAGGCCCTCTCGCTGACGCTCGGGCTGCTCGGACGGCCCGGCGACCGGATCCTGGTCGAGAACCCCTCGTATCCGAACGCGCTCGACGCGATGCGCCGCGTCGGACTGCGTACCGCTCCCGTTCCCGTCACGGCGGAGGGCTGGGACCCGGGGCTGATCGACTGCGCACTGCGGCAGGCGGCGCCCCGGCTCGCGTATCTGATCCCCGACTTCCACAATCCGACGGGCCATCTGATGCCGCCTGAACAGCGCCTGGCCGTACTGGAGTCGGCGCGCGCGACCGGCACCTGGCTGGTGATCGACGAGACGATGACGGACATCGCGCTGGATGTGCCCGCAGCCCCGCCGTTCGCCTCGCTCGCGCCGCGCGGGATGAGTGAACAGGTCGTGACCGTGGGGTCGTTGAGCAAGACGCACTGGGGCGGGCTGCGCCTCGGCTGGGTGCGGGCGGGTTCCCGCCTGATCACGGAGCTGGCGACCGCACGGGTGCCCACGGACAAGAGTGGTTCGGTCCTGGACCAGTTGGTCGGGCTCGGACTGCTGGCGCGCACGGACGAGGTGCTGCGCGAGCGGCTGCCGCGACTGCGCGCCCAGCGGGGCGCGCTCGCCGACTCACTGGCCCGTCATCTCCCCGACTGGCGCTGGCAGTTGCCGCCCGGCGGGCTGACGCTGTGGATCGACCTGGGCCGCCCGATCGCCTCGTCGCTGGCCCGAGCGGCCCTGGCCCAGGGCCTGCGCATCGAAGGCGGTGCCCGCTTCGGCGCCGACCCTGGCACCCATGAACACCGGCTGCGTTTCCCCTACACCCTGCCGTCCGAGGTGCTCGAGGAGGCCGTGCTCCGGCTCACGACGGCCCTGCACAGTGGGCTCAACGCGGCCGGAGCGGAGGCGGCCCGCCCGCAGTGGGTGGTGTGAGGAGCACTCCGGAGACACACCCCGGAGAATGGAGACACACCCCGTAGAAAGGCTCCGGCCCCCTCAAGGGCGCCGGGGCGGCTCCCCGAACAGCTCCACCGCGCTGCGTACGCCCGCGAGGCCGGTCGACAGCGCGCTGACCGAGCCGATCGCGCCCGCGATCAGCAGCAGGGAGCGGCGCAGCCGGGGTATCTCGGGCATACCGCTGAGGGCCATCGCGGCAAGCGCGGCCAGCTCGTCCTCGGCGATGCCCCGGTCGGGGAACTCGGCCGGATGCGTGGCGAGTTCACGGCGCAGCCGGGAGACGGCGGTCCGCAGTTCCGCCACCCTCGGATCCTCGTCGCTGCCGGTCACTGGCCTCTGCCCCAAGCTCCGCAACACAGCTCGCCCCCTCGCACGTCCTTGTGCGCACGCCCTTCGCCGGTCTGTCCCACACCCCATGGCGATGGTCGGGCGCCGGGGGACGCGGGCCAGTAAACGCCACCCGATGCGGTGGCGCCACCGCGCGGACCGAAATTCAGCCCCGCGAGACCGTGCCCTCGGCGGCGGGTCAGGTATGCAGGAGGTATGACGCACAGGGAAGACGGCGTATGACGCACACAGAAGACCAGGTGGCCGGGCTGCTCCTCGCGGCGGGCGGGGGGCGACGGCTCGGCGGGCGACCCAAGGCGCTGCTCGAACACCGGGGGCGCCCCCTCGTGGAGTACGCGGTGGGGGTGTTGCGCGCGGCCGGGTGCACGCGCGTCCACGTGGTGCTGGGGGCGCGGGCCGACGCCGTACGGGAGCGGGCGCGGCTCGACGGGTGTGTGCTCGTGGACAACCCGGAGTGGGAGCACGGCATGGGTTCGTCGCTACGGGCCGGGCTCGACTCGCTCACCGGCACGGGCGCGCGGGCGGCACTGGTCTCGCTGGTCGACCAGCCCGGCATCGGGCCGCGGGCGGTCGCCCGGGTGCTCGCCGCCTACCAGGACGACACCTCGCTCGTTTCCGCGGCGTACGACGGTGTGCGCGGCCATCCCGTCCTCTTCGGCGCCGCCCACTGGGCCGGTGTCGCGGCGAGCGCCACCGGTGACCGGGGGGCGCGCGCCTACCTGAAGGAGCACGAGGCCGCGATCACGCTCGTCGAGTGCGGTGACGTGGCGGAGCCGTACGACATCGACACGGAGGACGATCTGGGACACCTTGAGTGAACGGCGTGGCACTGAGCGCCACGGTGCCTCGACCTGGAGAATCTCGACATCAACAAACCATTGAACTTCCACCATGAGGAAACTACTATCCACTGTTCAGAAGCGCCGGGCTGCTCTCCAGGCGCTGATCGCCCTACCCGGGTCGCCTGGCACCCGGTGCCACGCTCGCTGAAGGAAGTGACAGCTCATGTCCGCACCAGCGCCGTCCCCGCTGGCCATCGTCGACGCCGAGCCCCTGCCCCGGCAGGAAGAGGTCCTCACCGACGCGGCCCTCGCCTTCGTGGCCGAGCTGCACCGGTTGTTCACGCCCCGGCGTGACGAGCTCCTCGCCCGCCGCGCGGAGCGCCGCGCCGAGATCGCCCGCACCTCCACGCTCGACTTCCTCCCCCAGACCGCCGCCGTCCGCGCGGACGACTCCTGGAAGGTGGCCCCCGCTCCGGCCGCCCTGAACGACCGCCGTGTCGAGATCACCGGCCCCACCGACCGCAAGATGACGATCAACGCCCTCAACTCGGGCGCGAAGGTGTGGCTCGCGGACTTCGAGGACGCCTCGGCGCCCACCTGGGAGAACGTGGTCACCGGTCAGCTCAACCTGATCGACGCGTACACCCGCAGCATCGACTTCACCGACCCGAAGTCCGGGAAGTCGTACGCCCTGAAGGCGAACGACGAGCTCGCGACGGTCGTCATGCGGCCACGCGGCTGGCACCTGAACGAGCGTCACCTCGTCGACGAGGACGGCACCCCCGTCCCCGGCGCGCTCGTCGACTTCGGCCTGTACTTCTTCCACAACGCGCAGCGCCTGCTCGACCTCGGCAAGGGCCCGTACTTCTACCTCCCGAAGACGGAGTCGCACCTGGAGGCCCGCCTCTGGAACGACGTCTTCGTCTTCGCGCAGGACTACGTCGGCATCCCGCAGGGCACCGTCCGCGCGACCGTCCTGATCGAGACGATCACGGCGGCGTACGAGATGGAGGAGATCCTCTACGAACTCCGCGACCACGCCTCCGGGTTGAACGCGGGTCGCTGGGACTACCTCTTCTCCATCGTCAAGAACTTCCGTGACGGCGGCCAGAAGTTCGTGCTGCCGGACCGCAACGCGGTGACGATGACGGCCCCGTTCATGCGCGCCTACACCGAACTCCTCGTCCGCACCTGCCACAAGCGCGGCGCGCACGCGATCGGCGGCATGGCGGCGTTCATCCCCTCCCGGCGCGACGAAGAGGTCAACAAGGTCGCCTTCGAGAAGGTCAAGGCCGACAAGGACCGCGAGGCGGGCGACGGTTTCGACGGCTCGTGGGTGGCCCACCCGGACCTGGTCCCGATCGCGATGGCCTCCTTCGACGCCGTCCTCGGCGAGAAGCCGAACCAGAAGGACCGGCTGCGCGAGGACGTGTCGGTCGCCGCCGGGGACCTGATCGCCGTCGACTCCCTCGACGCCAGGCCGACGTACGACGGTCTGGTCAACGCGGTCCAGGTCGGCATCCGTTACATCGAGGCTTGGCTGCGCGGGCTCGGCGCCGTCGCCATCTTCAACCTCATGGAGGACGCGGCCACCGCCGAGATCTCCCGCTCGCAGATCTGGCAGTGGATCAACGCGGGCGTCGAGTTCGAGCACGCGGGGCACACCGTGAAGGCCACCCCGGAGCTGGCCCGCGAGGTCGCCGCCGAGGAGCTGGCGAACATCCGCACCGAGATCGGCGAGGAGGCCTTCGCGGCCGGCCACTGGCAGCAGGCCCACGACCTGCTCCTGGAGGTCGCGCTCGACGAGAACTACGCCGACTTCCTGACGCTGCCGGCGTACGAGCAGCTCAAGGGCTGACCTCCGAGGCGGCTCACTTGTCCGAGTGGCCCAGGGACCTTCCCGGGGCCACTCGGTCGCGTACGAGCTTCTTCACGGCCGTCGGTTCCGGGAAACCCTGCTCGCGCCGGTCCCAGACCACCTCGTCGTTCACGCGGACGACGAACACGCCGCCGGTACCGGGCTTCAGGGACAGCTCGGTGAGTTCCGTCTCGAAGGTGGTGAGCAGCTCCTGGGCCAGCCAGGCCGCGCGGGGCAGCCAGCGGCACTGGGTGCAGTATTCGATCTGGACGCGCTGGACGTCTGTCATCCGAGGTGCACCGACCAATCCTGTTCCGCCGCCGGTTTGCCGTGCAGGTCGGGGACCCGCTTGAGCCAGTTCGGGCGGCCCTGCTGGGTTTTCGTCGCGCGGTCCGCGTCCTCGGCGGCAAGCTGTTCACGGCTCGGGAAGTCCGTGGGGAGCCAGTCCGCGGAGGCCTTCACGCGGGCGAGTAGATAGCGGACGTAGGCCTCGCGCGCCTCGTCCGGGGTCGCGAAACCGGGTTCTTCCGCGAGCCAGGCGTCCGGCACCGCGGCGGTGACCTCGCGCAGCAGCTCCTCCGTCACCTTGGGCGCCAGTTCCGCGTCGGCGGCGCGGGTGTCCGGGGCGTAGCCGCCGAGGGCGTGGTTGCGGAAGTCGTACGCCTTCTCCGGTGCCGAGGCGTCCCAGCGGTGGTGGAAGACGAGGGCGGCGCCGTGGTCGATCAGCCACAGCCGCGGGGGCGCGATGCCGAACGTCGGCCAGACCATCAGGTTCGAGCTGTGCACGGTGCGGTCCACGTTGACCGTGAGGGCGTCCAGCCAGATCACCTCGCCCGCCTCCAGCGGGTCGACGGGGAACGTCCTGGCCGTCTCCGGTGTGAAGTCCTTCGCGCCCGGCAGATAGTCCATGCCGAGGTTGATCCCTGCGCTGACGCGCAGCAGGTCCTGGACCTCCTGGTGCGGCTCGTGCTCGGCGACGGCCGGGTCGAAGTGGACGAGGACCAGCTCGGGGAAGCGCAGCCCGAGGGCGCGCGCCAGTTCACCGACGATCACCTCGGCGACCAGCGCCTTGCGGCCCTGCGCGGAGCCCGTGAACTTCACGACATACGTCCCCAGGTCATCGGCCTCGACGACTCCGGGGACGGAACCACCGGCCCGCAAGGGTGCGATGTAGTGGGTTGCAGTGACCTCTCTCAGCATTTTCTCAGGCCATTCATCTCTTTAGCCTTACAATCCACGCCCAACCTCAGGCGTGCGCAACAGCGAGAAGTATCCATCATCAGCCCTGGGGAGAATCTGGGGAGTTTCCACCGGCATGCAGCGAAGTGAGCATAGTAACCGAGCGTGATCGCCGGCGAGGAGTGACCGAGCCACCGCGCCACGGTCACGACAGACTCTCCCGCCTCCAGAGCGGTTCGGCAGGTGAAGTCCGCGACTTGGGCCCTGGCTGTGATGACGCGTGGGGGCGAGTCAGGCGGCGGGGCGTTGAACCGCTGCAGCCAGGACAAGATGGCCCCCGTCACAGCGGGGACGGCCACGGAGACCTCCTGGGCGCGGACCTGGGACGGTCAGCCACGCCGCGGTCGCCGAACGTTCCGGTGACGGCCAGGCCACGGTCTAGCCACTGGCCGCGGCAGCGTCTCCTGCCCGGCCACAGTCTGACCGGCTCCGACGGGCAGCTGGCGGGGCGTCGACACATTCGCCACGGCGAAGCCCGGGACCGTCTTCCCGCTCTAGAGATTCGTGCCCGTGTCGCCCTCGTCATTCAATGAGTCCCGCCGCTTCCTCTCACGCGGAGCAGAGAGGCCCTCTTGCCCGTCCAGCAGCTCCAGGAGCGCGGCGTCCGCCTTCTGCCTGTCCTCTTTCGTCAGTTCAAGAGGTGCGTTGCTGTAGACGGTGTACCGGTCGGGATCAATGATGTTGGCGGCCCTCAAGGTGAACGTCACCAGGGAGCGCCACCCTTTGCGGTGACCGACCTTCGCCTGAAGCTGAACCTTGTAATCGCGGGGCTCCGGAACGAATCCGGAAAACGGTGCCTCGAACTCGACGAGGAGCTGTTGCGCTTCTCTGCCGGCCACGGCGAATCCGGCTGGCAACTTCGGCTCGTCCTCCGGCCCGGGTTGGAGACGGGACGGCGAAGATATCCACAGGAGTGGCAGATGGGAGGCAGGCTCATCGGGGAAGGTCAACCTGAGATCCTGCACCACTATCGGCTTGGCACCGGTGTTGTGAAGGACGAGCGGAAGCCGCAGGCGAGCCATGGAGCAGTGGACAATCGCGGCAAAGGAATGAGGCTCCCAGGACTTCAGGTGCCCTTGCCTGGCGTTGATCCACCAGAAGGACGCGACGGTAAAGATCAACGCGCAAACCGACACAACGCCAGCACCAGGAATCGATGGAAACGCATCCTGAACTGCGGCGGCCATCAGCGGAAGCACAAATTCAGTGTGCCAGCCCCAGGGTGCGCGCGCGAACAGAGCTCGATGGAGCGGGACCCTTGAGCGGCCCAGCCTCTCGGTGCGGAACAGCTGGTTTCCGTCATCCTCCGGCGATGAGGTGCCCTGCAGGAAATCCTTGATTTCCCGCGCCGGGGCTTTGAGCAAGGCCGTGCCATCGGGCGGACTGAGAAGGATATACAAGTCGCTTCGCGAGGTCACTCGCAGGTTGCAGCAGCGCGGGTCGCTCCTGCCCGGCGGTCGGCTCTGTATTGCGCCACCCGACGCGAGAGAGGTGCCGATGCGTTGACACCCCGAGGTTCCATACGTCGTACGGAAAGTCGAGAGGTGTTATCAGCAGGGAAGAGACTCACCCGTCACTCGTAATGACGGCGACGTTTGCACCGGAACCCGGGCCTCGTGCCGGGCGACACGCCGCATGGCGAACTGTGTCTGGTCACGCGCGGCATCGCGGTGACGACACGGTGGGGCCATGACCCGATGGCCATCGGCCGTCAGCCCGCTGTCAGTCCCGTCAGCGGCAGCGTGTGCTGGGTGCGGACCACCTTGGTACGGAGGTAACGGACGTTGTGGGCGGTGGTGAAGACGCCCGTGGGAACGTGGTGGGCCACCGTCAGGCCCAAGGCGCGCAGCTGGGCCGCCTTGTCCGGGTTGTTGGACAGCAGGTCCAGCTCAAAGATGCCGAGGGCGGCGAGCATCTGAGCGGCGGCGGTGTAGTCGCGGGCGTCCTCGGGGAGGCCGAGGGCCGCGTTTTCTCGGCGCCGGGGGCGCCGCCTCGGCCGCGGTTCCCGAGTCCGCGCACGTGCAGCGTCCGGCCGTCAGCGTCAAGGCCGACGACTATCGCGGGGACCGCAGTGTCGCCTACCAGCACAACTCCGAGGAGGACTACCGCCGGGACGGATACCGCGCCCGACAGCACAGCGACCGCTTCGCCGACTCGCACCAGTACGACCGCCGCAGTCACTTCTCCTACTGGGACGACGAGGACTACAGCTGGAAGCACGACAGGAACCACCGCTACAACTGCGACCGGTCCGACCGCGACTCGAACCGGCATGACCACGACTCCAACCGGTCCAACCGCAACCGGGGTTGCGACAACCAGTGAGACAGGCGGCGTTGGCACGGGTGGGCTCAGACCGTGCACATCGCCGTGATGTCCGCCGGCGACAGGGAGGCGGCCGCCGATCTCAGGATCAGCTACTCCTGACCACGCCCAGACAGCAGGCAGGAGGGGCTCAACACCGCCCTCCTGCCTGCACCTGCCGACATTCCATACGGCGTACGGAATGGGTGATACCGTACAGCGGCTTCGTCATCGTCGGCCTGTTCTTCGCCACGTGAGCTGCGGCCCGCCGAGCAACAGGCCGACTGACAGCGGGTGATGCGTGAGCCGCACGACGGCGCACTGATTGTCACGGTGTCGATCGGCGCCCTGGTCTCGTTCTCGTGCCCTGATACCTCTGCAGAAATTCCGTCACAGCCACTTCCGTGAAAAATGGGCGCCGGTACTCGGAAGAGCACCGGCGCCCACGGCATGGCGCCTCTCACCTATCAGGCGGCCGCAATGCCCTCAGGCATAGGCGACGGCGTCCTCGACGGGCACACGGGGCAGCCGCGGGAACCACGGGTCGGCACCGGGGTGACCGATGTTGACCACCAGTTGCGAGCGCCAGCTGGTACCGGCGAAGAACTCCCCGTCCACACCTGCCTTGTCGAAGCCCGCCATGGGACCGGCCGCGAACCCCGACGCGCGGACCGCGAGGAGGAAGACCCCGGTCTGCAGTGCCGAGTTGTAGGCCGCGATGCTCTCGCGCGCGTCGATCTGGTCGGCGAACGCCGCTCGTAGCAAGTCTCCGCGCGCCGGGAAGACGGTCGGCATCTGCTCGTGGAAGTCGACGTCGTACGCCAGGACCGCCACGGCCGGCGCACTGAGCGTCTTGGCCCTGTTGCCCTCGTCGAGATGCCGGACGAGTCGTTCCTTGCCCTCTCGGGTCCGCACGAAGAGCACGCGCAGAGGCTGGCCGTTGGCGGCGCTCGGCGACCAGCGGGCGAGTTCCCAGATCATGGCGAGTTCGTCGTCGGCAACGGCCACCTCGGCGAAGGTGTTCGCGGTGCGGGCCTCGGTGAACAGCACCTTTCGTCCGGCGTCGTCGAGGACATCGAGGGCCTGCGGTTCGCGGTCGGTCATGCTCATCATTTCTCTCTTACTTCGGTTGTGTGTGGTGCCGGGGCGGGTTGACCACCCCGGCACCACCCCCTGGGGACGGGGTTTACGGAGCCGGGCAGGGCACGAGGACCCGGTGCTGTCACGTGGGCCCGGGGTCCCCTGGCCGACGTCATGTGTCGTGCGCTGACCGCTTGTTCCGCTCCGCGCCCAGGCGGGCGAAGTAGGCGATCAGGTCGGGGTTGTCGACCGCCGCGGGGTTCAGGACCTGCTCGGCGGGGGCACCCTGGAGCAGGCGCTTGACGGGAACCTCGAGCTTCTTGCCGGTCTTCGTGTGCGGCAGGGCCCGTACGGCGAGGATCTCGTCGGGGACGTGGCGGGGTGAGGCGCCGGTGCGGATCGCGTCGCGGATCCGGACGCGCAGGGAGTCGTCCAGGGCGACCCCGTCGGCGAGGACCACGAAGAGCGGCATCCAGTAGCCGCCGTCGGATTCCTCCGCGCCGATGACGAGAGCCTCGGTGATCTCGGGGAGGCGTTCGACGACGTCGTGGATGTCGGCACTGCCCAAGCGCACGCCGTTGCGGTTGAGGGTGGCGTCGGAGCGGCCGTGGACGATCACCGAGCCGTGCGAGGTGAGTGTGATCCAGTCGCCGTGCCGCCACAGACCGGGGTAGGCGCCGAAGTAGGCGTCGCGGTAGCGGCTGCCGTCGGGGTCGTTCCAGAAGTACAGCGGCATGGACGGCATGGGCCGGGTGACGACCAGTTCGCCGACCTGGTCGAGGACAGGGATACCCGTCGCGTCGTAGGCGGCCAGGGCCACGCCGAGGCTGGGGGCGGACAGCTCCCCAGCCCAGACGGGGGTCGTGGAGGCGCTGCCGGCGAAGCCGGAGACGATGTCCGTACCGCCGCTGGTGGAGGCCAACTGGACGCCGGCGCCCACGTGGTCGCGGACCCAGGGGTAGGCGGAGGCGGGCAGAGCGGAGCCGGTGCAGCCGACGACGCGGATGGCCGACAGGTCGTATACGGAGGGTTCGATGCCCAGCTTGGCCATGGTCAGCAGGTACTGAGGACTGGTGCCGAAGACGGTGACCTTGTGACGGGCCGCCAGCTCCCACAGGACGTCCGGACGCGCCTGCGGAACCGGACTGCCGTCGTAGGTGCAGGTGGTGGCACCGGTCAGCAGGGTGGAGACGACCAGGTTCCACATCATCCAGTGGGTGGTGGTGAACCACAGCAGGCGGTCCCCGGTGCCCAGATCGGTGTGCAGGCCGAGGGTCTTGAGGTGTTCGAGCAGGACCCCGCCGTGCCCGTGGACGATGCCCTTGGGCAGTCCGGTGGTGCCGGAGGAGAAGACGACCCACAGGGGGTGGTCGAACGGCACCGGGGCGATGGTGAGGTACTCGACGCGGCTGACCGCGTCCTCCCAGGGAACCGTCAGCCCCGCGTCCCCGCCCTCGGGCCACGCAAGGCCCACGTGGTCCACGAGCACCGTGGCCTTCAGCGTCGGCAGGGCGGCGGCGAGTTCGAGCGAGGCGGCGCGGCGGTCGTGGGTGGTGCCGTTGAAGAGGTAGCCGTCCGCGGTGATGAGCACCGTGGGTTCGAGCTGCGCGAAGCGGTCGGCGGCCGCCTTGGGTACGTAGTCCTGGCCGCACACCGACCACACCGCGCCCAGGCTTGCGGTGGCGAGGAAGGCGATGACGGCGTGGGGGGTGTTGGGCAGATAGCCCACCACCCGGTCGCCCTGTCCGACGCCCAGGTCGCGCAGGCTGGCGGCGACGGAGGCGACCCGGGCGCGCAGCTCCCGGCCCGTGATCTCATAGCCGGCCCCGGTCTCGTCCAGGGCGGTGATCGCGGGAGCGTCCGGCTGCAGGTTGCGCAGCGCGTGATGCGTGTAGTTGAGGGTGGCGCCGGGGAACCAGCGGGCGCCGGGCATGGTCTCCTCGGCCAGCACCCGCTCGTACTCAGTCGTCGCGTCGATGTCGAAGTACTCCCACGCCGCGGCCCAGAACCCTTCGAGGTCGGTGACGGACCACTCGTACAGGGCTCGGTAGTCCGTGGGGTCCTGGATCCCTTCGGCGCCCCGGTGTCGGGCCGCCCATCGGGCGAAGTCCGCGATGCGACTGTGGGCGGCCACCTTCGGGTCGGGAGTGAAGAAGGGTTCCGTATACGGCTCAGGGCGCGGGGTGGTCATGGTGTGGAGCTCCTCGTCAGGCGGGCCGGGCGTCGGCGGTATGGCGGGCCGTGTGCAGCAGGGGGGCCCAGGCGACGGTGTCCGTGAAGTCGCCGGTGCCGACCGGGACGGTGTCCATCACGACGCGGTCGGGGCGCAGCAGGACGGCGTCGGCACGGCCGCGGGCCAGCCAGCCGGCCAGGGTGCCGTCGTCGCCCAGATCGTCGACGCGGATCATCGGGGCACCGAGTGCCGTGGCCACGGCCGTCATCTGCGCCGTGGGCGGCACAGCGGTCAGGACGGCGAAGGAGTCCCCGAGGACGTCATCGAGGCGCACTCGCCTGCCGTCGTGCCGTACCCAGGGCTGCGGGCCAAAGGTGCCGGCCAGCACGCGGCCGGTCAGCCTGGGGCGGCGCCGTACGAGCGGACCGGCGGTCAGGGCGGGACTGAGGTCACGGCTCACCGCCGCGGTCACACCGGGGATGCGACAGGCCGTGCCCACGACGGCCCGGCGGAACGCCGCACCGCGGTCCTGTCCGCCGGTCATGGCCCAGCCGACGGCGACCGCCACGCGGATCACATGGCGGGCGTGCGGCTTGCGCTCGCGTTCGTAGGTGTCCAGCAGCCCCTCGTGTGCGCCCCGTTGGAGCACCTGGGCGAGCTTCCAGGTGAGGTTCTGGGCGTCGCGCAGGCCCGTGCACAGTCCCTGCCCGACGAACGGCGGGGTGAGGTGGGCGGCGTCGCCCAGCAGGAAGACGCGCCCCTTGCGCCACCGGTCGGCGAGGCGGGCCCGGAAGGTGTACTGCGCCTGCCGCACCACCTCGAAGTCGTTGCCCGGCGAGGCGTCGGGCGGCAGGTCCACCCAGGGGGCGACCAGCTCGCGCAGGCGCTCCCATCCGTCCGGGCCGTCCAGGTTCTGGTCGTCGGCCAGCCTGAACTCCCAGCGGTAGCGGTCCTCGCCGACGCGCATGAAGGTGGCCGGCTGGGTGGGGGAGCAGATCTGCTCGGCGCCTTCCCAGGTGCGCACAGGGCGGCTGGTGCGCACGTCGATGACCCGCCAGCTCTCCTCGAAGTGCAGGTCCTCCCATACGGCGCCGATGGCATCGCGGGTGAGACTGCCCGCACCGTCGCAGCCGAGGACGGCATCGGCCCACAGGTGCTCCTCCTCGTCGCCGCCGTCGCGCCGAAGGGTGACCCGGACCGGACCCGTCGGATCGTTCGGTCCGTCGGTGTCCCGTGCGACGGACTGGGTGACGGACACGACCTCCACCCCGCTCCACAGCTCGCACTCCGGGCGGCGCGCCAGGGCGTCACGCAGCACGCGTTCCAGCTCGGGCTGGTCGAACATGCTGGTCTCCGGGAAGCCGTGGTGTCCGTGCATGGACCGCGGGAATTCGGCGATCACGCGGCGCCCGGCGTCCAGCAGCCGCAGTCCGGGCGCCGGGCGGGCGAGGGAGGCGAACTCCTCGTGGACACCGGCGCTCTGCAGGATCCGGCGGATCTCGTCGTCCACGACGACGGCGCGCGGCAGGGGGTAGATGTCCCGGTGACGTTCGAGGAGCAAGCTGCGCACTCCGTGCCGGGCGAGCAGCAGGGCGGCCATGACCCCGACGGGTCCCGCACCGATGATCACCACCGGTCTCCGGGATGCGGCTTTCATGATGCGTCCGCAACGGGGGTCCGCTGCTCGCCGAGGTCGATCCGCCCGTCCGGGGTGGCGATCGTGGCGGTGACGAGGTCACCCTTGCGCAGGTACTTGGGGTTCTTGGCCTGGCCCTTGAAGAACGCCTTCCACTTCAGTGCGGGCGGCAGCAGCGCACCGATCTTCTCGGCCGCCTTGGGCGGGGCCTTCAGGGCCGTGCCGCCGGGAGTGCCGGTCAGCAGCAGGTCGCCCGGGGCGAGGGTCTGGAAGCGGGCGAGCAGGGTGAGCGCCTGCGCGGGCCGCACGATCATGTCGGCCAGCGTGCGGTCCTGGCGCGACACGCCGTTGACCGACAGCTGCAACCGCAGGTTCAGCAGGTGAGCGAAGTCCTCGGGCTCCAGCAGGGCCAGGTACGGACCCGTCGGCGTGAAGGTCGGATAGGACTTGCTCTCGTAGAACTGGGTCTTGGTCAGCTGGACGTCGCGGGCGCTGACGTCGTTGGTCAGGACAAGGCCGGCGACATAGCGCGGCAGGTCCTGCTCCTCGACGACGGTGCCCACGGGCAGGGTCGCACCCATGACGAGGCCGAGTTCCACCTCGTAGTCGAGGAACTTCACGTGCCCGGGGCGGATGATCGCGTCATGGGGGCCGCTGACCGAGCCGGACGCCTTGCGGAAGAAGGTGGGCGGGATGTCGCCGGTGAAACCCGAATCCTTGGCGTGGCTGCGGTAGTTGACCATCTGGGCGACCACCCGGCACGGGGTGGTGACCGGAGGCAGCGCCACCAGGTCGGCGACGGGCGTGCCGCTCTCGGCGGAGGCGGCGGCCTCGCGGACCGCGTCCCGGTCAGCGAGCAGTTCGGCGGTGGTGACGGCCTTGGTCTCGACGCGGACGGCGCGTTCGTCCCGGACGACCCACCAGCCCTCGGTGGTACGCAGAACGTTGGTGCTCATGAGCTCATCGCTTTCATCAGGCCCAGCAGGCGTGCGGGGTCGAGTTCGTTGTCGCCGCGCAGGGCCGTCATGACCTCGCGCAGCTTGGCGGGGGAAGGGCTGGCGCCCAGGAAGTCGCGGGTGACCGGCGGACCCCACTGGGCCAGGCCGCTCGCCGACATCGGTGCCCAGCCGGGCTCCAGGTCGCAGGAGAAGAGGTCGCCGTCGGCGAAGTGCTCCAGCATGAAGTGGTCGGGGTCGCGCCAGTAGTCGAACAGCTGGCTGCCCTGGATGTGCCGACCGATGCCCCAGCTGCGCTGGTAACCGCGCTCGGTCAGGTACTCCCCGCCGGCGCCGATCGCGTCGAGGTCGGTGACCTGGTAGGCCGAGTGGACATAGCCGGTTCCGGGCCCCAGGTGCAGGGCCAGCGTGTGGTGATCGACAGCCACACTCCCCTGGTCGCACCGGACGAACGCCATCGTCGGCCCGCGCCCGCGCTGCCCGTCCAGGAACAGGAAGTCGGACACGATCATCCCGAGGGTGTCCAGGTACCAGTCCAGGGTGCGGGCGAACACCCGGGTCTCCAGCACCACATGGCCCAGCCGCTGGATACGGGACGGCTCACGGGGCGGACGCTGGGTGGCGTTCGTACGACCGTGATCGGTACCGAAGTTGAGGATCAGCGGCTCCTGCTCGGGCAACGCGGGCAGCTGCTCGGCGCAGTGCACGACCCGGACGGGCAGGCCCGAGGGATCGAGCAGGGCGACCGACTGCCCACCGCCCGGTACGCCGATGTCCCGGACGGTACTGCCGGTGGCGCGGGCCAGCCGGTCCAGGTCGGCCCGCTCGGCCGCGCGGAACGCCGGCCCGATGAACCGGGACGCACGCCCCCGCCGGATCACCATGCAGGGCGAGCCGGCGAAGGTGCCGCGCAGCCACAGCTCGTCCTCGGTGCGGGCGGCGATCGCGAAGCCGAAGTCACGGGCGAAGACCTCGGCCTGGTCCAGGTCGGGCTTCTCGAACTCCAGCCAGGCCAGGTCGGCCACCTTGATCACGGGATTCCGGGACCGTCCCGGATGCTCACCGCGCAGGGCGCCCTCCTCGCTGTGGAGGTCTTGGTGGGGCGTCTGGGGAGCGGCCTTGTTAACGCGGGTGTGGGACATGGTGTCCTCCAAGCAACACTGCTGTAATGAGGAAATCATCAACTTTGCCGTTACCCATCGTCAATAGGGCGGACCCAAATAATTGATAATCTCATCAGTAATGGCAGACTCATCGCGACGGTTGTTACACTCGCCGTATGCCGACGTCAGCCCCGCCCAAGAACCGCTTCGAGCGACGCCGTGCCGAGACCCGTCAGGCGCTCGTCCGCGCGGCCCGGCAGATCCTCGCGGAGACCGGGGACACCAGCGCCAGCATCCAGGCCATCGCCGAGCGCGCGGACGTCGGTTTCGGCTCCTTCTACAACCACTTCGAGTCCAAGACGGAGCTGTTCGACGCCGCGGTGACAGACGCCCTGGACGAGTTCGGGCAGGTCATAGACGAGCGCGTACAAGGAATCGACGACCCGGCCGAGCTCGTCGCGGCGGGCTTCCGGCTCACCGCCCGGATGGCCGATTCCCACCCTGAACTCATGCGGATCCTGCGTGACCGCGGTCTGGCCTACATCCACTCCGACCGGGGCCTCGCCCCGCGAGCCCTGCGCGACCTGGAGATCGGCATCGCCTCGGGCCGCTTCACCTGCCGCAACGCGACCACCGCCCTGTCCGCGTTGGGCGGCACCCTGATCTCCCTCGTGGCGCTGCGGCTGGCCCGCCCCGACCTCGACGGGGACGAGGCCGCCTCCGACCTGGCAGAGATGGTCCTGCGCATGCTCGGCGTGCCTCCGGACGACGCCCGTGAGGTCACCCGGCGCCCGCTGCCCGGCCTCGACTGACAGCTCAGGGGCCCGGCGTCCAGAAGGGATGCCGGGCTCCTGCGTGCTTGCGCTGGGCGGTTACTTCAGCGCCGCCAGGGCCGCGTCGACGCCCGCGACGAAGGACGAGACCACAGCCCGCCGACCCGGCCTCGGCGCACGCATCCTGCGCCGCCGGATCACCGACCTGACTACCCGCCTCGGGGCGACGCGCCGATTCCAGGCGGGCGCGCAGGCGGGCCGCCGCGGGTGGCTCTGAACCGCCTGTGGTTCAGGCAGGTCGGTAGCGAAAGACTGTGGGCGCCGGTGCTCCCTCAAGCACCGGCGCCCACTCACCCCTGCCCGAGGTGGTCTTGGTGAACTTTCTGTTCAGTCGTCAGGGGACGAGGATGAGGCGGATCGGGTCGCCGATCTTGTTCTCCAGCCGGTTGACCGCGTCGGCGGCCTCGGCGAGCGGGATGTGGTCGGTGATGGAGGGGGCCAGGTCGAGACGGCCGACCTCGGCCAGCCGGACCAGCTCGGTGACGGACTCGGGGCTGCCGCCGTAATGGCCGCGCACCTGCTTGCCCAGGTAGTTGAAGGTCAGGCCCTCGGTGATGGTGAGGGGCCTGGGGCTGATGCCGACCAGGATGAGGGAGCCGCCCAGGCCGAGTGCGGCGGCGGCCTGTTCGCGGACGGCGGGCACGCCGGCGCAGTCGAAGGCGAAGTCCAGACCCCGTCCGCCGGTGGCCGCGCGGACCTGGTCGGCGAAGTCGTCGGCAGCCGGGTCGAGGGCGAAGTCCGCGCCGAAGGCCAGGGCGCGTGCGCGGGCGCTGGGCAGCGGGTCTACAGCGATGATCGGCGCGGCGCCGACCAGGCGGGCGAGGCGTACGTTGTGCGCGCCGACTCCGCCCACGCCCCAGACACCGACGGACTGGGCGGGGCGTACGCCCGCGGTGGTGACGACGGCGGCGTAGGGGGTGGAGACCGCGTCGGGGATGATCGCGGCCTGGTCGAAGGGGAGGTTGTCGGGGATGGGGATGAGGGTGTCCTCGCGGGCGAGGGTGTACTGGGCCCAGCCGCCGTCGTAGTCGATGCCGGCGGTGCGCATCTGGGTACAGGGGCGGCGGCGCACGCAGCCGGCGCACTGGCCGCAGGTCTTGCCGGCCTCGAGGGTGACGCGGGTGCCGACGGTCAGGCCTCGCTTGAGGTCGGGGCCGAGGGTGTGGATCACGCCCGAAACCTCGTGGCCGACGGTGACCGTGTCGGAGGTGGCGAACAGCGGTACGAGGGAGCCATCGAGCAGGTGGACGTCCGAGAGACAGACGCCTGCGGCCTTGACCTCGATGAGGACCTCGCCCGGGCCGGGCACGGGGACGGGGACCTCCTCGACGGCGAACTTCTTGCTGTCCAGGTGGAAGCGCCCGGCGAGCATGGTGTCCATGGTGCTCTGCTTTCTGTGAGCGGCACTCCGGCGGTTCGGCCGACGGGTGCCGTGTGGAGCCTCGTGGGTGAGTGGTGACCGGGAAGGTGCGGGTTGTCAGGACCGCCGCACTCCTCCCGGCGTCCGGGGGGTCAGGCGAAGACGTCCTGCTGGTAGCGCTCGTCGGCCTCGAGCTGGGCGAGCCACTGCTGGGCGGCCTCGTCGTCGCTGCCGGTGTGCGTGCGGTAGATGGCGGCGAGCGCCTCGCGTACGGCGGGTGCCATGCGGCGGCCGTCACCGCAGACGTAGATGTACGCGCCGTCCTGGATGGCCTGCCACACGGTGTCGGCCGCATTGGCGATGGCGTCCTGGACGAACCGGGCCGGGTGGCCGGTCACCGCGGAGAAGGCGGTGTGCACCTGGGCGATCCCGGACTTCTCCCAGGCCTGCATCTCCTGGCCGTAGAAGTAGTCGTGCTCCGGGTGGCGGCAGCCGACGAAGACCTGGGACAGGCCCACCTGGGTGCCGTTCGCGTGCTGGTGGGCTCGCTCCTCCAGGAAGCCGCGCAGTGGCGCGATGCCGGTGCCCGGGCCGATGAGGACCAGCGGCGTGGCGGGGTCGGCCGGCGGGGCGAAGGTCGGGGAGGGTACGCGCACATAGCCGTAGACGACGTCGCCGGGGTTGAGGCCCGCGATGTAGGAGGAGCAGGTGCCGCGGTACCGGCCGTCACCGGACAGGGCCGGTCCTTCCAGCAGGCCGACGGTCAGGCGCACGTGGCGCGGGTCGGCCAGCGGAGCGGAGGAGATGGAGTAGAACCGCGGGCGGATCGGGCCCATCATCTCCAGGAACACCGCCAGCGGCAGTTCGACCGCGGGGAAGCGCTCCAGCAGGTTGAGCACGGAGACGCGCTTGCCCAGGACCTCGGTCTGGTAGCGCTCCTCGGCTTCGGCGGTGTCGGCCGTATAGGCCTGCAGTTGCGGCCGGGTCCAAGGGCACTCGGTGTGCCCGGCCAGCGTCCGTATCTGGGAGCGGGTGGCCACGTCCTGCAGCTCCAGGAACTCGGTGAACAGCAGACCCGCGGTGACGGGGGTGCCCACCGGGAGGTGCGTGCGGCCGCCGGCGGGCTGGTCCAGGCGCAGGACCTGGTCGCGGTCGACGCCGAGCCGCGCGAGGGCGCGGTTCACCAGCTGCGGCTCGTTCTTGGCGAAGACGGCCAGGTGGTTGCCCGTGTCGTAGGTGACACCGTCGGGGAGTTCGATGGTGATGGACTTCGCGGCCGGGCGCGGCGGCTCGATGCTGAAGTCCCACAGGCCGGTCGGGTCGTCGACGAGTTCCTCGTTGGCCACGACCGTGAGGGGGTAGGCCTGCTCGGAGACGATCGCGGGGCGCACGTCGGCCTCGGTGAGCAGTTGGACCTGGAAGCGCGGCCCTGTGGTTTCGGAGGTGTCGGCGGCGTACTCCTCGGCCAGGGTGGTCCACAGGGTGTCCATCCAGCGGGTGGCCATGCCGTCGAAGTCACCGGCGGCATCCGCGATGCCGCGCTCGACGACGCGGGTGGCGCCGGCGGCCAGCAGGCCAGCCTCGATCCGCTTCGGGAAGCCCTGGTAGGTGGCCACCCACTGGGTGTTGCCGGCACCGAGCAGTGCGAACCGCACGTTGGACAGCGAGCCCTCCGGGAGCCCGGCGGTGAGCAGTTCGTCGAAACGCTGCGCGTTGTCCGGAGCCTTGCCGTTGTAGCTGGAAGCCACGACGACGAGCAGGCCCTCGGTGGGCAGGTTGTCACCCAGCTCGTCCAGGCCGACCAAGGTGGTGCCGAACCCCGAGCGCTCGCCGCGGTCGGCGATGGTGCGCGCCAGGTCCTCGCACGAGCCGAGGCTGGAGCCGTAGGCGACGGTCAGGTTCACCCCGACACCGCTGACCGCGGCCTGGTGCTGCGTGTCGTCGGTCTGCAGGTCCGCGACGCCGAAGACGGTGCGCTCGTGCTCCTGACGGGACCGCACGACCAGCTCGAAGTCGCCGGGCTTGCGCGTCAGCGCCTCCCGCACGTCCATCTTGTAGTCGGTCGTGTCGGAGAACTTGAACTTCTGCAGCACCAGCGCGAGGGCCAGGCGGGCCTCAGTAAGCGCGAACTGCCGGCCGATGCAGGCGCGCACACCGTTCCCGAACGGCTTGTAGGCGTGCGGGTGGTGGTTGACCCGGTTCTCCGGCAGCCACCGGTTGATGTCGAACTCCTCCGGCCGCTCCCACGCCTTGGGATGGGTGTGCAGCGGGCCTTCGAGGATGTTGACCCTTGTTCCCTTCTTCAGCCCGTAGCAGCCGCCGATGACGGTGTCCTCCAGCGGGGACTTGCCGATCAGCGGGATGGGAGCCCACAGGCGCAGGGTCTCCTCCAGGATCCGCGGGATCACGTCCATCTGCATGATCGTGTCGTAGTCCGGGACCGTGTCGCCCGGCAGCAGCCGGTCCACCTCGGCGTAGGCCTGGGCCAGGACGTGCGGGTTGCGCATCAGCGAGTACGTGGCGAACGACAGCAGACCGCTGGTGGTCTCGTGGCCGGCGATCAGGAAGGTCACCACCTGGTCGCGGACGTTGTCGTCGTCCAGCCCCTTGCCGGTGTCGGGGTCCGTGGCCTGCAGCATCAGACCTAGCAGATCATCCTCACCCGTGTCGATGCCCTCACGGCGCTCCTTGATCACGTTCTCGACCAGGTCCCGCATCAGCTGGATGTTCTCGCGGTACTTCTTGTCATCGGCCTTGCGGAGCTTGGTCATCATCGGCAGCTCCTGCGAGCGCCGCAGCGACTCCACCAGCGCCTCGAGCAGCGCGTTGAGGAAGGGGTGCAGATCCTCCTTGGCGAAGGAGTCGAACCGGTAGCCGAACCCCGACAGGGCGATCGTGTCCAGGGTCAGCCGGGTGTAGTCGTCGGTGATCTTGACTGGCCGGCCCTCCCTGCTCTCCCACTTGCCCACCAGGTTCTGAGCGATCTCCAGCATCTGCCCGTAGTAGGACTTCATGGCCCGCTGGCTGAACGCCGGCAGGAGGATCCGGTGCGCCATGCCCCATTCCTCCTCGTGCTGATGAGCCGTGAACAGGCCCGCACCCGCGAAGTCCCGGACGTGGTTCAGCGGTGTCTTCTCGATCTGCTTGTAGAACCGCGTCTCGTCGCAGACCTCGGCCACCAGGTCCGGGTCCCAGACGAAGACCTGCTCGATACCGGCGATCTCCATGCCGTAGAGCCCCTCGGGGAACTGCTTGGACAGCTTGCCGAAGTACTCCACCGGGTTGGTGCTGGGGATCTGCGGCGTGTGGCCGAAGAGCGGGACCCCGCGCGGAGACCGGATGGGTCGCAGGCCGGCCTCGGACTGTGTGGACATGGCTTGCTCCTTTGTGCAGGGAGGGGATGGCAGGTGCCGGCCGAAACCCGGCCGCACCACGGAAACATACGCCGTATGGAATTGGTACCATACGACGTATGGAAAGTCGACCGCAACCCGAGACCGTGAGGGCGACCGACACGCCTCCGGTGACCGAGGTCATTTCCATACGTTGTATGAAACTGATACCGTCCGCGTATGGAAAAGGCGAAGCGTCCCCCGCGGGGAACCAGGAAGAGAGAGGTGCCTCTGACCGAGGCCGGGATCTATGCCGCCGCCCTGCGGCTCATCGACGCGGACGGGGTCGAGGCGCTCACCATGCGCAAACTCGCGACCGTGCTTGATGCGAACCCGATGTCGCTGTACCACCACGTGCCGAACAAGGACGCCGTGCTGCGCGGCGTGGCGAGAATGGTCGGCACCCAGTTCCGCACCGTGACACTGGAGGACGCTCCCTGGCAGGAGCGCATCCGCCTGCTCGCCACGGATTTCCGGACGCTGGCACACCGTCACCCCAAGCTCATGGCCTACTCATTCAGCCACCAGGCGGACTTCATCCAGCCCGAAGACCCGTTCTGGGTTGCGCTCACCGCGATCCTGGACGCCGCGGAGGTACCGCACTCGGAGCTCCCGCTGATCACCGCTCTCGTGGGCGCCGTCATCACCGGTGTCCTCACCGCCGAACTCAACGGCGCGCTCCACCGGTGGTCGAGCCTCAAACCCCCCACTGTCGGCGAAGACGGGCTCACACCTCCAGACCTCGACGAGAACCGCGTCTTCCGCCTGACGCTGGACACGATCATCATGGGCCTGGAGAGCCGACTCGCCGCCGATGGTGACGGCCAGGGCGTCGGCCATTGATTGTGCAGACCTGAAGTGTTGCGGCCTGACGCCGGCCCGTGGCGGGGCGGGGTCAGGCCGCGGCGCGCATGAGAAGGCACCCATCACATCCGGAAAGGCCCTCTCGAAACCTCGCGGTCAGTGTTGCCGCAGTGCGGCCGCCTGGACGGTGTGCGTCGCCCGCGGTCTCGCACCGTCCCAGGAAAGCGCAGCATCCTCCAGTGGCCAGGGCCCTGGATGCCGCCGTGCGACTCGCTCGTACTCCGGACGACGACCCTGCGCATGGCTGGGCCGGCCAAGCTCCGGACGCGGCAGCAGCCTGGCGCACGGTGCCGCCGGTACGCGTTCATCCCCGGTCGGCGGGCCTCCATGTCACCGGGCGTCAGCCGCCCGTACCGATAGGCGCTCCACCGGGTCTACGGCAACTGCAACCGTCCCCGCGACCTCGCCAGTCTCATCCATGCCGCTTGCCGTCCAGCGAGCCCCTTGGCGGAGTCGCGCGGCGTTCCGACACGAACGTGAAGGTCGCCGCAGACTTCCAGCGGCGGTACCTGTCACCGCAAGGGTGAGTCGGCGGTGGGCGTCAGGACGGACTCGGCGACGCCGACGATCTGACTGATGTCGAAGCCCTCCATGTCCGCGCGGAATTCGGGGCTGGAGAGGTACGCCCCCAGTCGCTCCTGAACGTCGTCGGCGTCCCGGTAGGAAACGAGGGCGTACAGCTGGGGAACCTCAGTCCCGGGAGTCGCCGGCACCGTCCAGACGCCGTGTGTGGTGATCCTGTGCTTGGCCATACCGGGAATGTGCTTGGACCAGATGTCCTCGTAGGCGACGAGCGCCTCAGGGCTGCGCAGTGTGTAGACACGAAGCTGGTACTGGGACATGAACTCTCTTTCCTTCTCTTCTGCCGCCGGGACAAGGATCCCCAGCGGCACAGCGGTTGGGAGGCTTCTCTCAGCCTTTCGCGAACAAGTTCGCGAGTTCGAGCCCCCAGTCGATGCGTCCGGACTCGGTGCCCCGTGGCACCAGCGCCTCCGTGTTCTCGAGGAAGGTTCTGACGTCCTGCACGGGAACCTCGAGCAAGGCGGTCCCCGCGGGAGACCCGAGAACGATGTACATGGCTTGGTCACCACGGCCGACGGCCGGCCAGACCCGGATGTCCCCACAGCCTGTGGAACCCGTCAGGCCATCGGCCAGGAGTTCACGCCCCAGAACCCACTCGGTCTGCTCGTCGGTGTCGGTGAAAAAGGCGGCACGGACGACATAGGGATCAGTGGGCTCGTACCGCAGGCTCATGCACATGGACAGCGAGTAGGTGCGCGAGACGACAAGCTGCACGGCCACCCCCTGCACGACGGTCTTCAAAGACTCCATCGACTTTCACTCCCGGCTGGGTGGCGGTCAGCGAACGCTGATCTCAACCTGGACGTCGTGACACCAGCCACGGATCTCGTCCCAGGAGTAGCCCAGTTCGAGCAGGTAGCCGACACCGTGGTCCCAGCGGTGGTCGCCGGCGTTGACACTGACGGCCGGACGCTGGACGTGCGCGGATACAGAAGGCGCGGCCGATGCGGTACCCCCCGCACCAAGAACAGCGGCACTCGCGACCGCCACGGAGGAAGCGGTGACGGCAACGCGCCTCGTGAGCTTGTTCATGATCTTTCCTTCCCGATTGGTGCGATCTGCACCATCGACTACATGCAGGCGATGTGTGGCGCCTGGTGTGGCCCGAGCGAACTTTTCCATACGCCGTATGGAAGTACCTTCCCAGAATTACCATACATCGTACGGAACTGTCGAGGTGGCGAAATCGGCTCGCACGGCCGACAGCGGCATGAACAGCTCGATGCCCTCGCCCGGACCGCGTCGGTCGCCTGGACGAACTACGCCTGGCCTTCGAGAAGATGTTCACCTGCATCGACCATCTCGCCCTCCGATCCGCAGAGATCAGCCAGACCGACGAGCAACTGGACAGCAATTCCCGGGCGTTCACCCGCCTCTCCCCCATCGGCCGCGGCCGTCGGACTCGACCACGGTGAACCGGCCTGCGGCCATGCCCTCCTCCACGTCACACTTCGCCCGCGGAGCCAGTCCGTCACCGGCACATATCCGACCGAGCCGACGGCCGTGGCACAGGATCCGCATGATCTCCGGGTATGACTCAGCCATGCGCGCGCTGAGCCGCACACCCCCAGCGAGGCGCTCGGCGGGATCAACGACGCCGTGCAGGCGTTCGTCGACGGCTTGGGCGTACTCCTCGAGCACATCGGCCACGACGGCGTTCGAATCGGTTCCTGCGAGGGACCGGCATCGACACTGACAGCATGCGGTCACATTTGGGCATTTGATCAGATTCGAGGGGCTTGACGATAAAGCGGTCGTATCTGACTATTTCATCAGAAGTGGACAAAGTCGTCCAAGGTTGGCAGACGTCGTGCCGGCTTCCACCACGGCCACAGATCGGGCCGACGCCCCACACGCCGACGCTGTCTCACACCCGCACCGATGGGAAGAACCGGATGACGAACACCACCGACCACACGCCACTCGCCGAGCCGGTGAGTCCCCGAGAGATACCCGATGCGGCGATAGCGATGCTCGATGCGGAGGGGACCGTGGTGGGGTGGACGCACGCCGCCGAGCAGCTTGTCGGGTACTCGGCCGGGGAAGTGGTGGGCCGGTCCGCCGCACACGTGCTGCCGCCCGCCAAAAGCGCCCCGAGTGCTCCGGCGTTCGCCGAGCAGTGCCGTGCCCAGGATGGCTGGTCCGGCGCCGTGACGGTCCGCCACCGCGACGGCCACGCCATCAAAATGACGCTGCGGATCTCACGGCTGTGGGGGCAGGACGCCGGCACCCGCTGGCTGGTGTCCGTGACCGACATAGGCACCCTGTCCTCGGGGGCGTCCAACGGAGCTGTGCGGGAGTCGCTCCTGGCCCACGCACCGGTCGGCATCGCTGTCTATGACCCGCAGCTGCGCTGTACCTGGGTCAACGACGTCATGGAGCGCCACGACGGCACTCCTCGTCAGCGACGGTTCGGACGCCGCCTGCGGGACTCACTGCCCGCCGTCGAGGCCGAAGCGCTCGAGGTGGTGATGCGGCAGGTGCTGGAGAGTGGCACCACCATGGTCCACGAGTACCGGGCGTGGTCATCGACGGACCGGCGCCGGGAGCACGCGTTCTCGGCCTCGTTCTTCTGCCTCCAGGACGCTGACGGCACGGCACTGGCAGTGTGCTCCATGAGCGTGGACGTCACCGGCAACCGGCGGTCGCGCGAGCGCCTTGCCATCCTCAGCGAAGCCAGCACGCGCATCGGCAGCACCCTCGAGGTCATGCGGACCGGGCAGGAACTGGCCGACCTCGCCGTGCCCCTGCTGGCCGACCACGCAGTCGTCGACCTGATGGAGTCGGTTCCGTTCGGCGTGGATACCTGGACGGGGCCCGGCAAGGCGAACGGCCGCCCACCTGTGCTGCGCCGTGCCGGTGTGGCCTCCATCCACCCGGGAACCCTCAAGTTGCCGTGGGTGCGCGAAGAAGTGATCCGCCCCTTCCCGAATTCGCTGTTCGCCACCGCCCTGCGCACGGGCAGCTCTTACCTGGAATCGGTGCTCGACACCCGTTCGGGCCCCTGGGCCCTTCACGACCCGGTGAGCACGCAGAAGGTCCGTGACAGCGGCGTCCACTCTTTGATGGTCGTACCCATCCGTGCGCGGCGCTGTGTGCTGGGACTGGCGGTGTTCGGCCGCTCCGAGGACCAGACGCCGTTCCAGGAGGACGACCTCCTCCTCGCCGAGGAGCTCGTCACCCGGGCCGCGCTCAGCCTGGACAACGCTCTCCAGTACGCCCGCCAACGCACCGCGGCCCTGACGCTCCAACGCGACCTGCTCCCCCACCATGTGGGAGGCGGCGCCGCCCTCGATGTGGCCTCGCGCTATGTGCCGGCCGACATGGACCACGGCGTGGGGGGCGACTGGTTCGACGTGATCAAGCTGTCTGGCGCCCGGGTGGCCCTCGTCGTCGGAGATGTGGTCGGACACGGCATCAACGCCGCGGCGACGATGGGCCGATTGCGCACCGCCGTCCGCACGCTCGCGGACATGGAATTGCCTCCCCACGAACTGCTGACGCACCTCGATGACACGGTCAGGCGGCTGAGCGAGGAAGATGCCGACGCTCCGGACGAGGCCCCCGCGGCGGTGGGCGCCACCTGTCTGTATGCCGTCTACGACCCGGTCACCCGGCGGTGCACGATGGCGCGGGCCGGGCATCCCCCGCCCGCGATCATCGACCCGCAGGGCCGTATCACTTTCCCCGACATGCCCGCCGGGGCCCCGCTCGGCCTCGGCCTCGGTCTGGTCCCCTTCGAGTCCGTGGAACTGGAACTGCCCGAGGGAACTCTGCTCGCGCTCTACACCGACGGTCTGGTCGAGTCCCGCGACGACGACATCGACGTGGGCCTGGATCGCCTGGGCGCCGCCCTGGCAGGGTCCGGTTCGTCCCTGGAAGACCTGTGCTCTCACGTGATCGAGACCTTGCCGACTCAGGCCCCGGCCGACGATGTCACCTTGCTCCTTGCGCGGACTCGCGGACTCGAACCGGCCCAGGTCGCCTCCTGGGAAGTGCCGAGCGATCCGGCCGCTGTCCACACCGCCCGGAAGGCAGCCGCCCGTCAGCTCAGCCAATGGGGACTTGACCATCTGGTGGCCACCGTGCAGCTGATCGTCAGTGAACTGGTCACCAACGCCATCCGCTACGGCGGCGGCCCGATCTGCCTACGCCTCATCCAGCACCAGGTCTTGACCTGCGAAGTCTCCGACAGCAACACCAGCCACCCACGCCCACGCCAGCCCCACACCATCGACGAGAACGGCCGCGGTCTCTTCCTCGTCGCTCAATTGTCCCGCAGGTGGGGCTCCCGCTCCGCGACGGACGGCAAGGTCGTCTGGGCCGAACAAGACCTGCCCTCCAAAGCCCTTGCGGCATGACGCGCGACCGACCGGGCGGCCGACGGCCGCCAGGGCATGCCGATCTCTCGAGCCACAGGCCCTCGCAAAGGAAGCCACAGATGGACATAGAGAATGTCAAGAACGCCTGCTCGGCAGGCGCCTCCCAAGGATCGACGGGCGTCTCAGGTTCCGGTCCCAGCGGCGGGTTGTACGCCTTCGACGGTCCAGCAGCCGCCGTGCTCGACCATCGAGGCGCGGTGGTCCGGT
The DNA here is from genome assembly GCF_036178845.1 of Streptomyces sp. NBC_00271. Lineage (NCBI taxonomy): Bacteria > Bacillati > Actinomycetota > Actinomycetes > Kitasatosporales > Streptomycetaceae > Streptomyces > Streptomyces sp. NBC_00271. The sequence continues at coordinate 9,011,104 of NZ_CP108070.1, read as the reverse complement.
GGACCGGGGCAGCAGAGGACCTGACGGGGTTCCGCGCCGAGGAAGTCTGTGGCCGTCCCGTGCGGGAACTGGTGGCCGACCTCCCGGACGACCTGCGCGACGCGGAGATGCCGGCGTCCGGCCGGGTACGGCTGTGGCACCAGTGCGGCGACACCATCGATGTCACCTTCCGGACCACCAAGGTGGGGTGCTCCGGCTCGGCGGAGGTCCTCGTCCTGGCGGCCCCTACACACCACGTCGCCGGCCACGAGCACGGCGCGGCGCTCCTGCGTGCACTGTCCGCACAGAACCGGATCACCATCGCCGTGTACGACACGGATCTCACCACTGTGCAGACGAACGCCGCGCCGGGCACTCTCGACAGCCGTCCAGTACAGCCCGGCGCTCGGCTGAGCGACGTGCTGTGCGACCAGGACGCCGAGCGCATCGAGGCACTACTGCGCCAGGTACTCGAGACGGGTGCCCCAGTGGTCCGCAGAAACCAGCACGTGAGCTGTCGGCACGATCCGGCGCGGCAGCACGCGCTGTCGCTGTCCGCCTTCCGTCTGGAGGACGCGCGAGGACGCCCCACGGGGGTCGCGGCCCTGTACTTCGACAACGCCGACCAGATACGTGCCCGCCGTCATCTGGATCTCGCCCGCGAGGTGGCCGAGCGAGTAGGGAAATCCCTGGATGTCGTGCGCACCGCGCAGGACCTTGCGGACGTTCTCGCACCTGCCTTCGGGGATTTCGCCGCGGTCGACCTTGCGCACCCCGTCTTCGACGGGGACGAACCCTCGAAGCAGCTGGGCGGTGGAGACATGGGCAACGCGGGCCTTGCGCCGGCCACCGGGGTGTGGCCGGCCGGCATCAAGCGCGGCCAGCCCATCCCGCCCCTTCCGGACCACCCCCTGCGGCGCGGCTTCCTACACGGCGAGCCAGTCGTCTTCAGCCTTGACGACTTCATCGCCATGGTCAGAGACCCGCAGCTGGTCGAGTATCTCGTCCCGAAGGACACCCATTCGGTGATGGTGGCACCGTTGCATGCCCGTGGGCTCACGCTAGGCGCCATAACGGCATGGCGCTGCGGCCGATCCGACCTCTTCACCGAGGACGAGGCGGATCTCATGAAGCAGATCGCCTCACGGGGTGCGCTCGCCATCGACAACGCCCGCCGTTACACGCGCGAGCGCAGGGCGGCCGTGGCGCTGCAGCAGAGCCTCCTTCCCCCGGCCACGACCGACACTCCGGCAGCCGAGACCGCCGGCGTCTACCTGCCCGCAGGCGGTGGAGCAGGCAGCAGCGGCGACTGGTACGACGCCATTGCTCTGCCCTCTCTGCGGCTGGCCCTGGTCGCCGGCGACGTGGTCGGCCACGGCATGCCCGCAAGCACCACCATGGGCCGCCTGCGCGCCGCCATCCAGACGCTCGCGGACCTGGAACTCGAACCGGACGAGCTGCTCACCCGGCTCGCGGACCTGGTCCAGCGCCTCGCGGCCGAAGCCCCGTCCGGCGACCGCGACAACGTCGGCGGCACATGCCTGTACACGGTCTACGACCCGGTCACCAGGCGCTGCGCCATGGCCAGTGCCGGGCACCCGCCACCCGTCCTGGTCCGGCCCGACGGGACCGCCGAAGCAGTCAGGATCTCCCCGGGACCACCACTCGCCCTCAGCGGCATGCCGTACGAGACCACCGTGATCGACATCGAGCCGGGCAGCGTCCTCGCTCTCTACACCAACGGCCTGGTCGAACGAGGCGATCGCGACATCGGCCAAGGCCTGCCGCGCCTGACGGAAGCCCTCGCCGCGCACTGCCGTCCGGATCGTGCCCTGGACGAAACCGGCCGGGCTCTCCTCGCCGACCTGGCAGACCAGGCCCCGCGCGACGACGCGGCCCTGCTGCTGGCCCGCACCCGCGCCGTCCCAGCAGCGGACACCGCTCACTGGGAGATCCCGGCCGATCCGGCCGCCGTCTCCAAGGCTCGAGAGTGGATAACCCGCCAACTCACCATGTGGGGCCTGGACGACCTCCTCTTCACCACCGAACTCATCGTCAGCGAACTGGTCACCAACGCCATCCGCTACGGCCGTCCGCCGATGGACCTCCGTCTGATTCGCCACCACGTCCTGGTGTGCGAGGTCACCGACTCCAGCAGCACCCAACCCCGCCTGCGGCGTGCCCGCACAACCGACGAGGGAGGACGCGGCCTGTTCCTCGTCTCTCGACTCGGTGGACGATGGGGCTGCCGCCATGGCCAGAACGGCAAGACGATCTGGTCCGAGCAAGTCATCCAGGATTCCCCCTGAAGCCACGGCTCACCGAAGTGGGTCGAGGCAGAGTCACCCACAGCTCTGATGTCTCTCGACCCGGTGTGCCGTGCAGCAGCTGCCCGAGGCCGAAGTCTGCGAGCAGGCGCAGACCCCCACCTCATGGCCGTGGTGCTCCCCTCCCGGGAAAGCCCAAAGAGCGTGCGCCGCACGACACCAGCCGATGATCCGGGCACCCGTATCCGTGATATCGCCGCACGATGCCGGCTCACCGAGCGCTGTCCAGAAGATCATTTCCGATCTTGAGCAGAACGGCTGTACCCGGCAGGACCGCTCGAATCGCTACCGGATACGGGCCACCACATCGCCCCGGCTGCGCAGGACGACCTCGTTGTCCTCGTAGCGCACCTCGCAGGACCCGGGGCCGAGGACGCCAGCATGCGCAGGAGAAGTTACACGATCAGGGCCACCACCATGGCGATCAGTCCGATCGCTATCAGTGCCACCACCGCCATGATCAGGGCGAGTGCCATCGGTCCCCATCCCTTGCCCACCCCGGGTGGCTCCGGATAGGAGATGCCATAAATGCCCCCTTCGGCGGGCGGTGTCTCACCGGGTGACACACCGCGGCCCGGTTCGGTTCTCGGAGTTCGCGTCGGGTCGGGGTCAGGAGTCGTCATGGCACACGCTCCTCTCGGGGCCCAGCTCCCCGTGGGCTGGTCACGTCGTTGGGTTTCGACAGATGTTCGGCGGCCTGTGGGGCGGCGTGGTGCCCGCCGCCCGACCGCGTGGGGTGGCGGAGAGCAGGCCGATCGATTCGAGTCCCCAGGAATCTCACCACTCGTCGACGACCGGTACACGGCGCACGAAATGCTCGCGCATCGCGTCCACCGCGCGGCCGAGGTTGTCGTAGGGCTTCACCGTGCCTTTGTCATGACGTCGCTGACATGCCGAGTCACGGAACCATCCCTCCATGTAGTGGGCGGGTGGTGCCTTCACCGCCGTTCGGCCTCCGAGTACCCGTGGTCGATCGGCCTCAACGCCGTCACACCCCGGAGACCACCGCCGAACGGATCCAGCGTCCATGCCGCACTCGGACGTGCGACGCCGCAGCCCGGGGCTCGCTCACATCGTCCCCCTGGGATCACACGTAAGGCAGGACGTCACACCTCCCGGGTACTGTCAGCCGGTCACTGCGGTGTGCGCAGTGAGGTACGGCCATCTCGCCAGGCGGTGAGGAGGTGGATACCGAGCCGGGCTTCGGTCCATTCGGTGGCGTCGACACCGAAGGCTATGTCCTCGTCGAGGAACGGCTCGGTTTCGAGGAGGCCGCCGACGACGTCCCGGCGGACGATCTGCTCGTGGACCGCATCGGCCTCGACGTGCTCGGCGTAGAAGTGGACGGCGGCAGGGCCCGCACCGACCCGTCGCAGTCCGTGCGCGAGGCGTCGTGAGCCGGGCGATGAGGTGGTCTCCACGGCTGCGAAGTGACCCACCAACGCTCCGCGCAGCGCACGATGGAGTCCGAACAGGGACATGAGGTTGACGCTCGTCAGCATTTCCGCGGCGGCCGTCTCGACGTAGCGTCCGTACGCGGTGTCGAGTCCGAGGTCCGCCATCAGGTCGGCGAACAGCCGGGCGTGGATGCGCTCGGGCCGTCCGGCGCCGAACTCGTCGTACTCCACGGCGACCATCGCGGCCTTCGCGCGGCCCGTCAGCCGCGGGATCACCCAGGCATGCGGATCCGCTTCCTTGAGGTGATAGAGGGAGCGTTGGGCCGCGTACTCGCGGAACTGCCACAGCTCCCCTCGTTCCTTGAGGAAGTGGGAGGGTCCGTCGCCGTCGACGGGTTCCACGAGGAGGTCCGCGAGGGCTTCTGCAGCCTTTCTCGGCGGTCCGGTGTCGGCCCGGAGCGCGGACAGGAAACTGTGCTCCATCTCCGCGCGCAGCCGCAGCAGGCCGGGCTCCCACTCCCACCCGGGGTCGACGCCGACGAAGCTTCGGTAGTGCAGTTCGTAGCAGAGGTACAGCGCCAGTTGCAGATCATCCCCGTATGGGTCCGCGTGCGCCGCCGTCACCCGCTGCGGCAACGGCGTCCCGGCGGGACGGGTCAGGGCCTGGCGGACCGTACGTGAAAGTTCGCCCCTGCTTCGAGGCAGCGCGGGGCCGGTGGTGTGGTCACGGGCGGCCTGTGCGGTGGTGCTCATGTGGTCCGCCTCTTGGCTCGGTCACGGTGGCTGGTGTCGCACCAGGGGTAGACCCGGCTACGCCGGCAGACGCAGAGCGCGACGGTGAAACGGTCCGAGCGCACGGTGCTCCCGTCGTCGAGTACGACCTCGACCGGTCCTTCGACGAGAATCGGTCCGTCGCTCGTCAACGTGACGCGGCGCGGTGGTTCAATGGGTCCGTTCGGCACGGATGATCACCAACTCTTCCTTCTCCTCGTCGGCGTCGACGAGTCCCCGCTCGCGCAGCCACTCACCGCGCGAGCGGAGCACGGGACCGAACGGCACAAGACGCCGATCGGTCACTCGGGCCTCGAGCCCCGACCGCTCCAGCCCGGCCAGGGTCGGTGTGATGCCGCAGAGGGCAGAGTGCACGAGCAGCAGTACACCGCCGGGACGCAGCAACGTATGCGCGCTACGGCATATCCGGTCCAGCAGGAGGCGTCCATCGGCACCCGCGTCCCACGCCACTGCGGCGCGGTGGCGGCGGGGGACTCCCCCGGGTGTCGGGACGTAGGGCGGATTGCTCACGACGAGGTCGAACCGGCGGCCGACGACCGGGGCGAAGAGGTCACCCCGGAGGACTTCGACATGCAGGCGGGCGAGCCGGGCGTTGAGCCGGGTGGCGAGGACGGCGCGGTAGGTCCTGTCGACGGCGGTGACGCGGGCGCCCCGCCGGGCCGCGGCCAGGGCGAGAACCCCGGCACCGGTTCCCACGTCCAGGACGGCGGCTCCCGCAGGTACGTGCTCCCGGTCCAGGGCCTGGGTCAACAACTGGGTGTCGTGCTGTGGGGTGTACACCCTCCACGGGGCCAGCACCGAGCCGCCCTCGCCGTCGTTCCACGCCATCATGCCGAGCACACATACACCTCGCAGCCCACGCCCCGAGCGTGTCACCGGACGCACCCGTCGGGTGGCTCAATACGAGGGGCGCCTCACGGGCGAGCCTCCTAGGGCACACCCGACCAATGCGTCACTGCTCCGAGTGCCCGGCGAAACAGCCCTCACACAACACAACGGACACTTCTACGATCATCCAGGCGTCGCAGCCACACCGGCATGGCACGCAGTGCCGACGGGTCACCAGTAGGGCCGGCGGCCCCCCACCGCGTGCCGAAGCACAAGACCCGGACTCATCATGGTGTCCGATGTTGGAGCATCCTCCGACATCCCGGGTACTCGGGCGACGACACCCGCACCCAGGCCACCGAACGCGCCGTGCACCAGCCGGGTCACCAAACTGTTGGACGCTTACCCGGCATCCGATCTCTTGAGGCGGGAACCAAGCACCGTGATCGATCTCGACCCCTTCACCGACTGGCTCGACTATCCGATGTATGTCGTGACCGCCGAAGCTCACGGGGAAAAAGCCGGCTGCCTGGTGGGATTCGCCTCGCAGTGCTCGATTCGGCCCGCCCGATTCATGATCTGGCTGTCCAAGGCCAACCGGACGTACGGCGTGGCCGAGCACGCCGAACGACTCGTGGTCCACCTTCTCCGCCGCGACCAGGACCGGCTGGCCCAGCTCTTCGGCGGCGAGACCGGCGACCGCACCGACAAGTTCACCGACGCCCCGTGGCACCCAGGACCGGGCGAATCGGTGATCCTCGACGAGGCCCCCGCCTGGTTCGTCGGTCGCGTGGAGAACCGGATCGACGGCGGCGACCACGTCGGTTTCCTTCTCGCTCCGGAGGCAGCAGAAAACCTCGCCGGCAACCGCACCCCTGTGCTGACGTTGAACGACACCCATGACATCACCCCGGGCCACCCAGCGAACTGAGCCATCAGCCCCTTGCGGCGCTGCCGGAGCGTGACCAGGTCATGCGCGGCGCGGCCTGAGACCCCCCACCTCCTCGTGACCGGTTTCCTTTCTCCCTCCCAGGGCACTTCGGATGCCAGGTAATCGCGCGTCGCCACCTGGCGGAGGAACAGCAATGCTTGGATGACACGGCAGAAGAAACCAACCAAATGGGGCGAGTTGGTCTCATCGGCGGAGGTGCCATGTGAACCGGCGTACGACGCTTCTCGGCGCGGGCGAGATCCTGGCATGGTGGGCCGTTCTCGCCCTGCTGTGGCTGGTCCTCATCAGTGCGGTGACCAACCTGGAACTCGTCGTAGGCACGTCCGCCGCGCTGGTCGCGGCGGTCGCGGCGTGGGGTGCGCGGCGGGCGGTGAGCAGGTGGTGAACGGCTGGACCCTCACCGCGACGGCCGCGCTCACCGTGGGAGTCGGGGCCACAGTCTGGGGCGTCGCCACGGGACCGCTGCGGCGCCGGGTCGTGGCACAGAACCTGTCCACCTCGCTGGCCTGCCCCACTCTGCTGCTCCTGGCCCAGGGCTACGACCGGCCGTCGTACGTCGATCTCGCCCTGCTCCTGGCCCTGTTGGGTCCGGTCGGCACCCTCGTCTTCGCCCGGCTGCTCGCGGAGGATCTGGCGAACGATCCGCCGCGGGCGTGGGGGCTCACGTACGCGGTCGCGGCGTTCGGTGGCGGCGTCGTGGTCACCGTGTGCGTGGCTACGGGTCCGGGCCGTGCGCTGGTGAAACTCCTGGTCATCGGTGCCCTGTTGATCGGCGGGAACCTCACCGCGTCCCGTGCCCTGGCCGGTGGCTTCACCGGGAGCCGGCGTGGATGACCCGCTGATCGTCGTGGCGCTGCTGCTGGTCGCCGTGTCCGCGTCCGCCGCCGTGGCCACCCGTGATCCCTCGCGGCAGGCACTCGTGCTGGCGGTGCTCGGGACGGTTCTGGCCGTTCTGTTCACCGTGCTCCAGGCCCCCGACGTGGCGCTCTCACAGCTTGCTGTGGGCTCCGCCCTGACTCCCCTGCTGCTGATGCTGTCCGTGCGCAAGGTCCGGCGGCCGCAGCGGCGGAAGGAGAAGGAACGGTGACCCGGCGGGTGCGGCTGATCGTCCTGGCCGTCGGCGGTACGGGCCTCGCGGCCCTGCTGGTCGCCGCCTGCTTCGGTCTGCCGGGCTTCGGCGGGGACCGGCACCCGTACGGGGACCGGGTGGTGCGGGCCTCCCTCGCCCGGCACACCGCGAACACGATCGCTTCCGTCAACTTCGACCAGCGCGCCTTCGACACCCTCGGCGAGATGAGCATCCTCTTCGCGTCCGTCCTCGGCACCGTCGTCCTGCTGCGCCAGACCCGCGACGAACACCGCGCCGAGCCCGAGCCCGAAGAGGTCGCGCTCCCCGTACGCCGGTACGCGCTCGTCGTTTTGCCCGTCGCCGTCCTCACCGGCCTGTACGTGATCGCGCACGGCCAGCTCAGCCCGGGCGGCGGCTTCCAGGGCGGTGTCGTGGTGGCGACCGCCCTGCACCTGCTCTACCTGGGCGCCGACTACCGCGCACTGGAGCGTATCCGCCCGGTCGGCTCCTACGAGGCCGGCGACGCCCTCGCGGCCTCCGCCTACCTCGTGCTGGGCCTCGCCGGCGCCGTCGCCGGCACCGCCGTCCTCGCCAACTTCCTTCCCTATGGCACGTTCAACACCCTGTCGTCGGGCGGCACCGTCCCGTTGCTGAACGCGGCCATCGGCATGGAGGTCGCCTGCGCGGTCGTCGCGCTGCTCGCCCGTTTCCTGGACCAGGCCGTGGAGATCGAGAAGGGAGACGGGAAGTGATGTCGGTCCTGCCGTATCTCGTCGCCGCCTGGGTATTCCTCGTCGGCTGCTACGGGCTGGCGACCAGCCGGAATCTCATCCACGCCGTGGGCTGTCTCGCGGTCTGCCAGTCCGCCACCTACGTCCTGTTGCTGGCCGTCGGCTATCGCGACGGCGGCACCGCGCCCGTCTTCTCCGACCTGAAGCCCGGCTCGCGCCCCGTGGTGGACCCGGTGGTCCAGGCCCTCGCCCTCACCGATGTGGTCGTGGGGGCGACGGTGACCGCCGTACTGCTCGCCCTGGTTCTGCAGATCTCCAAGCGCCATGGCACGGTCGACCCCGACGAACTCTCGGAGCTGCGCGGCTGATGCACCACCTGCTGCCGGTGCTCGTCGCCGTCCCCCTGCTCGGAGCCGCTCTCCTCGTCGCCGGCGGGCACCACCTGCCCCGCGTCGTCGCCGAGACGGTGGGGTGCGCCTTCGCCGCGGGGACGGCCGGACTCGCGATCGTCCTCCTGCTCAACTCCTCGCCGCCCCTGACCGAATGGGTGGGCGGCTGGACCCCCGAGGGCGGCGAGAGCGTCGGGATCGTCCTCGTCGGGGACGGCCCCGGCCTCGGCATGGCCGCGCTCGCCTCGCTCCTGACCGTGGCGGCTCTGGCGTACTCCTGGCACTACTTCGACGAACCGCCCCGTCGCCACGCAGGCTCCTTCCCCGCCCTGATGCTGCTCTTCCAGGGCGGCATGTGCGGCTTCGCGACCGCGGGGGACCTGTTCGACGCCTTCGTGTTCTTCGAGTTGATGAGTGTCGTGGCGTACGCGTTGACCGGTCATCGCGTCGAGGAGGCGAAGGCCGTGCAGGGCGCGTTGTCCTTTGGTGTCCTCAACTCCCTTGGCGCGTATGCCGTGTTGATGGGCATCGGCCTGCTGTATGCGCGTACCGGCGAACTCGCCATGGTGAAGATCGGCCAGGGTCTCGACCGGCACGGCGGCCCCGACACCCTCACCCTCGCGGCCTTCGCGCTGGTCCTGACCGGCCTGCTGGTGAAGGCCGCCGCCGTGCCGTTCCACTTCTGGCTGCCGGACGCGCACGCGGTCGCTCCCACGCCCGTGTGCATGCTGCTGTCCGGCGTCATGGTCGAACTCGGCGCCTACGGCGTCTGGCGGATCTACCGGACGGTCTTCTCCGGCCCCGCTGGAATCCCGGCGTCCGACCTGGAACGCGCCCTCGTCGTCCTCGGCGTACTGACCGCCGTGGTCGGCGCGGTCATGTGCTGGTACCAGCGGCACATCAAACGGCTGCTGGCGTACTCCACGGTCGCCCACATGGGGCTCTTCCTCATCGGGATCGGCAGCCTCAGCCCCGAGGCCGACGACGGGGTCGCGCTGTACATCCTGGGCCACGCAGGGGTGAAAGCCGCCCTGTTCGCCTGCACCGGCGTACTCCTCGACCGGTACGGCTCGGTTGACGAACACGCCCTGCACGGGCGCGCCCGCAGGCTGCGCGGAGTCGCCGTACTGTACGTCGTCGGCGCGTTGAGCCTCGCCGGTCTGCCACCCTTCGGCATCGGGCTCGGGAAGGCGGTGCTGGAGGAGTCGGTCGGCGGCCCGTTGACCGTGCTGTTCGTCGCCGTGTCGGCGGTGACCGCGGGCGCGGTGCTCCGGGTCGCCGCGCGGGTGTTCTTCGGCCTCGGCGTCCAGCCCGGCGGCGAGTCGTCGTACGAGACCACCGGCATCGGAGAGGAACCGGAGACCCGGCACCGGCTGAGCCGGGTACCGGACACCATGACCGCGGTCCCCGCCGTGCTGCTCGTCGCGTCCCTCGCCGTGGGCGCGGTACCCGGCTTCGCCGCCGCGGTCGGGCGCGCCGTATCCGGCGGGGCCGCCCCCTCGCCGCACTGGACCCTTGCCGGACTACTCCTCGGTCTCAGCTCGACCCTACTGGCCCTCGGCCTGGCCACGCTCGCCGTGACCCGCCCGAAGCCGCTCGGCGAACCGTCATGGACGGCTCCGCTACGACGCCTGCAGTCCGGCCACATCGGCGACTACGTGGCGTGGATGCTGATGGGCACGACGCTGCTGGCGGCGCTGGCCCTGCCGGGCATCCTGAACGGCTGAGCGGACCAATGCAACAAAAGCGACGCCGACGCATGTTCGAGCCGGGCCGGGATACCCCAGTGATATGGCACGGACACCGGGACCCGGACAGCAGGTCGAGCGCCCTACGCCGGACAAGCCCAGCAAACTTCCGAAGCGGTCCTGGTGGGCGGTACTCAAGGGCACGGTCAGGGAATTCCAGAACGACGAACTCGCCGACCGGGCCGCCGCGTTGACCTACTACGGGGTCCTGTCGCTGTTCCCGGCACTGCTGGTCCTGGTCTCCCTGCTCGGTATCGCCGGCAGGTCGGCGACCCAGCAAGTCCTGGACAACATCGAGAAACTGGCGCCGAGTTCGGCCCGGGACATCATCAGCGACGCGGTACGGCAGCTTCAGGCGCCCGGCGGCCTCGGCTCGATCGTGGCCGTGGTCGGCATCGTGCTGGCGGTGTGGTCGGCCTCCGGCTACATCGCGGCGTTCATCCGCAGTGCCAACGTGGTGTACGACATGCCCGAGGGACGCCCCATGTGGAAGGTGCTGCCGATCCGGGTCGGTGTCACGGTGGTGCTGCTGGTCCTGACGGTGATCAGCGCACTGATCGTGGTGTTCACTGGCGGCGTGGCCCGCGCGGCCGGTTCGGCGCTCGGAATCGGGGACGCCACGCTGAAGGTGTGGTCGATCGCGAAGTGGCCGGGACTGGTCATCCTGGTCATGGTCATGATCGCGATCCTGTACTGGGCGGCACCGAACGTGAAGGGCCGCGGCTTCCGTTGGGTCACTCCGGGCAGTCTGCTGGCCCTGCTGGTCTGGATGATCACCTCGGCGGGGTTCGCGTTCTACGTGGCTCACTTCGCGTCGTACAACAAGACGTACGGCACGCTCGCCGGCGTGATCGTTTTCCTGATGTGGCTGTGGTTCAGCAATATCGCGGTC